>CAWGCO010000001.1:0-10709 GCA_963821105.1 uncultured Acidimicrobiaceae bacterium
CTCCGTGAACACCGTCCGCCTTGCTCGCCCGCTGGCCGAACGCCTTTCCGGCCAGTCGGTCGGCCCCGTGGTGGACGTAGACGTCCAACTTCGGTGCGAAACGCGCGGTCTCACGCTGCCAGTTCCCCACCAGCGACATGGGGCACAGCACCAGCGTCGGGCCCAGGCGGGCTCGCTTCGTTCGACGTTGCGTTCCGGTGCCGTCGGATCGGCCCCGGCGCCCCGTCACGAGCGCTGCCCGGGCTCGCTCGTCGACCAGCAGCGCGAGAAGTTGGGCTGTCTTCCCCAGGCCCATGTCATCGGCAAGGCAGGCGCCGAGACCGAGCTCGCCCAGAAAGGTGAGCCATCCCAGTCCTCGTTCCTGATAGGGCCGAAGCTCGCCGGCGAATTCATCGGGGGTCGGCGTGGGCTCGAGCGTTCGGTCTTCGGCCCCCGAGAGCAGGTCGCCCAGCCAACCGTCCGCCGCCACGTCCACGACCGGGAGCTGGCCCGGTCCCTGCTCGAGTCCGAGCGCGGACCGCAAGACCTCACCGGCCGCCATGACGCCGTCGGTGGTTCCCCGCCTCCCGACCGCCGTGATGGCGGCCGCCAGCTCGTCGTAGTGCAGCTCCACCCACTGGCCGCGGATTCGCACGAGGGGTTGCTTCAACCGAGCCAGCTGTCGGAGCTCGCTCAGCCCAATCGTGTGGTCTCCCAGCACCGCCTCCCAGCGGATGTCACAGAGCCCCTCGAGACCGATGGTGGCGTTGGTGGCCCCGCCCTTGGCGGCGGTGCGCGCCGTGAGACGCAGCCCGAGCCGTTTCCGTGACGAGCGCCACCACGGGGGAGCGAGCACTCCGAAGCCGGCTTCTTCGAGGAGAGGCGCGCCATCGCGCAGAAAGGCCAGGACGCCTGCGCCGTCCGTGGGGTAGCCGCTGGGCGCGGCCGAGGCGAGGGCATGTCCGAGCGCGGGGACGAGGCGAGCTGCCAGTCCGAGTCCGCGCAGGAGCTGCTCGTCAGGATGACCCACGTGGCGAGCGATGGCCGTCAGCTCGGGTCCGTCGGACCAGACATCCTCCGCAGAGACGACGAGGCTGGGATCGTCGACGGCCTGGAGGGCGAACGCGATGTGCCAACTCTGCTCGGCGTCGCTCGTACCAGCCGGATCGTCCCTCTTCCGTCGCCCGGGTTGAATGGGCGCGCCCGCCTGGTCGAGTGGCCCGCTTTCCTCGTCCTCGCCGTCCGGTGGCGGGACGATGCGAAAGCAGGTCCGCACGGTTTCGACATCCGCGCTCCTCGTGGCGTGCCAGAGGGCAAGGCGCCCGGCCAGTTCGACACACTCGTCCTCGTCGCATCGACCCATGCCTCCGTCCGGCGAGGCGAGGGCGCGCACCCAGGAGTCGACGACGTTCGCCTCGGCCCCACGCTGGCGGCCAATCGGGATCACCGGGGTGACCAGGGTGCGGGCGAGCGCGTCCGTCACGGCCCAGAGCAGCGAGCGCAGGACCTCGTCGCCGGATTCGTGGTCCGTCCGGCGGCCGTGCTCGTCCGCGTCCGGCTCGAGCAGGTGCACAGCCATGAACGAGGCCGGCAGGGCCCAGACAAGCGCCTCGATCCTGCCGCGGTCGTTCCCGCCCACCAGCAGGCGCCAGCATGCCGTCCAGCGCCCGGCCACGCGCTCGAGATCGGGCAGCAGCCGGCCCCGCGCTAGGAACTCGACCACGAGGGCGACCGCGTGGGCGGCGAAGCGGATATCGGGAGCGAGCGCGACGGCCGAAGGGCGCCCGTCGGTGAAGGAGTCGTCGTCTCCCGACAACGAGGGCAGCGTCGAGAGGAACGTCGCGGCGGCAGACGCACCGAGCACGAAGCCCGGCGCGGTCCACGGCGACAGGCGCGCCTCGGCGCCAGGGGTCGAGGGGGATCCGGCGTCGGCAGAGGGGGGAAGCTCGTCAAGGAGCGGGAAGCCGACCGGACCGTGGCCGGCGTCGGGGAGTTTCAGAGTCAGCGCGACGTGTTCCTCCCCGAGCAGGTCGGCAGCGGTCACCGCTGCCACCTCCGCGACGGCCAGGCGAAGACCCGCGGGATCGAGTGCGAACGGGTGGGGCCGGGGCTGCCGCGAAGGGCGTCCGCGGCGCGCGGGGACGGTGCGAGGCAGGTTCCCGTCCTCCGCCCACAGGGCCAGACCACCGGAGCCGGGCAACCAGGCGGCGTGCAGCACGATCACGGCGGCCATTGTGGCGCAGCGCAGCTACGGCGCCGGAGGGTACTGCGTCGACCTCTACCCGGAGGAACTCGACCGCCTCTCTCCTCCGCACCGGGGCAGGCGGCGCGGTCAGGCCGATCATGGTCCGGCTGTTCAAAGTCCGGCCGCCGCTCGGAGTCCGGCGGAACTGCTCGGTCGGCTTTCGGCAGCGGCGTTGCGAAGAGGGACGCCGGGCTCGTGCGGGCTGCGTTGCTCAGTCGGGACCGGGAGAGACAGGCTCGGGGCTCCCCGTCACCAGCGACGCCAGGCGCCGGGCCAGGTTGACCGCATGGTCGCCGAAGCGTTCGTAGAAACGGGCCACCATTGCCAGCTCAATGGCGACGGGCAGCGACATGGTGCCGGCTACCAGTTCGGCCGTCAGCGTGACGTGCAGGTCGTCGAGCTCGTCGTCGATGTCGTCGATGGAGGTTGCCGCCTCGGGTGACCGCTCGGCGAACGCGTCGGCTGTCTCGCGCCAGATGGTGGTTGCGACCTCACCCATGCGCTCGACCAGGCCGCGACTGCGGGCCGACATCTCGGCCCCGAGGCCAGCGTGCCGCACGACGGGCGATGTGCTCGGCCAGGTCGCCATTGCGCTCGAGATCGGGCAGCATGCGCAGGATCGCCACGTACTCACGCCGCTCGTCGGGCGTGGTGTCGCCGTGCACGAGCTGCTGTTGCACGGTGTTGAGGATCTGCCCGATCAGCTTGTCGACGACTTCGTCGCGCTGGACGAGCAGTTTGGCCGCGTCGCGGTCACCGGTCAGCAGCGCATGGGTGGCGCCGGCGATGCCCTCGCCTACCAGCGCGAAGACCTGGGCGAAGAGCCGGTCGATCTCGTGCGGTTCGGGCACCGTCGGTGGCCACAGGGGCTGCTCCATGGCCAGCGGGCCGATCTGGAGTTGGGGCTGATCCTGGGGCTCGGTGGCGTCCTGGTCGTTCTCTCCGCGGTCCGCGTCGCCCTCGCCGTGTGCCTTGCCGATCTTGGTGCTGGTCCCGAGTCGGAAGGCCATCGCCTCACGCTACCGCCGGTGATTGGGCTCTTTCACCCGGGCTCCGAACGGTCACGGAGCAGTCTCCGAACGGGTCCGCGACCGGCTCGTGGAGCCGACTGCACGGGCCTGCCGCTCCGTGCCCAGCCGTGGCCCGCCCGGGCAAAGAACACGGCGTGACCAGGTAGAAGACCATCCACGACCCTGATACACCCTCTCGTTACCTTGGCTTTCATGATCATCGGTGTCGTCATCGGGTTGGCGGTCGGGCTTGCCATCGGCCTCGGGTGGGCCGTCGTGCGGACGGCCCGGGTGTCGGGCGAGGCCCGTGTCGTCGCCGGTCGCCTCGCCGATGCGCAGCAACGCCTGACCGAGGCGCAGGCCGTCGCCGTCCAACAACAGCAGCGTCTGGCCAGCGTGACCGCGGCCGCCCACGATGCCGAGACGACAGCGGGCCGTCCTGGCCAATGAGCTGCGGGTGCTGCGTGACCACGCAGGAGAGGCGGCGGCTCGGGCCGAGGCCGAGCAACGCATGCTCGAGGGCACGTTCTCGCGTTTGTCCGAAGAGGCGTTGGCCCGCACCAGCCAGCAGTTTCTCGCCCTGGCCGACACCCGGTTCGGCCAGGCGCGCACGGCGGCGCAGGGAGACCTGTCGCAGCGCCAGGAGGCGATCGAGCAGCTGCTGCACCCATTCCGCGAGACCCTGGCCCGCTACGAACGTGGCGTCCAGGACATGGAGCGGCAGCGTCAGAACGCGTACTCGACCCTCAATGAGCGTGTCGCCGCGCTCCGCGACGGTCACGATCGCCTGCAGCAGGAAACGCACAACCTGGTGACGGCGCTGCGCTCGCCGCAGACCCGGGGTCGTTGGGGCGAAATGACCTTGCGCCGGTCCGTCGAGGCGGCGGGCATGCTCGCGCACGTCGACTTCGACGAGCAGCAGTCGACCGCTTCGGAGGGCGGCTTGCTCCGTCCCGACATGGTGGTGCATCTCCCCGGTGGGGGTGAGGTCGTCATCGACTCGAAGGTGCCGCTCGACGCCTTCCTGCACTTCACCGAGGCTCAGAACGAGGAGGATCGGAAGATCTTCCTCACCAAGCACGCCCGCCAGCTGCGCACCCACATCGACCAGCTGGCCAAGAAGGAGTACTGGAAGCAGTACGACGGTTCGCCGGAGTTCGTGGTTGCCTTCATCCCGGGGGAGTCGCTGCTGGCCGCCGCCTGCGAAGCGGACGCCACGCTGCAGGAGTACGCGCTGAACAAGCGGGTCGTGCTGGCCACCCCGAACACCCTGGTCGCGGCGTTGCGCACCATCGCGCTGTCGTGGCGCCAGGACACGCTGGCCGAGAACGCCCGCGAGGTGAAGGAGCTGGGGGCAGAGCTCTACGAGCGGCTGCGCACCTGGACCGGTCACATGCAGTCGCTCCAGAAGAGCCTCGCCTCCAGTGTCGAGGCCTACAACAAGGCCGTGGGCTCGCTCGAGTCTCGTGTCCTGGTCACGGCGCGCAAGCTTCCCGGTCTCGGGCGTCATCGACGGGACCTCGGCCCAGATCCAGGAGCTGACTCCGATCGAGGCGGCGCCTCGGCACCTCCAGGCGGTGGAGCTGATCGACGACGAGGACGACCTCGACACCTCGACCATCCTGTCGCTGCCCGAGGGGAACGCCAACACCGGCTCGTAGGCCCGACCGTCTGGGCCCCCACGCTGGGCGCGGGGGCGGCTGACCGGACGGGCAACACCCGCGACGTACTCTGCCCGGGTGCTGCACGTCCACCGCTCCGATCGGGCCGACGCGTTGGTGTCGATGCTGGCGGACCTGGTGGCCGTCCCGCTCGACGACCCGATGACTCCCGAAGTCGTGTCCGTGCCGACCCGGGGCATCGAGCGCTGGCTGACCCAGCGCCTGTCGTCGACGTTGGGGGCCAGCCCCGGAGGACACGACGGCATCTGCGCCAACGTCGACTTCCCGTTTCCGGGGTCGCCTGGTCTCGAGCGCGCTGGCCCTGGCCTCGGGCACCGACCCCAAGGCCGACCCATGGTTGCCCGAGCGAGCGGTGTGGCCGCTCATCGAGGTGGTCGAGGAACACTTCGACGATCCGTGGCTGGCGCCGCTGGCCCAGCACATCAAGAACTCCGAGACGGTGGAGGAGTCGAAGCGTTTCTCGAGCATCCGCCACGTCGCCGATCTCTTCGATCGCTACGCCGTGCACCGACCGGCCATGTTGCAGGAGTGGGCCGAGGGCGGCGGCGTCGATCTCCGACGCGGTGCGGACGAGCCCGCCGGTGATGCGTTCTGGCAGGCTCAGTTGTGGCGGTTGTTGCGTGAGCGCATCGGGCGGCCGAGCCCGGCCGAGCGCCTGCTGGCGGCCTGCGATCAATTGCGGGCCGAGCCGGACCTGCTCGACCTTCCGCCGCGCCTGTCGTTGTTCGGCCTGACCCGTCTGCCGGCGAGCTACCTCGACGTGCTCGAGGCGATCGCGGCCGGACGCGACGTCCACCTCTTCCTACTGCACCCGTCGCCCGTTCTCTGGGAACGTCTCTCGGATCAGGCCGGTCCGGAGTCCCGCTTCATCCTCCGCAGCCAGGACCCGACGGCGAGCACGCCGCGCAATCCACTGCTCGCCTCCTGGGGACGCGACGCCCGGGAGATGCAGTTGGTCCTCGGAGGCGCGGTCGCCCACGGGGACACCGTGTCGGTCGTCGACCTGGCGGGGACGGACCAGGCCGTCGATGTCCACGTTCATGCCGGCGTCGAGCCGGCACCCGTCTCCGGTGGCGACCGCTCCCTGCTGCGCCGGCTGCAGGACGACGTGCGCTTCGACCGGCCCCCGGTCGGAGCGGGAGCGGCAGTGGCCGTCGGGGCCGATCCCCGTCCGACGCTCGACCCGGAGGACGAGAGCATCCGTGTGCATTCGTGCCACGGACGGGGGCGTCAGGTCGAGGTGTTGCGCGACGCCATCCTGCACCTCCTCGAAGACGACCCCACGCTCGAACCGCGGGACATCATCGTCATGTGTCCGGACATCGAGAACTTCGCCCCGCTCATTCAGGCCACCTTCGGTGGCCATGACCTGAACGAGGACCAGTCCGACCCCTCGCGCTCACTCGAGGTCCGCCTGGCCGACCGTTCGCTGCGACAGACCAACCCGGTGATGGGGGTGCTGGCGGAGGTCCTCGAGCTGGCGACCGCCCGGATCACGGCCACCGAGGTGCTCGACTTGGCCGGGCGCGAGCCGGTGCGGCGCCGCTTCCGCTTCAGCGACGACGACCTCTTCCGGCTCGAGGAGTGGGTGGACGGGGCCTTCGTCCGCTGGGGCTTCGACGCCGAGCACCGGGGCTCGTTCCAGCTGGCCGACCTCGAGGCCAACACCTGGCAGGCCGGCCTGGACCGCGTGCTGCTCGGGGTGACGATGGCCGACGAACGCCAGCGGCTCTTCGGCGGCGCGCTCCCGCTCGACGATGTCGACAGCAGCGACATCGATCTGGCCGGACGGGTGGCCGAGTTCCTCGAACGCCTGCAGCACGCGCTCGACCTGCTCGGTGGAACCCGCGACGTCAAGGCGTGGGCCGACACGCTGGCGCGGATCTCCGATTCACTCACCGCCACGTCCCCGCGCGATGCGTGGCAGCGGGCCCAGCTGACCACGCTGCTCGACGAGCTCGTGGGCGAGGCCACCGTCGACGAGACGGTGCAGTGCGGTCGATCTGACGTGCGACGACGTGCGGTCCGTCATGACGGACCGCCTCCGAGGGAAGCCGACCCGGGCCAATTTCTGCACCGGGCACCTCACCGTCTGCACGCTGGTGCCCATGCGGTCGATCCCCCACCGCGTCGTCTGCCTGCTGGGGCTGGACGACGGCAGCTTCCCGCGCCACATCGAGCGCGACGGTGACGACCTGACGAGCCTGTCGCCCCGGGTCGGCGACCGCGACGTGCGCAGCGAGGATCGCCAGCTGCTGCTCGACGCCCTCCTGGCCGCCCGGGACAACCTGATCATCACCTATTCGGGTCGCGACGAGCGCTCCAATCTGCACCGCCCGCCGGCCGTGCCCGTCGGCGAACTCCTCGACGTCGTCGATCACACGGTGTGCGGATCGAAGGGTCGGGCGCGCGACGACATCGTGGTGGCGCATCCGCTCCAGCCCTTCGATCCGCGGAACTTCGAGTGCGACGCCCTGGTGGCCGGCCGGCCGTGGAGCTTCGACTCCCTGCAGTTGGCGGGGGCCAAGGCCGCACTGACGCCGCGCCAGCGTCCCCCCTCGTTCCTGGACCTCACCGTTGCCGCCGTACGAGGGCGACTCGCTCGGTTTGGACCAGCTGGAACGCTTCCTGCGCCACCCGGTCCGGGCCTTCTTGCGCGAGCGGCTCACGGTGTCGCTGCGCAGCAAGACGCGGGACTTCGAGGACGCGATCCCCATCGAGCTCGACGCGCTCGATCGCTGGCAGGTCGCCGACCGGGTCCTGCAGTCGCAGCTCGAAGGCGCGAGCCAGGAGTCGTGCCTGACGGCGGAGGTGGCCCGCGGCGGTCTCCCGCCGGGTCGGCTGGCCGACGCGCTGCTCGACGAGATCACCGATCCGCTCGACGAGCTGGTCCGGGCGGGCCAGAGCACGGGCACCGAGCCGGCGTCATCGCTCGACGTCCACGTGGAGCTGCCCGGCGGGCGCACCCTTGTCGGCACCGTGGCGGGTCTGCGCGGCAACGTCGTGCACACGGTGACCTATTCGAAGCTCGGACCCGCGCCGCGTCTGATCGCCTGGCTCCGCCTCCTCGCGCTGTCCGCGACCTACCCCGACCGCCCCTTCGAGGCCTGCACCATCGGGCGCAGCCGGAGTCAGGAAGTTCACGATCTCGACGGCCCGGATCGACGCCCTCGGGGCGGACGCGGAGAGTCGCCGTGCCACCGCGACGCTGCATCTCTCCACGCTGGTCGACCTCTTCGAGCGGGGCATGACCGAGCCGTTGCCGCTCTACGCCAAGACCTCGGCCGCCTGGGCCGACGCCGTGGCCACCGGCGGGGACCCGATCGCCGCAGCACGCGACAGCTGGGCCTCCGGCTTCAACTTCGATCAGGAGGACAGGGACCCCGAACACGAGCTTGTGCTCGGCGAGCAGGTCCTCTTCGACGACCTGCTGCGCTCAGCGGGTTCGCCGCACGCCGACGAGGCGTCGTGGCAACCCGGGGAGACCAGTCGGTTCGGCGTCTACGCGGGCCGCCTGTGGGGCGGTCTTCTCGACCACGAGCAGGTGATCGACCAGTGAGCGGGCCTGGGCGCGGTCCCGCCGCGGTGCCGTCCCCTCCGGCTCCGCAGCCCTTCGACGTCTGCGGGGAGCTGCCCCGCGGCATGACTCTGTTGCAGGCCAGCGCGGGCACCGGCAAGACGTTCACCATCGCCGCCCTGACCACGCGCTACGTCGCCGAGGGCATCCTGCCGATCGACCGGCTGCTCGTGATCACCTTCACCCGCATGGCGACAGGCGAGTTGCGCGAGCGGGTGCGCGACCGCCTGGTGCGCGCCTTCGACGGGCTGGTCGACATGCTCGACGGCGCGGGTGGCCACGAAGACGACGAGGTCGTGGTGCTGCTGGCCCAGGGGGAGCGGGCCGAGGTGGAGGCCCGCCGTGACCGTCTGGGTAAGGCCATCGCCGACTTTGACGCCGCCACCATCGAAACGACACACGGCTTCTGCCTCCAGGTCCTCTACGGGCTGGGCACGGCGGGGGACGTCGATCGGGAGGTGACCCTGGTCGAGGACGTCAGCGACCTGCGGGAGGAAGTCGTCGACGACCTCTATCTCCGCAAGTTCGCCACCCGGCCGAACCCGCTGCAGTTCAGCCGGAAGCAGGCGATGGAGATCGCCAAGTTCGTGCTCAACCATCCGGACGCCGACATCGTGCCGCCGCTTTCGCAGCAGCAGGACCTGCCGTCGATCCGCCGGCGCTTCGCCGAAGCGGTGCGCGACGAGATGGAGCGCCGCAAGAAGACGCTCAAGATCATGACCTACGACGACGTCCTGCTCCGGCTGCGGCGCACCCTGCTCGACGAGGTGCGCGGCCCGGTGGCCTGTGCCCGCCTGCGCGAGCGGTACGACGTCGTCCTGGTCGACGAGTTCCAGGACACGGACCCGGTGCAGTGGGACATCATGCACCGCGCCTTCGGCCAGGGTGAGTCGACGCTGGTGCTGATCGGCGACCCCAAGCAGGCGATCTACGCCTTCCGTGGGGCCGACGTGCACGCCTACCTCGACGCCAACAAGGTGGTGGAGTCCGAGTGGACGCTCGACGTCAACTGGCGGAGCGACCAAGGTCTGCTCGAGGCGTACGACGCGCTCTTCGCCGACGCGCAGTTGGGCTACGCCGACATCGCCTACCGCCCCATACGCGCCGCGGACGCCCACCAGGCCTCGCGCCTCGTCGGCGCACCCGAACCGGCCCCGCTCCGCGTCCGCATGGTGCATGCCGCCGACGGCCTCGTCCCCCTCACCGCCAGGAAGGCACAACCCAAGATGCCCGACACCCGGGCGCTGATCGCGCGGGACCTGGCGGCAGACGTGGTGCAGATGCTCGAGGCCGGGCCGGAGATCGTCACCCGGCGCCGTGACGGCAGCGAGACCGGGCGCACCACGCTGCATCCCGGTCACATCGCCGTGCTGGTCCGGACCAACTCGCACGCCACCATGGTGCGTGACGCGCTTGCGGGCGGTGGGCGTGCCCGCGGTGATCGGCGGCTCGGGCTCGGTGTTCGCCACGGCGCCGGCCCAGGAGTGGTTACGACTGCTCGAGGCGCTCGAGCGCCCCACGGCGCGCGACCGGGCGTCGCTCGTCGCGCTCGACGCACTTCGTCGGCTGGACGGCCGAAGAGGTGTCGTCCGCCTCGGAGGAGGCGTGGGAGGACCTGCACTGGTCCCTCCACCAGTGGGCGGCCCTCTTGCGCGACCAGGGCGTCGCGTCCCTGTTCGAGACGGTCAGCAGCGCACGCGACGTGCCTCGGCGGGTGCTCGAGCGCTCGTCGGGCGAGCGCTTCATGACCGACCTCAGGCACATCGCCCAGCTCCTCCACGAGGCCGGCGTGTCCGAGGGGCTGGGGCCGACCGCCATGGCCACCTGGCTGGGACGGCGCATCCACGATGCTGCTCGCGACGCCGAGAACGAGGAACGGGCGCGGCGACTCGAGTCCGACGCCGAGGCGGTCCAGGTCATCACCATCCACCGCAGCAAAGGTCTGGAGTTCCCGATCGTCTACTGCCCGGCGACCTGGGACGGCCGGGGCAGCACGTCGGAAGTTCCCGTCTTCCACGACCCGAGCGAGGACAACCGGCGGACGATCGACGTGGCCCACGAGGGCAACGACTTCAACAAGCACCAGAAGCTCGAGCTCGAGGAGGGACGGGGCGAGGACCTTCGCCTGCTCTACGTCGCGCTGACCCGGGCCTGCCACCAGGCGATCGTGTGGTGGGCCGGCGCCATGGACAGCCAGCATTCGCCGTTGGCCCGCC
>CAWGCO010000002.1:0-22660 GCA_963821105.1 uncultured Acidimicrobiaceae bacterium
GCTGCGGCTGGGGGACGACTAGGCGAGAGGTCTCGGCAATCCCCTGGTCGGGTGGCGCGCTCGAAGGTAGGGCGCTGGCACTCGGTAAACTTGAGTGCCAGGCACCTCATGAACCCTCACGCCGAACCCGCATCGCATCCCGACCACGACGACGACCCCGGGCTCAACGCCCGGCGTGCGCGCGATCCTCGAGGCCGTGGTCAGCGAGTACATCGGGACGGCCGAGCCGGTCGGTTCGTCCCACGTGGCCAGCGCACCGGGGGTGCAGGTGTCGTCGGCCACGGTGCGTTCGGAGATGGTCGCGCTCGAGCGTGACGGGTATCTCGTGCAGCCGCATACGAGCGCCGGGCGCATCCCGACGGACAAGGGCTACCGGTTCTTCGTCGACCACCTGACCGCGCCGGGCGTGCTCGGACCGATACAGCGCCGGCAGGTCACCGAGTTCTTCGACCACGTGCACGGGGAGATGGAGACGGTGCTCGAGCGCGCCACGGGCCTGCTGTCCGAGCTGACGTCGTACGCGGCGGTCGTGGTCGGCCCGTCACACGAGACCGCCACGATCCGCTCCATCCAGCTGGTGGGTCTCTCACCGGTGCACGCGCTCCTCGTGGTCGTGCTGTCCGACGGCGCCGTCGAGAAGTGGACGGTCGACCTCGACGCCGAGACCACCGACGAGGCGCTGGCGGACGCCGGCGCGTTCCTTACCGCGCACCTGGCGGGTCAGACGCTGGCCGGCCCGTGGCGGACGCCCCCGAGCGGTCGCCGGGAGGTCGATCACGTCGTGGGGCTGGCGCTGACGGCGCTCGACGCCATGGGCGGCTCGATCGAGGCCGACCAGGTCTTCGTGGGCGGCCCGGCGCGCCTGGCCGAGTCGTTCGAGGCGGTCGAGACGGTGCGGTCGGTGCTGAGCATCTTGGAGCAGCAGCTCGTGGTGGTGTCGTTGCTGCGCGACGTGCTCAGCCGGGGCTGGTCCGTCGCCATCGGCACCGAGCACGGCTTCGAGCCGTTGTCGTCGTGTGCGGTGGTCGTGGCGCCGGTCACGGTGGACGGCCAGGAACTCGGCGCGGTGGGGCTCCTCGGGCCGACCCGCATGGACTACTCGCGCACGTTGGCCGCGGTCCACGTGGTCGGCGAGCGCCTCGGTGAGCGCCTCGCCGGCGGGGGTGGAGGTCACGATGGCGGTCACTGACGGGCTCGGCGACCTCTACGAGCTGCTCGGCGTCCGACCCGACGCGTCCGACGAGGAGATCAAGCGCGCCTACCGGGCACGTGCGCGCGAGCTGCACCCCGACACCAATCAGGGCGACCCCGAGGCCGAGGCGCGCTTCAAGCAGGTGACCGTGGCGTACGAGGTGCTGCGCGACCCCGAGCGCCGTGCCCGCTACGACCGCTTCGGGCCCGAGGGCGTGTTCGGCTCGCAGCCGGGCGGCACGGGCGGGTTCAACTTCGAGGGCGGACTGGGCGACATCTTCGAGGCCTTCTTCGGACAGATGTCCGGGACCGACCGGCGCCACGGCCCGCAGTCCGGCTCGGACGCCGAGGTGCGGTTGGACCTCCGCTTCGAAGAGGCCGTGTTCGGCTCCCAGCAGGAGATCTCGGTCCGCCTGCCTTCGACGTGCGCGGCGTGCTCGGGGCGGGGGACGGCGCCGGGCACCGACCCCGAGACCTGCGTCGACTGCCAGGGCACCGGCGAGCTCCGGCGCGTGCGCCAGTCGCTGCTCGGACAGGTGGTGACCAGCGTGGCGTGCTCGCGGTGCGCCGGCACCGGCGAGATGATCCCCGACCCCTGCCCGCAGTGCCGGGGCGAGGGGCGTCGCATGGAGGAGAACACCTTCACCGTGGAGGTGCCGGCCGGCGTGGAGCACGGCTCGACGTTGCGGCTGGCCGACCGCGGGGCCGCTGGACCAACGCGGCGCGCCCAACGGTTCGTTGTTCGTGCACCTGAACGTGGCGCCCGACCCGCGCTTCGAGCGCCAGGGGGACAACCTGCACACGACGCTCAGCGTCGGCGTGGCCCAGGCCGCCCTCGGCGTGGAGACGCAGATCGAGTCGCTCGACGGTCCCCAGCGGCTGACGGTGGCGCCCGGCACCCAGCACGGTCACGTCGAACGGATCCGCGGCCTCGGCGTGCCGCACCTCCGCGGCCGCGGGCGGGGCGACCTCTATGTGCACGTCTTGACCGAGACGCCGACCGGGCTGACGCCCGAGCAGGACGAGCTGTTGCGGCAGTTCGCCGCCTCCCGCGGCGAGGACGTGGCGGCGCCGGGCACCGGCGGCAGCGGCGAGGGCGTGTTCTCGCGCCTGCGGTCCGCCTTTGGCTGACGCCGCCCCCTCCTACGCCGCCATCACCGTGCACGCCGCCGCGGCGGCGCAGGTCTTCGTCGACGATCCGGCGCTCCCGTTGCTCACGGAGGAGGACGTCCACCACCTGGGCCGCGTGTTGCGCCTGCGGGCGGGCGAAGAGGTCATCGCGTCCGACGGGCGGGGGCGCTGGTCCCGGGTGACGTGGCAGGGGGGTCCCGAGGTCGTGCCGGTCGCGGGTGTGGCCGGGGTCGCCGGCGACGGTGCCGTGCAGTCCGAGCCGGCGGCGATGCCGGCGTTGACGGTGGCGTTCGCGCCGGTCAAGGGCGAGCGGCCCGAATGGGTCGTGCAGAAGCTGACCGAGCTGGGGATCGACCGCATCGTGCCGCTCTCGAGCGAGCGGAGCGTGGTCCGCTGGAGCGGTTCACGCGGCAAGGCGACCGTGGACCGGCTGCGCCGGGTGGCGCGGGAGGCGGCGGCGCAGTGCCGGCGCGTGTGGTTGCCCGAGGTCACCGACGTCGTGCGCTTTGCGGAGTTGCCGTCGTTGGGCGGCCCGGGGGAGGTCGTCCTGGCGCAGCTGAGCGGCGATCGCCCCTCGGTGTCCTCGCACGTCGTGGCGGTCGGGCCCGAGGGCGGGTGGAGCACCGACGAGCTCTCGTCCGGGCTCCCGACGGTCGGCTTCGGGCTGAGCGTGCTGCGGGCGGAGACGGCGGCCGTGACGGCCGGCGCTCTGTTGGCCTCGCTGCGGACGGGGACGGTGGCGGCGGCGGAGTCCGGCGCGGACGGGGGCCGGCCCTGATCGGGGCCGATGGTCACGCGTCCGGACCCTTCGCCCGGTATGTTCGCGCGAGTGATCAGGCCAGAGCAGAGGGAGTGCGTCGTCCGGGTATGACGGACTGCCTCTTCTGCAAGATCGTGGCGGGTGAGGTGCCCTCCGACAAGGTGCACGAGACGGACGCGACGTACGCCTTCAAGGACATCCACCCCCTGGCCCCGCTGCACGTGCTCATCGTGCCGAAGCGCCACATCGACGACGCCTCGGTCGTCACCGCCGAGGACGGCCCGGTCCTGGCCGAGATGATCCTGGCGGCGCGGGCGGTGGCCGACGAGGCCGGGCTGGCCACGCCGGAGCGGGGGTACCGGCTGGTGTTCAACGTCGGTCCCGACGCCATGAACTCCGTGCCCCACCTCCATCTCCACGTCCTCGGGGGCGAACCGCTGAAAGGACACCTGCTCAACTCATGACCGCCTTATGACTACCGCCCTGCGTGCCGAGTGCTTCGTCCCCGGCAACCACCTGATGGCGGGGCTCCTCGGCACCCGCGACGAGCACCTGCGCCAGATCGAAAGTGCGTTCCCCGACGAGCAGATCGTCGTCCAGGGCAACCGGATCTCGGTGGAGGGCCCGGCGGCCGAGGTCGTGGTGCGCCTCTTCGAAGAGCTCATCCTTCTGGCGCAGGCGGGACGGAACCTCGACGAGTCGACCCTGGCCCGCACCATCGACATGGTGCGCGAGGACATCCGGCCGAGCGAGGTGCTGCGTTCCGAGGTGGTGCGCGCCGCCGGCGGGAAGACGGTCCGGCCCAATACGGCCGGGCAGAAGCGCTACGTCGACGCCATCTCCCAGAGCATCATCACGTTCGGCATCGGGCCCGCCGGCACCGGCAAGTCGTATTTGGCGGTGGCCCAGGCCGTGCACGCGCTGCAGTCGCGCCAGGTGGCGCGCATCATCCTCACCCGGCCGGCCGTCGAGGCGGGGGAGCGACTGGGCTTCCTGCCCGGCGACCTGATGGCCAAGGTCGACCCGTACCTCCGTCCGCTCTACGACGCGCTGTACGACCTGCTCGAGCCCGAGGGCGCGCAGCGGCTGCTCGACCGCGGCACCATCGAGGTGGCGCCGCTCGCCTTCATGCGCGGCCGGACGCTCAACAGCTCGTTCATCATCCTCGACGAGGCGCAGAACACGACGCCCGAGCAGATGAAGATGTTCCTGACCCGCATCGGCTTCGGGTCCAAGTGCGTCGTCACGGGTGACGTGACGCAGATCGACGTGCCCGGGGGACGCTCGGGTCTCGTCGGGCTCGAGCCGGTGCTCGGGGGCATCGACGACATCGCGTTCGTCCACCTGACGCGCCGCGACGTGGTCCGCCACAAGATCGTCGCCGACATCGTCGACGCCTACGACATGGCAGAGGGGCGGACCGGTCACACCACGTGACCATCGACGTTTTCGCCGCCGACGAGCAACAGGCTCATCCGATCGACGTGGGCCGGTGGGCCCGGCTGGCGCGGGAGGTGCTCACGGCCCGCGGCGTGAAGGGCGAGACCGAGGTCTCGTTGTTGTTCGTCGACGAGGCGGCCATGGCCCGGCTCAACGAGCAGTTCCTCGGCAAGACCGGCCCGACCGACGTCCTGTCGTTCCCGATCGAGGACGAGCCGCTCCCGTCGGGGCGCTCGCCCGACTTCGGCGGCACCGGCCCCGGCTCGGAGGCGGAGGAGGGCGGCCTCACGCTCCTCGGTGACGTCGTGATCTGCCCGACCGTCGCGGTGCGCAACGCCGAGGAGCACGGCGTCCCCTTCGACGACGAGGTCGCGCTGCTGGTCGTGCACGGGCTGCTCCACCTGCTCGGGATGGACCACGAGGTGGACGCCGAGGCCGAGCGGATGGAAGCCCTCGAGCGGCAGTTGCTGGCGCGCTTCTACCGCGTCGGCCCGGAGGCATGAGCGTGCAGCCACTGCTGGCGGCGAGCTTCGGGGCCGAAGACGGCATCCTCGTCGTCATCATCATCGTGCTGCTGGTGGGGTCGGGCGTGCTCGCCATGGCCGAGACGAGCCTCGTGCGCATGAGCCGGATCAAGGCCAAGTCGCTGGTCGACCAGAAGCGACGCGGTGCGCGCCAGCTCGAACGGCTGGTCGAGAGCCCGGCCAACTTCCTCAACCCGATCCTGCTGCTGGTCCTGATCTGCCAGCTGGTCTCGGCCACCCTGGTCGGGATCGTGGCCGAGCACCTCTTCGGTGGCCTGGGCGTGCTGCTCGGCATCGTGTTCGAAATCGTCGTGATCTTCGTGTTCTTCGAGGCGGTGCCGAAGAACTGGGCGGTGCAGAACGCGGACCGCGCCGCCCTGCTCAGCGCCCCGATCGTGAACGCCCTCATCCGCTTCCCGCCCATCCGGTGGCTCTCCAAGCTCCTCATCGGGCTGGCCAACCGGATCATCGGCGCGGCGAGCGACGATGAAGGGGGCTCGCACGAGGCCTACATCACCGACGCCGAGCTGAAGGCGATGGCCGACGTGGCCCACGAGGAGAACGTCATCGAAGGTGACGAGCGCTCCTTCATCCACTCCATCATCGACTTCGGGGACACGGTGGCCCGCGAGGTCATGACGCCGCGGCCCGACATGGTGACGGTCGAGGCCGACGCCACGGTGCGTCTGGCGTTGGAGTCGGCCCTCGGGGCGGGCTACAGCCGCATCCCCGTCGAGGAAGAGGGGATCGACGACATTATCGGCATCGCCTACGTCAAGGATCTGGTGCGCGACGAGCGTGCGGGCAAGTCGGACCAGCTCGTGCGGGTCAGCATGCGCCCGGCGCATTTCGTCCCCGAGTCCAAGGAGGTGTCGGACCTCCTGCGCGAGATGCAGGAGCAGAAGTACCACATGGCGATCGTGGTCGACGAGTACGGCGGCACCGCGGGGCTCATCACGCTCGAGGACCTGCTCGAGGAGCTGGTGGGCGACATCGTCGACGAGTTCGACGTCGAAGAGCCGACGGTCGAGGCACTCGCCGACGGCTCGGTCATGGTGAACGCGGGGTACTCGGTGGACGACGCCGACGAGCTGCTCGGGGCGGACCTGCCGCAGGGCCCGTGGGACACCGTCGGTGGGTTGATGCTGGACCTGATCGGCCGTGTGCCCAACGCCGGGGACTCCGTCGAGGTCGACGGCTTCCGCCTCACCGCGCTCGACGTGCGGGGACGGCGTATCGGGCGCATCCGGATCGAGCCGACCGGCCGGCGCTCCGACTTCGAAGACAGCGACGACGACGGTCGCGGGCGCAACGGCGAGGGCGGCGCGGGTTCCGAGCGCTCCGCCGACACGACCCGCAGCGGTAACTGAGGGATCGGCCGATGCGTTCCGGTTTCGTCGCCGTCGTGGGCCGTCCCAACGTCGGCAAGTCGACGCTGGTCAATCAGATGGTGGGCACGAAGGTGGCGATCACGTCGTCGCGACCCAACACGACGCGCCATCGAATCCTCGGCGTGCTGCACGACGAGGAAGCCGACGCGCAGGTGGTGTTCGTCGACACACCGGGAATCCACCGCCCGCGCAGCGCGCTCGGGACCCGGCTCAACGACACGGCCACCGACGCGCTGCACGAAGTGGACGTGATCCTGGCGGTCGTCGACGCCACGGCAGCCATCGGGCCGGGGGACCGCACCGTGCTCGATCGTTCCGTCAATCACATCCGCCGAGCCGCCGCATTGGAAGGCGCCGGCGGCGCGGGCGGCGAGACTGACGGTGTCGGCGTGCCGGGTCTGGTCGTCGTCGTGAACAAGACCGACCGTGCCACGTCGGACCGGGTGCTCGAGCGCCTGACCGAGGCCGAAGAGGCGCTCGAGAGGCTGGGCGGCCTCCCGGACGTGGAGTACTTCCCCGTCTCGGCACGCTCGGGCAAGGGCATCGATGCGCTGACCGCCTACCTCATCGCCCGCCTGCCCGAGGGCCCCCCGTTCTTCCCGACCGACGTCGTCACCGACACGCCCGAAGCCCTGTGGGTGGCCGAGCTGGTCCGCGAACAGCTGCTGGCGAAGACGCGGGACGAGCTCCCGCACGCCATCACGTGCCGGGTGACCGAGTGGGAAGGGCCGCACATCCGCGTCGAGATCATCGTCGAGCGCGATTCGCAGAAGGCGATCGTCATCGGCAAGGGCGGCGAGGTGCTCAAGGCCGTCGGCATCACGGTGCGCCAGTCGCTCCCCGAGGGCACGTACCTCGACCTGCACGTCAAGGTCGAACGACGCTGGCAGAACCGCGAGGAGATGCTGGACCGCCTGGGCTACTGAGCCGCGGTCAACGACACTCGCTCCTGGAGCTACTCGGCTCCCTCTTCGTCGTCCAGCGCCCTCCGCAGGAACGACTCGACCTCGCTCCGATCCACCGAGCGCCGCATCGGCGGCAGCGTGGCGAGGAGCACGCCGCGGTAGGACGCCGTGGCCAGACGCGGGTCGAGCACGGCGACGACGCCCTTGTCGTCCGCGGTGCGGATGAGCCGGCCGGCGCCCTGCGCGAGCAGCGTCGCGGCGCGCGGCAGGTCGACGACCGAGAAGGCGCGCCCGCCGGCCCGGTCGCGCCGGGCCTGGAGCAGCGGGTCGTCCGGCCGTGGGAACGGGAGCCGGTCGATCGTCACCAGCGAGAGTGCGGGGCCCGGGATGTCGACGCCCTGCCAGAAGCTCATGGTGGCGAAGAGGCACGACGTCTCGTCTTCGGCGAACTCCTCCAGCAGTCGTCCCTTGGGCTGGTCGCCCTGGAGCAACAGCGTGTAGGGCAGCTCGGGCGCCAGCGCCTCGGCCGCCGCCTCGGTGGCGCGCCGGCTGGTGAACAGCGCCAGCGTGCGCCCGCCCGCCGCCTCGATCAACAGGTCGAGCTCTTCGAACACCGCCTCCTCCGCGCCCTCGGCGCGTCGGTCCGGCAAGTGGCGCGCGACGTAGAGCAAGGCGTGGGACCGGTAGTCGAAGGGGCTGCCGACGTTCAGCTCCTCGGTCGGGAACTCCTCGAGGCCGACCCGTTCGACGACGCGTGGCGGGATCGTCGCGCTCGTCAGCACCGAGGTGACCGTGCCCCATAACACGCCCGACAAAGCCGGGCCGACGTCGATAGGAGAGAGCCGCAGTCGCGTGTTGCGACGCGTGCCGTCGACCCACGCCACTTCGGCATCCGTGCGACCGGTCAGCCGGTGGAGGTCCTCGGCCAGGTGCGCCGCCGCCTGCAGGGTGCGGGTCTTGCGGCTGGCCTTGTCCGGGTCGTCGGCGTCGCCCGAGACGAAGCTGCGCTGGGCGCCGCTCCGCCGTAATGCGTCGACCACTCGCCGGCTCACCTCGGCGCCGCGCGCAAGAGCTCGGACAGCTCGTCATCCTCCGCCGAGCGACTCCCTTCTTGGAGCACGCGGGTCCCGACGCGGTCCGAGAGCGAGGTGCCGAGCAGGTCACCCACGGCGGCCAGGGAGTCGAGATGGTCCGCGTCCCGTGGCTCCACCAGCGGTCGGGCGGCGTTGACCAGCGTGCGGAAGCGACCCGGGGTCAGCTCGACCCCGAGGCTCGAGGTCATGACCTCCTCGAGCTGGTGCGCCTCGTCGAACACGACGACGTCGTGCTCGGGCAGCACGACCCCGCCGCTGGCCAGGTGGGCGCCGTAGAGGTGGGTGTTGACGACGACGATGTCGGCCCCGGCCGCCCGGTCACGGGCCGCCTCGGCGAAGCAACTGCCGCCGGACGGGCAATTGAACGCACCGGGGCATTCCCTGGGGCCGACCGAGACCATGTTCCAGGCGCGGTCCGAGGGCTCGAAGGTGAGGTCGGCCCGGTCACCCGTGCGCGTCTTCTGCGACCAGGCAACGAGCTCGCGGACCTCCTCGACCATGCCTTCGGGTGCCGACCCGGTGCGCTCGGCCGGAGCGGTGCCTGGCTCGGGCGCCTCCCAGTCGGGCTCGTCGGCCCGCCCCGCTGTCTGGTCGCCGAGCTCGGCCTGGATCCCACCCGAGCCCACCTCGGCCACCCGCTGGCGGCAGATGTAGTTGCTCCGACCCTTCAGGACGGCGAAGTCGAGGGGCACCGGTAACCCGAGCCCTGACTCGACCAACGGCAGGTCCTTGTTCGCCAACTGGTCCTGTAGCGCCTTGGTCGCGGTCGCGACGACGACCTTCTTGCCGCTGAGCGCGGCCGGCACCAAATACGCCAGCGATTTCCCGGTCCCCGTCCCGGCCTGGACGACCAGGTGGGTGCCGGTGGCGAGGGCTTCGGCGACAGCTCGGCACATCTCCTGTTGCTCGGGCCGGTGCTCGCCGCCGGACATCTGCGCCGTGACCTTGTCGAGGCCCTGGACCCCGTCGTCTCCCGCCTGCCGGGCGTCGTCGGCGCTGACCCCCGCGCCGATCGCCTGTTCGAAGTCGAAGTCGTCCGCCGAGCCTGAATCGGAGAACTCGGCGTCGCCGTCCGTGTCGTCGGTCGAGCCGTTGTTCACGGTGCCGACGCTACAGCCGGACTGTGCGCTTCCTGACGATGAGCGCGAGGCGGCAAAAAAGCAGGCTGTGCCGCATTTTGAAACGTATACGCGACGATAGCCATGCTCTGCCTTAACTCGTGTACGGCCTAATCGTTATATCTGTCCTCGAAAAATGCGGAAACAGTAATCAACATAAGTCCGAGCTCGTATACAGCCTCATGTGACGCACGAACGCGCTTCATATAGGGACGAAAATCTACGGCGGCACCTTTTTTTGCGCGCCGCCACCGGCCGCCACTACCGGCCGCTGACCTCCACGACGACCTCCGACGACAGCTCCTTGAACGCGTTCTCGCCGAACCCCGTCCACATGTCTCGAGCCGGCGGCGGCATGTGCGCGAGCATCTGGGCCCGCTGGTCCTCGGTCATCCGCTCACGGATCAGGCCGAGGATCAACCACACTTTGTCGCCCTGGTACCCGGCCAACGCGTGGCCCGGCAGCTGCCCCCACTCCTCCGCGAAGATGTTGGCCGCGCACAGCGGCAGCGCCCGCGCCTCCTCCTCGTCCAGATGAGTCTCGAGCTGCGACCGCAGCGCCTCGAGGCTGTCCACGACCGCCGACTGCGCCGCGGCGTCACCGCCAGAACCGGGCCACGCCGCCAGCGAGGTCCGCGCGCTGCCCAGCAGTCCCAGCGCCTCCTCGTGCTCACTCTCGAGGCTGTCGAGAAGCGCCCCCTCCTCCGGGCAGCGCTCGCGCAAGCGGGGGAAGACGATCGCCTCCTCACCCTCGTGGTGCGACTCCAGGAAGAAAAGGATGTTGTCGTAGTAGTTCGCGATCTGATCGACGCGAGCCGCGTCGCCCGGCGGGATACCCCCGACGAGTTGCGGCGCTGCGCCCAGCGTGTCGCGAAACACCCGGTGGACGGCGTACATGTCGGTCACGTCGGGACGCGCTGCACCTGCCTGATCTGCCATTGGGAGCCCTCCTTGTCGTCGTCGCCAACCCCCGGATCTCCCGAACGGGGACACGCACAGTCCAGCACCTCTGCACATCCCCTGCTGAGAACGGCGCCAAGTTCCCCTCATCGGCGCCGCGGTAGGTTCGGCGGGTGACCTCCAGCCTCCGGGAGCAGGGGGGCGCCAGCTCCAACCCCAACGGCGACGGCGTCACCAGCGGCACCACCAGCGACGCCAGCAACGTCGCGCCCGGCGACGCCGCCACCACGGTGACCCCCGACCCCGTCCCGCCCGAGCTCGACCTGAGCCGCGTCCCCACGCACGTCGCCTGCGTCATGGACGGCAACGGCCGCTGGGCGAGTGCCCGGGGCCTCCCGAGGACAGAGGGCCACGCCGCCGGCGAGGAGGCGCTCCTCGATGTGGTGAACGGAGCCCTCGAGATCGGCATCAAGTGGATCACGCTCTACGCGTTCTCGACCGAGAACTGGCGGCGCCCGCCCGATGAGGTCCGCTACCTCATGAACTTCAACCAGTCCCTGCTCATGCGCCGCGCCGAGGAGCTCAATGAGAAGGGCGTCCAGATCCGCTTCGCCGGCCGCCGCGACTGGCGCGTGCCCCGCCGCGTCCTCAAGCGCATGGACGAGTCGATCGAGCTCACAAAGAACAACCGCCGCATGGTCATGACGATGGCGTTCAACTACGGCGGCCGCGCCGAGATCGTCGACGCCGTCAAGGCCCTCGTCGCCGAAGGCACGCCCGCCGCCAAGATCGACGAGAAGGCGATCCGCCGGCACCTCTACTTCCCGGACATGCCTGACCCCGACCTCGTCATCCGCACGTCGGGCGAGACCCGCATCTCGAACTTTCTGCTCTGGGAGATCGCCTACAGCGAGCTGGCCTTCCCGGAGACCCTGTGGCCCGACATGCGCCGGCGTCACCTCTACGAGGCCGTCATCGACTTCCAGCAGCGGGTCCGCCGCTTCGGCGCCGTCGGCTGATCGCCCGCTCCTGACGGGCCGTCCCTCCCGACCCGATCAGCCACGCCGGGCTGCGACAATGGAGGGGCCATGACCTGGACCCGGATCGCGACCGCCCTTGGCGCCTTCGTCCTGCTCGCCTTCTTCGTCCTCATGCTGGTCGCGGGCCCATGGGGGGCGACCACGGGGATCATGGTCGCCATCGCCCTGGTCGGGCTGATCGTCGCCGGCAGCCTCCTCTACGGCCGCAACTCTCGGTACGGCGCCGTCGCCGCTCGCAACAAGCCGGCCCAGGAAGCCCACGACCGTGCCGCCGACCTCGCAGCCGACGCCCGCCGGGCTGCCGCCGAGGCCGCCAACAGCGGAGAGCGCTTCTGCCCGATGGACCCCGTCATCGCCCACGCCACCACCAACGGCCACGCCCCCGCGCCGCAGCCGCAGCCACAGCCACAGCCGCAGCCACAACCGCCACCTTCGTGAGCCTCTTCCGCGACAAGGGCGTCGTGCTCCGCACGTACCGCCTCGGCGAAGCCGACAAGATCATCGTGTTCCTGACCGAACGACACGGCAAGGTCCGAGCCGTCGCCAAGGGAGTCCGGAAGACCAACTCCAAGTTCGGCGCACGGCTCGAGCCGCTCACCCACGTCGACCTCCTCCTCTGGCAAGGCCGCTCCGACCTCGACATCGTCAACCAGGTCGAGGTCGTCGATGCGTACCGCCCGATCAGAGAGGACCTCAACCTGGTCCCCCGGGGTTTGGCCCTCCTCGAGGTCAGCGACCAGCTCGCGCAGGAGCGCCACCCCGACCCCGCCCTCTACACGATGCTCACCGGCGCCCTCCGCGCCCTCGCCAGCCCCAGCCCCGCCGACCCCACCCTCGTCGCGCCGAGCTTCTTCCTCAAGGCGCTCGTCCTCGAAGGCGCCGGCCCGATCCTCGATCAGTGCGCCAGCTGCGGCCAGACCGAGCCCGCCGTCGAGCTCGTCGCCTTCGACCTCGTCACCGGCGGCACCCTGTGCCGCATGCACCGCAGCGGCCGCCCCCTGAGCCCGCCCGCCCTCGCCTTGCTGCGCCGCATCCTCGGGGGCGACCTCGCCGGCGTCCTCAACGGCCCGCCGCCCCCGGGCACCGACGAGGTGGCCGAGCTCGCCACCGAGGCGATGGAAGCGCACCTCGACCGTCGCATTCGCTCGGTGCGCTCGACGGCCAGCCTTTGAGCGCGTTCGGCGTCTACGTCCACGTCCCGTTCTGCCGGGAGCGTTGCGAGTACTGCGCCTTTGCCACCTATACCGACCGCGACCACCTGATGGAGCGCTACGCCGACGCGTGCGTCCTCGACGTCCAACGTGCCTTCGCCGCCGCCGACCTCCCCGTCCCGACGTCCATCTTCTTCGGAGGGGGCACGCCGTCGCGCCTCCACCCCGACACGCTGTGCCGCGTCCTCGACGCCATCCCGCGCACAGCCGACGCCGAGATCACCGTCGAGTGCAATCCCGAGGATGCCGACGCCGCCCACCTCGACGCGTACCGACGCGCCGGCGTCACCCGCGTCTCGTTCGGCCTTCAGACCACGCACCCCCACGTGCTCGCCGGGCTCGGCCGCCGTCGTGTTCCCGACACGGCCGAGACGATCGCCGCCGCGGTCGCTGAAGCCGGCTTCGCCACCTGGAACCTCGACCTCATCTTCGGTTCCCCCGCCGAGAGCGACGACGACTGGGTGCGCACCCTCGACCACGTGCTGGGACTAGAAAACCCGCCGCCGCACCTCTCGGCCTACGGCCTCACGATCGAACCCGGGACGCCACTCGCCAAGGACCCACTGCGCCATCCCGACGAGGACGTCCTCGCCCGCCGCTACGAACACGCCGAGGCGAGCCTGACCGCCGGCGGGTACCACTGGGAGGAGATCTCCAACTGGTGCCGGCCGGGTCACGAGTGCCGCCACAACCACCTCTACTGGGACGAGGGCGACTACGTCGGGATCGGTTCGGCCGCGCACTCGCACCGCTCCGGCACGCGCTGGTGGAACGTGCGCACCCCGGACCGCTACATCGCCGCCGTCGAGGCGGGGCGCTCGCCCGAGGCCGCCCGCGAGGAGCTGACTGCACGGCCAGCGCGAGTTCGAGGCGCTCTCGTTATCGCTCCGCACTCCGAGGGGCGTGCCCTGGGCGAGCCTCGAGCGGCCCGAAGAGCTCGAAGGTCTCATCACCCGGGACGGCGACCGCGCCGTGCTCACCGTGCGCGGTCGCCTGCTGGCCAACGAGGTCAGCGCCCGAATTCGCTCCGCTATCCTGCACCGATGACCCCGCCTGACGAGACCGCCGAGAACGCCGTCGCGCCTTCCGACGACCTCATGGAGAAGGTCGTGCGGCTCTGTCGCCAGCGCGGCTTCATCTTCCCCTCGGCCGAGATCTACGGCGGCTTCCGCTCCACGTACGACTACGGCCCGCTCGGCGTGAACATGCTGCGCAACGTCAAGAACGCCTGGTGGCGCTCCATGGTGCAGCTGCGCGACGACGTGGTCGGCCTCGACGCCGCCATCCTCGGGCCGCCAGCCGTCTGGGAGGCCTCGGGCCACCTGGCCACGTTCACGGACCCCCTCGTCGACTGCAAGAACTGCCACGAACGCTGGCGCGCCGACAAGATCGAGGGCGTCTGCCCGAACTGCGGCTCCAAGGACCTGACCGAGGCCCGCGCCTTCAACCTGATGTTCAAGACGCACGCCGGCCCCGTCGAGGACGAGGGCCACGTGGCGTACCTGCGGCCCGAGACGGCGCAGGGCATGTTCACCAACTTCGCCAACGTCCTCAACACAACGCGCAAGAAACCACCGTTCGGCATCGCCCAGGTCGGCAAGTCGTTCCGCAACGAGATCACGCCGCAAAACTTCGTCTTCCGCACGCGTGAGTTCGAGCAGATGGAGATGGAGTACTTCGTCCCGCCCGACGAGGCGCCGAAGTGGTTCGACTACTGGCTGAGCGAACGTATGCAGTGGTACCTCGACCTCGGCATCACGCCCGAGAAGCTCCGCCTGCGCCACCATGATCCCGAAGAGCTCTCGCACTACTCACGCGGCACGGCCGACGTCGAGTTCCAGTTCCCCTGGGGCTTCGACGAGCTCGAGGGCATCGCCAACCGTGGCGACTACGACCTGACGGCCCACGCCACCAAGTCGGGCGTGACGCTCGACTACTTCGACCAGCAGACGAACGAGCGCTACACGCCGTACGTGATCGAGCCGGCGGCCGGGGCGACCCGGACGATGATGGCGTTCCTGCTCGACGCCTACACCGAGGACGAGGTCGGGGGAGAGACACGCACGCTGTTGCGGCTGCACTGGCGGCTGGCGCCGTACCAGGTCGCCGTCCTGCCGCTCTCGAAGAAGGACACGCTCGAGCCGCTGGCCCGCCACGTGCTGTCCCTGCTCCAGCCGCACTTCATGGTCGACTACGACGTCACGCAGAGCATCGGCCGCCGCTACCGGCGCCAGGACGAGATCGGCACGCCCTGGTGCGTCACGGTCGACTTCGATTCGCTCGAGGACGACGCGGTCACCGTGCGCGACCGTGACACGACCGAGCAGGTACGGGTGCCCATCGCCGACCTGTTGGGCGAGCTGCGCCGGCGCACCGGCGAGCTGCTGCCGTTCAGGCGACTCGGCGGTACTTGCGCACCGCCAGCGGTGCCAGGACGATCAAGAGCCCGAAGCACCAGGCGAGCGACGCCCAGACAGCTCCCGTGTCGTGCAGCGGGCCGCCGGTCATGAGCGATCGACAGGCATCCACGACTTGGGTCACCGGTTGATTCTTGGCGAAGGCCTGCAACCACCCGGGCATGTCGCTCACCGGCACGAAGGCCGACGAGGCGAAGATGAACGGGAAGAGGATCGGGAAGACCATGGTCTGTGCCGCCTCGGCGTTGGGCGCCGACAGGCCGATCGTGGCGAACCCCCAGCACAGCGTGTAGGAGAAGAGCAGGACGATCAGGGCACCGCAGAGGAACAGGCCGAAGTTGGTGCCGATGCGGAAGCCGACGGCGAACCCCACCGCGGTGATCAAGATCACGACGAACACGTTGCGCAACAGGTCGGCCGTCGTGCGCCCGGCCAGCACGGCCGAGCGCGCCATCGGCAAGGCCCGGAAGCGCTCGATCAGGCCCTTGTGGAGATCCTCGGACAGTCCGACCGCGGTCGAGACCGCGCCGAACGTGACCGTCTGGACGAAGACCCCGGGTATCAGGAAGTCGACGTAGGGCACGCCCGGGATGTGGATGGCGCCACCGAAGACGTAGACGAACAGCAGCACGAACATGATCGGCTGAATGGCCGAGAAGACGATGGTCTGCTGGTTGCGCGACAGGGCGATGATGTTGCGCCACGTCACCGTCGAGCGCGTCTTGGATCGTCCAACCGAGGCGGCTGCCCTGCTTTCGCTCGACAGGCTGTTCGATGGTCTTCGGGAGTGCGAGGGTCGTCACGCCGCGTCCTTTCCGTCGGTCTCGGCGGCGCGACGGCGTCGGGCGGCTTTGCGCGCCTGCCGGTCCTCTTCCGTCTCCGCTTCGGTCTTGTGGCCAGTGAGGTTCGAGAAACACGTCGTCGAGGCTCGGTTCCCGCAAGGCGAGACCAGCCACGGCGATCTGGGCGGCGTCGAGCGAGCGCAGGACTTCGGCGCCCACCGCCGGCCCGTTCTCCACGGTCAACTCGACGATGGTGCCGTCGACGACGGGCTCCCGGTCGGTGAGTGGGCGCCAGCAGCGGCACGGCGCGCTGCACTTCTTCGTCACCCAGCAGGGTCACGGCGACCACCGAGGTCCCGAGGTTGGCCTTGAGCTCGGCCGGGGTGCCCTGGGCGATGACGCTGCCGTGGTCCACCACCACGATGTCGCGGGCCAGGCGGTCGGCCTCTTCGAGGTACTGGGTGGTCAGGAGCACGGTCGTCCCTTCGGCCGTGAGCTCCTCGATGACGCCCCACAGGTCCTGGCGCCCTTGGGGGTCCAAGCCGGTCGTCGGTTCGTCGAGGAAGAGCACCGGCGGGCTGGCGACGAGCGCGGCGGCCAGGTCGAGGCGCCGGCGCATGCCGCCCGAGTAGGTCTTCAGCGGACGATCCGCCGCGTCGTGCAACGCGAAGGAGTCGAGCAGCTGCGCCGCCTGGTCGGCGGCCACCTTGCGGCTCAAGTGCGAGAGCCGCCCGATCATGCGCAGGTTCTCGCGTCCCGGTGAGGTTCTCGTCGACCGTGGCGTACTGGCCGGCCAGCCCGATGATCCGCCGGATCACGTCCGCCTCCTTGACCACGTCGTGACCCAGGATCGTGGCCGTCCCCGAGTCGGGCTCGAGGATGGTCGAGAGGATCCGCACGGCGGTGGTCTTGCCGGCGCCGTTCGGCCCGAGCAGTCCGAGCACGGTCCCGGTCTCGATCTCCAGCGACACGCCGTCGAGGGCCCGCACGTTGCCGCGGGGAAAGACCTTCACGAGGTCGTGGGCTTCCACGGCGAGAGAAGATTTGTAAGAATCAGCCATTAACAAAGAAACTTAGTGCTAAAGTTACTTACGTGTCAAGACAATGGTCGAAAAGTGAGCTCGGGCAGCAGCTCCGCGACGAGATCACTGGGTACTTCGGCGCCGCCAGCGACTTCAACGAGCGCGTGGCCAAGAAGTTCAAGCTGAGCCGGACCGACATGCGCTGCTTGGAACTTATTGGCCGTCACGGACCGCTGACCGCGGGGCGCCTCGCCGAGGAGAGCGGGTTCACCACGGGGGCGGTCACCTTCATCCTCGACCGGCTCGAGGAGGCGGGCATGGTCACCCGCCGACGTGACACCGAGGACCGCCGACGGGTCTGGGTCGAGATCGATCCTGAGCGCCCAGGAACTGCTGCAGCAGATGCAACAACCGGTGGCGGAGCAGATGCGCGAGGTGACGCAGCGGTTCAAGGCCGACGAGCTCGCCATCGTGCGCGACTACATGCGCCAGGCGAAGGAGGTCTTCCAGCGCCAGGTCCGTGGCGTGGTCAGCGATGCGGTGCACGAGGCGAAGAGCGTGGCCGAGGACGCCACGCGTGAGGCGCGCGACACGGCGCGGGACGCCATGCGGCAGGCCGGGGATGCGGCACGGCAGGCGCGGGAGGCCAGGGGTCGCGGGCGGGACGGCGGGGACGCGGGGTGAGGCCCCGGGGTGGGGTCCGGCGGGAGGGTGGGGTCGTCATCGGACGAAATGGGAGGACCGAGCGCTGGAAGTAGGCTGACCGTCCCGGCCCACAGTGGGACGGACAGCGACCCGCTCGTGCTCGCCGCCTGCGACGGGGTCCGCTTGACCAGGGCAAGGAGACCCGATGCCGTACGTCTACGACTTCGACCACTCGCACCCCCGTCCTCCGATGGAGCTCAAGGACCTCCTGGGCGGCAAGGGCGCCAACCTGGCCGAGATGACGTCGGTACTGAAGCTGCCGGTGCCGCCGGGCTTCACGATCTCGACGGACGCCTGCCGGGCGTACATGAGCGGGGGCTGGCCGAAGGGGCTCGACGCCGAGGTGGCGGCCGCCCGGGCGCGGCTCGAGAAGTCGATGGGCAAGGTGATCGGCGACGCCGCCGACCCGTTGCTCGTGTCGGTGCGCTCGGGGGCGAAGTTCTCGATGCCCGGGATGATGGACACGGTGCTCAACCTCGGGCTCAACGACGAGTCGGTCGAGGGGCTGGCGAAGCAGACGGGGGACGAGCGGTTCGCGTTCGACTCGTATCGACGCTTCATCGCCATGTACGCGCGGATCGTGTTCGAGCTGCCGGGCGAGGAGTTCGACTCGTTGTTCGACGCGGCCAAGGAGCTGGCGGGCACGGAGTCGGATGCGAAGGTCCCGGTGGAGCTGCTGCGGTATCTCGTGGAGTCGTACCAGCAGATCGTCGAGCGCCACACCGGCAAGCCGTTCCCGCAGAACCCGGCGGACCAGCTGCGCGGCGCGATCGAGGCGGTGTTCCGGAGCTGGAACGGGCCGCGGGCGATCGCGTACCGGGAGCGCGAGCACATCGCGCACGACCTCGGCACCGCGGTCAACGTGCAGGCCATGGTCTTCGGCAACCGCGACGACAACTCGGGCACCGGCGTCGGCTTCACGCGCGACCCGGCGACGGGGGCCAAGGGCGCCTACGGCGACTTCCTCGTCAACGCCCAGGGCGAGGACGTCGTGGCCGGCATCCGCAACACCGAGCCGATCGCCGAGATGAAGAAGCAGTTCCCCGAAGGTCCACGCCGAGCTGCTCAAGATCTTCGCCCGGCTCGAGTCGCACTACAGCGACATGTGCGACACGGAGTTCACGATCGAGCAGGGCAAGCTCTGGATGCTCCAGACCCGCGTCGGCAAGCGCACCGGCGCCGCCGCGTTGAGGATGGCGGTCGACATGGTGCGCCCGAGCGACCTCGGGATCTCCAAGGCCGAGGCCGTGTCGCGGATCACCGAGGACCACCTCGACTCGGTGCTGCACCCGCAGTTCGCCGGCTCGGGGTACAGCGTGTGGGCCAAGGGCCTCGGGGCCACCCCCGGCGCCGCGGTCGGGCGATCTACTTCACCGCCGACGACGCGGCGGCGGCCGCCGAGCGCGGCGAGCAGCGTGGTGCTCGTGCGCAGCGAGACGTCGCCCGAGGACGTGCACGGCATGCTGGCCGTCCGAGGGCATCCTGACCGCGCGCGGCGGGCTCGTCAGCCACGCCGCCGTCGTGGCGCGGGGCTGGGGCAAGCCCGCCGTCGTCGGCGCCGAGGTGCTGCGCCTGGGCGACCGCACGGTCACGGTCGACGGCGTGACGCTGTACGAGGGCGACTGGGTCTCGATCGACGGGGGCGCCGGGATCGTCGTGGCCGGGCAGGTGCCGCTGACCTCCGCGGCGCCGCCCGCGGCGTTCGACACGGTGCTCTCGTGGGCCGACGACATCCGCAAGGGGCACCTCAACGTCCGGGCCAACGCCGACACGGGCGAGGACGCCGCCAACGCGCGCAGCCTCGGCGCCGAGGGCATCGGACTGTGCCGCACCGAGCACATGTTCCTGGGCGAGGACCGCCTGCCCGTCGTGCGCCGGATGATCCTGGCGCAGACGCCGGGCGAGGAGGCCGACGCGCTCGAGGAGCTGCGGTTCGTGCAGCGCGAGGACTTCATCGAGCTGCTGGCCGCGATGGACGGGCTGCCGGTGACGGTGCGGCTGCTCGACCCGCCGCTGCACGAGTTCCTGCCCTCGACCGAGGAGCTGGCGCTCAAGGACGCCACGGTCGGGCTCAACCCCGAGGAGCGCCGCCTGTACGAGGCGGCGCTGTCGTGGCGCGAGGCGAACCCGATGCTCGGGACGCGCGGCGTGCGGCTCGGGGTGATCAAGCCGGGCCTCTACGCGATGCAGGTGCGCGCGCTGATGGAGGCGGCCCGCCAGCGGGTGGCCGACGGCGGGCACCCGATCGTCGAGATCATGATCCCGCTGACCGTGACGCGCGAGGAGCTGGCGCTCGCGCGCGGCTGGGTCGAGGACGCGGTGGCCGAGGTGAACAAGGAGCGGGCGCCGCGGCCGTCGAAGGGCGCCAAGGCCGGCACCGCCAAGGGCGGCGAAGCTCGACGTGACGATCGGCACGATGATCGAGACGCCGCGGGCCGCGCTGCGGGCCGACGAGATCGCCGAGGTGGCCGACTTCTTCTCCTTCGGCACCAACGACCTGACCCAGATGACGTTCGGCTTCTCACGCGACGACGTCGAGGGCCGGATGATGGACGCGTACCTCGAGCTCGGGCTGCTGCCGCGCAACCCCTTCGAGGTGGTCGACGCCGGCGGCGTCGGCGAGCTGGTCCGCATCGGCGACCGAGCGCGGGCGGGCCACCCGCCCGGGGCTCAAGGTCGGCGTCTGCGGCGAGCACGGCGGCGACCCGACGTCGATCGACCTCTTCTACCGGGCCGGGCTCGACTACGTCAGCTGCTCGCCCTACCGGGTGCCGGTGGCCCGCCTGGCCGCCGCCCAGGCGGTGCTGGCCCGGCCGGCGCACGACGGCCGCCGGGGACGGGTCGAAGAAGGCGACGCAAGAAGGCCAAGGCGAGCTGATCAGCCGGCGGCGCGGCGGGCGGCCCGCGACGAGGTAGCGCCGCAGCGCGATGAAGGTCCAGATCCCCTCGACGACCGCCGAAGGGCCAGGCGCCCGAGAGGAAGCCGTAGGTGCTCGAGAGGGCGCAGCCGAGGGCGAAGAGCCAGGACGAACGTACGGCCTCGACCGCTCGAGCGCGTACATCAGCATCATGAAGGTGAGGGCGCAGACGCCGTAGATGGTGACGACCATCGACGAACGCTATTCCGCCGGACGGCGGGGCCCCGTTCGAGGCGGGACAGGGGATCGGTACGGTCGGCGCCGTGGGGATCCCCGACGAGGAAGTGGCGCAGGTCCGCTCGGCGACCGACATCGTCGGCCTGATCGGCGAGCACGTCGGCGCTGCGGAAGGTCGGGCGGCGCTGGACCGGGCTGTGCCCGTTCCACGCGGAGAAGACGCCGTCGTTCTCCGTCAACGCCGAGGAGGGCCTCTACTACTGCTTCGGGTGCCACGCGACGGGCGACGCCATCACGTTCGTGCGCGCCATCCAGCACCTCGACTTCGTCGACGCGGTGCGCCAGCTGGCCGAGCGGGCCGGGATCAAGCTGCACGAGGACCAGGAGGCCAGGGCGCGACCACCAGCGGCGCTCCGAGCTGCTCGACGCCATGGAGCGCGCCGTGGCGTGGTACCACGAGCGCCTGCTGACGTCGCCCGACGCCGGGCCGGCGCGCGACTACCTGCGCACCCGCGGCTACGACGGCGACGTCGTGCGCCAGTTCCGCCTCGGCTGGGCGCCCGACGACTGGGACGCGCTTGGCCACGTCGCTCAAGCTCCCGACGAGGTCGCGCCGACGTCGGGGCTCGGCTTCGTGAACAGCGCGGGCCGCCTCCAGGACGCGCTTCCGCGCGGGTGCTGTTCCCGATCCTCGACCCCGGGCGGCCGGCCGATCGCGCTCGGCGGGCGGATCCTGCCGCGGCCCGGCGGGTCAGGCGCCCGACCGGAACGCCCCGAGCCCAAGTACAAGAACACCCAGGAGACGCCGATCTACCAGAAGCGCAAGACGCTCTACGGGCTCAACTGGGCGAAGCAAGGCGTGATCGCCCAGGGCGAGGTCGTCGTGTGCGAGGGCTACACCGACGTCATCGCGTTCTTCGAGGCCGGCGTGCCGCGCGCGGTCGCGACGTGCGGCACCGCGCTCGCCGAGGACCACTTCCGCTGATGCGCAACTTCGCCAAGCGCATCGTGCTCGCCTACGACGCCGACTGCCGCCGGGCCAGAGCGCGCGCCGCGAGCGTCTACCAGTGGGAGCGCACCCACGAGGTCGACGTCGCCGTGGCGCGAGCTCCCGCACGGCAGCGACCCCGCCGAGCTCGCGCGCAGCGATCCCGACGCGCTCGCGCCGCCGTGCGCGACGCCGTGCCGTTCCTGCAGTTCCGACTCGACCGCGTGCCTCGCCGGCGCGCGACCTCGACCACGCCCGAGGGTCGCGCCCGCGCCGCGGAGCGCGCGCTCGCGGTCATCGCCGAGCACCCGAGCGACCTCGTCCGCGACCAGTACGTCATGCAGGTGGCGGACCGGTGCCGCCTCGACGCGGCATCGCCTTCGCGGAGCCGCCTCGACCACGCGGCGTGCCCACCCACCGGTGGAGGGCGACGGCCGCCGCGAGCGGACGGAGGCGCCCGACGGCCGGTGGCCCGGTCGCCAACGAACCGGGGGAGGACGGCGGGGGGGACCGACCGGCCGAAGACGAGGGCGAGGCCCCGCCCCGGCGTTCCCCGCACGGCCCGGACCCGGCCAGCCGGCCGGGCCTTGAGGCGCTCCGCTTCGCCGTGCACCGCCCCGAGGCCGTGGCCGACCGACTGGAGGCCGTGCTGTTCGTCGATGGGCTCAGCGCCGGGCCTTTCAGACGCTGCTGGCGGCCGACGACCTCCACCAGGCGATCGACGACGCCCCACCCGACGTGGCGGAACTGTTGCGACGTGTGGCGGTCGAAGAGCCGGTGGAAGGCGACCCCGAACTCGGTGATCCCGTGGACTCGGTCGTCACGGTCCTGTTACGCAGCGCGACGCGCCGAGCGCTGGCCGAGATGGAGATCGAGTCACGTACCAGCGACGACGGGTGGCGTTCGGGCGCGGCCGAGACCGTTCAGGTGCGCCTTTGGCTCGATC
>CAWGCO010000003.1:0-455244 GCA_963821105.1 uncultured Acidimicrobiaceae bacterium
TGTCGGCCGGGAGCGTGAGCACGTCGCTGCGGACCCTCTGCGAGGTCGGCGTCGTCGAAAAGGTGGCGCGCCCGGGCGACCGTCGCATCTACTACCGCGTCAGCCCACCGGGCTGGGAGCGGGTGCTCGAGTCGCGGTTCCGGGCCTTGACGGAGCTTCGCCGGGTGGCCGACCGCGCCCTCGACGCCGCCGGAGACGAAGCGGACGACCGCCTCGACGAGATGCGCGACACCTACGCCCTCATGGAGGAGGGGACCAAAGATCTGCTGCGCCAGAGCCTCGAGCGCAACGCCGGGACGCCGGCCGGGACCACCCCGCTGCTCCGCCCCCGCTGAAGGCGGGGCGCCGGGCGCGTCAGCGCGCCGCTTCCCAGATGGCCCACCCGGTCAGCCCGAAGAGCACGACCGCGGTGACGATCCTGATGGTGGCGATGTTGATCAACCGCAGCACGCTCTGTCCGGCGAGGACGGCGAGTGCAGCCACGGCCCAGAGCGCCAGCAGCGCACCAACGCCGACCGAGAGGGGGTCGTGATAGTGCGCCGCCAGGTTGGCCGTGAGGATCTGCGTCAGGTCGCCCCACTCGGCCATGAAGATGACCACGAACGCCGTGACGCGCCACGCGTTGGTGTGACACCACCTCGCGCTCGACCAGCTCCTCTTCGTCTGCTCCTTTCTCGCCTCACGGAGCGCGAGGACCCCGCCGACGAAGAACATCGCGGCCACGATCGCCTCGAGCGCGCGGTGCGGCAGCAGATGGAACAGCGCGACGCCGATCGTGACGGCGATGACGACGTGGATCGCGAAGGCCGCGGCGGCGCCCAGCCACACGGGGAAGGGCCGGCCGCGCGTGGACAGCACGAGCGAGGCAAACATCGTCTTGTCGGGGAGTTCGCCCAGGAAGATGATCGGGAAGACGGCGAACACGACGTCGAGTTGCACGAGGACCTTTCTGTCGCCGCCGAACGTAGCCCGCGCGGGCCGGCCGAAGCGCCAGCGCGCTGGATGTTGCGTCGGCGCGCGCCTCCCGGTCGCGCCGGCGTCAGCCGGGGTCGGCTCGTCTCCCGTGCGGGCGGCCTGGTCCAAGATCCCCTGGCCGGTGAGGGCGAAGACGGTCTCGTCGTCGCTCTGGCGCCACAGGTCCATCAGCTCGTGCGACACCGGGTCGCAGCCGTAGCGCATCGGCCCCGACGAGTCGACGATGGCGTCGACGATCGCCGAGGCCGCCGCGGCCGGTTCGACCACCCGCGGGTCGGCGTGCGCGCGCCGCAGCTCGCCGGCGACGTCGGACAGGGCTCGATAGTCCGGGAACCGCGCCGCAACCTGCTCGCCTGTGCTGAGGCGGAACATGTCGGTGTCGACCGGACCAGGCAGGATCTCGACCACCCGGATGCCGAACGGCGCCACCTCGACGCGCAGGCTGTCGCAGAAGGCCGAGGCCGCCGCCTTCGAGGCGCGGTACGCCGAGTAGAACGGGACGGCGGCGATGATCGACGACGACGTGATCGTGCAGATGACCGAAGGCTGGTTGTCCCGCAGCGTCGGGATGGCGGCGGAGGTCAGCGCCACCGTGCCGAAGACGTTCGTCTCGAACATGCGGCGCCAGTCGTCGATGTCCGCGTGCTCGACGGGCAGGTAAGTCGGTGTCGACCCCGGCGTTGTTGACCAGCACCCGCAGGTCGCCCGGCAGGTCGAACGTCGATGGGGTCGGTGACGTCGAGGCGCCGGACCTCCAGGCGTCCGTCGGCCTGCTCAGCGAGGCCCGGCCCCGACGGCCGGGTCCCGCATGGTGGCGACGGTGTCGAAGCCGCGACGCGCCAGCTCGAGCGCGACGGCCCGGCCGATGCCGCGGCTGGCGCCGGTGACGAGCGCGCTGCCGTGGATGTCCATGGCGGTGATTCTTCGCCACGACGGCGGATAGCGTCGTCGGGTGGGCGTCTACAACGAGCAGGTCGTGCCACGACTGGTGGAGTGGATGCTGCGGCTCGACCGGTTTCGACAAGTGGCGGGCCCGCGCCACCGAGGGCCTTGCGGGACGCGTGGTCGAGATCGGCTTCGGCTCCGGGCTGAACGTGCCCCACTACCCGCCCGACGTCGACGCCGTGCTTGGCGGTCGAGCCAGCGCTCGTGGCCCGCCGGCGCGCCGAGCGCCGCATCCGCGAGGCGACACGTGCCCGTCGAGCACGTGGGGCTCGACGGGCAGGCGCTCCCACTCGACGACGCCAGCTGCGACGCCGCCCTCTGCACCTTCACCCTGTGCACCGTGCCCGGATCCGGCGCAGGCGCTCGTCCGAGCTGTTGCGGGTGCTCAAGCCGAACGGCACCGTGCACTTCCTCGAGCACGGGCTGTCACCCGACCCGGGCGTGGCCAAGTGGCAGCACCGGATCGAACCCGGTCCAGCGCCGACTGGCCGACGGCTGTCACCTGACCCGCGACCCCTCCGCGCTCGTGGAGCAGGCCGGCTTCGTGATGGAGCGCAACGAGCAGCGCTACGTCAAGGGCCCCAAGCCGTGGTGCTGGCTCACGCTCGGCGTCGCGGCGAAGCCCGCCGCGGCGGCCTGATCGACACAGCGAACTCCGACGCCAAGCAAGCCACCCGCCCACGGGGACGGCCGACCTCGACCCCGATCCGCGCTGGCTACGTTGGGGCACCTCATGGCGGCACCCGACGACCCGACTCGCGCCGCCGGGAGGGCCGACCCGGCGCCGCCTCGCGGCGGCCACCGCTGGCGCCGCGCTGCACGCTCGTCGTCGCCGCTCGCGCTGGCCGGCTGCTCGTCCAGCCCGAGCAACTCGGGGAAGCGCACTGAGCCACGCCGTCGCAGTCGATCGCGCCCACGCCCAACTACCCCAACTCGTGCGCGCCGGTCGGCGGGGACTCGTCGAGCACCTGTCTGCGCCTCACCCTCGAGGCCATCGACTCCGCCCGGGCCGCGTGAGGGGTTGCGGCCGATGGCGCTGCCCGTCCGACTTTGCCCAACTGAGCGTGCCCGAGCAGCTCTTCGTGGCGCTGAACCGCGAGCGGGTCGACCGCGGGCTGCCGCCCTTCGCCGGGCTGACGGCGGCGCTCGACACCAACGCGCAGAAGGGCGCAGGCACGGCCGAGCTGCCACCGCGACCGGGCCGCGACTACGCGTCGGTCGACGCCGAGTGGATCGGGGCGGTCGACAACGGTCTCGACGCCGACTACCAGTGGATGTACAACGACGGGCCCGACAGCGGCGTACCCGACTGCTCGAACAGCGCAGACGTCGGGCTGCTGGGCCGACCGCCAGATCGTGCTCGAGCGCTTCGGCTCGCGTGCACCTCGTTATGGGTGCGGCCTTCGACCCGAACGGCGACACGTCGGCCGGCGACCGCGGCGGGTCGTCGCTGGCGGCGACGCTGGCGGTGGACCAACAACCGGGCACCTACGTCTACTCGTGGAGCGACGTGTTGGCCGCCACGAGGGCGGGCACGTTGCGACCGCTCCGGACCGTCCCGACCTCCGAGTCGAACGCCGGCATCGCCGACCCCGCCCACAACGTGCTGCCCGGATCCCGACTACACCCGCATCTGCGCCGACAACGGGATCGACAACTCGCCCACCTGCATCGGCGCCGCGCTGGACGCCATCAATCACGCCCACGCGCTCGAGGGCATCCGGCCCATGGTGCTGCCGGCCGGCTTCGCCCAGCTCAGCGTGCCCCGAGCAGCTCTTCGTGGCGGTGAACCTCGAACGCGTCGACCGCGGGCTGTCCCCGTTCAGCGGCCTGACGACGGGCTTGAACGCAGAACGCGCAACGTGGGCGCCGACGACGCCAACGACCCACCCGATCCCGGGTCGGCCTACGTCCTCGACGACGCCGAGTGGGCCGGCGGCTCGTCCAACGGGCTCGATGCGGTCTACGGCTGGATGTACGACGACGGCTACGACAGCGGCAACCTGGACTGCCTGCATCGCGGCGCCACCGGTTGCTGGGGCCACCGCAAGGGCATCCTCGACGACTTCGGTACCGGGCCGAACTTGGTGATGGGCGCGGCCCTCGACACCACGGGCGACAACCACGACGGCGACAACGGCGGCACGTCCATGGCGGTGACGCTCGCCGTCGCCGGCGCCCCGGCCCGCGCGCTCACCTACAGCTGGAACCAGGTGCTGGCCGCGTTGCCCGCCGTCGTCGGGCGTGCCGGGAGCGACCGGCTGAGGCGGATGGCCTCGCCGCGCCTATCCTGACGGCCGTGCCAACGACACCGACGACGACATCGAGGCGCAGCTCTACGTCAACGACGAGTGCTCGAAGTGCCGCTCGGCGCTCGCCATCCTCGATGAGAGATCCGTCGACGCGCAGCACATCCGCTACCTCGAAGAGCCCCCGACGCCGGCCGACCTCGAGGGGCTCATGGCGATGCTCGCCATCGACGACCCGCGCCAGATGATGCGCACGGGTGAGGCCGTCTACGCCGAGCTGGGCCTGGCCGACGCCGACGCCCGCCGAGCTGCTCGACGCCATCACGACGCACCCGATCCTGTTGGAGCGGCCCATCTTCGTGGTCGGCGACCGGGCCGTCATCGCCCGGCCGCCCGAACGCCTGCTCGAACTGCTCTGATCCATCGGGCGCCCAGCGCCCTACGCGCCCCGGCGCGCCAACGGCCGGCTGCCCTTAGGGTGTGCGCACCCGCACCTACGCACGCAGGAGGACGGGCATGACGTCGCAGCTGCTGATCATCGGCATCCTTGGCCTGGCGACCACGGCGGTCGCCTTCTACGTGAACCGCCACCTCTTCACCGCCGGGACCGGCGCCGGCCGCGTCACCGTGCTCGAGGGCGTCTACTACGTGGTCGGCGTCTGCTCAATCGTGCTCGGCTGGTACTTCAACGTCCGCTACACGCACACGTACCACAACGCGAATTACTGGAACTACACCAAGATGCTGTTCACCAACTGGGCGGCCGACTCGGCGGCCCAGGACTACGTCATCGTGAACGTCGTGCTCATGCCGCTGTGGACGATCGTCGAGGGCACACGGCGCGGCCTCAAGTGGGCCTGGATCTTCTTCGTGATGAGCCTCTTCACCAGCCTGGCGTTCTCCATCGCGATGTTCCTCGCCTTCATGGAGCGCCAGCTGCGCTACAACAACGCGCTGCGTCAGGCAGCTCCGCCGTGCCGGTGACGCCCGCACCGGCGCCGTCCAAGACGGCGTAGCCGCAGTTGTAGCCCGGGGATGAAGGTGACCCCGGGCCCGCCGTGGCACCCGGCGCCGCACATATAGAGGCCCGAGACGGGCACCGGGTTGTCCGGCCAGCCCGCGCGGCCCGGGCCGGAACGGCCCCATGAACTCGGGCTGGAGCAGCCCGTGGGTGAAGTCGCCGCCCGTGCAGCCGAACATCAGCTCGTAGGTGAAGGCCGGGTAGTTCAGCTGGCGCTCGATCAGGTCGGGGAAGTTCGGCGCCACCGCCGCGATCTTGGCCACGATGCGCTCGGCCATCTCGTCGCGCAGGCGGTTCTGCGTCTCGCGGTCGGCCGCCGACCGGCAGGTAGAAGGCGAAGCTGCTCGCCGCGTGCTTGCCCTCGGGCGCCAGGGACGGATCGTCGAGCGACGGGATCTGCAGGTTGAACGAGGGTGACGCGGGCACCTCGCCGCGCACGCAGCCCTCGAAGTCGCGCTGCATCTGCTCGGCCGTGCCGAAGAAGGTGACGTTGCGCCCGCATCGACGACTCGTTGAGCGCCTCGTAGGGGGCGCGGTACTCGGGCAGCCCGTCGAGCGCGAAGTGGGCCTGGAAGTAGGCGGCCCGATGGTCGATGTTGCGCACCCGCTGGACGAAACGCGTCGGGCAGCGCCTCGGGGTCGAGCAGGTGGATGAACGTCGCCGTCGGGTCGAGGTTCGAGACCACGACCGGCGCCGTCACCACCTCGCCCTCGCCGAGCTCGACGCCGCGCACGGCGCCCCCGTCGACCACGATGCGCGACACCTTGGTGTGGCGGCGCAGCTCGCCGCCGTGGCGCTCGAACAGCGACAGCAGGTGGTCGGCGATGGTGCCGAGGCCGCCGCGCACCTTGGACATGGTGGCGGTGCCCGGCGACGCCAGCGCGAAGGCGAGGCACAGCGCGCTGCCCGGTGAGTACGGCCCGCGGTAGGTCGAGTTGACGGCGAGGAAGCTCAGCATGCTGCGCACCGGCGCGTGCTTCACGGGATCGGGCAGGAAGCGGTCGACCACGTCCATCACGCTGCCGAACATGGCGATGCGCAACGCCTCGCGCTCGGCCTCGTTGGCGGCGCAGGCCCACATCTCGTCGAGCGACTTCGGGCGGCTGGCGCACGTCGAAGCGACCGATGGCCCGCGCCGGCGCCTCGGCCCAGGCCGCCACCTCGGCCATGCCGAGCACCGCCTCGATCCCGAGCGTCTCGCCCAGGTGCTCGAGCAGCTTCTCGGGGTCCGAGTACAAGAGGATGGGCGATGGTCGCCGTCGCCGTCGCCGATGCTGGCCGACTGGACCTCGGGCTCGTAGATCGGGCACGACCCCAGCTCGAGGTCCTCGAAGATCTCGTTGGGGATCGGGAACTGGATCGACCCGGCGAGCTCGAAGCGGTAGCCCCGGATGAGCTCGGTGGTCGAGGCCATGCCGCCGATGAAGTGGTTCTTCTCGAGGCACAGCACGCGCAGCCCGCCCCGGGCCATGACCGCGGCCGCCGTCAACCCGTTGTGCCCTGCGCCGATGACGATGGCGTCGTAGTCCGGCATGGTGACGGCACTGTAGTGACCGCACGCCTGGCCGCTTCGCCACGCCGGCCGGTTCCGCCGGACCCGTCCCGGCGGACGGGACGGGGCGCCAGACCTCAGGCCTTGCCGCGGATGTGGGCGCAGCCGTCGCGAGTGCTCGCCGCCACGCACCCGCTCGAGGTAGGCGTCGGCTTCGTCCTGGCTCATGCGTCCCTCGGCGACCGCCGGGTCGGTATGCGCCTGCGCGTGGCGGGCCCGGATGCCGGCGACCACGTGGTCGAACTCGAGGGTGCCTTCGGTGGCGCGAGCCGCGCCGCTTCCTCGGTCGTGATGCGCCCGTTCGCGACCATGGCGTCGAGTCGTTCCATCATGCGTTGCGGGTCCATGCGGGTCTCCTTGTCGTTTCGCTAGTCGGGGACAGCACGAAGGGGTCGGCTCAACGGTGCTGGGGCAGGACGGCGTCGGGCGTGGGCACGGGTTTCTCGGCGGGGTGCTGCGCCGCGAAGCGCTCGGCGCAGTGGTCTGAGCAGAAGTAGACCGGTGGCCGTCGTGGTCGGCCGAGGCCGGCGCGTGGGCGATCTCGACCTGCATGCCGCAGACGGGGTCGCGGGCGGAGCGCCCGGTGCTGCCGAGGCGCTCCCGGTTGCGGTAGGCCCAGTACAAGACCGCGAAGAGCGCCAGGAAGACGATGTTCAGGTACGTCGTGTAGTTCCACGAGAAGCCGACCGGGGCGACGGTGGCGGGCCGTGTGGTCGGGACGGCGCCGAGGGCGTGGAAGAGGATCTCGGTCAGGAGGGCCGCCGTGGACATGAGCGCCCAGAACACGACGAGCATGCGCAGCATCAAGCGCGTGCCGTAGTAGCGGCGGTAGATCAGCAGCAGCGGGAACGTGATCAGGTCCGCGAAGAGGAAGGCGATCACGCCGCCGAACGAGATGCCGCCGTGCCACAGCGCCGCCGCCAGCGGAACGTTGCCGATGGAGCAGACGAAGCTGATGATCGCGATGAACGGGACCGACGATGGCGTTCTCGAGGCTCGTCCAGAACCCGTGCCCGGTGACGAAGACGGCCTGCCAGACCGAGGTCGGCACGAGCACGGCCAGGAAGCCGGCGACGACGTAGCCGATGACGAGCTCGCGCCGCACCATGGTCAGGTCGGCCATCGTGTAGGTGGCGCTGTCGGCCCACTTGGCCGGCGAGCGCAGCTGGGTGCGCCACGGCGCGGCGTCGGCGCTCTGGTCCGCCTCGTCGCGTCTTCGCCGCGTTCGCGTGCTCGTGCTCGTGCTGCGTGCGGGTCGGCTCGCGGCCTCCAGACGGGCGCGGGCGGCGACGACGAGGCGCCCGCGCAGCCACAGCCCGCCGAGCGAGGCGAGGAGGACGATCATGATCACGCCGCCGACGAACTCGCTGACGGCGAACTGCCACCCCATGAGCACGACCAGCACGATGCCGAGCTCGATGACCAGGTTGGTCGAGGCGAACATGAAGACCATGGCGGCGACGTAGTCCGCGCCGCGCACGAACAGCGACTTGGCCATGGCCGTCGCCGCGTACGAGCACGACGACGAGACCATCCCGTAGCCCGTGGCCGCGTGCGACGGCGGCCGGCCGGTGGTCGCCCAGCTTGCGGCGCAGCGCGTCGCGGCTGGCGAAGGACTGGACGGCGCCCGAGATGCCGAAGCCGAGGACGAGGGGCCACAGGGTGACCCAGAACATGAAGAAGGCCTCGCGCAGGGACCGCCCCACGTCCACAACGACGTTGGCCATGGCCAGGGCTGGTCGGCACGGCGCTCAGGAACGCACCAGCCGCCCGATGGCGGCCGACGCCTCGTTCAGCTTCTCGGTCGCCTCGTCGCCGCCCTTGCGCACGGCGTCGGAGACGCAGTGGGCGAGATGGTCATCGAGCAGTCCCAGGGCGACCGCCTGCAGCGCCTTGGTCGCCGCGGAGACCTGCTCGAGGATCTCGATGCAGTAGCGGTCCTCGTCGACCATGCGCTGGATGCCGCGCACCTGGCCCTCGACCCGGCGCAGCCGCTTCTGGACCGCTTCCTTGTTGTCGATGTAGCCCGGCCGCATGGCGCCTCCGTCTCGTGTGTCCGTACCCGATACCCCCATAGGGTATCAGGGCCGAGGCGGCGGCGGGCGGCGGGCGAGGCGTGCGGCGGGCGGGGCGCGACTGGCGTCAGCGGCGGCGGGGACCCCGTCCGAGACCGTGGCGATGGGCGTAGACAGCCGCCTGGGCCCGGTCGCGGCTGCCCGTCTTGGCGAAGATCCGGTTGACGTGCGTCTTCACCGTGGTCTCGGCCACGAACAGTCGCTCGGCGATCTCCTGGTTGGAGAGCCCCGACGCGATGAGCCCCAGGACCTCCACCTCCCGGTCGGTCAGGCCGTCGGGCAGCTGCTCGGCCGGGCGGACCACACCCTGCTGGGCGGCCCTGAGCAGCGTGGCCTGCACCGCCGGATCGAGCACGGACTGGCCGGCCACGGCCGCCTCGAGGGCGCGGCGGATGTCGTCGCGGCGCCGCGTCCTTGGTCAGGTACCCGGCCGCGCCGGCGGACAGCGCGGCGACGATCGAATCGTCGTCGGCGTAGGTGGTGAGCACGACCACCGCCACGCTCGGGATGGCGCTCCCGGATCGCCCGGGTCGCCTCGACACCGTCGACGTTGCGGCATGCGAAGGTCCATGAGGACGACGTCGGGCGCTCGCTGACTCGACGAGGTCGAGCGCCTCGGCCCCGTCGGTGGCCAGGCCGACCACCTCGGTGTCCGGGAAGCCCCCGACGATGATGGCGAGCCCATCGCGCACGACGCGCTGGTCGTCGGCGATGAGCACCCTCACGAGGCGAGCTGGGTCTTCCGACGACGCCAGCGGCGGTGTCGCGGCCGGGGCCGGCACCGTCGCCGTCACGCGCCAGCCGCCGGCGACGGGGCCCGCCTCGACCTCTCCACCGAGCAGCGCGAGGCGCTCGGCGATCCCGCGCAGCCCGAAGCCGCCGCCGCTGCTCCGAGCGAGCCGGCGCCGTCCGTTGCCGGCGATCACGTCGTTGTCGATCGGTGACCGTGACGCGGTCGCTGTCGAAGGCGAGTTGCGACCGATGCCGTGGCGCCGGTGGCGTGCTTCGTCACGTTGGTCAGCGCCTCCTGGGTCACCCGGTAGAGGGCCAGGACGGCCTCGGGCGCGAGCGGGTGCACCGCGCCCACCGTCTCGAACGCGGCGTCGTGCTGCTCGGCGAGCCGGGCCAGCCGCTGCTCGAGCGGCTCGGCGTCGTCGCGCAGCGCGCTGCACTGCGCCGCGGGCCTCTTCGAGTCCCTCGCGGACGAGCTGACGGGTGCGCTCGAGCTGCTCGCGGACGGCGGGACTCGTCCCCGGCTCCGCGTCGACGACCGTCTCGAACGCCTCGAGCTGGAGCGACAGCGCGGCCAGGGTGTGGGCGAGCACGTCGTGCAGTTCGCGCGCCAGGTGGTTGCGCTCGCCCAGCAACTCGGCCCGGTTGCGTTCGACCTCGGCCCGTTCCGACGCCAGCTCGAGCCTCGTCATCTGCTCGGCATGCTCGACGGCCTGGCGCCGGGTCATCCCGACCATCAGCCGCAGTGAACACCGCGGCCAGCGCGCCGTAGACGACGGCGAAGTTGTTGCCGTTGGCCAGTGTCGCGACCAGGACCGCCAACACGCGCCGGCCGGCACCGACACGGCCAGCGCCGGGATCAAGCGCCACCGCGAGACGGCGGCCAGGGTCGCCACGCCGGGGAACACCAAGGCCACCGCGGAGAAGGCGGCCAGCGCCCCGCCCGCCGCCGCCACGACGACGAGGCAGGTCGCGATGACGGGCTCGGGGCTCGTGTTGCGGGCGAGCACCCAGGCCACCCAGGCGACGCGCCGCGATCGCCAGCAGAACGACCGCGGCGAGCTTCTGTCCGCTGCGAGTCCCCGGCCGGAATCCCGCTGAGGGAGCCGAACACCAACAGGCCCAACCCGGCAAGGGTGACCCCGTTGGCGAGGGCGCCCCACCGGGCAGGCATCTGATCGGGATTAGGAAAGAGGATCGTCACCGCTGTCCATCATGGACCGCGTGCCCGCCGAAACGGGGACCCGGCTGCGCACCGGAGGAAAGGACGCCGGGCTGGACGGCGCCGGTGTCGGAGCCGGGCTCGTGGCCGAGGGGGCGACCGGCGCCCCGCCCCCCAGGCGGTAGAAGCGCCAGCCCGAGGATGGAGGTCCGCATGGTCGCCTCGCTCAGCGCCATGAGGATCAGCGCCGCGGTCCACGCCGTGGCGCTGGTGATGCCGTGCGACGCGCTGAAGTGCGCGACGACGCTCCGCCGCCGTGGCTGGCGTAGAGCTGGAAGGCCAGGCGGCCGCCGGTACCCAGGATCCACAGCGCCGCCGCCGCGAGACCGGCCTTGGCCCAGACCGAGCCGTCGTCGGCCCGCCGGACTGCGGTGAACGTGCCGGCCAGCGCACCGAGCGTCGCGCCCACGGCGGCGGCCCCGACGACGAGGAAGAGGTCGTTGTGCGCCGTCGGCACGCCCCGGAGGTACGTGTAGGCCACGTAGGACACGAGGCCGAGCGGCAACAGGAGGGCCTTGACAGTCAGCTTGCGCGCCCTGATCTGGATCAGGACGAGGCTGATGAGGGTGATGTCGATGAGGTAATCGGAAATGGTCATGGACCCAGTGTCCGAAAATCGGGCTTCTGGGTCGTCAGTCCGGGGGTGTATTGGTGGGTGGATCCGCCTCCACCCGAGGCCCGTGACGCCGGCGCGCGGTGACAGCCCCGCCGCTACCCGACGGAGCTGCCACCACTCCTATGACCTCATGTACCGGACGGGCTCGTGACGCCTGCCCGCTCGACGTCGTGCCGTAGCTGAGCCCCGGGCCGGCCAGAGGCTCAGACCGGCTCGTCGCCCTTGATCGTCACCCGCTGGATGACACGGTGCTGCTCGCCGAAGTCGCCGACCACCGAGTGCTGCGTGGCGCGGTTGTCCCAGAAGCCGAGGTCGCCTTCGGCCCAGTGGTAGCGCACGACGAACTCGGGGCTCACGGAGTGCTCGTACAGGAAGGCGAGCAGCGCGTCGCTCTCGGGGCGCTCGAGCTCCACGATGTGCGACGTGAAGCCAGGGTTCACGAAGAGCGCCTTGGCCCCGGTCTCGGGGTGGGTGCGCACGACCGGATGGACGACGGGCTCGAGGACGGGAAGCTCTGCGCCCTCCCACTTGCCCTCGCCGACCCGCTCGAGCACCGGGGCGAACTGTGCGCTGCCGTCGTGCACGGCGTGCAGCGACGAGAGGAAGTCCTGGAACGCCGGGCTCAGCGCCTCGTACGCCGCCTGCTGGTTGGAGAACAAGGTGTCCCCGCCCGCCGGTGGGATGACGACGGCGCGCAGGATCGAGCCGGCCGGTGGACGCTGCACGAACGTCACGTCGGTGTGCCAGTGGATCCCACGCTTCTTCGTGGCGACGTCGCCGTAGGCCGTGTAGAGCTCGCGGGACTTCGTGTAGTCGATCTCGAAGAGGTTGGGGTACCCCTCGACACTCGGCACCACCGGATGTCCCTCGGTGAGGTCGCCGAAGCGAGCGGCGAAGGCCTGGTGCTCCGCTTCGTTGAGGTGCTGGCCCGGGAAGAACACGACCTTGTGGTCGAGCCAGGCCTGGCGGATCCGCGCGATCGTGTCGTCGTCGGCGTCGCGCAGGTCGACGCCGGTGATCAAGGCACCGATGGAGCCGGAGAGGCGCGTGACCTCGAGGTCGGTCGGGGCAAGGGTGGTCGTCATCTGACTCTCTCCTGTTCTGGGATTGGTTGGTGGTACAAGGAATCCGGGTCTGCGTCGTCGTCCCCGTCGCTCGCCGCGGGTGACGGAAGGCTGGCGCTCTCGGCCGACTCGTCGACACCCAGCTCGGCGAGAAGCCGGGAACGGAGTCGCCCGAACGCTGGGTCGCTGCGCAGCCGAGGGCCCTCGAGGTCGACGGTCACGTCGAGAGACAGACGACCCTCGGTCAGGACGAGCACGCGGTCGGCGAGGAGGATCGCCTCGTCGACGTCGTGCGTGACCAGCAGGACGGCGGGGTGGTGCCGCCGGCAGAGCTCGACGACCAACGCGTGCATGCGGATCCGGGTGAGTGCATCGAGCGCGCCGAAGGGCTCGTCGAGGAGCAGGAGTTGCGGCTCGCGCACGAGCGCACGGGCGAGCGCAACCCGCTGGGCCTCTCCGCCCGAGAGCGTCTTGGGCCAATCGTCCTCGTGGCCGTGCAGGTCGACCTCGTCGAGCGCGGCGCGTCCACGCGCCGCGGCGTCACGCCCATCGAGCCCGAGGATGACGTTGGCCAGCACCCTGGCCCACGGCAGCAAGCCGCGGCTCCTGGTACACGACCGAGCGGCGCTGCGGCACCCACAGCTCACCGACCGCCCCCGGATCGAGCCCGGCCAAGGCCCGGAGGATCGTGCTCTTGCCGGAGCCACTCCGGCCCAGCAGCGCCACGAACTGGCGGCGCCCGATGGTGAAGTCGATGTCGCGCAGGACCTCGCGGTCGCCGAAGTTGCGGTGGAGGCCGCGGACCACCACGGCGGCGTCGGCGGGGAGGCCGGCAGCGGAGAGGCCCCCGGACGCGTGAGTGAGCGTCGCGGTCATCGGCCGGGCTGCCAGCGCAGGAGGACGGCCTCGAGGCCGCGGACGAACACGTCGGTGAGCAACCCCAAGATGGCGTAGCAGGCGAGACACACGACGATCACGTTGGACTGGAAGTACGTCTGCGCCTGGATGATGAGATAGCCGAGCCCGCTCGTCGCGTTGATCTGCTCGGCGAAGACGAGCAACAACCAGGCGACGGCCATGGCCAGGCGAAGGCCGACGAGGAAGCCCGGCAGCGCGGCCGGCAGGACGATGCGCCGGATCCGCGAGAGTCGGCTCAGTCCGACCACGTCGGCCAGTTCGCCGTAGCTCGGGTCGATGGAGCGGACGGCGGCGAACGTGTTGATGTAGACGGGGAACATCACGCCGAGCGTGATCATGGAGATCTTCGCTGTCTCCCCGACGCCGAGCCACAGGACGAACAGCGACTCGAGGCCGATGATGGGGACGAACCGGAGCACCTGGACGTTGCCGTCGATGAGCCGCTCCCCGAGGCGACTCAACCCGGCGGCGAGCGCCAGCGCGGCACCGATCGGCACGCCGATCGCCAGGCCCCAGAAGACGCGCTGCAGCGAGGCCCACAGGGCCGACTCCAAGGTGCCGTTGGCGAGCAGGTGCGCGCCGGTGGAGACCACGGCGGTCGGGCGCGGCGAGGTCCTGCGGCTGGATCCAGCCGAGCAGCGAGGCGATCTCCCACACGGCGATCAGCAGCGCGACGCCGATGAGTCGGCTGGGACCGGCCGCGCCGTGGAACCGGCGCCGGGCGGGCCGGTCGGCCGTCGCGGTCGGGAGGCGGACGAGTGCGGGAGCGGCCGCGTCGGTCACGTCGAGGACGGGCGCCGCGGCGACGGCCGGCGTCACGACCGTCGTGCGGGGCAGCGAGATCGTCACGAGGCCTCGGTGCTGGCGACGACGGAGTTGTAGCGGGCGTCGAACTCCTGGGTCACGCTGATATGGGAGGGGATCGTCCCGGCGGCGAGGTACAGGTTCGCCAGGTTCTGCTGCGCGGCGAGGATCGTGCCCGGAAGCGCAAAGAACTTGGTCGGCCCGACCAGCTTGGCCACGTACTCGGCGCGCGCCGGCTTGAGCCCGTACTGGCCCTCGTAGACCGCCTGGATGGCGGCCTGCGGATGGGCGTCCAGGTACTGATACGCCTTGATGAGGCGGGAGATGTAGTCGGCGATGGCGGCCGAGACGCCCTTGTTCGCCAGGGCGGACGACGTGGCGACGAAGAAGTCCGACTTCTCCGTCACCGCGGCGGGCCGGGCGATGATCTGGGCGGTCGGGTTCGACTGGAGGTACGCGCTGAGGAGCGGTTCCACCTCGATCCCCGCGTCGGCCGACCCACCCTGGAGGGCGGCGGCGACCTGCGTCGCCGGGACGTTGATCGGCGTGATGTCGGAGAGGTTCAGCCCGGCCGACTTCAACCCTTCGAGCAGCGCCGACTCGAGTGCGGTCCCCTGTTGGAACGCGACCCGCTTGCCCTTGAGGCCGGCCCACGACTTGATGGAGTGCTGCCCGGGGGACGAGACCAAGGAGTAGGCGCTCCCGCTGCTCGCCCACCCGGCGATGGCGTCGACGTGCTGGCCGGCCGCCTGGGCGAAGATCAGCGGGGTGCTCTGGATGAACCCGACGTCGAGCGCGCCCCCCTCGAAGGCCTGCAGCATCGGGGGACCACCCACGAACTCGGAGTACTGCACCTGGTAGGGGAGGTTCTGATCCTCGTGCCCGAGGCTCAGCACGGTCGAGAGGTTCTTCAGCTGCTCGCCGACACGCAGGACGGTGCCCGACGGGATGGTCGCCTCGCGTGCCGTGGGCCGGTTGGCGGCCGAGGAGGCCCCGACACCCACCGCCATCGAGGCGACCGTCGCCAACGCGCCGGCCAGTGTGATTGCTGTCTTGGTTTTCATTTCCTATCTATTTAATAAACTTGATGTGATTAGTCAAGTTTTGTGGCGAAGACGTGTCTTCCGTGTGAGCCGAAGGGGGTCCGACGGTGGCCGTCCCGGGTGGGCCGTCGGGCCGGGCCGTCAAACAGCCGCATTCGCGGACGGCAGCAAGAACGGCGCACCTTCACCAAGGCCGGCCGTGCCGGGGCCGTCGCGGCGCGGGTTCGACGGCACGGTCGTCACCCGCCAGCCGGCGTGTCGGCGTGTCGGCGAAGTCGCGAACGATCGTCTGCGCCGACGTCGACGTCGTCCGGAGAGCGACCGCCAACGTGGCTGACCGGCGCACGTCGCGGAGGCCCCGCGTTAGGTTGGGGCGCCATGGGAAGCGAGGGACTCCACGAGCCGGCCGAGCTGATCGGCGAGGCCACGATCGACCGCCACCGAGCCCTGACGTCGTTGGTCGAGGAGCTCGAGGCAGTCGACTGGTACGACCAACGCGTGCAGGCGACGAACGATTCGAGCCTGGCCGCCGTCCTGGCGCACAACCGCGACGAGGAGAAGGAACACGCGTCCATGACCCTCGAGTGGCTCCGTCGACGTGACCCGGTCCTCGACCGCCACTTGCGGACCTATCTGTTCACATCCGAACCGGTGACCGAAGTGGAGGCCGAGGCGGCTGCGGGTGGCGAAGCCGCCGCGGCGTCGTCGGGCTCACTCGGCATCGGCAGCCTGAAGGGAACCGACTGATGGACCATCTCTACCGCGACCTGGCCCCGGTCTCCGAGGCCGCCTGGTCACAGATCGAGGACGAGGCGAAGAGCCGGCTGGTCACGTACCTGGCGGCGCGCAAGCTCGTCGACGTCGACGGCCCGCACGGCTGGGACTACTCGGCGATCAATCTCGGGCGGGTCGAGGAGGTGGACAGCCCGTCGGAAGGCGTCCGCGCGCTGCGTCGCAACGTCCGCCCGGTCGTCGAGCTGCGGGTGGACTTCGCTGTCTCGCGCGAAGAAGTGGACGCCGCAGACCGCGGGAACGTCGCCATCGAGCTGCCGGAGCTCGACGAGGCGGTGCGACAGATCGCGTTGGCCGAGAACTCGTCCATCTTCCACGGCTACGTCGCCGGCGGCATGCTCGGCATCACCGAGGAGAGCTCGCACTCACCGTGCACCATCGAGGCGGACATGGATCAATACCCCAAGGTGGTGGCGCAGGCGACGGACAAGCTGCGCCAGGCCGGGATCACCGGGCCCTACGGGCTCGCCATCGACCCCGCCATCTACACGGTGATCGTGGAGACCGCCGAACATGGGGGGTACCTCCTGCTCGACCACTTGCGCCAGATCTTGGGCGGCCCGGTCGTGTGGGCGCCCGGCGTCGAAGGCGGCGTCGTCGTAAGCCAGCGCGGCGGCGACTTCGTGTTCCACCTCGGACAGGACCTCTCCATCGGCTACCAGGACCACGACGCCGACGTCGTGCGGCTCTACGTCGAGGAGAGCTTCAGCTTCAGCGTGTTGGAGCCCGACGCCGCGGTGGCGCTCACCCGGGCCTAATCGGAGCGCCGGTCGCGCAAACGGTTCAGTTGGCCGCGGTCGCCGTCTTGAGGGCGTCGACGGAATCCCGGACGAACTGAGAGAGCCGCCTGCCGGTGGAGTCCGCGACCCAGCTTTCGAAGGCGACCCTGAACGAGGCGATCCCCGCCTCGGCGGCCAACGACGCGACGGGGTCGGCCACCCCCCGTTGGCGCAGCGCGTCGGCCAAGGCGGCGGCCAAGTGCGCCAGCTTGATGAGCTCGCGCTCCTGCAGCTCCGCGTTCGCCAGGATGATGGCCTGGCGCAACGTGGCGAAGTCGCGGCGCTCGTCGAAGATGACCTCCCCCGACTCCATGAGGGCGAGGGCCACCGCCTCGAGCGGCGCCACGTCGGCGGGTGCGTCGAGCACCTGGGTTACGAGGAACTCCTGCAGCATGCCCGAGCCACCGAACAAGACCTCTCGCTTGTCGGCGAAGTACCGGAAGAACGTGCGCTCCGTCAGTCCGGCGCGCCCGGCGATCTCTTCGACCGTCGTGTTCTCGAAGCCGCGCTCGTTGTAGAGCTCCATCGCGGCGCTCTCGAGACGGCCGCGGGCATCGGGTTGCCACCTGCCCATGGACCTTCATAATAAAGGGGGATGACAGCGACTGTCATCACCTGTATAGTGACGTCAGTAGCTGACATCACCGCCACCGGCCTGCGCAAGCGATCGGGACGGCACTCATCGTGGAGGTTCCCTCATGCGTGTACTTCGTCACCGGCGCGTCCGGACACATCGGATCTGCCCTGGTCCCCGAACTGATCGGCGCCGGGCACCAGGTCGTCGGGCTCGCCCGCTCGGACGAGTCGGCCGCGGCGTTGGCGGCGCAAGGCGCCGACGTGCACCGTGGCGACCTCGACGACCTCGACGGGCTGGCGGCGGCCGCCGCGGCGTCGGACGGCGTCGCCCATCTCGCCTACAAGCACGACCTGGCCTTCGGGCCGGACCCCGAGGGATTCGTGCGGGCCGCGGAGAGCGATCTCCGCGTCGTGCAGGCGATCGGCGCGGCGCTCGAGGGATCGGACAAGCCCTTCGTCACCACCGCGGGCACCCTGCTGCTCGCCATGGTCGCGCCCGGACGGCTCGGGACCGAAGCAGACACCGTCGAGGGCGGCCCACGGGTCGACTCGGAGAACGCGACGATCGCGCTGGCCGACCGCGGCGTGCGCTCGTCGGTCGTCCGCCTCGCGCCGGTCGTGCACAGCACGCTCGACCATCACGGCTTCACCAGCCAGCTCATCGGCATCGCCCGCGGAGCGGGCGGCGCCGCTTACGTCGGCGACGGATCGAACCGGTGGCCGGCCTTCCACACGCTCGACGCCGGGCTCCTCTATCGCCGGGCGCTCGAGTCGGCACCGGCAGGCACCCGCCTGCACGGGGTCGGCGACGAGGGCATCCCGTTCCGCCAGATCGCGGAGGTCATCGGCCGCCACCTCGACGTTCCCGTCGTGTCGATCGAGCCCGAAGACGCCGAGGCACGCTTCGGGCCGCTGGCCCGGCTCGTCGTGCTGGACAACCCGACGTCGAACGCGCGGACCCGAGAGGTGTTGGACTGGGCGCCCACCCACGTCGGGCTGATCGGGGACCTCGAGGAGGGCCATTACTTCGCGGGGGTCACTGCCTAAGCCTTGGGATACCGGGCGGGAAGCCGGCGTCACCGGTGCGGGTTGCACCCTTAGGGGGCCGACGAGAGGAGACACCGATGACGACCCCGCTGAAGAAGGCGCTGTACACCGCCCAGGCCACCGTGAAGGGAGGGCGCGACGGGCACGGCCGGTCCGCCGACGGCGTCCTCGACCTGGATATCAGGCCCCCGGTCGAGCTGGGTGGCCCCGGTGGCGGCACCAACCCCGAAGAGCTGTTTGCGCTCGGCTATTCCGCCTGCTTCCAGAGCGCCATGGGCGTCGTCGGGCGCAGGATGGATGTGGACACGAGCGATTCCGAAGTCACCGGGCGGGTGACGCTCGGCACCATCGACGGTGGGGCCTTCGGCATGGCGGTCGAGCTCGACGTGCACATCCCAGGCGTCGACGCCGAGACGGCGGACAAGGTGGTCGACGCCGCGCACGAGGTGTGCCCGTACAGCAACGCCACGAGGGGCAACATCGACGTCACCCTCAAGGTGGTGTGAACGGCGAGGCTTAGGCCGGCGAGCAGCGCGGCGGACCTACAGGTCGCGCGACTCGACCGGCTGGCCGCCCACCGAGCGGCGGACCGCGGCGTGCAGGCTGTTGGGGGTGAGCACCCCGAGGTAACGGCCGTCTTCGACGACCGGAACCCAGTGGACGTCGTGCTGGAGCATTTCGCCGAACGCGGCGCGGAGCGAGGTGCCCAACGGCACCTCGACCTCGAACGGCACCAGGTTGTCAGCCACCGAACCGGTGAGGCTCGGCTCGAGGTCGATCCAGCCGCGTAGCCCGCCCCGCTCGTCGACCACCACGGCCCAACGGCTGTCCGCACCGGCGGCCGCCGGCGCGGGCATCGAGCATGGAGAGGTCCGGCGAGACCTCCGGCGGATGGAACAGCGAGTCCGCGTCGATCGGCATGACGGCCAGCCGACGGACGCCGCGATCGGCTCCCACGAAATCCGCGACGAAGGCCGTGGCCGGCCGACCCAGGATCTGGCTCGGGGTGTCGTACTGCTCGATGTGCGCACCCTTCGACAACACAACGATGCGGTCGCCCAAGAGGGTGGCCTCGTCGATGTCGTGGGTCACGAAGACGATCGTCTTCTTGAGCTTCCCCTGCAGCTGGAGCAGCTCTTGTTGGAGCCGTTTGCGCGTCACGGGGTCCACCGCGGCGAACGGCTCGTCCATGAGGAGGATCGGGGGGTCCGCCCCGAGGGCGCGGGCGACGCCGACGCGCTGGCGCTCGCCGCCCGACAACTCGTGGGGGTAGCGGCGGAGATAGTCCTCAGGGTCGAGGCCCACCAGCTCGAGCAGCTCGACGACGCGGGCGTCCACCCGCTTCTTGTCCCAGCCGAGCAGGCGGGGCACGGTGGCGACGTTGTCGCCGACGCGGCGGTGCGGGAACAGCCCGCCCTGCTGGATGACGTAGCCGATGCTCCGGCGCAGGTGCACCGGATCCAGCTTCAAGACATCGGTGTCGTCGATCAGGATCCGGCCACTCGTCGGCTCGATGAGGCGGTTGATCATGCGCAGCGTGGTCGTCTTGCCACAGCCCGACGGGCCGACGAGCACGCAGAGCTCGCCGTCGGAGACGGTCAGGCTCAGCTCGTTGACGGCAACCGAGTCGGCGGCGTAGCGCTTGGTCACCGCGTCGAGCGTGATCACCAGGGCACAAGGTTACCGAGCTTGGGCGTGCTTCCCCTGGCCCTCACGTCCCGGCGGCGGGTTACCCGGGTATCGTCGCCCAAATGCTGCTCGGGACGAACCCGTTCTTCCGGTGGAGCTACATCACCAGCCAGTGGTCACAGATCCAGGGCGACATCGTGCAGCACATCGAGTTGACGTTGATCGCCGTGGCGATCGGCACGGTGATCTCGATCCCCCTGGCGCTCCTGGCCTGGCGCTACCACATCATCGCCCGGCCCCCGATCTTCGCCTTCGCCAGCGCGCTCTACATCATCCCGTCGTTGGCCCTCTTTGCGATCCTCGGCCCCGTCACCGGCTTCGTGCCGCCGTCGTCGTACGTGACCGCCGAGTTCGCACTCGTCGGCTACACGTTGTTGATCCTGATCTGGAACACGGTGGCCGGCCTCGACGCCGTGCCCGAAGACGCGCGGGACGCGGCGAAGGCGCTGGGCTACTCCCCCACTGCGGCGCTCGTGCGCGTCGACCTGCCGCTGGCGTTGCCCTACATCTTCGCCGGGCTGCGCGTCGCCACGGCGACCGTCATCGGCCTCGTGACCATCACCGCCTTCATCGGCCTCGGCGGCCTGGGACAGCAGATCATCTACGGCTTCAACGCCGAGTACAACACGCCGATCATCGTCGGCCTGGTCTTCTCCATCGCACTTGCCGCGGTGGCGGATCTCTTGATCGTGGTCGCCGAGCGACTGGCCCTCCCCTGGGCCCGGGGCCGCGGCGGCCGGGGCGTCGGCTGACATGTCGTTCTTCGCCCACGTGTTCGGCTGGCTGACCACCGAGAGCAACTGGACGGGCCCGCAAGGCATTCCGGTCCTGCTCTGGAACCAGGTCAAACTGTCGGTGGCCGTGGTGGTGACCGCCCTGGCCCTGGGCGGCGGGCTGGGCGTGATCCTGGGCCACACGGGCCGCGGCGCGTTGGTTGCGGTCAACGCGGCCAACGCGTTCCGAGCGGTCCCGACGCTGGCTCTGCTCACGCTCCTGGCGATCCAACCCTCCATCTCCCTCAAGTGGGGCGGCTTCCTCGCCGCCTGGCTCGCCCTCACCGCGCTGGCTATCCCGCCGATCCTCACGAACACGTATGTCGGCGTGCGAGAGGTCGACCCCGACGTCCGCGACGCCGCCGTCGGGATGGGCCTCAGCGGCTGGCAGGTGCTCGGCACCGTGGAGGCGCCGCTCGCCGTGCCGTTCGTCATGGCCGGAGTGCGGACGGCATCGATCGAGGTGGTGGCGACGTCGACCCTCGCGGCGTACGTGAGCTATGCGGACCTGGGCACCCTGGTCTTCACGGGACTCGACACCAACAACAACGTGATCGCCTTCAGCGGCGCTTTGTTGGTCGCGGCGTTGGCCGGCGTGATGGCCCTGGTGTTGGGCCTCCTGACCAGGGTGCTCACGCCCAAGCCCCTCCGGCGGCGGCGCAGCCTGCGTGCCCCTTCCCGAACGAGCGTGCTGAGCATCCCGGCCGTCTCCGCCCGGTGATGGCTTGCTATTTGCCAGTAACTTGGTCAGGATTTCATTTCCCTGACAGCACCGTTACGGTCCCGTCACCTCACGGCGGCGGGCTGTCGCCCACCACGAAAGGGTGTCCCCCATGCGCCTCACGCGTTCCCTCGCCGCCGGAGCCTTCGCCGGCCTGACGGCCCTGGCCGCGACGCTCGCGATCCCGGCGGCCTCCGCCCCGGCCTCGGCTGCGAGCAGCAAGCCGACGATCGTGATCGGCTCGACCAACTTCGAGGAGCAGGCCATCGTCTCGAACATCTGGGCGGACGTCCTGAAGAAGGCGGGCTACCCGGTCACGTTGGAGCCGGCGTTGGGCACCCGGTCCATCGTGTTGCCGGCGATCGAGAAGGGCCAGATCAACCTGGAGCCCGACTACGCCGCGACGCTCCTCAACACCCTCCACGGCGGGACGACCCAGGCGGCCGCGAGCAACATCTCGACGGCCATCCCGGCCGACCAGAAAGCGTTGGCCTCCTACGGCGTGACGGTGCTGCCGGCGTCGAAGGCGCTCGACACCAACGTCTTCGCGGTGACCAAGGCGACGGCGAACAAGGACCACCTGACGACGCTCTCGAGCCTGAAGCCCTACGCGTCAAAGCTCACGCTCGGCGGGCCCCCCGAGTGCCCGACCTTCCCCGGGTGCGAGCCCGGCCTGGAGAAGACCTACGGGCTCCACTTCGCGGGCTTCAAGTCGTTGGACGAGGCCGGGCCGCTCAGCGTCGCCGCCCTCAAGAACGGCGAGGTCCAGGTGGTCGAGCTGTTCTCGAGCAACGGGGCCGTGTCCTCGAACAACTTCGTCGCCTTGACCGACAACAAGCACCTCGAGGGCGCCGACTACATCGTCCCCGTGATCCGCAAGTCGGTGGACACGACGGGCGTCGCCAGCACCCTCAACAAGATCGACCAGAAGCTCACCACCGCCGCGATCGAGAGGCTCAACCTCGACGTCACGTCGCAGCAGGAAGAGCCGAACGCGGTGGCGCAGGACTGGGTGAACTCGGTCGGCGGCTGAGGCAGCCGACTCGACGTTCAGGTCGCCAGGTCCGTCAGGGCCTGGTCGGGGTTCGGGGGGGTGTGGACGAAGGCGGCGATCACCGCGGCCACGACGCAGGCGCCCGAGCCCACGAGCAGCGCGACGCGGGCGCCGCCCGCTGACGTGATCCACCCCGTCAGGAGGCTGCCGATCGGGGTCGTGCCGATGTAGACGAAGACCCAGAGCGCCATGACGCGCCCGCGGAACGCGGCCGAGCTGTGGAGCTGGAGCGTCGTCGAGCACATCGTGACGAAGAAGAACGCCGTCACGCCCGTGAGCACGAGCGTGACGCAGGCGACGGCGACGTTTGGCGCGGCGGCAGTGGCCGCCAGGGTCACGGCGAAGCCGAGCGCGCCGAAGAGGAGGTAGGGCCGCCGGGGGTGGCGCACCAGCCCCACCGCCAGCGACCCGGTGATCGCACCGAGGGACAGCATGACGTTGAGCAACCCGTAGGTGCCTCCGGAGCCGTGGAAGGTGTCCTTTGCCAGCACCGGCAGGATCACCGCGAAGTTGAAGGCGAACAAGCCGACGATCAACATCATGACCAGCGGGAGCCAGAGCTGCTGGCGACCGGCGGAGTAGACCAGAGCCTGCCTGACGCCGTGATGTCCTGGCGGTTTGGGGCCGGCCGCCTGGATGGGCCGGACGAGGATCAGCGCGGCGATCACGAAGACGTAGGACAGCGCGTTGATGCCGAAACACACCGTGGTACCCACGGTGACGATGAGAACGCCGGCGAGCGCGGGACCCACGACGCGGGCGCCGTTGACCACGACGCCGTTGAGGCTGACGGCGCTGGAGAGGTCGGACGGCTGCACGAGACGGCCCACGAAGGCCTGGCGCGCCGGCGAGTCGACGATCTGGACGACGCCGCCGGCGACGCCGATCACGACTAGGGCGGTCACCGTCGCCTTGCCCGCCGCGGCGAGCGACCACAAGAGGGTGGCGAGGGCGCAAAAGAGGACCTGCGTCGTGAGGAGCAGCTTGCGGAGGTCGACGCGATCGGCCACGACGCCGCCCCAGGGGCCGAAGAGCAGCGAGGGGATGCCGCCGGCTGCGACGACCAGGCCGAGGTCCTTGGCCGAGCCGGTCTGCTCGAGGACGAGCCAGCCGATGGCCGTTTGTTGAAGGAAGGTGCCACTGACCGACACGGCCTGTCCCGCGTAATAGATGCGGAACGGGCGGGAGTGCAGCGCTCGGAAGGAGTTGCGGCGAGGGGCCTTGGCCGGGGCCGGTGCGTGAGCAACGGAAGACTGCTCCGCCACGATCGTGGGCCCCGACTCGGGCATGGCGGTCAGGCCGTCACGGTCCATGTGACATCCGGCGGGAGCTTAACGAGAGGCCGGGGCGCGGCAACGGTCCTAGCGCGAGAATCGAGCCTTCGTTCGACCACAGGAGGCCCAATGAGCGCGAGCGGTGAGCAAGTCGGGGCGGCGGCAGGAGGCGGGGGTGGCGATCGTGCGGACCTGCGACTCGAAGTCGTCGTCATCCCGGTGGCCGACGCGACGCGGTCCAAGGCGTTCTACGGCGGGCTCGGCTGGCGGCTCGACGCGGACCTCTCGTTCGACGACGGCGTCCGTATCGTGCAGTTCACTCCGCCGGGATCGAGGTGTTCGATCCAGTTCGGCGTGCAGCTGACGCCGGCCGCCCCGGGCACGGCGCACAGCCTGTATCTCGTCGTCGACGACATCGAGGCGGCACGCGCCGAGCTCGCGGCGGGCGGGGCGTCGGTGAGCGACGCGTTCCACGCCGGCACGCCGGGTGCGCAGTTCAAGGTGGGCGACACGAGCGGCCGCGTCGTCGGGCCGGCCGCCGAGGACGCGAGCTACAGGACGTTCGCCACGTTCGAGGACCCGGACGGCAACAGCTGGCTGCTCCAGGAGGTCACGAAGCGGCTGCCCGGCCGTATCGAGCCCGGGCTCACGTCGTACGGCTCGGCGTCGGAGCTGGCGGACGCCATGCGACGCGCCGAGGCCGCGCACGGCGAGCACGAGAAGCGCATCGGCAAGGCCGACCCGAACTGGCCCGACTGGTACGCCGAGTTCATGGTGCGCGAACAGGCGGGCCTGGAGCCGCCGACCTAGAGGGCGGCCTTACGCCGGACGGGCCGATCTTTGCGGACGTCCGGCGCGGTGCGACCGCGTGGGCTCAGCCCCCGATGAACTCCAGCATGTCCTTGTCGAGCGCGTTCTGGTAGTCGCCCCAGATGCCGTGCGACGCGCCGGGGTAGACCTTGAGCGTCCCCTTCTTGACGAGCTTGATCGACTTGTGGGCCGCGTCGTTGATCGGCACGATCTGGTCGTCGTCGCCCTGGGCGATCATGATCGGGACGTCCAGCGACTTGAGGTCCTCGGTCTGGTCGGTCTCGGAGAACGCCTTCACGCAGTCGTAGGCGGCGGCGAGGTTCACCAGCATGCCCTGGCGCCAGAAGTCGTCCTTCAGGCCCTGCGACACCTTGGACCCGGCGCGGTTGGCGCCGTAGAACGGCTCGGACAGGTCGATCCAGAATTGTGAGCGATCCTTCAACACGTTGGCGCGGATCCCGTCGAGCGCCTCGATCGGCGTGCCCTCGGGATTGCTGTCCGACTTGATCATGATGGGTGGCACGCCGCCCGCCGTGATCACCTGCGTCACGCGGTCCTTGCCGACCGTGGCGGCGCACTTCACGACCTCGCCGCCGCCGGTGGAGTGCCCGATCAGCACGACGTCGTGCAGGTCGAGCGCGTCGAGCACTTGCCCGAGGTCCCGCGCGTACGTCTCCATGTCGTTGCCCTGGTACGTCTTCGTCGAGCGCCCGTGCCCGCGCCGGTCGTGTGCGATCGCCCGGTAGCCCGCATCGGCGAACAGCTTGAGCTCCACCTGCCAGGCGTCCGAGCTCAGCGGCCACCCGTGGCTGAACACGACCGGGCGGCCCCGGCCCCCTTCGGTGTAGTAGATCTCGGTCCCATCGGAAGTCGTGACGTACGGCACTTTTTTCTCCTTCCCGGGGGTCGCTCCTGCAGCGACCTACTCGCAGGAATTGGACCTTAGCCACGCCCCGCTCGGAATGCTCCGGGGGAGACGCCGCCGCGGCGCGAGGCGTAATCTCCTGCCGTCATGCAGCCGCCCGCCGACAACACCGCCCCCGAGGCGCAGAGGGTGCTCGCCCCCCTGACCACGGCCGCCATCTTCCTGGTGGTGACGATCCGGCCCGGCGACGACGGCGATGACGCGCTGCGGGCCATGGGCGAGGACATCGGCGGGCTCGTCCGCTCGATCGGGTTCCGCGACCTGGAGGGTCAGCTCTCCTGCGTCGTCGGCATCGGCTCGGAGGCGTGGGACCGGATCGTGGCCCCGGCGCCGCCGAGCTCGCGCCCGCTCGGGCTGCACCCGTTCCGCGCGATCGAGTCGGGGGGCCGGGTCGCCCCGTCGACCCCGGGCGACCTGCTCTTCCACATCCGGGCGACGCGCTTCGACCTGTGCTTCGAGTTGGCCGCCACGATCCTGCGCCGGCTGGGGCCCAACGTGTCGAGCGCGGACGAGGTCCACGGCTTCCGCTACTTCGAGGCGCGGGACCTCCTCGGGTTCGTCGACGGCACCGAGAACCCGACCGGCGACGCCATGGCGGAGGCCGCCCTCATCGGCGAGGAGGACCCGGACTATGCGGGCGGGAGCTACGTCATCGTGCAGAAGTACCTGCACGACCTCGACGCCTGGAACGCCCTGACGGTCGAGGAGCAGGAGCGGGTCATCGGGCGGACCAAGCTCGAGGACATCGAGTTCGACGACGACGTCAAGCCGGCCAACGCGCACATCGCGTTGAACGTGATCGAGGTGGACGGCGTGGAGATCGACATCCTGCGCGACAACATGCCGTTCGGGTCCGCGGCGTCCGGGGAATTCGGCACGTACTTCATCGGCTACGCCCGGGACCCCGGGACGACTGAGGCCATGTTGCAGAACATGTTCGTCGGCAACCCCGAGGGCAACTACGACGCCATCTTGGACTTCTCGACGGCGCTCACCGGGTCCTTGTACTTCGTGCCGTCGCTGCCGCTGCTCGAGAGCCTCTCGGGCATCGCCGCGGCGGCGGTCGATGAGGCTGCGCCCGACCCGGCACCGGCGCCGGCGGCCTCGAGCGACGGCTCACTCGGTATCGGCTCCTTGCGCTGAGGCTCGCCGGGCAGGCGGAGCGCGGTGCGCTCGGGCCTATTGGTCCGTCCCGGACAGCTGCCCCGACCACGACGAGGGCGGGTCCGACGCCGGGAAGGACTCCTCCTCTTCCTCGTCGATCTCTGCGTCCTTGTCCGGGCGCTCCTCGTCGGCGAGCCCGTCGTCCGAGGTCATGTTCGGCCTTCGTGCACGGGCACGAGCATAGGAGTTGGCCGCCGCCGATCCAACCGGTGGCCCCTCGCCAGGGGGTGCACGCGACTGGCAAGATGCGCTGGGACCGGAGACGTGGAGCGAGGACCATGAATCTGCAAACGGTGGTGATGAACGTCGGCGACCTCGACAAGTCGGTCGCCTTCTACCGCGACGTCCTGGGCTTCACCGAGCTGGCGACGAAGGACCAACTGGCCGCCGTCTACGCCGCGGGGAACGACCACCCCCAGGTGATCGTCTTCCGTGAGATCGGCAGCACGGGCCGTCTGGAGGGGGCGCGCCACCTCGGCATGCGCGCCCTGGTGGTGGAGGTCGACTCCACCCAGGAGCTCGAGCGCGTCGTCGCCGCGTTGAAAGAGCGGGGGCTCTTCGAGGCCCGGCGCGAGGGTGACACGTGGCTCGCCGTGTTCGGCCGCGACCCCGACGGCACGGCCGTCGCCGCCTCGGCCAGCACGACCTCCACGCCCATCACCCTCCAGGACTGGGCGGACCTCGACGAGGCGCTCTACGGCATCGGCGAGTAGGAGCCGGCCTCTCTTCAGGCCACCGCGTCGCTGCGGTGGGGCAGGACCCAGCCGGGCCGCGGGAAGTGGCACGTGTAGCCGTTGGGGTAGCGCTCCAGATAGTCCTGGTGCTCCGGCTCGGCCTCCCAGAACGCGCCGGCGGGGACGACCTCGGTGACGACCTTGCCGGGCCAGAGGCCCGACGCCTCCACGTCGGCGATGGTGTCCTCGGCAACCCGGCGCTGCTCGTCGTCGACGTAGAAGATGGCCGAGCGGTAGCTCGTGCCGACGTCATTGCCCTGGCGGTTGCGCGTCGTCGGGTCGTGGATCTGGAAGAAGAACTCGAGGATGTCGCGGTACGAGATCTGGTCCGGGTCGAAGGTGATCTCGATCGCCTCGGCATGACCCTCGTGGTTGCGATACGTGGCGTTCTGGACCAGGCCGCCCGTGTAGCCGACCCGGGTCGAGATGACCCCGGGGCGCTTGCGGATGAGATCCTGCATGCCCCAGAAGCACCCGCCGGCGAGGATCGCCTTTTCGGTCCGCTGGCTCATTTGTTTGCCTCCTGTCCGTTGGCTTTGTCGTCAAAGATCTTCTTGTACTGCCCGTAGCCCTCTTTCTCGAGGTCCTCGTACGGGATGAACCGCAGCGCGGCCGAGTTGATGCAATAGCGCAACCCGCCGTCCTCGGGCGGCCCGTCGTTGAAGACGTGACCGAGATGGCTGTCCCCGTGGACCGAGCGCACCTCGGTGCGGAGCATGCCGTGGGTGGTGTCCTGCCGCTCGATGACGTTCGCCGGCTCGAGCGGGATGGTGAAGCTGGGCCAGCCGCATCCGCTGTCGAATTTCTTGGGGGAGGCGAAGAGGGGCTCGCCCGAGACGATGTCGACGTAGATCCCGGCCTCCTTCTTGTCCCAGAACTCGTTGGCAAAGGCCGGCTCGGTGGCGGCCTCCTGGGTCACGGCGAATTGGCGGGGCGTCAGCTCCGCGATCGCCGCCTCGTCCTTTTGGTACTGGTCGGCCATATTTCTCCTCCCGGGTCATTGTCCCGCTTGCGGCTCCAGTTGTCATTTGGTTCAACACGGCGGACGGTTCGGAAGTTCCCGCCGGGCCGACCAGCCCGGCCCAGCCCCGATTCGGGCCCCGGCGGTGGAGCACCGCGAGACCGCGGTGGACCCGACGGTTCTCCGGGGTCCACCGCGAACGCCGGCTGGCCCGCCCTCAGCCCAGCTCAGACCCCCGAACCCGAACCCTGCGACCCGGCGCGCGAGGTCTGCTCCGTCCTCCGGGCGCCGTGGTGGGCCAGTTCACCGAGTTGATCGGCCGGGCGGCCACCGACGATGCCGCGAAGGATCGGACCTGGGTGCTCCTGACCGAGGCCGTGGACGGGGGCTGGGGTCTCAAGGGTCACGCGCACACGAATGCCGAGCTGGTCGAGGCCGCCCGGGCCGAGATCGCCGGGTTGCGAGCCGCTCAGCCCTAGGGGCCAGGTTCACACCTCGGGCGCACGACTCCTGCACCGCGGGAGCCCGCTCGACCGTTCACGTCGCCGGTGACGTGCGCCGTGCGGACCGGCGCGGCCCGGTCACGCCCGTCGCCGGGCCCGCAGCACCACGTCGGCGACGTGAGGGGTGCCGGCCGGCGGGTCGGTGCGCGGCTCGATGGCGTGGAGCTCGACATCGAAGTCGCTCCCCAAGAGGGCGCGAAGGTCGTCGACCCCGACGTACGCCGCCGGGTCGGTGCAACGCGCCTTCATGTGCTCGATGTGCTCGTCGTCGAGGTCGTGGTACACGGCGAGCAGCAGCCCACCCGGGCGGACCGCGTCGAGCAAGGCCCGGACGGCGTCTGGGCCGGCCGCCTTGGGGAGCGCGGGGTACTGCATCGACACGAGATCGAAGGAGCGCCCCGCGACATCTGCCTGGAACGCATCGCCACCGACCCAGTCCACGTCAACCCCGGCCCGCTCCGCTGCGGCGCGGGCGCGGGTCAGCGCGACGTCGGAGACATCGATCGCCGTGACGTCCCAGCCGCGCGCCGCGAGCCAGATGGCATCCGCCCCCTCGCCGCACCCGACATCGAGCGCCCGGCCGGGGGCGAGGGCGGCGACCTCCGCCACCAGGCGACCGTTCGGGCGGCCACTCCACCGCGCGCCACCGGCCTCGCTGTACCTGGCGTTCCACTCGGCGGCCTGGGCGGATGCGTCGCCCGGCGGTTCGTGGCGGTGCTCGAGCATCGTCCGCAGAGTAGGGCCCCCGTTGGCCGCAGGCGGCCGCCCGGCCACCGGCGAGGACACCGAAGGCGCGCTCGACGGTCATCGGGCTGCAACACTTCGGTCGCGCGCCGAAGATCGTGACACGACGCACAAACTCCGCCTCGGACCCGCTTCGCCAACGCATCGTTCGGCGTGGGTTGGGAATGTTCCCGAAGAGGCGCACACTGAACCAGAGAAGCCAGGAGGACCGAGATGACCGACCAGGAGACACCACGCCGACCACCCACGACGACCGACGCCGGCATCCCGGTCGCCAGCCAGGAGCACTCGCTGACCGTCGGGGCCGACGGACCGGTCGTGCTCCAGGACTTCTACCTCATCGAGCAGATGGCGAACTTCAACCGCGAGCGGATCCCCGAGCGCCAGCCCCACGCCAAGGGCGGCGGCGCCTTCGGAACCTTCACCGTGACCCACGACGTGTCGGCCTATACGAAGGCGGCCGTGTTCCAGCCGGGCACCGAGACCGAGCTCGTCGCACGGTTCTCGACGGTGGCGGGTGAGCGGGGCTCACCGGACACCTGGCGGGATCCCCGGGGCTTCGCGGTCAAGTTCTACACGTCGGAGGGCAACTTCGACCTGGTGGGGAACGACACGCCCGTCTTCTTCCTCCGCGACCCCCTGAAGTTCCAGAACTTCATCCGCTCCCAGAAGCGCCTGGCGGCGAACAATCTGCGCGACGCCGGACATGCAGTGGGACTTCTGGACGCTCTCGCCCGAGTCCGCCCACCAGGTGGCCTGGCTGATGGGTGACCGCGGCATCCCGCGGAGCTGGCGCCACATGAACGGCTACTCCTCGCACACGTATATGTGGGTCAACGCGGCGAACGAGCGCTTCTGGGTCAAGTACCACTTCAAGACGGACCAGGGCATCGAGTTCCTCACCCAGGCCGAGGCGGACCGCATCGCCGGCGAGGACGCCGACTATCACCAGCGCGACCTCTACGAGGCGATCGAACGGCGGCGACTTCCCGTCCTGGTCGCTCAAGATGCAGATCATGCCGTTCGACGAGGCCAAGGCCTACCGCTTCAACCCCTTCGACCTCACCAAGGTGTGGCCACACGGCGACTACCCGCTCGTCGACGTCGGGACGCTGACGCTCGACCGCAACGTGACCGACTACCACGCGGAGATCGAGCAGGCGGCGTTCCAACCCAACAACACGGTGCCCGGCACCGGGCTCTCGCCCGACAAGATGCTGTTGGCGCGGGGCTTCTCCTACGCCGACGCGCACCGGGCCCGCCTCGGCGTCAACTACCAGCAGATCCCCGTCAACCGGCCGAAGTCACCCGTCCACGCCTACTCCAAGGACGGCGTGATGCGGATCGACAACGTCAGCGACCCCGTCTATTACCCCAACTCCTTCCCGGGGGCACCGGCCGCCGACACGGACACCTACGCCGAGCACGCCGTGTGGGCCGCCGACGGAGAGATGGTCCGGGCCGCCTACACGCTGCACGCCGAGGACGACGACTTCGGTCAGGCCCACGCCCTCGTCAACGACGTCATGGACGACGCGGCGCGTGACCGACTGGTCGACACCGTCTCGGGCATCCTCGCCAGCCTGCGGCGGGAGGAGGTCCTCCAGCGAGCCTTTGAGTACTGGCGCAACATCGACAAGGCTGTGGGCGACCGGATCGAAGGGGCAGCCCTCGAAAAGCGCGCCGACGGATAGCGCTCGAATAGGAGGTTCACGGTGGCAGGTGAGGCAGCAGCAGTCGGTTTCGAGAAGGACATCAAGCCCCTCTTTCGAGACAAGGACAGGGAGTCGATGTCGAAGGCGTTCGACCTCTGGTCCTGTGTCGATGTGAGCTCGCATGCCGACGCGATCCTCAGCCAACTGTCGGCTGGAACGATGCCCTGCGACGGGGCGTGGCCGTCAGATCGGGTCGCGCTCTTTCGCCAGTGGACGGAGAACGGGAAGCTTCCGTGACGTTTTTGTCCCTCTGATCGCAGCTCCACCCCGAACTGCCCCCGTTTGATCACCTTTTGTTAACCCCGACGGCGCGGGGTTCGCAGATGGGGACGGGCCGGCGACCACTCTTGGGCTGGCGGCCGTAGGACACGTGCGGTCGGTGCCTGGAGTCACAGCACTCCCCAACTTCTTCTCCGGCCCCCGCAGGCTCTTCGGATGTTGTTCTGTCGGGGCTAGGCTTCGGTCTGCGATCCTTTGCGCAGTGGTCGTCCTCCTGCCGCCGAAACGGGACCAGTGAAGAACCCTTTCTCCAGGACCGGGTCGTCGAACACCGGGAATGCACCGACCGACTCCGTGCGTTCGGTCATACGCACCATCGGCCTGGGATCGCTCCGACCCAAGATCGTCGCGTTCACCTTCCTCTCCCTCATCGGTGCGCTGAGCCAGGCCGTCCTCCTGCTGGTCATCACGGAGGTCGTCGTGGCGGGGCTTCAGGGCAAGCACACCGTTGACCTCCCCATCGGTCCGTCCTTTACACCGACCAGCGCGATCTTTGTCGCAATCGTCGCCCTGGCGCTCTACTTCGCCACCAGCATGTTCGCCCTCTTGCTCAGCACGTCCGTCTCGGAGCAAGCGCTGACCCTGACCCGAACGCGCGTCGTCACCGGGTTCTTTCAATCCGATTGGCCTCTCCAATCCGCCGAACGGCTCGGGCACCTCCAACAGCTCATGGGGATGAACAGCGGAGCCGTTGCCGGGATCGTGGGCAGTCTGTCGGGCGGCCTTCAAGCGCTCCTGATGGTGGCCGCGCTCTTGGGAGTGGCCCTGGCCGCCGACCCACTTGCCGCCATTGTGGTCCTTGCCCTGGGGTTTGCGCTCTTGCAGTTGCTCAAGCCACTCAACGTGCGCACGAGACGGGCAAACCGCGAACTCTCCACGGTCACGAGAGCTATGGCCACCCAAGTGACCGAGTACACCCGCCTGAGCCGGGACTTCCGGTTGTTCGGCGTGGAGGCGCGAGTCATGGACAGGCTCCGCGGGTCGATCCAGGACACCGGTGACCTCTACCGCAAGGTCTCGCGCCTCGGCAGCGTCGCGCCAATCCTGTACCAGTCCTTCGCACTCGGGATCGTCATCGTCGGAATCGCCTTCCTGGCGGGTCAGGGACACGCGGCGCTCGAGAAGGACGGGGTCGTTCTCATCCTCGTCCTGCGATCCGTGACCTACGGCTCCGCCGTGCAGAACGCCATCCAGGGCCTCCGCGCCTCTCAGGGCTTGCTCGAGGACCTCACCTTCGACCTCCGCCGGTTCGCGGACGCTCGAGCCACGCCCGGAGCGGAGGCGCCCGAGTCCTTCGAGGTGCGCTTCAATTCCGTTGAGTACTCCTACGACGGATTGACGCTCGCCCTCTCCGGCATCACCCTGCGCATCCCCGAGGGCAAGATCGTCGGGATGCTCGGGCCCTCGGGCAGCGGCAAGACAACGATCAGCCAGATCCTTTTGGGGCTACGCGAGCCCACGAGTGGTGTCGTCACGATTGGCGGCGCGGACGCGGCGGCGATCGCCAAGAGCGATGCGCACAGCACGGTGGCGCTCGTGCCCCAAGAGCCGGTGCTCCTGCAGGGTTCGGTCAGCGACAACATCAAGTTCTTCCGGGACTTCGAGGAATGGGAGGTCATCGACGCCGCGAAGTCGGCCCACCTGCACGACGACGTCGTCCAAATGCCTTCCGGCTACGAAACCCAGGTAGGTGAGGGCGGCGGCGCTCTGTCGGGCGGACAAAAGCAACGCCTCGCCATCGCGCGTGCGCTGATCGGCTCTCCGAAACTCATCGTCCTCGACGAGCCGACGAGCGCCGTCGATGGACGCACAGAGAAGCTCATCCGCCAGACCCTGTCCGAGCTCAGAGGACACGTCACGGTGGTGATCATCTCGCATCGCATCGAGACGACGGCGCAGTGCGACTTACTCTTGGTCCTTGCGAACGGCAAAATCGCGGATTTCGGAGAACGGGACGATGTGCTGACCGGCTCGGCCTACCGGAACATCGTGTTGAGCCGGCACGTACTCGACGAAGACGAGCCGTCGATGAGCTAGAGGTTGGGCCGGAACGGGGCAATGGTCTCGGTCCCGTTCCGACGCGGTCCCGACCACATCGCAGGCGGGGCGTCGGCGAACCGCGCCAGCGCGTACGCCGCGGCCTCGTAGTTGACCCTCCACCCCAAGAAGTCCGCCCAGGCGTCTTCGAGCGGGCGCTCGACGGGAAAGTCGACCTCGCGGAGGTGGTCGATGGCCGCAACGAAGTCCTCGTACGAAAGGGAGATCCCGGCACCGGGGTCGGCGTTCTCGGGGATCGGCATCCGCAAGGCCCGGGCGATGTTCCCGAGGCAGGTGAAGCCACCCCGAAGACAGAGCCGGGCTTGGATGAGGCCTCGAGCGTTCGGCAGGAGCGAGAGGTACAAGGCGGCGGCATCGAGCACCGCGAGCTGTGCCGTGATCCACGACGACAGCGCCCGGGGTGAGCGGAACAAGACCAGCGGAACATAGGTGGAGTGGCTTTCCGATACGTCCGCCGACCACTGTTCCCACGCTTCGAACAGCTCCGGCAGCTCACTGACGGCGGAGACACCGGTGCCGAGGCCGTAGTGCGTGCGGGACAGCAGCTCTGGGCCCCACGACGGGACGCCCGCCCTCGAGTCGAGCATGGTGACCAGCGCTTCCCGGCGGTTGAACGCGGCGTACAGCGTCGGGAGGTAGCCGATCTGGAGTGCCACTGTCCCGAGCCCGGCGAGCGCCGCGAGGGCGTCGAGCGCGGCCTCACCGCCGGTGCGGGGGACGAGGTAGCCCAACGTGCACAGGGCCGAGCCGGCCTGCTCAAGGGCGCGCCCAAAGCCCTCATTGCCGACAAAGGGCCACATCAGGAGCGCAAAGCCGAGCAGATACAGCGCCAACCACGCGACGATCTGTCCGATGAGTTGCACCGGGGCCTGGACCGCGAGAATCCTGTCCCGTCGTTCATACGAGGTCATCCGGTCGGTGAGCAGGCGGAACACGCTGCGGTTCACGACGAAGACCGCCCGCGGGATACTGCTGCGCACGCGCCGCGGCACGACCAGCGTGACCAGGACACTCCATCCCGTGGCCAGGACGATGGCGGCGCCGATCACCGCGCCCAGGATCCGGATTGCCATGCTTCAGATTGTCAGTTCGGGGCGCTCTCTGGCGGCAAAGGAGCCGGGTATGGCTCGGCGTAATCGGCGGAGCGGCCGACCTGCTCCCAAGCTTGCGCCTGGTCGAGCTGCCGCCGCGAGTAGTCGAGCGCCATGTTGACGGCGTTGACGCCGACCAGCAGATGCGACGGCACCACCTCGCGCTTGGCGACTCGCACGATGATCTCGGCGGCTCGCACCGGATCGCCCGCCGGTCCCGACGAGCCGGCCCGGACGACTCGCTGCATGACGCCGACGGTGCAGTCGTAATCGTCGGGGATGTCGTGGATCGTCATGGAGGAACCGGCCCAGTCGGTGGCGAACCCGCTGGGCTCGACGACCATCGTCCGGATCCCGAACGGCGCGGTCTCGGTTGCGAGGACCCGGGTGAAGCCGTCGACCGCGAACTTCGCCGCTTGGTAGCTCGCGATGCCCGGAGATCCACCGACCCGTCCGCCGATCGACGAGAACTGGACGATCAGCCCGCCGCCCTGTCGGCGCAGGTGCCCGATCGCCGCCTTCGACACGTTGTAGACGCCCCAGAAGTTCGTCTCGAACTGGGCACGGAAGTCGTCGTCGTCGCCGGTCTCGATGGGAGCCACGTTGGCGTAGCCCGCGTTGTTGACGATGACATCCAGACGGCCGAACCGATCGACGCCGGCCTGGAGCGCGGGGCGCGCCGCAGCCGGATCGGTGACATCGAGGGGGACGACGAGGACGTCAGCGCCGTGGGCATCGGCCAGGTCGTCCAACGCGTCCGGCCGACGGGCCGTCGCCACGACCCGGTCTCCGGCCGCGAGGACGGCCTCGGCGAGGGCGCGTCCGAGCCCCCGCGACGATCCCGTGATGAACCACGTCTGCTGCATATGAGGAGCACCTCCCACTCGGTCCGCACGACACGTCCAGTCCTACCCGGACGGCTCAGACGACCAGTTCGCGGTCGTCACATCCCTGTCCCGCGAGGCCTCCGCCGGTCTTCCGCGAGAAAGCGAACATATGTTCGGCTACATTGCAATCCGTGGAACCTCCGCCAGAGGGGCGGGCGACGATCCTGCATGCCGACCTCGATGCCTTCTACGCGTCGGTTGAGCAGCTGCTGAACCCTTCGCTGCGGAACCGACCCATCGCCGTCGGCGGCGGAGTGGTGCTGGCGGCATCGTATGAAGCCAGACGCTACGGCGTCCGCGGTGGCATGCCCGGGTGGCGAGCCCGCCAGCTTTGCGGTGATCTTCTTTTCGTCGGCGGACATTTCGGCCTCTATCAGCAGTTTGGCGACGACGTGGTGGCGGTCTTTCACGACTTCACCCCTCGAGTCGAGCGAGTGTCGATCGATGAGGCATTCCTCGACGTTGCCGGCGCCGTGCACCTCTTTGGAACACCGGCTGAGATCGCGGCTGCCATCCGGCGACGCGTACGCGACGAGATCGGTCTTCCCTTGTCGGTTGGCGTGGCCCGTACCAAGCACCTGGCCAAGGTCGCGTCACAGGTGGCAAAGCCTGACGGCCTCGTCGTCGTTGATCCGGGCGACGAAAGAGACTTCCTCGACCCGCTTCCCATCAGACTGATATGGGGTATCGGAGCGACGACGGAACGGCGGCTCCACGAAGCCGGGATCTACACGATCGGCCAATTGGAGAAGACCGGCAGTCCGATCCTCGGCAACCTGCTTGGGCACGGCGTCGGGGTGAAGCTGGCCGCCCTCTCCGCCAACGTCGATGAACGAACCGTCGACGCACCCGGCCGGTCGAAGTCAATGGGTGCTCAGGCTGCCCTCGGACGGCGAGAGGCAACGCCGGCGCTCATCCGAGAGACGTTCGCCTACCTGGCGGACAGGGTGGCCGGTCGCCTGCGAAGGGCAAGCTTGGCCGGTCGCACAGTGACTGTCCGGGTGCGCTTTCCTCACATGCGGTCGGTGACCCGATCTGTCACGTTGCCCCTCGCGACCTCCTCCACGCTGACCCTGACCGAGGTGGCTGAAGGACTCGCCCTCTCTGCCATCCTCGACAACGAACCGGAACGCGAAATCACGCTCGTGGCCATTTCGGTTTCGAACTTGCGCCCAGAACATTCCCTGCAACTCACTCTCCCGATCGATTCCCTCAACGTGGCGCAAGATCCGGTTCGGCGACTTGGCACGGTCGTCCAAGCCTCCCGATGGGAAGTCGACCGGTCCGTCGACGCAATCAGAGAGAAGTTCGGCCGGACGGCCGTTGGCTACGCGACGGTCGCCCTCTCAGAGGCCGAACGAGTTCCAGAGGAATTCCGCGAACTGGCTGAGCGGGACGAGACGGCAGCCACGCGTGACAACCAATGAGTCTCATCAAGGGGGTCACGAGCCGGAGCGACGCCGCAGGTTGCTCATCTGGCCTTGTGCTGCACGGACCCCTGAGCGCTGCCCCAAATTGGATGCTCAGCTGGGACGATGGCCGGGTCGAGGCATCGAGCTGCAAAAACAGCCGGTGACATGGAAACTTGGGGCGGTGGAAATTTCGTGGGAGGGGCTCCAGCAGGGAGTCGTCGGCCAGGATGTGCGCTCGTTGGCAACAGTTGAGAGTCGGGCGTGCGTGACGGCTGACCCGAACGCGCCGTGAAGTGAAGAGTCCCCACAGTCCGACGCGGCCAACCCCCCGGACCTTCCGACCGCCCGGGCTCCACCGAATCAGCGCCCGACCCGACAAGTGGGTGGACGATGCCGGCGGTTTGGTGGACGAACCGGGTGTCCTCGGACGACTGCAGCGCCTGGCGATACCTCCCGCGTGGGTTGACGTCTGGGCGTCCGCCGACTCGGATGCGTCAGTTCAGGCGACGGGCGTCGACCAGCGCGGACGGACGCAGTATCGATACTCCCCCGCGGCCCAACATCTCGCCAGTGATGACAAGTTCGCCCGCATGACCCTGTTCGCTGCGGCCCTACCTGGGCTGCGCCATGAGGTTGCTCGCGACATCGCGAGCTACCGCCAGGATCCATTCGACGCGCACGTGGTGACTGCGGCCATCGTCAGGCTCTTAGAGCGTGGCCTGCTTCGCGTTGGAAACGACCGATACGTCCGAGACAACCATACGTACGGACTGACAACGCTTCGGCGGAACCACGTCGACACGCACGGTTCGACCATGACGTTCCATTTCGTCGGCAAGGAACACCGGCCTCATACAGTCACGGTGCACGACCAGAGGACGGCCAAGGTCGTGGGCGCCCTGGTCGATGCGGCGAGGAACGACGAACAGCCGATCTTTGCTGTGAAGGATGACCACGGAACGCACCACGTCACGAGTGCCACGGTGAACGCCTACCTCCATGCGCACACCCAAGCGCCAGCAAGTGCGAAGGTGTTCCGCACTTGGGGCGCGACGGTTGCCGCAGTCGCCGTGCTGGCGGGAGCCGAAGCGCCGGCGAACGTCTCGGCGAGATCACGGGAGGGTCTCGCCGTCGGCGCTGCCGCGACTCTGTTGGGCGACACGGCCTCCGTCACTCGGTCTTCCTACATCCACCCGGCCTGGATCGAGGCCGCTCACTCGGATCTGATGGCCACTGCGGTCGCCGAGTCCGCCGACCGCGTGGGGACTCGTGCCGTGACGAGCCTCTTTACGGATGAAGGAATCCAGGCAGCCGTGCTTTCTGGAATCACCGATGCCTCGACAGAGGATGACCCCTCCTGAGAGGAGTTCGAGTCCGTAGACACTGAGTGTTTCCGGTATCAACGACACGCCCAACTTCCGGCGGGCCTCCCCAGGAATCAATACGATCTCGCCATGCCCCGCTTAGGACAGATTTCACGTTCGGACGACAACCCGCCGATCGTAGAGACCATGTACTCCCTTCTCTTCGACGATCGGGATCCGGTGGCCGAACCTGGCACTGCGACCGGAACGCCGGGCGACTGGTGGACGGTCTGGGCGAATTCGCCCGATGTGCTCGAGCACGCCGTTGCCGGTTTTGCGCTCTACGCCAGCCCGGCGCGCAAGATTGCGCCCTCCTTGCGCGAGCTCGGCCAAATCCGAGCCGGCTGGCTCATCGGCAGTCAATTCGTTTTCTCGCAGCACTGCAAGAGCTGCAGAGATCTCGGTTACTCCGAGGAGAAGATCGAAGCGATCAAGCATTGGCAGGTTTCCGATCTCTTCGATCCTCTTGAACGCGCATTGCTGGCGTACACGGATGCCCTCGTTTCGGCGCACGGCCGAGTGGCGGACGGCGTGTTCGCCGTGTTGAAGAGACAATTTGAGCGATCAGGCGATCCTCGATTTCACCTACATCACCATGACGTATGCACTCCACGCCGTGATGTCGGTGGCATTGCGGACGGAATTCGACGACCGCGATGATCCGATCGTCGAGGTCGCCGCTCCGGAGGGCTCTCAGGCGGCCAACATCGGTCGTACGATCAGCGGACACGACGACGCCCAGTAGGGCGCCGGAAGGAGATCACGTTGTCCCCCTACCTCTCTGAGCCGGTTGATGGACCTCGACAGCTCCGGGAGTTGTTGTCGGCGGGTCAACCCGTCCTCGCGCCGGGGGTGTACGACGCACTGGGCGCCCGCCTGGTCGAAGAAGCCGGATTCGACGTTGTCTACATGACGGGATTCGGCACCGCGGCGTCGCGACTCGGGCGCCCCGACGTCGGGTTGCTCACAATGACCGAGATGGTCGACAACGCGAGGTATATCGCACGTGCCGTCCAACTCCCGGTGATCGCCGACGCCGACACCGGCTATGGGAACGCGATCAATGTCGTGCGCACGGTCCAGGAGTTCGAGCAGGCAGGTGTCGGGGCAATCCACCTCGAAGACCAGGTTGCACCGAAGCGATGCGGGCACCTCGATGGCAAACAGGTCGTGCCGGTGGACGAGATGCTCTCGAAGATCCGGGCCGCGGTCGCCGCACGCACGGCGCCGGAACTTGTCCTGATCGCTCGTACCGATGCCGCCGCGGTCGAAGGGATAGACGGCGCGATCGAGCGGGCGCGCCGCTACCGCGATGCTGGTGCTGACGTCCTCTTCGTCGAGGCAGCGACGAGCGAAGCTGACATCGAGCGGGTCGCATCGAAACTCGCCGACGTGCCGCTGCTGTTCAATTGGGCCGAAGGCGGCAAGACCCCCCCGATGCCGTACGACAGGTTGCGGGAGCTCGGCTTTGCCATCGTCATCTTTCCCCTGACAACGCTCCTGACGGCCACGATGTCCATGCGGCGCGCCCTGGCCCAGGTCAAGGAGGCCGGGACGCCGGCGGAACTGCTCCAGGAGTTGCCGAGCTTCAGCGCGTTCACAGAGTTCATCGGGCTCGGGGAAATCCACGCGCTCGAACGCCAATTCACCACTTGATTGCGCTCTTTAGGACGCAGCACTCGTCGGTGTCGGTCGCTGTCGCCGCGCCAGGACATCGCCTCTAGTCCTGGGCGGCGAGCAACAGCGAGGCGAGCGGCTCGAGGGTGGCCATCAGCTCATCGACCTCGCCCGGTTTGAGACTCTCATAGGGCTTCGCCGCAAGGTCGTCGGTCAACGACTCGACCCGCTCTTTGACGGCGCGACCCTGTTCGCTCAGCCAACCATCATCCCCGATCAGGCCGCGATTGCGCATCCCGTCGACCACGGCGACGAGCTGCGCCGCCGGAAGGTGGTGGATACGTCCGAACTTCTCCGGCGGCATGTCCATGTCGAGAGCGACGAGTGCGTGCGCCTCGAGACCGCCGACACCCTCGATCATCAGGGCGGCGATGTGCCCGTCGCCACGGTGCTCGCGCAGCAAAGAGGCCGCCTGGAAGAGGCGAGCCACCACGTCGTCGGAAATCGGGATGGCGCGGAGCGCGGCGTACATGGGTCGGCCCTCGAACGGGGCGCTGGTCGCCGCCATGATCAACAGTTCGGCGGCGCGGGCGAAGCCGGGGGAGTCGACGTGATCGGCGAGGATCCGCCGCAGCGCCTTCACACAGCCCCTCTGACGAGCCGCGATCGCCAATTCCGGAGTCGTGGTGCGCCACACCTTCGGAATGTGGCGGGCCACCTCGCCGGGGGCGAAGTTATAGAACAGCGCGTCCACCACCTCCGCCGGCACAAGGCCGAGGGGCGCCGCGCGTCCGGCGAAGTAGGTGTCCCAGTAGTTGGTGAAGCCCAGCGCGAACATCGCCTCGTTGGGTTCATCGGCCGAGTAAGGGATGACACCGATCGGTTCGGTGAGCTCGAACATTCGGCGGGCTATCGAACTCATCCTTTGAAAACTAACGGGCTCGTCCGCTGGTCCGATCTCCGAGCCATTCCTCAGTCGACTGACTGCGCGCGATCACCGCTCGAGGCAGCCCCTAGCAATTCTGCAACTGCGCGATTAAGAATACTGCCGGAAGAGGTTTTCCGGGTGCGGAGGTGAGAGCGATGCTCGCATATGACTACCCGCTGGGCGGGGTGTTCTTGTCGATGCTCTATTTCTTCTTGTTCTTCATTTGGATCTGGATCCTCTTCACCGTCTTCGTGGACATCTTCCGCAGCCCCGACTTGGGCGGTTGGACCAAGGCCCTGTGGTGCATATTCGTGATCATCTTGCCGTTCCTCGGCGTATTCATCTACTTGATCGCCCGAGGCGGGAAGATGCAAGAGCGGAAGCTCCAAGCCGCCACCCAGCAGAAGCAGGCTTTCGACGCCTACGTTCGTGAGACTGCGGGGAGTTCGGGCGAAGACGTCACGTCCCAACTCACCGAGCTGGCGAACCTGAAGGCACACGGCGTCCTCACTGACGCCGAGTTCGAGTCACAGAAGGCCAAGGTTCTGGCCGCAGGCTGATACCAAGCGCGGACGACTGCGCCCAAGTGGAGGGAGTTACACATGCCAGGAGATAGTGGCTCTCTGGGGCCGATCAGCTATCTGATCGTCGAGTTCCCAGGCTCCAAGATGACCGGGGAGGGCTTTCCGATCTTGGTCGATCTTGTCGAGCGAGGCATCATCAGGATCTTGGACCTCGTCTTTGTCGCCAAGGGCGAAGACGGCTCCTTGGGGATCATTTCCCTCGCCGATCTGGACCATGACGGGACGTTCGATCTCGCCGTCTTCGAAGGCGTGTCTTCAGGACTCGTGAGTCAAGAAGACCTCGCCGAGGCGGCACCGGCGATCGCGCCTGGGTCGTCTGCCGCCATCTTGATCTTCGAGAACCGCTGGGCGACGCCGTTCATCCAAGCGTTGCGTCGCGGCGAGGCCGAACTCGTTGCCGCCGGATACATCCCCCAAGACGACATCGTGGCCGCACTCGACGCGGCCGACGATTGAAAGGAGACCACCATGGGACTTCTCCGAGGTGTCGCGCGCACCGCAGCCATCGCCGGCACGGCGACTGCCGTGTCGAACCGTGTCTCGCGCCGCCAGCAGAATCGTTGGGCCCAACAAGAAGACCAGCAGTACACAGAACAACAACAACAACAACCGCAGTATGCGCCGCCGCCCCAGCCCGCGGCGCCGGCGAGAGACCCGGTTGCTCAGCTCAAGGATCTCGCCGAACTCAAGTCGCAAGGGATCCTCACCGACGCCGAGTTCGAGGCACAGAAGGCGAAGATCCTGGCGTCCTGAACACAGGGCTCAGGGTGAGCTGTTCATTGACACGAAAAGCCGAATCGGTGGGATTTTCGTGGGATCCCACGGACTTTCAGGCAATCCTCGGGGTTACCTTTCCCAGTGGCTCGCGGAGAAGTACTTGGCGATGGCAGGCGCCAATTCGGTAGCGTCCCCGGCCACCGAGGGCTACCTACCTCGATCCGAGGCGGGCGACAACCGCCGGCGAATTGTCGCGGGATTCCTTCCCTGGCAGCAGAAGAGCCGGCCCGTCGGGTCGGCCCTTACCTGCGGATCTCTGAGTGGCGGGGGGAGGATTTGAACCTCCGACCTTCGGGTTATGAGCCCGACGAGCTACCAGACTGCTCCACCCCGCGGCGAAGAAAGCGTCATCTTATCGGTCCGCCCGGGCCCCCGTCGCCCGGGCCGGGGCCTGGAACCGAGGCCTACAGCGTCTGCGCCGTGGGCGGAGGGGGCGGGGGTGACGCCGGGTCCGCCGCCTGGGGCGGCGGCGGTGGGGCCGGGGCAGCCGCGGCGCCGTCGGCCGGTGCCGCCGTCGGGGCGGCCGCGGCGGACTCGGGCGCCAGCGTCATCGGCCCGTGCTCGGACTCGTGCTCGCTCGAGGGCGGCCACCAGGTGGTCGATGTCGGCGTCGGTGGTCGGGGTCGCCCGGCCCGTCTTGGTCGCGTAGAACGCCGCGCCCAGGTCACGCAGCATGCCCTCGGCGGCCTTCTTGGCCTGCGCGTCGTCGAGCTTCGCCTGGCCCTTCGACGCCGCGTCCTTCGCCATCTCGGTCGCCGCGGTCGCCTGCGCCTTGACCTTGTCGAGCAGTCCCATCGGAAGCCTTCCTTTCGTCGCCCCTCCGGCTGCCGCCCATCATGGGACCGCCGGGCGCAGCCCGCAACCGCGGTCGTCGCCGGCCGGTCACGCCGGCGCCCCGGAGCGGCGCTAGCGGCCCTCCGCCCGGCACGCCGCCGCCGCCGACGCCACCGTCGTCGACGTCGTGGCTCGATCGGGCCCCCCGGCTCCGTGCTCGTCGGCGTCGTGGACGACGTCGTGGACGCCGGCGCCGCCGTGGTCGACGTGGAGCTCGTCCCGCCGTGCTCGCCTTCTTCGTCGTCGTCTTACCCGGCTTCGGCTTCGGCGGCGTCGTCGTGGTCGTCGTCGTCGACGTGCTCGTGGTCGTCGCGACGACGTCCTGGGCCGAGGCGATCGCCTGCTGCATCGTCTTGATGTCCTGCTGGTACTGGCCCAGGTTCCCCGCCGCCAGGGCGGTCTGCGCGTTGGTGTAGTCGGTCTGGGCCTGCTCAAGATGCCGCGACCGCGGCCTGCGGCACGGTGCCGCTCGACGACCCCCCGGTCGACGACGGCAACGTGACGTCGTGATGTCGCTGAGCACGGCCGTGAGCGACGAGTCGATCTTCACCGTCTTGCCGAGCACGGCGATCACGTACTCGAGCTGTGGCTGGGGGTTGGTCGGCGGCGACACGTACAGGGGCCGGATGTACACCATCGAGTTGGCGATCGGCACCATCAGCGTCTCGCCCAGCAGCACCTGGGACCCGCTGCTGGTCCAGCAGCGTGATGTCGCGACGACACCGTGTTGTTGGCCGAGATCTCGGCGTCCGCGTTGGCCGGGCCGATCGTGCCCTGCGGGCATCTCGTACAGGGTGAGGTGGCCGTACGCCCCGGGTCGGACTGCCCCACCATCCACGCCGTGAGGTTGAAGTTCTGCGTGCTGCTCGAGAGCGACGACTGCGCGGCCGGGACGAACCCGTCGCTGATCGTGAAGATCTGGTCCTGCGGCGGCGTGTTCGGCAGCGAGTACACCTGGTACTGCGGCGCCATGCGCGCCGGCGTCGTGGACACCAGCTGGCCCTGGTTGTTGTACGTGTTCTCGGCCAGCAGCGCCTGGGACTGCGGCCCGGCACCGGCGGTCGGCGAGAGCTGCCAGGCGTTGCTCGCCGCGTAGAACGCCGAGCCGGGTTCGTCAGGTGGTAGCGCCCGTAGATGGCGGACTGAATCGAGAAGATGTCCTCGGGGTAGCGCAGGTGGGCCTTCAGCAGCCGCCGGCATGTCCTTGACCGGCACGAACATGCCGGGGAAGGCCGCCGAGTACGCCTGCAGGATCGGGTCGGACGGGTCGATGTCGTAGAACGTCATCTTGCCCGAATAGGCGTCGATGACGACCTTGACCGAGTTGCGCACGTAGTTGTAGCTGCTCGGCAGCGTGCTGCCGATCGCCACCTGCTGCGAGTCTGGCGTTCTGCGAGTAGGGATAGTTCGACGTCGTCGTGTACCCGTCGACGATCCAGTCGATGTGGCCGGTCGTTGATCACGGCGTAGGGGTCGTGGTCGAAGCTGAGGAAGGGCGCCGCCTTCTGCGCCATGGCGACCGGGTCGCGCACGAACATGATCCGTGACTTGTCGGTGATCTGGCTCGAGATCAGCAGGTTGAAGTCGCCCGAGCCGCAGGGCGAACATCGCCTGCGTGAAGATCGACGAGAGCTGGACGCCGCCGTTGCCCTTGTAGTGAGCTCTCGACGTTGTTGCCGTTCGTCTGTCTGGTAGTCGACCTCGGGCTGCTTGGTGTTCGCCACCACGTAGCCCGACTCGCCGAGCCCGAAGTAGACGTCTGGGCTCGCTTGATCTGGGGCAGGCCCTTGGAGGAGCTGGGCGGCACGCCGCCCACCCCGAAGACCGGGTTGTTGTTGTTCGTCTGGTTGGCCAGCGCGATGGCCGCGCCGTTGCCGTGCGTGTACTGCAGGTGCGTGTTGACCCACGTCTGCGACACCAGGCCCGACGGCGAGATCTCGCGGACGCCGATGAGCACGGGCGTGAGCGCCGCCCCCCAGGACGTAGCGGTCGACGCCGAGCGAGGGGAACGTGTAATAGGACTTGATCCCCTGGAGGCGCTGGAACGTCTGCGAGCGAGATCGAGGGGTCGGGGTCCCACTGGCGGATGTTGTCGATCGTCTGCGTGTTGATCACCGCCTGGCTCGGGCGTGATGCTCGGTCGACGCCGGGAACTGTTTGCACGCTGACGTGATTGAGGTTGTACGCCGTCCGCGTGGCCGTGATGTTGCGCTGGATGTACGGCGCCTCGAGCGAGCTCTGCGCCGGGTTCACCTTCAGCGCCTGCAGCAGGGCGGGGTAGATGATGCCGACGACCAGCGCGACGAAGGCCCAGATCCCGACCGCCAGCACCGGCAGCGTCCAGCCCTGGCGCCGGATGTTGAACAGCAGGATCCCCGCCGCGAAGATCGACACGTAGACGAGGAGCAGCTCGGCCGGCAGCCGCGCGTGCACGTCGGTGTAGCCGGCGCCGTTGACGTAGCCGTCCGACGCGTTGACCAGCGACCAGCGCTGCAGCACGTAGCCCGCCGCCTTGTCGAGCGCGATCAGCGCCAGCAGCACCGAGATGTGCGCCTTCACCGGCGGCCGCACCCGCGGGATCCCCCGTTGCGGCTGGATGCCGCCGTTGAGGTAGTGGAAGATCAGCGTGACGGCGAGCGTCACGATCAGGATGGCGAGCGTCCAGTCGACGCAGAAGATCAGGAACGGCATCTTGAAGACGTAGAAGCCGACGTCCTTGTGGAACAGCGGGTCGGTCACGTTGAAGTTGCCGCCGTGGCGGAACAGGATCCAGTTGTTCCACTGGCTGATCGTCCCCGACGCGCCGATGAGCGCCAGGATGACGGCGAGGGCGACGTAGATCCGGCCCGAGTACGGCCGCACGTAGTGCTGGTAGCGCCGCACCAGCTCGTCCTCTTGGGCCAGCACGACGTCGTGGCCGGCGATGCGGTCGCACACCACGAGGTTCACCCAGAGCACGGCGAAGAAGATGGCGCCGAACACGCCGAACAGCCCGAGCTTGATGACGAGCAGCGTCGAGAAGACGTTGTGGAAATCGACCGACGAGAACCAGAGGCTGTCGGTGTAGATGTTCGCCAGCGAGCGCAGCGACACCAGCAGGACGATGACGAGGACGACGAACCCGACGATCCACCAGCGGGCGCGGTGGCGCCGGCGCGGCGATGGATCGGCGGGAAGGTCGCTGGGGATGCGCACGGAGTGGGAGCCTAACGTCCGCTTCTCAGGGGCCAACGGCACCGTGTGCCGTCGGGAGTAACTGAAAGGTCCAGGTCAGTCGCTCACGGCGCCACGAGGCAGCGGCAGCCCGAGTGGGCCGGCGGGTGCGCGTGACCGGTCGGGAACGCCTCGGTCGCGCTCACCGCTCCGGCCAGCGCGTTGTCCTCACAGTCCGAGCACCCGGTGGCGGACGTGACCACCCACCGCAATTTGCGGTCGTCGCCCGCCGCCACCACACCCGCCGAGAACGCCTGCGTGGCGTAGTCGCCGGCCACGCGTTCGACGCGCTCGCCCCGCCATTCGCGGTACGCCCCGCTCACCCGGTCGCCGATGTCGCCGCCCGCCGTCTTCGGATCTGGCGCCGCAGCATCGTCACGAGCGACGTGGGCCAGCCCGGTCGTCGACTGCTCGACCGTGCCGTCGTCGGGGACGCCGGCCGCGCCGGCGCCGCCGAACGTCGCCCCGGCGGCGAACGCCTCGCGCAGCTGCCCGCGGACGGCCGACTCGAAGACGGCCAGGTGCTCCGCTCTCGGGGCCGAGCAACTCGTCGCCGCTCAGCGACGGCGCGCTGCGGATGCGATCGAGCAGCCGGTTCTGGTCGTCGCCCAGCGCCCGCTTGACCGTGCGGCTCAGCCACCATCGTCACCGGGCCGAGCAGCTCGTCGCGCCGTGCGATCAGCCGCGTCGTCCGGCCCCGGTGCGACGGCCTCGTCCTCGGCCTCGATCACGACGACCGGCAGCGCCTGCGTCGCCTCGGGCTCGCGACGACCACCGACCGGCAGCGCCTGCGTCGCCTCGGGCTCCGGCTCGGCCGTGCTCACCGGCAGGACCTGCGTCGCCGCTTCGGGGCATCGCCGCCGCCGTCGTCGTCGGCCGGTGGCGGCTCCGTCACGCCCGCCCGGATGCGGGCGAAGAGCTCGTCGACCGAGGGGGCGCCGGCCTCTCGCCTCCGCCGTCGTCGAGCCCTCCCTCCCCGACCGCCGCGCCCGCCACGTCCTCGACCTCGACGTCGACCTCGATCACCCGGACCGCCGGAGCCGGCCCCTCCTCGGGCGCGTCGCCGATGACGTCGAGGGCCTCTTGGTCGTGCGGCTCCTCGGGCCCGCCATGGAGGCGGTACTGCTCGGCCACGGCGACCGCGGCGGCCCGCGCCTCTTCGTCGGTCCGGTCGAGGTGCGAGAGGATCGTGTCCACCCGGTCGCGCACCCCGTGCACCGACGCCGCCATCTCGTCGCGCGCCGCGCGCAGCTGCTCGATCTGTATGCCCAGCGCGCGCCGCCGCGACGCCAGGTCGGCCAGCACGCGCCGGCGCGCCTCTTGCACCTGCTCGAGCAGGGCCCGTCCCTCGTTCTTCGCCTGCTCGATGACCGCCTCGCCCTCGGCCACGGCGTCGGAGAGGATGCGCTCGCTCTCCACCCGCGCCTCCTGCTCCGCGTTGGCCACGATGATCTCGACCTCCGCCACCCGCTCGGCCGCCGCGGATTCGGTGCGCGCCTGGAGCTCGTCCACCTGGCTGTGCGTCTCGCGTACCAAGGTGGCGGCGCCCTCCTGCGCCGAGGCCACGATCTTCGCCGCCTCGTCGTGGGCGTGGCGCAGGATCTGCGCACTGTGCTGGCCCAGGGACGCGGTCAGCGTGGACTCGTCGATGACCGGGTGCGCCGCCCGCTCCTCGGCCTCGGCCAGCGCGGCCCGCAGCTCCTGCTCGCGCTCCTCGAGCGCCTCGATGCTCCGGGAGACCGACTGCAGGTAGGACCGCACCTCGTCGCTGTCGAAGCCCCGCCGCACGACGGCGAACGAGCGGCTCGCGATGTCCCCGGTCGCGAGGCGGGAGGAGGAGATGGGGGGACGCACGTCTGCCATGGGCAAAAGCCTACGGCGCCGCCTGGACCGGCACCGAAGTGGTGCTGGGCACGCGGCCTCCCAGCCGCTCCAGGATGCGCAGCACCTGGCTGACGTTGCGCACGCCGTAGACGTGCAGCTGGGGGGTGGCCTTGGATTTCGCGGCGGCGAGGTTGCCGTCGCCGAGCGGGACGAAGAAAACGGAGGCGCCGGCGTCCTCGACCGCGATCGTCTTCTCCGCCACCCCGCCCACGGCCGAGACGTTGCCGTACTGGTCGATCTCACCGGTGGCGGCCACGATCCGGTTCCCCGTCAGGCGGCCGCTCGTCAGCTTGTCCATGATCCCGAGCGTCATGGCCAACCCCGCCGAAGGGCCACCGATGTTCTGGGTGTGCACGGTGACGTCGATCGGGAAGTCCCAGTTCTGCTGCGTCTCGGGCTGGATGCCGAGGACCACGGACTGCTTGAAGGGCGTGCCGCAGCCGGTGACGACGGAGCCCTTCGGCGCCGCCGCCAGCGTGATCGGCGTCTGCACCACGGGCCCGGCGACGAAGTCCCCGACGTCGTTGATCGAGGAGTCCTCCACGCTCAACGTCACCCTCGTCCCCGGCGTGTAGGCGTGCAGCGCCTCGATCAGCCCGCACACCGTCGTCGCCGGCGTCCCGTTGACCGCGGTGATCACCTGCGCCACCTTCAGCGTCTTGGCCGCCGGCGACCCCGGCTCGGTCCCGAAGACGAGCGTGCCCACGTTGGTCGAGGTCACCTTGTAGCCGAGGTGGGAGAGCGCGGTCGCCGTGGCGTAGTTCTGGGCCTGCGCCATCTCGAGGTAGCCCTGGTCGAGGTACTCCGTCTCGTTCGTCGAAGGGCCGAGCAGCGTCTGGCTCGAGTAGATCTCGTCGTTCGAGTCGAAGAAGCGGTACTGCAGGTAGTTGAGCGCGTTGAGCTGCGACACGAAGACGTCGGTCAGCAGGATCTGGCCGGTGATGGGATGGTTGTACTGCGCCGGCACCTCGATGTACTGCGACACCGGCGTCGCGTCCCCCGGCGTGATGACGTAGTAGTTGACGTTGACCTGCGCCGCGATGATCCCCGCCAGGATGACCAGCGCCACGAAGCCCCCGACGACGTAGGGCCACCGGCGCCCCCGGCGCCCCGTGCCCGCGGGGGGAGGTCCCAGCGCGCGTCCGCGTCGACACCGGGCGCCGCCCCCTGCGGAGATGGGGGCGCTGCCAGGGGCGGGGTCGTCGCAGGACCCCCGTCGGCGGTCGCGTCAGGGTCGGACATACTCGAGGTCGGTGAACGACGATGTTGCCACGGATGCAGGCCGCGACCGCCGCGCCGTGGCCCGTCGCCGGCGCGTGGCCCTGGCCGGCCACCGGGGTGACGTGGACGGGGCCCGCCGCGGACTGGCCGATCGACGAGCCCGACGTCCGCGCCGCCGCGCTCGGCGCGCTGGCCCGCCTGGGCGAGCTCACCACCGCCGACGTCCTCGCCGCGTTCGCCGACGACGGACCCCGCCGTGCGCCGGCGCGCCGTCGACGCCGCCCTGGCCGTGCGGGGCAAGGGCTCGCGCTCCACTCTGCCCGCAGGCCGTCACCGCGGCCCTGGCCGATCCCGATCCGCTCGTGGCCGTCGGCGCCGCCTGGTTCGTCGGCGAGCGGCGCCACCGCGTCGCCGTCCCCGCGGCTCGTCGCGCTGGCGACCGGGGCCACCGACACCCGTTGCCGCGAGGCGGCGGTCGCCGCGCTCGGCGCCATCGGCGACCCGTCCGGCTTCGACGCCGTGCTCGCCGCGCTCGACGACAGGCCCACGGTGCGCCGGCGCGCCACCGTCGCGCTGGCCGGGTTCGACGACCCCCGCGTCGAGCCCGCCCTGCGCCAGGCGGCGTCGGACCGCGACTGGCAGGTGCGCCAGGCGGCCGACGAATTGCTCGACGAGCCGCTCCCCGAGCCCGACGACCCCGGCGGACGACGACCCCGCCGGCCCGGGCGACGCTGCTCAGTCGTCCTGGGTGAACAGCCGCTTCAACCGGTCGAAGGACTGCAGGCAGATGCCCGCCCCCTGCACCACGCACTCGAGCGGCGTGTCGACGAGGTGCACCGGCACCGCCGTCGCGTTCGGCCAGCCGCTGGGTCATGCCGCGGAGCAGCGCGCCGCCCCCGGTGAGATGGATGCCCTCGAACATGATGTCCTGCGCCAGCTCCGGCGCCGCCTCGCCGAGGCACTCGGCCGCCGTCTCGACGATGGCGCCACGTTGTCCTCGAGCGCGTCGCGCACCTCCATCGGCGAGAGCATCACCGTCTTGGGCCGGCCGGTCGCCACCTCGCGGCCACGGATCTCGGCCTGCTGCTCCGAGCTCGTAGGGCGACGCGGAGCCGATGGCCATCTTCACCGCCTCCGCCGTGCGCTCGCCGATGGCCACGCCGAACTTGTGCCGGACGAAGGCCTGGATCGACGCGTCGAAGTCGAAGCCGCCACAGCGCAGCGCGCGCACGGCGACGACGCCGCCGAGCGAGATCACCGCCATCTCCGCCGTGCCGCCGCCGACGTCGACCACCATGTTCCCCACCGGCTCGTGGATCGGGCAGGCCCGCCCCGATCGCCGCCGCCATCGGCTGCTCGATCAGGAAGCTCGACGACGCGCCGGCCCGCCGCGCCGCCTCCTTGACCGCCCGCCGCTCCACCGCCGTGATGGCCGAGGGGACGCAGATCAGGACCTTGGGCCGGTTGAGGCGGCTGACCCCCACCCGGCGCAGCAGGACGCTCAGCATCCGCTCGGTCACCTCGAAGTCGGTGATGGCGCCGCCGCGCAACGGCCGCTCGGCCACGATGTAGCCCGGGGTGCGCCCGATCATCTGCCAGGCGTCGGTCCCGATGGCGAGGACCTCGCGGCTGCGCGAGTCGAGCGCCACCACGGTGGGCTCGTTGAGGACGAGGCCCTTCCCCTTGGCGTAGACGAGCGTGTTGGCCGTGCCGAGGTCGATGGCCAGGTCCCGTGACATGGGGACTCATGGTACGGCGGCCTCGTGGTGCGACGGCACTTTCCGAGTTCGTTCTCGGTAGCCTCGCCCAGGTGAGTGGCCCGCCCGACGAGCCGGAAAACGGCGAACCGGGACGCGACGAGGGAGGAGCGGACCCGGACGAGCCCGAATCGCCGCTGCGCGGCTGGATCGACCCCGACGACCGCTTGTGGCGCCATCCGAGCGAGCAGGTGCCCGCCGTGGGCGCCGCCGGGGCGGGCGCCGGGGCGGGCGCCGGCCGGTCCTGACCCCTCCCCAAGCGCAGCTGGCGGGGCCCGCTCATGGTCTCCATCGGGGCCGTCGCCGTCATTGCCGTCGGGGCGTTCGTCTACGTCCTCCTCTCCCCCGCCGCGCAGCCGCCCGCCCAGAGCTCGGGCCGCAACAGCGACGGCGCCGCCACGCTGACGACGCGACACCGGGGCCACGGGCGACGTCCCGCGCGGCGGCCCAGACCGCCGCCAAGTCGATCGTCGAGCTCCAGGCCGGACACGTCGCACGGCACCGTGCACCTCCTCGGCGTCGCCGTGGCCGAGGGCGGGATGGTCGTGACGACGGCCGGCCTGCTGACCGACGTGCGCAGCATCGCCATGGTCGGCGCCGGCGGCAAGCTCGAGCAGGCCTCCCTCGTCGGGACGGACACGACGTCGGACATCGCGCTCGTCGAGGTCCCCGAGGACCTGCCCGTGGCGCCGTTCGCCGACGACGCGCAGCCTCGCCGGCGGCACCGCCGGACATGGTCCTCGGCCTCGCCGCGACGTCCGGCGGCGCCGTCGTGGCGCTGCGCGAGACGCCCGGCTCGGTCACCGCGGTCGCGACGGACATCGCGTCCGGGCCCGCCGACGGCATGGACGCCATCGTGTCGTCGCCCGCGTTGACCGCCGACACCACGGGCGACCCGCTCCTCGACGCCGGCGGCTCGGTCGTCGGCATCCTGTGCGACCCCCAGGCCTCCGGCGCCTCCACGACCTCCGCCGCCACGTTCCTGCCGACGCAGCTGGTGGTCGGCGTCGCCGACGACCTCCGTTCGGGCAACCGGGTCGTGCCGGGCTGGCTCGGCGTCGAGGGGAGCGACGTCGGCGGCGGCGCCGGGGCGAAGGTCGACGGCACGTATGCGAGCAGCCCGGCCGCCACCCTCCTCCAGGTCGGCGAGGTGATCGTCGCCGTCAACACACAGCCGGTGCGGACCTTCGCCGAGCTGCGCTCGCGCCTCTACGTCGAGCCCCCGGGCTCCAGCGTCCACCTCTCGGTCGAGGGCGTGCCGGGGGTCACCGGCACCAAGGCCGTGGTCGTCACCCTCAGCGAGCGACTCCTAGCATGCAGGGGTGAGCATGTTCGGAAACATCGACCCCGACAATCCGATGGGGGGTCTGCTCGGCGACCTGATGAAGGTCATCGGCTCGGGGCCGGGCGCCGGCGACAGCTGGTTCGAGGCGGCCCGCACGCTCGCCTTCGGCGTCGCCACCGACGGCGGGGAGGACGACAACCCCGACCCGCTCGTGCGCATCGCCTTCGAGGAGCTGGCCCGCGTGGCCGAGCTGCACGTGGCCGCCGCCACCGGCATCACGCCGAGCTCGGGCGCGACCGGCGTCTCCTTCGAGGCGGTCGGCCCGGGGCAGTGGTCGTTCCGCGTCCTCGAGGCCTACCGCCCGGTGCTCAAGTCGATGGTCGAGGCGCAACAGCAGGGTGCGGCCGCGGTGCCGTCGACCGACCTCAGCGAGATGAACCTCGAGGACGGCGCCGGCCTCGGTGGCCTCCTCGGGCAGTTCGCGCTCACCCTCGGCCCCGTCTTCTTGGGCATGCAGTTCGGCTCCGCCGCCGGGCACCTGGCCCGCCGCGCCTTCGGCCAGTACGCCCTGCCGCTGCCGTGGCCCGAGTCGAGCGACGCTGCTGCTCGTGCCGAGCAACGTGGCGCGCTTCGCCGAGGACTGGAGCCTGCCGCTCCAGGAGGTGCAGCTGTGGGTGTGCCTGCGCGAGCTCACCATGCACGCCGTGCTGACCCGGCCGGGCGTGCGCTCCTCGCTGAACACGCTGTTGAGCGACGCCTCGGCTCGCACGCGGCCGCCGCCCAGCGCAACATCGTCGAGCGCCTCGGCGACAACATGGGTGACCAGGTCTCGCATCGAGCAGGCCCTCGAGCGATCCCGAGGCGCTGCTGGCCGATCTCATCAGCCCCGAGCAGCGGAACATCTCGGCCGCGCTCACGGCGCAGACGACGGCGCTCGGCGCCTACGTCGACCACGTGACGGGCACCATCGCCGAGACGTTGACCTCGTCACCCGGCGCGCTGCGCGAGGCGTGGTACCGCTACCGCATCGAGGAGGGGAAGGGCGAGCAGGCCTTCGCCGGCCTGTTCGGCCTCGACGTCGGCCAGGATGAGGTCGACCGCGGCCGCGCCTTCGTGCAGGGCGTGATCGAGCGCAAGGGCGACGACGCGCTCACCCGCCTCTGGTCCGACGAGCTCGATCTGCCCACGCCCGCCGAAGTCGACGCGCCCGGCCTGTGGCTGGCGCGTATCGGCCTGATGGACTGAGCCCGGCGTTCCCCAGGCGCGCGCTACGCGGCGCGCGTCAGCTCGTAGCGCTCGACCGCGGTCGAGAGCCGTCCCGCCAACACCAGCATCTCGATGCTGCCGTCCCACTCCGGCGCGATGCGCGTACACGTAGTCCGCCATCGCCTCGTCGCCGCGCACCGTCGCCAGCAGGTCGACGAGTCCGGAACAGGTGCTGGATCGTGTCGGTGCAACCGAGGTCCGCCGGCGTGAGCGTGCGCACCAGCGCGGCCTCGTCGTCACTCAGCGGGCCGATGAGCCCGCCGATCTCGCGGACGATCGGTGCATCGTCCAACGTGTGGATCTCCCCCATGTGTTGCCTCCCCCGCTGCGGTTCCCGGAGGCGCCGCAGTCCTGTCAACGGCGCCATGCTCCCACCGCCATGGTGTCGCCCCAGTGGCCCCCGAGATGCAATATGGGTGCAGGCGACGGGGCGGACCGGCCGGCCGCCTGCCCGCCCCTCCTCAGCCCTCGGCGTCCTCGCCGTAGTCGAGCACCCACTCGAGCGCGAGCTGCTCACGCTCCGCGTCACGCACGACCCGCTCGCTGTTGCGCCTGAACTGCGGGTCGTGCGGCGGCAACAGGACCAGGCGGGCCAGTACCCGCTCGCGGAATTGGTCGATCACCTCGGGCGGCCCGTAGTCGCTCTGGACCTCCCAGTGCGGTGCGACCGGGCCGAGATACACCACGCGCACGTGCCCGATGGGCTCGAATTGCTCTTCTTCTTCGACGACTACTTCCTCGGCGTCGGGGGCCATGGCACCTCCTGCATAGGGCGACCGGCGTCAGCGTAGCCCCGGGCGCTTTACGAACGTTCTCCCTGGTAGAGACGAAATCTGACCGAGGATTCTTACGAAGTTCCTATCCGAAGACTCTAGGAGCCAAGAGGCACCTCCCGTAGAATGGTGCGTGAAAAGGGAGCCGAACAATGAATACCGATTGGATGGCCCGGGGGAAGTGCAAGGAAGTTGCACCCGACCTGTTCTTTCCGAGCGATGGCATGGGCGTACTGGTAGCGCAGCGGATCTGCGCGGAGTGCCCCGTCGCACAGTCGTGCCTCGAGTACGCACTCGAGCACCACATCGACCACGGGGTCTGGGGTGGTGCCTCCGAGCGTGAGCGCCGTCGCATCCTGCGCCGCCGCCGTCTGTCGCACGCCGTCGCCGCCAAGTAGCCACCCCGCCCGGGCCGGGTAGCGGCCCTCCGGGAACTCGCCTCTCCGTCACCGTCTGCTGCAGCCGCGTCCCGCGGACACTGGCACGCTGGCGCCGTGACCCGGCGAGAGACGGACCGTCGAGTGCGTCGTCAACGTCAGCGAGGGTCAGGACGACGAGCGTCCTCGCCGCGCTGGCCGCGAGCGCCGGCCCCGCCCTCCTCGACCTCCACCGCGACCCGCACCACCATCGGGCCGTCTTCACGCTCGCCGGTCCCCGGCCGACGAGCTCGTTGCCGCCGCCCGCTCCCTCGCCACCGCCGCCGTCGAACGCCTCGACCTCCGCGCGCACGACGGCGTCCACCCCCGCCTCGGCGTGCTCGACGTCGTCCCCTTCGTCCCCTACCGAGCCGCACCAGCCCGCACCGACCGATCTGCACGACCGCCATCGCCCTCCGCGACGACTTCGCCCGCTGGTTGGCGATGAATTGGGTGTGCCGAGCTTTCTCTACGGACCCCTTCCCGGCGGTCGGACCCGGACCTTGCCGGACGTCCGCCGCCACGCGTTCGAGCCCACCGAGGGGCTGGTGCCCGACTTCGGGCCCACCGCTCGCCCGACCCGAGCGCCGGGGCCACCGCCGTCGGCGCTCGCCGGGTGCTCGTCGCCTACAACGTCTGGGTCTCGACTCGCTCGAGGTGGCCCGCCACGCCGCGCCCCTGGTCCGCGGGCCGGACGTCCGGGCGCTCGCCCTGGCCGTCGGCGAACGGGCCCAGGTCTCGTGCAACCTGATCGAGCCCGATGCCTACGGGCCGGCGCGCCTCTACGAGCCGGTCCGCACCCTGGTCGCCGAAGTGGGCGGCGCCGTCGAGGGCGCCGAGCTGGTCGGCCTCGTCCCCCAGCGGCGTGCTGGTGGCGTACCTCGTGCCCGCTGGGGCGACGTCGGCCTCAGCGAGGAGGCCACGGTGGAGTTACGACTGGCGGCAGCCGGCGCCTGACCGTCAGGGCCTGCGGTCCGGTCGCCTACAGGAGCGCTGGCGATGTCCCGGCGAGCCAGGGCACGGGCACGGCGGAGGCGACGGCGCTCCCGCTCGCTCATGCCGCCCCAGATGCCGAACTTCTCGCCGTTGGCGAGGGCGTACTCGAGGCAGTCTTCCCGCACGACGCAGCCGCGGCAGACCTCCTTGGCCTCACGGGTCGACGCGCCTCGTTCGGGAAAGAACAGGTCCGGGTCGACTCCCATGCAGTTCGCCTGTAGCTGCCAGCTTCGTTCTTGGCGACCGTAGAGCGTGGTGATGATGTCCATCGACACTTTGGTTCGCCCCCCTTCTTCGCCTTGGGTGGCACCGCTGTAGTTACAACGATGTAAGCAACATCTTTGACCACCTAGGCACGGCGACGCAAGGCCCAAAATTGCGACGCGGGCAAGAAACGTGTGTTCCGCCTGCTGGACGGGTGTGGATAAGTGCACGGAACCCCTGTTCGGGGCACTGCTCAGGAGCAATGATGCAGCGATGGCCCTTTCTGACGCGGCCGCGTCGACGCGCCCAGGCACGGCGTCCGAGCGCCCACGGCGCGCCTCGGAGCGACGGTGTCGCCCGGGGGCCTCGCGGCTCGCCGGCCGGCGGGCCCGCGCGTCTAGGCCTGCTCGATGCGCAGCCGGTTGCCGGCGGGGTCGCGCACGGCGGCGTCGCGCTTGCCCCACGGCTGGGTGAGGGGCTCTTGGAGCACCTCGACGCCGGGCGTGGCGGCGATCTTCTCGAAGGTGGCGTCGAGGTCGGACGTGGCGAAGTGGACCGGGTACAGCTCGCCCTTGGCGAGCAGCGCCGCCAGGGCGTCGCCGTCCTCCTTCGACCGGCCGCCGTGCGGCTGGGACAGCACGATCCCGATCTCGGGCTGGCTGTCGCTGACGAGGGTGATCCAGCGGAAGCCCTCGTTGGAGACGTCCATGGCCACCGTCATGCCGAGGGTGTCGCGGTAGAGGGCGAGGGCGGCCTCGGGGTCGTCGACGGTGATGTGCACGGTGCTGAGGGAGACGGTGGTCATGCCGTCGACGTTAAACGGGTGCCGCCAGAGATGCTTCTTCGAAACTGCCCACTTCCGCGCGCCGTTGCCGTCCTTCCGCGGCCGGGTCAGCACCATCATCTGGCACGGCGACACGATGCGCAGCTCGTCGTGGTCGCGGGCGCGGTACGCCGAGGGCGACTCGCCGACGAGCTCGGTGAAGCGGGCGGAGAACGAGCCCAGGCTCGACCACCCGACGGCGAAGCAGACGTCGGTCACGCTGAGGTCGCCGCGGCGCAGCAGCGCCTTGGCCCGCTCGATCGCGCCGGGTCATGAGGTACGAGTACGGCGTCTCCGAGTACGCCTCGCGGAAGCGGCGGCTGAAGTGGGCCTGCGACATCAAGGCCGTGCGCGCCAGGGCGGCGACGTCGAGCGGCTGTGCGTACTCGCGATCCATCTGGTCGCGGGCCCGCCGCAGTCGACGCAGCTCGTCGATGTCCGGCGTCCATGCCCCCAGTTTGCCCGCTCGGCGCCGGTCCGAGCGCGGCCGGGAGGTGACGGCCTAGCCGGCGGGGCGGAGCACCCGGCGGTGCTGGAGGAAGTCGACCAGCACGTAGCCGCCCAGGGCGTCGGGGGTGGTGTAGAAGGTGCGACCACCGTTGACCCGGGCGATCTGCTCCACGAAGGGGTAGTGGGTGCGCTGGAGGTCGAGGGCGAACGTGTTGATCACGATGCCGGCCCGGGTGCAGCGGATGACCTCGGCCATCGTGCGGCGCAGCGTCTCGGGAATGGGCGGGTAGTTGAACGTGACCTCGCCGTAGTCGTCGACGTGCGCGGTCGGCTCGCCGTCGGTCACCACGATGATCTGCTTGGTGCCGTGCTGGTGCGCCAGCATGCGGCGCGACAGCGCCAACGCGTGCTGCAGGTTGGTGCCGTAGACGTAGTCCCACATGGCGGTGGGGATCTCGTCGGGTCGGATCTCGCGGGCGATCTCGGAGAAGCCGACGATGCCGAGGAAGTCGCGCGGGAACTTGCTCGAGATGAGCGTCTGCAGCGCCATCGCCATGCGCTTGGCCGGCACGAAGTTGTCGCGCATCGGCATCGACATGGACAGGTCGAGGCAGAGCACGGTCGCCGAGCGCGACAGCGCCTCGACCTCGACGACCTCGAAGTCTTCGGGCTGCAGCCGGACCGGCACGCCCGAGCCGCCGCGGCGCACCGCGTTGTGCACCGTCGTCGAGAGGTGCAGGTTGAGCGGGTCGCCGTACTCGTAGGCCTTGGTCGTCTCCTCGCGGTCGTGGCCCGAGCCGGTGCGCAGGGCCGAGTGGTCACCGATGCGGTCCTTGTTGATCTGGCCGAACAGGTCGGCCAGTGCCTTCTGGCCCAGCCGGCGCACGCCGCGTGGCGTCAGCTCGATGCTGCCCGCCGTGCTGCTCGATCAGGCCGGCGTCGGCCAGCGACTTGGTCAGGTTGGCCAGACGGTCGAGGGCGCGGGCGGCGTCCTCGCCCATGTGCTGCTGGACCTGGTCGAGGTCGATCTCGCCGAGGGCGGCCGGGGTGGACGCGGACTGGAGGACCTCCTCCATGCGGTCGAGCTGGCCGAGCTGGGTCGCCAGGTCGGTGGCGCGGTCGATGCTCATCGGGCCCTTCGCCGTTGAAGTCGTAGGAACGCTGCCACCCGGCGTCGGGGAAGGCGCGCTGGAGGTTCTGGGCCAAGCGGTCGACCTGCCAGCGCAGGTCCATGTCCTCGAGCACCGCCTCCATGAGCCCGCGCAGCTGCGCCTGCTGCTCGGGGCTGAGCGAGTTCCAGACCGCCTGGGCGGCGGCCATGCGCTCGGCCAGTTGCTCGAGCAGCTCGTCGAGGTTCTGCGGATTGCCCGGGAACATGTCGCCGAACTGCTCCATGAACTCCTCGAAGCTCGGGTCGAGGTCCTCACCGTGTCTCGCGCTGTTCGAGCATGCGGTTGAGAGCGTCGTAGGCGTCGCGCATGCGCGCCATCTGCTCGGAGTCCATGTTCGAGAGCGCCTCGGACGCGCCTTCGAAGAAGGTGTCGGCCATCTCGCGGCGCAGCTCTTCGACGAGCTCTTCGAACTTCTCGCGGGCCTCGCTCGAGACGAAGTCGTAGTGCTGCATCGACTGGATGCGCCCGGCCGGGTCGTCGGGCTGGAGGTCGAGCGCCATGCGACGCTCGGTGGCCACGTCGTTGGTGACCTCCTCGCGGCGCTCGTCGCCCGAGGTGGCCGCCTCGTCGACGAGGTCGTCGATGGCGGCGCGCTCGTCCTGCTCGATCTCGTCGAGGCGCCGCCCCAGCTCGGCCATGCGCCCGTCGGGGTCGCCCTCGGCGAGCATCTCCTGGCGGCGGCGGCGCAGCTGGTCGAGCAGGTCCCGCAGGCCCGCCACCTCGTCGCCGTCGGCGGTGCGAAAGCCGCTGCGCAGCAGCCGCCGCAGGGCGTCGTCGAGGTCGCCACCGGCGAGCAGGTCGTCGGCGAGGCCGGCCAGCAGGTCGTCGGGGTCGAGGTCGGCGAACTCCTGGGTGCCGTCCCATTCCTTGTAGTCGTAGCGGGCGCTCATGCTGGTGCGGTCTGCGTGATCGTGGTCCCGTTACTTCCGGCCTCGGTAGAGGGCGCGGGCGCCCGAGGCGTCCTTGTTCAGCCGCTTGGTCAGGTGCAGGCCCTCGAGCAGGAACTCGAGCGCGCTCGCCATCAGCGCCGGCGACTCCGCCTCGGCCGCCTCGGGGCCGGCCAGCTTGCGCGTCGGGCGGCTCGAGCTCGGGCATGTCGGCCAGCACGTCCAGGTAGGCCGAGCTCGCCATGTCGTCGCCCACGTGCACGACGACCTGGTCGTGGAAGGCGCCGACGATCGACTGCGGGTCCTCGAGGGTGACGCGCCGGCGGAAGACCGACAGCGTGGCGGCGGCCACCAGCTGGGCCACCACCTCCTCCTCGTGGCCCTCCTCCATCGCCTCGACCTCGATCTTGCCCTGGGTCGAGGGGACGAGGGCGGCCAGGTCGCTGACCCGCGGCACCGCCACGGGCTCGCCGGTGCGCAGGGCGCGGCGGACGGACGACGCGACCAGCGTCTCGTAGTTGGCGATGGAGAGCCGGACCGAGACGCCGCTGCGCTGGTTGAGGTGGGTGCTGCGCCGGGCCAGCTGGCTGATCTCGGCCACGATCTCCTTCATGAACGGCAGCACGCGTCACCGGCACGCCGGCCGAGGGCAGCTCGGCCTCGCCCTCCATGATCTTGACCTCGGTCATGGTCTCGTAGGGGTAGTGCGTGCGGATCTGCGCCCCGAAGCGGTCCTTCAGCGGCGTGATGATGCGGCCGCGGTTCGTGTAGTCCTCGGGGTTGGCCGTCGCCACGAGCATGACGTCGAGCGGCAGGCGGATGCGGTGGCCGCGGATCTGGACGTCACGCTCTTCGAGGATGTTGAGCAGGCCGACCTGGATGCGCTCGGAGAGGTCGGGCAGCTCGTTGATGGCGAAGATGCCGCGGTTCACGCGCGGGATGAGGCCGTAGTGCAGCGCCAGCTCGTCGCTGAGGTAGCGGCCCTCGGCGATCTTGATCGGGTCGACCTCGCCGATGAGGTCGGCGATCGAGGTGTCCGGGCGTGGCCAGCTTCTCGCCGTAGCGCTGCGAGCGGTGCACCCACGTCGATCGGCGTGGCGTCGCCGAGCTCGTCGACGCGGTCGAGGGCGTACGCGCGACACGGGGTGGTAGGGGTCGTCGTTGATCTCGGAGCCCGCGATGATGGGCAGCCACTCGTCGAGCAGGCCGACCAGGGAGCGGATCACGCCGCGTCTTGGCCTGGCCGCGCTCTCCCAGGAGGATGATGTCGTGCCCGGCCAGGATCGCGTTCTCGAGCTGGGGCACCACGGTCTCCTCGAAGCCGAGGACGCCCGGGACGTAGCGAGGCGCCGGCTGGCGATCGCCTTTTGGGTGTTGCGCCGCATCTCGTCGGCCACCGACACCGACTCCCAGCCCGAGGCGCGCAGGTCGGCCAGGGAGCTCGGGAGGTCCGGCGGCGGCTTCATGCCGCCCGGGGGCGGCGTCGCGGAGGGATCGAGGGAAGAAGGGCCAGCCATGGACGAAGCCTAAACCCCGAAGGCTGTGGGTTGACGCGGCGCTGACCGCTGCCGGCCGGCGAGACGTGACACCGCCGTCGCCCGGTCCGGGGTTCCGATGCGGTGCGCAAAGTTCCCGCGTCGCCTCGCGGGCGCTCGGCGCGGCGCCTGGGCTTGCGGCGCGCTGGGGTCGCCGTTGCGTCGCTGAACCCGGCGGGGAGCTGGTCGGCCAGGGCGCGGGCGGGGCGGGCGAGGGTGCGGTCGCCGCGCTGCGCCAGGGCGACGGTGCGGCTCAGCTCGGGCCCGACGAAGGGGATGCCGACCAGCGAGCCGTCGGCGGGCAGCGCGATGTCCGGCACGACGGCCGCGCCGAGGCCGGCGGCGACGAAGGAGAGGACACCGGCCATCTCGCCGCCCTCGCTCACCAGGTGCGGGCTCGACGCCGGCGGCGTGGCACGCATCGAGGGTGACGGCGCGCAGGTCGTAGCCCTCGCGGAACATGACGAGGTCGAGCCGGTCGAGGTCGCGGACGTTGACCTCGCTGCGGGCGGCGAAGCGGATGATCACGGCGCGGTGGCGAGGACGAGCGGGTCGTCGAAGAGCGGCGTCGTGACGACGAGCGGGTCGGTGACCGGCAGCACGATGAGGGCGAGGTCGACCTCGCCGGTGGCGACCTGGGGCAGCAGCTGGTGCGAGCCGGCCTCGACGACCGAGAGGTCGATGCCGGGGTGGCTCCGGTGGAACTGCGACGAGCGCGGGGGCGAGCGCGCTCGTGATCAGGCTCGGCGTGGCCCCGACGGCGAGGCGACCGCGCGCCATGCCCGAGAGGGCGCGGGCCTCGGCACCCGTGGCCTCGACGTCGGCGAGCACGCGCTGCATGAACGGGAGGAGCGTCTGCGCCGTCGGCGGTCAGGGTGACCGGGCCCTGGCCCGGGCCCCGGTTGAAGAGCACGACGCCGAGCTCGTTCTCGAGGAGGCGGACCTGGCGCGACAGGCTCGGCTGGGCGAGGTGCAGGCGGTCGGCGGCGCGGGTGAAGCTCCGCTCCTCGGCCACGGCGAGGGCGTAGGTGAGCTGGTGCAGCTGCATCGCTGGAGGCTTAGCTGGCTAGACCGGGTATTAGAGCGTATAGCTCTGATAATGATGCTATCTATGTCTTTGACGTTGCCGGCTTAGGTCCGCCGTGCGTATCGTTCCGAACTGGGCCGAGGTGCGCAGGTCGTCGTCGCCTGTGTCGCTGCGGAAGCGGTCTGAAATGATTTGGCGGCCGCGACACGTTCCACCGGCCACCGAGGAGGTCTGAGTGACGACGACGGTCGAGAGCGCAACCACGACACCGGTGGTGATCGGGGCACCGCGGGGCGGACCCGACGTCTCGACGCTGCGGCGCGACACCTGGTGGGTCCAGCCGGTCGTGACGGTGACGGTCCTGACCGCCTTCGTCATCTACTCGACGTGGGCGGCCTTCGTCGGCAAGGACTACTACGCCGGGGCGTCGCTGCACCGGGACCTGATCTCGCCCTTCTACTCGCCGTGCGTCGCCAACTCCTGCGTGGCAGGGCAGCCACACGTTCGGGACGCTGCGGCTTCTGGAACTACTCGCCGGCGCTGTTGATCCTGATCTTCCCGCTCGGCTTCCGCTTCACCTGCTACTACTACCGCAAGGCGTACTACCGGTCGTTCTGGTGGTCGCCGCCCGCGTGTTCGGTGGCCGACGCCCACGGCAGCTACAGCGGCGAGACCCGCTTCCCGCTGATCCTGCAGAACATCCACCGGTACTTCTTCTGGATGCTGTTGATCTTCAACGCCATCCTCACCTACGACGCCGTCCTGTCGTTCCGCCAACCCGGGGTGGGGATCGGCATCAGCGTGGGCACCGTCGTGCTGTGCGCCAACGCCGCCTTCCTGTGGCTCTACAGCCTGTCGTGCCACGCCTGCCGGCACTTCTGCGGCGGCTCGGTGCGGTCGTTCGCCAAGCATCCGCTCGCGCCACAAGTTCTGGAAGTTCGTGACGCCGTTGAACTCGCGCCACATGGTCTTCGCCTGGATCAGCCTGTGCGTCGTCGCGTTGAGCGACCTCTACGTGCGGCTGGTCGCGAGCGGGACCATCCACGACCCCGGCTTCCACTTCTAAGGGCCGGGAGGGATTCGTCCTATGACGAGCACCACTTCCTCGACCGTGGGACCCGGCTCGGGCGCGACGGGCACCGACTACGAGACCCACGACTACGACGTCATCGTGATCGGGGCCGGCGGCTCCGGCCTGCGCGCCGCCATCGAGGCCAAGGAGCGCGGCCTGCGGGTGGCCGTGATCTGCAAGTCGCTGCTCGGCAAGGCACACACCGTCATGGCCGAGGGCGGCATGGCCGCCGCCATGGGCAACGTGTGGAAAGAGGACAACTGGCAGGTCCACTTCCGCGACACCATGCGCGGCGGCAAGATGCTCAACAACTGGCGCATGGCGCAGATCCACGCGCAGGAGGCCCCCGACCGGGTCTACGAGCTCGAGCGCTGGGGCGCCCTGTTCGACCGGACCAAGGACGGGCGGATCAGCCAGCGCGACTTCGGCGGCCACCGCTACGCCCGCCTGGCCCACGTCGGCGACCGCACCGGGCTCGAGCTGATCCGCACCCTGCAGCAGAAGGTCGTCTCCATGGGCACCGACGTGTTCATGGAGTGCAAGATCCTGCGCCTGTTGGCCGACGGCGAGGGGCGGATCTCCGGGGCGGTCGGCTACATGCGACCGACGGGCGAGATCGTCGCCTTCACCGCCAAGGCGGTCGTGCTGGCCACCGGGTCGATCGGCAAGTCGTGGATGTACACGTCCAACTCGTGGGAGTCCGTCGGCGACGGCCACGCCATGGCCATCTGGGCCGGGGCCGACGTCATCGACATGGAGTGCGTGCAGTTCCACCCCACCGGGATGGTGTGGCCGCTGTCGGTGCGCGGCATCCTCGTCACCGAGGGCGTGCGCGGTGACGGCGGCGTGCTGCGCAACTCCGAAGGCACCCGCTTCATGTTCAACTACGTCGCCGACATGTTCCGGTCCGAGACGGCGGACACCGAAGAGGAAGCCGACCGCTGGTACGAGGACCACATCAACAACCGGCGCACGCCCGACTTGTTGCCGCGTGACGAGGTGGCCCGAGCCATCAACTCCGAGGTGAAGGCGGGCCGGGGGACGCCGCACGGCGGCGTGTATCTCGACATTGCGTCGCGGCGCACGCCCGAGTACATCCGCCGGCGCCTGCCGTCGATGTACCACCAGTTCATGGAGCTCGCCGGCGTCGACATCACGGCCGAGGCGATGGAGGTCGGCCCCACCTGCCACTACATGATGGGCGGGGTCCGGGTCGACGCCGAGACCCAGGCCGCCACCGTGCCCGGGCTCTTCGCCATCGGCGAGGCGTCGGGCGGCATGCACGGTGCGAATCGCCTCGGTGGCAACTCGCTGTCGGACCTCATCGTGTTCGGGCGACGCGCCGGCATCGGGGCGTCCGACTTCGCGGAGGGCCGCACCGGATCGCCGTCCATCGACGCGGCGGAGATCGCCTCGGTGATCGACGACGCCTTCGCCCCGTTCGGGCGCGAGGGCGGCTACAACCCCTACGACGTCCAGCACGAGCTCCAAGAGACGATGCAGGCACTCGTCGGCATCATCCGCACCGGGCCCGAGCTCGAAGAGGCCCTGGTCAAGCTCGAGGACCTCAAGCAGAAGACGGCCAAGGTGCAGGTGAAGGGCGGGCGGGCCTACAACCCGGGCTGGAACCTGGCGACCGACCTGCCCTCGATGATCACGACGTCGATCGCGGTGGCCCAAGGCGCCTTGAGCCGCACCGAGTCGCGCGGCGGCCACACCAGGGAGGACTACCCGGGCCCCGACCCCGAGATGGGGAAGGTCAACTTCGTCCAGCGCCAGACGCGGCGAGCTCGGGTACCTGGCGCCGATTGCGATCGGGCCCGAGCCGCTCCCCGAAATGCCGGCCGAGCTGCGCGAACTCTTCGAGGAAGGACACTGAGCCATGGCTGACACGGCTGAGACGAGCGGCTGACGGCGGCGGAAGGGGCCGGCGGCGAGGCTGCCCCCGGTGACACAACCGGCGCGACCGGCGGGGCCGGCGGCGCAGAGCCCCGAGAAGGTGACGATGCGGGTGTGGCGCGGCGACCCGGGCGGCGGCGAGTTCGAGGACTACGTGATGCCGGCGGTCGAGGGTGAAGTGGTGCTCGACGTGATCCACCGGATCCAGGCCGACCCGGCGCCGGACCTGGCGTGCCGCTGGAACTGCAAGGCCGGCAAGTGCGGCTCGTGCTCGGCCGAGATCAACGGCCTGCCGCGGCTGATGTGCATGACACGCATGGACACGCTGCCGGCGGGCGAGCCCGTGACGGTGGCGCCCATGAAGACGTTCCCGATCATCCGGGACCTGGTGACCGACGTCTCGTTCAACTACGAGATGGCCAAGAAGGTGCCGGCGTTCGAGCCGGGACCCGAGCCCGAGGGCGGCTACCGGATGCAGCAGATCGACGTCGAGCGGAGCCAGGAGTTCCGCAAGTGCATCGAGTGCTTCATGTGCCAGGACGTGTGCCACGTCATCCGTGACCACGAGGAGAACAAGCCCAAGTACGCCGGCCCCCGGTTCTTCATCCGCTTCGCCGAGCTCGAGATGCACCCCTTGGACGTCAACGACCGGCGCGAGCTGTCCCACGACATGGGGCTGGGGATGTGCAACATCACCAAGTGCTGCACCGAGGTGTGCCCCGAGCACATTCACATCACCGACAACGCCATCATCCCGATGAAAGAGCGCGTCGTCGACGCCCGCTACGACCCGGTGGCCTGGCTCGGGCGCAAGATCACGGGGCGTTCGAAGCCGAAGACCGCGCAACAGGCGCTCGAGGCATCCGCCGAGGCGGCCGACGCCAGCTGAGCCTTCGGGCGGCGCGTCGGTTCAGGGTCTGCGGGTTCTCAGGGTTTTCGGTCGGGTCTCGGAGACTTTTGCGATGGCGCGTTACCTCTCGCCCGAATGGGTCCGCTCGTTCGACGCCGCACTGGGCGCGCTCGATCTGTCGGATGCGATGGCCGCGGCCGCCTCGGGCTCGTTGGCCGCGGCCGACGGACGCTTCAGCGTGGCCCAGCTGGTGAGCGGGGTCCCCGAAGGTGTCGGGGGCGGGGGCGACTCAGGGTCGGGCGCGGCATCGGTGGTCGGCCTGGTGCTCTCGGTCGCCGACGGGACGGGCGCACATGGAGCTCGACCCCGGTGGTGCGGACGGTGCGCTGGTCGTGGGCGCGACGGCGACGATCGCCCTGGGCTACACGGACGCCCTGGCCCTGGCGCTGGGACGCCTCGACCCGGCTGACGCGCTCGCCGCCGGGCGGGTCCGCGTGCGGGGCGACCTCGCCGCGCTGGTCGCAGGCCAGGAGGTGCTCGCTGCGGCGGCGGCGCTCTTGGGTCGGCACGCTCGAGGAGTTGACCGACCCGGTCGACGATGCGGGGGGCGTGCAAGGCTCGGGAGCCTGAGCACCCACCCAGTCTCCGCCTCCCGCTTCTCCCCCGAAGCCCGACCGCCCTCGTTCGGCGGCCGTTACGCCGGCAAGGTCGTCGTCGTCACCGGCGCATCGGCCGGCCTCGGCGCCCAGCTGTGCCGTGACTTCGCCCGGGCCGGCGCGATCGTGATCGGCTTGGCCCGCAGCACGACCCGACTGGAAGCGCTGGCCGCGGAACTCCGCACGCACTCCCCGCAGTCGGCGACGTTCACCTGCGACGTGGCGGACACCACGGCGCTGCGCGAGATCCTCGGCGAAGGTGGAGGCGACGCACGGGCCGGTCGACGTGCTCGTCAACAACGCGGCGCAGGACCCGGGCGTCCGTCTGGTCGACATCGACGAGGAGGACTACCGCCACACCTTCGACGTCAACTTCTTCGCACCGATCGCGGCGACGTTCGCCGTGACGCCCTCGATGGTCGAGCGCGGCGAGGGAATCGTCATCAACGTCTCGTCCGACGGTGGCCGGCTCCCGTCGCCCGGGCCAGGGGCGTACCCCTCGTCGAAGGCGGCTCTCTCGGCGTTCAGCGAGTCGGTGTCCTTCCGCCTCGGACCCAAGGGCGTGCGGGTGCACGTCGTCTACCCGGCCTTCATGGCGACCGAGCTCGGCCTCGGGGCGCTCGGCCGGGGTCTGCGGCAAGCCGCCGCGCCTGACCCGGCGCAGTGTGACCGACGGTGTCTCGCCGGATACTGGCGCGAGCGGGCGGCCCCTCGCTGGAGATCAGCGTGTCGGGGCTGATCGACGCAGCCATGGTGTTCCGCGCGCTTGATGCCGCGCACCTACCACCGGTTCCGTCACAACTGGTAACGGCCCTTTGACCAGTGGTCCGGCCGATCAGCGGCTCCCGGCTGCGACCGGCGCTGATCAGTGCCGCACGCGTCGCGCGGATGCTGCGAAACCGATGTCAATCGGGCCGCAATCCGACGGACACTCCTGGGCGAACAAAGCGTGACAGAAGTATCGTTCTGGAACCGGCTCGCGAAGGTCGGGCCGGCGGTAGGAGGGACGACGTGCATCAGCCGATCGACGACCACTTCCTTTCGAAGTACCGGGCCCTGCTGGACGCCGAAGACCTGGCGTTCGACGAGCTCGAGCACGCATGCGAAGAAGGCGACCGCATGCAATTCGACAAGGACATGACTCGATTGGCAGATCGCCCTCGAGCACAAGATCGCGTTCCTCTCCAGCGCCGGGATCCAGCTGAAGCTGCCCGTGCTGGGCCTGGGGTAACCCTCGGCAACCGGGCCGAGTCTCGTCGTGCCTGAAGCCTCGGGACGCCGCCCTGCTGCGGCCAAGCGGACCGTGGCCATCGTGCCGGACGCGGCTGACACGGCCAAGGCGCGCACTGTCAATGCGCCCTCGTCGCGCATCAACGTCGCGCTCCCCTTCTCGCAGATCAAGCTGCAGGAGGCGAGCGCCGAATTGCGCGACCTGGCCGACCTCCTCGTCGAGGTAGTCGAGGCGTTGTCCGACTCGGTGCCCGAGCACCGCCTGGCGCCATTGCGGGACAAGGCCGAAGCGCTGCGGGCGCGACTGCGCTGACCGCGCCGGCGCCGGCGTCGGCGGCGCGGTGCCGTGTGCCGTTGCTTCAGGTGAGACCGATGGCGTCGGCGATGTCTCGGATCGTGGCGTCAAAGAACGCCTCGGGGTCGAGGATGGTGTCGCGCCAGTGTCCGAACACCTCGAGGCTGATGACACCGACGACCGTCGACCACGCCTGGACGACCTGGACCACCTTGTCGACCGGCATGTCGGTGAAGAGCCCCTGGGCGACCGGCGCCACCGCCTCGCGTAGCTGCACGTCGACGACGCGCTCGGCGCGGTCAGAGCGGAGGCGGCCCGCCGCCTTGGCCTCGACCAGTCGGGCGCACCAGGGCCGAGGCGACGCGGGTGTAGGGCTCGACCGTGTCCCGGGGCGCTTCGTACCCCGGGACCGGCGTGCCGAAGATGAGCCCCCACTCGTGCGGACGGGCCAAGGCCCAACGCCGCATGGCGCGCGGGGCGGCGAGCCAGCGCTCGGCGTCACTCCCTCCGCTTCGCTCCGCCCGGTCGGCGGCCCGTTCGGCCTCGGTCGCCAGTGACTCGTACGCCGTCATGATCAGCGCGCTCAGCAGGGCGTCGCGGCCGTCGAAGTAGCGGTACAGCGCGGACGGCGCCAGCTCCAGGTCCCGGGCCACCGAGCGCAGGGACAAGGCGGCGGCGCCCTCCTTGGCCAAGTGCTCCCGGGCGACGGCCAGGATCTCGGCTGTCATCTCCTCGCGCACCCGCTCCCGGGCCGACCGGGCGGTTCGGGCGGCGCCGCTCGTGCGTGGTGGCTGTGCCATGAGCCTCAGTTTGACTGTTCCGATACGAGAACACAAGTACTTGACATGAACACTGTTCTCTTTTAGCATCACTGTTCATGACATCCCTTGCCCGCATCGCCCAGGAGGTCCCGATGGACACCACCCCCACACCCGCGGCCAGCCACTACAAGCGGCCCGACTGGTTCACCCGCCACATCTTGAACCCGATGATCGCCGGGTCCACTCGGATCGGGATCAGCATCATGGGCTCCCGGGTCCTCGAACACCGGGGCCGCACGTCGGGCAAGTTGTTCCATACGCCGGTCAATCTGCTCACCTACGAGGGGCAGCAGTACCTGGTCGCCCCCCGGGGCGAGACCCAGTGGGTCCGCAACGTCCGCCACGCCGACGGCCACCTCGTGCTGATCCTCGGACGGCGGCGCCAGCTGATGACCGCGACCGAGGTCCCGGTCGACGAGAGCCTGCCCATCCTGCGCTCCTACCTGAAGCGCTGGAAGTTCGAGGTCGGCATGTTCTTCGACGGGGTGAGCCCGGACTCGAGCGACACCGAGTGGGAGGCCGAAGCGCCTCGTCACCCGGTCTTCGCGCTGCGCTGACCCGGCGGGACGGGGCATCATGCAGCGATGGTGCCCCCGTCCTCCGAGGCTGCACTCGGCCAGGCCAACCTCATCGCGTTCAACCGGGCCATGACCCGGTGGAGCACCAACGGCGCACTCGAAGAACGCGACGGCTGCGTGCTCTGTGCGGGCGGCTCCTGGCTCCCCGTCGTGGCCAACGACGCATTCCGCATCGAGGACAGCGTCGAGGGATCCGACTTGATCGCCCACGCCGAGTCGTTCTACGGAAGGTTCGCCCGAGGGTTCTCCGTGAAGGTACGCGACACCGGCCAGGACGACGACCTGCGCGCCGCGTGCAGTGCGGCCGGCCTGGAGACCTTCGGGGAGCCCGTGCCGCAGATGCTGGTGGTCGCCCCGCTCCCCGACCGCGGCGTCGACGGGGTCGAGCTCGAATGGGTCGATGACGAGAGCGGCGTGGCGGACTTCGTCAACGTGAACGCCGAGGCGTACGCCACCTACGGCATGCCCGGCCGAAGTGCTGCCCGAGCTGTTCGACCGGGCGGCGGCCGTCGTCGAGGACCCCGCGGCCCACGTCGTCGTCGCCCGGCGGGACGGCGCCGCCATCGCCACCGCCATGACGTACGAGAGTGACGGCGTGGCGAGCCTGCAGTGGGTGGGCACCGTGCCCGCCGCCCGGACGAGCGGGCTGGGTGCCTTGGTCACCATCGCGGCGACGAACCTGGCCTTCGAGCGCGGCGCGTCGTCGTGCACGCTGCAGGCGTCTCCGATGGGCGAGCCCGTCTACCGCAGGCTCGGTTACACGACGATCTACCGCTACTCCGAATACGTCCGTTGGCCTCGGCCCCCGGTCCGCTCGTAGGCGGATTCAGTCAGTACCGCAACAGTCCGCGCACGTAGGCCGCCTGGCCGACGTGCTGCAGGCAGTCGTCGGCGATGCTGACGAGGCGGACGCCCATCGTGACGGGTGGGTCCCAGCGACGGTCCACGACCCGGTCGAGATCGTCGGGCGTGAGGGTCTCGAGCATGATGTACGTGCGCGCCTGCACGACATCGAGGTAGTCCAGGAGCACCTCGGGTCCCTCCGGCCGCACCGCCATGACCTGATCGGGCTTGTGCCCGTACCCCGTGTCGTTGGGGTCGGCCTCGAGGCCGCAGCGCTGCGCCCAGTCACCGGTCGTCCAGACCTGGTCGGTCTTCATCAGCTCGGACGTGTGATGGTCCTCGACGCGCGTGAGGTGCCAGACGAGCCAGCCGATGGTGTTGGTCCAGGGCGCCGGGGCGGTGGCGAGCTGCTCCGCGCTCAGGCCGTCGACCGCGCTCTCGGCGAGAGGTGGGATCCGGCCGTAGTACTCGAGAAGGAGGGCGGGGATGTCCATTGGCGCACCCTACGGGCCAGGGCGCGATGGCGGGCGGAGCGCCCAAAAAAGGTCGGCGAGAAATTTGGCGCCGTATATGAAGCGCGGGCGGCACCCCGTCGGGACCGTGTTCGCGGCGCCCTCAACTTCTGGACCCAGAACTGCACAAACTCCTCAAGAACGCGCAGAACTTGAGGAATTCGTGGAGGAATCAGCGCAATTGTGAAGGGGCCCCCGTATGGGCACGCGAGATCCCCCGGGGCCGAGGTCTGGCGGAGAGGCAGGGTTGCGGCGAAGCCGGCGAAGAGGCCTGTTCGACGGGGTTATGACGCGGTGGCGTCGTCGGCGGGCTGGATCTCGGGCTGGATGTCGTACCGGGCCTTCGCCGTGTAGGCCACGAGCAGGACGACCGCGGCGGTGAACACGGCGGCGGTCTGCCAGTCGCCGAAGCCGAGGCCGCTGAGGTCCTTGGCCTTGCTGAAGTAGTCGGCAAAGGACGCGCCGATCGGCCGGGTGATGATGTAGGCGAACCAGAAGGCGAAGATCGCGTTGAAGCGCAGGTACTTCCAGCCGATCCAGGGGATGCAGATGATGCCGCAGAACATGATGGCCGAGGCCAGGTAGCCGAGACCGAGCGTGGTGGCGGTGAAGTCGCCCGCGGCCGTGCCCAGCGAGAAGGTGGCGAACACCGTCGCCCAGTAGTACTTCTCGCGGCGGTTGTTCGTGATGGAGTGGATGTCGAGCGTGTGCTCGCTGCGGTTCCACAGGTAGAAGACGACGCCGAGCACGACGAGCCAGAACGCCGTGGTCACCGCGTACGGGGAGCCCGAGGACGAGGTGCATCGTGTCGGATACACCGGTACCGGCGGTGGCGATGGCCAGGGCGAGGAACCAGTACGCCCACGCGTAGTAACGCTTGACGCGGAACTGGACGTAGAGCGCGACGCAGAACATGAGGAGATCGAGCCAGAAACCCCACCTGATGTTCTGCTTCAAGCCGACCCAGTCGGAGATCGCCTCACCGGCGGCGGTGGTCGCGATCTTGATCACCCAGAACAGCGCGGTGACCTCTGGGACCTTGGCGGCTACCGGCTGGGTCTTGAACACACGGAGCGGGTGCGGCACGCTCGTCGGTCTCCTTGTTCGGGCTCTGTGAACTCTTGGATTCGGGGGATCGGTTCGCGAAGGGAAACGACCGCCTGGCCGCGTCCCGACCTCGCTCCGCGGTGATGCTAACTCGCCCGTCCAGTGGCGCCCCGGCGGCGCCGACAGTGTGTCAGCCCTGATCAGCCGGTATTTTTGCGGCTCTCTTCCTACCTCCGGATGAGGCGAGCGGCTCCGGAATTCATCCTTGCGACGCAGCAGCTTCGCGGCGCAGGTCGACCGGATCTCCACCGTGGGCGGCCGAGCGGTAGGCAGCGTCGACAAGCCGGTGGGCGACCAGGGCGACATCGAGCCCGGGCTCGGGCGTCCGGCCGGCGGCGACGGCATCGATGAAGCCGCGGTCGGCCTCGACGTAAGCCCGCAACACGATCCCCGTCTCGTCGTTGTCCAACGGCAGGTCGTCCACCCAGGCGGGAGAGGGGCATTCCCGGACCTCTATCCCCTCGCTGGTCTGGATGCGCAGCGGGCCGCGGAACTCGTTGCTCAGCGAGATCATGCCCTCGCGGCAGAAGACCTCGATCCGCCGGGTGGAGCCGCGGGTCATGATGTCGTGCCAGACGCTCGTGAGCTGCGCCTCGAAGCCGGACGCGAACGAGAGTGTCACAGCGGCCAGGTCCTCCACGCCCTCGTGGCCGGCGTGATTGGCGGTGCGGGCAGACACGCGGTCGACCTCGCCAAAGCAGAAGCGCAGGATGTCCACGTCGTGGATGGAGTGCTCGATGAGGCACCCGCCGCCCGATTGGGCCACATCGCCGCGCCACTGTGACGCGTAGTGGCCCCGGATCGGGAAGAACTGGTCGTCGCGGAACACGGCAGCCATGGGGTCCCCCAGCGTGCCCGACTCGACGAGCGCACGCAGCGCAAGAAAGACCGGGGCGCTGCGGAGCACGAGGCCGCACTGGCTCGGTGCGCCGGACCCGGCAACCGCCTCGACCAGCTCGGTGGCCGCGGCCAAATCGCGGTCGATCGGCTTCTCACAGAACAGGGCCTTCCCGGCGCCGACCACGGCGTCTGCCGCGGCGCGGTGCGCCGCGGTGGGCGTGCAGATCCAGACGGCGTCGGCGCGGGCGGCGACCTCCGCGGCGTCGTCCACGGCGGCCGCGCCGGGCGTGCCCACGATCTCGATGAAGTTCGCGGCCCGACGATCGTGCGGGTCATGGGCGGCGACGATCGCCGCATCGAGCACGCCGGCGTCGATCATCGCCTTGAGGCCGAGCGTGTGGGTCCAGGCGTTCAGTCCCGTCCCGACGAACCCGATCCGCACCATGAGCGGGAGACTAGGCGAAGTGACTGCGACGGGCGGAGACGCCGCGCGAACGTTGCGCGAACGCCACGACGGGCACTGGGTGCGGCGTCAGTCTTCGAATCTGTAACCGGCCAGGACGGGGCGCTCTTCGATGAGCCGTTCGATCTCACGGCGTTCGGCCGCCGACCAAGAGAGCTGGTCCCGACTGTGCGAGGCGCTCCGCTTGACGACGGACGCGCAGCCTTCGGCGTAGCCGTCCGGCGCGGGGACCTCGAGGAACTCGCACAGCTCGACGAGAAGCTTTTCGGGCTGGTCGGCAAACGCCTCGTAGCGGACGTCGAAGAGCTCGTCGGGCGCGAGACGCGCCCGGACCTCGTCGACTTTGGCGCTCAGAAGGCGATAGTTCTCGATGGCGGGAGCCAGGTCGCCTTGCCCGCGCCGGGCCATGGTCGCCACGTTGTCGAAGGGGTTGCGCACCACATGGACGACCCGGACCGGAACTCCGACGACGCGGCGCACCTGATCGAGGAGCCCGGGGTTGGCCGCCAAGCGGTGCGTCGACTTTCCGGCCCGTTTGTCGCCGATGACCCGCAGGCGCTCGAAGGTTCCCTGTGACTGACCGGGCACCGTGTAGTCGTAATCGGTCCACTGGCGGCCCATCTCGCCGAACCTGCGCTCCTGTCCCAACAGCATGGAGAAGAGCGTGGTGCGGTCGAGGCCGCGCTCGATCTGGCCCAGGGCATCGAGCTCGTGCGCGATGACGATCTCGGGATGTGCGTTCAGGAGCGATCCGACGAGGGTCGAGCCGCTGCGCCGCGTAGCCGATGAAGAAGCAGAATCGTTCCACGTGAGCCGCCGTTCGGCGGAGGCGGAGCTGTTCGGGCACCTCCCGCACGGCCGAGGTGACGCGCCGGGCCCGGGTCCTCCAGGACTTCGGCGCGGCGGGAGGGTCGGTCACGGGACCGAGGGTCCTGGCGCGTGGCGCAGCGGAAAGCCCAACGCCTCCACCCGTGCCAGCCGGTCGCCGCCAAAGACCTCTTCGGCGTCGTAGTCGACGCGTGGTGTCGTGACGTTCACACGCGGGATAGCCGCGAGCTCTTGCCGGACGCGGGGATTCGGGTCCAAGCGGAGGAACTCGGCGAACCGCTCGACCGCGGGCGCGGGGTGCGGCACAGAGATCGTCGTAGTTGAGGAGGAGGAACGCACCCGGGGGAAGTGCCCCGCCCCCTTCGATCGCCGCCTCGTTCGCCCGGATCCAGTAGTCGAGCGATGCGGCGGGGCTGGGTGCGGCGGACGGGCGGGCGACCCCGAAGCCCTGACCCCAGCGAGGCAGCTGGAGCTGGTTCCGGCTCTGGGCCATGTCGAGGCCGTTGCGGATGACGTGGACGTAGCGCAACCGGTCGCCGAAGTGTTGGTGCAAGTGGCGGATGAACAGATGACTGTTCGGCTCCTTCCAGCCCCACAGGGACGGCGCGGCCGGTTGCGCCTGCGGCGAGCGGAGCAGGGTCACGACGCGTCCGGCGCAGCCACCGCGGCGGCCGTTCGTCGACCAGGCGGTCGCGCCGCCACCAGTGCCGGCACCGCCGCAGCGCATTCCGGATCGTCGTCACGTCCTCGTCGCCGCCGTCCAGGCGGCCCGTCATCGCCCTGTCCAGGGTGGCCAGCGCCTGGGCGACCTCGGTGCCTGGCCCGCACTCGTCGAGGTCCCAACGGGGCAACTTGCACAAGAACGTGAACCACCGGTTGTCACCGGCGGAGTTGAGATCGGCGCCCGTGTAGACGTGCAGCCGACGCATCATCTCTTCGACGACCCGCGTCCCGCTGCCACCCACCCCACCGACGACGACGGGGCCGGGGATTTCCGACAGCGAGGTGGCGGCTGGCGCCGACGCGTGGCCAGCGCCGGTGACGGGCGGGCGCGGAGGCGCCACGTCAGCGGGATCTCAGCCATCAACGCGAGGCGCCGCGGGCTGCTTCGAGGTCGGTGGTGGAGTACCAGCGCCGGACGCTCGTCAGCGTCGGGCCACGGCCGGGGCCCATCGGTGGCGGCGAGGGTGGTGCCGACCTCAATCTCCACGTCGTCCCACGCCTGGGCGTACACGGCGTCGAGCGACCGGCGGCGTCGGTTGAAACCGTCCTGCCCACTCCCCCCGTAGAGGGCGGTGCGCCGAGACCCCGGCCCACACGTGAGGTCCAGCTTGGCCCGGGTGAGGGCCTCGTCGCGGTATTGGAAGTGGTGCGTGACGATGCCGCCCTCCGGTTCGATCAGCTCGTCGGGGCAGATCCCCCAGTGCGAGCCCGCACGGCTGACGATGAAGTGCGCGCCACGGTCGATGCGCTGGAGGGGGTGCTTCCAGTGACGCTGTCCGCAGATGGGTGTCCACCGGGGCTCGAACTCGTAGCAGTTCGGTTGGAAGTCGATGGGGTGGAAGCCGGGGATGAACTCGGGCTTCGCGGTTGGAAGGTGGTTGACGCACGCGGAACCGACGACACGGAACCGGCGGTCGAGCGTGGCCAGGTACTCGCGGAGCGACAGCCCGGAGGGACCTTCGGGGAACTCGTCACTGTCGAGGTAGAGCCACCAGACATGTTCGGCGCCGCTGCGCAGTGACTCACGCGCCACCGACCGCGTTCATGAGGGTCTGCGCCAGCGGTCCGTCGAACGCGGGGGTATCGAACACCTCGGCGATCGGTCGCCGCCGGCCTTCTGGGCGCGCGAGCACCGTCGCGTCGGTGCTGCCGTTGTCGACGACGAAGGTGGCTTCGACGCCTTGCGCCGTGGCGTTGCGCACGATGGCCTCGACGATGTCTTCGTCCATCCACGTCTTGACGATGGCGAAGAAACGGAAAGCCGACCGAGTGCGTCGGCGTCGGCCGGGTTGGCCTCGTACCGTCTCGGGCCGATGTTGTCGGTCGGGACGTCGAAGCGCCGGCGACGGACACGATGCGGCCTCTCGCAACGCCGGAACCGCGAAAGGCTCATCGGGCTCACCGCTCCTCAGGCGACGGTCGGGCCCGGGAAGGTGGGCACCTCGTCTTCCCCGCGCCGTCGCACCAGGCTCGCCGGCCCACTCGTCGGCGCCCGGGGCAGCGACTCGCAAGGCTGCCGAGTTCGTACCACCGACGAACCGACTCGAGGTGCGGCCAGGGGACCGGCGTCTGGCTCGTCGAGAGCTTGTTCGGAATGGTGTCGACCTCGCTCCACCGCTGGCTGTAGACGGCATCGAGGGAGCGGCGCCGTCGAAGGAAGCCGTCGAAGCCGGTGGAGCCGTGCAGGGACGTCCGCGTCGACCCCGGCCCACACGTCAGTTCCAGCTTGGCGCGGGTGAGGCTCTCGTCGCGATACTGGAAGTGGTGCGTCACGATCGCAGTGCTCGGCTCGATCAGGACCTCCGAGCAGTACCCGGTGTGGGCGCCGTCGTTGCTCAGCAGGAAGTGACCGTGCCGGTCAAAGCGCTGCAAGGGATGCTTCCAATGGCCTCGTGGGCACGGCGGCCACCGCGCCGGCTCGAACTCGTAGCACAGCGGCTGGAAGTCGATCGGGTGGAAGCCCGTGAGGTACTCGGGCTTCCCGGCGGGGAAGTGATTGACGTAGCGAGCGCCGACCGTCCGGAACCGCCGGTCGAGTGTGGCCAGGTATTCGCGCACCGACACGCCGTCGGGTCCCTCGGAGAACTCGTCACTGTCGAGGTACAGCCACCAGACGTGCTCGGCGCCGCTCCGCAGCGACTCCCGGGCGACCACTGCGTTCATGAGCGGCTGCACGAGGCGTCCGTCGAACCACTCGGTCTGGTAGATCTCGGCCACAACGGCGCCGGCGTCCACGGCCCGCTGCCACGGTCCGGTCGGTGCTCCCGTTGTCGACGATGAATACCCTCGTGGCGCCCTGCACCATGGCGTTGCGCACCGTCGCCTCGATCATGTCCTCGTCCATCCATGTCTTCACGACGGCGAACAGCTCGAACTCGGGCAAGGTGTCCGGGTGCAGGCGGGATTCGGTTCGTGCTCGATGTGCCCGAACCCCGGGGATGGGCGCACGACGAAGTCGGTGCAGCGTCCTCTTGAGCCGGTTACCTGCCCATGAAGGGCTAGGCGGAGACGGCCGGAGCTGAGGCGGCGCCGTTCGACCCGGGATCCGTCGTCGAGGGTGCGTTCCTCCACGGGCTGAGCACTGGCCCCTTGCCCGTCACCCGCCAAAGGGCGTGGGTCGCCCGGAAGAGGCGCGACTTCTTGACCCACTTGAGCTCGTGCTGGGCGTTCTGCATCGCCGCGGTCACCGCCAGACCAGCCCACGTCAATCTGATGACGTCCTCCACCCACCCGGGCTCGGGGGGAAGCTCGGGCGATCGACCACGCCCCGTGCACTCCCAGGCGGTCCCGGAGCACGTCGAGGAGGGGTTGGAGGTCCTTCACCAACGTCGTCGTCCGGGCGCCCCTCGCGGTGGTGCTGCAGGTCGCGCTGAATAGCACCTGGGCGGCGAGCTCGATCGGTCCGCTCCCGGCGTGATGCCGTGTGCGATCAGGAACGTCGTCAGGTCGTCCACCGTCACTCGGCGGTTCTTCGAGTGACCGCCCGTAGTCGACCACCAGGACGGGCAGTCGGTCGACCGAGACGAGCGACTGGCGGACGTAGCGATGCCACAGCGCCAGGCCGAGCGTCAGCGGGAACCCGTCTCGCTGCTGCAGGAACGTGCGACCTCCATCGGGTCGCGGAACACGAGCACCGCGACGGGATCGGTGGGCAGGACGGTCCGCCAGAGCGGGAGCGTCACGCAGAGGCGGGGATCCTTCATGACGGCGGGCGGGCGGCCCGAAGACCGACGCGGCCAGCTCCGTGGCCCTCGCCCGGAGCGCGCGCATCCCCGCGTCGTCGGCGCCCTCCCAGCCGGCCGCAGGAGAGGGAGGCGCCGACCAGGTCCCACCGAGGTGGCGCAGCACGCTTTCGTCGAACCGGGCGACCGTCTGGCTCTCCCAGTACCCGCGCTCGTTCTGCGGGCCGGGTTGGATGAGGTCGCCGGGGTCCGGTGTCGACAAGCCGAGCTCGACGAGGGTGTGTGCCGTGGCCGACGTGCCGCTTCGATGCATCCCGATCACGACCGCATGGCGACGGCCGACAGCGTCCGGCCCCGACCTCACGGGGCCAAAGCGTAGTGCGAATACGGGCCGCCGCCGCCCGCTCGGGCCGGCCGTTGCCGAGCGCACAACGTCCGGTTGTCTCGTTGAACGTACGGTGAACACGAGGCGAACTGCGCCTTACGTGCCGAGCGCGATCTTCCTCCGCGGTCAGGTGGTGTGCTCGGCGTCCGTCATGCGTTGAATCGCTCCGTCGGCCGAGGGCGCGAGCGTGCCACGGTCGTACCACCGAAGGACGTTTTCGACGTCCGGCCACGGCTTGGGCGTCGGAATCGGGGGAACGAGGTGGTCCCACTCTCCGGCGTAGACGGCGTCGAGCGCGCGGACGCGGCGCTCGAAGGCGTTGTCCCGCCGCCGTGCCTCAGAACGGTCGGCCGCAGCGACGGTCAGCTTCGCCCGCGTCGTCCCTTCGACCCGGAACTGGAAGTGATGGGTCACGATGTCGAGCTCAGGCTCCACCAGCGCCCCGCGACCGAACGCGAAGTGTGCGCCCTCACGGCTCCGCATGAATTGGTCGTGGCGGTCGAAGCGCTGGAGGGGATGCTTCCAGTGCGGGAGACCACAGATGGACCAGCCGTCGTCAAAGTCGTAGCAGAGCGGCTGGAAGTCGATCGGGTGGTAGCCCGAGACGTATTCGGGCTTTGCCTGCGGGAGGTGATTGACGAACCGGGCGCCGACGATACGGAATTTGGCGTCCAAGCCCGCGAGGTAGTCCCGTAGCGCCAAGCCACCCGGTCCTTCGGGGAACTCGTCACTGTCGAGATGCAGCCACCAGACGTAGTCGGCGGCGCTGCGCAGAGACTCGCGGGCGATGAGGCCATTGATGAGCGCCTGCGCGATGCGGCCGTTGAAAGTCTCCGTCTCGTAGACCTCCGCCACCGTCGCGCCGGCGCGCTCGGCCCGCTCCAGCGTGGCGTCGGTGCTGCCGTTGTCGACGATGTACACGCGCTCGACCCCGTGCACGAGGGCATTGCGGACCGAAGCTTCGATGATGTCCTCGTCGTTCCAGGTCTTGATGACCGCAAAGAAACGGAAGTCCGGAACGGGGGACGGGGCGTCGGGATTGCGCTCCTGATGGGTGGGGCCCCCGCCGCGCTCCACGGCCCGAGAGGGAACTCGGGGCGCTCGAGACCGCCGGAAATTCACGGGCCGAAGCCGGCGCCGGGACCGCGTGCGGCCGATTGGATGGGTTGCGGCCGGTTCGAGGGCTTGCGGCGCGGCGCATAGTCGGACGGCTTCGTCTTCGTGGCGTCGTAGAGAGCCAACTCCGTGTGCCTCAGCTGGGCGACGAGGACATCGTGGCGTTTCGCCGCGCCGTCGACAGCGGCGATCACATCCGGCCACCGGGGCGTGTAGTCGTCCCACACCACCACGCCCTCGGGGCTCACCAGTTTGAACGCGCTCTCCGTATCGGCGGAGACGCAATCGGCGTCGTGGCCGCCGTCGACCACGACCATATCCATCTTCCCGTAGTAGGGGCTGAAATCGAACTGCCGGCTGTCGCCGTAGATCTGCGTGATGCGGTCCGCTTCGGGCGCGTCCCTGAACCGCGACCCGGCTCCATCGACTTTGGCCAACGCCAGATCGTTTGTCCCGTCGACGGTACCGAGAGGCAAATCGAGGGTGTAGATCTGCGCCGTCGGGACCATGCGGGCGAGCAACAGGGTGGTGGAACCGTCGAAGGTGCCGATCTCGAAGATCCGTCGGGGCTGACGCAGGCCCGCAAGCGCGCCCAGTGCGAACTGCTCGTAGGGATCCATGTTCCAGAGCCGGAAGCGCACGTCCCCCATCGGTACGGTCTGCTGCTTCGCGTCGGGGTACGTCTTCACGAAGTTGATCGGGAGCGCCTGCGGCGCCTCGTCCGCGCGCAGCCCAGCGGTGAGCACCTCGGCCAAGAACGCCTTGCTCCGTGCGTGCCGCGCGAACGACCGGAGCGCCCGAGCCCAATACCGGAGGTCCATCAGCTCACGATCCTCAGAACGTCGTCACGGGCGCTGGGGAATGGCCCAGGGAAGGCTGCCGCTCACTCCGGCACGTCATGGTGACCCGACACCGCACGATGGTAACCAAGCCGCGACAGACCCGCCAAGAGTCAGCTTCCGTCGGCACGCCTGCACGGCGAGTCACGCGCCGTTCATCCGGATGTCACGTTCCGGCGATCTCAGGCGCCCCCGGCGCGTCCGCTCAACGCGTGCGATATAGCGCGCCGCCACCATGACCAGCATCGTGATCTCGTGACGCTCCCGCCGCCGGATGGCGGTGAGCCGTCCGCCACACACCGTCGAGCCGGACCCCCGCACCGCCTCCACGAACACGCCCGACCCGGTCGTGTCGTTGGCCGGGTCGGCACTGCTGCGCGCCCCCTCCGCGAACGCCGCCACCCATTCGGCCGACGGCAGATCACCATGGGTCTCGACGAAGTGCTGGCGCGTGTCGTCCATCACCGCAAGCCAGGAAAGGTCGAACAGCGAGACGAGGTGAGCGGTCAATGCCTCCAGGGCCGCCTCGGGCGTGGGGCCGGCCAGGATCGCAGTGGCCGCCTCCAGGACGCCCTCCTCGCGGTCGGGTGCGCCTCCGGGCCGCAACACGGCCCCCCGGAGCTCGGTCACTTCCTCGATGCCGGCCCCCGGCACGTTGCGCACCCCGCGGCACAAGGCGTCGACCGCACCGTCGTCGTCGGGGAGCTCGATGACGAGCTCGTCGATGGCGACGCCGGCCTCCCGCTCGAGCACCTCGAGCCCGACGACGTTGCCTCGCACCGCGCCGATCTCCGCCGCCACTGCGGCCAGGACGCCGGGCGCGTCGGGCAGCCAGATCCGGATCCTCGTCAGCACGGCAACGAAGTCTGGCGCAGTCACTGGGTGCGGGTGACCCGCACGGTCACTCGCATGGCGTGCTCGGCGTTGCCCGCATAGATCCCCTTTACCGGCGGCACGTCCGCATAGTCGCGCCCCCGGCCGACGGCGACGTGTCGTTCCCCCACCGCGCAGTCGTTGGTGGGGTCGTAACCCCACCACGAGCCGGTCCACAGCTCGAGCCAGGCGTGCGTGTCCCCGGTGACCTCCTCGCCGACGGTGGCGTCGGCCTCAGGATGGAAGTAGCCCGACACGTAGCGCGACGGCAGGCCCACCGACTTGGCCAATGACAGGGCAAGGTGTGCGAAGTCCTGGCAGACCCCGGCGCCGTCGACGTAGGCCTCGTTCGCCGAAGTGTGCACGGTGGTCACGCCGGGCACGTAGCGCAGCGCACCCTGGGTCCATTCGATGATGCGCCTCGCCGTCGCAAGGGGCGTTGGCGCGCGCGCAGCGTGGAGGCGATCGTGACCAGGTCGGGCCCCGGAGCGGTGTAGAGATTGTGCGAGAGGTGATCGGCCATCGTCGTCGCAGCGTCGGCCACGTCCTGCCAGCTGCAATCGAGCGGCTCCCCGGCGGGCTGCGTATCGACGAGCGACGAGCCGGTGATGGAGAGGCTCTCGTGGCCGCGGTCGACGTTGAAGGCGACGACGTGGGTGCCCCAGTAATCGACGTAGCCGTACTGCGTCGCCGGCGGGATGGTGACGACTCGGGTCTCGAGCGCGGTCTGCCGGCGCTCGGTGCGCGGCGTGAGCCGGAGCTCGTTGTAGGAGGCCCGCGCCGGGCCGTCGTAGTCGAAGCGGGTCTCGTGGGACACCCGCAGCCGCCATCGCTCGGCCACGCTCACCCGCCGCCGCCGCCTCGGTGCCAGAGAACCGGCAGGTCCTGGGCGAAGTAGCGGCGCGTGACCGCGTCGCTGACCGCAGAGATCGCGGCCTGCAACCGCTCGAGGCGGGCCTCGAGGTCGCGGCTGAGCGTGGCCGGCGCGGAATACTCGAGCTCGGCGCGTGCCAACCCCACCAGGCCCCGGGCGTCGTCCCAGGCGTCGTCGCGCCCTGCGTTGATCTGGTCGAGGCAGTCCTCGCCCACCGTGAGCGACGCAAAGGCCGAGCGCGGGAACAGCCGGTCCCGCAGGAGGAAATCGAGGACGCGGCCCGGCTCGACCACACCCTGCGAGAGCCGCAGGTACGGCTCGTAGCCACCGCAGGAGCGCAGCAAGATGACCAGCCCGCTCTCGTACACGTCATCGAAGGCCACCGTCGCCAGCTGGCGCGCCACCACGTCCGTGCGCTCGAGGCAGCGGCCGAGGGTGAAGAAGAGCCACGTCTGGTCCCGGCTCATCATCGTGTCGGCCAAACCCATCATCGACGCACACTGCGTCTTGACATAGGACAGGTACACCGCGGGGCCGGCCTGGCGGCTGGCCGCCCATTGCACCGGGAGGGCGGCCCAGGTGGCGTTGATGTGCTCCCAGAACTCCACCGGGACGACGTGACGGATCGCACGGGTGTTCTCGCGCGCGGCGGCGAGCGCCCCGGCGATGGACGAACGGGTGTCGGGGTCGGTCGCCAGGTGTTCGGTCGCCTCCCACAGCGTCTGCGTCCCCGAATCGGGCAGCCCCATCACCGCGAGGAGGCGCTGGGCGGCCTGGGCGCCCTTGACGTCGCCCTGCTCGAGCGCCTGGTACACCGAAACGTCGAGGATGCGCGCCGTTCCCTCGGCGCGCTCGACATAGCGTCCCACCCAGAAGATCGATTCGGCGACGCGGCTGAGGAGCGCCCGGGTCATCTGGGACCCTCACAACGCAGATGTTGCTCTTGTTGTTGCTGTTGCTGTTGTTGCACCCCGTACTCGCTCTCCCCCAAGGGGCCCGAGTCCATCGGAGGGCCGGCCAAGAGCGGGGCGGCCTGGCGAGGCGGCAGAACGGGCATGGAGACGCCGCCGCCCACGACCCAGGTGTCCTTGGAGCCGCCACCCTGGCTCGAGTTGACGACCAGGCCGCCCTCACGCAGCGCCACCCGGGTCAGGCCTCCAGGGAGGACCCAGATGTCCTCACCGTCGTTCACGGCAAAGGGCCGCAGGTCGACGTGCCGGCGCACCATCGAATCGCCCACCCAGGTCGGCGACGTCGACAGGGCGACGACTCGTTGCGCGATCCAGCGGCGCGGGTCGGCCTGCACCTCGAGCATGAGCTCGTCGAGCTCGCGACCGCTGGCCGTCGGCCCGATGACCAGCCCCTTGCCGCCCGATCCGTCGACCCGCTTGAAGACCAACTCGTCGCGGCGGGCCAACGCGTCGTTGCGGGTGGCCTGGTCCACGAGGTGCATGGTCTCCACGTTGCGCAGGATTGGGTCCTCACCCAGGTAGTAGCGGATCATCGCGGGCACGTAGGTGTAGACGAGCTTGTCGTCGGCGACGCCGTTGCCCACGGCGTTGGCGATGGTCACCCGGCCGGCCCGGGCGGCGTTGACGATGCCGGGGCACCCGACGAGTGATTCGGGCCGGAACTGGAGCGGGTCGAGATAGGCGTCGTCGATGCGCCGGTAGATCACGTGGACCGGCACCTCGCCCTCGGTCGTGCGCAGGAAGACGTCGGTGCCGTGGCACACCAGGTCACGGCCCTCGACGAGGTGCACACCCATGAGGCGCGCCAGCAGGGCGTGTTCGTAGAAGGCCGAGTTGTGCACGCCCGGGGTGAGCACGACCACCGTGGGGTCGAGCACCGAGGTCGGAGCGGAACGCCGCAACGCGTTGATCAGGCGGGCCGGGTAGTCCGTCACCATCTGGATCGGTTGCCCCCAGAACAGCTCCGGCAACACGCGGGCCATAGCGGCGCGATTGGCCAGGACGTAACTGACGCCCGAAGGGCTGCGCAGGTTGTCCTCGAGGACCCGGAACTCGCCCTCCTCGTCGCGGACGACGTCGATGCCCGCCACGTGGATGCGGACGTTGTTCGGCGTCGTCAGGCCGTACGCCGCCCGCACGAAGCCGGGCGAGCTCGTGATCACCTCGTGGGGCACGACACCGTCGGTGACGATGCGGGCGGTGCCGTAGACGTCGCCCAGGAACAGCTCGAGGGCGCGCACGCGCTGGGCCACCCCTTCGGCCACCTTGGACCACTCGGCGGCGGTGAAGATGCGCGGGACGACGTCGAGGGGGAAGGGGCGCTCCTCACCGTCGAGGTCGAAGGTGACCCCCTGGTCCATGAACGCCCGTGCGACGCGGGAGGCCCGGGCCGACACGTCCTCGGGCCCCATCTGGGCCAACGAGGACGCCACGGCGGCGTACTGGGCGCGGGCGGCGCCCTCGCGGTCGACCATCTCGTCGAACGCGGCCAGGGTCAGCCCGCGAGCGGTCTCGCCGTAGCCCGCGAAGAGGTCTCCCACGTCCACCCACGGTGCCACGGTTGTGTTTCGCCCTCGTTTCCCGACTGCGAACAGCCGGTGACCAGACCCCGGCTCACTCGGCCCGGCCCCCGGGTTCCGCCCCGGCGGGAGGGCGGGGCCGTCAGCCAATCAGGCCCAGCTCCTTGACGTCGTTGCGCTCGGCCAAGAGCTCGTCGGTCGTGATCTTGATGCGCTCCTTGGCGAAGTCGTCGTGGGTGAAGCCCTCGACCACCGACCAGCCGCCCTTGCCGTCGGAGCGGACGGGGAAGCCGAACTGCAGGCCCTCGGGCACGCCGTACTGGCCCGTGCTCGGGACGGCCACCGACGTGCAGTCGCCCTGGGAGGTGGCGGTGCGCAGGCTCACGACCGTGTCGATCGCCGCGTTGGCCGCCGACGCCGCCGACGACGAGCCCCGGGCGTCGATGATCGCCGCACCGCGCTTTTGCACCGTGGTGATGAAGTCGCCGTGGAGCCAGTCCGCGTCCGTGATGACCTCGCTGGCGGGCTTGCCGCCGATCAGCGCGTTCTCGAAGTCGGGGAACTGCGTGGCCGAGTGGTTGCCCCAGATCGCCACGTTCGTGACGTCGCGCACCGGCACGCCGGCCTTGCGGGCCAGCTGCGCCTTGGCGCGGTTCTCGTCGAGGCGGGTCATGGCGAACCAACGGTCGTCGGGGATCTCGGGCGCGTTGGACCGGGCGATCAGGCAGTTCGTGTTGCAGGGGTTGCCGACCACCAGGATGCGAACGTCGGACGCCGCATTCGCTGCGATGGCCTGGCCCTGCGGCTTGAAGATCCCGCCGTTGACGTTGAGCAGGTCGCCGCGCTCCATGCCGGCCTTGCGGGGCACCGAACCGACGAGCAGGGCCCACGACGTGCCGTCGAAGGCGGCCTTCAGGTCGGAGGTGAGCACGATCTCGCTCACCAGGGGATGGGCGCCGTCGTCGATCTCCATGGCGACGCCCTCGAGCGCCTTCATCGCCGGCTCTATCTCGAGCAGGTGCAACACGATCGGCTGGTCGTCGCCGAGGAGCTGGCCCGAGGCAATGCGGAACAACAGCGAGTAGCCGATCTGCCCGGCTGCGCCGGTGACGGTGACGTGGACGGGAGCTTTGCCTGCCATGGGGGGTCGTTCCTTTCGTGCCAGTTCTGGGAGTGAGACTGATGGGAGCGTGGGGAACGGCGCCGTTCGACGGAGCCGCACCGCGGTCGGTTACAGGCGGTCGACGATGGCCGAAGCGAACTCCGAGGTCTTCACCTCGGTGGCGCCGTCCATCAACCGGGCGAAGTCGTAGGTGACCACCTTGTCGGCGATCGTCGCCTCGAGCGCGTGCACGATGTCGGCGGCGGCGTTGTTCCACCCGATGTGCTCGAACATCAACACGCCCGAGAGCAGCACCGAGCCGGGGTTGACCTTGTCCTGGCCGGCGTACTTGGGGGCGGTGCCGTGCGTGGCCTCGAAGATGCCGTGGCCGCTGACGTAGTTGATGTTCGCTCCCGGAGCGATGCCGATGCCGCCGACCTGCGCGGCCAGCGCGTCCGACAGGTAGTCGCCGTTCAGGTTCGTCGTGGCGATGACATCGAAGTCCGAAGGGCGGGTCAGCACCTGCTGGAGCGTGATGTCGGCGATCGTGTCCTTGACCAAGAGCTTGTCGCCCGGTTCGCCGTTGCAGTCGTCCCATCCGACGGCCACGTCGGCGAACTCCTCGCGCACGAGCTCGTAGCCCCACTCGCGGAACGCACCCTCGGTGAACTTCTGGATGTTGCCTTTGTGCACGAGCGTCACGGAGCGGCGCTTGCGGTCGAGCGCGTAGGTGATGGCGGCGCGGATGAGGCGCTTGGACCCCATCTCCGAGATCGGCTTGATGCCGATGCCCGAGCCGTCGCGGATGGGCCAGCCCATCTCGTTGCGGAGGAACTCGGTGAGCATGGCGGCCTCGGCCGTGCCCTCCTTCACCTCGTAGCCGGCGTAGACGTCCTCGGTGTTCTCGCGGAAGATCACCATGTCGACCAGTTCTGGGTGCAGCACCGGCGAGGGGACGCCGGCGAACCAGCGCACCGGGCGCAGGCAGACGTAGAGGTCGAGGATCTGGCGCAGCGCCACGTTGAGCGAGCGGATGCCGCCACCGACCGGCGTCGTGAGCGGGCCCTTGATCCCGATCAGGTGCGAGCGGAACGTCTCCACCGTCTCGTCGGGGAGCCAGTCGCCGGTCTCGTCGAACGCCTTCTGCCCGGCCAGGACCTCCTTCCAGGCCACCTTGTGCCCGTGCTTGGCCGCGGCCGCGTCGAGCACGAGCTTGGCCGCCGGCCAGATGTCGACGCCGGTGCCGTCGCCCTCGATGAACGGGATGATGGGCTCGTCGGGGACCGAGAGGGTGCCGTCGTCGCCCATGCGGATGAGGTCTGCCATAGGCGTGATGCTAGGGGTCCGAGGAGCCGCCTTCCCAATCAGCCCCGACGCCCCGCCAGGACCCGCTCCGGGGCGCCGCGACCGAGGATCACAGCGGCCCGCTCGAGGAGGAGCGCGTTTCGTTCACGTCCAGGTCGACGTGCGTTCATCTGGGCGATCCGACACGCAAGTGGGATGGCATAGGGTCAGACGCCGAGCGAGGCCGCATGGACGAAACTGACTCGAGCAGCGTGACGACTTCCCCCCGGCGGTGCAAGGTTCTCGTGCTCATCAAGTGCATGGGCTACGGCGGTGCCGAGCAGCTCGTGGTGTCGACGATCCGGCACGGTGATCACGAGCGCTTCGACTACGAGGTCGCCTACGTGTTGGAGGACCGGGACGCGCTGGTACCCCAATTGCGGGACGCCGGCGTCGTCGTGCACTCGCTCGGTGCGCGTGGGAGTCACGATCTGCGTTGGACGAGAAACCTGCGCTCCGTGCTGGTCCGGAACGACTTCGACGTCGTGCACTCCCACCTCCCCTACGCCGCGGCCTTCGGTCGTCTCGTCGCGACCACGCTCGGGTCCCCTCGACCGGCTCTGGTGTACACCGAGCACGGCATCTGGGACCGGATGGCGCTGGCCGTCAAGGCGATGAGCAGGGTGACCGAACGTCTGGACGATCGTCTGCTGACGGTGTCGGAGGCGGCCCGGGAAGCTCTGCCGGCGGCTCTCCGCCGGCGGGCGCGCGTGGTGTACCCCGGTATCGAGCTCGAACCCATCGACGAGGCGCGACGACGGAAGCAGGAACATCGTCGAGCGGTACGCGTCGAGCTCGGGCTCGCGGAAGGAGAGCTCCTGGCTCTCACCGTGGCGAACCTTCGATGGCAGAAGGGCCACGACATTCTCCTTCGCGCGGCCAAGTCCGTGACGAGCCGTGGTCTGCCCGTTCGCTTCGTCTTCGTCGGCGACGGTCCCAGGCGACGTGAGCTCGAGCTCCAGCGTGCCTCGCTGTCGCTCGACGATCAGGTCCTCTTCCTCGGCGACCGCGACGACGTGCCACGACTGCTCGCCGCCGCCGATCTCTTCGTGTTGCCGTCGCGCTTTGAGAGCCTCGGCCTCGCCCTGATCGAGGCGGTCTGCAGCGGGCTTCCGGTCGTCGCCACCGCGGTCGGCGAGATCCCGAACCTCGGCCTCGAAGTTGGGGGCGCCCTCGTGGTCCCACCCGAGCAGGCCGAGGCGCTCGCCGAAGCGTTGGAGTCGCTCGTGCGCGATGGGGCGCAGCGGACACAGCGGACGGCGGCGGCGCTCGCGCTGGCCGAGCGTTTCGATGTCCGGCGTTCCGTCCGCGAGGTGGAATCCGTCTACGACGAGCTCTCCATGCCGGCTCGGCTGGCGTGACCGACGACGTCTTGGTGGGTCGGCGCGTGGTGCATCTCGCCACGACGGACATGAGCCTGGCGCTGCTGCTCGGCCCGCAACTCCGGGCGTTCGCCGAGGCGGGAATGGACGTGATCGGCGCCTCCGCGTCCGGGCCGTGGGTCGAACAGCTCGGCGCGTGGGGGATCCGCCACGAACCGGTCGCCCACGCAACGCGGTCGGTCTCGGTGGGCGACGATGTCCTGGCGCTCGGCGAGCTCGTGCGCCTCTTCCGGCGCCTGCGCCCGGACATCGTGCACACACACAACCCCAAGCCCGGTGTCTACGGCCGGGTGGCGGCGCGCCTGGCCCGCGTCCCCGTCGTCGTCAACACGGTGCACGGTCTGTACGCGACCCCGGACGACTCGTTGCTCCGGCGAATGGCGGTCTATGGCGTCGAGCGCGCGGCATCGACCTGCTCGCAGTGCGAGCTCGTCCAGAACGCCGAGGACGTCGCTGTTTTGGAACGCCTGCGCGTGCCGCGGCGCAAGCTGCAGCTGCTCGGCAACGGCGTCGACCTCGAGCGGTTCCGGCCCCGGCCGGAAGCGGCCGCGCCGGCGCGACGATCCCTCGGGGTGTCGGCGAACCAGGTGGTGGCCGGCGTGGTCGGCCGCCTGGTGTGGGAGAAGGGCTTCGCCGAGCTCTTTGCGGCGGCGCGGCGACTGCGGGAGGAGCGGCCCGAGGTGGTGATCGTGGTCGTCGGCCCGCTGGACCCGGCCAAGAAAGGCAGCCTGCGCCAGTCCGACCTCCAGCGGGCGAGCGGCGACGCCAACATCGTGTTCCTGGGCGAACGACGGGACGTCGAAGAGCTGTACCCGGGGTTCGACCTCTTCGTGCTGCCCTCGCACCGGGAGGGCTTTCCCCGCTCCGCCATGGAGGCGGCCGCGTGCGGGCTCCCGGTCGTGGCGACGGACATCCGCGGCTGCCGCCAGGTGGTCGACCCCGGGAACACCGGGCTGCTGGTGCCGGTCCGCGACGCGGTGGCGCTGGCCGAGGCGATGGCGACGCTGGCAGCCGACCCGGCGCGCCGGCGGAGCATGGGGCGTGCGGCGCGTCTCCGGGCGGAGGCCGAATTCGACGACCGCCGGGTGATCGCCCGGACCTTGGAGACCTACCGGCGGCTTCTGGCGGAGGAGGCGAACCCGGGACGCGCCCGGAGTCCCGGCTAGTCGAGCCGTCGCATCAACCTCGCGAGGTCGATTCGGCGCCGTGAGCGGTCAGTCCTGCGGGTCCCACTGGGCGACGGACCACCGTGACCCGTCAGTGTTCGGCCGCTCGGCGGCCATCCACTCTGCGGTAGTGGACGCGACGACGACCGTGGCCGCCTCCGCTTCGTCCCCTGCGCCACGCAGGCCGACGGACGAGGGCACGCGCATGGAGCCGCGTTGGGATCGACGTTGCCACGGATACGGCTCCGCCCCTGGGCGCGCCACGGGGAAGGCCAGCACCACGAAGAGGAGGGGCAAGAGCAGAGTGCGCTCCCTGGTAATCAGGCCCAGATTCCCGAGAGCGGCGAAGATGTACAGAAAGACCGCGCTGTAGAAGAGCGCCGCCAACACGTAGGGGCGCTGCAGGCATACCCGCGGGAGATAGCGCAGCCGGGGAATGAGCGAGAACACGATCACCAGCCCGATCAGCGTGTTCTCGGCGGCCGCAAAGACCTGCGTCAGGCTGTGCGCGGTGAAGGGCGACGGGTCGAAGAGGAGGGTGTAGATGTCGCGCGGGTACCACAGGGGGTTCGAGGAATAGGGCACCGAGCTGCTGCCAAAACCGGGACCGGTGCCCTTGTTGTTCGACGCGACCTTGCTGAGGCCGCTCGTGATGCCCTGACCCGTGAGGGAGTGGAGGAAGTGCGCCGCCTCGTAACCCGAGATGATGACTGCCGCCGCAACGAAGACGAAGGCGGCCGCCATGGTGAAGGGATGACGGGGCCGCCGGAAGGCGTCGGCCCGCCCCCGGAACGCGCGGAGCAGCATGGCAAGGGCGAACCCCGCCGCCAAGATGACGATCTCGTCGGGCCGGATCAGCAGGGCCAGAGCGCTCCCCGCGACCGCGTACAGGTAACCGCTCCGGCCACCGGTCATCACGAGTGCGATGCCGTAGGCGGTGAGGCCAAGGCCCAACAGCATGAACGCCTCTTTGCTCACGTCGGCCGTCCAGAAGAGCAAGGAAGGGAAGAGGAACACGAGGACCGCGTACCAACGACGGTCGGCGCGGGGGAAGGTCACCCTGAAGGCGAGGTAGAAGAAGAGGCAGCCCACGAAGGCGAGCCAGGAGCACAGGAAGAAGGCCGCCAGTTGATCGGGTCCGACCAGCGTCATGACAACGCCTCCCGCGATGGACACCGACCCGTTGCCCACGATCCCGTTGACGCCGCTCCCGGCGAGCTGAAAGTGGCCATTCCTCCACATGTCGGCCAGCAGCGCACCCTGGTGTTGGTAGCGGAGCCAGTCCGCCACACCGCCGTAGAAATGGTCGACCACAAAGATCTGCAGCGGGGCACAGACGAGGTGGAGGATGACGCTCGCGATCATCACCCTGGCGATCAGCGGGTACACCTCGCTCCGGGTCGCTCTCCTCACGATCCGGACGCCCAGCCACGCGAGCACGCCGGCGAGGGGCAACGCGACCCACAGCGTCGTCCCTGGAACCGCTCCCGTGCTCATGCGCGCACCAGACTGGCGAAGTTCGGCCAGAGGGCCAGGTCGACGTCCGGCCAGTTGACGGCGAGCGATGACACGTCGGACGAGTAGAGCTCGCGCAGGCGCCGCCGCGCGTCGTCCGGGAGCTCGATCTGGACCTTGCTCTCGTTGACCCGCTGCTCGACGTCAGCGGGAACGAACGGCGGGAGGCCGAGGAAACGAAAGGTGCGGCCCAGCTCGCCCATCGGATCCTGCACGCAGCGTTCGTATTGCAGGACCAGGATCTGCTCATGGGTGAAGTAACGGAGCCAGTGGCCGAGGGCCTGGTCGTAGAAGCCTCGCACAACGGCGTCGGCGGAGACCTCGGCGGTGAGCGCGCCCTGGTGCGCTCGATGGTGCGCCAGACCGGAACGGAAACGCTCGACGGGGTCGCGGAGGAGAAGCAGCAGGCGAGCCTCGGGGGCAGCTTGCGCCAACAGGGGCGGCACCCACGACTGGTGCAGATAGTCGGGCGTCCATTCTCCGGTCGTTCTCCCCGCCGCACGCGGGAACCAGGCGCAGTACTGCTCGCATTCCTTTGGGCCGAAGGTACCGGTGGCAAAGCGGTCGAAGAAGTGGCGCTCCTTGTGGATGTCATCGCGTTGCGCGACGTCGGGGTGGGAAGACAGGAGAGCGAACCACCACGTGGTGCCCGCCTTCTGCGCGCCGATGCCCACGAAGTCGGGAGGACCGGTCACCTCACCGGGCCGCGCCGCGGGGGGCGTGAAGTCGAAGCCGCTCTCCCATGGGCCGTAGCGTCCGACGCGCGTGCAAGACCGCCCGCCGCATTGGTACGGGAAGAGCCAAGAACGCCGAGCGGGCTACCTCTCTGAGCATGGTGTGCCGGCGCGCCTCTGCGAACCTACGCCCGGGTCGGCTCTGAGCGGCATCCCCATAGCCTCACCGGATGGATGTGAACGGGTCGCAAACTCTCGGCGACAACCCGGTGAAACGTAGATGAAATCGCTGGCGACTGGCCCGCCGTTCGGTTCGAAGGGCAGAATGCGGGGCGCTATGGGGTCGGACGACGGCGCACCCTCTGCCTCCTCCCCCCAGGCTGGGCCACGCGTTTTGCACGTCATCCCGACCGCGATCGGGCGCGGGGCGCCGATCTTCGCCCGCGTCCTGGTGGACGAGCTCGGTGGGCCGGAGAAGGGGCATCGACTCGTCAGCCTCTTCGACGGCGACGACGACGTCAAAGTCGACGGACACCTGCGTCTGCCCGGCGGAGCGCCTGCGGCTTCGGGACTGCACCCGCGGGCGCTCGGCGCGCTGGTCCGGCGCTTAGGGCGGTTCGAGCACGACGTCGTCGTGGCGCATGGTGGCGACGCCTTCAAGTATCTGGCCCTGGCCACTCGCGCGCCCATCGTCTACTGCGTCATTGGGACGTGGCCCACCACCGCGCACGGCCGAGCGCGGCGGTGGGTGTGGACCGCGCTGGCGCGGCGCGCCCGCGTGGCCGTCGCCGTCTCCGACGACGTCGCCTCCGACTACTGCAATGTGCTGTCGCTCCGGAGCGACCGCGTCACGGTGATCCCTAACGGACGTAACGAGCACCAGTACGAGCTTCCGGCCACCGCGGCTCGGACCCCGACGACCACGCGCGGCGTCAGGCTGCTCTTCGCGGGTGCGCTCACACCCGGGAAGGGCCCCGACCGGTTCGTCGACATCGTCCGCCGCGCTGCGCGACCGCGGCTCGGACGTGGATGGCACGATCGTCGGTGACGGCCCCCTGCGATCCGCCTTGGCCGCTGACGCGGCAGAGGCCGGCGTAGAGCTGGTGGGCTGGTGCGCCGACGTCGTGCCACACCTCCAGCGGGCCGACCTCCTGGTGTTCCCCAGCCGCCCCGATGGTGAGGGAATGCCGGGCGTCCTTATCGAGGCGGGGCTGTGCGGGTTGCCCGCGGTGGCGACCCGTGTCGCCGGGGCGTCGACGGTGATCGAGGAGGGGCGAACCGGATTCGTCGTCCCCGTGGACGACTTCGACGCGCTCCTCAATGCGTGCGAAGTGCTCGTACGAGACCCGGCGCGCCGGCAGGACATGGGCCGCGCGGCACGTGATCGCTGCTTGCAACGCTTCACGCTCGGAGAAGTGGCCCATCGCTGGGACGAGCTCTTGTGTGATGTGGCCGCTGCCCGGGGCAGCGCGCCGGCGAGACGCGCCACGACGATGCCCCGCTGATGTGCGGGATCGCCGGGCTGCTCGACCCCGACGGCGCAACGGGGGCCGAGGAGCTCAATCACCTTGCCTCGGCTATGGCGGCCACGCTGACGCACCGCGGACCTGACGACGCCGGATGCTGGGTCGACGCACGCGTCGGGATCGCCCTCGCGCATCGCCGCCTGGAGGTGGTCGGGCGCGGGGCACAAGGCCACCAGCCGATGGCCTCTGCGAGTGGGCGCTGGATCGTCGACTACAACGGCGAGCTGTACAACGCGGGCCCGGTGCGGACGGCGTTGCAAGCGGCCGGTGTCATCGTGCGGGGCACGTCCGACACCGAGGTACTGGTCGAGAGCCTCGACCGTTGGGGCCTCGTCGAGACACTCGACCGTGTGGAAGGGATGTTCGCCTTCGCCGCCTGGGACGCGCGCCAGCGCCTCCTCCACCTGGTGCGCGACCGTTTCGGCGAGAAGCCCCTGTACTACGGCTGGACGAACGGTCGCTTCGTCTTCGCCTCCGAGCTCAAGGCGTTTCGCGCCCTCGACGGGTTCCGGCCCACGGTCGACCGTTCCTCGGTGGCGCGCCAGCTCCAGCTGAGTTGCATCCCGGCGCCGTTCTGCATCTACGAGGGGTTCGCCAAGTTACGCCCCGGCACCGTGGCGACCGTCGCCGGCAGCGTGCGCGCCGGGGCGATGCCAGCACAGCGGCCGTATTGGTCCGCCGATCAAGCGATCGAGGCGGCCCGGCGCCTGCCGCCGCTCTCGAACGACGCGGAGGCGGTGCACACCGTCGAGTCGGCGCTGTCCGCCGCGGTGGCGGCACGCATGGTGGCCGACGTGCCCGTGGGCGCGTTGCTCTCCGGAGGCATCGACTCCAGCCTGATCGTGGCGCTGATGCAGCAACACTCCACGCTTCCCGTGCGCACATTCACCGTCGCGTTCAGCGAGGAGTCGTTCGACGAGTCTGCGGCGGCGGCTGCGGTGGCGGCGCATCTGGGCACGGAGCACACGACCGTGGAGATGCCCGCCGCTGACGTGCTGGCGGTCGTCCCGCAGCTCGCCGAGATTTGGGACGAGCCGTTCTCGGACAGCTCCCAGTTGCCGACCCACCTCGTCGCCGCGGTCGCCCGGCGCTCGGTGACAGTAGCGCTGTCGGGTGACGGCGGCGACGAGCTCTTCGCCGGTTACAACCGCCACGTCTGGTTGGATCGCGTCTGGCGCTGGGCGGCGCCGCTGCCAGCCGGACTCCGCGGCCGGGTGGGCGACGCCATCCGCCTCGTCCCGCCCGGGGCCGTGGACGGCGCCGCGGCGCGTCTCCCGCCGCGGTGGCGGGTCCGGCTGCCGGCGACGAAGGCGTCCAAGGTGGGGCGCGTGCTGGCCGCCCCGAGCGTCGAGGCGGCGTACCGGTCGCTGCTCGTGCACTGGGAGCATCCCGAGGAACTGGTGGTCGGGCTCGAGGAGGACGTCCCCTCGCCGGGGCCGTCGAGCTGGGACGGCGCGGACGACGTGACAGGCCAGCTGCTGCGGGCCGACCTCACCGCCTTCCTGCCCGACGACGTCCTGACCAAGGTCGACCGGGCAGCCATGTCCGTCTCCCTCGAGACGCGGGCGCCCTTCCTCGACCAAGGCGTAATGGAGACGGCGTGGCGGCTCCCGACGTCGTCCAAGGTGCGAGACGGGACGTCCAAATGGCCGCTGCGCCAGGTGCTCGACCGGTACCTCCCTCGCGCGCTCGTCGACCGACCCAAGATGGGCTTCGGGGTTCCCCTGGCCGATTGGCTCCGCGGCCCGTTGCGCGAGTGGGCCGACGATCTCTTGTCCCCGGCCGCGCTCGCGCGCGACGGACTGCTCGAGCCCGCACCGGTCCGTCGGGCCTGGAAGCAGCACATCGAGGGCAGGCGCGACCTGAGCTACGAGCTCTGGGACGTCTTGATGCTCCAGTCCTGGCTCGAGCGCTGGCGCTGAGCGCTTGCAGTCGGAGAGCTAGTCGGGCGGGGGCGCCCGGCCCAAATCGACCTCGGGGTGCGCACCGCCCTCGAGGGCGGCCTCGGTCATCTGGCGGTCCAATGTCGCGAGGTCGGGCGTCGGGATGCTTTCCGCGGCATCGGCGCGCCGGAGGTCCGCTCCCCCGTCGGGCGGGACCTCGACGACGATCCGTTGCGGCTCGTGGGTGGGCTCTTCGTCGGGAGGATCGTCGTAGGACTCGAGGCTGCCGTCGCGCACCAGCTTGGTCGGCGTCCCGTCGGAGAGCCACCGCGCCTCATGGCGCCCGAAGGGATCCGTGAACCAACCCTCGAGGTCGTCCTTGTCCACGCCGCACCTCCCGGGATCCACGCGCGACCCGTACGGACGCCGCGCGCCAACGACCGTACAGCGCGGCGGTCGGGCCGGCAGGCACCGGCCCGACCGGTGGCCGGGACGTTGAACGGCGCGTGTCCTCGAGGTGATCGGAAGGCAAACGGGAGCGCCCGCACCCTGACGTGCAGGGCCCCGGACGGCTGCGTGGCGCGCCGACGGTAGCCTCGTGCGGCCATGCAGGTCTCGTCCTTCGAGAAGGCCAGGGCCCTCACGTGCGCATCCTGATCACCGCCAATCACCTCGCCCCGGCCGGAGGGCTGGAGAGGACGCAACTGACCAACTGCTCCGGGCTCGCCCGTCGTGGGCACCGTTTGGACCTCGTCTACGTGCAGGGAGGCGAGTTCCAAAACGCCTGGAGGGGCATCACCGAGAGCATGACCCGCGTCCCGTCCACCCTGCCGCGGCGCGCCCACCCGTTCCGGTCCTCCCTCGAGGTCGCGCGGGCCCGCACCCGGCTTCGGCAGCTCGAGGCCGACGTGATCTACGTCTACCGGTACTGGGACCTCCCCTTCGCGGTCGCCGCGGCCCACGGGCGTCGCACCGCGGTCGTCTACCACTTGTGCCTGCCGCCTCCCGAGCCCGTCCCGCATTGGATGCGCACCGTGCTGGCGCGGGTCGACTCGACGGTGTCGGTGGCTTCCCACACGCTCGGCCTGTGGGAGGGGACGGGGCTGGACACCGGCAGCGCACGCGTCGCGATGACCGGTGTGGATCTCCAGCGCTACGCACCCGGCGGCGCGGGCGCCCGCGCCGGCGTCCGCTCCGAGCTAGGGCTGGCGCCCGACGACTTCGTTGTCCTCTTTACTGGGCGTCTGGCGCCGGAGAAGGGCATCGACGTCCTGATCGACGCGTTCGGCCAGCTCAGCGCCTCGACGCCGGGCTGCCACCTGGTCATTCTGGGTTCGCCGCCGCAGGACGCCAATAAAGAGGACGCCGACGCCTACGTCGGGCGGCTGCGGGCGGCGGCGAAGGGCCTCCCCGTGACATGGCTGCCGCACCGGAGCGACGTCGTGCCCATCTTGCAGGGGGCCGACGTGGCGGTGGTGCCGAGCCGCTGGGCCGAACCCCTCTCGCGGGCGATCCTCGAACCCTTGGCCTGTGGCGTGCCGGTCGTGGCGACCCGCGTCGGAGGGTCGCCCGAGATCCTGACCGGTTGGTTGTCCGAGTTCCTGGTGCCCTCCGAGAACCCGGCCGCGCTGGCGGCGCGCCTGCGATCGCTCTCGGACTGGCGGAGACGGGAGCCGGACCTGGGAGAGCGCTGCCGGCAGTCGGCGGAGGCCCGGCTCTCGCTGGACGACGAGCTCAACGTGGTCGAAGGCGCCATGTTCGAAGCGGTGCGCGCCGTGTCCGAGGGGCGCGGCCGGTCTCACCGGATGGGGCTCCGTGGCCGCTGACCGGCCAGCGGTGGCGGTGCTGGGCGATCGCAGTCCTGAGACAGCAGCCGTCGTGCATGCCCTGCAAACGTGTCTGGGCCAGCGCGCCCAGGTCACGGTCATCCTCGAGGGGTCACCCTCCCGGCTCAAGCTGGCTCGCGGCCGTGCCCGCCGGCTGGGCTGGTGGACGGCGTCGGGACAGATCGCGTTCGTCGCGCTGATCCTGCCGCTCCTCCGGCGAATGGGGCGCGGCCGGGTGCGGCAGCTCGCGCGGGAGCACGGCCTCGACCTGGCGCCGGTGGGCGACGACCACCGTCTTGTCCCGTCGGTGAACGACGAGCCGACGGTCGCGTTGCTCGGACAGGTCGCTCCGGCCGTGGTGGTCGTCCACGGCACTCGCCTCATCTCCAGGTCCGTGCTCGAGACAATTCGCGTGCCCGTGCTCAATGTCCACGCCGGCGTCACCCCGCGGTACCGCGGCGTACACGGTGGGTATTGGGCCCTGCGCGAAGGTCGCCGCGACTTGGTGGGCTCCACCGTCCACCTCGTCGACCCGGGCATCGACACCGGCGGGATCCTGGCCCAGGCGACCTTCTCACCCGGGGACGTGGACACCATCGCGACGTACCCCACGCTCCATTTGGCCTGCGCACTGCCGCTGCTCGTGGCGCAGGTCGAGGCCATCCTCGCCGGGGCCACACCGCACCCGGTGGCGGCGCTCCCGGGAGCGGAGGGGTCGCAGCTGCGCTGGCATCCGACCGCCTGGGACTATCTCGTGGCCCGCGCCCGTCAGGGAGTGCGCTGAAGACGCGTCACTTCCCGGCGCGGTGCGCGACGACGAACCAACCCGAGTCGTCGCGCGCCGAGTCGACGATCAGATTCGATTCGGCGAACCACGGCGCCAGCTCACCCCACGTGAAGCGATGCTCGATCGGCGCGCTCAAGCGGTCGAAGGTGTCGAGCACGAGGCTGCGGAAAGGCTTGTCCCGGTACGTGGCCATGGGCAGGGACGACAACCGGCCGACGCCACGCGCGTCTCCGAGCCTTCCCGGCGCGACGACGGCGACCGCGAGCACCGCCGCGATCGGGGTGCACGACGCCCGCAGGACCCGATGGGGCAGGCGGACGGTGACACGGCGCAGCGCCGTCGCCGCCGCCAGCCCGACGCCGCGCGCGCCGCGACGCTCGGGCCGGCTGTAGAGGTAGAGGGCGAGCACCCCGCCGGGCGCCAGCAGCCGCAGCAGCCGATCGAAGCCGCCACGTGGATCCTCCAGGTGGTGCAACACGCCGTAGGACGCGATGAAACCGAAGCTGGCCTCGGCAAAGGGCGCCCGTCGGAGGTCGGCGCGTACGACGACCGCGTTGGGCATGTCAGACAGGTTGCGTGCCGCACTGAGGGTGGCGTCGGAACCGTCCAGCGCGACCATCGACCGCACGTGCGGGGCCAAGAAGCGTGTGTACCTCCCCCTCCCGCAGCCGGCGTCGAGACCGATCGCTCCGGCCAGCCGGGCCAGATCGAGGTCGCGGAGATAGTGCTCGGCGTAGTCGGCGTCTTCCGCCCGGGTCTCGGAGAACGTGGTCCATTCGTAACCGAAGCTGTCGAACGTGCGGGCGGTCGCGCCGCCTGCCGCGCCTCCGCCCGCGGCATCGATGTAGCCATCGGTGACGACCAACGGATGCCCGTTCTGGCAACCGACGCCCGCCGCCGTGTCGCCCATCGGTGCGTCGCACTCGGGGCAGCGCATGAGGCCGACGATGGTGCCCAGGTGCTGCGGCGCCAGCGTGAGCGCGTCCGCGACGGCTTGCCCGTGGCGCCTCGCGGTCGGCGGCGCCGCGCCGTGAGGCCGGTCCTCAGGCAACGGGACCACTGACTAACCTCTTTGCGTGTCCGACCGGCCCGGCGCCCTCGTGCTCTCGTTGGACTTCGAATTGCACTGGGGAGTGCGCGACCATGCGCCCGCCTCCGAGCGCGTCGTGCGCGAGCTGATCGCCAGCAGGGCCGCGGTGACGACGCTGGCGCAGACCTTCGCCCAACGCGAGGTCAGGGCCACCTGGGCGACCGTCGGCCTGCTCTTTGCCACCTCCGGCACCGAAGCCGGCGATCTCGCACCGGCGCTCCGCCCGGCCTACCACCGCGCCGAGTTGGACCCCTACGGGGAGCCGATCGGCGCCACCGAAGAGGACGACCCGCTGCACCTGGCCGGGAGCCTGGTCGACCTGATCGCGAGGACGCCCGGCCAAGAGGTCGGCTCGCACACCTTTTCGCACCTGTACTGCCTGGAGCACGGGGTGGACGTGGAGATGTTCCGCGCTGGACCTGATCGCGGCGCAAGCCGCTGCTTCCGCGCGCGGTCTCCGCCTGCGCTCGCTCGTGCTGCCCCGCAACCAATGGCGGCCCGAGCTCGGTCCGGTCCTCGCCGAGGCGGGGTTCGAGTGCTACCGCGGGCCGCAGCCCGGGTGGGCGAACCGCTCGCGGCGTGGCGACGAGGCCGGCCTGCCGGTGCGAGCGGCCCGCCTGGCCACCACGTACGCCGGTCCGGCCGTCCCCACGTTCGGGTGGGACGAGCTGGTGGAGCCCTCCGGTCTGTGCAACATTCCGGCCAGCTCGTTTCTGCGGCCCCTGTCCCCGCGGACGACACCGCTCCGGCCGCTCCAGGATCGCCGCCTCGCGGGCGCGTTGCGGGACGCAGCCCGGCGCGGCCGCATTGTGCACCTCTGGTGGCATCCTCAGAACCTCGTGCCCCATACCCGGGTCAATCTCGAACGGCTGCAGCACCTGCTCGACGAGTTCGACCGGCTCCGGGAGGCGGAGGGAATGACGTCGCTGAGCATGCGCGACGTCAGCGGCGTTGCCCGCGGGCAACGCCACGCGGCCTGAAGGACCCTGCCGCGCGCCGCAGTTCCCGAACGCGGTCCAAGCCCGTCAGCTCGTGAGGGAGGAGATGGGGGTGGCCCCCTTCGGGACGATCGGATCGACCCGCTCGTTCCACTTGCCGTACACGGAGGCCACCGTCTCCGCGCTCTTGCCGGCTGCGTTCTTCACCGTGACGGTCGCGCTCACGGGCAGGTAGGGCCGAGCGGTGGAGACAAAGAGCGTCAGGCCCGCCGTGTCGCCGGATTCGACCTGACCCGCCGAGCTCCCCGAGACGGCGACCACACCCTTCCCGCCCACCGACGTCGCGCCGGCCACGCGCAGATGCGGCTCTTGGGGGACGAACTGGACGATCGCCTGCGTCGGCGACAAGGAGTTCACGACGCTCTGGTAGTCGGCGTCACCCGCCTGCAGCGAAATCCATTTTCCCGAGTAGGTGGTCGCCACGCTGGAAGTGAGGTTGAGCGCGTGCTCGAGCACCGCCGTGGTGGTCTGGATGTAGGCGACGTGATCCACCAGCACGGCGTCGAGGGTCAGGTGTCCGTTCGTCGTGACGGTCTCGGCCGCACTCCCCGACACGCTGGAAGCCCCGTTCTCGATCGTTGTCGTTCCGCCGACGATGGTCCTGGAGACGAACTGCACGGACTTCTGGCGGTGGAACGCCTTGATCGAGATCCCGGTGATGGCGGTCGCCGTCTTGCCCGCCAAGGCGCCTTCGGACGGCCCGCTGTTACCGCAGGCGGCCGCCACGACGAGGACGGCCGTCAGCGCGACGGCAACCGGCACACGGCGACGCCGGCGCGCGCCCGGCGATCCGGGATGGATGTCGGCTCCGGAGGCGAGCGGGGCCACCCGGTCAAGCTGTTCGCTCACTGCCACGGCACCCTCAAGATGACGAGGTCGTGGTCGTGGATGCACCGCCTGTCCCTGTTCCTCCCGTGTCGTCAGTCGTCGTCGTGGACCGACTCGGTGAGGTGGTAGTCGTGGTGGTCGAAGTCGAGGTGGTGGTCGAGCTCGAGGTCGTCGTCGTGCCCTTGGAACCCTTCGCCCCCTTGGTCCTCGTCGTCGTCGTGACGTCGGCGCTCCCCCCGGTGTGGCCGCTTGCCGCGGACGGCGTGTCCGTTTGCACGGTTCCGCCGTTCCCGGACAACTCGTTGGTGATCGAAGGCTGACCGGTGGCCGATGTGGCTGCAGGGCCGGTCGGAGGCGTGCGCAGGGGTGCCGTCCCACCGTCGAGAACGGAGAGGATGGAATCGTCGTCGCCCTCCATGCCCAGTGCCCAGGCGCCGACGCCGAGCAGGTTCGAGCCGGCCGCCAATTGCACCTTCGCGGACAACGTATTGGCGTTGTCGAAGAAGACCTGGTGCCACTGAGTTCCCGACTGGTACGACGTCCACGCGGTCTGGGTCGCGGCGTTCCAGTAAGTGGTCCCGGACGCCATCGCCTGCGCGTACGTCACCGCTTGGGAGGGCCCCGTGGCCGGGTCCCCGAGGTCGGGCCCGTTCGTCGGCTCGTCGTAGCCGAAGAGCGGCAGGCCCCAGATGACCTTGGAGGCGCCGGCCGCGGCCACGTACTGCGCCATGTAGGTGGCATCGGCATCCCCGGCGTTGCCGTCGCCCTGCGTCGAGCCCTGGTCGACGTCGTACGCCATGACAAAGAACGCGTCGACCCACTTGCTGAGACCTGAAATGTCGTAGAAACCGTCAGGATCACCGGCCGACGACGCGTACGTCGCCATGGTCAACTGGTAGTGCGGATCGGTGGTGTGCAGGTCGAAGTCGACCTGCGAGACGAGGTGGTCGAGTCCGGCTTGGTCTCCGTTGCCCGTGCCCTCGAAATCGAGGTTCACTCCGTCGAGGTTCTTCTCCCGAACCAACTCGGCCAGCTGGACGCCGAGGGTGTTCCCGGCGTTGGGGTCGTGGGTGAGCGTGTCAAGCGAGGACTGCGAGAAGTCCGTGACGGTCAGCACGACACGATCCCCCGAGATGTGTGCCTCGTTCACGAGGTCGGTGAGGTCCTGGCTCTCGTAGCCTTCCCAGCCGGGCCCTGACATCTGGATGGAGCCGTTGGGGTTCACGTCCACGCTGAAGTACGCGATCGTCGAGAAGTCCTTGACGGGGAACTGTGAGGCTTGCGGGAGCGACCAGTACGGCGCATAGCCGAATACCTCGTGCGCTGACGTCGGCGGAGCCAGCGCGACCATCGGCAGCGCAGGGCCGGGCGCGGCGCTGGCCGAAGCGAGGTTGGCCGGGCTTGCCTGGTCGATGAGGTGATCGTCGACCGGGCTGTCGGCCACCCGGACGTGCGCGGGAGGAGCCGTCGTCGCGCTGGTCGTCGCGCCGAGCCCGGCGACCAAACCGCCACCGAGGAGGGCCAGGCCGCCCACCCCGAGTGCGACCTTGCGCAGGGGCCGGCGTCCCCACTCAAGGGTGTGGCCCCAATCGACGGCGGGGTGCTCGCCGGAGCGGAAGAGCTCGGGGTCGACGGAACCGTCGGACCAGAGGCTGGCAAACACGTCATCGGCGTTGGGGCTGGGCGTCGTCTCGGGTGGCGCCGGCACCGTGTAGAACGCCGTCAGCGAGATGGAGTCGAGCATCGACACGGTCTCGGGGACGGGCCCGCGTTCCCGTCTTCGCTCGAACGGCCATCGCCGCCAGGTTCTTTGCAGTTCGCCCATCGTCTGAGTGCCCTCCGTCCGGCCTGCCACTCCGGACAGAAGCTCCGGGCGGACGGTCCGAGACTCGCTGCCCGGTCGGTGACGACGTCACAGCCAGGCCAGTCGGCCGCGTTGTCGCGCAGAGGCTAGGACCGGGAGGTGAACCCCCTGCAACATCGGCGTAACACCCAGATGAACACTCGGGTTCGAGGCGCCAGGGGTTCAGGCGCCCCCGTCGAGTGCGACGTCGAGTTGCGTCATGAGGGCCGCGAACGCCGCCTCGTCGATCTCGAGCGAGGTCCGCGCCGCCCGCGCCGCCAGCGAAAGGGCCTGCGCCACCGCGGCCTCGCCGCATGACGCCGAGGCGAGCGCAAGGGTCACCACGGCCAGGAGGGCGGCGCCTCCGGTGTTGCCGGTGCGCTGATGGTCTGGGAGCTGGGCGAAGGACTCCACCGTCCGACGAGCGGTCTGAAGGGCTTCCTCGGCCGTGCCCTGGCGGAGTTGCAGCAGGGCCAGGGTCGTCCCGGCGTGCGGGCTGTCCGGCACGGTGCCGCGGGCGATCGTGAGATAGCGCTCCGCGTCGGCCAGCACGAAGGGGTCGTCGAGCCGGCCACGGTGCCCGAGGTCCCCGTGGACGAGCAGGCACCAAGCCCGAGCGTTCGCCAGGAGGAAGCGCTCGTCGGCGGACAGATCTCGCCGGGGGTCGCCCGTCGGCGGCGCCTCGAGGGCCTTGCGGGCGAGGCCCATGCCGTCGACCCGCTGATACGCCGTGGTGCCCAGCATCAGCATGGACGCCAGCGAGACGTCCATGCCGGCCGCGTACCGCGCTTCTTCCTCGTCGGACGGGGCGAACCAATCCTCGTCGGGCGACGACTCGTTTGCGAGCGGCGCATTGGCGAGCGGCTCGTCGGCGATCGGCGCATCGGCAAGCGGCCCACCTTCGGCCGGTTGATCCGGCTCACCTACGGCGTGGTTGGCCAGGTGCGGCTCGGCCGCATCGATTCGCTGTTCTGACGTGCGACGCCGTAGGCGGCGCCTGTGCCTGGCCACGCCGCGAGACACTAACCGGCGACCAAATCCGTCTTGGTGCAGTCACCCCCCGCCCCGTGCTGCGGCAGAACGCCGAACCGGACGACCCCAACCGCCCGGGCGGACGACGCGCATCGACCCGGCCGAAGCCGGGCCGATGCATCAAAGCGTTGCTCGGAGGGCCGGCTCCGGGCTGCGGGACGAACCCGCAGCCCGGGCAGCCGGCCTTCCGTTGTGACTCAAGTACTGCTCGCTACCACGGCTCAGCCGGGGCCGTTACCAGCCGAGCTCGAGTTGGTGCTCAGCGTGATGCAGTAGCCGACCGGGTTGGTCGGGGTCGCCGTTACGGTCTGGAGCCCCTCCACGGGGGGAGTGGCGCCATTCGTCGTCTCGACGTCGGAGTACGTGCCCTGGATCGCCGAGTTGTCGGTGTCCCGGTTCACTTGGTTGAACGTCTCGTTGGTCGCGTTGTACTGCGACGCTGACAGACCCTTCGTCCCGAGAGTCGCACCGAGCGTCCACGCGTTGTCCGTGATGCCGCTGGACGTGGTGCTGTAGCCCGGGTTCGGGTAGACGATCGGCGTGGTGGCGTCACCCTGGCCGTCCTCGACCTGCAGACCCGGCAGCGGGAAGAAGCCCTGGCTCGTGATGACGTTGTCGATCTCCGACAGGTACGTGTCACCAGTGCCGGGGTCGACGTCGTTCGCCGTGGACGGCTTGCACATGAAGCCGTCCTCGCTGATGGCGTTCAGCGTCGCCGCGTTGGTGGCCGGGATGTTCGGGTTCGAGCCGTTCGAGTACACGTTGTACAGCAAACGGTCAGCGAAGTACGACGCTGCCTCCTGGCCGGGCAACTGGGCGTTGATCGAGCCTTGGTTGAGGACGATGCCGTTGGCCTCCGTGCCCAGCTCGACCTGGTTCGGCTTAGCGCCGGTCACTGTCGACGTCGACGTACCTGCGCAGAGCGGGTTCGTGGACTTGTCGGTCGACGGCGTTGCGGTCGAGATGGTCGACGTGCACACCTTGTTGAACTTCCCGTAGGAGAAGAAGAACAGCACGTCGCCGATCGGGGTGGTCGCGGCGTTCCGCAAGATCGAGGTGGTCTCGTTCTCGAAGATGATCTGGTCCGACGGCCAGTTGGACGACGTCCCCGGGAAGCCCGCGCCAGTAGCGGATGCCCAGGTCGACTCGGTGCCCGAGCCGTTCTGCGCCCAGTAGGGGTAGATCGGGCTCGTCTCCGCAGAGCACGGGGTGCCGAAGACATTGGCCCACGTGGTTTCTTGGCTGTTTGCGTCGGTCGGCACGGGGGGCGTTCCGCTCCACGTCGAGTTCCAGATCAGCTTGAGCTCAGCCGTCGTCGGGTTGCCGCCGATCGCATTGAGACACTTGCTGGCGTCGGTCTGGGCGCCGTTGAGCTCGGTCCAGTAGAGGTCGCTGACGGCGTCCTCGGCGTAGGCCACGAAGTTCAGGCCCACGTCGTCACCATGGCTCGACAGGCTCGGAGCCCGGGAGGAGCGCGCAGAGTCGATTGGCGCCACGTTGACCGGACCGGTACCCGTCGTCGACGCCGACGTGGCCGGGTCGAGGGTGCCGTTCGAGTTGCCGACTGTCGTGGCGTTACCGGTGCCCTCCAGCTCGAGGATGCCGCCACTCGAACCGTACGACGGCTCCTCGACGAGGACGTCGTTGTACGGGTTCTCCTGGCCCCAGTTGGAGTAGCCATTCTCACCGACCTGCGGGGTCGTGACGAAGGTGACGCTGTCGGTGGTTGAGGCCTGCGACGGCAGTCCCGCGATTTTGGGCTTGTTGGGGCCCTTCACCATGGTGGTGATGGGGGAACCGACCGGAATGAGACCCTGGCTGTCGTAGACCTCCATGCCCGGCTCAAGCGGCGTCGTGATCGTGTCGGTCGTCGGAATGATGAGCTTGTGGCTGTCCAGCGTCAACGTCACGTTGGCGAGCGTCTCGCTCGACGAGACCGGCTGCGCCGTGCCCTCGCTGTCGTTGAAGCCGGGGCAGCCGTAGTCGAGCGGCTGGTCGCCCGTGGGAGCCGAGGTGCTCGTCACGCCCACGAGGTCACAACCAGGCGCCGAGTTGAAGATGTCGGCCTCGGCCTGCATCACAGGGTACGCAGTGTTTGAACCACCCTGAACGATCAGGTAGTTCAACGAGGTCGCATTGTCTGCGTTCCCGTTGTTCACGTTCTGGGCGGCGAAGGCGGGACTGGCGAAACCGATCGCCAGCGCCGACGCTCCCACGATTGTGGCGCCGATCCGTACGAAACGGTGGCGCCCCAACAGCTTCTTCAGCATGTTGTTGGGTCTCCTTGTTTGTGGTGTGTCCGAGACCGGCGCTCACCGGTTCGCAGCAAAAGGCTTCCGCATAGCCAGTAGTCCCCTTCGCCGTGCCGCACCTTAGGTAACCCGAGTTAACGTTCTGTGAACGCAGGGCGCACCCACCAAGAAATATTCGTGTCGGTTTCTCCGAGCGCGTTCACGTGGTTGCGGCACGCGTGGAGTGGGTCATCCAGGAGGAAAGGACCAAGCTCGGCGCGAAAGGCGCTCCCGGCGATGACCTCTGCGTGGCGGTACGGTGAACACCACGTGAACCCGCTAGGTGCCGCCGGTGCTTCCGCTCCCGCCAAGGGAACCCGGACCACCCGAAACCGGATTGACGACCAGCTTGCCTTCGAAGCCGGAGGGCTCCAGCTGGTAGTTGAGGGGCTGCGCCGCCGGGGCCGTCCAGCTGAACGTCCCGCCGGGAGGGATCGTGCCCGAGTCGATCGGGTAGTACTTGGAATCGTCGAAGATGATTCGCTGCGGACTGCTGCTGAGGTTGTACCAGACAATCGGAGCACTCTGGCTCGCCTCGAGCGTCTGCGGATACACGCGACCGTTCTTGATGATGATGTTCTGTCCGGGGTTGACCCCGGGCTCGATGTCCTGGCCCCGCTCACTGGGCACCGTCGTCGTCGGATCGGCGGCACCGATGGAGCCGGTGCCGAAACTGACGCGCGTCGGCGCGTTCACCGCCGAGAGTCCTTTGGGATGCGCCCCCACGTTTCCGTCCGTCGTCGTCGTCGCCTGCTGACTCGATGCCGCGTTCGTCGGACCGCCGCAGGCGGCCAAGCCGAACAGGGGAACTAGGCAGATCGCGGCCACGACGACTGCGGCGCGCCACGGATGACTGGTCTGCACTCTAGGGAACCTTGGGACGATCACACGGTGGCCGGGAGGAAGCCGATGATGCTCTCACACGCGAACAGCGCGACCAGGAGCAGAACCGGCACGGCGAGAACGTACACCACGACCGGCTGGTCCCAATGTCGCAAGAGCCACGCCGCAATGCTCAGCAAGGCGAAGAAGACGAGACACCAGAAGATGGCCAAGAGCCCCGACGCCGGATCGCCGGCCAGCCCAAGCTCGGCCGATGTCACATGGAAATGTGGTTGGACGGTGTCGGCCAACGGCTTGCCCACGAGCGCGGCGACGACCGCCAACCTCCCATGAGGGAAGAAGCCCGAGGCTGCGGTCACCAGCGTCAACTGGTTCGACTTGGTCTCCGTCACGACATCGTGCCGTCCACCCGCGGCGTAGACGACTCTCTGCACGGTGTAGTGATAGACGCCGAGCCCGTCGATGACCGTAATGAGCTGACCCCGCTTGAGCGATCCGATAGCGCCGAAGGGAGCTCCGAAGGTGGCACGCCGCCCCGCGATCACGGCGTTGCCGGGTTCGCCGGGTAACGCTGTCGTCGGCATGTGGCCCGGCCCGCTGCGCAGGTCTTCCGCGTCGGTGCCCTGAACGACGGCGTCGACCAGACGTAGGGCCGGGATCTCCAGCACCGCCACCGGACTGCCTTCGGGTGGCGTCTTCCCTTGCGCCAGGCTGTAGGACTTGAGCTGGTCGGCGGTGATCTCCTGGAGGAGAGCGTGTTGCGAGCGGCCCGCGCTGAGCGGCGTGAAGAGATAGATGTAGCCAAGCAAGAGGAGAATCAGCACGCCCAGGCCGAAAATGACCACTCCGAGCACCCGCGAACGACGCAGCACAGCCAGGCCCGAGCGCAGCGCCTCGATCACATGGTCGAGCAGGGCGCGGAGCCTCGAGGGGGAAGAAGTAGGTACGGCCTGGCCCAGCACGTCAGACACGCGTGGCGCGGTGAACGTGGAGTCCTGGTCCAGCCCGGTCGCCCCGTTCCCCGCGTCTGATGGATCTCCGGAGTCGGCCGGCAACTCCTTGGGTTCGTCCAAGAAGGTCGCGCTGTCCATCAGCCGCCCTCCGGGGGCGCCGGCCCGCTCGAAGCCGCTCCTCCCTCGGCGCCGTGTCGTACACCCGCGCCACCGGCTTTTCGCAGAGTCGGCCACAGGTAGAGGAGCGGCCCCGCCAACAAACAGAGCAAGGCGAAGAGCAAGAGTCCCGGGATGAAGTACCTGTTGTCGCCCACCGTCACCGTGATGAAGTGCCCGACGAAGTTTCCCGAAGAAGAAGCGCCCTGGGAACCGCCCGACGGGCCGGCGCCATTGGCCTGGGTCGCGCTCGCGCCAGAGCCGTGTGCGACGCCACCGCCATGCACCGCAGCGGCAACGCCGGCGGCGGGAGTGCTCGCCGCTCCGCGCGGGCTCGCGGCAGCGGGAGTCCCAGCGGACCCGCTGCCCGTTCCACCCGAATTACCTGAGCTGGAGCCGCCGGGTGAGACGACGTCGCTGGTGATGTCCGCCAGCGCCTGGGAGTACAGATTGGAAGGCAGCGGCACATAGCCGGCCGGGAGCGGTGCGGACGAGGTCCCCCCGTTGTGGGAGTACGTGACCAGGTTGGTCAGCAGATCTCCCAGTTCGCTTGCCTGGGTGGCCGAAGGCTGGGCGCTCGTCGACACCAGCGCGTACGTCACCATCGGCAGCGGATAGGCGCCGGCGTCGCCGGTGTCGTCATAGTTCGGCGACACCGTCCCGTCGGGGTTCGTCGTTACGTCGTTCAGCGCGTCGGTGATCGACTGCTGGCTGGGAGAGACGAAATCGCCCGCCGCGTTCTGCAGACTTGCCGGGAAAAGACCGAAGAAGTCGGCTTCCGAGCTGTCCATGGCGCTGAAGGCAAACCCTCCGCTCGTGTACTTGCCCAGGGCCTTTTGGAGCGCCGCGGCTGCAGTCAGCGGCGAGCTGGACGGCAGGTACAGATAATTGACGCCGGCCGCCGTGCCCGAAAAATCCGTGGGGAGCCCGGATATGGGCCGACACTTCTTAGAGGGCTCGACGACGCTCTGGACCACGACCCCCGGGGTGAGTCCATCGTTGTTCCCTTGCTTTACGGGAGCCGCCACTGGGCCGAATTCGGCGTCGGCCAGAATTTGCTGGCCGCTCAGGATGTCTTGCACGGTCGCCTGTCCGCCGAAGGGCAGAGCACCCGTGTACTGCAGGTTTGGTGCGCTGCACATCCAGCCGGTGGCCTCGTACGAGGCTCCGCTCGGCGTCGACGGCCACATCGAGCCAAGGGCCCCCTCGTCGATGGCGGATCCTCCGGCGGAGAACGGCCACGGATTGAGGAGGGCGAAGCCCGTGTCGCCGTAAAAGACCTTCGGGCTGGTCCCGATCACCCCTCCCACGCCCACGCTCGAGAAGTCGCCGCTATAGGAGGTGAGGCCGAAGGTCTCCGTCTTCGGGATCAACGACGACGATGCAGACACGTCGAGGTTGCCGGTCTTGCCCTTGGCCGTTTCCACCTTGATGCTCGTGGGGGTGGTCAGGCCAGTGATCTTGCACTGCGCTTTCCCGGAGAGCTGCCCGCAGATGTCGTCAGCGGTGTCGCTGGGGGTCGAGGTCGCACTATTCCAAAGTTGCGTCATGACGCCCGCGGCCAGGGCGGGTGTGAGCTGGTACGAGTCGAGTCCCAGCGCGACGCCGCTCGTACCGGCCTCGCCGAGGGTCGCGATCTCCGTCGCCGAGACGGCGATCGGTATGTAGGCGAACTTCCCACCCGCCGCCTTCAACTCGGCGAGGGTCGCCGGGTCCTCCGGATCGTCGGTGAAGGTGACGGGGACGGTCCCGTCGATGACGTCTTCGATCGGGCAACTCGAACCTCCGCCGGTGGAGCAGCCCTGACCGTCCACCGACTGCAGTTCCGTCGGCAACACGATAACGCCGCCGGCATCGTTGCACGTGGCCGACCCGGCGGCCGGCAGGAACTGTTCCACGCTGTACGACGCGTCCACCGCCATGTCGGGTGCCGACCCACAGCCGTTGCCGGACTGGCTGAACGTGACCGGGAAGATCACGGCGTGCCCGAGCGGGGAGTAGCCGGCGACAGGTGGGAGACCGTCCTGCGTGACGTCGGCCACTGGGATGTCCATGACCTCGACGCCGCACGGGTTGGCCGCGTTGTCACAGAAGAACGAGCCCGTCTCACGAGTCGCCACTTGAGACGAATTCTCCGAGACGATCCCGCTGTTTCCGGGAATGTCGGGGTCGTAGTCGGTCGGGATGGAGAGAATGGTCTGGTTCGACGCCACGTCGACGTAGACGTACTCCGTTGGCTCCGCCGTCTCGGGGTTGGTTGTCGGATCGACGGAGGAGCACTGGGGTTGGGCCTCGATCTCCGTGCCGGTTCCCGCGAGCGAGCAGTAAGCGATCTCGAGTTCGTCACCGACCGGGACTCCGGTCACCTCGACGTAGACGGCCTGATCGAGGCCCACGTTCGTCACCGGGCCGGCCGTCGCCGAACAGCTGGTGGGGCACGGGAAAGAGGCCTGGGTACACACCGTCGTCTCGGGCGCGCACGACGAGCTCGCGTCCGAGCGCACCGCGCCATTCGCCGCCGTGCCTCCGTGTGCCGCGTCGAACACGAGGAGGCTGAGGCAAGCGACCGCGAGCGCGGCCATGCACCGAAGGGCCCGCCGGCCCCCCGCCTGGCTCATGGGCCACCACCCTCAGAGCCGACCGGGTCGGGGAGATCCCGGCGCCTCCGCCGCTGGAACGCCCAGAGGCCGATCGGCACACCGGCGATGACAAGCACGAAAACGGAGCACCACAACGCCAGCTGGGCCGACGACCAGCTCAACAACGCCTTGTTGGCGGCCCCGGTGAGCGCGTCCTGACGGTTATACGTCAGGGCCGCGTTGAGCAGCGGGTTGAGCAACTTCTTCGCCCGCTTCGCCGCCGCGGTCGCGGCGGCGTGCTGTTCTGCGACCGCCGCCGCGTTCTGCGAAGACGTTCCGGCGGTCCCGCCGGTCGCCGCCGCGGCCGCGTGCGCAGCTCCTGCCGCGGCGGCCGCGGCCCCCGCTCCAGAGAGGTCGGAACCTGTCGGGGCGGCACTCCCCACGACGGTCGGTCCGCCCACCGGTTGCAGCGCGCCGGTGATGTACGGATTGTTGCAATTCTCCGGCGTCGGTGCCGGCGGTGTCGTACCGCCCGGGAGGCGCCCGGCGGCGTCGAAGTCGTCTACGACCAGGTTCGGTGGTAGCGGCGAATACCCCAGTGACGCCATTCTGCTTTGGCCTTCGCACGCGACATAGGCGATGAATTGCGAGAGCTCCGCCCCCTGCGTCGTCCCCATGGTGACGCCTCCTCCGCTGTCGCACGAGAAGTTCTGGGCAGCCGCCTGGGATGGGACGCACTGCGCGGTGAAGTAGCTGTATGCGGAGATCGGGTAGGCGTTGGGGTCAGGGTTGGTGTACACCCCACCCAGGTTCTGAGTGAGGTCGGAGTAGAGGATCGCCGCGGTCAAGGCCACCGCGACGTTGTACGACGAGGGCTGTACGGCGTCGCCCGCCTGGTTGACGACCGACGCCACCGGCAGCCCGACATTCTTCGCGTAGGCGGTCTCGACGTAGGCAATGCCACCCTGCTGCTGCACCGGGCCCTGCGACGCCGCGTCGGCCCCGTTCACACCTTGCAGGTTGCCCAGACCCGGCGGCACGCCGTTGCTGAACGAGGCCCAGGTGGCTGACGGCGTCCCGGGCGGGGTGGGAACGGTAGCCAGTGTCTGGAAGGCAGCGACCGGGCCGGGGTCGACGTGGAGGAAGTAGTCCGACAGCAGGTAGTTCTCTCCGGACGGGTCGGCGCGGTAATACGGCGTGATCTGCTCGGTAGGCAGGGGGGTGCCCGGGTTGAGCGCAGCGATTTGCGGGTTGTTCCAGTTTTTGATGGCGCCGGTGAAGATCCCGAGCAGCGTGGGCCCGTTGAGGATGAGGTTGGTGATGCGCTGGCCGTTCTGCCCCGTCAGGTTGTATTCGAAAGCCAGGCCACCGGCGACGTCGGGCATGTACTGGAACGGGTACGGCACCTGGGACGTCGTGCAGACCGACTGTCCGGTGGCATAGGAGATGTCCGTGGCGCCGAACTGGACCGTGTTCTGGCAAAAGTCGTTCATGCCGATGATGGAGCTGGACACCGTGAAATTGATGTCGCCCCCGTCGGCCTCGTTGAACTGGCCCTCCCATTGCTCGATGGCAACACCGGCGAAGCTCGAGCCCGTGGCGGTCAACTGGGGGTCGCTGGCACCCGCGGGCGCGGGGGGATGTGTCCCATAAAAGCCCGCCACCCCGGCCAAGACCACCGCAGTGCACAGGTAGGCGAGCCAACGTCGGAGGCTCATCCGAACCTCCCGTGCACGTAGTCGGCCGTCCGCGGGTCGGAGGGATTGGAGAACATCACTTCGGTCTCCGCGAATTCGACGACGCGTCCGGGTGTGCCCTCGGCCGCCAGGAAGAACGCACACTTGTCGGACACCCGCTGTGCTTGCTGCATGTTGTGCGTCACGATGATCACCGTCACCTCGTCGGCGATGTCGCGGATCGTTTCTTCGATCCGGTTCGTCGAGGTCGGGTCCAGAGCGGAACACGGTTCGTCCATCAGCAGGATCCGAGGCCGCACGGCGAGGGCACGGGCGATGCAGAGGCGTTGCTGCTGGCCACCCGAGAGCGACCCTCCGAGCTCGCCCAGGCGGTTCTTCACCTCGTTCCACAGGCCGGCCTTGGCGAGCATCTCCTCGACGAGCGCGCGGCGCTGGTTGGAGGGGAGCCTGACTCGGGAGAACTTCAGTCCCGCCAGCACGTTCTCTTCGATCGTCATCGCGGGAAAGGGATTCGGCTTCTGGAAGACCATCCCGATGTTCTTCCGGGACTCGGTGGCGCGGAGGGTTCCGCCGTAGATGTCGACCCCGTCCAGTTCGACCCGGCCCGCAAGCTGGGCGCCCGGGATGAGCTCATGCATACGGTTGAGGATGCGGAGATAGGTGGACTTGCCGCAGCCGGACGGCCCGATCAGCGCCGTCACCTGCGACGGCTCCATCGTGAGGCTCACCGATTCGAGGACGAGCCTGCCGCTGAACCACGCGCACACCCCGTAGGTCTCGAGTCGCGCCGGCTGAGCGGCGGGCGGCTCCACCACGGGGATCTTGGCCGTTGGTGACTCCGAAGCGGCCGAAGCGCCACCGGAGCGCGCTGACGAAAAGACTTTCATCGGTTCACGAGCTCCTTGCCCCATCGAACGGGCGCCATGACCACCTTGCGGAGTCGCCCCTTGCCCGTTGATCGACGCCCGAGGAGACGGGCCAGGATGAACAGGATCAGCACCAGAACGAGGAGGACGAAGGCGGCGGTGAAGGCCAGCTGCACCACGACGGCCTGAGCCTGGAAGATGTTCTCGTAGAGCACGAGCGGCAGCGCGCCCTGCGGGCCGCTGAACGGATTCGTGTTCATGTTGTTGTTCCCGAAGGCGGTGAAGATCAGCGGGGCGGTCTCACCGGCGGCAATGGCGACACCGAGCACGACCGCGGTGATGAGGCCTGAACGTGCGGTCGGCAGGACCACCTGGCGCACGGTCCGCCATTCGGAGGCGCCGAGGGCCAGCGCGGCTTCGCGCAACCCCCCCGGCACGACCCGCAACACTTCCTCCGTCGTCCGCGTGACGGAGGGGAGCATGAGCACGAAGAGTGCCATGGAGGCCGCAAACCCCGAGTACCCGAGCACGTGCGGCTCGATGAAGATGGCGTAGATGAATACGCCGGCGACGATCGAGGGCACCCCGCTCATCGCGGTCACGATGGTGCGGACGAAACGTGTGCCGAAGCCCCCGACCTCGTTCAGGAAGATCGCCGTGAGGAACGCCAACGGCACGGCCAAGGCCGCGGCGAGCGCGACCTGCTCGAACGTGCCCACGATGGCCTGACCCACGCCCACCTTGCCGAACAGGCTGTTCCCCTCGGCGGGCTGGTAGTCGGCCAGGGTCCGCCAGAGGAACCCGGGAGTGAAGTGGCCGACGCCACGGTAGACCACCCAGCCCACGATGTAGCCCAGGGCGACGGCGACGAGGGCGGCACACGACCCCACGACCGTGGCGGCCACGCGGTCGGTGGCGGCCGAGCGGTCGACCACCTGCGCCGTCACCACCCAGAACACCAGCAGGAAACAGACGTACCAACAGATCAGGAACCCGAGGACGCCCGACAACAGCGTGAGTTGGAAGAAGAGCACCCAGACGACCGCGAACGACGACACGGCGGAGGCCGCCAGCAGAGCCAGTCCCTCGGCGCCGAAGTCGTGGGTTCGCCGCGGCGGCGAGACTCTGACGCCCGTGGCGTTCCCGGTGAGCACGGCGTCGCTCAACGTGCCGTCGAAGCGCGGAGAGCTGGACGGCGCGCCGTTCCCGCCTGCATCCGCGTTCCCGTTCACGACGGGGATGGTCTCGGTCGGCGCCTCCAGAAGGTCGTGCACGGCGACTCGCTCGGTCACAGGTCGACCCCCTTCCCGCTCCGAGAACGGTTCACGACGACCGACGCAATCAGATTGACGATGAGCGTGAAGGTGAAGAGCACGAAGCCGAGCATCAGGAGGTCTTCGGTTCCCAGCTTGCCGCCGGAACCGAAGTACGCCGCGATGGACGCGGCCACGGTTTGACCCCCGTGTTCGAGGATGTGCGGCGAGATGACGGGGACGTTGCCGAGGATCACGTACACGGCGATCGTCTCACCGAGCGCCCGGCCCAAGCCCAGCATGGAGGCCCCGATCATGCCGCCCCGCCCGAAGGGGAGCACCACCGTCCGGATCATCTGCGACTTGGTCGCGCCCAGCGCCAGCGCGCCTTCGCGCTCGCCGGGTGGCGCCAGGCTGAACACCTCGCGGAGATGGACGCAACGATGGGCACGATCATCAGTCCGACGACGAGACCGGCAATGAAGAACGATGCGTCGAAGGGCGGGTTGGAGGCCTGAAAGATGGGGATGAACGACAAGTGGCGCACCATCCACGAGGTCGTTCCGGTGATCTGTGGTTGGAACAGGTGCAGAGCCCACAGACCGAAGATGATGCTGGGTACCGCGGCCCCGAGGTCGACGATGGCGATACAGGCCCGCTTGGCGCGTATCGGGCAGTACTCGGTGATGAACAGCGCAGTGCCGATGGCGATCGGGACGCCCACGATGACGGCGATGAGTGCGATGACCACCGTGCCGTACATCTGCGCCAGAGCCCCGTAGTGGTAGGGCTTGTGGAGTGTCGAAAAGCCGGAGGTGGTGAAGTACCGGAGTCCCATGTCCTTCAACGCGGGAAACCCGCGCAGCAAAAGGAAGAACCCGATGAGGAACAGGATCAGGAAGGCGGTGAATCCCGCGCCGCGTGCCACCCAGCGGAAGATCTTGTCCTCCCTGGACCGGTCGTTCGGGACCGTGATGGGGCGCGGAACGCTGGTCGCAGAGTCGTTGAGGACGCCAGTGGTCACCGCAGTGCTCCCGGAGACCGGGCTATTCGCCAATGCACCAAATCAAGCTAGCGACTGGACATTACCGGACCTTGGCGCCGGGGTGAACTGAGGGTTACACCTCCTGGCACCGGCAACCCTCGTCGGGCCTATCCCGCGACGGCGTCCACGGTTTCGGAGTCGACTCCCTTTTGTCCGAGGTAGTTCGGGTCACCCGAGTACACCGCTTTGATGCTGTAGGGCGAGTCACTCGACATGAGGACCCCGGCGGGAATCAAGCAGCTGGCGACGGCCTGGTTCTGCGCCGTCGTGGAGATGGTCACCACATTGGCCGTCGCATCGGGGTTGGTGCAGGTCAGCGTGTCTCCGGTGCTGGCGCCCGTGATCGTGAAGGTGACCGTGCCGGTGGGCGGTCCGAGCGATTCCGTGGCCCGCGCATCTGCGACGACGGCCGCCGTGATCTTCAGCCTTCCCTCGAAGGCGACGGGGTTGTGGTTCTCGAGCACCTGCACCGTGGTCGGGACCTGCCCGACCAGGATGTGCGCAACCGACGACGTGCTGCTGGTCCGTTCCGTGTCCCCTTCATAGGTCGCCGAGACGTCGTAGAACCCCGGCGCCAGTCCCTCGGGCACTGAGATCCCGACCTTGTTCTGGTTCTTCGTCTTGTCTGCCGCGGTCAGCGCGGGAAGCAGAACCGTGTTGCCCTTGCCGTCGTACGTCGTCGTGCAGGGTTCCTCGTTCTGGCACACGGACCACTCGAGGTACCCGGTCGGGCCGCCGAGCCCCGGCGAAGCGGACTTGACGGTCACGGCGAAGTCGAAGCCCTGGGACGCGACGAGCGATTCTGGAACCGAGTCCAGCGTCACCGTGCTCGCGTTCCGGCTTATCGGCTGGATCAGCGTCGCCACGACCGGAGTCTTGAAGTTGGGGTCCTGCAACGTCGCCGACACCGTGTAGGAGAGCGGTGTGGAAGGCAAGCCCCTCGCGAAGGTGCATTGGGCGCTCAGGGTGCCTGCAAGGGACACGGTGTCTCCTGTGGTGTCACAAGTCTCGTTCGGTCCCGCCGTGCTGTTCCCCACGACGGAGAAGACGACCGATCCCATCGGAGTGCCGGAGCCCGGTGGAGTGATCCCGGTGACCGTGGCGGTGAACGTCACCGGCTGCCCGGCCACGAGCGAGCTGGAGGGATTGCTGTCGACCACCGATATCGTCGCGATCGCCCTGAAGACGTCCTGGTTCGTCGATCCTGTGCTCGTCGCGTAGTTGTCGTCGCCCGAGTACGTCGCACTCACGGTGTACGGAGTGTCCGCCGCCATCAATTCGTCGGTGAGGTCGCACTGCGCGGTGTCGCTCCCCGGGGTCCCGCTCAGAGGCTGTGTAGCTCCCCCGGTGTCGTCGCAAGTCAGCGAGACTCCCCCGGCGGCGGTGATGGAGAAGGTGACCGATCCCGTGGGTGTCCCGGTCGACGGACTCGTCGGCGCGACCAGCGCGGTGAAGCTGACGGCTTGCCCCGTGACTGAGGGCTCGCTCGAGGACGTCACGGTGGTGGTGGTCGGCCCCGCGTGGACCGCCTTGGTCAGGGTGCCCACGCTCCCCGCGAACATAGGGTCATCCGTCGGATCACCCGAATAGGTCGCGGTCACCATGTAGGGCGAGACGACGGAGGAGAGGCCGGCCACGATCGTGCACGTCGGCGCTGGCCCCGGTGCTGGCCGGGCTGAGCCCGACAACGTTGGTGCTGCTCTCCTCGCACGTCGGGGTCGAGGAGTCCGCACCCTCGACGTCGAACGTGACGCTCCCCGTGGGAGTCAGGTCGTTGTGGACGACGGTGGCGGTGAAGACGATCGTTGAGCCCGAGTAGGCGGGCCCGTTGGCCGTGATCGTCGTCGTCGTGGTCTTTGCGGCCGCCGACGCCGGGGACCCGGTCAGCGCAAGCCCGGCCACGGCCACCACGGACGCGACGCCGGCCACCCGAAACGCCGTGCCGAGCATCGTCGTCCACTTCCGCATGGGCCCTCCTACGGTCTCCACTGAGTTGCGCCCGCGCCACTTCCGGGCGCGACGCCCCCGTTCGCCTGCAGCGGCCAACGCTCTCGCTTCGCCAGCGGCCGCCTCTTCGGCTCCCACTATGAAGCGTGCTGAGCGCTTCGGACACCGATGTGGACCCGTTGATTACCAATTCACCTAAAGTTAAGGTGTTGTTCGCGTAACGTTCGCGTCGTGTCCCGCCCGCGTCCACGTGCCTCCCACGATGTGGGCGCTCGAGGTCGGGTCGGCTCTGCCCTTCCGGCCGTAGCCCTGGACGACATCGGCGACGAACGTCGCCGTCGCGCCCTTGGCCAAGCCGTACACGGCCTCGTGGACCGTCGTGTCGGGGAAGAGGACCTGCGACGCGGTGATCGTGACGTTTCCGCCCGACAGCTGCACGCAGCCGACGTAGTCGCTGGCGCCACAGCGCAACACATCCGCCTCGAACGTGAAGGGACCACGCACCTTGCCCCTCTTCCCGGCACCGTTGCGCACGACGAGGATGGCCGACCCGTCTTGGGGCTCGGTCATGGTGCAGTGCTCGACGGTGATGTTCCCCGTGCCAACGGCGGCGCCCGCGCCGCCGTTGGCGAAGAAGATCGCTCCTCCCGAAGCCAGACAGCCGTCGATGACGACGTTGTACGCCCCTTCGTTTGTCTGATCGGCCTCGACGTCGAAGGTATCGAGCCCGATGTTCTTCAGGATCACGTCATCGACCTGCGCCCCCAAGACCGATGCGAACGTCAGACCCTGACGCCCCGCCGTGTCGACCGTGACGCCATCGATGGTGACGTCCGACGACGGCGCGATGATGGTCCCCGAATCGTGGTCGGCGCCTCCGCGCAATGGTGCGAGGGTGATGCCGTCCCCGAAGGTGTGGCTGATCGTCACCCCGCGCACGACGGCGTGCGAGGTCCCCTCGAAATCGATGCCGGCGGCGAACGCCAGCCGCCAGTGGTAGCCGCCCGGGTTGGCGCCAGAGATGTCCATCGCCTCGAAGGTGACGCCGGAGCCGCCGAGCACCGTGAAGACAGCGTGTCCTTTGTTCGAGCCCGGCTGGCCGCGCAGATCCCTGGGCACCACCGCAGTGCGGAAATCCCCGCCGTAGACCGTGAGGCCTTGCGGCTGCTTCAGCTTGATGCCTTCGTTGACCAAGTAGCAGGAGCCAGAGCGGATGACGACGGTCTGGTCGGCGCCGAGAGACTTGAACCACTTCCGCAGTGGCGTGCTCACGTCGGTCGAGCAGTCGGAGGCGATGGTGGCGGGAGGTGCCACGCTCGGGCCGGGCGGGACCGAGACAGGAGTCGCCCCCCCGACGAGTGTCGTCTGCGAAGCGGCGGGCGTCGTGGTGGATGTCGAAGGGGGTACCGAGCTCGTGGGAGAGCGATGAGGGACCTGCGTGCCGCTCGTCTCGGTGGACGGCTGCGACGAGCATGCGGCGAGGGCGAGAGCGACCGCCACCAGCAACGGCACGAACCACATGCGGGCGCCCTGGAAAAATCGGATCACCGGGCGGAGGCTAACGTGAGGCCGTTCGCACGGGACGTCGGGTGAAGCGACCATGATCGAGGGTTACGGTGTCTCCCCCGCCCGGGGCACGGTGCGGGTCGCGACGAACAGCGATATACCGGCCGTCGCTGCGTTGCACTGTGCGGCGATCGACGAAGGCTTTCTCTCGACGCTCGGGGAGAGATTCTTGTTGCGCCTCTACGCTCGCATCCTCGCATCGTCTCATGGGTTCGTGCTCGTTTCCGAGGCAACACACGCGGTACAGAGCAAAGAGCCTCAGATCGCTGGCTTCGTCGCCGGCTCTGGAAATGTGAGCCGGCTCTACCGCGAGTTCTTCTGGCGCGACGGGCCAGCGGTGGCACGGTCCTCGGGCGGCAGGCTTGTGCGGTCGCTGCCGCGAGTCGCCGAGACGCTGCGCTACGGGACCAAGGGTGACGGCCCACGCGCCCGACGATCGTCGCCGTCCGAATTGCCGGCTCCCGAGACGGAGCTGCTCGCCGTGGCGGTCGACGGTGGCGCCCGCCGACGTGGCACCGGCGCTGCGCTTGTGGACGCCTTCACGGCTACCGCCCGTGCCACGGGCTCGGCGTCCGCCCGCGTCGTCGTCGGTGCAGAGAACCGCCGAGCGATCGCGCTGTACGGGCGCGCCGGGTTCCGCGAATACGACCAGATCGAGCTGCACGCCGGGACCCGGTCGCTGCGCATGCGGATGGTGTTGTCCCCCGCCGGCTCATGACCGTCGGCGCGAGCCTCGGCCTGGCCGCGGGCGCGTTCGCGGTTTCGCTGCTGGCCACGCCGATCGCCGCCCACGTGGCCACGCGTCTCGGGTTGCTGGACCGGCCCGGAGCGTTGAAGCCCCAGGCGACTCCCACGCCGTACCTCGGTGGCGTCGGGGTCGGCTGTGGCGTCGCACTCGGGGGCGCGGTGTTCGACCCCTGGCTCCTCGTCCCCTTTGGTCTGGCTCTCGGCCTGGGCACGGCGGATGACGCGCGGCCGCTTCCGGCCTACGGCAGGCTGCTCGGGCAGGTCGGCGTTGGCATCGTGCTTGCCGCCGTCGTCTCGACGCGCCTCGGAGCCGCCGGGTATGTCGTCGTGCCCCTCGCCACCGTGGCCTTGATCAATGGGTGCAACCTCATCGACGGGCTCGACGCACTCTGCGGCTCGGTGACCGTTGTGGCCGCCGCGGGCTTCGGCGTGTTGCTGACCGGCGACGCCCGTGGCCTGGCGCTGGCTGTCGCCGGCGCGACCGCTGCGTTCCTGGTGTTCAACCGTCCGCCCGCCAAGGTGTACCTCGGAGACGGCGGGTCCTACCTCATCGGTGTGAGCCTGGCCGCGTTGTTGACGCTGACGTGGCTTCCCGGAGAGGCCCCGGCAACCGGCGCCGGTGCGCTCGCGCTGGTCTTCCTCCCGGTCGCCGAAATCGGACTGGCCGTCTTCCGGCGGGTGCGCGCCGGACGGCCGTTGCTTGCCGGCGATCGCGATCATCCCTACGACGTTCTCGTCCGGTCGGGGTGGAGCGTTGGCCGCACGGTGGCCGTCTATGCGCTGGCCGAAGGGGTCCTCGTCGCGGTGGCCGTCGTCGCCTCCCACCTGCACACCCCGTTCGCCTGGGCCATCGTGGGCGTCGCCGCCCTTGGGCTGCTCGCGGTCGGTTTCGCAACGGTGCCTCGGTCCCCCTCCTCGCGATCGGCCGGAGGTGTCTCGACGTGAGCGGGCGCATCTACCTATCGCCGCCCGATGCGGGGGCGGAGGAACGAAGGTTGTTGCTGGACGCCTTCGACTCCAACTGGCTCGCCCCCCTGGGGCCCCACGTCGACCTCTTCGAGCGGGAGTTGGCCGAACGAGTCGGCCTCGAGCACGGGGCGGCGCTCTCCAGCGGCACCGCGGCGCTGCATTTGGGACTCCTGCTCGCCGGCGTCGAAGCCGGTGACGAGGTCCTCGTGCCCTCGTTGACGTTCGTGGCCACGGCGAACGCGGTGCGCTATCTGGGCGCGGCGCCGGTGTTCATCGACTCCGATCCGAAAAGCTGGAACGTGGATGCCGCACTGCTGGCCGCCGAGCTTCGGCTGCGGGCGCGCCGCGGGCGCTTGCCCGCGGCGGTGGTAAGCGTCGATCTCTTGGGCGGCTGCCCGGACTACGACGCCATCGAAGCCGCCTGCGCCGAATTCGACGTCCCGCTGGTCGAGGACGCCGCCGAGGCACTCGGGGCGACGTACCGCGGGCGACCGGCGGGTTCCTTTGGCATCTGCGCCACTTTTTCGTTCAATGGCAACAAGATCATCACGACGAGCGGCGGTGGCATGCTCGTCTCGCGGTCAGCGGACTTGGTCACACGGGCGCGATTCCTCGCCGGCCAGGCCCGCGAGCCGTCCGTGCACTACGAGCACGAGCAGCTCGGCTACAACTACCGCCTGAGCAACCTCCTGGCCGCACTCGGCCGGGGTCAGCTACGCGGGCTCGACGAGCGGATCGCCCGTCGTCGGGAGATCAATCGGCGCTACTGCGAGGCCTTCGAGCCTGTGGACGGGATCTCGATGATGCCGACGGGCGACGGTGTCGTGCCGAATCACTGGTTGACGTGTGTGCTCTTCGACCCGTCTCGCACCGGGGCGCGCGCGAGAGGAAGTCCGCCTCGCGTTGGAGTCGCTCGATATCGAGGCGCGGCCCGTGTGGAAACCCCTCCATCTCCAGCCGCTGTACCGCGGGGCCGAATCGGTGGGTGGGGAGGTGGCTGAGCGCATCTTCGAGCACGGGCTCTGTTTACCCAGTGGTTCTGCCCTTTCGCCCGCCGACCAAGAGCGCATCATCGCCGTGGTGCTGGAGCGGACCGGCCGCGGACGCTGATCAGGTGTCCCCCTCAGGGTCAGAGCGGCCCCCCTTTGCGTATCTTCTGTTGACCCACAAGAGCGCCCTCCACGTGGAGGCTCTCGCCCGCCGGATCAGGGACCTCAGCCCGGACGCCCTCATCGTCGTCCACCACGACGCCCGGGCGAACGACCTGCCCTGGGACGGTCAACCGCCGCGCGGCGTCCACCTGGTGGAGCGAGGGCCGGTCTCGTGGGGCGATTGGTCGATGATCGAAGCCAGCCTCCGCATGCTCCGGTTCGCCATCGATCGTTTCGACGCGAGCTGGTTCGTCCTGTTGTCGGGCGAGCATCGACCGGCGGTCGACCTTCGGCAATGGGAGGCGAGAACGGCGACGTCGGGGATCGACGCGCTCCTCGGCGCCGAACGACTCCCGGACCGCATTCACTTCGGCACGACCGACTTCGACCGCAACCAATACCTGGCGCGCAGCCGCCTTCGCTGGAGGCTCTTCCCCCGCCCCCGCTCGGAGGTCGGCCACCGCCTGGTGGGTGTCCTGGCGAAGCTCAGCGCGCGCACGCGACCGATCGTCTCGGTCGAGTACATCCATCGACGCGAGTCGTGGGCCGTCGGATGGCGCCGAAGCTCGCGACCCGTCCGCGGTGTGTCGTTCTACCGTGGCTCACAGTGGTTCGCACTGAACCACCGGGCTGCGACGGCGGCGCTCGCGATCCAGCCGGCCTTGGTGGAGTGGTTCAAGGAGAGCTGGATCCCTGACGAGGCGTACCTGCAGACCGCATTGCGTGGTGACCCGGGCCTGGTGATTGCTGACACGCCCACCACCTTCGTTCTCGACACGCCGGAAACGCCCTATCCCGGCTGGATGCAATTGTCGCCCGCGGACCTCCCTGCCGTCTGGGCGTCAGGACTTCCGTTTGCCCGCAAGGTGGATCCCTCGACCCGCCCCGGGGTCGTGGTGAGCATCGATCGGGTGGCCGACCGCCAGCGGAAGAACTCGGAGCCGGCGACGTCGCGCGAGCCGGATCATACGCGGCCGGGTACGTCGTGACTCGTCTTCGACTGGTCTACACTCGTCGCCGCCGCGAACGTGGTGGAAGAGTTCAGCCCGAGTGCGCGCGACGGTCGCATTGCGACGACAGCGCTGAACAACGCAAGCAGTCGGAGGGTCGTTGCAATGTCCAACGATGAACGCACCGGTCCCGCCGGCCCACGCTGCGCCTACCTGATTCTCTCCCATAAGAACCCGGCGCAGGTCGAGCGGCTGGCCAGTCGGATCCTCGGGCTCAGCCCCACTGCGCACGTCGTCATCCACCACGACCTGAAGGGCGGCCCGGCGCCTTGGGAGGGGGATCCGCCCGGTCGGGTCCATCTGGTGGGCCGGCAGACGGTCGAATGGGGATGCTGGTCGATCGTCGAGGCCACCCTGCGGTTGATTCGCTTTGCCCATGAGCGCCTCGACAGCGAATGGATGGTGATGGTGTCGGGGGAGGACTGGCCCGTCACGGACCTCGCGGCTTGGGAGGCCAGGGTCGTCGCATCGGGAGCGGACGCGGTCATGCCTGCCGAGGTCCTCCCGGCGCGCCTGCGCTTCGGCGCCCGGGACCCCGACGCCAACCGCGACCTGGCGCGCTGCCGACTCCGGTGGTTCCGTGTCCGCCAACCCCGCGCCGGGGTCGCCCAAAAGGCTCTTTCTGCGGTTTCGAAGGTAGGCAACCTCACGCACCCCGTCTGCAAACTCGAGTTCTCGCGACGCAACGAGTCCTGGTTCGTCGGTCTGCCCCGCCGAAAAGGCCCGGTGAAGTCGTGGGATCTCTACAAGGGCTCGGAGTGGTTCGCCTGCAACGCACGCTCGGCCGGCGTGCTGCTCCAGGCTGATCCGCGGGTCTCGACGTGGTTCCGACGGAGCCATATCCCCGATGAGTCGTATTTCCAGACCCTTCTACGCCGTGACGGTCGCTTGTCCATCGACCGATCGACGGTCACCTGGGTACCACCGCAGCCGCCGACGCCGACCGTGGGCTGGATGCTCCTCAAGGAGAAGCAACTCCGACTGGTCGCGGCTTCCCGCGCCGCCTTCGCCAGAAAGGTCGATCCCGGCCGGAACCCCGAAGTCATGGCGGCGATTGACGCACAGGTCGATACCGAACGGTCCATCGTGGGGGCACGATGATGACCACCCTGGGCACGGAGGGCGACGGGATGGACAGCGTGGGGCCATCGGCCGGACATGACGGTGGCTGTTTCGCCTACCTGATCCTCACCCACAAGGATCCTCGGCAAGTGGAGGCGCTCGCCGCGCGCATTCTGGAGTTGAGCCCGCACGCGCACGTCGTCGTCCACCATGATCTCGCTTCCGACGAGGTGCCCTGGGGAGGTCGGCCGCCGAGTCGCGTCCACTTCGTCGAGCGGGGTCGGGCCCTTTGGGGCGACTGGTCGATCGTCGAGGCCACCCTCCGCCTGGTGCGGTTCGCGTCGGAGCAGCTGCACGCTGACTGGTTCGTCATCCTCTCCGGCGAGCACTGGCCGGTCACGGATCTCCGTGCTTGGGAGGACGCCACGATTGCGTCGGGCGTCGATGCGTTCGTCGAGGCCGATCCGTTGCCCAAACGGCTTCGCTTCGGTCGATCGGACGAGAGCGCCAACATGTACCTCTCCCGGTGCATCCATCGCTGGAGGAGCGTGCGCCAACCCCGTCCGTCGAGTGCCCACCGTGCCGTCGGTGCGCTCTCCAAGCTCAGTCTCTACGTCACGCCGATCGTCACCGTGGAGTATTCCCACCGCCGCCGGGTGTGGTTCTTCGGCCGTCCCCGCTCACGCACTGTCCCCTTGCGGGACTGGGTCTTCTACAAGGGCTCGCAGTGGATCGCGTTCAACTCCCAGTCCGCCGAGGCCATCCTGCGCACCGAGCCGGCGGTGACCGATTGGTTCCGGCACGGCCACATTCCGGACGAGACCTATTTCCACACCATCCTGCGACGCGCCCCGGACCTCACGGTCACCACGGACGTCGTGACCTACGTCCCGATCGGGCCGGTACCACCGACCGAGCGGTGGATGGTCCTCAAGCTCGAGCACCTGCCGGCGGTCTGGGCCTCGGGCGCGGCCTTCGCACGCAAGGTCGACATGACCGATCGGCCTGAGGTGATCGAGGCCATGAACGCCGAGGTCGATCGGAGGCGGGCCGCCGGCCTGGTCGCCCCCCGCGGGGCCGACGACACCGGAAGCGACGCGCCGCTGCGCGCTCGGGTCCCCGGCTCGCAGGAAGGCTCACCCACGTGTGTGGCGGTCGTCGGCATGCACCGCAGCGGGACGTCGGCCACGGCCGGGTTGCTGGTCGGGTTGGGCCTCGCCGGCCCGCGAGCCGATGACCTCGTCCCGGCCAGCGATTCGAACCGACGCGGCCACTGGGAGAGCGAGTCCGCCCACATGATCAACGTGCGGATATTGGCCGCTTTGGGAGCCGATACCTACGCACCGCCACCGCCCGCTTCTGGCTGGGAACACGACCACCGTTTCGACCCGTTGCGGACCGAGGTTTCGAAGTGGTTCGACGCCACGTCCGACGGAAGGACGCTCGTGGTGAAAGACCCGCGTCTCTGCATCACGCTGCCCCTTTGGAGGTCCGCCCTTCCTCACCCTCTGGCTAGCATCTTCGTGCTGCGCGACCCCCTTGAGGTGGCTCGTTCCCTGCAGAGCGCGCGACGGACTGCCCCTCGTCTTGGGCCTGGCGCTCTGGGATCGCTATATGCGCGCCGCGTCTTTGAGCCTCGAGGGATCGCAGACGCTCGTGGTCGATTACGCCGCGATGCTCGAAGACCCCGTCAAGTGGAGCGACGTGCTGTGCGGATTTCTCGAGGAGCTGGGCGTCGAGCTCGGCCCGGATTCGAGGAACGCCGCGCTGAAGTTCGTCGATGCTCGCCTGCGGCACCAGAGAATCGACGACTCGGAGTACGAGCCCCTCGTCGGGGCCCACCGTGAAGTGCACGCCATCCTGTCGGCACGAGCGGGAATCCATTCGACCTGGAAACCACCGGAGCTACCCCCGGCTCCTCCCTGGGCGGAGTACGTGCTCCAACTGCGACGAGAGGTAGTGCTGGCCAAGCACGAGCTGTATTGGACCAAGTCGTCACGCGTCTTCCGGGCGGCCAGCGCCTTCTGGCGCCTGACGGGGAGCGGGCCTCGGCCTTCGGTGGCCCAGTTCGGAGACGACGGACAGAACGGGAATGTTGAGGTCTGAGGCCCCACGCGCCGACCAGTCAGCGGGGATATCGCAGGGCCGGCTCACGCCGACGCGATCACTTCGGGCCGCGCACTTCCTTCCTCGCCGGGCGCATTCCGATCGCCCGCGTCGGCGGCGAACCACTCCAGGGTCGCTTTCAATCCGACCGCCAGGTCGGTCGGTGCAACGTCGGGAAAAAGGCCCCGGAGCATCGTCGCATCGCCCTGAGAGTCCTGCACGTCTCCAGCTCGGGGAGGTCCATGGCGAGTCCGCAGCGGCCGGCCGAGCAACGACTCCAACTCTGAGACGAGAGAGAGCAGCGAGGTCCGGGTTCCGAAGGCGAGGTTGACGGGCTGATCGACGGTCACGGCGCGGCCGAGCGCGTCGGCCAGCACGGCCGTCACGTCACCCACGTACGTGAAGTCGCGGGTCTGAGTGCCGTCACCATGGATCGTCAGCTGTTCGTCGGCCAAGGCTGCGTCGACGAAAGCGGGGATCACGGCGGCATACGCATGGTCCGCGCGTTGGAACGGGCCGAACACATTGAAGAATCGAAAGGCGAGCACCGGCAACCCGAATGAACGTGCGTACGCCAACGCATAGCTCTCCGTGGCGAGCTTGCTCGCGGCGTAGGGGCTGACCGGCCGCGTCGCGTGGTCCTCGCGCGTGGGCAAGGTGACGCCGCGGCCGTAGACCGACGACGAGGACGCCACGACCACGTGGGCGCCGCGCTCTCGTGCTGCCTCGAGGACCACGACGGTGCCCGTCGCGTTCGCCTCGTGGCTGGCCCGCGGGTTCTTCAGCGAACGCGGCACGGCAGGAATGGCCGCCAGGTGGACGATCGCGTCCACCTCCGCCACGAGTTCGGACACCAAACGGTCGTCGAGAATGCTGCCCTCCACGAGCTCGACAGATTGGACGTCGGCCACGTTGGAGGCCGCCCCGGTCGACAGATCATCGAGAACGATCAGGCGTTCAGCTCGTCCCGAGCCGCGCAGCGCGCGGCAGAGATTCGAACCGATGAAGCCTGCGCCCCCGGTCACCAGGACGTCCATCTACAGCCGCTCCACCGCCGGCCCTTCGACGCGGCCCCGGGTGTCGAGGAGGTAGCGGGCATGCCTCGCGATCTCGTCCAGGTCGAACGCGTCATGGTCGGTCACGAGGACAACGGCGTCCGCCGTCGCCACCACTTCCGGCACGGCGTCGACCAGCAGGGGAGGTTCACCCTCCCCGAACAGGTCGGCCAGCGGTCCCAGGTCCGCCAGGTGCGGGTCGGCGACACTGACGATGGCTCCCGAGCGGCGGAGAAGCTCGACGATCACGCGACCCGGGCTCTCCCGCGCGTCGCCGGTATTGCGCTTATAGGCCAGACCCAACACAAGGACTCGGCTCCCGTTCAGCGGCTTGGCGGCCCTGTTCAAACCGTCGCCCAGGCGCTTCACCACGTATTCGGGCATGTGGTCGTTCACGTCGTTGGCGAGCTCGACGAAGCGGAACGTCTGCCCGAGCGACCGTCGCACACTCCACGAGAGGTAGCTGGGATCGATCGGCAGGCAATGGCCGCCGACGCCTGGACCGGGCTGGAAGGAGAGGAAGCCGAAGGGTTTGGTGGCTGCCGCCTCGATCGCCGCCCAGATGTCGATGTCGAGCGCGTTGGCATAGACGGCCAGCTCGTTCATCAACGCAATATTCACGTGACGAAACGTGTTTTCGAGCAGCTTCGTCAGCTCCGCTTCTCGCGTGCCGGGGAGCGGCACCGTCACATCGACGAGCGTGTCGAAAAAGCGCGCACCGACTCAAGGGAGGCCGCATCGATGCCCGAGACGACCTTCGGCGTGTTGACCAGGTTCCAGCGGCCGTTGCCGGGGTCTATGCGCTCGGGGCTGTAGCCCAGATGGAAGTCGACTCCCGCCATCAGGTCCGACCCCGCCTCGAGGAGCGGCCCCACCAGCTCCTCGGTCGTGCCCGGATACGTCGTCGATTCGAGGATCACGGTCGCACCCGGGCGCAGGTGCCCACTGAGGACGCGGGCGGCGTGCCGCACGTGGGAGAGGTCGGGCACGCCTTCACGCAATGGGGTGGGCACATCGATGACCGCGACCTCGAATCCCTCCAACACGCTCTCGTCAGAGGTCACTCGGTAATGGCCGGACGCCAATGCCGCCCGAACGACTTCGGAGGGCACGTCGGTAACGAACGAGTCACCCTCAGAGAGCGATTTGACCCGCGCCTCGTCGAGGTCGAAGCCGACCACATCGTGACCGACCGTCACCGCGCGCATCGCCAACGGCAGGCCGACGTAACCCTGGCCGACGACCGCGACCTTCAGAGAGCGCACGGGCGGGTCGGCTCGCTGCGGCGCCCTTCCGGGGCGCGCGGTCTCTTCGGTCATTTCTCGAGACCGGAGAGGGGACGAGACGTCAGGCGACGTCGGTGCCGCCGGTACGGCTGATACGACCGGCTCCACGCCGAGATCGGAACGACGTCGGGCACCGCGAAGGTGTCCCAGGCCCGCTGCACCGACTCGGCCAGCACGGCTTCCGATCTCCACGTCGAGGCCAGCCGCCCGACCCTGCGAACCGACACGTTCTCTCGCAGCACGAGCTGGACCACGTCTCTCAAGGCCAGGAGATCGTGGCGTACCCGATCGACCCCGGCGCGGATGCACGCCGCGATCAGGCGCTCCTCGGCGCGCAGCGCATTGAGAACGACCGTTCTCGGCCGGTAGTTCACGCGATGCGACAAGAGGTCGTCGACGGAGACGCCGGAGCTCTTCGGTGCGATGGACGTGCAGACGGTCACGGAGACGCCGTTGCTCGAGCGGTAGGTCTGCGAGCGCCGTCGCGTCGGCCACGACGTCGGACCATGGGCGACCAACACTCCCTCGTCCTCCAGGGCGGAGACGCCGTGCTTCCGCTGCCCCGGAGTCATGAGGAGCTGGACCGTGTCATAGAGGCGAAGACCGGGGCGATGGTAGTCGAGTGCCGCGACGGCGGCGTCGTGCAGGACGCACGCCGCCACGCCGTGCCGGTCGAGCGCAGCGACCAACTCGTCCAGGCAGTCGTCGGCGGCAGCTTTGCGCTCCATGGCCTCGGCCAGACGATCGGAGAGGTCGGCCTCCTGCTCAGCCGTGACCGGGAGGGCGCCGGTCGCCGTCGCGTCGAAGGCAAGTGCGAGAAGAAGGCCTCGGCTGAGACCGTCGACGAACCGCTCCCACGGGTCACTGGCGAGCGGCTGATCGATCAGCGGCTGCGTCGATGGGTGGAGCCCGTAGCGGGCCACCGAAACCAGGAGGCCCTCCGGCGTCACGCCGGAACGTCGTCTTCGACCGCCAGTGGCGCGAACAGTCGTCCGACCGATCGAATCGCGCCGACTTCCTCCATCTCGGACTGCGCAACGATCGGTGCATGCCTCTGGCTCGTCCTCCGCCACGAGGTCGAAGAGGACCCGGCGCGCCTGGACCTCGTTCCGTTGCGCCACGGCCTCCGCGAGTTCCGCGAGACCGACTCGAGCCGCTCACGTTCCGTTCGCCCGGAACCGCACACTCGAGCCTGAGGATGGACGGGTGCTCGGTCGGCGACAGCTGTTCCCTTCGGGCTGTGGAGCTGCTCGTTGAGCTTCTCGCCGACTCTCGGGCCGATGATGCGGATCTGGGATGTCCGTGCCCGGGTGCAGACCCGACAATCGGATCATCCGGTGAGCCAGGTCCAGAATGGACACCGGCTCTCCCATCTCCAGCATGTGAATGTCCCCGCCCTGCGCCAGCACGGTGGACTGGAGGACCAGCTGCACGGCCTCTTCGACGCTCATGAAGAAGCGGGTCATGTGCGGGTCCGTCACCGTGACGGGGCCCCCGGCTGCGATCTGCCGACTGAAGGTCGGGATCACGCTGCCCCGACTTCCCAGGACGTTGCCGAACCGGACGGCGCAGTAACCCTCGTTCGCCTCGGAGCGGTGAGCGAGCAGCATCTGTTCGCCCAGGCGCTTGGTCGCACCCATGACGCTCGCCGGGCTCACGGCCTTGTCGGTCGATATGAACACGAACCGCTCCGCCTGGAACGCCGTTGCCGCGTCCAGCACGTTCTGGGTCCCGAGCACGTTCGTCGTCACCGCCTCGACCACGTGGGTCTCGAGGATCGGGACGTGTTTGTGGGCCGCAGCGTGAAAGACGACGTCGGGCTGCCAGCGCGAGAACACCTCGAAGACGGCGTCTCGGGATGCGATGTCCGCCAACACCTGCTCGCTCTTGCAGTCGACCAACTGGCCGACGTCGTGGAGGTGTGTCTCGTCGTGGTCGAGCATGACCAGCAGGTCGGGGTTGAAGGCAGGCGACCTGGCGGCAGATCTCAGAGCCGATCGACCCGCCGGCGCCGGTCACGAGGACCGTCTGGCCTTCGAGCGCGCTCCGGACCGCCGCCAGGTCGGTGACGACCTCGTGGCGCCCGAGCAGGTCCTCGATGCGCGGTTCGCGCGCCGAACGGATCGAGACCGATGGTGGCCCGCTGACCGAACCGATGAGCTCGCCGAAGTCGGGAACGATCTTCAGGACGATCTTCGCCTCTTCGGCCGCTGTACGCACCGCTCGACCAAGGAGGTCGACGGGTTGGGAACGGCGAGGAGGATCTGCTGGATCTGCAGCTTCACCGCAGCCGACAGGGAGGTCGTCGATCGATCCGATCGACCGGGCACGCCCAGCAGCGAGTAGCCGTGCGTGCGCGGGTCGTCGTCGAACACGGCGACGGGAAAGAGGCCGGCCGTCGGGTTTCGCAGCATGCCCCGCACGACGGCTGCGCCGGCATCACGACTCCCGATCACTGCGGTGCGCAGCCCCATGCCCCGGTTCGCCCTCTGCCAGCCGAGGAGTCGGGAGTGGAAACGGAGCATTCCGATGCCCAACATCGTGAGCAGACAACCAAGAGGGAGGACGAGGAACGGAACCTTGGTGATGCCGTCGGCGAAGCCGAGAGGGTAGAGCGACATCAGCACGATCAACGTCGACCAGGCAGGCCAGCACAATGTTGCGGGCCTCTTCGATGCCGGCGTGTCGCCAGATCCGCCCGTACAGCCCGAAGCACCAGTTGGCGACGAGCTGCACGGTGAGCATGACCGCGAGGAAGAGCACCAACTTGTGGAGATAGTGCGCCGGAGCTCGGTCCCAAGGGACGCCGCTTCGGCCAAGCCCGTAGGCAGTGAGGATGATCGCTGCGTCGAGGAGCATGAAGACCATCCTCGATCGCACTTTGGTGGCCAGCACGCTGAGACGGACAATGCCTGAGCGTTGCTTCGGGCATCATGCGCTCCGACGGCTCGGACGACCTGGTCCGGGCGAACGAGGACAGAGACTCCGCACCTCGGTCGACCGTTCCGTTCGCCGTGTGCTGTTGCTCCGTCAGCCACGGTGACGCACCAGGGAAAGGATGTACGGGGCCTGCGGAGCGGTCAAGTGTGCGGAAGGGCCACGCCCTGGACATTCGCACGAAGAAAATCAAAGGTTTACCTGGCGTTGTACTTTCGTTCGGGTTCGGTTCGCCTAAGCGAGCGTTGGAGGCTCGACACGCCTGCTCGGATCGGACGATTTCGGCGTCGTTGCGATTCGATCCATTTCACTCACCGGTCGGACTCCTGACACCTTCCGGCCGCCGACTAGGACGATCGATGGCGGTCTCGCACTCTCGCCCCCAATTCGGATTGGTTTAGTATCCGCACGCCGTGCCTTCGTCGTTCCCAACACACCCCAGGCAAGCAGCCGGCGGGTCTGCGCTTCCGGAGGTTGAGTTGGAGCCCATCTCCTATCTGAGAGCGCCGATCCGTCGTTGGCCTGTCGTCGTCACCGCTGCTCTGGTTGCGATCATCGTCGCCGATCCTGATCCCGGTCGGATCGGGATCCGCCTACCCCCCGAACACCTGGCAGGCAAACGCGGTCATGGGTCTGGCACTCCGCAGTACCGGCCAACGGGTTGGGCGCCAAGCTGGGCATCAAGCAGCTGGAGTTCTACGCCCGACGTTCCGGCGGTGATCGCAGCGGCGGCGGCCAAGCAGGGCGTACCGCTCACGCAACAGTCTCAAGAACGACATCGTCGTGGCCAAGGTGAAGGTGAAGGGTGCTTCGGCCAGCGTGTTGGAGGTGGCGGTACTCCAGCACAGCAGGTCGAGCGCGGTCGGCATGACGAACGCGTTCGTGACCACGCTGTCTGCCTATTCGCAGACCGCTCTCGCGGCCCAGAACAAGAATCAGATCACAGAGCAAGAGGCCTATATCGCGAACCTGGAGAAATCGATCGCGAGCTTGCCGCTCAAGACGAAGACCGCGACGCCGACGACGACGCCGACGACCCGGCCGCCCACCATCATCAAGAAGAAAGTCATCATCAAGAAGCCGGCGAAGTCCCTGGCCGCTCCCTCGTCGAAGGGCCTCGCTTGCGTCATTTTCATCCGGCGAGGTGAGACACTCGCCTCCCGCCATCGTCGGGCTCGCCCCAGTCGTGCTCGTGGACACCTCGACGACCACGACGACGTCGTCGAACCCGACGACACCGCCACCCTCCCGCGCCGCGACAGGAGCCGGCACGGCGACGGGCTCAACCACGCCGACGACGGAATCGCTCAACAAGATGGCGACCCAGGAGGAAAACCGGGTGCTGGCCAGCACGCTCGGCACGGCCGTCGCCCGTCTGGGGAAGCTCCAGGCCGACGGGATCGCGCCGTCGGGCATCAGGGTCATCACGCCGGCGCACCAGAAGGACGCGATCCTCGTGAGCACGTCCTCGGTCTGGTCGAACGTCTGGCTCCGCGGCTCTGGTGGGTCTCGTGATCGGGGTGCTCCTGGGCGTCGTCATCGCCTGGCTCCTCGACGCCTTCGACCGTCGGATCCGGACGTCAAAGCGCGCCGAGGAGGTCTTCGGGCTGCCCGTGGTCGTCGAGGTCCCGGCCCTGCCGACAACGTCCTTGTCGGTGATCCCGGTCGTCGACGTGGTGGTCGATCCCTATTCGCCGGCCTCCGAGGCGTACCGCCGGCTCCACGTCGCCATTCTCACGGCGCCGACCGTCACCTGGGTCAAGCGCGGGTACGGCCTCGGGGACGACTCCTTCGAGTTGCCGCGTCGGCAGCCCCAAGACGTCTTGGTCGGTGCCCCCACACAGGGCCCGAGTGGCGGTGGCGATCCTTCCACGACCACGACCGGCCAGACAGGGCTCCCCGTGTCGCGAACGACCGGCGGTGGCATGGCCGCAGCGCGTCGGAAGAGGTTCTGCCATCTTGGTCACCTCCGCCGCCGACGAGCCCACGCGCTCTCTCGTCGTCGTGAATCTCGCCGCGGTGTTCGCCGAGGCGGGAGACCGGGTGCTGGTGGCCACGACGGGCGGCATGCGCACCAGGTTCGACGGCAATGGCCACGTGCCCGCCACGTGGGACAGCGCCGACGCCGACATGAACGCATCGGACCTCGTGGCGAACGCGAGACCTTCCCAGATCCCGGGCGTGTCGAGCCTTGCCCTCGGACAGCTGTTTCCCAACCCGAGCAGACTTGCGCTCAACGCGCCGGGATTGGTCGAGGCGGCCCGCGACGTCGTGGACGTGCTGTTGCTCGAGGCGCCGCTCCTTTCTACTCAGGACGGAACGGCCCTCTTACCCGCCGCTGACCTCGTCGTCGTGGTGTGCGAGGCCTGGCAGACGACCGTCGCCAACGGCGTCCGGTCACAACGACTCTTGTCACAGTTCCGACCGCCCGTGCTCGGACTGGTCATGACGAACATGCAAGTCGATCATCCCGCCTTCAGCGGTATTCGTCGCTGATCTGAGGTCCCCTCGACCCGAGAGGCGCAGCTGTGGTCCCTGCACCGGCCTACTCGGGCGTCGGCGCACGCTCCCCGGTCGTCCTGAGGTAGCGCGGATGCGGTCCGCGGCGAGCCGCGCAGACCGTCGAACAGGCCGTGCAGAGTCGCCACGCGTTCGGCGTCGCTCGATGCAAGCTGGAGCCGCCGCGCCGAGTACGCCAGGTGCCAGCCCAGCCAGCCGGGGCGAGCCGTGTGCACGGGCCAGGTGGAAGAAGTTCCGAGCCACGTAGTAGGCCCGCCACGGTTCGTCGGCGTCGATCGGGCGATCCTTCGCCATGACGTCGTTCGCTCCCGTGCGAAGGTCTGCGTCGCCGTCGACCGCTCGACGGCGGACGCGCAGTCCAGGACAACGTCAAGCCCGACCGACCGCACCCGGCAGAAGAAGTCGAAGTCCTCGAAGCCGAAGAACCACTCCGGCGTCGGGCAGCACGCCCTCTCGACGACCTCGTCGGTGCACCAGCGTCGCCCCCCAGGCCACCGACGTCGACGGGCACGAGTGCCGGGTCGCCGGGACGGGGCACGACGTTGGCGGCATGGCCCCGGTGGTCGAATCGCCTCCCGTAGGCCACGACGGCCCCCACCGTCTTTCCCTCGACCGAGCCCGGACCGGCGGCGGCAAGAGAGCCTCCACGCGGGGCGTCGGCAGCTCCAACAGACCCACGTCGTCCTCGCAGAGGTACGCCCACTCGGTGGCCGGGTCCTCAAAGGCAAGCACGAGGCCGGCCCGGAAGCCCCCGGCGGGCCCGGTGTTGGTCGCCAGCCGCTCGACCCGCACGGCCGCCTCGAGCGCGGGGTCGTCGAGTCCACCCTCGCGGTTGACCACCACGAGCACTTGATCCGGCCGAAAGCCCTCACGAGCAATCAGCGCCCGCACGAGCTCGCCGGCCAGACGAGGTCTCCGATGGGTGAGGACCACGGCGGTGACGCCCTCGAGTCCCGTGGTCACCTGCGGGGGCACGCTCGGAACGATATCGGTCGACGTCCGCCGGGAGCACCGTCCGCTCGCGGGCATCGCCCGGGACGCTCCTTCGACGACACGTCCCGCGCCGCGGGGCGAACGAGCTTGTCGGCGGCCGCGCTGCAGCGGGAGCGTCGCTGGACCGGGGACAAAGGAGAACGGCAGTAAGTTGACACCCGTGTTCTGGGCCTTTTGCGGCGTTGACCGACCTGTCGCCGGGCCATCTCGCACCGTTCGACGCGTGCCGCATGACCCGCCCCGGACGGTTCCGTCGGCGGATCCAGATCCGCGAGCGAGCCGAGGAGGCGTTCGGGCTGCCGGTCACGGCCGAGATCCCGGCAGCGGCGCCCACCGACGCCGAGGGCCGCGCCCGAGGTCGAGGTCGGCGAGCCATCCCGACTCGGAGTCCTCGAAGGCCTATCGCGCAACTGGCGGCACACATCGAGCGGGTGATGCGGCAGAGGGCGATGCGGGCGCGCAGCGACGTCGCCGCCGTAGGTCCGGCTTCACCATCCTGATCACCTCCGCCCGCGACGAGCCCGCTCGCTCCTACGTCGCCGTCAACCTGGCCGCTGTGTTCGCCGACTCGGGCGACCGCGTCCTGGTCGCCACGACGCGCGGGCTGCTGGCCGCGCCCGGACGCACGGCGAATGCGCCGTCGGCCGACACGGACGGCGATCCCACGACACCGACCGCCATCGTCGCCGACGCCCGGCCGTCGTGGATCACCGGCGTCTCGAGCCTGGCGCTCGGCAGCTCTACTCGACGAGCGAGGTCTCGCTCCGCAGCTTCGGACAGTTCGCCGGCGCGGCGCACGAGGTCGTCGACGACCTCGTCTTCGAGGCGCCCCTCCTCGCTCGCAGGAGGGGGCCGGCGCTCCTTTCCGTGCCGTCGATCTCGGTGTCGTCGTCTGCGAGTGCGGCCGCACGACCGCCGAGGACGGCTTCGAGAGCCAGCGCCTCCTGACCCGGGACTTGTTCCTCCCGGTGCTCGGGCTCGTCCTGGCGAACGCGCCCGCCGTAGCGAGGCCGACGGACGGCCCGCTCAGGAGTTCGCCGTTCGGCCCCAGCCCCAGCGCGGCGTAGATCTCGCGGGTCGCGCTCGAGGTGTTGAAGGTGTAGAAGTGCAGTCCCGGCACGCCGGACTCGAGGAGGTGCGAGCACAGCTCGGTGGCCAGCACCACGCCCTCCTTGCGCACCGCGTCGGCGCCGCCGCGTTGGTCGGCGGCCCGCAGACGCTCCTCCATCCAGGCTGGGGCGGCCGCGCCCATGGCGCCCAGCCGTCCCATGGTCGACAGCGACGTGACGGGCAGGATGCCCGGCAGCACCGGCGTCTCGACGCCCCGTTCGCGCAGTTCGGCCATCAGCCCCTCGTACTCGGACGCCTCGAAGAAGAACTGGGTTACGCCGAAGTCGGCCAGCGCCAGCTTGGCGGCCAGGTAGTCGCGGTCGCTCGGCATGTCGGGCGAGCGTGGGTGCCCCGCCGGATGCGCGGCCACCCCGATGGAGAACCCGCCGATGGCCCGGGCCAGCTGGACCAGCTCGGTGGCGTAGGCCAGCTCCCCGGGCCCGGCGTCGGGGTCCGACGGGCGGGTCGCCGCCGAGCGCCATCAGGTTCTCAATGCCCGCCTTGCGCAGCGCCACCAAGATGTCGGCCAGCTCCAGCCGGGTGTGGGCCACGCAGATGAGGTGCGCCATCGGGTTGAGGCGCGTCGTGTGCAGCATCCCCGAGACGAGGTCGAACGTGCGCTGCCGCGACTCGGCGCCGCCACGGTAGGTGACCGAGACGAAGGACGGCTCGAGCGGTTGCAGCTCGGCGATCGTGCGCGCCAGCGTCGTCAGCTCCTTGTCGTTCTTCGGCGGGAAGAACTCGAAGGAGTAGGTCGGACCGGCCTCGAGCAGCTCGGCAATGCGGGTCACGGACGCGCCCTTCGCGGCCGGACCCTCGTCGACCCGGCCGAAGTCGTCCTCCAGCCGGACGATGTCGTCCTCGCCGAAGTAGGTCCCGTGCTGCACCTCGATCAGCACCACGTCGGTCATCCCCGGCGTTGCCGACCGGTGGGCGCCCTCCAGCGGGATGTCGATGGACTGGCCCGCCGTGCAGTTCGAATCAGCGCGGCCGTCGAGCGTGACCTGCGCCGTGCCCGCCACGATGAACCAGTGCTCGGCCCGCCGGGAATGGCGTTGGTAGCTGAGGCGCTTGCCCGGGTGCACCACGAGGCGCTTGACCTTGTGGTCCGGCGCGTCGTCGTCGAGCACCGTGTAGTTGCCCCACGGGCGTTCGGAATATTCGCGTTCGCTCACCTGGTCTGCGCCTCCCTGGATCGCGGCGCCGGCGCCCGACCGCCGTCTCGGGCACGGCGCTCATCGGGCCGACAGCTCCGCTGCGGCCAGCGCGTTGCGCAACAGCATGGCACGCGTCATGGGGCCCACCCCACCGAGGCGGGGCGTGATCCAGCCCGCCACCTCGGCCACGTCGGGGTGCGGCGTCGGGGATCGAGCTTCTTGCCCTCGAAGCTGGTGCCGGCCGACACGACGGCCGCGCCCGGCTTGACCATGTCGGCCGTGAGCACGTGCGGCTGGCCGGCCGCCGCCACCACGATGTCGCGCCGTCCGCACAATCCGGACCATGTCCTCGCGGCGCCACGCCGGTGTGGACGACGGTCACCGCGGCGTTCAGCCCGGGGCGCTTGAGGGTCAACAGGTTGGCCAGCGGGCGGCCGATCGTCACGCCCGCGCCCGATGATCACTGCGTGGCGGCCCTCGACCGGGACGTCGTAGGCGTGCAGCAGCTCGACGATGCCCGCCGGCGTGCACGGCAGCGGCCCCGGCGTCCCGAGCACGAGCCGACCCAGGTTGACCGGGTGCAGCCCGTCCGCGTCCTTGGCCGGGTCGACCGCCAGCAGCGCCTGCTCCTCGTCGAGCCCGGACGGCAGCGGCAGCTGGACCAGGTATGCGCTCACCTTGGGGTCGGCGTTGAAGCGGGCGATGGCGTCCATCACGTCGGCCTGCGTCGCGCGTGGCGGGCAGGTGCTCGCCGACCGAGTAGATCCCGAGCGCGGCGCAGTCCTCGTGCTTCAGCGAGACGTAGCGCGCGCTCGGCGTGTCGTCGCCGACCAGGATCGTGCCGAGTCCCACGTGGACGCCCTCGCGCGCCAGCGTCGCGGCGCGGTCGCCCACCTCCGTCTTGATCCGTGCGGCGACCGACTCGCCGTCGAGCAGGATGGCGGCCATCAGTGCTTGAAGTGCCGTTCGCCGGTCAGGACCATGGCCAGGCCGGCCTCGTCGGCGGCCGCCACCACCTCGCCGTCCTTCACCGAGCCGCCGGGCTGGACCACCGCGGTGACCCCGGCGTCGGCCAGGACCAGCAGCCCGTCGGGGAAGGGGAAGAAGGCGTCGCTGGCGCCCGGCGCCACCCTTGGCCCGCTCGCCCGCCTTCTGCACGGCGATCTCCGCCGCCACCACCCGCGACTGCTGCCCCGCGCCGACGCCGACGGCCTGGCCGTCGGTTACGACGGCGATGGCGTTGGACGTCGTGCGCCCGCACACCCGCCAGGCCAGCACGAGGTCGCGCCACTCGTCCTCGGTCGGCGGGCGCTTCGTCACCGTCTGCCACGACGCCCGCGGTGAGACGAAGGTGTCGACGTCCTGCACCAGGACGCTGGCGCCGAGGCTGCGCAGCTGGCGCACCGCGGCGCTCGGGCAGCGGGGCCCGACAGACAGCCGCGTCGCCTTGCGCCGCTTCACCAGCCTCTCGACCGCCTCGGGCGCGTAGGACGAGGCGATGATGACGTCGGCCTGCGGCCCGGCCGCGATGGCCTCGGCCAACTCGGCGTTCACGTCGCCGCCGATCGCCACGACGCCGCCGAAGGCGCTCAGGGGGTCGCACTCGAGGGCTCGCTCGTAGGCGGTCACCAGGTCCCCGGACACCGCCGCGCCGCACGGGTTGGCGTGCTTGATGATGGCCACCGACCGACCTCCCCACCTCCGACTCTCCGCGGCGTCGGCCGCCAGCTCGTGGACCAGGCGCCAGGCCGCGTCGCCGTCGAAGATGTTGAGGTACGACAGGGCGGCGCCACCGTGCTGCTCCATGGAGTCCCACCAGCTCGCTGCACCCGCCACTCGGTACCGCGAGCCACGCTGGTGCGGGTTCTCCCCGTAGCGCAGGACTTCGGTGCGCTCGAGCGTCAGGTGCAGGGTCGGCGGCAGCACGGCGGAGAGCTCGGCCTCGGCCACGTCCGCCTCCGTCGCGCCCTCCAACTCCGGCACCGGCGCCGGCCCGCCGCCGTCGAGCCAGGCGACGATCGCCGCGTCGTAGGCCGCGGTGTGCGCAAAGGCGGCCCGCGCCAGCCGCCGCCTCGTCGCCGCGGAGAGCGAGCCCGCCGCGCGGAGCTCCTCGAGCACGGCCGGCGTAGTCGGCCGGCGACGTGACGATGCCGACGTGCGCGTGGTTCTTGGCCGCCGCGCGCACCATCGTCGGCCCGCCGACGTCGATCAGCTCGATCGACGGGTCCGACGAGAACGGGTAGAGGTTCACCACCACGAGGTCGATCGCCTCGATGCCGTTGGCCTCGAGGTCCGCCACGTGCTCGTCCTTCGACCGGTCGGCCAGGATCCCGCCGTGGATCTTGGGGTGCAGCGTCTTGACCCGGCCGCCGAGCATCTCGGGCGAACCGGTCACCTCGGCCACCTCGGGTGCGCGATCCCGGCCTCGCGCAGCTTGGCCGACGTGTTGCCGCTCGCCACCAGCTCCCAGCCCAGGTCCGACCAGCCCCTGCGCGAACTCGACCAGCCCGTCCTTGTCGTACACCGACAACAGGGCGATCACTCGCTCATCTCCTCGTCCATACCTCTTCTTTCTCTTCCTTCGTTTCTCTGCCACTTGACCGCGCCTTTCGGCGTCGACCCGATCCGGCGGCCGGCCTCCAGCTCGCCCAGGGCCCAGGCCACCGTCTCGGGGTACAGCGTGCGCTCGGCGACCTTGATCCGCTCGTGCAGCGTCTCCTCGGTGTCGTCGGCCAGCACCGGCACGACCCCTGGGCCAGGATCGGCCCCTCGTCCATCTCGAGCGTGGCCAGGTGCACCGTGCACCCCGTCTCGGCCGACCTCGGCCGCCAGCGCGTCGCGCACGCCGTGCCAGCCGGGGAAGGCCGGCAACAGGGCCGGGTGCGTGTTGAGGATGCGGTCGGGGAACGCGTCGTGCACGGCCTGGGTCATGACGGTGCCGAAGCCGGCCATGGCGACGAGGTCCACCTGGTGGGCCACGAGCGTGGCGCTCACCGTGGCCGTGAAGCCCTCGCGGTCGAAGTCGGGCCCGAAGCCGCCGTAGGCCTTCCGGTCGACCAGCTCGGCGGCGGCGCCGCGCTCCTCGGCCAGGGTGAGGCCGGCGCAGGGACGGTCCGCCAGGACCGTGGTCACCGGCAACCCGGCGTCGAACATGGCCCGAAGGATCGTCCCGGAACCCGAGACAAGGACCGCGAGACGCACGCCGCCAATCTAGTGGAGCCGACCACCCTCCCGACCTGGGATTTCGGCCGATTTTCGGGCTCGTGCCACGGCCCCAGAGGGTGTGCTGGCACCACGGTCGGCCTCGGGTACTAGTGCCCTGTTCGGGACCCACGATCAGGCGGAAGATAGGAGGTGAGAATTGCAGTTGGAGCGTGGCGATCGTTCCACTCGGGCGGTTTGAGTCCACGCTCCCGATGTCCGCAAGGACGAACAGGGAGGGACAACAAATGAAGGACTCTGCGTTGAACCGCTGGATGTGGCTGATCGGATTGGTGGCCGTCGCGCTGATCTTCGTCTCGTTCGGACCGTTCTCGAACGGCCAGCCCAACGAGAACGCGTCGGGCGTCTCGGTGGCGCACTGGTACAACACCCACGTCAATGAGCAGTGGGCCACGATCTGGATGGTCGGTCTGGCCTTGTTCCTGCTCCTCGTCTTCGCGACGCAGCTCCGCTCCGTGCTCATCCAGGCCGGTGGTCAACAAAGGCTGTGGCCGAACATCGTCTTCGCCTCGATGATCCTGTTCATTGGGGCCACCGTCGTCTCGGGCAGCTTTACGATGACTCTCTTCTTGGCGTCGCACAACCACCAGTACGCCATCGCGCACTTCATCAACTTCTACGAGCAGAACAACGAGCTGCTCCTGCTGGCCGGCATGGTCTTCCTGACGCTGTCCGCCGGACTGGCCATCCTGCTCAACCGCGGCGCCAACCCGCTGCCCAAGCGGCTGGGGTGGTACTCCCTCCTCGTGGCGGTGGTCGGCATGGCCGGCCCGGTCAGCTTGCTGGCTTTCCTGTTCGGGTTCCCGATCTGGATCCTGGCCACCGGCATCGTGATCGCAGTCAAGAGCCGACGCGGCACGCTTGGCGGCGACGACGACGGCGCCGCAGCCGCCGTGAGCGCACGGCCAGCACAGCCGGTCGCCGCCTAGGCACCGCCGCTGTTCAACCGCTGCACTGCAGCAGGCCCGCGCTGCGCCTACTCGGCCGGTGCGGGCCTGCTGTCGCGTCCGGCGCCCGCCGGTGCGATCCGGCTGCGCGCCGCGGTGAAGATCATCCGCACGACGACGCCGATGATCAGGAGGTCGAGGAGCATCTGGGCCGACACGACGAGCCGTGCGGCATCGGTCTTGGGCGTGATGTCGCCGAAACCCACGGTCGAGAACACGGTGGTCGTGAAGTAGAGGGCCTCTGTGTGGTCGAGGGGCCGGCTGAAGGTGGCGACGTGGGCGTGGGACATGGAGAGGTACACGACGGAGAACCCGACCAGGAAGACAACGATGACGATCCCGAGCGCTTCGACCGCCTTCAGCTCGGGGACCTCGGCGACCGAGATGCGCCGGATCTGCCAGACGAAGACGGCCGCAACCAGCGCGACGACCACGCTAAGGCGCACCACCGATCGCTCGCCCGAGAGGTGATCGAAGGGCAGGTTGTAGTACGCGCCGAGTATCAGGGCGAACGCCACGACGATGGTGACGCCCGACCGCACGAGCGCCCAGCGCCGCTGCACCGGGTCGAGTTCCGCCAGACGGAGCGGCTCCATGTGCCAAACGCTAACGGGATGCCATCTGGACTCCGGGGATCCCGATCCTGCACTTTTGCGGGCATCTTCGGACAATGGCACAGTTCACCGGTGGCGCCAGCTTTGAGTGACCGCCTGGCGGTGTGGGGTCGAAAGCTGCTGCGGCGCCCCGCTCCCACGAACACGCGTGACGACGTTCGCTGGGTTCGACAAATTCGGTTTCCTCAAGGTGCTCGCCCAAACCCCGAGAATCCCGAGCTCCTTGGCGACTTCCTCTTTTGTGCCGTAGTGAAGACCTGGATGGATGAGGACATCATCGAGGCGACCGTGCGAAACGCCTTTGTGCAAGGCGTCGACTCGGTGTTTTTGGTTGACAACGCCAGCACCGACGCCACCCTTGAGCGTGGGCTTGCGGCCGGAGCCAGCGTCGGAGAGGTGTTCGATTACGACCGCTTTGACGGAGGCCTGATCCAGACAATGGTCAACGCTGTTGTCGTTCGGGAGTCACTGCGGTCCCGTGCCCCATACGTGTGGTGGTTGTATTTGGACAGCGATGAATTTCCCTCAGGCCCCGGCGGCCTCACGATTCGCGACTACCTGGCTTCTCTCGACCGAAGCTTCCGCATCGTGGGCGCGACGTTCGTCAACCACCTTCCCCATCGAAAGCCCGAGTACCTTCCCGGATTCCACCCCATCGACTTTCAGCCGTATTGCTACCCCTTCCTGCCGAAATGGGAGTCCGAGTGCGGCCAAGACCATTGGAAGCACCCCCTGCAGCGGTTCGACAGAGATCGTCCGTTCATCATGTGCCGAGAAGGCGCGCACCGTGTGGAGGGCGGAGACAGGGGTGAGAGGTGGGAGCCCTCCGAGAGTGTCGTAGTGCACCACTTCCAATACCGGGAGGAGCGGACGACGAGAGGGAAGCTCGACCTCGTTTGTGAGTCGCCTCGCTCGCGGTTTGTGAGACCAAACCAGATCAGGGACTTTCACGTGCGCCGCAAGTCCCTCGATGCCGTGTACGCGCAGAAGTGGGCCGACGTTGACACCAACTCCGCCGAGACGAGCGGGACCGAGAACCTGGCCCCCTGGCCGCACCTCCGGTCGGTGCAGCGATGGTATTCGAGCGATCAGCTGGAGTCAGCGATTGCTTCGTCCAAAGACGCAGAGCAATTGACGTAACGTCGGGCGCTCAGGCCTTGATGAGAACGCAGAGTTTTTCTCGGCCGGGTGGCTTGTACTCGATCTCAACGGGAACATCCTGAGTTCCGAAAAGAAATTTCGCCGCCGCCTTGGCGCGGCTCAATGGCTTCAGGACGGTGGACCGCGCCACGACCGGTGGGCAGTGGAACGCCACGGATGAGATGTCCTTCGCGAAGGTCGCCTCGTCTACGAACGCATTGGGTTCTGGAAAGGATCCGGTCCGCGCGAATTCCGTGAACACCCGGCGGGTATTCAGCACGCTGCTCACCTGGCGGCGGCGCGGGTCGCCAACTCCGTTCTCCAGGAGATCCTCGATGAAGTAGAGACCCCCGGGGGCCAGGAAGGGGAAGAGGGTCGAGACCGAAATCTGCTGATGATGAGGCAGGTGGCTGCCGTCGTCGACGATCACATCGAGGCTATCGATGCGAAGCTCCTTCAAGAACGAGCGCAGTTGTGCCGCATCGCCCTGATCGACCACGCAGGTACGAACCCTCTCGTTGTCCAGAAAGCTCGCCGGGTTGACGTCGATGCCGAGGATACGAGCCTTCGGGAAGTACCGGTACCACATTCGCATCGACGCGCCACCGTGCGGGTTTCGACCTCCGAGCCAGACGTTGTTCGCGATGGGACCCTGCACGCCGAGTCCTATCTCCAACAGCGTGATTTCCTTGTCACGCCTCGACGACAGGTACGACTCGTAGATGTCGGTGTAATTGTCGGCCTCGCGGTTCCATCGGGCCACGTGTCCCCTTGTCAGTGGCTTCGTCGTTGGCGATCTCAGTGAGTGACAGCGCCATCATCGAACCTCCGTCGTTCTCAGTCATCGGCGTCGCCGAAGTCGTAGCCTGCCAACACTGCTCGCTCGGCGATGAGGGTTTCGACCGCCTGGCGGTCGGCAACAGACCAGGTACAGCTGTCCCTGCTGCGCGACAGGGGCTGGCGCACGACCCGCGCGCAGTCGGCCAGGTAGCTCTCCGACGCGGCGAGGCCGAGGAATGCACAGACCTCACGAAGTGAACGTTCGGGGTGACCGACAAACTCCTCGTAGCGAACGTCGAGGACTCCCTCATCCCCCACCCGCGCGCGCAGGTCTTCCACGATCCCGCCCAGACGCCCGTAGCGGGTGATGACGTAGGAGAGGTCGGCGCCACGCCGGCGGGACATGGTGGCGATGTTGTCGTACGGGTTGCGGACCACGTGGATGAGTCGAACCGGCACTCCCGCCACCCTCCGGAGTCGGTCGAGCAGGTCCGGACGTTCGGCCAGTCGGTTCGTGGCGGATGCCGCTCGCTTGTCGCCGATCACTCTCAGGCGATCGCACCGGCCCTGATGCTGCCCGGCGACTTCGTAGTCGTACCCGCTCCACTGGCGGCCGATTGTGGCGAACTGTTGATCTCGGTCGAGGAGGAGGGCAAACAGTTGGCGACGGCGCAGCCCGAGCTCGACGTAGCGCAGCACGTCCAGCTCATGCGCGACGACAGCTTCAGCATGGGCGTTCAGCAGTGACCCCACCAATGTGTGGCCACTCCGCGGGTAACCGAGGAAGAGGCAAAAGGTCTCTACGTCGTGAAAACGGCTGCTGAAGCGGAAGCCGTCGATCGTCGATCGGACGACTGTCTCCGCCACCTGGAGTGCTCCCTCAGGATCTGTGAATTCTCGGTTGGCGTCTTGCAGCCGATTTCGCCGCATCACCGCGGGGGATTCTCGCCTTGGCCGTGGCCTCGCGGGAGACTCCTCCCTCAGCCGAGATTCCGCACGATCTCGACCATCTTCTCGCCGCACTCCGTGGGGTTCTGCGCCACCGTGACGCCGGCCGCGGCCAGCGCTTCCATCTTGGCCTGGGCCGTGCCCGCCGAGCCCGAGATGATGGCACCGGCGTGGCCCATCTTGCGTCCTGGCGGGGCGGTGACCCCGGCGATGTAGGCGGCGACCGGCTTGGTCACGTTCCTCGCGATGAAGTCCGCCGCCCGCTCCTCCTCTGACCCGCCGATCTCGCCGATCATCATGATCGCCTTCGTATCGGGGTCCTTCTCGAAAGCGTCGAGGCAATCGATGAAGTTCGTGCCCGGGACCGGGTCCCCGCCGATCCCAACACAGGTGGTCTGGCCGACGCCCTGCTGCGAGAGCTCGTGCAGCGCCTGGTAGGTGAGGGTGCCGGACCTCGACACGATGCCGACCGGCCCTCCCGCGAGCGCGATGTCGCCCGAGGTAATGCCGATGTTGCACTTCCCTGGGCTGATGATGCCCGGGCAGTTCGGCCCCAGGAGGCGGGTGTCCGGGGAATTCCTCGACCAGGCGGTTGTACGTCACCGCCTCGTCCTGGGCCGGGATGCCCTCGGTGATGCAGACGATGAACGAGATGCCTGCTTCGGCCGCCTCGATGATGGCGTCGGCCGCGCCGCGGGGCGGCACGCTGATAAACGACGCCGTCGCTCCGGTCTCCTTCACCGCCTCGGCCACCGAGGCGTAGACGGCGATGCCCTCGATTTCCTCGCCGCCTCGCTTGGGATTGGTGCCGGCCACGACCTTTGTGCCGTACGCCTTGTTACGGAGCCCGTGGAACAGCCCCTGGCTCGTCGGGCTGATGCCTTGGATCACGACCTTGGTCGTCTCGTCGACGAAGATGCTCACGTTGGTTCCTCTCGGTGCTTTCGGTGCGGACTCGGGCTAGGCCTTCGCCGAGCACGACGGCGCGGCGGGCGGCATCGAGCATGGTGGGCTCGGCGATCAGAGTGTCGGACAGGTGGTCGGCCAGCAGCGCGCGACCTGCCTCAGCATTGGTTCCGTCGAGGCGCATGACGACGGGCGACTTCAAGCTGGACGCGTCCCATGGCCTCGATGATGCCTTTGGCCACCTCGTCGACGCGGGTTATGCCGCCGAATATGTTGACGAAGATGCTCTTGACCGCCGGGTCCGCATTGATCACCTCGAGGGCGGCAGCCATGACGTCGGCATTGGCTCCGCCACCGATGTCGAGGAAGTTGGCTGCCTGACCACCGACCTGCGTCACGACGTCGAGCGTCGACATCGCAAGTCCGGCACCGTTGGCGATGATGCCGACGTCACCCGAGAGACCGATGTAGTTGAGGCCCTTTTCCTTCGCCATCTTCTCTCGGGGGTCGATATCGGAGTCGTCTTCGAACTCCTCCCATTCCGGGTGGCGGAAGGCGGCGTTCTCGTCGAGCGTGACCTTCGCGTCGAGCGCGTGAACCTTGCCCTCGGGGGTGAGGATGAGAGGGTTGATCTCGGCCAGGTCGCAATCGCCCTCGACGTAGCAGTGGTAGAGGCGCACGAGGAGTGTCGCTGTCTGCTCACGCGCTTCGGGGTCGAGCTCGGCGCGATCGACCCACTCGCGCGCCTGCTCCTCGCTCAGTCCGACGACGGGATCGACGTGCAGGCGAGCGATCGCCTCGGGGTTGGTGTCAGCCACCTCCTCGATCTCGACGCCGCCCTCGGCCGACAGCATGCCGAGGTGGAGCTTCGCGGCGCGGTCGAGGGTGAAGCTGGCGTAGTACTCCTTGGCGATGTCCGACGCGTGTTCGATCCAGAGCCTCTTCACGACGTGGCCCTTGATGTCGAGGCCCAGAATGTTGCTGGCGTGCAGCCGCACCTCGTCGGCGTCGGCGGCAAGCTTCACTCCCCCTGCCTTGCCGCGGCCACCCACCTTCACCTGCGCCTTGACGACGACCGGGTAGCCCGCCGCCTCGGCCTGCTCTACCGCTTCGTCCACCGTGTCGGCCACCCCGCCCGGCGAGGTGGGGATGCCAAAACGGGCGAAGTACTGCTTGCCCTGATACTCGTAGAGGTCCACTTCGGGTCGTGTCTCCTTTTTCGGCAACTTAGGGGGTCGGTGTGGCGGACTTGGTTCCGTTGTTTCCGTACGGTCGGTGGACCCCCGAGCCCGGGTGGGGCGCTCACCGGGGGTCGAGCAATCAGCCCTGTAGGGCCTCCTCGCGTGCGTCGAGCGCCTCGGCCAGCCAGGAGCCGATCGAGTCGAGGGGTGCTCCTGGCGTGAAGACCGCGGCCACGCCCTGTTCCTTGAGGACCGGAATGTCGGCGTCGGGGATGATCCCACCCACGATGACGAGGACGTCGCCCCGCCCGGCGTCGGCCAGGAGCCCGATCACCTTGGGCACCAGGGTGAGATGCGCGCCCGACAGCAGAGAGAGCCCGACGGCATCGGCGTCCTCCTGAATCACCGCCTGGACCACTTGCTCGGGCGTCTGGTGCAGCCCGGTGTAGACGACCTCGAAGCCGCTGTCACGTAGGGCGCGGGCGATGACCTTGGCCCCCCGGTCGTGCCCATCGAGGCCGGGCTTGGCCACGACCACCCTGTAGGGACGCTTCATCGGAATCCCAGGATACGGACGGGCCTGCGGGGGCGCCAGATGGGACCCTGCCGTCACGGGTCCGGCGGCCCGGGGCGGGCGGCCGCAGGCAACGGGCCATTTCAGGAAGGTCGACGGACCGTCCGTCTGCGGTCCGGTGCCGCCGTCCACTTTGCCGCCACCGTCGGCTCGGGTGGTTACGTGACCAGGGCGTGTCATTTTTGCGGGAATTCCAGAGCGAGGCGGCGGGGTGGAGCACGTTTCGAGCAAGCCTCGAGGCTGATTGCGGGTTGACGCCCGGGCCAACTACAACTGCCGGTTGTCGAGCGGTCCGGCCTGCCTGTGTTGGGAGCATCGTGGGCGAGTCAAAGGACGGTAGTTCAGATGACACTTAGCACCTACAGAGCTGCGATGCGTGCCCTGGGCCTGTACACGCCTCCGAGCGTGCGCAAAGGGCTCGTGCCATACGGCACGAAGCCGCAACCCGAGAACCCCGAACCGTTGGACGATTTCCTCTTCTGCGCCATCGTCAAATCGTGGATGGAAGAAGACATCATCGAGGCCACCGTGCGCAACCTCTTCACTCAGGGGGTCGACCGCGTCTACCTGGTCGACCACTCGAGCACTGATTCGACGGTCGAGCGCGCGGTCGCTGCAGGCGCCACCGTCGCCGAGATCTTCGACAATGAGGTCTTCGACCAACGTCTGGTACAGACGCTCGAGAACGCGGTCGTCGCGAAGGAGTCGCTTCGTTCCGGGGCCGACCACATCTGGTGGATCTATGTCGACCCTGACGAGTTCCCCGAGGGCCCGGGGGGAATGTCGCTACGCGAGTACCTGCTGACCCTCGACTTTCGCTTCCGTATCGTGGGCGCACGCTTCATGAACCATCTTCCGGACAAGAAGCCCGAGTACGTCTCAGGATTTCACCCGATCGATTTTCAGCCTGTGTGTTACCAACTGGAGCCATGGAAGAATTGGAACTGTGAACACTGGAAACATCCCCTCCAGCGTTTCGACCGGAACAGGCCCTTCCTGCAGAGCGAGATCGGCGCGCACAACGCCTCCGGTGGTGGACGGAAGGCGCAAGCAGAGCCTCCCGGCGGCATCGTCATTCACCATTTCCAATATCGGGCGGAGGAGGTGACGCGCGCCCGGCTGGAGCGGTTGGACACAAAGGCCAAAGGGCCCCGGGGCGCGCCCAAGCCCATGGGTTTGGGTCTCTTTGACGATCGGCTCGCCCGACTCGACGCCGTCTACGGCGGGCAGTGGGACCAAATCAAAACCGACACGAGGCGCCCTGTTGGGCGCATCAGTCCCTGGCCCCACCTCGAGCAGGTGCGCCGTTGGTACTCGGAGTCCGACCTGGCGGACGCCGCCCGTCTCTCCTAGAGCGGATCGGCCCTCACGCTCGGCGCAGCGGCGTCGCCGAGAGCAGCAGGTTCTTCTTCCCGACCGAGTTGAAGTCCACCGTCGCCTGGGCGCGCAGCCCTCCCCCTTGGCGCTGAGCACGACGCCGCGTCCCCAGTGGTCGTGCACCACCTCATCGCCCGGTGCCAGGCCGAGATCCTCGGCCCCCGTCGAGCCCCGGCCCTTCGCCTTCGCCGCGTTGGCCCGGTCGGCCAGCGGGACGACCGGTGCGAACGTGGCGCCGGGGAGGTGCTCGTCGCCTGACACGGTGTCGGTCTCGTACCCGGTCCCGCGCCGTGGCGAGCCCAGCCCGACGTCCTCCACGAGGTGCGCCGGCACCTCGCCGACGAACCGGCTCGGCATGGCGGCCTGGCTGCGTCCCCAGGTCGTGCGCGACCAGGCGTGGGAGATGGCCAGATGCCGGCGCGCCCGGGTGATGCCGACGTAGAACAACCGGCGCTCTTCTTCGAGCTCGCTCGGCTCGGCCAGCGAGCGGAAGTGCGGGAAGATGCCCTCCTCGAGGCCGACGACGAAGACGGCCGGGTACTCCAGGCCCTTCGCCGTGTGCAACGTCATGAGCGAGACCCGCGTCCCGTCCGCCTCGAGCTCGTCGGAGTCGGCGACGAGGGCGACCGTCTCGAGGAAGCCGGTCACGTCGTCGAAGTCGCCGGCCTGCGACGCCAGCTCGGCCAGGTTCTCGATCCTCCCGTCCGCCTCGTGCGTGTGCTCGGCGACCAGCTCGGCGAGGTAGCCGGTGCGGTCGGCCACCAGCTGGACGAAGTCGGCCGGGTTGATCGTCTGCACGAGCGGGCGCAGCTCGCCGAGCGTCTTGGCCAGCTGCTCGGCCCCCCGGAGCGCTTTGCCGCTGAGTCCCGCCTCCTCGGCGCGGTCGATGGCGGCGGTGAAGGGCACGCCGTTGACCTGGGCCCAGGCGGCGAGGCGGCCGACCGACGTGTCGCCGATACCGCGCTTGGGGACGTTGACGATGCGGCGGGCCGAGACCTCGTCGTCGGGGTTGGCCAGGACGCGGATGTAGGCGAGGACGTCCTTGATCTCGCGGCGGTCGTAGAACTTGGCGCCGCCCACCACCTTGTAGGGGATGCCGCTGAACTTCATGGACGTCTCGAGCGGGAGCGACTGGGCGTTGGTGCGGTAGAAGACCGCGACGTCGCCCCACGACAGGCCCTCGGCAGCGTGGAGACGGAGGATCTCGCTCGAGACCCAGGCCGCCTCGTCGCGCTCGTCCTCGGCGCGGTAGCGCTTCACCGGGCCACCCGCGTCGCCGACCGTGAACAGCTCCTTGGGCTGGCGCCCGATGTTGTTGGCGATGACGGCGTTGGCCGCATCGAGGATCGTCTGCGTCGAGCGGAAGTTCTGCTCCAGCATGATCGTCGTCACGTTGGGGAACGCCCGCTCGAACTCCAAGATGTTGCGGATGTCCGCCCCGCGCCAGCGGTAGACCGACTGGTCCGAGTCGCCGACGACGCACACGTTGCCGTGCGCCTCGCCGAGGAGCTTGACGATCTCGTTCTGCGCGTGGTTCGTGTCCTGGAACTCGTCGACCAGGATGTGTTGGAACCGCTCCTGGTACCGCGCCCGCACGTCGTCACACGCCTGGAGGAGGTTCGCCGTCACCATCAGCAGGTCGTCGAAGTCCATGGCGTTGGCCGCGTGCAGCCGCTGCTGGTACTGCGTGTACACCTCCGCGATCCGCTTGCGGAACGGGTCGGGCCCGTTCTGCGCGTCGGCCTTGAACGTCTCGAAGTCCACCAGCTCGGACTTGGCTTGGCTGATGACCGACTGCACGGCGCGCGAGGGCAGGCGCTTCTGGTCGAAGCCGAGCTCGGACGTGATCATCTCGATCAGCCGGCGGCTGTCGGTGTCGTCATAGACCGTGAAGCTCGAGCGGTAGCCGAGGCGATCGCCGTTCTGGCGCAACATGCGCAGGCAGGCCGAGTGGAACGTCGAGACCCACATCTTCTCCGCCGCGTCGCCGACGAGGTCGACGACGCGGCGAGCGCATCTCGTCGGCCGCCTTGTTGGTGAACGTGATGGCGAGGATCCCCCAGGGCGCGGCGTCGCCCGTGGCCATCAGGTGCGCAATCCGCCTCGTGAGCACCCGGGTCTTGCCCGAGCCGGCGCCGGCCACGATCAGCAGCGGCCCGCCGCGGTGCTCGACGGCGGCGCGCTGGGGCAAGGTCAGGTCGTCGACCAGCGCGGCCGGGTTGCCGGAGAAGGCCCCGGCCTTGGTGGCGGAACGCCGGCGGCGACGACGTCCGTCGTCCGCACCCTCGGCGTGCTCGGCGCCCGTCTCGACGGCAGAGGTGTCGACGTCCTCTGCGGCGGCGGCGGCACCCACGGCTTCGTCGGAAGTGTCGGAGGTGTCGAAGAGCTGGCCGTTGACGGCGCCGGGCGAGGCCGAGGTGTGCGGTGTGTCCGGTGTGTCCCCTGCGAGTCCTCTTCCGTCCCGTGCGCCCCGCGCCCGCCGCTCCCCGGCGTCATGGTCACTCCCACTCGATCGTCCCGGGCGGCTTCGACGTGACGTCGAGGGCCACCCGGTTCACGCCTTCGACCTCGTTGATGATGCGGGAGGCGATGCGCTCGACCAGGTCGTAGGGCAGGCGGGCCCAGTCCGCCGTCATGGCGTCGTCACTCGTGACGGCGCGGATGACGATCGGGTAGGCGTACGTGCGGCCGTCGCCCATGACGCCGACCGTGCGCACCGCGGGCATGACCGCAAAGCTCTGCCACAGCTCGCGGTACAGGCCGGCGCGGCGGATCTCCTCCACCACGACGGCGTCGGCGTTGCGGAGGATCTCGGCGCGCTCTGGTGTGACCTCACCGATGATGCGCACCCCGAGGCCCGGACCGGGGAAGGGCTGGCGCCACACGATCTCGTGGGGCAGGCCGAGCTCCTCGCCCACCGCGCGCACCTCGTCCTTGAACAGCAACCGGAGCGGCTCGACCAGGTCGAAGTCGAGGTCCTCGGGCAAGCCGCCGACGTTGTGGTGCGACTTGATGTTGGCCGCGGTGTCGCTGCCCGACTCGATCACGTCGGGGTAGAGCGTCCCCTGCACCAAGAACTTCGGCCCGTCACCGGACCCGGTCGCCCCAGCCCCGCCGCCGTCAGCCCCGGACCCGCCGGCACCGAGGTCCCGCGCCACCTCCTCGAAGATCCGGATGAAGAGCTCGCCGATGATCTTGCGCTTGCGCTCGGGATCGGTCACGCCTTCCAACGCGGCGAAGTAGCGATCGGCCGCCTTCACGTGCACGAGGTCGACCTTGAACTGGCGCCGGAACGTGTCCTCGACCTGGTCGGCCTCGCCGGCGCGCATCAGGCCGGTGTCGACGAAGACGCACGTGAGCTGTGAGCCCACCGCCTTGTGCACGAGCGCCGCCGCCACGGCGGAGTCGACACCGCCCGACAGCGCGCACAGCACCCGGTCGCGACCGACCTGGGCCCGCACGGCCGCGACCTGCTGCTCGATGATCGACACGTGCGTCCACTCCGGGGCGCACCCGCAGACGTCGATGAGGAAGTGGTCGAACACCTCGCTCCCGCGGTCGGTGTGCACGACCTCGGGGTGGAACTGCAGCCCGAAGAGCCGGCGCTCGGTGTCATGCATGGCGGCGACGGGCGCCCCGCCGGACGACGCGGCCGCCACGAACCCGCCCGGCACCTCCGTGATGGCGTCGCCATGGCTCATCCACACCGACGACGTCGCCGGCCAGTCGGGGAACAGTGGCGACTTCGCGGCCGAGCCCAGCGTCAGCGTCGTACGCCCGTACTCCCCGGCTCCCGTGCGCGAGACCGTCCCGCCCAACTGCAGCGCCATGAGCTGAGCGCCGTAACAGAGCCCGAGGATCGGGATGCCCAGCTCGTAGATGCCGGGGTCGATCGACGGCGCCGGCGTCTCGTAGACCGACTTCGGCCCACCGGAGAAGATGATGCCCTTGGGCGTCCGCGCCCGGACCTCCTCGACCGTGATGGACGACGGGACGATCTCGGAATAGACGTGCGCCTCGCGTACCCGGCGGGCGATCAGCCGGGCGTATTGCGCCCCAAAGTCGACGACGAGGACGGTGTCGGTCACCGAGCGGGCCGCGAGCGGCGTGGGGCTCCCGGCCGGGGCAGGAGGGCCCAACGTCAATGCCCCATCCCCACGCCCTGCGAGCGCTGCAGCTGCTTGCCCTCGGTCTGGAGCGACGGCGCCACCATGACCTCGGCCTTCTGGAACTCCTTGACCGTCTGGTAGCCGCACGTGGCCATCGCCGTGCGCAGCGCGCCGAACAGGTTCATGCGGCCGTCGTTCTCGTGGGCCGGGCCGAGCAGGATCTCGCGCAGCGAGCCGCGCACCGACGTGCGCACCCGGGCGCCGCGGGGCAGCGTCGGGTGGAAGGTGGCCATGCCCCAGTGGAAGCCGCGCGCCGGCGCCTCGAAGGCGGAGGTGAGCGGCGAGCCCAGCATGACGGCGTCGGCGCCGCAGGCGATCGCCTTGGCGATGTCGCCGCCCTTGGACATGCCGCCGTCGGCGATGACGTGGACATAGACGCCGGTCTCGTCGAGGTGGCGCATGCGGGCACCGGCCACGTCCGCGATGGCGGTGGCCTGCGGCACGCCGATGCCGAGCACGCCGCGCGTCGTGCAGGCGTTACCGGGGCCCACGCCGACGAGCACGCCGACGGCACCGGTGCGCATCAGGTGCAGGCCCGCTTGATACGAGGCGCACCCGCCCACGATGACCGGGATATCGAACTCACGGATGAAGCGCTTCAGGTTCAGCGGCTCCGACGTCTTGCTCACGTGCTCGGCGGACACAACCGTGCCCTGGATGACCAGCACGTCGAGCTCGCCGGCCAGGATCGCCGGCGCCAGCTTCTCGGTGCGCTGCGGCGTCACCGAGGCGGCGGTCGTGATCCCGGCCTCCTTCATCTCGCGGATGCGCGCCGTCACCAGCTCGGGGATGATCGGCTCCTGGTACATCTGCTGCATCCTCGACGTGGCCTTCTCGTCGTCGAGCTCACGGATCTCGTCGAAGAGCGGCGTCGGGTCCTCGTAGCGGGTCCAGAGACCCTCGAGGTTCAGCACGCCCAGCCCGCCGAGCTTCCCCAGCTCGATCGCCGTGGCCGGGCTGATGACCCCGTCCATGGCCGCGCCCAGCACGGGCAGCTCGAACTTGTAGGCGTCGATCTCCCAGGAGATATCGACGTCCTCGGGGTCGCGGGTCCGGCGGCTCGGGACGATCGCTATGTCGTCAAACCCGTAGGCCTGGCGTCCCGACTTGAAGATGCCGATCTCGATTTCTGCCACTTGGTCGCCCTCCGGCATTCGTGGGGCCGGTACGGCACACCCACCACACCGGCCTGTCTTAACGACTCAATTGCGAACGCCGGGCCGACGCGCCGACGATCCTCCATCCTACTCCGGTCGGCCCGCTCCCCAGGCGCTCCTGCGGCCCCGAAATCGACCCCGGTTGACCTGCCGGCCGCCCCCGCCGGACCCGTCCCGGCGGCATCGGGCGGTGGCGCGACCTCGGCGCGACCCCTCGGGTCTAGCGTGCAGTTTCTATCGTGCTTCTCTCGCCACACCTCCCAGCTACCGTCTTGGCGCTGTTCACGGGCCATTCCAACGGGCTGACCCCGTACGCCGTGATCTTCATCGCGTTGGCCATCGGGCTGCGCTTCATGCAGTTCCGCCGGCGTGGCTCCCGTCGCCGCGGGCCCTGGGGCAGCGGTGGCGGCCCGGGCGGGCCCGGGAACACGGGCGGTGGCGGCTCGACCGGCGATCAGCCCGTGCAGTGGGACATCCGCAAGCCCACCCCCCAGCCGACGCACGAGGCGGGCCCGCCGCCCGTCCAACAGGCCGACGGCGCCGTGGGTGAGGAGCACAACCCTCCGAGCGACCTCTAGCGCCGGGTGCCGGGCGGGCACCGCGGACGCAGGTCGCCGGCGCGAGACTTCGGCCGTGGCCGCGCCCGACACCTCCGCCGCCGTCTCGCGGGCCATGCGCACGCTCCTCGAGCGCCGCGAGGCCGAACGGCGTGACGGAGCCCTCGGCATCGGCTGGAAGATCGGATTCGACACGCCGGCGATCCAGGAGCACTTCGGCCTGCACGAGGCCGTCGTCGGGTACCTGACCGACTCGCGCGTCGTCGCCCCGGGCGACACCGTGTCGCTGGCCGGCTGGGTGGCTCCGGCCGTCGAGGTTGAGCTTGCCGCCCGGGTGGGCGACGACGGCGAGATTGCGGGCGTCGGGCCCGCCTTCGAGCTGGTCGACCTCGACATCGACTTCTCCGACATCGAGCCGGTGCTTGCGGGCAACGTCTGCCACCGCCGCGTCGTCTTCGGCGAAGAAGTGAACGGCATCGACCCCATGGCCTTCGCCGCCACGGTGACGAAGGACGGTGTTGCCGTCGCCGAAGGCCGCCTCACCAAGGACCCGTCGGTGACCGTGGCATTCGCACGCTCGTTCCTCGCGGCCCACGGCGCAGCGCTCGAGCCCGGCCAGCGCATCATCTGCGGCTCGATCGTGCCCCCGGTCGCCGTGGTTCCCGGCGACGAGCTCCGCGTCGATTTCGGCCCCTTCGGCCGACTCTCCGTTGCGTTTTCCGCCTGAGCGTCCCGGCGCGAGAGCTCAGGGCCAGGTGCCTGCCGGGACCGTAGGCCCCAACACGATCAGCCCACGAGAGCGGCGACGTTGCCCGAGCCGGTCCCCGACACCTCCGTCACTCCGGACAGAACTTTCTTCGGCTTCTGTTTGTACGGCTTCACTTTGCCCTTGCCGATTTGACCGGCGGTGTCACGGCCGCACGCCCAGAGCCCACCGCTCGAATCGATCAGGTACGACGTGGCGCCACCTGACGCCGCCGAGGCCCAACCGGTGCCTGATGGCGGGGCGATCTCCTCGGGGCGGAGAACAGGAGTCGACACGGCGCCACTGCACAGTTGCGCGTCGTCGTTCTCCCCCCAGCCGTAGACGTCCCCGTTCGAGAGGACGGCCAATGTCTGGCCGTTGGTCTTCGAGCTGCCGCCCTGTCCGACCTGGGACACGGTCGCTGGCAGAGCGACCTCCGCAGGGACGTCCGCGTTGGTCGTCGATCCGTTGCCGAGCTGGCCGAGGTTATTCAATCCCCAGTCCCAGTAGGTGCCGTTCGACATCAGGGCGCCGGAGCCCTTGTACGACGACACGAGCGAGGTGACGCTCAAGTGAGGCAGCCCCGTCACCGCAGTCGGCGTCATGGTGCTCGTGGTGTTCCCGTTCCCCAACTCACCGGCCGTGTTGTCCCCGCAGGCGTACACCGTGCCGGACGCGTCGTAGAGGGCGTGGCCGCCACCGCCGGTGACCAGGGTGACGCCACTCAAGATGGAAGGAAGCTCGACCGGTTTGAGCTCGTTGGTCGCGCTACCGAGGCACAGCTCGCCCTGGCCGTTCTCGCCCCACCCCCACACGCGCCCGGTGGTGTCGATCGCCATCGCAGTGTCGAAAGGCGACTGGTTGGGCAGCGAGGCGATCGTCACGCCGGCCGGAAAGTCGACCTGTACGGGAACGGAAAAGGAGTTCGTCGTCCCACCGTTGCCCAGCGCCCCTTCGCCGCCGGCTCCGATCGCCCACACCACGCCGGTGGAGGTCAGCACGTACGTCGCCGTATTGGACGTGGTCATCTGCACAATCGTTCCCGGGATGCCCGAGATCGCTGTCGGCGTCAGCACCGCGGAGTCGACGGGCCCGTCGCTCGCGAAGACGCCCCACGAGTACAGCACCGGGGTCTGTGCCGACGCCGGAACGGCAAGACCGACCATGACGACACCCAGTGCAACAAGACCCGCAACGAAGCGGCGCGACGCGCATACCACCTCCTGTGAATCCGCCTCCTGAGAACCCTAGTTGGAAGTGAATCGACCGTCCCTGCGCGTCGCTCCGTCATGCGACGTCGAAGTGTCTTAATTGAAGAGAGGATGAACGGGAACCGGCGAAACCGGTACCGCTCGGCCTCTGGCGAACCATGCGATCACCGCGGCCCGCGCGTTGATCTCTTCGAGCAACCTCACCGTCGAGTCCGCACCGTCCTGGCCGAGCGAGGAAATGTCGGCGAGTCAACCGGTCACGGCTTACCGGACTCTTGCTACGACGGCGATGGTGCCTCGAGCGCGGTGAGGTACTGAGTCAGGGACATCATCTGGGCGAAGGGCGGGGTGGTGACAATGAGTGGCTTCCCGTAGTGGGAGAACACGACCACGATGTTCTCCTGCACGGCCTGCCCGTCGACGCTGACCTGCGGTCCGGCTATCACGATCTGGTGCACGAGTCGATCGGCTCCCACGTCGACCTCCTCGGAAATATGGTTACCGAACCCGGCCGCCGACGACGCCGTGGGTCCGGAGTTGAAGGACACCTGGTAACGGTGCACCGAGGTTCCGTCGACGCTCGCGGAGCCGAGTGGGGTGACCGAGAGGGGGATGCTCGCCAGCTCCTGGAGCAACAGGCCGGGGTTCCCCATGATCCCGATCAGCGTGCTGAGTTCCTCGCCGGGACCGAGAGAGGGCAAGTTATTGGTGCTCGCCACCACCCACGACTTGCCCGGGACCGGCGTCTTCGTGACGTTGATGTAGACGACTTGACCTTGGAACACCAACTTTTGTGTCGGGACGGTCTTGCCAGAAGAAGAGATCGTCAAGGGTCCCGTGCCGGAGTCGACGACAAAGGCGCCATCCCCGGATGTCTGTTGCGGTATCGACGGGCTCGAAACCGCAGGCGAGAGTGCGACCGAGACGACGACCGCCTTTTTCGCGAGGCTCACGGTCGCGGCCGTCTGCACGCTCGGCGCCGCGCTCGGCGCCGCGCTCGACGCCGCGCTCGGACTGCTGACTCCGCTCGCGGGTGGCGCGTTGACGACGGGCGCCGCGGCACTCCCCGTCGTCGGATGTCCATTTCCGCTCCCGCGGGCGGCGACCACGACCACGATGACCGCGGCGACCACGATGACCGCAAGTGCCGCAAAGACGAGCCGACGGTGCCGGGCCCGGGCGGCGGCTTCCTCTTCGGCGACGTACGTCGGCCGCCCTCCCAGCAGAAACTGAGAAGCTGGGGGTGGCGCGTCTCGGGTGACGCTGCGAACGATCCCGGTGTCGGTGTCCGCAGCCGTGGCGGGCACCGTGGCGGTGTCGGTGTCCGCAGCCGCCGCCGCGGCCGCGGGGGCGGGCGCCGCGGCGGTGTCGACGGGCCCCGCCGACACCGGTACTACGAGCGTGTCGTCCTCGTGGACGACGGCCGTCGTTCCCGTCGGAGCCTGAGCCCGCGTCATGAGGAACCCCGTGTCCGTGGGATAAACGGCCGGGACCGTCTCAGTAGGGGGCGCTTCCACTCCCGACGTGACGGCCGCGTCGCCCAGCTGGACCGCCCGGTGCTGGTCCTCGACGACGCGGACCTGATCGGTCCACGCGCCATCCCAATAGCGTTCGCGCTTTAGGAAGTACGGGTCTGGGTACCACCCTGGCTCCGGGGTCACTGCCTGCTCCAGCTACGTATCTCGCGTCATTGGGACGCGCGATGCTGCCATACCGGAGTGCTCGGTCCCCTTGCGGGTAACGAGAAGGTGTCCGGCACGTGAACCGGCCGATGGGGAAGGCAGCTGGTCGAGCGACGAGGTCGCCCGCCTGTCACGAACTACGTGTCGGCGAGAACGAGGCCCAGCAGCTCGTACAGCATGCGCGCGGTGGCGCCCCAGATCATCTCGCCGGCGACCTCGAAGAACCAGACGGGGAACGAGTTGTCGTCAGACCCCTCGATGAGCCGGCCGGGAATCCGCCAACGCTCCTCGTGGAAGATCGCCGGGTCGGCCAGGTCGGCCAGCGACACGTCGAAGATGCGCTCGACTTCGCTCGGGTTCGGCTGCAGGTGCGGACGCGCGTCCAAGGTGCCGAGCACCGGCAGGATGAACGACGAGGACACCATGGTGAGCAACGGGTGCAACCATCCGACCGTCGTGACGAGGGCCGGGTCGAGGCCGACCTCTTCGAAGGCCTCGCGCAGCGCCGCCGCGGTCGGGTTCTCGCCCGGCTCGATGCGCCCGCCCGGGAAGCTGACCTGGCCCTGGTGCGTCCGCAGATCGACGGAACGGCGAGTGAGCACGATGCGCGCCTCGCCGTCCTCTTCGAACAGCACGCCCAGGACGGCGGAGTTGACCCGGCGCGGCAGAGCGGGGGCCTCGCCGACCACCGGAGCCTCGAAGATCCCGTCGTTTCCGACGTCGGCAGGCGCCGGTCCGGCCTGTCCGGCGGCGCCCAGCGCAGCGAGCACCCGGGCGAGACCGATGGAGGCCCGCCGCTCCGGCGGGACTTCGGCCCAGAGCGGTGGGCCACCCGGCCGCCAGTCGGCCGGACGCGGGATCACCTGGGGCGGAACGGGGCGTGACACCCGGCCAAATTAGGGGGAACGCCGCACTCGCTACGCTCTCGGGCCGTGACGACACCCGAAGAACTGCAAAGCCAGGCCGACGCGTTCGGGTGGTACCACACCATCGACCTGGGCAACGGCGTGGTCACCAAGGGCATCAGCGTCCAGGAGACCTCGGCCGGGGTCCTGCCCGAGGTGAGCGGCCGCAGCGTGCTCGACATCGGCGCCTGGGACGGCAAGTTCTCCTTCGCCGCCGAGAAGGCCGGCGCCAGCCGCGTCGTGGCCATCGACCACTACGCCTGGGGCGTGGACTTCGTGGCCCGGGGCGCCTATTGGGAGGAGTGCATCCGCAACGGCACGCTGCCGGACCAGTCGCGCGACGAGACGGACTTCTGGCGGCCCGACCTGCCGGGCCAGCGGGGCTTCAACTTCGCCAAGGCCGCGCTCGACTCCAAGGTCGAAGCGGTGGTGGCCGACTTCCAGAAGGTCGACCTCGCCGAGCTCGGGGTGTTCGACGTGGTGCTGTATCTCGGCGTGCTGTACCACATGAAGGAGCCGCTGACCTGCCTCGAGCGGGTGCGGGCCGTGACCAAGGAGGTGGCGGTCATCGAGACCGAAGCCGTGCACCTCCAGGGGCTCGACAACGAAGTGCTGCTGCAGTTCCACGCCGGTAGCTCGCTGCGCACCGACTTCGGCAACTGGTACGTGCCGACGATCGAGGCGCTGCACAACCTGTGCCGCGCCGCCGGCTTTCGCGAAGTGCGCACCGTGGTGGGCCCGCCGCCCCGGCCGGCCGAGGGCCCGTCGTTGCGCAAGAAGGTCGGGTCGCGGGTGGGCGGGATCCCGTTGCCGTTGCCGTCGGCGCCGAGCGTGAACTACCGCGCCGTCGTCCACGCCTTTACCTAGGGCGCGCCGCGTGGCCTAGTTGGACGGCGCGGGTGGCGGCTCTTCGGGCGGAGGGAGCGGGATCCGCTCGCCGGTGGGCGGCACGCTCGTGGAAGGTGGCGCCCATGTCGGCGCGTCGATCGGCGGGGCCTGTGGCGGCTGGTACGACGGAGGCGGACTGGCGGGTAGGACTGCGGCGGATACGGCGGTTCGGGCGACCCGTAACCGGACGTCATGCCGGCGTTGCGGGTGTACTTCGCCTTGGACGTGAAGTGCGCCACCACGTAGAGCGCCACGCCGATCACGCCGAGAATCAGCCCGAAGACGAACCACACGGGCGGGGGTATGCCCCAAGGCGGGCGGCCGAACTTCTTGGCGAAGTTGTTGGCGGCCTGCATGATGATGACGCCGAGGACCGCGCCGAGTATCAGCCCGACGACGAAGGACCCCGAAATTCACGGTAGCGATCACGTCGACGTCCTCTCACTCCTCGAGGTCACTCCTCGGGGCCGTCGCTGCAGACGGCAGCTGCGGTGGGCCAGAGCCTAACCACGGCGTCTGCGAGGCGGTTGGAGGCCGGCGCCGTCGATGCGGCCGACCTGTTGGGGGGGCGACGCGCCGGGCGACGCTCTCGGCGTCAGTCGTTCTCGACCGTGTAGTCCCAGTACCCCACGACGTGCTTGTGGTCGGGCGCCCACTGCATCATCCCCTCGCCCGTGAGCTCGTACGCCCGGAGCTGGAACGTGAGCGACTGCCCCGGGTGGAGCATGGGCGGCGGGGCGTGCTCCCCGGGGACGAGGCCCATGAGGAACACGGAGCCCAAGTGGTCGACCGAGTGGAAGTCCGCCAGGGCGACGGGCACGTCGGCGGTGGCGTCCTTCATGGTGACGGTCCACGTCGACGTCGTGGCGTCCGGCTGGTAGGGCAGGCCCTCACCAGGGACGATCGGACCGCTCACCGTGACCCGCACGTCGAACCCCTTCGTCTTCACCTCGATCGGCAGCCCTTCGACCTGCAGCGCCGGCTTGGCCTCCGTGCCGACCAACGTGCGGTCGACTTCGGGATCGAGGGTGTTCTTCGGAAGGAACGAGGGGTAGCTGGCCGTGGTCTTGCCGGGCAGCGCGGACGGGTACGGCGCGCCGCTCGCGCCACTGCCCCCGCCGCAGCCGGCGAAGAGGAGTGCGACCAGCACGATGCCGGCACACGCGCCACAACCCGAGCGAAGCCTGACGGCCTGGCTCGGGTTGCGTCGCGTCCCGCGCCCCGCGGGGACCGTCGGTCGGGTCAGCCGCCTAACCGTTCGCTCCTACGGTGCCGGCGGTGCCGCGATGGCCCGGCGTGCCGTCGCCGCCGTTGCCACCGTTACCGCCCGGCGTGGTGCCCTTCCCGTTGCCGCCCCGGCCGCCGTTGCCACCGGCGCCACCCTGACCGTTGCACGGCGGCGTGTCGTTCGGTGACGTGGCCGCGCCCGACGACGTCAGCCACACCCCGTTGACCCATTCCTCGGGCGGGCAGGCGCCGTTGCCGCCGTTGCCGCCGTCACCTCCGTGCGCGGTGGCCGAGACACCAGTGCCGCCGTTGCCGCCCGAGCCGGCGGCGGTCCCACAGCCGGGCGATCCGGCCACGCCACCGACGCCGCCGAAGTGGCCCGACCCGGGCGAGCCGGTGCGACCCGCAGCCTGGAGGGGGTGGTTGGTCGGGCAGTACAGGCCCGGCGTGCCGCTGTCCTTCTGCAAGGTGTACCCGGGCGGCACGGCCACGACGGAGAACTTCTGCGCCGTGAACACGTCCGGCCCGAAGCTCGCCAGGCCCGACTGGGCGGCGTAGCCGATGTGGCCCTGGCCGTCGAGGCCGCCGCAGACGGTGCCGGCCGCGAGCGGGGTGTCGGCGTTGCTGGGGTTCGTGCAGGTGTGCCCGGTGAGGAACAGGTCCTCGAGCGTGCGCAGCGTGCTGTAGTGGTTGTAGTACGTGCTCGACACGGTGCCCGGCTTGATGAGCGGGCTGATCAACACGGTCCCCGTGTCACCGCCACCCGGCGTGAAGTCGGTGGGGTCGTAGAGCGGGTCGGCCGTGACGCACCCGGCCGTGGTTGCCGCCTCGCTGCCGCTCGGGCAGCTCGAGGTGCCGACCGAGGTGGTCGCGCCTTCTGCGCTGAGGGTGATGCTGCCGTTGAAGCCGTTCGTCAGCGTGACCGGCTGGCCGGAGTCGTTCAACAGCTGGAAGGTGCCGATCCACGGCTTGGCGTAGTTGTTCGACGCCGTGGTGTTGCTGGCGCTGTTCGGTACCGCGTACGGCCCGGTGTCGCTCACGGCGCCGACGAAGGTGTCGGGCGGGATCGTGTTGCCGTTGGCGTCGGTGCCCGAGACCAGCCGGCCGGTGTCGTCGGCGTTGATCTTGGAGTCCGTGGCCAGACTCGAGCCGGCGGCAACCACGATGGGCTCGCTCGCCTTGCCGGGGGACGTGCTCACCTCGGGGCTTTCTCCCGCCAGCCCGCCGGGCCGGTCGATGAAGCCGGCGGCACCGGGCCCCGGCTGCAGCTGCTGACCCGAGCCGTTGGTCACCTCGGGGTCGTTCGGACCGGTCGGCTCGGTGGCGACGTTCTGACCGTTGATGTTCTCGCCCGCCGCGTCGGCCAGCGCGCCGTAGGCGCCGTAGAGCGAGTCGGCGCCCGGTTCCGTCGTCCCGGCCGAGCCGAACGTCGGCTGGTCCTTCGGCGCCGAAGCGGTGGTCGAGTCGCCCGGTGCGGGCACGTTGTTGAAGCTGTTGCCGACGGTGAACGGCGGGTTGGCTTCGTCGAAGGTGATGTCGATCATGCCGCCGTCGGCAAAGGCCGCCGACTGCTCGATCATCGGGATGTAGTACCGCAGGAACAGGTCGGCCGCGTAGAGCCCGCCCGTGTAGTTGGTCGGGGTGGTGGCCTCCGGGTCGTACGCCGCCAGGCCCGACGGCGCGTAGTCCGGCGACCCGTTGGCGTTGAAGGCGCCCGAGAGGTTGTTGCCCTGGCAGGACGCGTCGTGGGCGTCGCTGCAGTTGTTCGGCGTGATCCAGCTGAACGCCGGGACCTCGTTGGCCGGCAGGCTCAGGTCGTGGGCCAGGCCGTAGGTCGGGTCGTCGAGGTTGGTCACGTGGTTAGCGTCACAGTTGGTGTCGGTCGAACCGGTCGTCGGTGCGCCCGGGCCGTCGTACTCCGGCGTGGTCGGCTCGTTGAGGGCCGGCTGTTGGGCGTAGGTGACGCCGGACTGCGTCCCGGCGGACTCACCGGTCAGCGAGGCGAACCATCCCGTCGGGAAGTGCTTGGCCACGAACTGGTCGGCCGGGTCGCCGTTGTTGTTGGCGTTGGCCGGCTGGGCCCCGGTGAAGCTCGTCACGTCGCCGGACGGGGCCACCAGGTTGGTCGGGCCGGTGACGGGGTTGCTCGTCGACAGACCCGGGTACCCGCATTCTCCGTCGTCACGACCGGGCACGGTGTCGGTCACGCCGGGGGTGGAGCCGGTCACGTAGCTCGTCGCCCCGACCGGCTGCGCGCCGCCGAGGTCCTGCGCGTACCCCTTCCAGGAGACGCCCGCCGCGTTGTACTGGTTGAACAGGGTGTCGACGTCGGTCGGGAAGACGCAGCCGTTGCTGCCCAGCGGGGCGTCGACGCCGCCGTGCGTCACGAGCTGGCCGTAGTTCCCGTTGCCGGCACCGGTGGTGTTCGGGGTGTTCGTGAACGTGCCGGAGCCGTCGGCGGTGGCGTCGGTGTCGGTGCCGTTGCCGACCGTGCCGGTGGTGACGATCCCGCCGTTGTTGTTCGTCATGGCGCCGGAGGTCGAGCAGTCGTCCTGGGTGTCGTAGGACGGCGCCTGGCCGGACACCAACGAGATGTAGTTGTCCATGCTGAAGTGGCCGGTGCCGTAGTAGTTGGTCAGTAGCGCACCCTGCTGGGGCAGCGTCTGCCACAGGTAGCTGTTCTGGTTGAGCCCGGTGAAGGTCTCGTCGTAGGACTTGTTCTCCAAGATGATCAGCCACACGTGCTTGATCCCGCCGACCGGCGTCCCCGTCGAGGTGATCACGCACTGGGCCGCGCTGGTGGCGCCCCCCTGGGGCACCTGCAGGGAGCTCCCCGCCGGACAGGTGGTGCTGGGCGGAGCGGCGGACGACGCCGGCGTTGCCACCAACGCATTCGTGATGCCCACTCCTGAGAAAAGTGCGACCGCTCCGACGGCGGCGGCGAACGTGGTTCCTAAGCGAACGCGGCGTCGCATCATCCCGGGTTTCCGCACAAGCCCTCCTGACGGTCGTCACACATTGACGCCGTGGAACTTAAGAGCGAAGGGTTACGCGAACGATGACGTTGCGGGACGCGTCGCTTATTCTTGTGTGACGCGCTCGCGAACGGGTCGTGCGTGACTACTGGGATACATGGGCGTTGAGGCGGCGCAACTTGGAACGCACCGACGCCGGCACCAGCTTCTGTTCGGACGGGCAGAGCGTCAACAACGCCACCGACTCGATGGCGTTGAACGTCGTCACCGACAGCGGCAGGCTCGTCTGCGTCTCGGTGCTCCGCACGCCTTCGGCCTCGGCAACCAGGGCTTCATCGATGCCGCCGCCGTGCTTGATCAGGGCGCAGAAGGCCGATCCGTCGGTCAGGAGCGCCTCGAGCGCTCCGTTCCCCCGCTTCTGCTCGTAGCTCTCGAGCGACGGGTCGGCCTCGGTGACTTCTGAGAAGAACTTCGAGTCCTGCTCGACCGTGGTCTTGGGCGCACGCAGCGGTTGCGACGGCTTGGAGGACGTCGACGTCGACGTCGTCGTTGGAGCGGCCACGGCCGCCGACCCGGGAACACTGGTTACTCCGCTCCACGCGACGCCAAGGACCAGGGCGAGCAGGCCGCACGCGGGTGCACCGATGCGGCGGGCCCTGCGGTGTGCTCGCGCCACGGCGCCAATGTACACACGGCGTCCCGACGACCGACCGGCGACCGACCGGAGAGCGGGACGCGGGCGACGTCAGGGTGTCGCGCGGCGTGGGAAGCGAGGCAGTAGTAGATCTTGAGCTTCGGGACGGGACCGGGTTGGCTCTTCGCCTGCACGTGGAGGCAGGACCCCGCGACGAACACGGCGCTCGGCGACGCGGCCGGTGACGCGACGAGCGCCAGGTGGAACTTGTCGGCGTCGACGTAGTGCCGCATCTCTGCGGCGGTGGGTGTCGGGATGACGCCGGTGTAGCCGCCCAGCGGCAGCACCTCCTCGCCGGTCGCATAGATGTACGGGGCGGCGACCGCGGACGTCTGCGCCGCCATGAGCCATGGCGCGCCCCGGCGCACGCTCAAGATGCTGGCCAGCGCGGGCGGCGACGACGTCGGGGCGAAGATGGTGTGCGTCCCCGTCGTCACCAACACGGGCTGGAACGGCGTGTCGAACGGCCCGAGCGACTGCGCCACCACCGACGCACTGGCCACCACGGGCACCAGGAGCAGCGCACCGCCGGCCAGGCACGCCGCGCCGAACAGCACGATCGGCCGCCGCCGCGAGCCGGGCGCCGGGTCCCCGTCCTCCCCGTCCTCCGCCGGGCTGCGCCGGTGGGCGGCGAGGGCGGCCACGCCGATCCCCGCCGCGGCCGCCACGCCGAGCGCGAGGACGAGCGGCTCGAGCCAGGAGGGCAGCCCGGTCCCCGAGTCGGGCAACAGCCAGGCCGCGTAGCCGGCCGTCACGAGGACGACCGCGGCCACGCCGAGCAGCACGGCCACGGAATCCCGCCGTTCCCAGGCCAGCGCGCCCCGATCCCGAGGAGCGCCGCCACCGCCGGCGACAGCGCGCGCCGCGTAGTACGAGTTCATGGTGGTGCTCGTCGTGAACACCACGGCCAGCACCACGAGCCAGAGCCCCCACAACACCGCGCCGGCCCGCGGCAGGTCGCGGCGCGGCGTTCTCCCGCGCGCGACGAGGACGAACGCGAGCGCCACGAGCGCCGCCGGCAGCAGCCAGCCGGTGTCGTGCCCGTACGCACCGGTCAGCAGCCGGTTCCACACCGGGGCCGGCTCGAACTGGGAGAAGAGGGGCGTCCCGAGCGTGTGGCCGAGTTCCGCGTTCGGCGACGCCTGCCCCACCCGGTTGAAGCCGTTGTACACGAAGACCTGGTGGAACACGGAGTCGGTCGTGCTGCCGTCGACGTAGGGACGCGACGACTCGGGGGTGATCGTCACGAACGTCATGTACGCCAGCGACAGCACCGCCGTCGTCGCCAACGCCACCCCGCCCCGCGCCAGGCGGGCGGGGAGCGAATCGGGACGGCCGGCGACGAGATACGCCACGCCGAGCGCCGGCAGGATCAGCCACGCCTCGAGCATCTTGGCCTGGAACGCCAGCGCGACCCACACCCCCGCCAGGACCGCACTGCGCCAGCGTCCCTGCACGATCGCCGAGACCGTGGCGTCCGCCGCCAGCACCAGCAACAGGATCATCAGCGTGTCGGGCACGTTGCCGCGGTTGAGGGCGACGGTGGCGGGGCTGGCCGCCAGGACGACGGCGCTCGCCACAGCGGCCACCGGGCCGGCCAGGCGCACCACGCAGTGGTAGAGCACGAGCACGGTCAGTGCGCCCTCGACGGCCTGTGGCGCCAGGATTGCCCACTCGTGAAAGCCGAAGATCCGCACGGACAGCGCCTGGACCCAGAGCGCGCCCGGCAGCTTGTCCACCGTGACCGTACCCGCCGGGTCGAACGCGCCAAAGACGAAGTTGTGCCAGCTCTGCGACATGGAGCGCACGGCGGCGGCGTAGTAGATCTCGATCGTCGAGCCCGTGTCCCACGAGTACGACAGTGCCGCCAACGCCGTGACCACCAAGAGCACCGGGCGGGCCCACGCCGGCTGTCCGTCCGGCGAGCGCCAGAGCTGGACCCGCCTGGTCCACGTCGCGACCGCCGTCGGCGCTGCGGCCTCCGGACTCGCGTCGGGCGCGGTTTCCGCCGACACCGCGCTAGTCACCCGACTCCGCTTGGATCACGCGGTACGCGGCCGAGCGCGGTGCGCAGGGCGCGCAGCTCGTCGGCCGTGACCAGCTCGGCGAGCGCGGCCTCGATTCCCGCGACCGCCTGCGCCACCGCCTCCGCGCCGACGCGGCCGCGCTCGGTCAGGCGCACGCCCATCCGCCGCCGGTCCTCGGGGTCGTTGCGGCGCTCGAGGTAGTCGCGCAGCACCAGAGTGTCGATCAGCTGGCTGGCCGCCTGCTTGCTCAACCCGAGCGAGGCGACGACGTCGGCCTGCGGGCTGAACGAGTCGTTGACCGCATCGGTCGCCAGGTCGGTCAGCACGAACACCCCGTTCCGCGGCAGATCGTCGCAACCCACGTCCGCCAGGGCCTGTCGCACCGCCGCTCGATACGTGTCGCGCGCCACGCGCAGCAGCTGCGGCAACGGGACTTCTTGGTACCAACTGCCTTCCGTCACTGACGCCACCCGGCGCCGTCGATTGCAGGCGCTGGCACGTCCACGGACACTATGTTCCGCTTTCAGGACTGTCAAGGTGTTTGACTACCACCAGCCGGAACGGCGCACCGGGAAATCCGGACCACGATCACGTCGGGCACGAGCTCCGGCTGCCTCAATGACACCCTCGAAAACCTTTTGGCCCGACCTATGGCCCGCTCCTAATAAATCGCCCCCGGATATGACGAAGGACTCATGAATATGCGCCGCAGCCCATATACAGGGCCAATTCTTCGTCGGGATCCGCGCGAATACGACTCAAAATTTCGCGCGGTTCGTTCTTCATGGAGGCGACCCCGTCCGGCCGCCGGAACCGGTTCGGCGGGCCGACGAGCCGGTCACGAACCTTCTGAGGCGCCCCCGGACGCGCCGATGCCGGGCCCGAAGGCCCGGCATCGACACCCGACACGAATCTCTCTCTGGTCACAAGCGTACCGGCGAGAGACCGGAAAAAGTCGGCAGCCCGGAGGCTGGAACTCCTCGAAGGAGCAGGAACTACATCATCCCGCCCATGCCGCCCATGCCACCCATGGCCGCGGCGGCCGCAGCCGGGTCCGGGCCCTTCTCGGGCTTGTCGGCGACCAGCGCCTCGGTCGTGAGCAACAAACCAGCGATCGACGCCGCGTTCTGCAGGGCCGAGCGGGTGACCTTGGCCGGGTCGATGATGCCGGCCTTCACGAGGTCCTCCAGCTCACCGGTGGCGGCGTTGAGGCCGTTGTTGCCCTTGGCCGCCTCGACCTGGGACACCTGCACGGCGCCCTCCATGCCGGCGTTGAAGGCGATCCAGCGCAGCGGCTCCTCGAGCGCCCGGGCGACAATCCGTGCACCCGTGGCCTCGTCGCCCTCGAGCGAGTCCGCCAGCGTGTTGACCGACTTGCGGGCCCGGATCAGTGCCGTGCCGCCGCCGGGGACGATGCCCTCTTCGACGGCCGCCCGGGTCGCGGACAGCGCGTCCTCGATCCGGTGCTTCTTCTCCTTGAGCTCCACCTCGGTGGCGGCCCCGACCTTGACCACCGCAACGCCGCCGGCGAGCTTCGCCAGCCGCTCCTGCAGCTTCTCGCGGTCCCAGTCCGAGTCCGTGTCGTCGATCTGGCGCTTGATCTGCGCCACGCGACCCTTGACGTCCGAGCTCTTGCCGGCACCCTCGACGATCGTCGTGTCGTCCTTGGTCACGATGACCCGGCGCGCCGAGCCGAGCAGGTCGACGGTCGCGTTCTCGAGCTTGAGGCCGATCTCCTCGCTGATGACGGTGCCGCCGGTGAGGACGGCCATGTCCTGGAGCATCTCCTTGCGGCGCTCGCCGAAGCCCGGCGCCTTGACGGCGACGGAGGTGAAGGTGCCGCGGATCTTGTTGACGACGAGCGTCGCCAGCGCCTCACCCTCGACGTCCTCGGCCACGATCAGCAGCGCCTTGCCGGACTGCATGACCTTCTCGAGCACGGGCACAAGATCGTGCACGGCGCTCACCTTGGAGTTGAAGAAGAGGATGTACGGCTCGTCGAGCACCGCTTCCTGGCGCTCGGGGTCGGTCACGAAGTACGGCGACAGGTAGCCCTTGTCGAACTGCATGCCCTCGGTGAGCTCGAGCTCGATGCCGAAGGTGTTGGACTCCTCGACCGTCACCGTGCCGTCCTTGCCGACCTTGTCGATGGCGTCGGCCAGCACGTCACCGATCGCCGAGTCGGCCGCCGAGTTCGACGCCACCTGGGCGATCTCGATCTTGCCGCCGACCTCGGTCGACTGCTTGGCGATGTTCTCGACCGCCGCCTTGACGGCCTTGTCGATGCCGCGCTTGAGGCCACTCGGGCTCGCGCCGGCCGCCACGTTGCGCAGGCCCTCGGCGATGAGCGCCTGGGCGAGCACGGTCGCCGTCGTCGTGCCGTCACCGGCCACGTCGTTGGTCTTGGTGGCAACTTCCTTGACCAGCTGCGCACCCATGTTCTCGAAGGGGTCCTCGAGCTCGACCTCACGGGCGACGGAGACGCCGTCGTTCGTGATCGTCGGGGCGCCGAACTTCTTCTCGATCACGACGTTGCGGCCCTTCGGCCCCAGCGTGACCTTGACCGTGTCGGCCAGCTTGTTGACGCCGGCCTCGAGCCCGCGCCGGGCAGACTCGTCGAATTTCAGGATCTTGGGCATGGAACTTCTCGATCTCCTCTCGGATCCCCCGGAACACTCGGCCCGGAGGGGTTAGTCAGAACTTGTTGTGGCCGCCGCGCCGGCCCGGGAATCACCGGGGCGGCGGGCCGACCCGTCTCGGGCAGGCCGCTTGGCTCAGGCCAGCTTGGCCAGGATGTCGCGGCTGGAGAGGATCAGCACGTCCTCGCCGTCGAGGATGTACTCGGTGCCGCCGTACTTGGAGTAGACGACGGTGTCGCCGGCCTTGACGTCCATCGGGATGAGCTCGCCGGTGTCCTCGGAGCGTCGGCCCGGGCCAACGGCGATGACTTCGCCCGACTGGGGCTTCTCCTTGGCGGTGTCGGGGATGACCAGGCCAGAGGCGGTCTTCTCCTCGGACTCGCCGGGACGGACGACAATACGGTCATCGAGGGGCTGCAGCTTCATCGGGAGGGGCCTCCTTGGCGGTTCATTTAGCACTCTCGGGTTGTGAGTGCCAACATACCGTCGCGCGATCGGGACAGGCAACCGCGTCGGGCGGCGGCTCCCCTTTTTTGGCGTTTTTGGACCCCTCCTGGGGTGCTCAGGGGTCCTAGGGTGTCCCGATCCGAGGCGGGCGATTGAGACCCGGGGGGATCCGGCGGGACCTCACAGTCCCCAGCCCCCAGCCCCAGCCCCAGCCTCTGGGCATCGAGACTCCTAGGCAGAAGGCGGGCGCAGGCGAAATGAGCGTGGATTTCAAGCGACTGGTCCAGGTTCGGCGACGCGGCGTGCTGCCGGCGCTCTGCGGCGTGGCCGCCTTCGCGGTCGCAGCCGTGACGCCCGTGGTCGCCCTCGCCGGCGGTGCGGCCGCCGGTGCCAGCCAGGCCTCGGGTGCGCAGCTCGCCCAGGCCAAGAAGGCCCTGCTCGTCCACTCGGACTTCCCGTCGGGCTGGAGCGCCCAGGGGTCGGTCACCACGAGCGCCGGCGGCGGGAGCTCGACCTTTCCGGGCGGCGCCCAGCTGGCTGCGTGCCTCGGCGTCAAGGAGTCGCTCATCGACGTGAACACGCCGTCGGCCAACAGCCCGTCGTTCCAGACCAAGGGCGGGGTCTACAGCGTCGTCGACAGCATCAGCCTCTTTTCCTCGACGAAGCTCGCCGAGGAGGCCAACGCCGCCATCTCGAGCCCGAAGGTGCCCGGGTGCATGACCACTGTCCTGCAGGGCCCGGCCCGTCAGTCGATCGTCGGCTCGGCCGGCCAGGGGGTCACGATCGGGACGATCTCGGTCGCCGCCGTCCCGCATTCCGTCCTCCCGAGCCACGCCTCCGGCTTCACCATGTCGTTCCCGGCCACCGACGACGGCGTGACGGTGAACTCGGCGATCAGCGTCATCTCCGTCGTCCGCGGCAAGACGGGGAGCCAGCTGACGTTCGAGTCCGTGGGCAAGACGTTCCCGGCGTCGCTGGAACGTCATCTGGTGTCGGTGGCCTCGGGGAGGATCTAGTTGCGTCGGCGTTGTGCTGCGGCGCCCGTCGTGGCCGTGAGGCGGCGACCGCCGTCCCGTTCCCCCAGGTGGGAGAGTGTCGTCGCCCGGGCCGGTCGCCCGCCGTGGACGACGCTCATGGAGGCAGTAGGAGGGGGCATCAATGGCCCTGGTAGGCACTGATCACTGGCGCCGCGCCTTGGCGGTCACGTCCATCGTGGTGTTCGTCTTCGCGCTCATGGGCGGCCTGCTGGCCGTGGTCATCGCGAGCGGCGAGTCGCTCGCCGTCGCGGCGAACACCGCCGGGCACGGGCACGGGCACGGGCACGTGCACGCAGATGTGCACGCAGAGGCAGCGGCCGAGTCGAGCACGAACGGATCGGGGTCGAGCAGCGGCACCAAGCTGACCGCCGCCGTGAAGGCGCACGTCGACCAGGCGCTACTGCAATCGTCGGACTTCCCCACCGGCTGGACCCCGACCGGTGCGGTCTCCACCAGCCGCACCTCTCCGTGGTCGAAAACCCTGGCCACCTGCGCCGACGTCCCGTCGAGCATTGCGGCGATCAAGCCGACCAAGGTCAGCGGCACCGAGTACACGAGCCCGGACAAGACGATGGCCGCCGAGGACAGCATCTCGGTCTACCCGACCGCGGCGGAGGGCCGAGCCGTCTGGCAGCACCTGGCGAGTGCCAAGACCCCGACCTGTATGAACCGCATCGGCAGCGCGGCGTTGCGCGCCAGCGTGCAGCAGGAGGCCGGGAGCGGCGCCACCGTCGGGACGGTGACGATCGCGGCGCTGGCGCCCGGCACGTACGAGGCGGGGCAGACCGGCTACACCGTGACCATCCCTCTCGTCAGCGACGGGCGGCAGCTCACCATCATCAGCACCGAGATCACCTTCGTCCACGGCCGCTACGTGCACCAGGTCACCTTCAACGGCAACGGGGTCCAGTTCACCCCGCTCCTCCAGGTGCACCTGGTCCGCCAGGTCGAAGCCAGGACCTGAGTCGGCGCACCGGGGTCGGCCTCGGCCTCTGACTCGGGGGCGACGGCAGGCCCTTCCAGCAGGGCTGACGCTTCGGTCCCTCGTGCTGCCTCTAGCGTTGCCAGTCGGCTCAGTCAGGTCACCAGGCACGGAGGTGGCGCGGCTGTCGAGCGCAGGAAGGACCGCAGGGTGGGCCTAGGTAAACGAACGACGCACTGCCGGGCGGGCTGGTGGGGCGCAGCCCTGGCGGCGGCCCTCGGCGTCGTCGCGTTCGGGGCCCCAGCCGGTGCGAGCGTGCGTGCCGGCTCGAGCTCGGGGTCGAGCGAGCTCGCCCAGGCCCGCCGGGCGCTTCTCGTCCTCTCGGACATGCCGTCGGGGTGGAAGAGCTCGAAGAGCCCCAACAATCCCAACAGCACGGTCGGTGACACGCAGCTCGCCCACTGCATCGGCGTGGCGACATCGCTCATCACCGAGAACCCGCCGTCGGTCAACAGCCCGCAGTTCCAGAACTCGTCGGGGACGCTGACGATCAACGACAACGTCACCGTGTTCCCCTCCGCCAAGAACGCGCAGGCCGAGCTGGGCACGGTGGCCAACAAGAAACTGCCCGCCTGCATGACGGCGATGGCCTCGGGCCCCCTCAAGACGAAGCTGTTCGGGAAGTCGCCCAAGGGCGTGACGTACGGGACCCCGCTCGTCTCGGCCACGGACTCCTCCGCGTTCCCCTTCACGGCCGGCTACTCGATGAGCGTGCCGGCGCACAGCAACGGCGAGATCGTGAACATCACCGTGACCCAGCTCTTCGCGATCAAGGGTCGCCTCGGGCAACAGATCACGTTCACCTCGCTCGGCCAGCCCTTCTCCATCACGGCGACCCAGCACATCTCCACCGAGGCGATCCAGCGGCTCTGAGCCGGCGGCGGACCTGCGGGCCCGCGGACGGAGCTGCTAGAAGAAAGGCCTCGTGAACGTGGCCAGGCGGTTGGGAATTGGGTTGGCGGTCGGAGGTCTGGCCGCCGGCGCCGTGTCCGGATCCGCCGGGGCGGCCGCCACCGCAAAGGAGAAGGCGCAGGCGAAGAGCGCGCTGGTCTCCCTGTCGGACCTGCCGCACGGTTGGACCTCGAGCACCGTGCCGAGCACGTCGGCCAGCGGGACGGGCTTCAGCGGCGGCCCGGAGCTGGCCCGGTGCCTGGGCGTGCCGACGAAGCTCGTCACCAGCAATCCGCCGAAGGAGCTCAGCCCGCTGTACTCGAATCCCGGCGGGAGCGAGCTCGTGCAGGACACGATCTCGATCTATCCGTCGGCGGCGTACGCGCACTCCGTGTTCGACGCCGTGTCGAGCCGCAAGTCGGCCGGGTGCATCGCCGCGGAGCTCAACAGCGCCGGGGGGTCGTCGGCGTCGGATCGAGCGAGCGTGACCCGCCTGACGTCGCCCAAGGGCACGGCGGAGTTCACGCTGGACGCCACGGTGTCGGGCGGGAGCGGCAAACCGACCCCGACGAGCACCGAGATCGTGTACTTCGTACACGGCCAGTACGGCACCGGGCTCGACGTCGAGACGTCGGGCACGCAGCCGCCGACGGCGTTGACGGCGCAGCTCCTCTCGGTGGCGCAGGCGCGGTCCTGATGACGGCATCGCGTCGGCATCGGCATCGGCATGATCGGCGTCGGCGTCGGACCAGGGCACGGATTCGGGGCCGGACGAGCTGAGCCGGTGGTGGCGCGGCGGCGTCTTCTACCAGATCTACCCGCGGTCCTACGCCGACTCGAACGGGGATGGGGTCGGCGACCTGCCGGGCATCATCTCGAAGCTGGATCACCTGGAGCGCCTCGGGGTGGCGGGCGTGTGGCTCTCGCCGGTCACGTGCTCGCCGAACCGGGACTGGGGGTACGACGTCTCGGACTATCGAGACATCGACCCCGACTACGGGACGCTCTCGGACCTCGACACGCTCGTGCGCGAGGCGGGGGCTCGGGGTATCCGGGTCCTCATGGACCTCGTGCCGAACCACACGAGCAGTGATCACGCGTGGTTCGTCGATGCGGCGTCGGGGCGGGACGCCGCGCACCGCGACTACTACGTGTGGGCCGACCCCAAGCCCGACGGCAGCCTGCCGAACAACTGGGTGAGCATCTTCGGCGGACCGGCGTGGGAGCTCGACGAGGCGAGCGGGCAGTACTACCTGCACAACTTCGAGGCCGAGCAGCCCGACCTCAACTGGTGGAACGAGGACGTGGGGCGCGAGTTCGACGAGATCGTGCGGTTCTGGTGGGACCGCGGCGTGGCCGGGTTCCGGATCGACGTCTGCAACATGATGATCAAGGACAAGTTGCTGCGGGACAACCCGCCGGCGACCGAGGACGACCCGATCGATCAGCAGTTCTTCGGCGTGAAGTCCGTCTACAACACGGACCGGCCCGAGGCGCACGAGATTTTGCAACATTGGCGCACGATCGCTGACTCGTATGCGCCCGAGCGCCTGCTGATCGGCGAGACCAACGTCGAGACGGTGGAGCGGCTGGCGCAGTTCTACGGGTCCGGGCTCGACGAGCTGCACGGCGGCTTCAACTTCCAGTTCATGTACGCGCCGTTCGAGGCGGAGGCATTGCGCTCGGTGGTCGAGCGCACCGAGGCGCTTGTTGCCACCGGGCGCGTGGCCGACGTGGCACGGCTCGAACCACGACTTCTCGCGCTTGTCGACGCGCTGGGCGGGCGGTGACGTCGCGAAGACGAAGCTCGCGTTGTTGATGATGCTGACGCTGCGCGGGACGCCGTTCCTCTACGCAGGGGACGAGATCGGCCAGGTCGACGGCGACGTGCCGAAGGAGGAGATGCTCGACCCGGTCGGCATCCGCTTCTTCCCCTACGCCGGGCGCGACGCCGAGCGGACCCCGATGCCGTGGCACGGCGGGCCGGGCGGCGGGTTCACCGACACCGGGCGTGCGGCCGTGGCTGCCCATGGCCGACCCGGCGACCAACAACGTGGCGGACCAGGAGGGCGACCCGTCGTCGGTGCTGGCGTTCTGCCGCCAGGTGATCGCGACGCGGCGCGCGAGCGACGACCTGGCCGTCGGGTCGTACCGGTCGCTGCCCTCGCCGGAGGGCACCTGGGCCTACGCCCGGGGCTCGGACACCCTGGTGCTGTTCAACATGTCCGACGCTGCCGCTGGGTTCGAGGGGTTGGCGCCCGGGAGCGTGGTGCTCTCCTCGGACGACGCGACTTCGAGGGGTCGGCGGTCGAGGGCTCTCTCAGGCTGGCCCCGTGGGGCGGCGTCAGTCGTGGCACCGCTGCCGGAGCCGGCGTCGTCGCGAGCATCCGCCGGCGCTACGTGCTGTGCACGACGCCGGCGCAGGGGCACACCGCACCCCTGCTGGCGCTGGCGCGGCGGCTGGTCGACGAGGGCCATGACGTCGTCTTCTTCACGACGCGGCACTACCGGGACAAGGTCACGGCGACCGGTGCGTCGTTCGTCCCCTTCGCCGAGGAGTACGACGCCCACGACCTGATGGTGGCCAACCCCGAACGCGAGTCGTCGTCCAAGCGCGGGGTGCGCGGGGTGAAGGACGACCTGCGGCGCATCTTCATCGGGCCGATTCCCGGGCCAGTACCGGGACCTGCCGACCATTCTCGAGGAGAAGCCGACCGACGGCATCGTGGTGGACTCGATGTTCCTCGGCGCCCTGCCACTCGCCCTCGGTCCGCGGGCAGTCCCGGCCCGCGCTCGCGTGCGTCGGCGTGATGCCTTACGCCGCGAGCAGCCGCGACACGGCACCCTTCGGCGTCGCACTCCAACCGGGGAAGGGGTCGCTGGCGCGGACGCGCAACCGGTTCATGAACTGGGCCACCGAGCACGGGGCGCTGGCCGACATCCAGCGCTTCGCCCGCCACCGCCTGGCCGAGGCCGGCGTGTCCGATGGCGGGCGGTTCCCGGGCTACTTCGTCGACCTCCAGCCCAAGGTCGTCGACGCCTACCTGCAGGCCACGGTGGCGGGGTTCGAGTACCCGCGCTCCGACCTGGCCCCGTCGGTGCGCTTCGTCGGCCCGATCCTCGCGCCGCCCACGCTCGGAGTTCGACGTGCCGTCGTGGTGGGGCGAGCTCGACGTCGGGCCGTCCGGTGGTCCACGTCACCCAGGGCACCCTCGACAACGCCGACCTCGGGCCGGCTGCTGCTGCTGACGACGCGCGCCCTGGCCGACGACGACCTGTTGGTGGTTGCGACGACCGGCGGGCCCGACCCCGAGCCGCTTACGGGCCGGTCTGCCGGCCAACGTGCGCCTCGAGCGGTTCATCCCCCACGACCGCCTGCTCCCCCACGTCGACGTCATGGTGACCAACGGGGGCTACGGCGGGGTGCAGCAGGCACTGGCCAACGGCGTCCCGCTGGTCGTCGCCGGCGACAGCGAGGACAAGCCGGAGGTCGCGGCGCGCGTGCACTGGTCCGGCACCGGCGTGAACCTGCGCACGGGGCACCCGTCGCCGGCCATGGTGGGCCGTGCCGTGCGCCGGTGCTGGAACATCGGCGGACCTACCGGACCCGGGCGCGCGGCACTGCAGAGAACAGATCGCGGCGAGCGATCCACTCGATGACATCAGCGCGGCGCTCGCCGGCCTGTGCGAGGCGCGGGATGCGGTGCAGCAGGCGCCGTCGGCTGACGGGCTTCGTCCGAGCGGTCGCATCGGGCGAGCGACGCCGGGTCAGGCGCCGGGCGGCCGATACGCGACCTGCGACTTCGCCGCCTCGTCGAGGTCCGTCGGGGGTGAGCAGGATGGTGGTCCGGGTGTTGACGGCACCCGACGTGCCCACGATCAGGTCGATCGCAGCAGTGGCGACGTTGCTGGGAAGGTCCGCGATGAGGTAGGCATCGTGGTCGCCCGAAGGCGAAGTAGAACGACTCCAGCGTAGCCGCCCATCTCTTCGATCAACGCCCGGTGGCCGCCGACTCTGGCCGAGCCGCCCTTGGCTCCTTGAGGCCTCGGATTCCTTCGACGGTGTACTTCACTTCGAACAGGTATTGGCCATGGCGCCTCCTTCTCGTGGACCCCCGCGCGCCACCCTACGTACGGCGGTGACCGGCTGTCACCGGGCCGTGGCGCCGGCGTGGACCGCTCAGCTTGGGGACTCAGCGATTGACCGGTGACATGTCGGCGTAGCGGTCGCCCTGGGCCGGCGCCACCCGGTCGAGGACGTCGAGGTCCTCCTCGGTGAGCTCGACGTCGAGCGCAGCCGACATTCTCCTCGAGGATAGTGGCGGTGCTTCGTGCCCGGGATCGGGGCGACGTCGAGGCCGGCGGCAGGACGAAGGCCAGGGCGATCTGGCCCGGCGTGCAGCCCTTGGCCTGGGCCAGCTGGTCCACCACCTCGACGATGGCGATGTTGGCGGCCAGGTTGTCGCCCTGGAATCGGGGGTTGATAGCGGCGGAAGTCCGCGTCGTCGAGGTCGTCGAGCGAGCGCAGGGTCCCGGTCAAGAAACCCACGCCCGAGCGGGCTGTAGGGGACGAAGCCGATGCCGAGCTCGCGCAGCGTCGGCAGGATCTCGTGCTCGGGGTCGCGCGACCACACGGAGTACTCGGTCTGCAGCGCCGAAATCGGGTGCACGGCGTGCGCACGCCGGATGGTGGCGGGCGCCGCCTCGGACAGTCCGAGGTAGCGCACCTTGCCCTGCGTCACGAGTTCGGCCATGGCGCCGACCGTCTCTTCGATCGGCGTGTCGGGGTCGACCCGGTGCTGGTAGTAGAGGTCGATGTGATCGACGCCGAGGCGGAGTGAGCGACCCCTCACAGGCCGCACGCACGTATTCGGGCCGGCCGTTGATGCCGCGCTTGGACGGGTCGTCGGGGTCGCGCACGATGCCGAACTTGGTGGCGATCACGGCCTCGTCGCGGCGGCCCGACAACGCCTTGCCCACGAGCATCTCGTTGGTGTGCGGCCCGTACATGTCGGAGGTGTCGAAGAAGGTCACGCCGAGCTCGAGGGCGCGGTGGATCGTCGCGATGGACTCATCGTCGTTCGCTCCCCGTAGAAGTCCGACATCCCCATGCAGCCCAGCCCCTGGCGCGACACCACGAGGCCCTGGGTTCCGAGCGCAATCGTCTCCATGGGGCTCCTCTCCGCTGGGCCGGGCGGCCCCGCTGGCACGAGGGTCACCCTATGGGCGGGTTCAGGGGGTCCAATCGGACGTTCTCAGCCTCAAAGACGGGCGCTTCCGCATCCAAATTTGTATGTGCGTTGCCGTTCGAGATTCTCGACCAAATGCAACCTACGGGTTCGGGCGCCGAACGAGAAGGTGGGAGATTCGTCCAAGACTCGAACCCCTATGCAATACAAATCGTTTCGGCAAGCCGTGACCGATTTTGAGGAGGGCGCGCCTCCCGGCGGGGATTTAGGAGGCGCGGTCCTGCTGGTACCCGGTGGCCGCCAACTGGTCGAGCTTGTGGCTGTACTCCTCCGAGTCGACGTCGTAGACCCACATGACGAGCGCGTCCTGGCCGGTCACGGGGTAGTAGTTCTTGCGGACGCCGACGGGGGCGAAGCCGAAACGCCGGTAGAGCGACTGCGCCGGCTTGTTGTTCGCGGCCACCTCGAGCGAGATGTGCTTCACCCCGTCGCCCCGCAACGTCCGCATCGCATCCACGATCATCATGGTGGCGATCCCGCTGCGCTGGTAGTCCGGCGCCGTCGCAATCGTGGTCATGTGCGCTTCATCGTTGACGATGAGGAAGCCGATGTAGCCCGCCAGGTCCTCGCCGTCCCAGGCCGCCCGGTAGAGGCGGCCTTTGCGCAGCGCCAGCTCGGAGTTGAAGACCTCGGGCGACCATGGCTCGGGGAACACAAGGCTCTCAATGGGAAGAAGCTTGCGCAGGTCCCGGCGCTTGAGCTTCTCAATTCGCATCGCGTCGCCCCCGGTCAGGCCCTTAGGCCCGCGCCTGGGCGAAGTTGCTCTTCGCGTCCGCGTCGCGCATATACAGAGGAACGACCGATGCAGCGTCGACTGGCGATTCTCCCCGGGCGAGGCGGCCCAGCCCGAGGCGGAGCAACGCGGAGGGTGGGGGGAAGGCGAGCGCCGGCGTCACGACGTCGACCCCCGGTACCGCCGCGAGCACCTCGGCGTAACGCTGCGCCCCGTCGCCCACGGCACACACGGGCGCGCCGCCGAGCTGGGCGAGGACCGCGGCGAGCGTCGTCCGGTGCGAACAATGCGGCCGGGACGGGCTCTGCAACCGCCTCCCCATCCGGGCCCAGCTCGCGCACGGACGCGAAGACCTCGCCCCGGCGTGCGTCGACGCAGGCCAGCACGAGCCCGCAGTGGCCGGCCGCCACGGCGCCCGCACCGAGGATCTCGAGGCTGGTGGCGCACATGACGCCGAGGCCGAGCGACTGCGCCAGGCCCTTGGCTGCCGCCACCCCGACCCGCAGCCCGGTGAACAGCCCGGGACCGACGTCGACCACGATCGCCTGCAGGTCCTGCGGCGCAAGGCCGACCTGGGCCAGCAAGTGCTGGAGCGCCGGGGTGAGCGTCTCGACGTGACGACGCCGACCGGTCAGCGCGAACTCCGCCTCGACGCCGTCGGGGGCACGGACCGCCACGCCGACCGTCTCGGTGGCCGTCTCGATCGCCACCGCCGCCAGGCTCGCGGACCCGGCCACCGTCACGCGCCCCGTCCGGAGGAGGGCTCGAGCTCGAGGACGCCCGCGACCTCGTCCGCCCGGCGGGCCCAGCGACCTCGGCCGACGACCGAGACGAGGCGCGCCTCGGGCTTCGCCACCGGGTCGGGCGCCACGAGCGTCACCTCGAGCGCGCTGTCCCCCATCGCCGGGGCGGCCAGTTCACCCCACTCGACGACCGCAACGGCGTCCTCTTCGACCAATTCGGCCAGCGCCAGGTCCACCACCTCGGTCAGTGAGCCGGTGCGGTAGACGTCGGCGTGGATGAGCGTGCGCACGGGGCTGTCGGGCCCGCAGTGGTAGTGCCGCACCAGCGCGAAGGTCGGGCTGGTCACGGGGCCCGGCACCCCCAGGGCCGCCGCGAAGCCCTGGGCGAAGACCGTCTTGCCCGTGCCGAGGTCACCGATGAGGAGGACGACGTCGCCGGCGCGACACAGCCCCGCCAGCGCAGCCGCCAGGGCCCGGGTGGCCTCGGCCGAGTCCGTGGTGGTCTGCAACGGCCAACCTGCACTCGCATTCGCACTCACGCCGTCGCTGCTCCCAAGAGGCGCTTCGCCCGGACGAAGTCCGCCCGCATCTCGGCCATGGCTTCGCCCCCGGCGCGCAGGGCGTACGCCGGGTGGTACGTCGGCACCAGAAGCGCGTCGCCGCGCTCGAAGACCTGCCCGCGCAGCTCGCGGATGCCGCGGCTGCTCTCGAGCAACAGCTTGGTCGAGAAGTTGCCCAGGGTGACGATCACCTTCGGCTCGATCAGCGCGATCTGCGCCGTCAGATACGGCCGGCACGCCTCGATCTCGTTCGGCGCCGGGTCGCGGTTGTTCGGCGGCCGGCACTTCACGACGTTGGCGATGTAGCACTCGGCCCGGGTGAGCCCGATCTCCTCCCACATGAGGCGGTCGAGCAGCTTGCCGGAGCGGCCGACGAAGGGCTCGCCGGCCAGGTCTTCCTCGCGGCCGGGTCCCTCGCCTACGAAGAGCAGGTCGGCGGCCGGGTCCCCCACGCCGAAGACCACCTGCGTGCGCCCCTCTGCCAGCGGGCACAGCGTGCAGGTCGACGCGGTGACGCGCAGCCGCTCGAGCTCGGCGGTGTCAGGCACCGCGGCCGGGGCGGTTGACCGCGACGCGCGGCATCCGCGGCCCCACTCCGCACACCACCTCGTAGCTGATCGTCCCGAGCATGTCCGCCCAGTCGTCCGCCGTGATGGTCTCGTCGCCCTGGGTGCCGAGGAGCACGACCTCGTCGCCCGGAAGGACGGTCGGGTCGTTGCCGCAGTCGACCACGATCTGGTCCATCGTCACCGCGCCGGCGAGCGGGCGCCGGACGCCGCCGATCAACACCTCGTAGCCCGCGTCGAACAGGGTGCGTGGCACCCCGTCCGCGTAACCGATGGGCACGGTGGCCACGAACGAGCGCGTCGGCAGCGGGCGGCGCCGGCCGTAGGAGGGTCGCTCTCCCGCCTCGAGTTCGCGCACGGCGACGACCCGCGCCTTGAGTGACATCGCCGGATGCAGCCGCTCCCCGGCGGCCTGCTCTTCGAAGGCGCGTTGCACGGTTGGGCCGGGCAGGTAGCCGTAGAGGCCAAGGCCGCAGCGCACCATGTCGTGACGCGAGCGCGGGAACGCCACGGTCGCCGCGGTGTTGGCCGCATGGACCAGGGGCACCTCGATCCCCGCCGTCGCCAGCTCGGCCAGGAGGTAGTCGAAAAGATCGAGCTGCGCCTCCGTGTAGCGGCGGTCCTCCTCTCCAACACCGTCGGCCACGGGCAGGTGCGTCCACACGCCCTCGAGCGTGAGCGTGGGCTCGCCGTCGATCAGCTTCGCCAGCGCCACGAAGTCCTCGGGCGCCGCCCCCACGCGGTGCATGCCCGTGTCGACCTTCAGGTGGACCGGCACCTCGCGGCCGGCGCCGCGGGCGGCGGCGGCGAAGGCGTCCACGGCCGAGCGCGAGTACAGCGTCGGGGTGAGCCCGTAGGTGAGCGCCGTCTCGGCGGCCTCGTTCCCGCACTCGCTCAGCAGGAGCACGGGCGCGGTGACCCCGTGCTGGCGCAGCTCCACCCCCTCGTCGACCAGGGCGACCGCCAGGCGCTGGGCGCCGCCGGCCAGCGCCGCACGGGCTACCGCGGGCCCGCCATGCCCGTAGCCGTGCGCTTTGACCACCGCGCACAGCTCGGCGGGCGCGGCCAGGCTCGCCAGGACCCGTGCGTTGTGCGCCACCGCGGCGAGGTCGATCTCCGCCCACGCGGGCCGGGACCGGCCCTGCGCCATCGTCGCCTCGGCGTCCGCGTCGTCACCGACGAGATCCGTCAGGGGCACGACCACTCGCTTCGGCGCGCCGTCCGTCACCGTGCTCCCCTGTCCCGGCACGGCGACTCGCCCCCGTGGGCGCGCGCCGACAGGAATTCCGCCACCAGCCCCGGCAGGTCGCCGGCCACCAGGCCCTCGGTGGGGCCGAACGAGGCCGCCCGCCCGTGCACATGGGCCGCCAGCGCCGCCGCCTCGTGCGCCGCGACACCCCGCGCCATGAAGGCGCCGATGATCCCCGACAGCACGTCACCACTGCCCGCCGTCGCCAGTTCCGGGCCGCCGGCGTCCGCCAACAACACGTCCGCCGGGCCGCCACCGGGGCGGGCCACCGCGGTGAGCGGGCCCTTGAGCAAGACGATCGCACCCACCGCATCGGCCAGCCGCCGCGCCGCGGCCAGCCGGTCCGCGCCGGGCGCCGAGCCCGCCACGCGTGCGTACTCGCCGTCGTGGGGGGTGAGGACGCTCGGCGCACTCCGCTTGTCCAGCAGCGTGCGGGCCGCCGTGGCGTCGCCCAACGCGGTCAGCGCATCGGCGTCGATCACGAGCGGCACGGACGCGCCCGCCACGACGGCGCGGATCTCCTCGGCGGCCGCCCTGCCGGTGCCGAGCCCAGGGCCGACGACGATCGCCTTGCACTTGGCCGTCGCCTCCAGGAACTCGCGGGCCCATCCCTCGGCCGGCAGGTGCATGCGCACGACCTCGGTGGGCCACGGCGCCGACGGGTCGCCGGGCGATCCGAGGCGGATCATGCCCGAGCCCGCGGCCATCGCGCCGCGCGAACTGAGGATGGCCGACCCCTCCATCCCGGGCGAGCCCGCCGCGATGCCCACCGCGTTGGTCCACTTGTTGATGCTCAACGGGCGCGCCGGCAGCAGCGTCGCCACGTCCCCGTCCTCCATCAGCGAGGCGCCCGGCGGCGGGAACCCGATCCCGATGTCGGCCACCTCGACCGTGCCGCTGCACGCCTGCCCGTCGCCCTCGAGCAGTCCCGGCTTGAACGCCGCGAACGTGACGGTCCGGTCGGCGTGCACCGGGTGCCCCGGCGCCTCGCCCGTGTCGGCGTCGACACCCGAGGGGATGTCGATGGCGAGCACGGTCGCGCCGGACGGCACCGCCGGGGCGTCGTAGCTGCCCCGGAACCCGGTGCCGTACGCGCCGTCGATGACGAGGTCACACGCCGGCAGCGCGCTGCTGCCGATCGCCTCGGCCTCGAGCACCTGCACCCGTGCCCCGCGTCGGGCGAGGACGGCGGCGGCGACCCGGCCGTCCGCACCGTTGCTGCCCTTGCCCGCCACCACCACGACCCGGCGCCCGTAGGCACCACCGAGCACGCCCAACGCGGCCACGGCGACCGCGGTGCCGGCTCGCTCGACCAGCGTCTCGTGCGAGACCTCGGCCAGCGCGGCCGCGTCGGCGGCCCGCATCTCCTCCCGGGTCAGGACGGCGCGCATGCGCGAGACCCTGCAACCGCGGCCGCCGCGGCCGCCACGACCCGATCAGCGCCGAGCTGATCGCCATCCGCCCCGCCCTGCTCCGCCACCACGAACGCGATCGCCACGTCGTCGGTGTGCGTCAACGACACGTGGAAGCGCCCCGCTCCCTGCGCCTCGGCCAGCGAGGCCGCCGAGCCGTGCAGCACCAGGTAGGGCGCGTGCCGGGTCGCGTCCGTGCCTTCCGTCCGCCGCACCTCGACGTCCGTCAGTGCGAAGCCGCCGAGGCCGGTGCCGAGCGCCTTCATCACGGCCTCCTTGGCGGCAAAGCGCGCCGCCAGGCTCTGGGCCCGGTCCGTCGAGCTGCCGGCGTCGGTCTGTTCCACTTCGGTGAAGCAGCGTCCGGCGAACCCCGGGCGTCGCTCGAGCAGGCGCCGAAACCGCGCCACGGAGACGGCGTCCACGCCGACCCCGACGATGCCCGGGCCCCCGAGGACGCCGACCCCGACCCCACCGACACCGCCGCTCACTCGACCGTCACCGTCTTGGCCAGGTTGCGCGGGCGGTCCGGGTCGTGGCCGTGCAGGCGAGCCAGGCGATAGGCCAGCTGCTGCATCGGCACGACGCCCACCACCGGCGACAGCAGGGGCTCGGTCGGCGGCACCCACAACACGTGGTCCGCCTCCGCCGCCGACTCCTCGTCGCCGTCGTCGGCCACCAGCACCACCGTCGCGCCGCGGCTGCGGACCTCGGCGACGTTGGAGAGCATCTTCTCCCACAGCGGGTTCCGGGTGGCGATGCCCACCACGACCGTCCCCGGCTCGATCAACGCGATCGGCCCGTGCTTGAGCTCGCCCGCCGGGTACCCCTCGGCCCGCAGATACGCCAGCTCCTTCAGCTTCAACGCGCCCTCCAGCGCGATCGGAAAGCCGACGTGGCGGCCCAGGAAGAAGAAGTCGCGGGCGTCGGTCAGCTTCGCCGCCACGTCGTCGACGTCGCCCACCCGCGCCAGCGCCTCGTCGACCAGCCCGGGCAACGCCTCCATGGCGTTGAGGATCTCGTTGATCCGCGCCGCCGGCAGCGTGCCGTGCAGCTGGGCCAGGTACAACCCGAGGACCTCCAGCGCCACGATCTGCGCCAGGTGGCATTTCGTCGAGGCCACGCCGATCTCGGGCCCGGCCCACGTGTAGAGGACCCCGTCGGCCGCCCGCGCCATCGAAGAGTCGACCACGTTCGAGACGACCAGCACCTTCGCCCCCAACCGGGCTGCCTCGCGCATCGCCTCGGACGTGTCGAGCGTCTCGCCGGACTGCGACACGCCCACGCACAACGTCCGCGCGTTCAGCACCGGGTCGCGGTAGCGGAACTCGCTCGCGATGTCGACCTCCACCGGCACCTTCACCCATTGTTCGATCGCGTACTTCGCCACCAACGCGGCGTGGTAGCTCGAGCCGCAGGCGACGATGAAGACCTTGTCGATGCCTCGAAGCTCCTCGACCCCCAAGCGCATCTCGTCGAGGATCAGCTCGCCGCCCGGGCCGCGCCGGTCGAGCAGCGTGTCCGCCACCGCCTGGGGCTGCTCGTGCATCTCCTTGGACATGAAGTCCTCGTAGCCACCCTTCTGCGCGGCCTCGAGGTCCCAGGTGATCGTCCGCTGCTCGGGCTCGACCGGCTCCCCGTCCAGCGTCGTCACCGACACTGCGCCGGGCGTCAGCACCGCCAGCTGGTCGTCGGCCAGCGTGTAGATGCGGCGCGTGTGGCCGATCAGGGCCGGGATGTCCGAGGCCAGGAACGCCTGCCCGTCCTCGAGCCCCAGCACCAGCGGCGTCAGCCGGCAGGCGGCCACGATCGTGTCGGGCTCGTCGGCGGAGATCACGGCGATCGAGAAGGAGCCACGCAACCGCCGCAACACCGAACGGGTCGCCTCGGCGAGCGACAACCCCTGAGCGATCTGCTCCTCGATCAGGTGGACCATCACCTCGGTGTCGGTCCCCGACGCCATCGTGTGCCCACGAGCCTCGACCTCGGCCCGCAGCGAAGCGTGGTTCTCGATGATCCCGTTGTGGATCAGCGCCACCCGCCCGGTGCAGTCGACGTGCGGGTGCGCGTTCTCCTCGGTGGGCGACCCGTGGGTGGCCCAGCGGGTGTGCCCGATCGCCGCCGAGTGACCCTTCGGCGCGTCCGCCGTGCGCTCGGCCAGCGTGGCGACCGACGTCTTGGCCGTGGCGGCCCGGGCCCGCCAGACCCCTCCGTCCGCCACCAAGGCAACCCCCGCCGAGTCGTAGCCGCGGTACTCGAGCTGGTGCAACGCGCCCAGGAGGACGGGCAGGGCGTCGGCCTCGCCGGTGACGCCGATGATGCCGCACATAATCGTCCCAGGCTACCCGGGGGCCTCCGCCCCACTTCGCCCCAGGGCCGCCTCGACGACCGCCGCGAGCTGGGCGGCGACGGCATCCGCCTGCTCAGCGGCCCTTGCCTCGACCATGACCCGCACGAACGGCTCGGTCCCCGAGGGCCGGAGCAACACCCGTCCGGTGTGGCCGAGCTCGGCCTCCGCCACCACGACCGCCTCCCACACCTCGGCGCAGTCGGCCAGGCGCTCGGGCCGCGGGACCGGCACGTTCACCAGGCGCTGCGGCACCCGCTCGACCAGCCCCGCCGACAACGAGGCCAGCGAGCCCCCACGCCGCACCATCAGGTCCGCCAGGGCCAGCCCCGTCAGAAGACCGTCGCCCGTCGTCGACTGCGAGCGGAAGATGATGTGGCCCGACTGCTCGCCGCCCAACGCCAAGCCGTCGGCGTCCAGCGCCGCCAGCACGTGGCGGTCGCCGACGTCGGTCTCGCGCACCGCGATCCCCCGCTCCTCCATCGCCAAGCGGAACCCGAGGTTCGTCATGACCGTCACGGCCACGGTGTTGCCGGTGAGCTCGTCCCGCTCGGCCAGGTCCAGCGCGAACAGCGCCAGCAGCACGTCGCCGTCGACGATCTCGCCCGGTGTGGTCGACCGCGATGACGCGGTCGGCGTCGCCGTCCAGAGCCAATCCCAGATCGGCCCCCGAGGACACCACGACCGACGCCAGCTCCGAGGGGTCCGTCGACCCGCACGCCGTCGTTGATGTTGGCGCCGTCCGGCGTGTCGTGCAGCACCGTGACCGACGCGCCGACCGAGCGCAGCACCGCCGGCGCCAACGCGCTCGCCGCCCCGTTGGCGCAGTCCACCACGACCGAGACGGCGTCCAGCCGCCGCCCGGCCAACGTCGCCACCAGACTCGACGTATACAGCGACGCCGCGGCCTCCCCGTCAAAGCTCAAACGACCGACACCGAGGCCGGTGGGTCGACGCCGGCGCCCGGCCAGGGTCCGCCAGCACCGCCGCCAGCTCGCGTTCGATCTCGGCCTCCACCTCCACGGGCAGTTTCGTCCCGAACAGCGAGAACAGCTTGATGCCGTTGTCCCCGAACGGGTTGTGCGAGGCCGACACGACCGCCCCCGGCGCCATGCGCGCCGCCGCCACCGTCGCCACGCCGGGCGTCGGCAGCACGCCGAGGTCGACGACGTCGGCGCCCTCGGTGGCCAGCCCGGCGGAGAACGCGGCCTGCAACAAGGGGCCCGAGCGGCGCGTGTCGCGGCCCACCACGAACGTGGGGGCGGGCAGGACGCGGGCGGTGGCACGACCGAGCGCCAACGCCAGTTCGGCCGTCAGCTCCTCGTTGGCCACCCCGCGCACGCCGTCGGTGCCGAAGCGGGCAGGCACGTGGGTCGTGCTACTCCGGACCCAGGACTACCGCTTGGAGTACTGCGGCGCCTTGCGGGCCTTCTTCAGGCCGTACTTCTTCGATTCCTTCTCGCGCGCGTCCCGCGTCAAGAGGCCGGAGCGCTTGAGCGTGCCGCGCTGCTCGGGGTCGACGCTGATGAGGCTGCGCGCGATGCCCAGCCGCAGCGCACCGGCCTGCCCCGAGATACCGCCGCCGTCGATCGTGGCGTCGATGTCGTAGGACTCCGCCGTGTTCGTCAGCCGCAGCGGCTCGGTCGCCAGCATGCGGTGCGTCGCCGACGTGAAGTACTTCTCGAAGGGCTGCTTGTTGATGGTGATCGCGCCCTGTCCGGGACGAAGGCGCACGCGCGCCACCGCCTGCTTGCGGCGGCCGGTGGTCTGGCTCAGTGGTACGGGCATGGCGTCGGTGGTGTCCTTCCTACTGCGTTCTTAGCGTTCTGTGTCCGCTCGACTCAGGCGGACCGGCTGGCCCGCCGGGCCTCCGGCACGTCGAGCGGCTCGGGCTTCTGGGCCGAGTGCGGGTGGTCGGGGCCGGCGTAGACGTGGAGCTTGCTCAGCTGCTGGCGGCCCAGGGTGTTCTTGGGCAGCATGCCGCGCACGGAGCGCCGCACCAGCTCGGCCGGCTTGTCCTCGAGCAGCGTGGCGTAGCTGGTCGAGCGCAGGCCGCCCGGGTATCCGCTGTGGCGGTACGCCTGCTTGTCGTCGGCCTTGTTCGACGTGAGCACGACCTTGTCGGCGTTGACGATGATCACGTTGTCGCCCGTGTCGACGTGCGGCGCGAAGTACGGGCGGCGCTTGCCACGCAGGACGGCCGCCACCTCGGAGGCCAGGCGACCGAGGACGAGCCCGTCGGCGTCGACGACGTACCAGGCCCGCTGGATCTCGGTGACCTTCGGTGAAAATGTGCGCACAGAACTGATCTTTCGCTTCCGCGTGGGTGGTGAGCTGGCCATTTACAGCTGGCTCATGGCCCCGGGGTCCCCAGAGCCGACATACCAGGATAGGGGCTGCGACGGAGGTCCGGCAAGCCGCCCTTCCAGGGCTTTTGGGAAGCCCGCCGCCCCGGTCCCACCCGGGCCGACCCGGCGGCCTGCGATCTTCCGCCGAATGGGCACGAAGACCCGCTCGGGCCTTACATTCTGGACGATCTGGGCAACTTGGCTCCATTGAGGGGGCGGAGAGGGGAACAGCGACATGACTCCCGGCGGCACCCCCAAACAGGCGCCCAAGCGGTCCATCGTCGGCACCCCCCTCGAAGGCCCGGCGCGGCGTCTCGTCAGCGACTGGCAGCCTGCCCCCCGTGCGGATCCCCGCGTCGCGGCCGGTGAGCCGACCGGTCCGACGTCGTTCCGGCTCCGCGGGAGTGAAGACCGCAGGCAGTGAAGCTCAAGCTGGATCTGCACGAGATCTACAACCGAGGCGACGACATCGATCGTGCCCTCCGAGCCGTCATCGACGAGGCGATCGAGAAGAAGGTCCGGTTAGTGGAGATCATCCCGGGCAAGGGAAGCGGCCAACTCAAGAAACGTGTGCTGCGTTTTCTCGACCAAAAGGACATCAAGCCGCTCTATGACCGGGTCGAGAAGGACTCTCATAATTTCGGCCGGGTGTTCGTCCACTTCCGACACAAGTAAGTGTCAGGTGTGTCTGCAAATATTGGCGGATGATTGACCGTGACGACGCCGACGAACGGCGCGCGCTCGTACAGACGCTCGAATACCAGCGGGCCTCCGTGTGTTCGATCGTCGAGGGCCTCGATGAACGAGACTGGCATGCCTCGGTCGTGCCGTCGGGCTGGACGCCAGCGGGCATGGTCGAGCACTTGGGCAACGCCGAGCGACATTGGTTTCAAGAGGTGGTCGCTGATTCGCACGCATCCTTACCCTGGGACGAGGGCCGGCCGACGTACGATCCTCGCGCCGCGTTCGTGTGCGATCGACCGTCGAGTGACGTCCTCTCGTATTACAGGTCGCAATGCGACCGCTCCGACGAGATCCTGGCCGGCACTTCCTTGTCGGCTGTCCCTCGGGGAACCCATGACGATCTCAATTTCTGACGTGCAGATCCCAAGTGTTCGCTGGGTCGTCCTCCATATGATCGAGGAGACCGCCGCTCATTCGGGCCATCTCGAAATAGCCCGGGAACTCCTTGACGGTGGCACAGGATTCGGGCTTCGCTGACTCTTGATCACTGTTTCCCTGTCCGACGCCAAGTGGTCGGAACAGATCCGGCCTATTCGGGGGAACTAGCGGCGATATGCGATCGATTCGTCGCGGACGATTTGGACCAGGTTGCCAAGGGCCAAATTGACATCGTCCAGGTGGAGTCCCCATCTGGGTCCGAGCACGGGCTGCACAATTGGTCGAGCGTCTTTGGGCCCGGCGATGTCGGTGGCCTGCAACCAGGTGGCACCGCCGGAGCTGTCGCACTGAGCGCCGTAGAGGTTTGGATAGGACACCCAGGGAGTGCGAACACGGTGCTTCGAGGTTGCTCCGTATTCGAGGCCGGACGGAGAGCCGGGAAACGCTTTGGTCGGGAAGTAGGGAAGCAAGTTACCGGTCCCCCCGGCCAGCCGCGGCGGGGTTCGTGCAGAGAACCGCAATCCCGGCCGACGTGGTGGGCGAGAGGCCGGACAGTGCGCTGATGCTGGTACCGACGCGACCAAAGAAGCTGTTGGCGGGGGGCGGGGAACTGAACGTCGAGTAGGCCACGACGCAACCGGTCTGGAAGTTGGTCTCACAAGCGGGTACGTGGGCGAAGTCTCCACCCACGTCCTGCCCGTTCGGCACGGTGACATTGCCGCCCATCAAGAGCGCCGACACGAGCAGATGACGGTCTTGGGGTACGGATCGACTTCGCGTTTGATGAGTGCGATGAGGAGCGAGGCGCCCTGGGAGTGGCCGATCAACACGACACCTCTGCCTTTGTTGTAGTGGGCGAGATAGTCGTTCCATGCAGAGAGGACGCCCAGGTACGCAATGGCAGCAGAGCGAGCGCTGATCCCTTTGCTGATGGCAGAGAGAGTCAATTGGGGGTACATCGGGGCATAGACCCGGCAGACCTGGGAGAAGCGGGAGGCCTGAGCAACAGCGACTGCTCGTTCTTGGGGATCGATGTGGAGGTTCGCGTTGGCTGTTGGCTGGGTGCTTACCGTTGGGTACACGTAGAAGCAGTCGATGGGTGGGTTCGTAGCTGGACGGCTCCGCTGGATATACGTCGTCCCGTTCGCTCGGACCACCGTCGTCGTGAGATTGCTCGCGCAGGGGTTGTCCGACAATCCCGGACGGCACAGCCACACCGTCGAGGAGGTAGAGGGGCTGGCGGCCGCGACTTCGTTCCCCACGAGCTGAATTTCCGCAAGGACGCCCAGCATCATGACCGTGGCAATCCCTACAAGCAGCAACACACTCTCGGTCGAGACCCGGATGCTGTGCCCTGGTCCACCGTGGCGACGATTGGCCATGACCAATCATGGCTGGTCCGAACAGATTGGGGCGATCCGAATGTGCTCGGTCCAGGCGAGCGAGTACACCCTCACCACCTCCTGGGAATGGCTACGAACCTCGGAAAATTCTCGATATACCACTGCGTCTCATGGTGATCCCGGAGACCCGGAGTGTGCGCATGCGTCGGATCTAGCTTGCTGAAGAGCAGATCGAGAGTGCGGTGATCCCTCTGGCTGACGACTTTGATCCCATGCCTGATGAGGAGAGCTGCGCACACCCCTTGACCGGGCTGGTATTGCCCTCGCCAACGGAACCCGTCGTAGATCACCTGCGAACCGCAGGCGGCGCTGATGTCCATGAGAAGCGCGAGCCGGACGTCGTGGTCCTGGGCCAATGCCAACATCTTCTCGGCGGCGCCGAGCATTCGGTCGGTCCAGTCGTCGCCGCTTTCACTCAGGACCCGAGCCGTCCCGTCGAGCACGTCGAATCCGTTGCCCCCGTGGATGTCGGGCGTTTGTCGGGGCGTGCCAAACGCATAGTCCTCGGGGCAAAAGGGCCACGACCTGGACGTCGGGAAGTCGAATCAGTCGCTCCGTGTGAGCGTACGGAGCTCCGTACGATGATCCGTCGACGCCGCAAGGCCTCCCCAGGAGGCACCCGCTCACCAGGAGCTTGAGTGGACGCTCGTCCGTGAAACGTGGCCACGAGGCGATCTCCGCTTCGCTCGGGAGATGCTCGATGCTGACCACAGGCCATTCTGCCAAGAGATCCACCGAGCAGCATCTCCGCAGATGACCAGCCCTAAGAGCCACCCTCTTCCGACGCCACCTCGTCGACGTACAGCTGAGAGCGGGCGAGGCGCCCCTCGTCGTTCCAGTGGTGGACGACCACCCCGTTGTAGATCAGGTTGGACGGCGGACCGCTGTCGACCTGGATCTCGATCGCCAGCTTCCCTTCGGCCTCGAAGATCTCGGTGACGTAGACGATCTCGCTCTTGTGGTCGGCCCAGTCCTTTTCGTACTGCTCTCGGACCGCCTTCTTTCCCTTCAGGGCCGGGTCGAAGGCACGCTTGAACTCCACGTCGTCGTCGAGAAGGTCCACGAGACTGTCGAGGTCCTGTCGGTTGTGGGCGTCGAAATAGCGGTCGGAGAGGTCGACGGGCGAAATCTCTTCCGCGCGCATCGGCACGTCGTCCGCACGCCGAATCCGCACCCGAATCCGCACCAGACCTCGCCGCGCCGAGATCGTCATCCGACTCGTAGACGTCACCCCACATCCAGTCGGGTGCCTGATGCACGTACGGCCTTAACTCGGCGCGGCGCTCGAACTGACCCGACGCGTCACGAAAGATGAGCTCCGTCCGCTTCAGGTCGTCGCGGCAGAGGACGGCATTTCGTTTCGGCGTACGTCCACATTCGCCCGGGGACGGCCAACTGGTATTGGTCGAGGAGGTCCAAGCAGACCCCGGCTTGCTCGCGAATCTGGGTCGCCAACGCCCTCGCACCGGCGTCATCGTCGGTGGGGTCGACCGTCTCTTCCAGGGCGCGCAGCTTGGCGATCCCGTAACTCAGTTCCCTTCGGAGCTTGCGCGTCCGATCCATCCGACCACCTCCCTCCGATCAGCTCGATCGACGCAGCCGGCATCCCTCCTGGCAGGCCAGCGTCCCCTGAGTCAAGGCTGACGGAGCGCGACGCCGCAGTCATGGGACGAAAGGCCCATAAGCCCGGTATCCGGCGGTGAGTGTGACCCTTTGACCGATCGCCGTCCGGACCCGCAGGCACGAAAGCACCGCCGGCCGGATTACGGGTGCGGAACCCGCTCCCCGTGGTAGTCGACCGAGACGAGGCACAGTCCGGCCGCCGGCGCCGGGTCGGCCATCGCGTGGCGGGACGCCGCGCGCAGGCGCTCCATCAACCCCGCCGTGTTCTCGCGGCCCCGTCCCACCTCGACCAACGAGGCCACCAGCGACCGCACCATCTGGTGGCAGAACGAATTCGCCGTGATCTCGAAGCGCAGCAGGCGGCCGCCGGTGTCTCCGCCGGCGGTCGGGGCGAGCCCGTCGGCGTCGGTCGCCTCGGGCCCCTTGTCGATCGACCACTGCGCCCGGGTCACGCGGCGCACGATCGGCTCGGACCCGTCCGTGCCCGGCTTGCGCCGGCAGAAGGAGCGGAAGTCGTGGGTGCCGAGCAGCACGTCCGACGCCGTGCGCATGGCGACGAGGTCGAGCGGGTCGCGCACGTGCCAGGCGATCGGCGCCAGCAGGGGTCGGGGCCCGGCGCGTTCCAGACGAGATAGCGGTAGGTCCGGCCCGGCCGCCGAGCGGCGGGCGTCGAAGTCCTCGCCGACCTGTTCGGCCCGACGGACGACGATCTCGGGAGCGAGCTGGCGGTTGATGGCACGGGCGAGGCCCGGCGCGCGTCGTAGGGGATCGGCGGCAGGTCGACGTGGACGACCTGGCCCCGGGCGTGCACGCCGGCGTCGGTGCGTCCGGCGCAGGTGATCGCCGGGGGCTCGCTCAGCCGGGCCGTGCGCTCCAGCGCCGGCCGCAGCGCGCCGGCGACGGTCGGGACCTCGGGCTGGATGGCGAAGCCGCGGAAGGCGGCGCCGTCGTACGCGATCAGGAGCCGCCAGCGCTGCGTCGCAGCGCCGGGAGGGTTGCTCCACGGTGGACCGGAGGATCCGGCGATCGGCCTAGACGAACTCGATACGCGCCATCGGCGCGTTGTCACCCGGGCGCGGGCCGAGCTTCAAGATCCGGGTGTAGCCGCCGGGGCGGTCGATGTAGCGCGGTGCGATCTCGTCGAACAGCTTCTGCGTCATGTCCTTGTCCCGGATGAGGGCGACCACGTTGCGCTGGTTGGCCACGCCACCCTTGCGGGCGGCGGTGATGCACTTCTCCGCCACGGGGCGCATCGCCTTCGCCTTGGCCTCGGTGGTCACGATCGACTCGGCCGCGATGAGCGAGGCGACCAGGTTGCCGATCATGGCCTTCTGGTGCGCCGACGAGCCACCGAACCGGCGGCCGCGCTTGGGAGTGGCCTGCATCGCCGGGCTCCTAGTCCCTCGTGCGGAGCGAAAGCCCGCGCTCGTCCAGGCGCTGCACGACCTCGTCGGCCGACTTCTGGCCGAAGTTGGTGATCGCGAGCAGGTCTTCCATGGTCCGCTCGACCAGCTCGCCGATCGTGTTGATCTGGGCGCGCTTGAGGCAGTTGCGCGGGCGCTCGGAGAGGTCGAGCTCCTCGATGCGCAGGTCGAGGTCGGGCGAGCCGCTCGTCGTGGTGCCGGTGTCGCCGAGCTCCAGGCCCTGCGGCGCCTCCTCGAGGTCGGCCACCAGCGAGACCAGGTTGCGCAGCGTGTCACCGGCCGAGGCCAGGGCCTCGCGGGGCGAGATGGTCCCGTCCGTCTCGATGTCGAGCACGAGGCGGTCGTAGTTGGTCGACTGCTCGACCCGCACCGGCTCGATGTCGAAGGTCACCCGGTGGACGGGCGAGAAGATGGAGTCGATCGGGATGACGCCGATGGTCTGGGACCGCTTGTTCTTGTCCGCCGAGGCGTAGCCACGGCCCCGCTCCACCGTGACGTCGACGGCCAGGCGGCCCTTGGCGTTGATGGAGGCGATGTGCAGGTCGGGGTTCAGGACCTCCACGTCGGGCGTGAGCTGGAGGTCGGCCGCCGTGGCGTCGGCCGGGACCACGCACGTCGAGGCGCAGCGTCACGGGCTCGTCCGAGTGCACCCGCACCAGCAGGTCCTTGAGGTTCAGGATGATGTCGGTGACGTCTTCCTTCACGCCGGGGAGCGTCGTGAACTCGTGCAGCGCCTCGTCGAAGCGCAGCTGGGTCACGGCGCCGCCCGGGATGGACGAGAGCAGCGTGCGGCGCAGCGAGTTGCCGAGCGTGGTGCCGAAGCCCGGGTCGAGCGGGCCGATGGCGAAGCGCTGGCGGTTGTTCTGCTCCTCGTCGACGACTTCGACGGTCGGCCGTTGGATGATCAGCATGGTGGGTACTCCTGTAACGGGGGTCGGGGCGATCGGGGGCTGGGCGAGCGCGGCTACTTCGAGTAGAGCTCGACGATGAGCTGCTCTTGGACCGGCTCGTCGATGTGCTCGCGCAGCGGCGGGTTGAGGATGTTGACCGAGAAGCCGGCGTCGCCGGTCTCGAGCCAGGCCGGGGTCTGGCGCTCGAGGGTGTCCATGTTGCGCCGGACCAGGAAGTTGCCGCGGGTGGCCTCGCGTCAGCGTGACCTTCTCGCCGGTGCGCACCCGGTAGCTCGGGATGTCCACGCGCTTGCCGTTCACCTGCACGTGGCCGTGGCGCACGAACTGGCGGGCCTGGCGGCGGCTGGCGCCCCAGCCGGCCCGGAAGACGACGTTGTCGAGGCGGAGCTCGAGGTTGCGCAGCAGGTTCTCACCGGTGATGCCGGGCTGGTGGGTCGCCTCCTCGTACATGTTGCGGAACTGCTTCTCCAGGATGCCGTAGATCCGGCGCGCCTTCTGCTTCTCGCGCAGCTGGGCCAGGTACTCGGAGCCCTGGCGCATGCGGTCGCGGCCGTGCTCACCCGGCGGGTAGGCGCGGCTGTGGCGGTCGGTCACCGCCTCGGAGACCGGGCACTTGAGCGAGTAGCAACGCTCGCCCTTCAAGAACAACTTGGTCCGCTCGCGCCGGCAGAGGCGGCAGACGGGACCGGTGTATCGAGCCATGGGGGTTGGTTCCTCTTCCTCTGCGGGCCTAGACCCGACGCCGCTTCTTGGGGCGGCAGCCGTTGTGCGGGATCGGGGTGACGTCCTTGATGCCGACTACCTCGATGCCGACGGCAGCCAGCGAACGGATGGCGGTCTCACGGCCCGAGCCCGGGACCGCGGACCAGGACGTCGACCTTGCGCACGCCGTGCTCCATGGCGCGCTTGGCGCAGGCCTCGGCGGCCAGCTGTGCGGCGAAGGGCGTCGACTTGCGCGAGCCCTTGAAGCCGACGTTGCCGGCCGAGGCCCAGGCGAGGACGTTGCCCTCGGGGTCGGCGATGGAGACGATGGTGTTGTTGAACGAGCTCTTGATGTGCGCAACGCCGTAGGCGACGTTCTTGCGCTCCTTGCGGCGGGGACGCCGCTGACCGGGCTTGGCTGGTCTTGGCCACTACTTCTTCACCTTCTTCTTCCCGGCCACCGTCTTCTTGGGGCCCTTACGGGTGCGGGCGTTGGTGTGGGTGCGCTGACCGTGGACCGGCAGGCCCTTGCGGTGCCGCACGCCCTGGTAGCAGTTGATCTCCATCTTGCGCTTGATGTCCTGGGAGACGTCACGGCGCAGGTCACCCTCGACCCGGAAGCTCTGGTCGATGTAGGTGCGGAGCTTGGCCACCTCTTCGTCGGTCAGGTCGCGGACGCGCGTCGACGGGTTGATGTCGACGGCCTCGGTGATCTGCTTCGAGAGCGTCGGGCCGATGCCGTAGATGTAGGTCAGGGCGATCTCGAGCCGCTTCTCACGCGGGATGTCGACGCCGGAAATTCGGGCCATGTCGCTTCCTCTCCCTAGCCCTGCCGCTGCTTGTGACGCGGGTTGTCACAGATCACCCGGACGACGCCGCGGCGCCGGATGACCTTGCACTTCTCACAGATCGGCTTCACGCTCGGCCGAACCTTCACTTGAATCCCGTCCTTCTTACTTGTACCGATAGGTGATCCGACCTCGGTTGAGGTCGTACGGGGTGATCTCCACCTGGACCTTGTCCCCCGGGAGGATGCGGATGCGGTGCATCCTCATCTTCCCCGAGCTGTGCGCCAACACCTTGTGGCCGTTCTCGAGCTCGACTCGGAACATGGCGTTGGGCAACGGCTCGACCACCGTGCCTTCGAGCACGATGGCGTCTTCCTTGGGCTTGGGCAGGTGACTCTCCTCGAACTGGCTTCTGTTGCTGCTCCGGGCGCACCGGGCGACGCGAGGCCGGAGGGGTACGAAATCGGATTGGTCCCGGCGCGCGTTCTGCAACGCAGACGGTCCCAGGGCCGACTTGAGAGTCTACCGCACGGGCTGGGGATTTCCAGCCGTTGTTGCCCGACCCCGCCGGGCGGCCGGAACGCAGGTCACCGGGGGCTCCGAAAGACCGTACCTCCAGGAGCTCAGCGCGCCGCTAAGGAGTGCAGACTCGGCTGCCAGCAGGGACCCCACGGACTGTATACGGCCTGGTCACTGGGGTTGCGGCCGGCTGTTCGGCCTTCGGAGGGTTCCATCCCTGCCCGTATGTGGGTCCGCAGGGATGCCGCGGCATCCGGTCCAGCAGCGGACGTCCAGAACGGGGGCTACTGGGAGGTGGCGGCCGACGGCGGCATCTTCGCCTTCGGCAGCGCCCAGTTCTACGGCTCCATGGGCGACAAGCCGCTCAACGCGCCCATCGTGGGTATGGCCGCCGACCCCATCACCGGCGGCTACTGGGAGGTGGCGTCGGACGGCGGCATCTTCAACTTCGGTGCGCCGTTCCTCGGCTCCATGCGCGGCAAGCCGCTCAACGCGCCCATCGTGGGCATGGCCGCCCTCGAAGTCGTCACTCCCCGTCACGGCCGCCGCCTGCGGGCACGGCCGCGGCGGGCCGGGGCCACAGCCGCAACGACGCCACCGCGAGCGCGGCACCGATGACGTTGTAAGCGAGCCGCTGGTACACGGCGTGGCTCTCGGGCACGCCACCGAACGCTGTCAGCACGACGAACAGCACCGTGACGAACGTGATGTAGAAGCCGAAGTTGACCCGCTGCACCGAGAAGGCCACCGCGCCGGCGATGACCGCGACGACGGCCAGCCCGGTCGGCGAGGGCTCCACGACGACCAGCACGAGCGTCGTCAGGGTCACGCCGGCGGCGGAGCCGACCACGCGCAGGATGCTGCGCTGCTTCGTCACCGTGGCGTCGGGCCGGCCGATGAAGAGGGCGGCTTCGGGGATCCAGAACCCGTCGGTCGGGTTGATGACGCGGTACAGGAGCGTGGCCACCAGGGTCACGGTGGTGAGCCGCGCCACGTGGTGCCGGAGCACCGAGTGGGGGAAGAGATCCCGCCGCACCGATCGTCGCGCGGATCGCAGCCAGGCGAACCCGGCGGGGTCGGGCGGCGGGAGGGCATGGGCGGGCCCGGCGGCGCGTCGGTCGACGACCACGTGGGACGCCCAGCCGATGGCGGCCGCGGCGAGGCCGGCACCCAGCATCCAGGCGCCAACCTCGAGCGACTGCACCGTCGAGACGCGGAACGACGCCGCGTAGAGCAGACCGGTGGCCGAGGAGACGCCGACCAGCGCCGCCCGCGGCCCCACCGCGACCATGAGTCCCGAGGCGATGGTCCAGAGGGCGACCAGGGGGTAGATCACCCAGCCCCAGATCCCGCTCAAGGCGCCGAGGAGGCCTCCGAGCGCGACGAACACCGCTGCGCCGGCCACGATGCGGGCCCGGAAGCGGTGCTCGGGCTGGCCCATCGTCATGTCGGTGAGGAACGCGCCCACCGCGCCCCAGCCGGCGGCCCGCGGGTGGCCGGTGCCGATGCCGACGATCAGCGGCAGCGCGATGGCGGCGGCGCTACGCAGTCCGGTCGGGACGGACAGCGCGGCGGTGTCGAAGCGCCAGATAGAGCGAAGCTGTGTCCCCGCCTCGGCGCTGCCGTCGACCACCGCAGCACGGTAGACGAGGGGGCCTACGGCAGGGTGAAGACCTCGGGCCCGTCGTCGGTCACGGCGATCGTGTGCTCGAAGTGGGCGGAGAGCTTCCCGTCGGCGGTGACCACGCTCCAGCCGTCGTCGAGCAGCACCGTCTCGGCGCTGCCCGCATTGACCATGGGCTCGATGGCGAACACGTTGCCCGTCTTGAGCGTGGGGCCCTTGTTGCCGGGCCAGTAGTTGGGGACCTGGGGCTGCTCGTGCATGGCGGTGCCGATGGCGTGGCCGACGTACTCGCGCACCACGCTGAAGCCGGCCGCCTCGGCCACGTTCTGCACGGCCCGGCCCACCTCGTGGAGCGACTGGCCCTTGACCAGCTGGTCGATCCCGGCCCAGAGGCTGCGCTCGGTCACCTCGAGCAGCTTCTGGGCCTCCTTGGAGACGCTGCCGACGCCCATGGTGAAGGCGGCGTCGCCGTGGTAGCCCTCGATGATCGCCCCGCAGTCGATCGAGATGATGTCGCCCTCCTCGAGCACGTAGGAGCCCGGGATGCCGTGGACGATCATGGAGTTCGGCGACGTGCAGATGACGGCGGGGAAGCCGTGGTAGCCGAGGAAGTTCGACGTGGCGCCCCGGCGCTCGAGCACCTCGCGGGCGACCTTGTCCAGGTCGGCCGTCGTCACGCCCGGGGCGGCGGCGGCGCGGGTGACCTCGTGCATCTCGGCCACGACCTTGCCGGCGCGCCGCATCTTGGCCAACTCCTCGGGGTTCCGTCTCATGGTGTCGTACCTGTCGTTGACCGCCGGTGCCGCATGGCGTCGATCGCCCCCACCACCCGCCGTGTCACCGCGTCGGGTGAGCCGGTGCCGTTGATCTCGACGAGGAGCTCGCGCTTCTTGTACCAGTCGAGGAGCGGCGCCGTCTCCTCTTCGTAGAGGTTGAGCCGGCGCCCGATCGCCTCCTCGGTGTCGTCCTGGCGCTGCACCACCTCGCCACCGCAGACGTCGCAGGTCCAGTTGACCAGCGGGGGTGCGGCCGTCGAGTAGTTGGCCCCGCAGTCGACGCAGACGCGGCCGCGAGGCCAGCCGCTTCATGACCAGGCTCGTGGGCACCTGGAGGTCGATCACCATGTCGAGGCCGAAGGGCACCACGATCTGCTCGAGCGACTCGGCCTGGACCGTCGTGCGCGGGCAGCCGTCGAGCACGAAGCCGCGCCCGGTGGTGTCACGCTCGGAGAGGCGGCCGCCCACCATCTCCATCACCATCTCGTCGGGGATCAGTTCGCCTTGGTCCATCAGCTGGGCCGCGCGCGTGCCGAGCGACGAGCGCGACTTCACCTCGCTCCGCAGCATGTCGCCCGTCGACACGTGCGGCACGACGTAGTGGTGCGACAAGCGGACGCACTGCGTCCCCTTCCCGGCCCCCTGTTTGCCGAGGACCACGAGCCTGACCCCGGGAATCACAAACGGCCTACTTGAGGAAGCCCTCGTAGTTGCGCAGCATCAGCTGGCTGTCGATCTGACGCATCGTCTCGAGGCCGACGCCCACCGAGATCAGCAGGGTCGTCCCGTAGAACGGGAATTTGTTGAGGTGCCAGATCGCCATGAGCAAGGAGGGCACGACGGCCACCGAGCCCAGGAACAGCGCGCCGACCACCGTGATGCGGCTCAGGATGTGGGCGAAGTAGCGCTCGGTCGGCGGCCCAGGCCGGATGCCGGGGACGAAGCCACCCTGTTTGCGGATCAGGTCCGCCTGCTGGTGCGGGTCGAACGCGACGTACACGTAGAAGAAGGTGAACATCACGATCAGGAGGAAGTAGGCCCCGATGTAGACGAAGCTCGTGGGGGTCAGGCTGTTGCGCACGAAGTTCTGGAACCAGTTCCACGGCACGACGTTGGAGAGCAACACTGGGATGTACAGCACCGAGCTGGCGAAGATGATCGGGATCACGCCGGACTGGTTGACCTTGAGCGGGATGTACGTCGAGCTGCCGCCGTACATTCGGCGGCCCACCACACGTCTGGCGAAGGTGACCGGGATTCTTCGTTGGCCCTGGTCCATGAACACGATGACCACTAGTAACAAGAGCGAGATGACGATGATGATCCCGAACTTGGTCTTGCCGCCCTCCTCGTAGATGGCCTTGAAGCCGCTCGGGATCGCGGCCACCACGTTGGCGAAGATCAGGATCGACATGCCCTGCCCGATGCCGCGCTGGGTGATGAGCTCCGCCAGCCACATGACGAAGGCCGTGCCCGCCGTGAGGATGAGCACCATGAACAGCGCCAGTGGCCAGTTGAACTTCGGGATCAGGTCGATGTCGATGCCGAGCAGGGCCGAGTCGTGCCCGTGGAAGGCGTACACGAGGCCCGACGACTGCATGACCGCCAGGGCGACCGTGAGGTAACGGGTCGTCTGGGTGATCTTCTTCTGGCCGACCGCACCCTGGTCCCGCCACTCCTCGAGCTTGGGGATGACGGTCGAGAGCAGCTGGATGATGATGGAGCTGGTGATGTAGGGCATGACGCCCAGCCCGAACACGGCCAGGCGCACCAGCGCGCCGCCGCTGAACAGGTTGAGGAAGCCCAGCACGCCCGAGGACGACGCCTGGCTCTCCAGCGTCTGCAGCTTGCCCCAGCTGACCCCGGGGATGGGGACGTTCGCGCCGATCTGGTAGAGGGCGATGATGGCGAGCGTGAAGATGACCTTGTTGCGAAGGTCGGGAACCCTGAAGATGTTGGCGAGCCGGGAGAGCATGCCCGTCCTCTCAGTACTGGCCCGGTGCGGTCACTAGCGGTTCATCAGGGCGTTGCCCGAAGCCGGCGGGCGCCCGTGAGCGTAGGGCAACGGCACGCGTTCGACCGTACCCCCGGCGGCGGTGATGGCCGCCTCGGCCGACTTCGAGAAGGCGTGGGCCGCCACGCGGACCGGTCGGCTCAGCGAGCCCTGCCCCAGGATCTTCACCAGGGCCTTCGGGCGCGCCAGGCCGGCGTCGACCAGCACCTGCACCGTGACGTCGTCGGCCCCGAGCGCCTCGAGGGCGGCGAGGTTGACCGGGGTGTAGGCGATCCGGAAGGGGTTTTTGAACCCCTTCAGCTTGGGGATGCGCTGCATCAGGGGCAGCTGGCCACCCTCGAAGCCGATCGGCACGGTGTTGCGGGCCCTCTGGCCCTTGGTCCCGCGGCCGGCCGTCTTGTGGCCCTTGCCGCCGGTCCCGCGCCCGACGCGGCGCTTGGCCTTGGTCGCGCCCTTGGGCGGCGCCAGGTCATGGAGCTTCACTGCGACACCTCCTCGACAGCCACGAGGTGCGGCACCCGGGCGATCATGCCCCGGATCTCGGGCCGGTCCGGCAGCTCGTTGGACTGCCCGATGCCGCGCAGCCCCAGCGCCCGCAGCGTGCCGCGGTGCTTGGGCTTCGAACCGATGCCCGAGCGCGTCTGGGTGACCCGCAGGTGCGCTCCGCTCGTCTGCTTCTTCGTCGCGGGCACGGTCAGTTGGCCTCCGCCGCGAACAGGTCCGTCTCGCGCTTGCGCTCGCGGTAGGCGCGCAGCACGCCGCCGGGCGTCACCTCGTCGGCCGACTTCCCCCGGAGCGCGGCCACCTCGTCGGGGCGCCGCAACGACTTGAGGCCCTCGATCGTGGCGTGCGCGACGTTGATGCCGTTGGACGAGCCGAGCGACTTGCACAGGATGTCGCGGATGCCCGCCATCTCGAGGATGTGCCGGGCTGCGCCGCCGGCGATCACGCCGGTCCCGGGCGCCGCCGGCTTGAGCAGGACGCGGTCCCGCGCCGCTCTCACCGATGATCGGGTGCACGATCGTGCTGCCGGCCAGGGGCACGTCGAAGAGGTTCTTGCGCGCCTCTTCGATCCCCTTCTGCACGGCGAGGCCCGCTTCCTTCGCCTTGCCGTAGCCGAGGCCGACCTTTCCGTTGCCGTCACCGACCACCATGAGCGCGGCAAACGAGAACCGCCGGCCACCCTTGACGACCTTGGCGACGCGATTCACCTTGATGGTGCGCTCTTCGTACTGTGTCTCGGCCATGCTTAGAACTCCAGTCCCTCGGCTCGCGCCGCATCAGCCAGGACGGCGACACGACCGTGGTAGACGAATCCTCCACGGTCGAAGACCGCCTTGGTGATCCCGGCCGCCTTGGCTCTGGTGCCAAGCAAGCGTCCGACCGACTCTGCGCCGCTCACGTTACCGCCGCCACTCCGGCCCAAGGACGCGCGGAGGTCCTGCTCGACGGACGAGGCCGCAGCCAGGGTCCGGCCGGTGGCGTCGTCGATGAGCTGGGCGGAGATGTGCCGGTTGGACCGGAACACGGCCAGCCGGGGGCACTCGGCCGTCCCGCGCACCTTGGTGCGGACCCGGTCGTGGCGCCGAAGGCGCAGCCGGGTGCGGTCACTCGTGCGTGCCATTACTTGGCCGCCTTTCCTGCCTTGCGGAGCACTCGTTCGTTGGCGTAGCGCACGCCCTTGCCCTTGTAGGGCTCGGGCTTGCGCAGCTTGCGGATGTCGGCGGCGACCTGGCCCACCTTCTCCTTGTCGATGCCCTTGACGATGATCCGCGTCGGCACGGGCACCTCGAAGGTGATGCCGTCGGGGGCGTCGACGACGACCGGGTGGGAGAAGCCGAGGGCCAGCTCGAGCGCGTTCGAGCCGCGCGCCGTGGCGCGGTAGCCCACGCCGACGATCTCGAGCTCCTTGGAGAACCCGTCGGTCACGCCCGAGACCATGTTGGCCACGAGCGAGCGCGACAGGCCGTGCAGTGCACGGTGGTGCCGCTCGTCGTCGGGCCGGCTGACCACGAGGGTGTCGCCCTCCTGGGCGATCGTGATCGGCGCCGGCAACTCGCGGTCCAGGGTGCCCTGCGGTCCCTTCACGTTGACGTTCGCGCCGCTGAGCGTGACGGTGACGTTGGAGGGCACCGGGATCGGTGAACGTCCGACGCGCGACATCAGGCGTCCCCTCCCGTCATGGCGGCGAAGAAGGCGCTACCAGACATGGCAGAGCACCTCCCCGCCCAGGTGCTTGCGCCGCGCCTCGACGTCGGTCACGAGTCCCTGGCTGGTCGAGATGACGGCCACGCCCATGCCGCCGAGCACCCGGGGCATGCCGTCGGCCCGTGCGTAGATCCGCAGGCCCGGCTTGGAGACGCGCTTGATGCCGGCGATGGTGCGGGTGCGGTCGCCCGAGTACTTCATGGTGATCTCGAGCGTCGTGCCCGGCTTGCCCTGGTTGGGCTCGACCTTGTAGCCCGCGATGAAGCCCTCCCGCTCGAGGATGTCGGCCAAGGACACCTTGAGCTTGGAACCCGGCATCTTGACGGTGTCGTGCTGGGCCGAGTTGGCGTTGCGGATGCGGGTCAGCATGTCCGCGATGGGGTCAGTCATGGTCATGGCGGCCTACCAGCTCGCCTTCGTGACGCCCGGCACCTCGCCCGCGTGCACCATGACGCGCAAGCAGATACGGCACAGCCCGAACTTGCGGTAGACGGCCTTCGGCCGCCCACACCGCTGGCACCGGGTATAGCCCCGCACCTTGAACTTGGGTGTGCGCCGCTGCTTCTCGATCAGTGCTTTCTTGGCCATAGTGCTACCGGGTCTCCTGTCGGAAGGGAAAGCCGAACGCTGACAGGAACGCCCGTCCTTCCTCGTTGGTGCGTGCGGTCGTGACGATGGTGATGTCCATGCCGCGGGTCGTGTCGATCTTGTCGTAGTCGATCTCGGGGAAAATGAGCTGCTCGGTCACGCCGAACGTGTAGTTGCCGCGCCCGTCGAAGGACCGCGGCGAGAGGCCCCGGAAGTCACGGATGCGCGGGATGGCGAGGCTGAGCAGACGGTCGAAGAACTCCCAGGCGCGGTCGCCGCGCAAGGTCGCCTTGACGCCGATGCTCTGTCCCTCGCGGAGCTTGAAGCCGGCGATGGACTTCTTGGCCCGGGTGACCACCGGCTTCTGGCCGGTGATGACCTCGAGGTCGCGTTGGGCGCCCTCGATGAGCGACGCCTGCTGGGTGGCCCGGCCCGACGCCCATGTTGATGACGATCTTCTCCAGGCGCGGCACTTCCATGATGTTGGCCAGGCTCAGCTCGGACTTGAGCTGGTCCCGCACCTCGGTCAGGTAGCGCTCCTTGAGCCGGGGGCGTGTGGGGGCGGTGGTGGTCGTCATACGTCCGACCCGCACTTCTTGCAGACGCGGACCTTCTCGCCGTCCTCGTTGAACCGGTAGCCGACGCGCGTCGGGCGGTCGCAGGTCTTGCAGACCAGCGCCACGGCCGAGATGTGCATCGGCATGAACTTGTCGATCACACCGCCCTGCTGGGTGGCGCGGCGTGGGCTTGGCGTGGCGCTTGGCCACGTTGACGCCCTCGACGATCACGCGGTCGCGCTCGGGGATGGCACGGACCACATCGGCCTTCTTGCCCTTGTCCTTGCCCTGCAGGACGATCACTTCGTCACCCTTGTGGATTCGCATCACAACACCTCCGGAGCGAGCGAGACGATGCGCATGAACCGCTTGTCGCGCAGCTCACGGCCCACCGGACCGAAGATGCGCGTGCCGCGTGGCTGCTGCTGGTCGTTGATGAGGACGGCGGCGTTCTCGTCGAAGCGGATGTAGCTCCCGTCCGGGCGCCGCTTCTCCTTCTTGGTCCGGACGACGACGCACTTCACGACGTCACCCTTCTTCACGGCGGCGCCGGGGATGGCGTCCTTCACCGTGGCGACGAACACGTCGCCGATGCTGGCGTAGCGGCGGCGCGAGCCACCGAGCACGCGGATGCACAGCACCTCGCGCGCGCCGGAGTTGTCGGCCACCCGCAGCCGGGATTCCTGCTGGATCATCGGGCGCGCTCCACCACTTCGGTCAGGCGCCAGCGCTTGAGCTTCGAGAGCGGACGGGTCTCCTGCACCCGGACCCGGTCCCCCACCTTCGCGGTGTCCTCCGCGTCGTGGACGTAGAGCCTCTTGGTGCGCTGCACCGTCTTGCCGTACTTGGGGTGCCGCACCCGGTCGACGACCGCAACCACCACGGTCGAGCTCATGGCGTCGGAGACCACGATGCCCTCGCGCACCTTGCGGCGGTTGACCCGCGTCCCGTCGTCGGCCGGCTCCGGAGCGGCCGTGGCCGCCTTGGCGGGCACCGGCACCGCCGCCTCGACGTCGTCGGCGGGCAGCTCGCGGGCTGCCTCCTCGTCGATGGCCTCGAGCGCCTTCTCGGCGTCGGCGGCCGCGGCGGCCGCCGCGTCGTCGCTGTCTGTCTTCTCTACGGTCTCGTCGGCCATCAGGCCTCTTCCTCTTCGTCGTCTTCGTCGTCGATGTCCTCGCCGGCGAGCTCGTCCTGGAACTCAGCCTCCTCGGCTTGGTTCTCGGCCTGGGCGGCCTTGGCCCTGGCGGCGTCGCGCTCCTCGCGCTCGGCGTCCTCGGCGGCCAGCTTCTCCCGCGCCGCCTCGTGCTCCGCGGCCGTGGGCGCCACATAGGCGCCCTCGGCCTCGAGGATCTCGCGGGCGCGCAGCACGGTGAGCATCCGGGCTACCTCGCGGCGCACCTGCGGGACCCGGGCCGGATTGTCCAGCTGGCCCGTGGCGAGCTGGAAGCGCAGGTTGAACAGTTCGCGCCGGGAGTCGCCCAGCCGGGCGGTCAGCTCGTCGCCGTCGAGCATTGAGAGGTCGTGGGCGCTCGGCATCAGACCGCCACCTCGGGGTGCCCGTGGGTGCCCGGGCGCACGACGAAGCGCGCCTTGAAGGGCAGCTTCTGGATGGCGCGCTCCATGGCGGCGCGCGCCAGGGGCTCGTCGACACCGGCCAGCTCGAACAGGATGCGGCCCGGGTGCACGACGGCGACCCACAGCTCGGGGTTGCCCTTCCCCGAGCCCATGCGGGTCTCGGCGGGCTTCTGCGTGATCGGCTTGTCGGGGAAGACGCGGATCCACACTTTGCCGCCGCGCTTCACGTGGCGGGTCATCGCGATACGGGCCGCCTCGATCTGCCGCGCCGTGAGCCACGCGGGTTCCAGCGCCTGGATCCCGAAGTCCCCGAAGGAGACCGACGTGCCGCCGCGCGCGGCGCCCGTCAGGCGACCGCGCTGCGTCTTGCGGTGCTTGACCTTCTTCGGCATCAACATGTCAGTCCGACTCCTTGCGGAAGTGCGGGGCCTCGTGGTGCTCGTGGCGGGACTGACGCTCCATCTCCTCGTCCTGGCGCAGCTGGCGCTCCAGGTCGTCGGGCTCCGTCGGCTGGGGCAGCAGGTCGCCGATGGGCTCCTCGAGCTCCTCCCCTTCCGCCACCTCGCGGTCGAGGACCAAGTCGTCGTCGTCGTGCGAGCCGTTGGCGGTCTCGGCGCCCGCCACTTCGGCCTCGGCCTCAGCCGGGGTCTCAGCCAAAACCTCTATCTCGATCTCCTCTTCGCCCGCGTCCTCGCTCTGGTCGAACGTCTCGGCGCGACGGCGCCCGCCGCCGGCGGTGATGAGGCGGCGCGGGCCGCTCTGGCCCGACGTCTCACCGACGGCCATGGCGGCCTCGCGGGTGATCTTGTCCTCGATGGAGACCTTGTAGGGGAGGATGTCGCCCTTGTAGATCCAGACCTTCACGCCGACACGCCCCGACGTGGTGCGCGCCTCGCGGAACCCGTAGTCGATGTCCGCCCGCAACGTGTGCAGCGGGACCCGGCCCTCGCGGTACTGCTCCTTGCGCGACATTTCCGAGCCACCGAGGCGGCCCGAGCACTGCACCTTGATGCCCTGGGCCCCGGCCTTCTGCACCGTCTGGATGGCGCGCTTCATGGCGCGCCGGAAGGCCACCCGGCGCACGAGCTGGTCGCAGATGCCCTGCGCGATCAGCGCGGCGTCCAGCTCGGGCTGCTTGATCTCCTGGATGTTGAGCTGGATCCGGTTCTGCAGGCCGGTGATCTCCTCGAGGTGCTTCTTCAGGCGGTCGGCCTCGGCGCCACGGCGGCCGATCACGATGCCCGGGCGCGCCGTGTGGATGTCCACGCGCAGGCGGTCGCGCGTGCGCTCCACCTCGATCCGGCTGACGGCGGCCGCTTCGAGCTGCTTCATCAGGTAGTCGCGGATCTTCCAGTCCTCGACCACGAATTCGCGGTAGTGCCGCTCCTCGAACCAACGTGACTTCCAGTCGGTCGTGATGCCGAGGCGGAAGCCGTAGGGATTTACCTTCTGGCCCATTTACTCGTCCTTGCCCTTGTCGTCTGCGTCGTCCTCGGTCTCGTCGTCCGCGCTGGCCTCGGCGCTGTCGTCCGCCTCGCCCGTTGCCTGCTCTTCCGTCTCTTCCGCCCCCGTCGTGTTCCGCCTCGGTGTCGTCGGTGACGGCCTCGTCGGGTCACCGCGTCATCGATCTCGTCTTCGGTCTCGGCGGCCGCCGCCTTTTCGGCCTCGGCCTGCGCCTGGGTGGCCCGGCGGCGCGACAGGCGCCCCGAGAGGTCGGCCCGGCGGCGCGAGGCGTCGACCCGGCGCGACCGGTTGGCAGCTGACCGCCTCCATGCGCTGGCGGCGCAGCTCGAGCTGGTCGGCCGGGAGCCGGCTCACGATGATGGTGATGTGGCACGTCCGCTTGCGGATGCGGGTGGCCCGACCGCGGGCCCGGGGACGCCAGCGCTTCATGGTGGCGCCCTCGTCGGCGTAGCAGGCCGCGACGTAGAGCTCCTCGGGGTTCTGCGAGTCGTTGTGCGCCGCGTTGGCCACCGCCGAGGTGAGGACCTTGCCGACGACCTCGGCGGCCTCGCGCTCGGTGCCGGTCAGGATCTCGGCGGCCCGCTGCACGTCCTCGCCCCGGATGAGGTCGAGGACCTGGCGCGCCTTGGAGGCCGACAGCCCGGCGTGACGGTGCACGGCCCGCGTCCCGGGGCGCTCGTTCGTCTTGACGCCGGTCATCGACGGGCTCCCCGTTCCTGGCCGGCGTGATAGCGGAACGTCCGCGTCGGGGCGAACTCGCCCAGCTTGTGGCCGACCATGGACTCGGTCACGTACACCGGGACGTGGCGGCGGCCGTCGTGCACGGCGATGGTGTGCCCGACCATGTCGGGGATGATCGTGGACCGGCGGGACCAGGTCTTGATGACCTTCTTGTCCCCGCTCGAGTTCAGGACGTCGACCTTCTTGAGCAGGTGGCCGTCGACGAACGGGCCCTTCTTCAGGCTACGCGGCATGGCTCCTCAACCCTCGCCTAGCGCCGCGCGCCGCGGGTGCGGCGTCGACGGACGATCATCGAATTGGACTTCTTGTTGCGGGAACGGGTGCGGCCCTCGGGCTTGCCCCACGGCGAGACCGGGTGGCGGCCACCGGAGGACTTGCCCTCGCCACCACCGAGCGGGTGGTCGACCGGGTTCATGGCCACGCCACGGGTCTGGGGGCGCTTGCCCTTCCAGCGGTTGCGGCCGGCCTTGCCGATCTTGATCAGCTCGGCCTCCGCGTTGCCGACGACGCCGAGGGTGCCGCGGCAGTCGATGGAGACGCGGCGCATCTCGGTCGAGGGCAGGCGCAGCGTGGCGAAGGCACCTTCCTTCGCGACGAGCTGGACGCTCATGCCGGCGCCGCGGGCCATCTTGCCGCCGCCACCGGGACGCAGCTCGACGTTGTGGATGGTCGAGCCGACCGGGATGTAGCGCAGCGGCAGCGCGTTGCCGGGACGGATGTCCGCGCCCTGGCCGCTCTGGAGCTTGTCGCCGACCTTCACGCCGGCCGGGGCCAGGATGTAGCGCTTCTCGCCGTCCACGTAGTGCAGGAGGGCGATGCGCGCGTTGCGGTTGGGGTCGTACTCGATCGCCGCCACCTTGGCCGGGATGCCGTCCTTGTTGCGACGGAAGTCGACGACCCGGTACTGCTGCTTGTGGCCGCCGCCGCGGTGGCGCGACGTCTTGCGGCCGTAGCTGTTGCGCCCGCCGGTCTGCGGCTTGGGCGCGAGCAACGACTTCTCCGGGACGGTCGCGCGTGATCTCGGAGAAGTCCGAGACGGTCTGGAAGCGCCGTCCTGGGCTGGTGGGCTTGCGGGAGCGAAGTGGCATCCGATATTCCGATCAGCGGTCGAACAGGTCGATGGAGTCGTCGGGGTGCAGCGTCACGACGGCGCGCTTGGTGTCGGGCCGCTTGCCCCGCACGTTGGTGCGCCGGTTGCGCGTCGACTTCCCCTTGCGGTTGAGGGTGTTGACGTTGAGCACGCGGACGCCGAAGGCCTGCTCGACGGCGTGGCGCACCTCGATCTTGGTGGCGCCCGGGTCGATGATGAAGGTGTAGACGTTCTGCTCCATCAGCGCGTAGCTCTTCTCGGAGACCACGGGGCGGATGAGCACGGCCATGGCGTCACGCATCGGTCGTCGCCCTCCTTCGCCTTCTTGGCGGCCCGGGCCCGGCGGGCCGGCGCCTTCTTCTGGCCGGCGCCTCGGTCGTCTCGGTGGCCTCGGTCGTCTCGCGTCCTCGCACCGGCCGGCAGCTCGATCTCGGCCGGCGCTCGATGACCTCGCGCGACCTTCTCGGCGTCGTCGCCGTGGCCTTGGTCGCCTTGGTGGCCCGGGTCGACTTCTTCGCCGGCGCCGCCTCGGTGGCTCGGCGGACTTCGCGGCCTTGGTCGCCGGCGCCGCCTTCTTGGCCGGCGCCTCGGCGGCGGGCTCGGCGTCGGCGGTGGGCTTCGACGGGCGGGTCGGCTGCGGCGGCGCCTCGATCGGGTGCGTGCCCGAGAAGTCCGACGGCGAGGTGGGCAGCGTGCGCTCGGTGAAGAGCATCCAGTCGGCCCGCACCACGTCGTGCGCCGAGAGCTCGGCGTGCGTCGTGATCGAGGCCTCGGGGAGGTTGCGCAGCGAGAGCGCCACGTCGATCTCGTCGTTGGCCAGCACGCACAGGACCGTGCCCGGGATGCGGAGCTTCTTCAGCGATCACCGCGGCGGCCCGGGTGTCGGGCTCTTCGATCTCCCAGTCCGTCGAGCACGATGACCTTCCGCGTCTCGGCCATGTCGCTCAGCGCGGAGAGCAGGGCGAGGCGGACCATCTTCTTCGGGGTGCGCTGCTGCGTAGCTGCGCGGCTTCGGCCCGAGGGCGACGCCACCGCCGCTCATCGACGGCGAGCGGCTGGAGCCCTGGCGGGCCCGGCCGGTGCCCTTCTGGCGGAACGGCTTGGCCCCGCCGCCGCGCACCTCGGCGCGCGTCTTGGTCGACTGCGTCCCGGCGCGGACGGCGGCCAGCTGGGCGGTGACCACCTGGTGCAGCACGGCGCGGTTGGGGGTGAGCCCGAACACCGTCGGCTCGAGGTCGACCGTGCCGAGGTCGTGGCCCGCCGCGTTGCGCTTGAGCGCCGTCCGCGCCGCCGGCGCCGGGCGCTCCTTCTTCACGGTGTGGCGCAGGATCGGAGCCCGTCCGCCCCTCCGTCGCCGTCGAGGTTCGGGGTCGTCATCGCGCCCGCCCGGCCGTCTTGGGCGCCTTCACCGAGTCGCGCAGCACGACGACGCTGCCGCGGGCCCCGGGCACCGCGCCCTTGACCAGCACGAGCTCGCGCTCGGCGTCGGCGGCCACGACCTCGAGGTTGAGCGCCGTCACCTGGGTGCCGCCCATCTGGCCCGGCCATCTTCGTGCCCTTGAACACGCGCGACGGCGTGGCGCAGGCGCCGATGGAGCCGGGCGCGCGGTGGTGGCCGTGGTTGCCCGTGCGAGCCGCCCTGGCCCTTGAAGTTGTGCCGCTTCATGCCGCCGGCGAAGCCCTTGCCCTTGGAGACCGAGATGGCGTCGACGCGCTCACCCGCCTCCCAGAGGTCGGCCGCCAGCTCCTGGCCCACGGTGTAGTCCGCGACGTCGTCGAGGCGAAGCTCCACCAGCTTGCGGCCGGGGTTCACGCCCGCCTTGGCGTAGTGGCCGAGCGCCGGCTTCGACAGCGTGGAGTTACGCCGGAAGCCCCACGTCACCTGCAGGGCGGAGTAGCCGTCGGTCTCGGGCGTCTTCACCTGGACCACGCGCACGGGCGCGACCTTCAGGACCGTCACCGGTACGGCGCGGTTCTGGTCGTCCCAGACCTGGGTCATGCCGACTTTCTCGCCGACGATGGCCTTGGTAGCCACGTGTCCTCTTCTTCCTGAATCGTTCTGAACGTTGGTGCTGCATGTCTGTGCTGCTGTCACCTGCCGTGCCACGGTCGCAGGTACCCCCCTGCGCACGCAGACGCTCCGCTCGGGAATCCCGAGCGGAGCGCTCGACTGGTTCGGCGTGAGGTCCCGACCGAGGCCGGCGATCACGCACATCTGTTGTCCGGTGCAACGCCGGAGCGCCGCAATTTCGCCTCTGAGCAGCCGAATTCGGCAGCCCGCGAGGTTACACCATGGGCCCGCCCCCCTGCCAGGCGTCCGGCGGGGCGGCGGGGTGGCCGCCGTCAGGCGGTCTGGATCTTGATTTCGATGTCCACGCCCGCCGGCAGGTCGAGGCGCTGGAGCGAGTCGACCGTCTTGGGCGTGTGCTCGACGATGTCGACCAGGCGCTTGTGCACCCGCATCTCGAAGTGCTCGCGCGAGTCCTTGTACTTGTGCGGCGAGCGGATCACCGTGTAGCGGTGCTTGTCCGTGGGCAGCGGGACCGGCCCGAGCACCTTGGCCTGGGTCCGCAGCACCGTCTGGACGATCTTCTCCGTCGACTGGTCGAGGATCTCGTGGTCGTAGGCCTTGAGCCTGATGCGGATCTTCTGCTTCGGGCCGTCGGCCATGTGTTCTGCTCTCGCTCGGTGGGCTCGGGACTCGGACTACTTGAGGATCTTCGTGACCCGGCCGGAGGCGACCGTGCGGCCACCCTCGCGGATGGCGAAGCGCAGTCCCTCGTCCATGGCGATCGGCTTGCCCAGCTCGACCACCATGTCGGTGTTGTCGCCGGGCATGACCATCTCGGTGCCCTCGGGCAGCGTGATCTCGCCGGTCACGTCGGTGGTGCGGAAGTAGAACTGCGGCCGGTAGTGGGTGAAGAACGGCTTGTGACGGCCGCCCTCCTCCTTGTTCAGCACGTAGACCGCGGCCTCGAAGTCGGTGTGCGGCGTGATGGAGCCGGGCTTGCACAGCACCTGGCCGCGCTCGACCTCTTCCTTCTTGGTGCCGCGCAGCAGGGCGCCGATGTTGTCGCCGGCCTGGCCCTGGTCGAGGAGCTTGCGGAACATCTCGACGCCGGTGACCGTCGTCTTGACGGTGTCGCGCAGCCCGACGATCTCGACTTCCTCGCCGACCTTGACCACGCCCTGCTCGACCTTGCCGGTGACCACGGTGCCGCGGCCGGTGATGGACATGACGTCCTCGACCGGCATGAGGAACGGCTTGTCGACGTCGCGCTCGGGCTCGGGGATGTAGTCGTCGACCGCGTCCATCAGCTCGACGATCTTCTCGCTCCACTCGGGGTCGCCCTCGAGGGCCTTGAGCGCGCTGACCCGCACGATCGGGGTGTCGTCGCCGGGGAACTCGTAGCTGGTGAGGAGCTCGCGCACCTCCAGCTCGACGAGCTCGAGGAGCTCCTCGTCGTCGACCATGTCGGCCTTGTTCAGCGCGACCACGATGTAGGGCACGCCGACCTGGCGGGCCAGCAGCACGTGCTCACGCGTCTGGGGCATCGGGCCGTCGGCGGCGGACACGACCAGGATGGCGCCGTCGATCTGGGCGGCACCGGTGATCATGTTCTTGATGTAGTCGGCGTGGCCCGGCATGTCGACGTGCGCGTAGTGGCGCTTGTCGGTCTCGTACTCGACGTGGGCGATGGTGATCGTGATGCCGCGCTGCTTCTCTTCGGGCGCCTTGTCGATGTCCTCGAACTTCGTGAACGACGTGTTCGGGTTCTTCTCCGACAAGACCTTCGTGATGGCAGCGGTCAGCGTCGTCTTGCCATGGTCGATGTGACCCATGGTCCCGACGTTCACGTGTGGCTTGTTGCGCTCGAACTTCTGCTTGGCCATCGCCTCGCTACTCCTGATTTCCTTGGTTTCTCTGGTTGCCCGGTGCCCGTTTGGCCCGGTCTATTCCCCGTGGGCCCGGGCGATGATCTCCTTGGAGATCGACTCGGGAACCTGGTTGTACGAATGGAACTGCATCGTGTACGTGGCGCGACCCTGGGTGCGCGAACGCAGGTCAGTAGAGTAGCCGAACATATCGGCGAGGGGGACAAGCGCCTTGACGACGTGGCTCGTCCCCTGCTGCTCCATGCCCTCCATGCGCCCCCGGCGCGAGGCCAGGTCGCCCGTGACTGCGCCCAAGAAGTCGTCGGGCACCGTCACGGTCACTTCCATCACCGGCTCCAGCAGCGTCGGGCTGGCCGCCCGGAGCGCCTTCTTGATCGCCATCGAACCGGCGATCTTGAACGCCATCTCGGAGGAGTCGACGTCGTGGTACGAGCCGTAGGTCAGCGTGACGCGCACGTCGACCGTCGGGTAGCCCGCCAGCACGCCCGCGGTGAGCGCCTCTTGGATGCCGGCGTCGACCGAGGGGATGTACTCCTTGGGGATGACGCCGCCGCTGATCTTGTCGACGAACTCGTAGCCGCCGCCGGGCCCGGTGGGCTCGGCGCTGATGACCACGTGGCCGTACTGGCCGCGGCCACCGGTCTGGCGGATGTAGCGCTCCTCGATCTTGTCGACCGGCTTGCGGATCGTCTCGCGGTACGCCACCTGGGGCTTGCCCACGTTGGCGTCGACGCTGAACTCGCGCAGCATGCGGTCGACCAGCACCTCGAGGTGCAGCTCGCCCATGCCCGAGATCACCGTCTGGCCCGTCTCCTCGTCGGAGCGGACGCGGAACGTCGGGTCCTCCTCGCTGAGCGAGTAGAGGGCGCGGGAGAGCTTGTCCTGGTCGGCCTTCGTCTTGGGCTCGACGGCCACGTGGATCACGGGCTCGGGGAACTCGAGCGCCTCGAGCACGATCGGGCGCCCCGGGTCGCACAGCGTGTCGCCCGTCGTCGTGTTCTTCAGCCCGACCACCGCCATGATGTCGCCGGCGAAGATGGCGTCCTTGTCCTCGCGGTGGTTGGCGTGCATCTGGAGGATGCGCCCGACCCGCTCCTTCTTGTCCTTGGTGGAGTTGGAGATCGACGCGCCCTTCTGCAGCGTGCCCGAGTACACCCGGATGTACGTCAGCTTGCCGACGAAGGGGTCGGTCATGATCTTGAAGGCCAGCGCGCTGAAGGCGTCGGTGTCGTCGGCCTTGCGCTCCTCGAGCTCCTCGAGCTTGCCCGGCTTGTGCCCCTCGGTCGGCGGCAGGTCGAGCGGGCTCGGCAGGTAGTCGACGACGGCGTCGAGCATGGGCTGCACGCCCTTGTTCTTGAAGGCCGAGCCGCACAGCACGGGCACGACGGCGGCGGCCAGCGTGGCCGTGCGCACGGCGCGGCGCAGGTCCTCGGCCGTGATCGGCTCCTCGGAGAGGTACTTCTCCATGATGGTGTCGTCGAAGTTGGACACGACGTCGATGAGCTGGTGGCGGGCGTCCTCGGCTCGCCGCGGCCAGGTCGGCCGGGACGTCGAGGGTCTCCCACTCCTCGCCCATGTCGCTCGACCAGACGAGCGCCTTCTCGTCGAGCAGGTCGATGACGCCCTTGAACTCGGACTCGGCGCCGATCGGCAGCTGGATCACGGCCGGCAGCGCGTCGAGGCGGTCACGGATCATCTCGACCGTGCGCTCGAAGTCGGCGCCGATGCGGTCCATCTTGTTGACGAAGCAGATGCGCGGGACGTTGTACTTGTTGGCCTGGCGCCACACCGTCTCGGTCTGCGGCTCCACGCCGGCCACGGCGTCGAAGACCGCCACCGCGCCGTCGAGGACGCGCAGCGACCGCTCCACCTCGACGGTGAAGTCGACGTGGCCCGGGGTGTCGATGATGTTGATCCAGTTGTCGCGCCAGCTGCACGTCGTGGCGGCCGACGTGATCGTGATGCCGCGCTCTTGCTCCTGGACCATCCAGTCCATGGTCGCGGCGCCCTCGTGCACCTCACCGATCTTGTAGTTGCGGCCGGTGTAGTAGAGGATGCGCTCGGTCGTCGTGGTCTTGCCCGCGTCGATGTGCGCCATGATCCCGATGTTGCGGGTCTTGGCGAGCGGGAAGTCGCGTGCGGGAACAGGGTCAGCCATTTCGGAGAGTCCTGTGGTGGTGGGTTTCTAGAGGATCGGGTCCACTACCAGCGGTAGTGGGCGAAGGCGCGGTTGGACTCCGCCATCTTGTGCATGTCCTCGCGGCGCTTCACCGACGCACCGATGTTGTTCGAGGCGTCGAGGATCTCGTTGGCCAGGCGCTCCGCCATCGTCTTCTCGCGGCGCTGGCGCGAGAACGTCGTCAGCCAGCGGATGGCCAGCGTCGTGGCGCGGCGGGGCCGCACCTCGACCGGCACCTGGTAGGTGGCGCCACCGACGCGGCGGCTCTTCACCTCGACCTCGGGCCGGGTGTTCTCGACGGCGCGCTTGAGCGCGGCGACGGGGTCGCCGCCGGACTTCTCCTGCACCTGCTCGAGGGCGGTGTAGACGATGCGCTCGGCCAGCGTGCGCTTGCCGCGCGAGAGGATCTTGTTCACGACCTGGGTCACCAGGACGGAGCGGTAGACGGGGTCCGGCGCGAGCTCGCGGCGGGTGGCGGGTCCGTTGCGGGGCATGCCTAGGACTCCTTCTTGGCGCCGTAGCGGCTGCGGGCCTGGGCGCGCTCGCGCACGCCGGAGGTGTCGAGCGCACCGCGCACGACCTTGTAGCGGACGCCGGGCAGGTCCTTCACCCGGCCGCCGCGGACGAGGACGATGGAGTGCTCCTGGAGGTTGTGCCCGACACCGGGGATGTACGCCGTGATCTCGACGCCCGAGCTGAGCCGGACGCGGGCCACCTTGCGCAGGGCCGAGTTCGGCTTCTTGGGCGTGGTGGTGTAGACGCGTGTGCAGACGCCCCGGCGCTGGGGCGCGCCCTTCAGGGCGGGGGTCTTGGTCTTGGTCACCTTGGCCTGCCGTCCCTTACGGACGAGCTGGGCGATCGTGGGCACGCGCTACCTCTCGGAACGAAGAAAGTGTGGTCACCCGGTCTGGCGCTTCGCGCGCTGGCCGAAGCCGCACTGGGCAGGAAGTATCTAGTGTAGCGGGTGCTGGGGGTTGGACGCCAATCGCGCGCGGCGCCCGGCGTGACCCCGCCGTGCACCGGGCTCCGGCCGCCGGGGCAGCCGCCGCCCCTTGCTACGCCGCCCGGGTCCCGGCGAGGGCCCCGGCCCGTTCCTCCCCGCCGAGGGGCACCGGCTCGCTCGCGGGGCGCCGACCACCCCGTCCCACCAGCGGTTGAAGCGCGAGTAGATGAGCGGGAGGACGCCGTCGGAGTAGAAGGCCAGGATGATCGTGCCCGCCCCGATGAAGACGTCCTCGGCGTTGGCCGGGAGGAAGCCCAGGGCGAGGCCGCCGGCCAGCGCCCCGCTGCAGACCGAGGCGCCGCCGATGGCGACGACGGCCAGGATGAGCAGGCTCTCGAACATCTCGAAGTCGATGCCGGTGGCCACCGAGCTCGCGGCGCCGAAGAGGGCCCCGGCCACGCCGGCCATGGCGGCCGAGAGGATGAAGACGCCCAGCTTGGTGGTGCGCAGCGGACAGCCCGAGCGTGGCGCAGGCCGCCTCGGAGTCCTTCATGCCGACCAGCACCCGGCCGAAGGGACCCCGGCGGAGCGCCAGGACGCCCATGGAGAAGAGCGGCGAACACCACGGCCAGGAAGATGGTGAAGGACCGCGCCGACGTCATGTGCAGGCCGAAGATCGAGGGCTTGGGGATGCTGACCGAGCCGTTGAAGCCGAAGATGGCCGACCACGGGAAGATGGCGTTGTCGCACAGCGTGGCGAAGGCCATCGTCAAGAGGGCCAGGTAGAGCCCGCGCACCCGCAGCGTCGGCCAGGCCAGGACCCCGCCGATCCCGCCGGCCAGCCCGGCCGCCGCGAGCGAGGCCCGAGACCGATCCACCGGCCCCCCACTTGTACATGGCGAAGGCGCCGAGGCCGGCGAAGGTCAGCTGGCAGATGGAGATGAACCCGCCGTACCCGGTGAGCGGGACGAGCGAGAGGCAGATGAGGGCGAACGAGAGGCCGATGCCGAGCTTGATGACGTTGCCCGGGTTCATGAACGGAGACGGCCACGATGACGGCCGCCACGAGCAGGATCGCCCCTTGGAACGAGCGCAGGAAGCTGGCCGGCGCCAGCGGCGCCCGGCGCTGGACCGTGCCCGTCCGGAGGCGGTGCGCCGGCAGGGCGAGGATGAAGACGAAGAGGAGGATCGAGGGCACGGACTGCGTGAGGACGCCCTGGACCGGCGTCGACGACCAGAAGGCCCCGACTGTCGGGCACGTAGCCCTGGGCGTACGACGAGGCCAGGCCGACGATGAGGCCGCCGAGGAAGGTCAGCGGCAGGCTGCGCAGGCGGCCGAACACGGCCGCGGCGTAGGCGTCGATGACCAGGAGCGTGAGGATGAGCGGCTGCAACTGGAGCCGCGGGGCGACCAGGATGCCGGCGACGGAGGCCAGCGAGGCGCCGATGGACCAGCTGAGCGTCGAGAGCTGCCACGGCGCGCCCGCCGAACAGCCCGACGAGCGGCCGGTTGTCGACGACGCCGCGCATGGCGATGCCGGTGCGGGTCCGGTAGAGGAAGAGGCGCAGCCCGATGGCGATGGCGATGGCGGCCCCGACGGTGATGACGTCCTCCTAGTCGATGCGGACGCCGAGGAGCGTGAAGCCGTTGAAGCCGAAGAACTGGGGGACCTGGCGCGCCGTGGGCTTCCAGATGTAGTTGTCGACGAGCCCGAACAACAGCAGCGTGAGCCCGACGGTCACGGCCAGCGTGGTCGCCACGTTGTTCGGGTCCATCCACTGGATCACCGTCGCGTTCGATGACCGCGCCCGAGGAGCGGGGCCAGGACGAAGACGGTCAGGACGAGCGACGAGCGCCTGGTTCATGTGCCAGCCCACCGAGAGCTGCCAGTAGACGAAGGCCATGAACATGCCGATGGCGCCGTGGGCGATGTTGAAGATGCCCGAGGTGGAGTACGTCACCACCAGGCCGCTGGCCGCGACGGCGTAGGCGGCGCCCAGGACGATGCCGATGACGGTGTACTCGAGGAAGGCGTGCATGACGGGTCAGTGCGTCCGTCGGGATCGGGGTAGGTTGCGGGCGCATCAGTACTGGAAGAAGCCGCTGTTGCAGTCGTAGGTGTTCGGCGCCGTCGGGTAGACGCGTTGGAAGCCGCCGTTCTCGATCTTCTCGTAGAAGAAGCACTTCGACGGGATCTTCCCGCCGATGTTCACCGGGGCGTCACGCCACCACCGGTCCAGCTGGTGATGCCCTGGAGCTGGGTGATGAGCGGCGGCCCGGGTGAGGTCCGGGCCGACCTGTCTTGGCCGCCTGCTCGAAGGCCAGACCGGCCGACCAGGCCAAGATGGCGAAGATGTCCTGGTGCCAGTTGCCGGACCCGGCCACCCGGTTCAACCAGCTCTCCATGAGCTGCAGGCCCGGGTTGCTGCTGGCGTCGTCGTAGCCCGCCGTCGCCGACATGAGGACGAGGTCGCCGTTGGACTCGGGCGAGGTCTGCTGGGCGAACGACGGCGTGTACTCCTCGGAGAACCAGTCGACCACCTGGGGGGCGAAGTTGGCCTGCTGCATCGCCTCGAGCAGGCGCTCGGCCGAGTTGTCGTCCGAGTACTCGGTCACGTACTGCGCGCCCGCTGACTGCATCGCCTGGACGATGGAGCCGTAGTTGGCGTTGGTCGGCGTGGTGGCGATGCCCTCGGTTGTAGACGTAGTGCCGAAGCCGACGCTCTGTACGCGGCCATCTCGTGGGCCGCCTGCGACTCGGTGGCGGGCACCTGCAGGTAGATCATCGCCGCGTGCTGCACGGCGTTGGGGTAGAGCGACTTGAGGTAGTTCGCCGGGCCCGAGCGACCAGTAGTGGGCGTTGCCGGGGCTGGCGCCGAAGATGTCGGCCGTGCCGCCGGCGGCCGCCGTCGACACCTCGGAGGCCATGTCGGGGATGCCGCAGCTGCCGACCGCCTGGGCGCTGCCGTCGTCGAAGCCCGACGCGTTGCCCACCATGGCGAAGTCGCTCGAGCACGCCTGCTCGGCGTCGGCGTAGTTGGTGCCCGAGTCGTTGCCGTCGTCGAAGGGCTGCACCTTGATCTGGCGGCCGCAGATGCCGCCGGTGCTGTTCACGTAGGCGGCCCAGGCCTCGGTGGCCTGCTGGGCGCTCTGGGTGAGGCCCGGCGCGACGCCGCTGATGCTGGCGATGTTGCCGACGGTGATCGTGGTGGCGGTGACGCCGGTGGCGGTGGCGCCGCCGTTGCCGCCGGCCGGCGCCTGGTTGCCGTTGGCCCCGCAGGCTCCCGAGCCCGACGACACGCCGGCCAGGGCGGCCGGGGTGGCGGCGCCGCGGCACCGGTGCCGGTCGCGCGCCGGGGTGGGACCCGGTGGACCCGCTGCCGCCGGTCGTGCCGCTGGCCAGGGCGGGTGGCCCGGTCGACGAGCAGGGGGCGGTCGTCGTGGTCGTGGTCGTGCTCGAGTGTCGACGACTTCTTGGCTTGGTCGTCGTGGCGACTTCGAGCCTTCGACTTGGCCGCGGTCGTGGTCGGCGTCGTGGTGGAGGAGGTCGACGATGCCCGAGCCGCAGCCGTCGACGCAGCCGGCGCCGAGCGCCTCGGCGCCGGTGCCCGTGCCGTCCCGGTTCCCGAGCCCGAGGTGCCCGAGTGCCCGAACGCGCCCTGGGCCAGCGCGGCCTGGTTGCCGGTCAGGCGCGAGCCGCAGGCCGACGCCAGTCAGGGCCAGGACGGCCACGGACAGCGCGACGGCGAGACGTTGGCGGTTCCGGATGCCCCTCATCAGCGCGTGCTCCTCGTGGTCGGTGCGCCGCGACTCGTCGAGGCTGCGCAGGATCCGCTCCAGCCGGTCGACCGAGCGCACGATGGCGAGCGCGTTGCGGCGCTCCTCTTCGATCTGGCGCATGCTCCAGGCGCAGCGCACGAGGACGCCGCCACCGATCACGAGCGCGACGCCGAGCAGGCCGCCCGAGATGAGGTAGGGCATCTCCTCGTAGAGGTAGGGGCTGTTGGCGACGCGCCGTACCACCCGAGCAGGATGGCGACGAAGCCGAAGACGATGAGCGCCATGCCGATCCACTCGAGCCACTTGCGCACGTTGCGGCTGCTGCGGCCCGGGCCGCGCCCGGTCCACCACGGCGGCGAGGCGCTGCAGGCGCGTCGGCACCGGCGTGCGCGCCGTTGGCCTCCCCCTCGGGCACGACCGGCGGCGGGCGGCACGACGACGGGGCCGGACAGCCCGCTGATGTCGGGGGTCGCGCTGACCCGGGTCACCTCGCCGGGGTCGGGCTGATCGGACGACCTTCCGAAGATGGGCATCAGCCGAAACCTCCGAAGTCATTCAATTCGTCGGGCGTGACGTTGAAGCGCTCCATGAGCGGGTCCCCCTCCGAACACGTGGTGCCGAGGGCGTCGGTCAGATCGTCGGCGCGTTTGTAGAGATAGGCCAGCGGCGCCGCGGCCAGCAGGCCGAGCAGGACGAGCGAGGGCGCCGATCCCCTTGAACGTGTCGCCGACGGTGGAGGTCTGCGGGGACACGCCCGTCGAGGACCCACCGGGGCTCGTGCCCGAGCCCGAGGGGGTCGACCCGGTGCCCGTGCCGGTGTTGCCGGCGAAGGAGCGCCGGGCTCGACGCGGTGCCCGTGTTCCCGGTGAAGCCGCCGCTGCCCGTGTTGCCGGTGCGGCGCGCTGCTCGAGGGCGACGTGGTCCCGGCGCCGGCGCCGCTGCTGCCCGAGTTCTCGGCGAACGACGGCGATCCCGTGGAGCTCACCTGGACCCGGCCGAAGTAGAGCGTGACCAGCTGCTCGTTGGGGATGGCGACCGGCAGCTCGGAGACGATCTTCGCCGGCAGCAGGGACGCGAACTTGTTGGCCGCCGTGTCCAGCGTGTCGAGGTTGATCGGGATCTCCAGGCCGTCGAGCTCCCGGCTGGCCGAGGGGCCGCTCACCTTGTCGGTGGCGTTGGTGACCGCGATCGTGATGCCGAGCTCCTTGAGCAGCGTGTTGAGGGCGGAGATCGGGAGAGCGCCGAGGGACTTGTTCGTTGAGCGCCTGGATGCCGTTGGCGGTGATGGAGATCGGCTCGCCGGCGATCGACACGTTCTGCACCTGCGTCGAGCCGGTGACCTTGCCCGTGGTGCCGTCCGAGCTGGCGGTGGCGGTCGACGTGATGCTGCCGATGGAGATGAACCCGCCCAGCATGGAGATGCCCCCGACGGTGGCGGTCGCCGTGGCGGTCGCCGTGGTCGAGGGGGCCTGCGACGAGGACGTGGCCGACAGGCCGCCGATGCCGAGCAGGCCCGAGCTCCCCGCCAGCGGGTTGCCCGTGCCCGACGGCGCCTGCTGGGTCGGGTCGGCGCCGTTGGAGCCGGCGGTGGCGGCGTCGTCGCCGATGGTCGCGGTGGCGGTGTTCCCGTTGGTGCGTGCTCTGCGCGTCCATGTTCAGCGCCGGGCACGTCGGTGGCGGCCGTGTTCGGCGTCTGCGGGTAGTTGCTCACCGCCTGGATGCGGCCAGGTCGGCGCCGCCGGCAGCGGGACGCCCGGCACGAGCAGTGAGAGCTCTGGGCCGGCGTTGGCGACGACCTGGCCCGGGTAGAGCGTCGACGCCGAGGGCCGACCCGGTCGGGCCGAAGTTGTCGCGTGGTCGACGCGTAGCCCTCGTCGAACTCGAGCGACGGGGTGGCGGGGAGCGGGAAGTTGGGCTGCTCGTACTGCGCGGAGATCGCCTCGGCCGAGCGCGGTGACGGTGAAGCCGCCCAGCGTGTCGTCGGCCCCGGCCGGCCCGTTGGAGAACGCGACGGCCAGCAGACCCGAGCCACCCGCGACGAGGAGGGCCGACGAGGTGGCCGCGACGATGAACCGGCGCAGCGGAGCGGGACGTCCGCATGCGGTGGCGGGCGACCGGATCCTCATGCCGCGGCCCCCCCGAGATAGGCGTCGGCCAGGTCGTCGGGCAGCTCGTCGGGCTTGCCGGCGGCGACGATGCGGCCCTGGACCACGACGGCGACGTCGGTGGCGACGCCGAGCGCGGTGGCGGCGAACTGCTCGGCCAGGATCACCGCCACGCCCTCGTCGGCGATCTGGCGCACCAGCTCGTAGAGCTCGGCCACGATCATCGGCGCCAGGCCCATGGAGATCTCGTCGAGGAGGAGGACGGCGGGCTCGACGCTCAGGGTGCGCGCCATGGCCAGCATCTGCTGCTCGCCGCCCGACAGCGTGCCGGCCAGCTGGTTCCGCCGCTCGGCCAGGCGGGGGAAGCGGCCGAAGGCCATCTGCTCCACGTGCGAGCGGGACGGGCCGCCGTAGGTCATGAGGCGGAGGTTCTCCGTCACGGTCAGGTTGGGGAAGATGCCCGCGACCGTCGGGCAGCGTGCAGAGCCCGGCCCGGGCCAGCGCGTCGGGCTTGGTGCCGTTGGCGTGGCGCCCGAGGACGTGGAAGCAGCCCTTCGTCGGCTCCATCTGGCCGCTGGCCACGCGCAGCGTCGTCGACTTGCCGGCCCCGTTGGGGCCGAGGAGGGCCAGGACCGAACCGGTCGTGACGGCCAGGTCGATGCCGTGCAGCACCTCGATCTGCCCGTAGGCGGCGTGCACGCGCCGGAGCTCGAGCACGGGCGGCAGGGCCTTGGGCGTGGCCGTGCGGTCGTGGGCGTGGGCGTGGGCTCAGCCATGCGTCCCCGCCGTCGCCACGACCGGCACGCCGGTGGCCGTCGCCGGTGCGTCCTCTTCGGGGTCGTCCACCGCGCCCAGGTAGGCGGCCCGCACCCGCTCGTCCGCCCGGACCTCGTCGGGCGCGCCCACGATGAGGACGGCGCCGAAGTCGAGCACGTTGATCTGGCTGCAGACGCGCATGACGAGGCCCATGTCGTGCTCGACCAGCAGGATCGCCATGCCGGCCTCGGCCAGCTGGCAGAGCAGGTCACCCAGCTCCTCGCTCTCGGTGTCGTCGAGGCCCGAGGAGGGCTCGTCGAGCAGGAGCAGGCGGGGCCGGGTGGCCAGCGCCCGGGCCAGCTCGAGCAGGCGGGCCTGGCCGGTGGGCAGCGTGTCCGCCGGCCGGCCGGCCAGGTGCGACAGCCCGACCAGCGCCAGGACGCCGTCGGCGTTGGCGGCGGCGTCGGAGCGGTCGCGGGACCAGCGGCGGCGGATCTCGGCGGCGGCGAGGACGTTCTCGCGGACCGACAGCGAGCCGAAGACCTCGAGGCGCTGGAAGGTGCGGGCGATGCCGAGGCGGGCCCGCTGGTGCGGCTTCAGCCCGGTCATGTCGGCGTCGTCGAAGGTGATGCGACCGCCCGTTGAGGCGTCTGCAGCCCGCAGATGGCGTTGAAGCAGCGTCGTCTTGCCCGCACCGTTCGGGCCGATCAGGCCGGTGACGATGCCGGGTTCGACGTGCAGGTTGACGCCACGCAGCGCGTGCACACCCCCAAATCGAACTTCAGCTTCCGCTACTTGCAGAAGCGCCATCGTCTCCCCCCCATACGGTCGGGCCGTTGGCGGGCTCCGGGGCCTCTGGGCCCGTTGCCTGCACTCTTTTTCCTGGTCGGACCAGGTATTTTCCGTCAGGAATTAGAACGACTTCTCATTCGGACGTCTTACGGTCCCAATTTCGGGTCGTACCCGGCGAGCGGTACCCTCAACCTCATGGAACACTCCATGGCAGAACGCCTGGCCGAGCTGGCCGAACGTAAGAGCGAGGCCCTCAACGCGGGGAGCCCCCGGGCGGTCGAACGCCAGCACGCCAAGGGCAAGCTGACCGCCCGCGAGCGGATCGAGTACCTGCTCGACGACGGGTCGTTCCAGGAGCTCGACATGCTGGCCCGGCACCGGGCCCACGGCATGGGCCTGGAGGACAACCGCCCCTACACCGACGGCGTGGTGACCGGCTTCGGGACGATCGACGGCCGCCGGGTCTGCCTGTTCAGCCAGGACTTCACGGTCTTCGGCGGCGCGCTCGGCGAGGTCTTCGCCGAGAAGATCCACAAGGTGATGGACCTGGCCGCCTCGACCGGGGTGCCCGATGATCGGCCTCAACGACGGCGCCGGCGCCCGGATCCAGGAGGGCGTCGTGTCGCTGCACTCCTACGGCGGCATCTTCCAGCCGCAACGTCGCCGCCTCGGGCGTCATCCCCCAGATCAGCGTGATCCTCGGGCCCTGCGCCGGCGGCGCCGTCTACTCGCCGGCCATGACCGACTTCATCTTCATGGTGCAGGGCACCTCGCACATGTTCATCACCGGCCCCGACGTGGTGAAGACGGTGACCGGCGAGGACGTGACGCTCGAAGAGCTCGGCGGCGCCATGAGCCACGCCACCAAGTCGGGCGTGGCGACGTTCGTCGCGCCCGACGAGAAGGCGTGCCTCGACGACGTGCGCCACCTGCTGTCGTTCCTCCCGTCGAACAACCTCGAGGAGCCGCCGGTCGAGCTGACGGGCGACGAGCCCGACCGTCAGGTCACCGAGCTCATCGACTTCCTGCCGATGTCGCCCAACCAGCCCTACGACATGAAGAAGATCATCACCGCGGTGGTCGACGACGGCGAGTACTTCGAGGTGCACCGCCACTGGGCCATGTCGATCACGTGCGGGTACGCCCGGATGAACGGCCGCGTCGTCGGCATCGTGGGCAACCAGCCGGCCGTCCTGGCCGGCGTGCTCGACATCGACTCCTCGGAGAAGGCGTCGCGCTTCGTGCGCACCTGCGACGCCTTCAACATCCCGCTGCTGACGTTCGTCGACGTGCCCGGGTTCCTCCCCGGGACCGACCAGGAGTACGGCGGCATCATCCGCCACGGCGCCAAGCTGCTCTACGCCTACTGCGAGTCGACGGTGCCGCGCATCCAGATCATCACGCGCAAGGCGTACGGCGGCGCCTACGTCGTCATGAACTCCAAGTCGATCGGCGCCGACCTGGCCTTCGCCTGGCCGTCGGCCGAGCTGGCCGTCATGGGCCCCAACGGCGCCGTCGACATCGTCTACCGCCGCGAGCTGGCCGAGGCGACCGACCCGGCGCAGCGACGCGCCGAGCTGATCGACGAGTACACCGAGCGCTACGCCAACCCGTACATCGCGGCCGAGCGCGGCTACATCGACGACGTGATCTCGCCGGCCGACACGCGGGCCGTGATCTGCCGGAGCCTCGACATCCTGGCCTCCAAGCGCGAGGAGCTGCCGCGGCGCAAGCACGGCAACGTGCCGCTGTGAGCGCCGGCACCGTCGACCCGGCGCGCCTCGGTCTGCGCCCGCCGCCCGAGCCGGACCCGGCCGTGCTCGCCGCCATCGCGTCGGCCGTCCAGCTGGCGTGGCCGCGACCGCCCGAGCCCGACGCGCAGAACCCGGTGCACGAGGCCTGGCGCTTCAGCGGGCGCTGGTGGAACAAGCCGGTGCCGCTGCGCCGCGACCGCCCCTGGGCGCGCCGCTGAGCCGCTGACCGTCTACGTCGACGACTGGCGCCAGCGCGCCACCGTGCGCGGGCGGGACGACCGGTGGTCCCACCTGCTGGCCGACGACCCCGACGAGCTGCACGCCATGGCCGCCGCCCTCGGGATCCCGCGCCGCGGGTACCAGCAGCACCGCCGCTCGGCGGCGCTGAACCACTACGACCTGCCCGAGACCCTCCGCCGGCGCGCCATCGCGCTCGGCGCGGTGCCGGTGACGTGGCGCCAGATGGCGCAGCTCACGCGGGCGTGGCGGCACGCTGGCGCTCGGCCAGCACCAGCAGATCCTCCATGATCTGGTCGAAGGCGTAGTCCTTGGGCGTGTAGACGGCGGCGACGCCCTTGCCGATCAGCAGCTCGGCGTCCTCGGGCGGCACGATGCCGCCCAGCACGACGGCCGCGGTGCTCCCGGCGGCGCGCAGGCGGTCGAGGATGTCGGGCACCAGCTCGAGGTGCGAGCCCGACAGGATGGAGAGCCCGACGAGGTCGACGTCCTCTTCGAGGGCGGCCGCCACGATCTGCGCCGGCGTCAGCCGGATGCCTTGGTAGATCACCTCGAAGCCGGCGTCGCGCGCCGCCACGGCGATCTGCTCGGCGCCGTTGGAGTGCCCGTCGAGCCCGGGCTTGGCCACGAGGAAGCGGGGCGGGCCCCCCGTGCGCTGCGCCAGCTCCTGGACGCGGACGCGGATCGGCGTCAGCTCCTCGCCGCGGCGGCCGACGCCGCCGCTCACGCCCGTGGGGGCGCGGAACTCGCCGAACACCTCGCGCAGCGCGTCGGCCCACTCGCCGGTCGTGCCGCCGGCGTGGGCCAGGGCGATGGTGGCGTGCATGATGTTGCCGTCCGGGCCGTCGTCCTCGGCCACCCGCCGCAGGTCGTCGAGGGCGGCCTGCACCCGGGCGCCGTCGCGCTTGGCCCGCCACTGCTCGATCTCCGCGATCTGCTCGGCCTCGACGTGGTGGTCGATCTTGAGGAAGTTGTCGAGGTCGCCCTGCAGCGGTGACGGCGCCGTCTCGGTGAACGAGTTCACCCCGACCACCTCGAGCTCGCCGCTCTCGATGCGCCGGACCCGGTCGGCCTGGCTCGCGCACGAGGCGTCGCTTCAGCTCGTCGATCGCCTCGAAGGCGCCGCCCAGGGCCTGCACGTCGTCGAGCTCGGCCGACGACGCCTCGACCAGCTCGTCCGTCTTGGCCTCGATGACCTTGGAGCCCTCGAAGATGTCGTCGTACTCGAGCAGGTCCGTCTCGTAGGCGAGCACCTGCTGGATGCGCAGCGACCACTGCTGGTCCCACGGCCGCGGCAGGCCCAGCGCCTCGTTCCACGCCGGGAGCTGCATGGCCCGGGCCCGGGCGTCCTTCGACAGCGTCACCCCCAGCGTCTCGAGGACGATCCGCTGCACGTTGTTCTCCGGCTGCTGCTCGGTGAGGCCGAGCGAGTTGACCTGGACGCCGTAGCGGAAGCGCCGCAGCTTGGGGTCCTCGACGCCGTAGCGCTCGCGGCAGATGCGGTCCCACATGCGCGTGAACGCCCGCATCTTGCACGTCTCCTCGACGAAGCGGACGCTCGAGTTCACGAAGAAGCTGATGCGGCCGACCACGGCCGGGAGGTCGGCGTCGTCGATCTTGCCCGAGGCGCGCACGCCGTCGAGCACGCCGATGGCCGTGGCGAGCGCGAACGCGATCTCCTGCACGGGGGTGGCCCCCGCCTCCTGGAGGTGGTAGCTGCACACGTTGATCGGGTTCCACCGGGGCGCGTGCGTGACCGTGTAGGCGATGGTGTCGACCGTGAGGCGCAGGCTCGGGCCGGGCGGGAAGATGTACGTCCCCCGGCTCAGGTACTCCTTCACGATGTCGTTCTGCGTGGTGCCGGCGAGCCGGGCGGGGTCCACGCCCATGTCCTGCGCGTGGGCGACGTAGAGACCGAGCAGCCACGCCGCGGTGGCGTTGATCGTCATGGACGTGTTCATGTCCTCCACGGGTATCCCGTCGAGGAGCTCCTCCATGTGCCCGAGGTGGGCGACCGGCACGCCGACCTTGCCGACCTCGCCCTCCGCCTCCAGCGCGTCGGGGTCGTAGCCGGTCTGCGTCGGCAGGTCGAAGGCGATGGACAGGCCCGTCTGCCCCTTGGACAGGTTCGTCCGGTAGAGCTCGTTGGAGGCGCGGGCGGTCGAGTGGCCCGAGTAGGTGCGGATCATCCAGGGCGCGTCACGCTTGCCGCGTCATCGGCTCACCTCCAGACGGTTCGGTGCGCCGCCGCCGGCGCCCGTCACTCGTTCCCGCACGCCGATCCTACCGGTTGTAGTCGTAGAAGCCCTTCTTGGCCTTGCGCCCGAGCTGTCCCGACGTGACGAGCCGGCGCAACAACGGGACCGCGGCGTAGTTCGGGTCCCGGTACTCCTCGTAGAGCGCGTCCAGGATCGCCAACGACGTGTCCAGGCCGACGAGGTCGAGGAGCGCGAACGGTCCCATCGGGAAGCCGCACCCCCCCTTCATGGCCGCGTCGATGCCCTCGCGCGTCGCCACGCCCTGCTCGAGCAAGCGGACCGCGTTGTTGAGGTACGGGAACAGCAGCGCGTTGACGATGAAGCCCGCCTGGTCCTTGACCTCGACCGGGTCCTTGCCGCACTTGGCCGCGAACTCGACGGCCGCCGCGACCGTCTCGTCGCTCGCCGTGATGGGCCGCACCACCTCGACGAGCGCCATCGCCGGCGCCGGGTTGAAGAAGTGCACGCCGCAGACCAGTTCGGGGCGCCCCGTGGCCATCGCCATCTCCACGACCGGCAGCGTCGAGGTGTTGGTGGCCAGGATCGTCCCGGGCTTGCAGATGCTGTCGAGCTCGGCGAAGAGGTCCTTCTTGACCGCGAGGTCCTCGACGACGGACTCGATGACGAGGTCGACGTCGACCAGCTCGCCCAGGTGCGTCGTGGCGCTCACCCGGTTGGCGATCTCCTTCGCCTCGGCCTCGGTGCGCTTGCCCTTCTCCACCTGCTTGGCCAACGACTTCTCGAGCCCGGCCACCATGGCGTCGGCCCCGGCCTGGCTGCGGCTGCGCAACACGACGTGGTGCCCGTTGGCGGCCGCCACCTCGGCGATGCCCGAGCCCATGATTCCCGAACCGACGATTCCCACCCGTTTGATCGACATGGCCGTCAAGGCTACCGGCCGGTAACCACCCGCAGTCGAAGCCGGGACCGCGCCGCCCGGCGTGCCAAAGTGGCGCCATGGACACGACCGGCACGCTGGCCCTGGTAGGGGGCGACGAATGGACCGAGGGGTGCAGCTTCGACGCCGACCTGCTGGCGGCGTCGGGCGGCACCGACGTGCTGGTGCTCCCGACGGCGGCGGCGTACCAGCACCCCGAGCGGGTCGTCCTGCGGGCGGCCGAGTGGTTCGCCCCCCTCGGGGCCCAGGTCGAGGGGCTGATGGTGGTGGACCGGGCCTCGGCGGAGGACCCCGGCATGGCGGCCACGATCGCCGGGGCCCGCTTCGTCTACCTGGCCGGGGGCTCGCCCCTGCACCTGCGGGCCGTGTTGAAGAAGTCCGCCGTGTTCGACGCCCTGCGCGCCGCCTGGCTCGGCGGCGCCGTGGTCGCCGGGGCCGGCGCGGGCGCCATGGTGCTGACCGACCCCATGGCGGACCCCCGCGGCGGCGCGCTGACGCTCGGCCTGGGCCTGGTCGACAAGCTCACCGTCGTCCCCCACTTCGGCGACGAGCACGACGACGCCCACGGCCAGAAGCTGGAGCGGACGGTCGCCATGGCCCCCGCCGCGCTGCCGGTGGTCGCCCTGCCGGCCCGCACGGCGCTGGTGCGCGACGGCGCGGGTCGTGGCGCGCCGAGGGGGTGGGGACGCCGGTGGTGTTCGTCGGCGGCCGGCCCACCGAGGGCCTGGCCGCGCTGGCGGGCTGAGACCTGGGGCCTGAGGCCGGGTCCGCTCAGTCCTTCTCTTCGATGGTGACGCTCTCGATCACGACGCGCTCGGTCGGCGAGCCCGAACGGGTGCCGATGGCGTCGATCTTGGCGACCACGTCCTGGCCGCTGACGATGTCGCCGAAGAGCGAGTAGAGCGGCGGGAGGCCGACCCCGTCGGGGCCGCTGATCACGAAGAACTGGCTGCCGTTGGTGTTGGGGCCGGCGTTGGCCATGGCGAGGGAGCCCAGCTGGTAGCGGCCCTTCTGCGGGAGCTCGTCGGCGAAGCGGTACCCCGGTCCGCCCGACCCGCTCCCGGTGGGGTCACCGCCCTGGAGCACGAAGCCCGGGATGATGCGGTGGAACACGATGCCGTCGAAGTAGTGGTAGCGCGCCAGGAACACGAAGCTGTTGACCGCCTTGGGCGCCGCCAGCGGGTCCAGGTTGAAGACCATCGTGCCGTGCGACGTGACCATCGTCGCCACGTAGCGCTTGGCCGGGTCGATGACCAGCGGCGGCTCCTCGTCGAACTTCCGCTGCTGCGGGCTCGAGCCGTCGGGGTTGGGGGGCGTGGGTGTGGCCATGGTGGTTCGACCTTTGGAAGTGGGGAGTCTCAGGACTCGTGGATGGTGACGGACAGGATGCGCTGGGTCACGTCGGGCGGGACCCCCGACGACGACCCCTGTTGGTTGATGGTCTGGACGACGTTTTCCCCGGAAGAGACCAAACCGAACAACGGGTAGGAATTCGGCAGGCTCTCGCCCTGCGTCCCGGCCACGATGAAGAACTGGCTGCCGCTGACCCCCGCGCTCGACGTCGCCATGGCGACGGACGCCCACCGGGTACGCCGGCTTGGCGGCGGTGGCGGCCGGGGGCAGGTTCTCGGCCGGGAGCGTGTAGTTCACGCCTCCGTTCCCGGCGTTGGTCTGCTGGGAGTTGCCGGTCTGGTTCACGAAGCCGGGGATGACCCGGAAGAACGCGTTGCAGTGGAAGTAGCCCTTCTGGGCCAGGAAGACGAAGTTGTTGACCGTCTTCGGGGCGGCCGAGGCGTTGAGGGCGATCGTGAACGTGCCGGCCGTGGTCTTCACCGTGGCCGAGTAGCTCTTCGTCGTGTCGATCGTCATGGCGGGCGCCGCGCTGTACGTCTGGTGGTTGACCGGCGTCTTGGGGCTCTCAGGGCACCCGGCCGCCACGGCAGCCTTGTTCGCGTCCGCCTGCAACTTGGAGTTCGCACTGGCCACCGTCGTCGTCGTGCTCGACTGCGACCCGACGGGCTTGTTGTTGCTCGTGATGGCGTAGACCACCCCCACGATGGCGGCGATCACGACCACGACGATGACGCCGTTGCGGATCCTCTGGCGGCGCTGGCGCTGCTGGGCCTCGGCGGCCAGACGCGCCTCTCGGGCCGCGCGTTGACGGGCTCGCTTCTCGCTGGGCACGGGCGCAGACCCTACCCAATCCCCGGGGTGGCCTCCGTTCGCCGAAGGCCCGGCACCGGGGGCGGGCAGGGGCGCCGGCGCTCCTGGGGCCGGTCCACAGTCGGTAGCCTCGTCGCGTGCCGCTGGTCGTCCAGAAATTCGGAGGTACCTCCGTCGGCGACGCGGACAGGGTCCGGGCGGTCGCCGATCACATCGCGTGGACACGCCGGCAGGGCGCCGACGTCGTCGCCGTCGTGAGCGCCATGGGCAAGACGACCGACGACCTCATTCACCTGGCCAACTCGGTCAGCTCGACCCAGCCGCCCCGCGAGTACGACATGCTCGTGAGCACCGGGGAGCGGATCTCGATGTCGCTGCTGGTCATGGCGCTGGCGGACCTGGGGGTCGAGGGCCAGTCCTTCACGGGGAGCCAGGTCGGGATCATCACCGACGGCGACCACACCCGGGCCAGGATCAAGGAGGTCAAGGGCGACCGCCTCCGAGCGGCGCTGGCCGCCGGCAAGGTCCCGGTGGTGGCGGGGTTCCAGGGCGTCTCGGCCGACCGCGAGATCACCACCCTCGGCCGCGGCGGGTCCGACGCCACCGCGGTGGCGCTGGCCGCCGCCCTCAAGGCCGACGTCTGCGAGATCTACACCGACGTCACGGGCGTGTTCACCGCCGACCCGCGGATCGTGCCCGAGGCGCACCGCATCCCCCGCATCTCGTTCAACGAGATGCTCGAGATGGCGGCCACCGGCGGGCGCGTGCTGATGTTGCGCGCCGTCGAGTTCGCCCGCAACCACAATGTCCCGCTACACGTGCGCAGCAGCTTCACCTGGGAGCCCGGCACCTGGGTCGTCGAGGAGGATGCAGACATGGAGGAAGCCGTCGTCACCGCCGTGACCCACGACACCTCGGAGGCCAAGGTGACCGTGAGCGGCGTCCCCGACCGGCCCGGGATCGCCGCCAGCCTCTTCCGCGCGCTGGCCGACAAGTCGATCAACGTCGACATGATCGTGCAGAACTCGTCCGCCCACGGCACGACCGACATCTCCTTCACCGTCCCCAACGACGACCTCGTGGGCTCCGTGGCGACGGCGCAGACCCACGCAGACGAGCTCGGCGCGTCCGGCGTGACCTCCGACGCCGACGTGGCCCGGGTCTCCCTCATCGGCGTGGGCATGCGCTCGCACCCCGGCATCGCCGCCACGATGTTCGAGACGCTGGCCAAGGAGGGGATCAACATCGACATGATCTCGACGTCGACGATCAGGACCTCGTGCATCGTCGCCGAGGCCGACGTCGAGCGGGCCGTGCGCAGCCTCCACGCGGCGTTCGCCCTGGGGTGATGGCACCGAAGGCGCAGTCGACCCGCGTCCTCTGGCTGCTCCGGCACGCCAAGACCGTGGCCGACCCGCCCCCCGGTGGCTCCGACTTCGACCGCGTGCTGGCGCCGCGGGGGCGCCGCGACGCCACGGCGCTGGGCCGGCTCTTCGCCGGTGACGCCTCGGGACTGGGCCCGGCGCTCAAGGGCGTTCCGCTCCCCGAGGTCGCGCTGGTCTCGCCTGCGGCGCGGACCAGGGCGACGGCGGACCTCGTGCTCGCCGACATGGCGAAGCCGCCCGAGTGCCGGCTCTACGAGCCGCTCTACGGCGCCGACCCCGGCGAGGTGCTGGCCTTCGTGCAGGAGCTCGAGGAGGACGTGGAGGCGGCGATGGTCGTGGGCCACAACCCGACGGCGCACTCGCTGTCGGAGGGTTTGCTGGCGCCGCGCGACAAGAAGGGCCTGTCGTTGGCGGTGCGCACCGGGTTCCCCACGTGCGCGCTCGGCGTCTACGCCTTCAAGGCCGAGCGCTGGTCCGACGTGGACGCCGGCACCGGCAAGCTGGTCGCGCTGATGGCGCCGCCCTACGCGGGCTGACGCGCCGGAGCCGAGGTCGTCGGCGGAGTCGGAGTCGGAGTCGGAGGCGACGCGGGCGGCTTAGAGCGCGCGGAAGATGGCGGCGTCGCCCTGCCCGCCCCCGCCGCACAGCGCCACGGCAGCCGTGGACTGACCACGCCGGCGCAGCTCGAGCAGCGCGGTGAGCGCCACGCGCGTGCCGGACATGCCGACCGGGTGACCCAGCGCGATGGCGCCGCCGTTCACGTTGACCTTGTCCTCGTCGATCCCGAGGTCGGCCACCGAGGCCAGGCCGACGGCGGCGAAGGCCTCGTTGATCTCGAAGAGGTCGATGCCGGCGAGGTCGGTCCCCGCCTTGGCGGCGGCCTTGAGGATGGCGCGCGACGGCTGGGTCAGCAGCGAGTTGTCCGGGCCGGCCACCATGCCGTACCCGACCACCTGGCCGAGCGGGGCAATGCCGAGCTCCTTCGCCTTGTCGGCCGACATCACGATGACGGCGGCGCCCCCGTCGGAGATCTGCGACGAATTCCCCGCGGTGATCGTCCCGCTCTTGTCGAACGCCGGGCGCAACGCGCCGAGCGACTCGGCCGTCGTGCCGGGGCGCACGCCCTCGTCCGTGTCGACCAGGATCGGGTCACCCTTGCGCTGGGGCACCTCGACGGCGACGATCTCCTCGGCCAGGCGGCCGTCCTTGATCGCGGCCGCCGCCTTCTCGTGGCTGGCGGCGGAGAACGCGTCCTGCGCCTCGCGCGAGACCTTCGCCGTGTTCTGGTTGTGCTGCTCGGTCGACAGGCCCATGGCGATGTGGTCGAACGAGTCGGTGAGGCCGTCGTACATCATCGAGTCGACCAGCGTGGCGTCGCCGAGGCGGAACCCGGCCCGCGCGCCCGGCAGCAGGTGCGGCGCCTGGGTCATCGACTCCATGCCGCCGGCCACGACGATCTCGGCGTCGCCGGCGCGGATCATCTGGTCGGCCAGGTAGATCGTGTTGAGGCCCGAGAGGCAGACCTTGTTGATCGTGTTGGCCGGGACGTTCATCGGGATGCCGCCCTTCACGGCCGCCTGGCGCGCCGTGATCTGGCCCTGGCCCGCCAGGATCACCTGGCCCATGAGGACGTAGTCGACCTGGTCGGGCGTCAGGCCGGCGCGCTTCGAGCGCCTCGGCGATGGCGAAGCCGCCCAGGTCCATGGCCGTGAAGCCGCCCAGCGCGCCCGACAGCTTCCCGATCGGGGTCCGAGCCCCTGCGACGATGACGGCCTCAGCCATTCCCTGCACCTCCGGGTTGTCCACCGGCCTGGTTACCGACCGGAAACCACATCGTAGGCGGCCAACTATCGTCGGGTCACATGAGCGAGATCCTCGAAGCAGTCGTCGCCGGCGCGCCCGCCGACGAGCTGGCCCAACTCGAAATGCCGGACCACTACCGGGCCGCCCTGGTCAAGCGCAGCGAGCAGGACATGTTCGACGGCATGGCCTCGGCGGACAAGGACCCCCGCCGCTCCCTCCACGTCGAGGACGTGCCGCTGCCCGAGCTGGCGCCCGACGAGGCGTACGTGGCGGTGATGGCGTCGTCCATCAACTTCAACACCGTATGGACGTCGATCTTCGAGCCGCTGCCCACCTTCGGCTTCCTCGACCGGCTGGGCAAGGAGGGCCCGTGGGGGGCCCGCCACGCCCTCGACTACGCCGTCGTGGGCTCCGACGCCTCCGGTGTCGTCCTGCGCACCGGCTCCCAGGTGCGCAACTGGAAGGTCGGCGACAAGGTCACCGTCCACTGCAACTACGTCGACGACCAGGACCCCTCCGCGCACGACGACTCCATGCTGGCGTCGAACCAGCGCATCTGGGGCTTCGAGACGAACTTCGGCGGCCTGGCCGACATCACGCTCGTCAAGGCCAACCAGCTCATGCCGAAGCCGGCGCACCTGAGTTGGGAGGAGGCGGCCATCAACGCGCTGTGCAACTCGACCGCCTACCGCATGCTTGTCTCGCACAACGGGGCACGCATGAGCCAGGGCGACAAGGTGCTCGTGTGGGGTGCCAGCGGCGGGCTCGGCAGCTACGCGGTGCAGCACGTGCTGAACGGCGGCGGCACGCCCATCGGCGTCGTGTCGTCCCCCGAGAAGGTGAAGCTGCTCAACGACCTCGGCGTCGAGGCGGTGATCGACCGCAAGGCGGCCAACTACAAGTTCTGGGCCGACGAGCACACGCAGGACGAATCGGAATGGCGCCGTTTCGGCAAGGACATCCGTGGCCTCGTCGGCGGCGAGCCGGAGATCATCTTCGAGCACCCCGGCCGCCAGACGATGGGCGCGTCGGTCTTCGCCTGCAAGCGCGCGGGAACGATCGTCACGTGCGCGGCGACGTCGGGCTACATGATCGAGTACGACAACCGCCACCTCTGGATGAAGCTGAAGACGATCAAGGGCTCGCACTTCGCCAACTACCGCGAGGCCTGGGACGCCAACCAGTTGATCCGCGACGGCAAGGTGCTGCCGCCGCTCTCCGCCGTGTACCCGCTCACCGAGGTGGGCGAGGCGGCCTACCAGGTCCACCACAACCTGCACGAGGGCAAGATCGGCGTGCTCTGCCTGGCGCCGGGCGAGGGCCTCGGCATCGACGACCCCGCCTTCCGGGCCAAGATCGGCGAGGACCGCATCACGCTGTTCCGGAGGCACGGGGCGTGAAGGACCTGCTGACCGAGATCGACCACGTCGCCATCGCGGTCAACGACCTCGAGGCGGCCATCGCCTGGTACGCCGAGGTCTTCGGCGCCACCGTCGACCACCGCGAAAAGGTGGAGTCCGACGGCGTCGAGGAGGCGCTGCTCAAGGTGGCCGACTCCTACGTGCAACTGCTCACGCCGATCCGCGACGACTCACCGGTGGCGAAGTACCTGGCCACGAAGGGCGAGGGCCTGCACCACGTCGGCTACCGCGTCGACGACTGCGCGGTGGCGCTCCAGTCGGTCAAGGACGCCGGCGGCCGCGTGATCGACGAGGCACCACGGCCCGGCTCCCGCGGCACGACCGTCGCCTTCATCCACCCGAAGACGTCGTTCGGGACGCTGATCGAGCTGGTGCAGGAGTAGCTCCGCCCGGGCCACCCGCCCGACCACCTCACCGAGCCTTTTCTGTTGGGCCGCCGCGCCGAATCTGCCGGGCCGGTTCTGGCGGCCAGACGGGGTCACCTCCCCACCAGCGCCGAAAAAATTAATCGCGCAAAATTTTCTGGTCGTATATGCGCGAATTCCGCCGGTGAACCCGCGCCGTATTCGCGCCGCGGCGCATGTTTATTAGTGCTTTGGCATCTTTTGCGGCCATTTATTAGGAGCGCGCCGTAGGCAAAGCGTGAAGTTTTTCGAGGCCTTCGTTGAGGCGCAGCCGGCGCGTGCTGCGATCGCCGTAAGGCACCCGCACGAATCTCAGCTGCGCAGGCCCGAATCCAACCCGGTCGGGTCGTACTGCGGGGTCTGCCAGAAGATCTCGATCCGGTTCACCCGGCCCTCGTCGTCGAGCCCGAACACGTACGCCTCTTGGAAGTGCAGCGCCTGGGTCGGGTAGCCGAGGTGCTCGGTCACTCGCGCAAAGGCCGACGATCCGTCGGGCGCATACGTCACGATGCGGACGTCGTTGCGGTAGTCGGCGGGTACCGCCTCTTCGAGCAAGGCGATGTAGCGGTCGCGCCCGGCCACGCGGTCACCGAACGGACCGACGCGTTCGACCTCAGGCGCGAGGACCCGTCGGAAGGACGCCCAGTCGCGTGCGGTCAGGTGTTCGAAGAACTGCTCGATGGCGCCGCTCACGTCGATGTCGACGTCGACGTCATGTCACCCGAGGTGCCATAACCCCAGCTCATACCCGCCTCCTCTCCCGGGACGAAGTTACACCCCAACATGCGTTTGGCGATATGGGAGGGGAAGTTGTCAGCTCGGGGCCACCGCCAGCACCCGCCCCGGGTTGGAGGCGGCCACCCAGACCCCGGCGCTCACGGGCAGCAGCACCCGCGGGTCCGTGCCGATGTCGAGCTTCTTGGACCCCGGCGTCGGCCACACGGTGCGGACCGTCTGCGCCGTGCCGTCGCCGACATAGACCTCGCCGCCGGACACCCCGAGCGCGAGCGGGTCCCCGCCCACCCGGATCGTCTGGGTCACCGTCACGCTCGCCGGCGACACCTTCGACACCGTCCCGTCGGCGGAGTTGGCCACCCACACCGCGCCCGCTCCCGTCGCCACGCCGATCGGGTCCTGCCCGACTGTCACCGTCTTTTGCTGCGTGGCCGCACCGGCGGCGCCCGACGACCGGCGCGCGGCCGGTGTGACGCGGGTCAGCAGGTCCGTCGTGCCGGTGACCCACAACGAACCGAAGCCCGCCGCCACACGCACCGCGCCCGCCAACACCCCGACCGGCGTCCCGGCCGTCCCGTTCCGCACGTCGATCGGCGTCACCTCGTTGTCCGCCAGCGACGTCACCCAGACGTCGTCGTTCAGCACGGCCATGCTGGTCGGTTCCGCCGGTACCGGGATGCTGCGCTGGATCAGGAGCGTGGTCGGGTCCACCTCCACCACCTGGTTGTCGACCGCGTCGGTGACCCAGAGGTGCCCGCTCGCCAGCACCATGGCGACCGGGCGTCCAGCCAGATGGACTGAGTGCCCCACCTTGCCGGTGGATGGGTCGAAGGCCAGCAACAAGTTGCGCAGGTCGTCGGTGACCCAGGCGGAGGCGCCCTGCTCGGCCACCGCGGACGCCGCCGGCAACTTGAGGACCGTGTGCGACGACAACGCCGGACTCGATGCCTCCTGCACGGAGATGTGCGACGGCGGGCTCGACGAACCGAGCAGCACCAGCGGCAGCGTGATGGCGGCCACGACGACGACGATCGCGCCGATCGCCACCCACGCCATCCGGCGGCGCCGCCGGTCCCAACGACTCGCATTCCCGCGACCACCGCCGCCGCGCTGCGAGCTCTCCGCGCGCGCTGCGAGCGGTCCCGCCGGCTCTGCTCGAGTCGGCGCTGGCGACGGTTCTTCTGGGCCACCCTCGTGCCAGCTAGCGGAGCGTGCGCTCCAGCAGCTCCAGGACGCGCGCGAGACCTGCTCCGAAACGGTCCCTGAGCTGGGTGAAAGCACGAGGTCCGGCGCGGCGGGCGCCTCGTAGTCCGCGTCGATCCCGGTGAAGCCGGGGAGCTGGCCCGCTCGGGCCCGGGCGTAGAGGCCCTTGGGGTCGCGCCGCTCGCACTCCTCCAGCGAGGTGTCGACGAAGACCTCGAGGAACGGTAGCCCGACGTCCTCGTGCAGCATCCGGATCAGGCGGCGGTCGTCTTCGAAGGGGCAGATCAATGCGATGAGCGCCAACGAGCCCGACTCGGCGAACATGCGCGCCACCTCGCCGGCGCGACGGACGTTCTCCTTACGGTCGTCGTCCGAGAAGCCGAGGTCGCCGTTGATGCCGTGGCGCAGGTTGTCCCCGTCCAAGAGGAACGCGTACCGCCCGCTCTGCACGAACGCCTCCTCGACCCCGGCCGCGACGGTCGACTTCCCCGCCCCCGACAGCCCGGTGAAGAGGACCGTGGCGCCCTGCGCCTCGAGGGCGGCGAAGCGGTCGGCCCGGGTCAGCCGCCCACGGTGGCGCACGACGTTCGGGCTGGCGTGCGTCGTGGCGAGGACCCGAATCACGCCCGCGCCGGACGTGGCGTTCGTCTGGGAGTCGATGACGATGAAGCTGCCGGTCGTGCGGTTGGTTCCGTAGTCGTCGACCAGCAGCGGCTCCGTGGTGTGGAACGACACACGCCCGATCTCGTTCAGCTCCAACGACGTCGCGCTGTCGTCGCGGCGCAGGCCGTTCATGTCCAAGCGGTACTGCAGCGACGACACCGTGGCGCGCACGGTCCGGGTCGAGTGCTTCAGCAGGTACGACCGCCCCACCGCCAGCGGCACGCGCTCGTCCATCCAGCACACCGTCGCCTCGATGTCGTGGGAGTTGGTCGGCCGGTTGTTCGGCCGGCACAGCACGTCGCCCCTCGACACGGCGATGTCGTCTTCGAGCGTCACCACCACCGCCATCGGTGGGAACGCCTCGGAGACCTCGCCGTCGGCCGTGACGATCGACGCCACCCGGGACGTCGTCCCGGTCGGCAGCACGAGCACCTCGTCGCCGGGGCGCAGGACGCCGGACGCCACGGTCCCGGCGTAGCCGCGGAAGTCCGGGTTGTCCGGGGTCTGGCTACGGATGACGTACTGCACGGGGAAGCGCGGGTCGATGAAGTTCTCGTCACTGCCGATGTAGACCGACTCGAGGTGGTTGAGCAACGGTGCCCCGGAGTACCACCACATGTTCTCGGAGCGCTGGACGACGTTGTCGCCCTTCAGCGCGGAAATGGGGATGAAGATGATGTCGTGGACGTTGAGCCAGCGCGGCGAACTCCATGAAGTCGGACTCGATCCGCTCGTACTGCGCCCGGTCCCAGTCGATGAGGTCCATCTTGTTGACGCAGACGACCATGTGCGGAACGCCCAGCATGGACGAGAGGAAGGCGTGACGACGGGTCTGCTCGATCACGCCTTTGCGGGCGTCGATCAGGATCAGCGACACGTGCGCCGTCGAGGCTCCGGTCACCATGTTGCGCGTGTACTCGGTGTGCCCCGGCGTGTCGGCGATGATGAACTTGCGCTTGGGGGTGGCGAAGTAGCGGTACGCCACGTCGATCGTGATGCCCTGCTCGCGCTCGGCCCGCAGCCCGTCGGTCAACAGCGCCAGGTCGGTCTCGACCGCGCCGCGCAGCTCGCTCGTACGGCGGATGGACTCGAGCTGGTCCTCGAAGATGCCCTTGGCGTCGTACAGCAGCCGTCCGATCAGCGTCGACTTGCCGTCGTCGACCGAGCCCGCCGTGGCCAGGCGGAGGAGCTCCATCAGAAATACCCCTCGCGCTTGCGGTCCTCCATGCCGGCCTCGCTGATCCGGTCATCCGCCCGCGTGGCGCCCCGCTCGGTCAGCCGGGTCGCCGCCACCTCGTCGATCACGAGGTCGATCGTCACCGCGCTCGACTCCACGCAGCCGGTGCAGTCGGCGTCGCCCACGGTGCGGAAACGCACCGTCGCCTCGAAGGGCGTCTCGTCGGGCTCGAGGACGAGATGCGGGCCCACCGCCATGAGCATGCCGTCGCGCTGGACGACCTGGCGCTGGTGCGCCAGGTAGATCGACGGCGTCTCGATCCGCTCCCGGCCGATGTAGTTCCACACGTCGAGCTCGGTCCAGTTCGAGAGCGGGAAAACGCGGATGTGCTCGCCCTTGTGGTGCCGGGCGTTGTAGAGGTTCCACAGCTCGGGGCGCTGGTTCTTCGGGTCCCACTGGCCGTACTCGTCGCGGAAGCTGAAGATGCGCTCCTTCGCCCGCGCCTTCTCCTCGTCGCGGCGCGCGCCGCCGAACACCGCGTCGTGCTTCCCTTCGCGGATCGCCCGCAGCAACGTCGGCGTCTGCAGCCGGTTGCGCGTGGCCCGGGGCGACGTGTCCTCGACCGTGCGGCCGGCGTCGATGTCGTCCTGCACGGAGGCGACGAGCACCTTGACACCGAGCGCGGCCGCGTAGCGGTCGCGGAACTCGAGCACCTCGGTGAAGTTACGGCCCGTGTCGACGTGCAACACCGGGAAGGGGATCGGCGCCGGCCAGAACGCCTTGCGCGCCACGTGGAGCATGACGATGGAGTCCTTGCCGCCCGAGAACAGCAACACCGGCCGCTCGAACTCCGCCGCCACCTCCCGGAAGATGTGGATCGACTGGGCCTCGAGAGCGCGCAGGTGCGTCAGCCGGTAGCCCAGGTGCGAGCCGCCGTCCGCGCCGTCAGGGTCGGTCACCGACCGTGCTGTCGCCACTCGAGACTCCCTCCCTCCAGGCATCCTTTCGGGAACGCCGGACGGCGCTCCGACCCTACGTCCCGGGTGCAAAAACCCTAAACGGTGGGAGGGGGTGTCACGGGCGGTGCCCGCCCCGGTCCGGCCGCCGGAACAGTCCCGGCGGCACCGGCGCGGCCAGCCACAGGTCGAACCTGCTCACGCACCCGTTCGGGGTGCGCCTGGGTGGGCGCTCGGGCGCCGGGCCGGGAAGCCGGGGCTAGGCCCCGGCCCCCGCCTCTGCGGCACCTTCGGCCGGCGGCTGCTCCTCGGTCGACGACCCGTTGGTCCCCGTCGGCGCAGCGGCGGCACCGCTGTCGATGATGGGGTTGCCGTAGGCGTCCTCGGCCGTCGGGGCGGCGCCGAGCCAGCTGGCGTCGATGGAGGAGTCGAAGGGGTCTTCGTTGCCCCCCTCGCCCATGTCGCGCAGCCAGTTCGCCAGGTCCTCGGTGTCGGACTCGCCCGAGCCCATGGCCCAGAAGGGCATCGCCTCGGCGTCGGGCATCTCGAGTCGGATGTCCCGGTAGTGCTGCATGCCCGAACCGGCCGGGATGAGCTTGCCGATGATGATGTTCTCCTTGAGGCCGAAGAGCTGGTCGCTGCGGCCTTCGATGGCCGCCTCGGTGAGCACCCGGGTCGTCTCCTGGAAGGAGGCGGCCGAGAGCCAGCTCTCGGTGGCGAGCGAGGCCTTGGTGATGCCCATCAACTCGGGGCGTCCCTCGGCCGGCACGTTGCCGTCCTCGACGAGCGTGCGGTTGACCTCCGCGTAGATCTGGTTGTCGACGCGCTCGCCCGGAAGGAACGGCGCATCGCCCGGCTCGGCGACGAGGACCCGGCGCAGCATCTGGCGCACGATCAGCTCGATGTGCTTGTCGTGGATCGAGACACCCTGGTCGCGGTACACCTTCTGCACCTCTTCGACGAGGTACTGCTGCGTCTCGCGGATGCCCTTGACCTCGAGGAGCTCCTTGGGGTCCTTGGGGCCCTCGACCAGCGCGTCGCCGGCGGAGACCTCCTGGCCGTCGACCACCTCGAGGTGGGCGCGGGCGGCGACGAGGCTCGAGTCCTCGGTGCCGTCGTCGGCCACCACGGTGATGCGGCGTCCCGTCTCCTCGTCCTCCACCCGGACGGCGCCCGAGTGGTGGGCCAGCACCGCGGCGCCCTTGGGCGTGCGGGCCTCGAAGAGCTCGACGACGCGGGGCAGGCCGTGGGTGATGTCCTCGCCGACCACACCACCGGTGTGGAAGGTCCGCATGGTCAGCTGCGTGCCCGGCTCACCGATCGACTGGGCGGCGATGACGCCGACCGCCTCGCCGAGCTCGATCATCGAGCCGGTGGCGAGCGAGAGGCCGTAGCAGGCCGCGCACACGCCCTGCGGCGACTCGCACGTGAGCACCGAGCGCGTGCGGATCCGCTCGATGGACTCGTCGTCGCGCATGGCGGCGAGGATCTCGTCGGTCAGCAGCGTGCCCACGGGGTACGTGGTGCCGTCGCTCAGCTTCACGTCCTCGGTGAGGAGGCGGCCGAAGGCGCGGGTCTCGAGGTAGTTGCGGTGCCCGGGACCGTCGGGCGCGACGCCCTCGATCCAGATGCCACGCGTCGTGCCGCAGTCCTCGATGCGGACGATGAGCTCCTGGGCCACGTCGACGAGTCGACGGGTCAGGTAGCCCGAGTCCGCCGTGCGGAGCGCGGTGTCGGCGAGGCCCTTGCGGGCGCCGTGCGTGGAGATGAAGTACTCCAGGACCGAGAGGCCCTCACGGAAGGAGGACTTGATCGGGCGGGGGATCATCTCGCCGCGGGGGTTGGACACGAGGCCCTTCATGCCCGCGATCTGACGGATCTGCTGGCTGTTCCCTCGGGCGCCCGAGTCCACCATCATGTCGAGCGGGTTGAAGGCGATCGTCGCCAGCTGGGCCTCCATGGCCCGGCCGACCTCGGAGTTCGCCGAGGTCCAGATCTCGATCTCCTTCTGGCGCCGCTCGTCGTCGGTGATGATGCCGCGCTTGAACTGCGTCTCGGCCTTCTCGGCCTCCTTCTCGTAACGGTCCAGGATGGCCGCCTTGTCCGGCGGCGTCTGGACGTCGTTGATCGAGATGGTGAGGCCCGACTGCGCCGCGAAGCGGAAGCCGAGCGCCTTGATGCGGTCGAGGCTGGCCGCCACCACGTGCTTGGGGTAGTTGGCCGAGAGCTCTTCGACGATGGTGCCGATCGGCGTGTTGCGCTTGCCGACGACGTCGTTCACGAACGCGAAGCCCTCGGGCAGCGCCTCGTTGAAGAAGACACGACCCGGCGTGGTCTCGAACCGAAGCGTCCCGGCGCCGTCGCCGTCCGACTCGGCGGCCTCGGTCCCGTTCCCGTTCCCGTTGGTGCCGGGCATCGGCAGGACGCCGGCCGCGGCGAGGCGGTTGGCGAGCGACGAGCCCGCCGACGGGCGCAGCGTGATGGGGACCTGGAGCTCGATGTCACCCGCGTCGAACGCGGCCTCGATCTCGTGCAGGTGGCGGAAAGAGCGACCCGCACCCTTGCCGTCCTCGACGCCGAGCGTGAGGTAGTAGGCGCCGAACACCATGTCCTGGGTGGGCACGGTGATCGGGCGGCCGGTGGCCGGCGACAGGATGTTGTTGGCCGACAGCATGAGCACGCGCGCCTCGGCCTGGGCCTCGGCGGAGAGCGGCAGGTGGACGGCCATCTGGTCGCCGTCGAAGTCGGCGTTGAACGCCGTGCACACGAGCGGGTGGACCTGGATCGCCTTGCCCTCGACGAGCACGGGCTCGAAGGCCTGGATGCCGAGGCGGTGCAGCGTGGGCGCACGGTTGAGGAACACCGGGTGCTCGCGGATGACGCCCTCGAGGACGTCCCACACCTGCGGCCGGCGCCGCTCGACCATGCGCTTGGCCGACTTGATGTTCTGGGCCAGCTCGGCGTCGACGAGCCGCTTCATGACGAAGGGCTTGAAGAGCTCGAGCGCCATCAGCTTGGGCAGGCCGCACTGGTGGAGCTTGAGGTTCGGGCCGATGACGATGACCGAACGACCCGAGTAGTCGACGCGCTTGCCGAGCAGGTTCTGGCGGAACCGGCCCTGCTTGCCCTTGAGCATGTCGGAGAGCGACTTGAGCGGCCGGTTGCCCGGGCCCGTGACGGGGCGCCCGCGGCGGCCGTTGTCGAACAGTGCGTCGACGGCCTCTTGGAGCATGCGCTTCTCGTTGTTGATGATGATCTCGGGCGCGCCGAGGTCCAACAGCCGCTTGAGGCGGTTGTTGCGGTTGATGACGCGGCGGTAGAGGTCGTTGAGGTCCGACGTGGCGAAGCGGCCACCGTCGAGCTGCACCATGGGGCGCAGGTCGGGCGGGATCACCGGGACGGCCTCGAGGATCATCGCCCGCGGGTCGTTGATGCGCCGGCCGTGGTCGTCCCGCCGGTTGAAGGCGGTGACGATCTTGAGGCGCTTGATCGTCTTCTGGCGACGCTGGGCGCTGAGGGGGCGACGCCCGTCCTTGGCGTCGATCATGTCGCGCAGCTTGATCTCTTCCGCGTCGAGGTCGATGCGGTCGATGAGCTTGAGGATGTACTCGGCGCCCATGCCGCCCTCGAAGTACTCGTCGTAGCGGAGCCGCAGCTCGCGCCACAGCATCTCGTCCTCGATGATCTGACGGCCGTGCATGCTGCGGAACTCGTCCAGCGAGCGCTGGGCGATCTCGATGTCCTCCTGCGACCGCTCGCGGGCGGACTGGATCTCCTTCTCGACGGCGCGCTGGCGTGCCTTGATCTCGGCGTCGCGGGCACCCTCGCCCTCGAGCGCCTTGAGCTCGTCCTCGAGCGCCTTGAAGCGGCGGTCGATGTCGAGGTCGCGCTTCTTCTCGATGTCCGCGATCTCCTCGGCCATCTCGTTCTCGAGTGACGGGAGGTCGGCCTGGCGCTTCTCGTCGTCGACCCAGGTGACCAGGTTGGCGGCGAAGTAGATGACCTTCTCGAGCTGCTTGGCCTTGAGCTCCTCGCGGGGCTCGGTGCCCATGAGCAGGTACGCCAGCCAGCTACGGGTGCCGCGGAGGTACCAGATGTGCACGACCGGGGCGGCCAGCTCGATGTGGCCCATGCGGTCGCGACGGACCTTGCTCCGCGTGACCTCGACGCCACAGCGCTCGCAGATGATGCCCTTGAAGCGCACGCGCTTGTACTTGCCGCAGTAGCACTCCCAGTCCTTGGTCGGGCCGAAGATCTTCTCGCAGAAGAGCCCGTCCTTCTCGGGGCGCAGCGTGCGGTAGTTGATCGTCTCGGGCTTCTTGACCTCGCCGTTGGACCAGCCACGGATGGAGTCGCCGGTGGCGAGCCCGATGCGCAGCTGATCGAAAGTGTTGACGTCCAGAGCCATTAGGAGAAGCTCCTCTCTGCGGCGCGCCGCTCGTCCTCTTCGTCCGAGCCGCGCTCATTGCGGCTGATGTCGATGCCCAGCTCCTCGGCGGTGCGGAACACGTCCTCGTCCAGCTCGTGCATCTCGATCTCACGGCCGTCCACGGCCAGGACCTCGACGTCGAGACAGAGCGACTGCATTTCCTTGATGAGCACCTTGAAGCTCTCGGGGATGCCGGGCTCGGGGATGTTCTCCCCCTTCACGATGGCCTCGTAGACCTTGACCCGTCCGAGCACGTCGTCGGACTTGATGGTCAGCAATTCCTGCAGCGCGTAGGCGGCGCCGAAGGCCTCGAGGGCCCACACCTCCATCTCGCCGAAACGCTGGCCACCGAACTGGGCCTTCCCACCCAGCGGCTGCTGGGTGATCATGGAGTACGGGCCGGTGGAGCGGGCGTGGATCTTGTCGTCCACCAGGTGGGCCAGCTTCAGGATGTAGACGTAGCCGACCGAGATCGGGTTGTCGTACGCGTCGCCGGTTCGCCCGTTGTAGAGCGTGGCCTTGCCGTCCGTGCCGATGAGGCGCGTGATGTCGCCCGCCATCTCGGCGCTGCCGTCACCGGTCACGCTGATGCTGACGTCGCCGGCGCCACCGGCGGAGCCGTTCCCGTTCCCGTTGGCCGAGTCCGAGTAGAGCTCGCTGAAGACCTTCTGGATCGTCGGGTGGCTCCCGGCGTCATCGACCTCGTCCCAGTGGGCGCCGTCGAAGACGGGCGTGGACACCCACGCCGCCGGCTCGGTGCGCGGCCGCGTCTTGCGCGCCGCCCCGTCGCCCTTGGCCGAGGTCCCGACGCCGTCGTTGACCACGACGCCCTCCCAGCCGTGGCGGGCCGCGTAGCCCAGGTGCGACTCGAGCACCTGGCCCACGTTCATCCGGCTCGGCACGCCGAGGGGGTTCAAGATGATGTCGACCGGCGTCCCGTCGGACAGGTACGGCATGTCCTCGACCGGGAGGATCTTGGAGATGACGCCCTTGTTGCCGTGGCGGCCGGCGAGCTTGTCGCCCTCGGAGATCTTGCGCTTCTGGGCCACGTAGACGCGCACCAGCTGGTTCACGCCCGGCGGCAGCTCGTGCGACTCCTCGCGGGAGAAGACGCGCACGTCGATCACCTTGCCGTACTCACCGTGCGGCACCTTGAGCGAGGTGTCGCGCACCTCGCGGGCCTTCTCGCCGAAGATGGCGCGCAGGAGGCGCTCTTCGGGCGTCTGCTCGGTCTCGCCCTTGGGGGTGACCTTGCCCACGAGCACGTCGCCCGGCTCGACCTCGGCGCCCACGCGGATGATGCCGCGATCGTCCAGGTCGGCCAGGATCTCCTCGGAGAGGTTCGGGATGTCCCGCGTGATCTCCTCGGCGCCCAGCTTGGTGTCGCGGGCGTCGACCTCGTGCTCCTCGATGTGGATGGACGTCAGCACGTCGTCGCGCACCAGGCGCTCCGAGAGGATGATGGCGTCCTCGTAGTTGTAGCCCTCCCACGGCATGAACGCGACGAGCAGGTTCTTGCCGAGCGCCAGCTCACCGTTGTGCGTCGAAGGGCCGTCGGCCAGCAGGTCGCCCGACGTCACGCTCTGCCCCTCGGCCACCAGGGTGCGGTGGTTGATGCACGTGTTCTGGTTGGAGCGGCGGAACTTGGACAGCCGGTAGACCTTGCGCCCGAGCGCGGTGCCCAGGCGGTCCTTCTGGCCCGGGGTGTACTCGACGGTGATGGAGTCCCCACTGATCTCGGTGACGGTGCCGTTGCCCTCGGCCAGGACGACGTCGCCGGCGTCGCGGGCGGCACGGGCCTCCACGCCGGTGCCGATGTACGGCGCCTCGGGGACGACCAGCGGCACGGCCTGCTTCTGCATGTTGGCGCCCATGAGGGCCCGGTTGGCGTCGTCGTGCTCGACGAAGGGGATCAGCGCGGTCGAGACCGAGACGATCTGCTTCGGCGAGACGTCCATGAGGTCCACCTCGGAGGGCGGCACGAAGTCGATCTCCGACGTGGTCCCGTAGGAGCCGCCGACGGCGCCGACGCGCACGCCGGTGCCTTGCGGGCCGCGGCGCACGAGGACGCGGTCCTCGGTCAGGCGACCCTCGGCGTCGACCGAGGCGTTCGCCTGCGCGATGACGTGCTCCTCTTCCTCGTCCGCGGCGTAGTAGCTCACCTCGTCGGTGACCTTGCCGTCGACGACGGTGCGGTACGGCGTCTCGATGAAGCCGTACTCGTTGACCCGCGCGTACGTGGCCAGGGCGCCGATGAGGCCGATGTTCGGTCCCTCGGGCGTCTCGATCGGGCACATGCGGCCGTAGTGCGACGTGTGGACGTCTCGCACCTCGAAGCCGGCGCGCTCACGCGAGAGGCCGCCTGGCCCGAGGGCCGACAGACGGCGCTTGTGGGCCAGGCCCGACAGCGGGTTGTTCTGGTCCATGAACTGGCTCAGCTGCGACGTCCCGAAGAACTCCTTCACCGCAGCGACCACGGGGCGGATGTTGATCAGCGTCTGGGGCGTGATGGCCTCGACGTCCTGGGTGGTCATGCGCTCGCGCACGACCCGCTCCATGCGCGACAGGCCGACGCGCACCTGGTTCTGGATGAGCTCGCCGACCGAGCGGATGCGGCGGTTGGCGAAGTGGTCCTGGTCGTCGATGCGGTAGGTCGACTCGCCGTCGGCCATGTGCAGCGCCAGGTGGAGCATGTACGTGGCGGAGGCCAGGATCTCCGACGGGCTGAGCACCGACTGGTCCGGCGCCGGCTTCTCGATCTCGATCCCGAACAGCTCGGAGAGCCGGTCGATCTCGGGGCCGAGCTTGCGGTTCAGCTTGTAGCGGCCGACCCGCGTGAGGTCGTAGCGCTTCGGGTTGAAGAAGGCGTTCTCGAAGTAGACGCGGGCGGCCTCGGCCGAGAGCGGCTCGCCGGGGCGGGCGCGCTTGTAGATCTCGAGGAGGGCCTCCTCACGGGTGGGCGCGAGGTTGCGCTCCTTCTCCCACTGACCCTCGAGGAAGTCGAAGTGGCGCACGAAGCGGTCGAGGAAGGCCTCGTCGCCGTAGCCCAGGGCGCGCAGGAGCACGAAGAGGGACAGGCGGCGCTTGCGGGCGACGCGGCAGCCGGCCGTGACGTCCTTGCCCGGCTTGGCCTCGATGTCGAGCTCGATCCACTCACCGCGGTAGGGGTGGATCGTGCCCGTGAAGACGGTCTTGGCGTCGCGGCCGGGCTGGAAGATGACGCCCGGCGAGCGGACGAGCTGGGACACGACGACGCGCTCGGTGCCGTTGACGATGAAGGTGCCGCGGTCGGTCATCATCGGGAAGTCCCCCATGAAGACCGTCTGCTCCTTGATCTCACCGGTCGTGGCGTTCAGGAAGCGGGCCCGCACGAAGACAGGCGCCGCGTAGGTCATGTCCTTTTCCTTGCACTCCTCGACGGAGAACTTGGGCGGCGGACGCAGGTCGGCGTCGGTCGGGTCGAACTCGAGCTCGAGGCTGAGCTGGCCGGTGAAGTCCTCGATCGGACTGATATCGGAGAAAGCCTCTGCCAGACCCTTGTCGAGGAACCACTGGAAAGAGTCGCGCTGGATGGCGATCAGATCAGGGAGCGGCAGGGCCTCTGTGATGTTGGCAAAGGAGACGCGTTCGGGGCTACGGGACCGTGAAGACAACGGTCAACACCTCCAAGGAGAAAAGACGGCCGGCTGAGGACGGGATTGCGGGATTGCGGACTGCGGGGACGACGGGCGGGCGGGACGAGGGCGAGTGGGCGGGCTACCAGAGCTGCCGGGGCGCGCACCAGCCCGCAAGAATTACGGGTCCAGGCACACGGAGACGCACGGCAACCGTGCATCTTATCGTGAGACGTGCACGATCACAACCCCTTTGGGCCGCGAGAGGCCTACACGGGCTGCGCCCGGGGTCCCCGACAGGGTAAAGGTGCCCCCCTCCCTCGTCAAGGACCCTCGCCCGCCAGGCATCGTGCCTGGTCAGGGCGCTCCGACCCCCAAAATGGGGCCCGGAGACGTCGAACCGGGAAGTCGGCGGGCCCTCGACCGGCAACGGCCGGGACCCACCGCCCGCCCCGGCTACTTGACCTCGACGGTGGCGCCGGCGCCCTCGAGGGCGGCCTTGGCCTTGTCGGCGTCTTCCTTGTTGACGTTCTCGAGGACAGGCTTGGGGGCGGCCTCGACCAGGTCCTTGGCCTCCTTCAGACCCAGGCTGGTGAGCGCGCGCACCTCCTTGATGACCTGAATCTTCTTGTCGCCGGCCGCCGAGAGGATGACGTCGAACGTCGACTTCTCCTCCTCGGCGCCGCCGGCGTCGCCACCGGCAGCCGGGGCAGCCGCGGCAGCCACCGCCACGGGGGCGGCCGCGGTCACGCCGAACTTCTCCTCGAAGTCCTTCAACAGCTCGCTCAGCTGGATCACCGACAGCTCGGCGATCCCGTCGAGGATCTCTTCCTTGGTGAGGGTTGCCATCTGCGTGGCCTTCCTTTCTTTCCTTCGGTCTCTGTGTGAGTCGATCTCGTGGGCGGATGTGGGTTACTCGGCGGCGGGCTCTTCGGCCGTCGCCTCGGTGGTGTCGGCCGCTTCGGCGTCGCCGCCTCCGCCCTCGGAGGACTCAGCCGGTTCCGCCGCCGCCTCTTCCGTGGCCTCGGGCGCGGCTGCTTCGGCGGCTTCGGGCGCGGCCGCCTCTTCGGCGGCTTCGGGCGCGGCTGCCTCTGCCGGTTCCGGCGCTTCGGGCGCTTCGGGCGCAGCCGTCTCGGGGACGCCGCCCTGCTCGTCGATCAGCGCAGAGATCCCGTACGCCAGGTTCTGCGGCAGCGCCTTGAGCAGGCCGGCCATGGTCTGGAGCGGCGCCGCCAACGCACCGGCGAAGCGGGCCAGCAGGACCTCGCGGGGCGGCAGGTCGGCCAGCGCAGCCAGGTCCGAGGTCGAGAGCAGCGAGCCGTCGGCCAGCCCACCCTTGATGACGAGGTGGGGGTTGGCCCGCGAGAAGTCGCGCAGCGCCTTGGCCACCGCGCTGATGTCGCCCTGGACGAAGGTCGAGCGCGCTCGGGCCGCTCAGGTACTCGGCCAGCGGCTGGTAGTCGCCCCCGTCGATGGCCCGGCGCACGAGCGTGTTCTTGAAGATCTTGTAGTCGCCGCCGACGGCGGACAGCGCGTGACGAAGGTCGGCCATCTCGGCCACCGTCAGCCCGCGGTACTCGCTCACGATCGACGCGGTCGATGCGGTCAGGCGCGTCTTGACCTCGTCGACGACCTCGACCTTGTGCGCCATCTGTGCGTTCTGCGTTGCCATCGGTTCCTCCACCGGGATCGGTGCCCGGAAGCGGGCCAGGGATCTCCGGTGTGCGACGGCGCAGGACGGCGGGGCCGGCTGCGAGATGTCGCCTCGTCAGGCCGGCCTGGTGGGCCGTTTCAGCACCCGGAGGTGCACCGGAGGTCTCTGGCGTACGGATTCAGTGCTCGGCCGCCCTCGGGCGGCGAGCTGTGCGGGAAATGGTAGTACGAGTCGGACGCCCGTCCCGTCGGGCCCGGCTCAGGCCGTGGCGGCGAGCTGCTCCTCGTCGACGGCGCGGGCCTTGGCCGGGTCGATGTGGATGCCCGGGCCCATCGTCGTCGACACCGTGACCGAGAGGAAGTAGCGCCCCTTGGCCGCCGCCGGCTTGGCCCGCTGGAGCTCCTCGACCACGGCGCGGATGTTCGCCACCAGCTGGTCGTGGGTGAACGACGCCTTGCCGACACGCAGGTGGACGTTGCCCACCTTGTCGGTGCGGTACTCGACGCGGCCGCCCTTGAACTCGGTGACCGCCTTGCCCACCTCGGTGGTGACGGTGCCGGTCTTGGGGTTGGGCATGAGGCCACGGGGACCCAGGACGCGGCCGAGCGAGCCCACCTGACCCATGAGGTCGGGTGTGGCGATGGCCACGTCGAAGTCGAGGAAGCCGCCGTTGATCTTGGCCACCAGGTCGTCGGCGCCGACCACGTCCGCACCCGCGGCCCGGGCCTCGTTCGCCGCGTCGCCGTTGGCGAAGACGGCCACCCGGTTGGTCTTGCCGGTGCCCTCGGGCAGCGACAGCGTGCCGCGGACGATCTGGTCCGCCTTGCGCGGGTCGACGCCGAGGCGCACCGCCAGCTCGACGGTCTCGTCGAACTTGGCGCTGGCCAACTCCTTCAGCAGGTCCACGGCCTCGCCGAGCCCGTAGAGCTGCTCGCGGTCGACCTTGGTCAGGCTGTCTGTGTACTTCTTCCCGTGCTGGGTCATGGCATCTCTCCTCTGCGCGTCCTCAGGGCCTCAGCCGGCGACCTTGATGCCCATCGAGCGGGCGGTCCCGGCGACCTGCTGCTTGGCCGCGTCGAGGTCGTCGGTGTTCAGGTCCTTGAGCTTGGTCGTGGCGATCTCGGCCAGCTGGGCGTCGGTGATCGTGCCGACCTGCTCGCGCCCGGTCGTGGCGGCACCCTTGTCGAGGCCGGCCGCCTGGCGCAGCAGCACCGGGGTCGGCGAGGTCTTGAGGACGAACGTGAAGGACCGGTCCTCGTAGATCGTGATCTCGACGGGGATGACCTGGCCGCGCATGTTCTCGGTCGCCTGGTTGTACTGCTTGCAGAACTCCATGGTCTGCACGCCGTGTGGCCCGAGCGCCGTGCCGACCGGGGGCGCGGGGGTGGCGGAGCCGGCATCGAGCTGGATCTTGACTACGGCGAGCACCTTCTTCTTCGGTGGCATCGTCTGTACTCCTTCTTCTTTCGTTCTTTACTAGGTAAAGCGTCTTTCACCGACGCTTTGTTCCACGGGGCCGGCGGGGCCGGGCGTCCCGCCTAGAGCTTGGCGACCTGGCTGAATTCGAGCTCGACCGGGGTCTCCCGGCCGAAGATGTTGACCAGCACCTTGAGCTTGAGCTGGTCCTCGTTGATCTCGGAGATCTGGCCCGAGAAGTCGGCGAAGGGGCCTTCCTTGACCCGCACCGTCTCGTTGACCTCGTACTCGAGCCGGGCCCGCGTCCGCTTGGGCGCCGCACCGGGCACGCCCTCCGCCTTGACCTGGAGGATGTTCTCGACCTCGCGGCGCGACAGCGGCGTCGGCTTGGTGCCCGGCCCGACAAATCCCGTCACGCCCGGCGTGTTGCGGATGGCGCCCCACGTGTCGTCGTCGAGGTCGCAGCGCACGAGCAGGTAGCCCGGGAAGACCTTCTTCTGGACGGTGACCTTCTTGCCGCCCTTGAACTCGTCGACGTCCTCCATCGGGATCACGACCTCGAAGACCCGGTCCTCGAGCCCACGGGACGCCACGACGTTGCCCATGTTGGAGCGCACCTTGTTCTCGTAACCCGAGTAGGTGTGCACGACGTACCAGCGGCCCGGGCGGTCGTAGGGGCTCTCGACCTCGACGACCTCCTCCTCTTCCTCGTCGTCGTGGCCCCAGCCACCGAGCTCGACAGGCTCGTCGTCGGCGGCCGCGGCCGCCCCGTTGCCGGTGGCGTCCAGCACGAGGACCGGCTCGTCGCTCGCCGCGGACGCCGCTGAGACTTCCTCTTCTTCGATGGCTTCGAGCACTGCTTCTTCCACGATCTCCTCTGCGGGCTCTTCGACTGTCTCCTCGGCCACCGCGTCGACGGCCGCGTTGTCCGCGATCGACTCGAGCTCGGCCTCGTCCCCCGCCACGACCTCGTCGAGGACGTCGTCGGTCAGGGCCGTGCTCACGGCTGCCTCCTCGGGCGCCTGCTGCTCGGCTTCGACCGCCTCGGCGGTGTCTTGCTCGTCGCCGGTCGCGAGGGCTTCTTCTGCTTGGGTGTTCGAGATATCAGTCATGGGGGGCTACTTCGTGAAGAGGAGGGTGACGAGCTTCCCGAACGCGAGGTTCAGGACGAAGATGAGGCTGATCATGATCGCCAGGGTGACGAAGACGACCGTCGTGTAGTTGATGAGCTCCGCACGCGAGGGCCAGGCGACCTGGCGCATCTCGTCGCGGACCTCGCGGACGAACTGTGCGGGCGTGGACCGGCGGCGGACGGGCGCACCACCCTTGGTCTGGCGGGGCGTCCGTGTCTGCTGTGCAGGCGCGCGCTTGGTGGACGGAGAGCCATCGGCCTCCATCTGACCTTGGCGCTGCATCAAGCGCTTCGTCTCGCGGTTCACGGGTCTCGCCTCACGTACTTCGTTCGATGTTCTCGTCCGGGGCAGGGCAGGAGGGACTCGAACCCCCAACCGCCGGTTTTGGAGACCGGTGCTCTACCAGTTGAGCTACTGCCCTCGGTGGGGTTGCCTTCGGTTGCCGTCGGGCAGGTGGTTCTTCCCCCTGACCTGGGGAACGGCCTGCCAGAGTAGCACCGGCAGGGTCGGATCGGCTCAGCGGGTCTCCTTGTGGAGGGTGTGCTGGCGGTCCCAGCGGCAGTACTTCTTCATCTCGATCCGCTCACGGTCGTTGAGCTTGTTCTTGGTCGTGATGTAGTTGCGCCGCTTGCACACCTCGCAGGCCAGGGTGACCTGGACCCTTTTCTCGTTCTTCGGCATCTTGAATCCTTCCTGGTGGGCTGCGCCGGGGATCTGCCCGGACCTGGTAGCGGCGGCGGGACTCGAACCCGCGACAACACGATTATGAGCCGTGTGCTCTGACCAACTGAGCTACGCCGCCAAGGGCGAGCCCCCGGTGGGGATTGAACCCACGACCCCCTCCTTACCATGGAGGTGCTCTGCCACTGAGCTACAGGGGCGCCGCGGGCACGCGCCGCGAGCGGTCAATGATAGCCAGGGCCCGACGGAGGCTGCCTCCGCTCCCCTGCCTTCCCTACCTCAAGAATACCATCGGCGGATGCGGATCCGACTCGCTGAGCTGGCCGACGCCGAGGCGATCCGGACCATCTACAACGCCGAGGTGACCGACAGCACGAACACCTTCGACATGGTGCCCCGGACCCGGGGCGAGCAGGAGGCCTGGATCCTCGGGCACAGCGGCGTCCACCCCGCCGTCGTGGCGATCGAGCCGCCCGGCACGGGCACCGACGGCCCGGCCGGCGCCAACGGTGAGGTCGTGCTGGGCTTCGGGTCGCTCTCCCCGTTCCGTGAGCGGTCGGGCTACTCCGCCACGACAGAGAATTCGGTCTACGTCGACCGGTCGCAGCGGGGTCGTGGCGTCGGACGCGCCCTGCTCGACGAGCTCCTGGTCCTGGCCTCCGCCCACGGCTTCCACACGGTCATCGCCCGCATCGCCGGGCACAACGAGACCTCCATCGGGCTGCACACGGCCGCGGGATTCGAGCTGGTCGGCGTCGAACGCGAGGTCGGGCGCAAGCACCGCCAGTGGATCGACGTGGTCGAGCTGCAGAAGCTGCTCTAAGCAGCCGCGGCCGGCGCGGCCGGCTGCCGGGTGCTCAGGACTCGAGCACGGCGGCGCTCGGCGCGGGTGGCTGCGCCGACAGGCCCGGGAGATGGGAGCGGTCGAGGCGCCACGACGTCGTCCAATTGCCCAGCGGGGCGATGGCGACCGCCCACAGCACCATGACGGCGAGGACCATGCTCGCCGGGTCGGTGTGCACCAGCTGATTCAGCAGGTCCGCACCGCCGGTCAGGCCGATGAAGGGTGCGACCGTCGAGATGCCGAGGATCGCCCACAGCATCCGGCCGGTCGCCACCGGGGCGAGGATGATGACGCCCCACGTGAGGTACCAGGGCTGCACCACCGGTCCGAGCAGCACGAAGGCCAACATCGTGATGCCGAGTGCCATGAGCACGCCCATGCGCTCGCGGTGGCGCAGGCAGTACACCGCGATGACCGCGGCGGCGACCAGGCCGATGGCCCGGGTCAGCGTCAGCACCCCGGCCAGGCTGACGCCGGCGCCCATGACGTGGGAGGTGCCGCTGATGAGCAGCCCGACCGCGGTGGCAGGCGCCATCCAGGAGCGGACCGTCCCGGGCGTGCCGAGGTTGGCGATCCAGCCCACGCCGAGCCCCGAGACGAACGAGAGCGCGCCGAAGACCACGAGGGTGATCAGGCCGGAGCGCACGAGCATGCGGAAGCGGCCTCGCCACTCGGCGCCCGAGCCGGCCCAGTCCCACGCGATGTAGACGATGCCGATGGCGGCCGGCACCTTGATGGCCGCCGCCAGCGCACACAGGACCACGCCCCAGACGGGATGGCGCGACCGGGCCGCCGTCACCCCGGCGAGGAGCAGGCCGAGCATCGAGCGCGTCGTTGTGCGCGCCTCCGACGAGGGCGAGCAGCGTCAGCGGGTTCAGCACGGCGAGCACGAAGGCGGGGCCGGCGTCCTTGCCAAAGGAGCGGGCGAGCTTGGGGATGCAGTAGGCGATGAGCGCCACGCCCGCCACCGACTGCACCCGCAGGAACAGCACGGTGATAAGCGCATGGTGCAGGCTGAGCGAGGCCGACCACCCGGCCAGCAACAAGAAGAGCGGTCCGTACGGGGCGGGGGTGTTCAGCCACAGGTTGTCGACCCCGCTCACATACGGCCCCGAGCCCAGGGTGCCCGGCCCGTAGACGTACGGGTTGATGTGGTGGCTCATCATCTCGCCCTGCGCCGCGTACGAGAAGACGTCGCGGCTGAAGAGCGGGGCCACCGCCATGAGCGGCAGGATCCAGAGGCCGAGCATGTAGGCGAGGTGCCGGATCGGCACATTGGGACGGGCCCGCAACGTCTGATAGAGGCCGAACCAGACGCGCACGAAGAGCACCATGCCGCCGTACACCGCCACCACTCCCGGGAGCATCAGCGTGGTCGTGGTCCCGTTGCCCTCCCCGAAGAACCACGTGCCGGCCGCCTCGTACTTGAAGGGAGAGCTGGGCAGCGACGCGCCGATGCAGATGGACACGACGGCGACGAAGCCCAACAGCGCGGGCCGGCGCAGGAAGGACCAATCGCCTTCTTCGGCCGGCTCCGCCTCGACGCGCTTGGTCAGCGCGCCCCGTGGCGTGAGCCGCAGACGCAACGCCTCGGCCCGCATGGAAAGCCGGCTGAGGCCCGGGCCGACACGGTCGAGCACCGGCGCTTGGGGGGACTCCGCGCTGTCGTCCACTGGTGCAGTCAGCCTCGCTCGTGTCGCCGGGCGCCAGGACCCGGGAGGGGGGTCGGCCCACGCTTGGGGAGCGTGTGGCCGCAACCGATCTGAAACAGCATTGTAACGGCACCCAGGGGGGCGACCAAGGGCGGGCAGCACCCCAATTCGCCCACCTGGTAGCACCCCCGATTGGCCAGCGACAACGCCGCCGGGGGTTGCGTGGGCCGGGAAGGATTCGAACCTCCGTAGGTATCAACCGACAGGTTTACAGCCTGTTTCCTTTGGCCACTCGGACACCGACCCGCAGCCGGCGAGATTAGCCCGCCCCGCGCACCCGGGGCGTACGAGGGCTCGCCGGTAATCTGAGGTCATGCCCACCTTTGACATCGTCTCGGAAGTCGACATGCAGGAGGTCCGCAACGCGGTCGACCAGTCGAACCGGGAGGCGGCGACCCGCTTCGACTTCAAGAACACGGACTCGGAGATCGAGCTGGGCGACAACGACCTCGTGCTGCGCTCATCGACCGAGGACCGCCTGCGCGCCCTGCGCCAGGTGCTCGACGAGAAGTTCGTCAAGCGGCAGGTCTCGCTCAAGGCCCTCGACGCCGGCAAGATCGAGGAGGCGCAGAAGGGCACGGTGCGCCAGCACATCGCGATCCGGGCCGGCATCTCTTCGGACCACGCCAAGAAGATCAACAAGTTCATCAAGGACCTGGGCCTCAAGGGCGTGTCCTCCCAGACGCAGGGCGAGCAACTGAGGGTCTCGGGCAAGAAGCGCGACGACCTGCAAGAAGTGATCGCGAAGGTGAAGGCCGAGGACTTCGGAGTCCCGCTGCAGTTCTCGAACTTCCGGGACTGAGGCCCGCCGCGCCGGCGGTGCGCCCCGGACGGAGGACTCAGTCCTCGTCGCGAGGGGCCTGCGGCGACCTTCTCTGCGTGGTGCTCGTCGTACTCGACGGGGTCGATGTGGAAGAGCTTGTTGTAGATGACGAACTTCACGATCCACAGGATGGCGAAGGAGAACAGGTTCGCCCCGTTCACCAGGAGCGTCGTGGCGCCGTGGCCGAGGCCGTGGCTGCGGGCGAAGTCGCCGGCCAGCCACACGGCCAGGCTGGAGAACGCGAGCCCGATGAACGACAGCACCCAGAACGGCACGACCTCGCGCCAGAGGTGGGACTTCCCGCCCTTGCCCCACACCCACTTGCGGTTGAGGTAGTACGACGGGATCGTGGCCAGGACGTTGGCCAAGATGTTGGCCGGCACCTCGGACATCACCCGCCACACGCCGAACAGCCATGAACAAGGTGACCTGCGACACGATCGTCGAGATCACCGAGACGCCGGCGTACTTGATGAGCTTGACGCTCGAGGGGTGCGCGATCACCTGGCGCACCCGCACGGCGATCGGCTCGTCGGACGACCAGATGTGCTTGATCGGTGGGTGCCCCGTGTCCTGGGTCGAGGACGCTACGTGGGCGCCGGTCGAGCCCTTAGGCGAAGGCGGCACCCCACAAGAATAGCCGAGCCATCAATTTCGGCTCTGTACGCCGGCTAGGCGCCCCCTGTGAAAAGCCGGTTGGCCCGCGCCACCTCGCCGAACCAATGGGCGCTCGGCTTGGGCCTTCGCTCGAAGATGCCGGGCGCCACCGCCACCAGCCCGAACTTGGGCCCGTACCCCAGGTGCCATTCGAAGTTGTCCAGCAGGCTCCACACGAAATAGCCCCGCAGGTCGATGCCCTCGTCCAGGCACCGGTGGGCGCTCTCGATCGCCTCGGTCAGGAAGGCGATCCGGTCGGTGTCGTCGGCCGTGGCGATCCCGTTCTCGGTCACGACGACCGGCCGCCCGCTGACCGCCGCCGCCCGCCGCACCGTGTGCTCGACGGCCCGGGGCCAGCGCTCGTCGTCCATCTGGGTCACCGGCACGCTCGGGTCGTTCCCCACCAGGCCCTCGGGCCCGAAGTGCATCCGCGTGTAGCACTGCACACCGACGAAGTCGTCGCCCTCGGTGGCGCGCAGAAAGACGTTCTCGAGCATCTCCTCGGCGGCGTCGCGGAGCGCCTCGCCCCCCTCTTCGGCCACGATCTCGGCCATGGAGACCGTGAGGCCCACGGGGAAGTCGCCCGGGCCCGGCGCGCAGCTCGTCGACGGCCAGACGGTGGGCGCGCACCATGGTCTCGTTGACCGCGCCGTAACGCCTGAAGTCCTCCTTCACCCCCGGCGGGTACTCGCCCTGGAAATACCCCATCACCGACACGACGTTCGGCTCGTTGATGGTGCAGGCCCAGCCGACCAGGTCACCGAGATACGCAGTGGCGCGGGCGACGTAGCGGGCGAAGCGGTCGGCCGCATCGGGCGACTCCCAGCCCCCGCGCCGAGCGAGCCACTGCGGGGTCGTGAAGTGATGGAAGGTGACGACGGGGAGGATCCCGTGGCCGTGGCAGGCCGCGCACATGCGCCGGTAGTGCTCGAGCGCGGCGATCGAGAACTCGCCCTCCGCCGGCTCGATCCGGCTCCATTCGAGCGAGAAGCGATACGCGCCCAACCCCATGTCCGCCACCAGGTCGATGTCCTCGCGCCAACGGTGGAACGAGTCGCACGCATCGCCGCTCGGCTCGAGCGTGCCCGAGTCGGGGTTGTGCTCCCAGGCCCACCAGTCGTTGTTGACGTTGGCGCCCTCGATCTGGTGCGCCGCCGTGGCCACGCCCCAGAGGAAGCCCTCGGGGAACACCAGTTCGCGTCCGCTCGGCTCTGCGTCGCTCACGCTGCCGCAGGGTAGCGGGACCGCAGGCCGCGTGCCCTGCGGCAAGGCCCGGCGGCGCCTGCGAACATAGGCCCGATGAGCGCGTCCTTGGAGTTCCTCGTCCGCTTGCTCGACCTCGAACCCATTGAGGAGAACATCTTTCGCGGCACGCAGCCGAACGAAGAACGCCAGCGCGTCTTCGGTGGGCAGGTGGCAGGGCAGGCCCTCATGGCCGCGGGCCGCACGGTCGAACACGGGCGCGTCCACTCGCTGCACGCGTACTTCCTGCGGCCGGGCGATCCGACCGTGCCCATCCTCTACGAGGTCGACCGCATCCGCGACGGGAGGTCCTTCACCACCCGGCGCGTCGTGGCCATCCAGCACGGGCGGGCCATCTTCAACATGTCGGCCTCCTTCGCCGTGCCCGAGGAGAGCCCGATCGAGCACCAGTTCCCCATGCCCGACGTCCCGCCGCCCGAGACGCTGCAGCCGCTGTTCGAGCGCCTCGAGCCCTGGAGGGAGGAGCTCTCCGACTGGTTCGACCGGCCCCATCCGATCGACCAGCGCTACATCGGCGAGCTGCCCTGGCACAGCAAGGGGGGCGGCGAGCCCTTCCAGCAGCTGTGGATCCGCGCCGACGGCGAGCTGCCCGACGACCCCCTGCTCCACGCCTGCGTCGTCACCTACGCCTCGGACATGAACCTCTTCGACGTGATCCTCGCCCCCCACGACGTGAAGCTGGGAGGACCCCAACTTCATGGGGGCGAGCCTCGACCACTGCATGTGGTTCCACCGGTCGTTCCGGGCCGACGAGTGGCTGCTCTACAACACCGACTCCCCGATCGCCTGGAACGGGCGGGGCCTGGCGCGTGGCTTCCTCTACGACCGCTCCGGGAGGCTGTGCATCTCGCTGGCGCAAGAGGGCCTCGTGCGCATCAGGCCCCAGGCGTCAGAGCATCAGGACACGATCCACTCGTAGGCACGACAACGGGCGCGCACGCCGCGAGGACGTCTGAGGAAAGAGCCGTCTGCCCGCGTCAGCGGGCGTCGATCGGGGTGTAGTCGCGCGTCGTCCGAGCCGATGTAGAGCTGGCGCGGCCGGGCGATCTTCGAGTCCTGGTCCAGCATCTCCTGCCAGTGGGCCAGCCACCCGGCCGTGCGCGGGATGGCGAAGAGCACCGGGAACATCTCGAGCGGGAAGCCCATGGCCTGATAGATGAGGCCCGAGTAGAAGTCGACGTTCGGGTAGAGCTTGCGCGACGTGAAGTACTCGTCGTTCAGCGCGATCTCCTCGAGCTTGAGCGCGATGTCGAGCAGCGGGTTCTTGCCCGTGACCTCGAAGACCTCGTCGGCCGTCTGCTTGATGATCTTGGCTCGCGGGTCGTAGCTCTTGTAGACGCGGTGACCGAAGCCCTGGAGGCGCTGCCCGCCGTGTCCCGCCTTGACCGTGGCGATGAAGTCGGGGACGTTCTCGATGCTGCCGATCTCGGTGAGCATGCGGATGACCGCCTCGTTGGCACCACCGTGGCGCGGGCCGTAGAGCGCGGCGGCGGCCGCGGCGGTGGACGAGTAGGGGTCCGAATGCGACGAGCCGACGACGCGCATGGCGGTGGTCGAGCAGTTCTGCTCGTGGTCGGCGTGCAGGATGAACAGGATGTCGAGGGCCCGGGAGAGCACGGGGTCGGCCTCGAACCGAGGCTCGGCGACCTTCCACATCATGGAGAGGAAGTTGGGGGCGAAGTCGAGGGAGTTGTCGGGGTAGACGAACGGCATCCCGACGCTGAAGCGGTGGGCCGCCGCGGCCAGCGTCGGCATCTTGGCGATCAGCCGGATGATCTGCTTGCTGCGGGACTCGGGGTCGAAGATGTCCTTGGCGTCGAGGTAGAAGGTGGAGAGCGCGGCGACCGCCGAGACCAACATCCCCATCGGGTGGGCGTCGTAGTGGAAGCCCTCGAGGAAGCGCTTTCGCACGTTCTCGTGGATGAACGTGTGGTTGGTTATTTCGTGGCGCCACTGGGCGAACTGCTCCTCGGTCGGCAGCTCGCCGTGGAGCAGGAGGTACGCCACCTCGAGGTAGGTCGACTTCTCGGCCAGCTGCTCAATGGGGTAACCCCGATAGCGCAGGATCCCCGCTTCGCCGTCGAGGTACGTGATGCCGCTCTCGCACGCCGCCGTCGACATGAAGCCGGGGTCGAAGAACCAGATGCCCGGCAGGAGCTTCGCCCACTCCTCGGCCGAGACCCCGCCGTTGACGATCGGGATCTCCATGGACTCGCCGGTGCGATTGTCCGTGATCGTGATGCTCTCGGCCACGAGCTCGAGCCTCCAATTCCTGGTTTCGGTGCATCGACGATCCTATGACCACGATGTGCGAACGGTCGACACGCGCCCCGGCCCCCGGCCGTCAGGACGCCGGCGCCACCTGCAGCACGCTCTGGACGGCCGTGCCCACCGTCTGGGTCTGCCCCGCCGGCAGGTCGACACTGACCGTCAGCACGTAGGTCGTGCCCGCCTTGACGTGGAAATTCACCGTCGGCAGCGCTTGGGAGGCGTCCGCGGCGAGCCCGATCGTCTCGCTGTGGCTCGCCGTGGCGCCGGACGACTGGCTGGCCAAGGTGAAGTGCACGGTGGCGTGCGGTTCGTCGACCGTGCCGTCGTTGCCCAGCACGGCGTCGACGGAGATCTGCGACGTGGGCGCGATGACCGACACCGAGGACGACCCGCCCTGGGGTGTCGGCAGGGCCGGAGGGTTGATCCGGATCGTCCGCAGGGCCAGGTAGTGCGTGACGGCGAGCGACGGCGACGTGGCGATGAGGTCGACCTGCGCGGCGATCGCCCCGAGCCCCCACGTGCCCGAGCTCGTGACCCAGGCCGACTTCGGCAACCGCCCGTGGCCCGGCGCGGAGGCGAGCGTGCGCCGCACGGAACGGTAGAGCGAGTCGGAGCGCGCCAACAGCGTGCCGACCGCGGCGATGCGGTTCGTCGCCTGCGTCGCCGAGAGGAGGGTCGAGTCGCCGGCGTCCGTCGGCGTCGCCGAGCCCGGCGCGCCGGCGACGGGCATGGGCCGCATGCCCAGGTAGCCGTCGACGGCGGCGCGGAGTTGGCTCATCGCCTCGGCGCGGTCGGCGAACACCGCGGCGAACCCGGAGCGCAGCGAGCCTGCGGTGGTGGCGCCCGCCGCTTCGTCGGCGCGCGTGGACTCGCCCGCCGATTGCTGGACGAGCCCGTCGAGGGCGATCTGCAGGCCCACCCTGTTCTGGGACGGGATCACGCCCAGCAGCGCCGTGGCCGAGGTGGCCGTCGCATTGGACTGCTCGGCCACCACGCCGCCCTGCGCGGCGAGCGTGCGATTGGAGGTGGCGTCATAGCCCTGCGACTGCCGCGACACCTCGGCCAGCCCTCCGATGAGGAGCGCCACGAGGACCGCCACCGCGCCCACCACGACGATCAGACGGGTCGTGGAGCGACGGCGCGCGCGACGGCGGGACCTGCGGGGCGACATCGCCGCAGGAAACTACTGCGGGAAAGGAGGGACTAGAGCGCGAGGAACGAAGAGTCGCCCGGCTCGCCCGCCGTGGTGAGCGTGCTGGCGCTCGACCGCCACTGGACGGTCGGGGCGATGGCCTTCACGTCCACCCGGTCGCGGTGCTGCTCCACCAGGTCGAGGATGCTCGTAATGACCTCGTCGGTCAGGAGGTGGGGCTGGAGGCCGAGGTCCAGCAACTTGGTGTTGGCGGCGTGGAAGTAGTGCTCCTCGTTCTCGACCCTCGGGTTGGCCAGACCCTCCGCGATGTCGACGCGGTTCGGACAGACCCGCTGGACCATCTGCGCCATGTCCCGCACCGAGAAGGACTCGGTGAATTGGTTGAAGACGCGGAACTCGCCCCGGTCGGCCGGGTTCTCGACGGCCAGCGTGACGCAGGCGAGCGTGTCGCGGATGTTGAGCATCCCGCGCGTCTGTCCGCCGGCGCCGTAGACGGTCAGGGGGTGCCCGGTGACGGCCTGCACGCAGAAGCGGTTCAACACCGTGCCGAAGACGCCGTCGTAGTCGAACCGGGTCGCCAGCACGGGGTCGAGGTCGGTCTCGGTCGTCGACTGCCCGTAGACGATGCCCTGGTTGAGGTCGGTGGCGCGCAGGCCCCAGATCCGGCACCCGAACATGATGTTGTGGCTGTCGTGCACCTTGGACAGGTGGTAGAAGGACCCCGGCTGCTTGGGGTAGGGCAGCACGTCGGTGCGGCCCTTGTGGGTGATCTCGATGAAGCCCTCTTCGATGTCGATGTTGGGGTAGCCGTACTCACCCATCGTCCCGAGCTTGACGAGGTGGATCTCGGGGTCGATCTCCTGAATGGCGTACATCACGTTGAGGTTGCCGACGACGTTGTTCACCTGCGTGTAGACGGCGTGCTCGCGGTCGATCATGGAGTAGGGGGCCGACCGCTGCTCACCGAAGTGGACGATGGCCTCGGGCTTCGCTTCCGCCACGACGCTGTACGTGAACGCCGCGTCGGTCAGGTTGCCGACGCGCACGTCGACGGCGTGGCCCGAGATCTGCTCCCAGCGCGTCACGCGGTCGTTGAGGGAGGCGATCGGCACGAGGCTGTCCACGCCCATCTCGCGGTCGTACTCGCGGCGCACGAGGTTGTCGACGACCGTGACGTCGTGACCGCGGGCCGACAGGTGCAAGGCAGTGGGCCAACCCAGATAGCCGTCTCCACCGAGAACCAGAATCCTCATCCTCAACCCTTTGTTTTCAGTCAGGCTCCGCAAATGTTGCGAAGTTGTGTCAGGCCATCATGCGGCAGCACCCTGAATTCAACCTGTGTATGGCCTGTCATTGCTGTGAGACCAGGGACTTTGGCTGCTGGGGGAGCCTAAATGGATGACCGGCTCCCGTTCGCGGATGCCCGCCTCAACCCTGGTTACCCCACAGGGCCTGGCGCAACCCCGAGGCCCGCGAGATGGGCCGCTCGATGGCCGCCCGGACGGACGCCGCGGCGCCCACGACGATCAGGCGCTCCCGGGCACGGGTGACCGCCGTGTAAAGCAGCTCGCGGGTCAAGAGGCGTGAGTCGGCCGGCGGGAGCAGGAAGGCGACGGTGTGGAACTGCGAGCCCTGGCTCTTGTGGACCGTCATGGCGTAGACGGTGTCGACGGCGGCCAGGCGGGTGGGACTCACCGTGACCACGTCGCCGCCACGCTCGAAGGCGGCCACCATCGGGCGCTCCTGACCGCGCACGACAACACCCACGTCGCCGTTGTAGAGCCCGAGTGTGTAGTCGTTCTCCGTGATGATGAGCGGACGCCCGACATACCAGTCGGCGCCGACAGAGAACCCCTCGACCGCTCCGGCCAACCACGCCTCGATCTGACGCGTCCACGTCGTGACCCCTTCGGGTCCGCCACGGTGCGCACAGAGGAGGCGAAAGCCACCCAACGCGGCCAGTGCGGCCTCCGCGTCGCCGGCCACCGCCGCATCGATCGCGGCGCGGCCACTCCCGACCGCCAGGTCCCGGATGACGCCCAGCCCGTCGGGGGCGCCATCGGTGGTGTCGATCCATTCGACGTTCGACCCGGCGCCCTCGAGCACCGCGAGCGCCCCGTCGGCGTCGCCGCGCTGGATGGTCCGGGCCAGCTCTGCGATGGCGCCCCGGTGCCGGCGCACGTAGCGCAGGACCACCACGCTGTCGCCGATGGGAGGGGACGGAGGTCCGGCGCCGGCCGGCAGCGGATGCCCCCAGACGACGCTGAGGCGTTCCCGCATCGGCGGGCCCATGCGTAGCGCCCCGCCGGCCGGGCCGACGACGTCACCGAGGACGGCGCCCGCCTCGACCGAGGCGAGCTGTTCGGGGTCGCCCACGAGGATGAGCCGAGCATGCGGCGCCACGGCGTCGAGCAGCCGCGCCATCAAGGAGAGGGCCACCATGGACGTCTCGTCCACGACGACCACGTCGTGGCGCAGGCGGTTGCCGGCGTGGTGACGGAACCGGGTCCGGTTGCCGGGCTGGAAGCCCAGCAGGCGGTGGATGGTCGTGCCGCGGAGCGACTGCAGGCGCGCCCGGGCCTCGTCGCCGACGCCGAGGCCGTCGGCCTCGGCGCGGCACCGCCTCCTCGAGGCGCGCCGCCGCCTTTCCGGTCGGTGCGGCGAGCGCGATGAGCGGGGGCGGGTCGCCGGCGTGGGCCGCCTGCGCGTCCAGGAGCGCCAGGACCCGGGCGACGGTCGTGGTCTTGCCGGTCCCCGGTCCGCCTGCGATCACCGAGAGGCGCCGCAGCACGGCCACCGCGGCCGCCAGGGGCTGCAGGTGGTCGGGGTCTTCGCTGTCCACGTCGACCGGGAAGAGCGCCGTCAGGCTCTCCGCCAGCCATGCGTCGTCGACCTCGGGGCCGAACGTCTCGGCGCGACGGCGCAGGTCGTCCGCCACGGCCACCTCGTCGAGCCAGAGGCGGTTCAGGTAGAGGTTCGGCCCTTCGAGGTGAAGCGGGAGGTCGGGGCCGGCCAGCCCGCTGGCCGCCACGGTCTCGAGCCACGCCTCGGTCACGGGCCAGGGCAGCGCCTCGATCTCCACCTCGTTCTCGGTCTCGCTGCTCGCCGTGCCCCGGATCGCCCCCAGGTCAACGCAGACGTGACCGAGGCGCGGGGCGTGGGCCGCCAGCGCCGCCGCCAGCAGCGTCGCGTCGTCCGTCCCGCCGCGGAGCGCGCCGAGACAGCGGGCGACGTGCGCGTCGGACGGGGCGAGGATCCCCGCCGCGTTGAACAAGGCCAGGCTGCCGGTCGCCCCGCGGGCCGTCGACGCGTCGAACGCGTCGAACGCGTCGCGTTCGGTGTCGGGCGCGCTCACGCCCCGTCGCCTTCGTCGAAGAGGTCGCTGAGCCTCGTCACCAACTCGGTCGGGGGTGCCCACGACCACACGCCGCACGGCTGCCCGTCGACGGGGACGTGCTCGACTGCGCTCATGCCGCGGAGGAACAGGTACAGCACGCCGCCGAGGTGGCGGGCCGGGTCGTAGCCCCGCACGCGCCAGCGCAGGTAGCGATGGAGCGCCACTGTGTAGAGCAGCGCCTGGAGCGGGTAGTGCGCGTCGAGCATCTCGGCCTGCAACGCCTCCGGGCGGTAGTGCCACGAGGTCAACGTCTCGTCCGGGCCGCCGAGCTTGTTCGTCTTGTAGTCCGCCAGGACGAAGCGGCCCTCGTGGCGGAAGACGAGGTCGAGGCTCCCGGTCATGTAGCCGCGCAGCATGCCGTCGAGCTCCGACGCACGCAGCCGCTCGGCGTAGGCGCGCACGGGGTCGCCCGCCCCGAGGTGGGTCTCGAGGAGGTCGGCCACGTCCTTCACGTCGAGGCGAGCCGCGCCGGGCGCGTCACCTCCGACCAGCGGGACCTCGAAACTCATCTCGTCGAGGCGGTCGACCCGTCGCACTTCGCGGAGCGCCAGGTCGTCCACCAACGGCCCGAGTGGCGACTCGATCGCCGTCACCAACCCGGCGGCCACGTCGGCCCGGTTGCCGAGGTCGGCGCTGCGGCGTGTCGCCGCGCGGCCCAGCGCACGGTCCACCTCCCCGAACAGGTCCGTGGCCTCGAACCGGGTCTCCTGCAACACCTCGTGGATGACCGTGCCCACCAGCGTCCCGCCGGGCATGGCGGCCAGTTCGAGCGCGACCGGCGGCGGGCCGGCGGCGTGGCGCGGCGGTGCAGGCGCCGGTGCCCAATCCAGCGCCGGTTCGTCGATCGTGCCCGCGTCCTCGGGCTCGCTCCCGATGGCGGGTGCTTCGTGGGCGTCGCGGGTGATGCCCGAGTACGACACCCGTCGCCACGCGGCGTCGAGCGTCCGATCGAAGACAGCGGCGTGGAGGGTGGCGGCGTCGCCGAGCGCCTGCTCCCACCGCGCCCCGCTGTGCGGGCCGGCCCGTTCGACCCCGACGCACGGCCCGAGCGAGGCGAACGCCGCTTCGACGTCTGCATCGGACCGCTTCTTCCTGCCGTAGGGCGCCACCTCGCCGCCGGGTGCCCGGTCGAACATCAGGCGGGACAGCGGCGAGTCGCCCGTGTCGCGCGAGCCGGCCCACCACAGCACGGTCTGGTGCTGCGCCCGGGTCACCGCCACGTAGAAAAGGCGCAGCGCCTCGCCCTGTCCCTCCTCCTTCTCGAGCTTGCGGTGTGCCTCCAGCTCCCGGCCGGGTCCCCCCACGTCGACGGTCCGCTTCTGCCCGTTGGCCGGGTCGTGGAAGACGGGGACCCCGATCTTGTGGATGTAGCCGTCCCAGGCGTAGGGAAGTAGCACGATCGGAAACTCGAGGCCCTTGCTGCGGTGGATCGTGATCACCTGCACCGCGCGGGCGTCCGACTCGAGGCGACGCGTCCGCTCCTCGTTGTCCGCGTCGCGGTCCGCCTCCCGGATGCGACGGCCGAGCCAGTTGGCCATGGCCGTCGGCCCGATGCCCTCCGTCGCACCCGCTTCGTGCAGCAGCTGGGCCACGTGCCGCAGGTCGGTCATGAACCGCTCGCCGTCCGGTTGTCCCAGCACCCGCGCCGGGACCTGCCGCTCGAGGCTCACCGTCTCGTGCAGCGCCGCGACGCCCTTGTCGCGGAGCAGGAGGGCCCACCGGTGCAGCGACCAGTGCAGGTCCTCCCAGTGGGTCTCGTCCGCCAGCGCCACGTCCTCGGCGCTCCAGCCCACGAACGGGGTGAGTGCGGTCGACGCCGCCCGGTCGCGTGCGGCGGGCCGCTCGAGTGCCTCGAGCAGTCGCAACCAGTCCCGCGCGGCCTCGGAGACGAAGACTGATCCGGCGCCGCCGATGACCGCCGGCACCCCCGCCGCGTGCAGCGCTGTCCCGCACGACCTGAGCATGCGTGTTGGAGCGGACCAGGACGGCAAAGTGGCCCGGGTGCAGCTCGGTCCGGGAGGTCTCGGCGCCGTCGCGCCGGCGGGCGATCACCTGAGCCCCCGACGACAGCATCTCGACCACCTGCTCGGCCAGGTCGGTGGCGATGAACTCGCGCGCCGCACCGGCCTTGAGCCCGTCGCGCGTACGGCCGACGAGGCCGTCCTCGGCATGCACCACGCGGACGCGGAGTGGCGCCGTCACCGGCATGCCGGCGAGCCGCGTCTCGAGGTGGGGCTGTGCCGCACGCACGCTGCGGTAGTCGATGCCGCCCTGTCCGAGTTGCGCGTTGGCGAACAGGGCGTCGTACGCCTCGAGCAGCGGCTTGTCGCTCCGCCAGTTCTCGCCCAGCGTCCACTCCGCCGAGACCTCGTGCTTGGCCTGGAGATAGGCCTGGACGTCGGCGCCACGAAACGCGTAGATGGCCTGCTTGGGGTCTCCGATGAGCACCAGCGTGGTGTCGCGACCGCCGAAGGCGGTCTCCATGATCTCCCATTGCACGGGGTCGGTGTCCTGGAATTCGTCGATCAGCACGACGTCGTAGCGCTCGCGCAAGCGGGCACGTGCGTGTGGTCCGCGTACAGGGTCACGGAGCGTGTCGCGCAGACGGAGGAGGACATCGTCGTACGTCATGATCTTGAGCGCTCGCTTGCGCCGGTCCATCTCCTGTTCGAAGGCGGCAGCGAAGCGCACCCGCACCGAGTCGATGTCGTCGCCCTCCGATCGAGCCGGCACGATCACCGCGTCGGGGTGGTCGAGCACTTTGCGGGCGATCTCGAGCGCCTGGGCATGCGTGAAGTCGTGCGGATTGGGTCGGCTGGCGAACTTGCGCAGGTAGAGGTCGTCGACCACCTCTTCCATCAGGTCGCGCACGTCCTCGACCAAGGTGACGTCACGATCGATGTCACCGGCGGTCCCCAGCCCGTAGAGCACCTGCAGGCAGAAGCCGTGCGTGGTCTCGATCGTGGCCGCGTCGAAGTCGGCGATCGCCTTGGCCAGCCGGTCGTGCCGTTCCGTCCGCACCAACGGGTCCGCGTCGGCCAGCAGACCCACGATCTCGTCGTCGGCCGCAGGTGGTGCGCCGGCCAGTACGGCGGTCAGCCCGTCGAAGGCGCGGACCAGCCGCTCCCGCACGCGTTCGCGGAGCTCCCCCGTCGCCATGCGCGTGAACGTGATGACCAGGAGCTTGTCGATCGGGTTGCCCTTCTCCGCGATGTAGCGCGTCGTCAAGGCGGCGATGGTGAAGGTCTTGCCCGTGCCGGCGCTCGCCTCGAGCAGCGTCATGCCGCTCGGCAGCGGCCCGCAGACGTCGAAGGGCTGTGGGTCCGCGGGCGTGCTCACCGGTTGCGGACCGTCTCGTGCTCGAGCAAGCCGTCCCACAGGACACGGGCGTAGAAGCCGAATCGCGTGTGCTCGCCCGGGTCGCAACCCAGCGACAGTTCGTCGTCGCCGAGCACGCCTGAGCGAGTGACCATGTCGTTGAACGTGAGGACGTCACCCAACACGATCCGAGTGGCGCGATCTCTGTCTTCGAGGTCGTAGTCGAAGGTCGACTCCCACTTCTGGCGGCCGGCGACGTCGGCGTCGTCGGCGTCGTGTGCCCGCGCCGCGGCGTAGGCGGCCGACGTCTTGCAGTAGAGCGGCAGCGGCTGGGCCATGCCGAGGGCGAACAGCTGCAGCAGCCGGGCTAGCTCCACTTCCGCGGCGCGCCGGCGACCTGCCGGGTCCTCGGCGAGCGGCGCGATCTCCGCGATGGTCACCGTGCGGGACGACCTTCGCTCGGCCCGACCGATGGTGATGGCGGAGAACGCGCGCTCGGGGTGGGCCGCCGTGACGGCGAGCAGCTGTACCCAAGCGGCGAGGCGGAGGGCGGGCTGCATCCGGCGGAACGTCACGAGGTGGACCACGTCGCCGTGCACGCCCGGCACGACTCCCGTGAGGGCCGATTGTCCCGGCAACGTCAGGTCCACCACCACGGAACTCGAGTCGGCCGCGCCCGCAATCGTGGCCGGCGTGCGCGCGCACGAGCTCTTCGATGTCGTGCGCCATCTCGGCCAGCGTCGGCTCCGCCAGGGCCCCGGGCGGGAGCCCGCCACGGGCGATCTCGGCCGCTCGGCACGCCTCCCAGTCGGCGCCGGCGAGCCGGGCGCGGAGCATGCGTTCCCCGACCTCCCACTCCGCGAGGCCGTCGAGCTCGATCGGGATGGCGTCCTCGAGCTCACGCGTCCGCTCGAACAGCGAGATCCCGAGCCGCTCACGGAGGAAGGTCGCGACCGGGTTCCTCACGAACCGGTCCAGCAGTTCGAGGCTGACTCCATCCGGATCCCCGTCCGCATCCGATTGCGGCGGCAGCGGCCGAGACAAGAACGGTGTGGCCACGTGCTGCGGGGAACGCGCGGCGCGGGCGCCTTCGAGATGGATCGAGTCGAAGCTCCACGGCCCTTCGGCCCTGAGCGCCCCCGCCTCGTAGTTGCGGGCGTCGAAAGGCTGCAGCGGGTGCGTGACGCGGACGGCGTCCCGCGGCGCACCTTCCTCCACCCGCACGGTGCGATCGATGACGTCGAGCAGCTCGCCAACGGGCACCGCCGGAGGGCGCGGGAGGTTCGAGCGCTCGTCCCGTCCGGTGTAGGTGATGATGAGGCGCTGGCGCGCCGCGAGCAAGGCGTCGAGCAGCAGCTGGCGGTCCTCGCTGCGGACGTCCCGATCGCCGACGCGTGGCTGTCGCGCCGTCAGGTCGTCGCCGTCACGTTCGATGTGCCGCGGGAAGCTGCCGTCGTCGAGGCCCAGGAGACAGACCACCTGGTGGGGGATGGAGCGCATCGGCACCAACGTGCACACGGTGAGGTGCCCGGTACGAAAGTTGGCCCGTGTCGGCTGGCCCCGGAGACGATCGGCCAGCATGGACCGCACGTCGTCACAGCTCAGGAGGACGTGGCTGGCGCCCCGGTCGTCCGAGGCTTCGCCGACGACGTCTTCGAGCAACGCGGAAAGTTGCGCCCGCTGCCACGTGTCGGACGGGGCGCTCGCGCTCAGTGAGTCGGCGATGCCGATGAGCGCCTTCGCCCACTCGTCGATCGTGCGCAAGCCGGCCAGGTCGTCGACCGCCTGACGCAGACGCTCCACGAGCTCCGCCAGGCGGCCGGCGAGCTCGATGTCGCCGCTGTCCACGTCGTCGAGCGGCGCCGTCCCAGCGAAGAGCCGTTCCTGGTCGTCGGCCATCGCCACCCCGAGGAGCAGCCGGTCAAGACCCGTGCGCCACGTGTTGGCGCCGATGCCGCCCAGGCCGAACGCGTCGCGGTGTTCGGCGTCGAAACCCCACCGCACCTTCGCCCCTCGGACCCATTCCTCCAGTCGCGAGAGGTCGTCGTCGCTGAAGTGGAGGCGGCGCCGCACCGGTTCGCGCCCGGCCAGGTCGAGCACCTGGGTCGCCGTCATCCTGGCGCCGGCGAGGTCGAGGACCTCGGCCAGGACACCCATCAGGGGGTTCGTCCGCCGGATGGACCGGTCGGCGAGCCGGATCTCGAGTTGCCTCGTCGCGTCCTCACCGGGGTCGAGTTGGTCGTGGGCCCCGAACGTCGCCTCGATGAGGGGCGCGAAGTGCTCGATGTCGGGACACATCACGATCACGTCGCGGAGCTCGAGCTCCGGGTCCCGCTCGAGCTCGTGGAGGATGGCGTCGCGGAGGACCTCGACCTGCCGCGCCCGACCGTGGCACGAGTGCACCCGGATGCTGTCGTCAGCGTCGTCGAGCAGAGGTCGCTGATCGGCCGCGCCGGCGGCGGCGGCGTCACCGGTCGGGGACCGGTCGGCCCGCACGTCGTCCTGGATGCGCTGCAAGAGCGTCGGCGGCCCGGAACGGGCGACGGGGTCGGCAGGATCGTGTGCCACTGCGCCACCGAGCACCAGCTGCATCTCGCGAGCGTCGCGACCCCAAGAAGAGAGAAGTGGGTTGCGCGCCAGCGCGGCGGTCGGGTCCTCACGCCGCGGCAGATCGCGTGAAGACGTGGTGACCTCGGGCGCCACGCGATCCCACAACGCCGGCGACGGGTGCAACAAGAAGAGGTGGACGTCGCGCCCGGCGGCGATCGCCTCGAGGACATCGAGGTAGCTGGCGGGCAGCCGGGTCAGGCCGAACAGCGACAGGCGCTCGGGCCAGTCGAGCAACCCTTTCTCCTTGCGCAACCTCTGGCACACCTCGCGCAGGCGCTCGGCCGGACTCGGCGTCCCGATCCGGTCTCGCAAACGCAGCCAGAGCTCGATCTGCCACGACGTATCGGAGGCCTCGCCGAGCTGCGGAGTGCCCTCGGCCCACCGCTGCAACATGTCGGGGCGGTGGACGGCGTACCGGTCGAAGAGGTCGGCCACGTGCCGGACGCTCGAGAAGCGCTTCGACTCCTCAACGGTCCTCGACTTGCGGATGTGCTCCGCCAACGGCGCCAGCCACCTCTCGTCGAAGTGCGACTCCACCAGTTCCATCAGCGGCCACACGGCGCGCTCGGGTGCCCAGGGGTCGGCGTCGGGGTCGATGTCCAAGGCCGTGGCCTGCGCGCTGTTCACCAGCGCGCCGGGAAAGGGGAAGGTGACGTTGGCGCATACGCCGTCCTGTCGTCCTTCCCGCGCGCCCAGGTGCCCGGCCAGGCGTTGCGTCAGCCAGCGCTCGATGCCCCGCGTCGGCACCGAAACGACCTCGGCCTGCATCGGGTCCGGCAAGGGGACGGCCACCAGGCCGGCCAGCTGCGCGACCAGGTCGTCGGCGCGGTCGGACCGGTGGACGTGCAGCACCCACGCAGAGTAGGTCGCCGTTGTTCGCCGTCTGCGGCCGACGTGCGCCGGCGTTTCCACCGGCGAACGACAAGGGAATTCAACCCGGCAGACGCTCCGGGCGCAGGGCGCCGGTCGTTCCGTCCGACAGCGGCAGGATGTTCTGCTGCGCCGCCGGGCGACCCTCGTCGTCGGGCTCGTCGTCGTCCTCGACGGCCTGGAGGTGACGCGGCGGCGTCTCGATCGCCGGCAGCTCGCCGATCTCGGTCCGCTCGCTGCCGACCACGCCGAGCGAGGGGAACTTTCGCGCCGTCACCAGGACGCGGGACTCGAGCGAACCCACGGCTCTGTTGTAGGCGTCGACGCTCGACGTGAGGTTCTTCCCCACGGCCTGCATGTGTCCCGTCCAGGTGCGCAAGCGCTCGTAGAGCTCCGCCCCGAGGTCCCTCACCTCACGGGCGTTCTCGGCCAGCGTCTCTTGCTGCCACGACAGGGCGATGGTGCGCAGGGCGGCGACGAGGGTGTTGGGCGTGGCGAGGATGACCCGCTTGTCGAGGGCGTGGTCCTGCAGCGTCGCGTCGGCGTCGAGCGCAGCGGCCAGCAGCGGCTCCCCCGGGATGAACGCCACCACGAACTCCGGAGAGCGGTCGAACTGGCGCCAGTACTCCTTCTTGGCGAGCTGATCGACGTGCGTGCGCAACTGCTTGGCGTGCTTCTCGAGCAGCACTTGCCGGGCCTCGTCGTCGTCCGCCTCGATGTACTGCAAGAACGCGTCGAGCGGGACCTTCGAGTCGATGATGACCTGCCCGCCCCCAGGCAGCCGGACCACCATGTCCGGCCTTATGGCGCCGTCCTCACCGGCGACCGTCTTCTGTTCTTCAAAGTCGCAGTGCTCGAGCATGCCGGCCGCTTCGACCGCGCGACGCAGCGTCATTTCGCCCCAGCGGCCCCGCGTGTGCGGCGAGCGCAACGCGGTGACCAGGTTTCGCGTCTCCTTGGCCAGCTGCTCATGGCCGAGGTGCAGCGCGGCGACACGCTCGTTCAAGCTGGCGTAAGCACCTTTGCGTTCGGTCTCCATCTGTTGGATGCCCCGCTCGTAGCGGGTGAGCGTGTCGCTCAGCGGCGTCAGCAGTTGCTCGATCGCCTGCTGGCGTCGGGCCAGGTCGCCCTCCGCCGCCGTGCGCACCTCGCCGAACCTGGTGGAGGCCAGGTCGAGAAACTGCTGGTTGTTCTTAGACAGCGCCTCTTGTGACAAGGTCGCGAACGCTCCGGTCAGGCGCTCGATGTCCTCCTCCGCCTTGGCCGCAGCCGCCGCCTGGTTCCGGCGCACGAGGTCGAGTTCCGTCTGCGCCTCCACGCGTGCCCGGTCCGCCGCCGCCGCCGATCCCGACAGGGCTTGGAGCTGCGCCGATTGCTCGTTCACGGTCGACTTCGCGTCGGCCAGGCGGGCCTCGGCAACACGCGCCGCGCTGGAGGTGCGAGCGCTGCGCACGAAGTGCCAGACGAGGCCGATTGCGACGCCGACTGCGAGCCCGATGAGGACACCGATGACCATTGGCCAAGGGTAACGACGGGGTGTCTCAGGTTTGGGGACCGTCCGCGGCCTCGAAGATATGAGGAGAAGTCCCTATACAGGCCGCCAAAAGTCGGCTGCCCCGTGCCTACGCAGGGCACAACCGGTAGCGTTACTCCGATGCCTTTCAAGCTCGGCAACAGCACGAAGCGGGTGCACGACCACGACCACGACCACGCTCAGCGCACCGAGGAGGCAGAGACGCCGGTGCCGAGCGGCCCGCTCGTCACCGAGCAGCCCCTGTGGCCGACCACGATGCCGGAGCCACACGAGGTGGACCGCCTCTTCGCACAGGTGTTCGCGCTCGTCGGCGAGGGCATTGCCGGCGCCACCCACGCGCTCCTCGCCGGCGACCGCGACGCGGCGAAGGAGCTGGTCAAGCGCGACGAGGTCATCGACAAACTGATCGGGCAGATCTCGAACACGGTGCAGCACCAGCTGGTGCACGGCGAGACCACCCCGTCCGAACGGCGGGAGTACGTGGCGATCCTGCGCATGCTGCCCGACATGGAGCGCAACGGCGACCTGGCCGAGCACATCGCCCGCCGGGCCGCCCGTGGCCTCGGACAAGAGATGTCAGCCCGCAGTCGCGGCCTCGTCGAGCGCATGGGCGAGGTGACGGCCAACATCTGGCGCGAAACGGCCGACGCCTTCGCCGAGCGCTCCTCCGAGGCCGCGGCGTTGATCGACGACCTGGACGACGAGCTCGACGATCTCCACGTCACCCTGACCGCCGAGCTGGTGGCCGGCACCATGCCCCTGCCCGTGGCGGTCGAGATGGCGATGGTCGCCCGCTTCTACGAGCGCTTTGGCGACCACGCCGTCAACCTGGCGCGCCGGCTGGCGACGCTCGTCGTCGGCGGTCCCGAGCCGGTGTCCGCCGGCCCGGACTGATCCGCCTGGCCTGTACTCGGGGGCAGACTCCTCCTCCCTCGCTCCTTGGAACTCATTGACCGGGAGATCTACGTTGGCCGTGGGTTCGTGCCGTACCGGATGGGGGTGGCACTCGTGCAATTGGTCAGCGAAAGCGTGGAGCAAGGCGTCGTCGAGCAGCGCTTCGACTTGCCCGTGGACGGCGAGTCGGTACCGGGCATCCGCTGGAGCCCCGAAGGCGCCACCGCTCCCCGTCCGACGATCCTGATCGGACACGGAGGCACCCAGCACAAACGGGTCCCGAACGTGTTGGGACTGGCCCGCCGCTTCGTGCGGCACCTCGGCTACGAGGCGGTCGCCCTCGATGCACCCGGGCACGGAGAGCGCTCCGACCCCGAGACGGCCCAGCGACGTCGCGAGGCGATCGAGGCGCGCATCGCCGCCGGCCCCGGCGCGGTCGGCCGTGGCCTGGGTCCCGAAGAGGCCAAGGAATGGGCCGCCCGCACCACCAGAGGGGTCGCCGAGTGGCATGCGCTCATCGACAACCTCGATGCGCAAGGAGCGGGACGACGGTACGGCTATTGGGGTGTGTCGATGGGCACCGCGATCGGCCTCCCCTTCGTCGCCTCGGAGCCTCGCATCGAGGTTGCCGTCCTGGGACTGGCCGGGCTGCGAATCATGCCCGGAGCCGAAGCGTTCGAACAGGCCGCACGCGGACTCACCATCCCGGTGCTGCTCGTGCTCCAGTGGAACGACGAACTGGTCTCGCAATCATCCGGCCTTGCCCTGTTCGACGCCATCGGCTCGGCCGAGAAGACCGCACACATCAACCCCGGCGGCCATGTGCAGATCCCGCTCTTCGAACGGGACGCCTACGAGGAGTTCTTTCTGCGTCATCTTGGTCGGGCCGATACGGCGGCCTAGCGATCAGGCGCGGAGCGCGACCAGTTCTTCGGCGATCTGCACGACGTTGAGCGCGGCGCCCTTGCGCAGGTTGTCGCCCGCCACGAAGAGCGCCAGGGCATTGGGAAGGTCGAGCGCCCGCCGGATCCGGCCCACATAGGAGACGTCGCGGCCGGCCGCCATCAGCGGCGTCGGGATCTCGGCGAGCTCCACTCCGGGCGCGGTGCGCAGCACCTCGGTGGCGCGCTCGGGCGTGATGGGCCGCTCGAACTCGCAGACGAGCGCGGCCGAGTGGCCGGTGAAGACCGGCACGCGGACGCAGGTGGCCGTGACGGCGAGGTCGGGCGTGCCGAGAATTTTGCGCGCCTCGTTGCGGTACTTCTGCTCCTCGTCGGTCTCGAGGGACCCGTCGTCGACGATCGTGAACTGCAGCGGGATCACGTTGTGCGCGATCGGCACCGGGTAGACGCTGCGGGGCGGGAACTCGACCGCGGCGCCGTCGTACGTCAGCTCGGCGGCACCGTCGACCGTCTTGGCCAGCTGCTCGGCCAGCTCGCGCACCGCCTCGACGCCCCCGCCCGAGACCGCCTGGTACGACGAGACGATGAGACGGGTCAGGCCGGCCTCGTCGTGGAGGGGCTTGAGGACCGGGATGGCCACCATGGTGGTGCAGTTCGGGTTGGCGACGATGCCCTTGGGGATGTCGCGCAGGGCGGCTGCGTTGGCCTCGGGCACGACGAGGGGCACGTCGGGATCCATGCGCCAGGCCGACGAGTTGTCGATGACGATGGCGCCGGCGGCGACCAGGCGGGGTGCGATGGCGCGGGACACCGACGCGGGCACGGAGCACAGCGCGAGGTCGATGCCCGAGAGGTCGGCCGTCTCGACGTCCTCCACCACGACGTCGGTGTTGTCCCACGGCAGCACGGAGCCGGCCGAACGGGCGGAGGCGAGGTAGCGGATGGAGTCGACGGGGAAGTTGCGCTCGGCCAGGATCGAGCGCAGCACGATCCCGACCTGGCCGGTCGCTCCGACGATGGCGATGCGCATCGAGCAATTGTAGGAGGCCACGGACGGGGCCCCGGCCACGGGGCCGGCGGTGCGCTCAGACTTCGAGCGGTCGCCTGCCCTCGAGGGCCCGGCCGAGCGTGAGCTCGTCGGCGTACTCGAGGTCGCCGCCGACGGGGAGCCCGCTGGCCAGCCGCGACACGGTGACGCCGAGCGGGGTCAGCTCGCGGGCGACCAGCATGGCGGTCGCCTCACCCTCGATCGTCGGGTTGGTGCAGACGATGGCCTCCTTGATGACGCCCTCGCCGATGCGGTCGAGGAGCTCTTGGAGGCGGAGCTGCTCGCGCCCGATCCCGTCGAGTGGGCTCAGCGCGCCGCCCAGCACGTGGTAGCGGCCCTTGAAGCCGGTCCGCTCGACGGCGACGATGTCGCGCGGGTCCTCGACCACACAGATCGTCTCGGGCTCGCGGCGGTCGTCGCTGCACACGGCGCAGATGTCACCGCCCTCGGCGACGTTGAAGCAGATCCCGCAGAGGGTGGTCCGTTCCTTCACCGCGATGATGGCGTCGGCCAGCCGGCCCGCGTCCTCGCCCGGCACCTTCAAGATGTGGAACGCGATGCGCTGCGCCGACTTCGGCCCGATGCCGGGCAGGCGGCCGAGCTCGTCGATGAGGGAGCGGAGAGGGCCGGTGTACATCGTCGAGCGGTGAGTCCCTTCGTTCTGCGGCGGCTGCGCCGCACCGTGATCCGCCGTGGGCTACGGCGGTTGATGAATTCTAGGAGCCGGACCTCGTGCTTCCGGTGCTCTTGGGCACCGCGAGCGCTGCGGTCAGCCGAGCACCTCACTGGCTCCGGGGAACGCCTCGAGCAGCCGGGCCTGCGCCTCCGACGCCTGGTCGGCCTCGGTGTGGGGGCCGTCGGCGGCGAAGTCGGCCGGGTCGACCACCTCCATCTCGGGCTCCCCGGCGGGCGCCTCCGTGGCGGTGGCGGGGCGTGGGGCCGACGGCGCAGGCGCCGCGGCATCGTCCACGTCGAGCACCAGCTTCACGGGGGTGCCGAAGTGCGCCGAGAGCCGCTGCTCGACGGTGGGCACCATCTCGACGCAGCGCTCGCGGTGCGCCGCGTTGGGCAGCGCGAAGTGCGCCCCCGCGTCGTCCACCGAGACGAAGCGGCCGGCGCTGAAGAGCGCCTTGGCCCGCGCCGGCAGACCCTTGAGGATGGTGTCGCCCCACGCCTCGGTGAGCGAGTCGCGGTCGACGGCGCCGGGCGCGGCTGGCGGCTTTCGGAGCCTTCGGCGCGGCGCGGCCGGCGTCTCGGCAGGCTCCGACGGAGCGGCGGCGGCGGCCGGCGCTGTCGGACGTGGCCGGCGCGTCGGGCGCCGGCGCGTCCGACGTGACCGGGTCCTTGGCGGCCTGCTTGCTCCGTCGCACCGCGCCGAGCGAGGGGCGCCGTGCGGCGTCGCCCTTGGGCTGCTCGGCCGGCGGGGGCTGGCTCGCCTCGGGCGCCGGCGCGGGCGCGGCCGGTGCCGACGGCGCCGTGGCGGTGGGACGGGGGAACGCCGCCGAGCCGGAGAGCGAGCGTTCCAGGACGCTCAGCCGTTCGGAGAGCGCCTCGACGCCCGAGTCGAGGTCGGGCCGCACCGCCCGCACGACGGCGATCTCCAACACCACCTGCGCGTCCGGCGCGTCGCGCATGTCGATGAGGGCGTGCCCGAGGATCTCGATGGAGCGCACGACGCGCGCCAGCTTCATCGCCTCGGCCAGCGCGACGAAACGCTGCAGGGACGCACCCGACGCCGCCGACAGCTCGGGCGCCAACGCGGCGAGGAAGACCTGGCGCAGGTCGTCGATGAGCTCGGTGGCGAGTTGCTGCGGCCCCCAGCCGCCCGCCATCAGCGCACTGAGGGCGACGAGCACCGGGCCCACGTCGCCGTCGGCCAGCGCGTCGACCAACGCGTCGAGATCCGGTCGCGCCGCCTCCGACGAGCCCGACGCCACCACCTGGTCGAGAGCGGAGAGCGCGTCGCGGGCCGAGCCGCGGCCGCGCCGCACGGCGGCCTCGATGGCCGCCTCGTCGAGGTTGAGGCCCGCCTGGTCGTTGACGGATTCGAGCAGGTCGTGCAGGGTCTCGGCCCCGAACAGGCGGAACTCGAGATGCTGCGTGCGGCTGCGGATGGTCGGCGGGACCTTCTGCGGATCCGTCGTGGCGAGCACGAACACCACGTGGCTGGGTGGCTCCTCGAGCGTCTTGAGCAACGCGTTGGCCGCCGCCGTCGAGAGCATGTGCACCTCGTCGACGATGTAGACCTTCCAGCGGCCGGGCGTGCCCAACCCGGCGTGGGCGACCAGGTCGCGCATGGCGTCGACGCCGTTGTTCGACGCCGCGTCGAGCTCGTGGACGTTGAGCGAGTTGCCCCGGGTGATCTCCACGCACGACGTGCACACGCCGCACGGTTCACCCTCGACCGGCGCCTCGCAATTGAGCGCCTTGGCCAGGACGCGCGCCGAGGACGTCTTGCCCGTGCCGCGCGGGCCGCTGAAGAGGTAGGCGTGCGAGACGCGGTCGTCGCGCACCGCACTGCGCAGCACGCGGACGACGTGGTCCTGACCCTTGATCTCGTCGAATCGCCCCGGCCGGAAGCGTCGGTACAGCGAGACGAAGGGGGCGTCGGCCATGTCGGCCGAGCCTACCCACGGCATCAGGCACCGCGACCCGGTGCTCGGTACGGCGGCCAGGTTGACTACGGCGCCCAACCAAACCCGCTGAGAGCTGCTGCCTTCCGACCCTGACTCGATTCACGAGCGGCCGTCGCGCAGGACCCGGCCACCGCACCCAACATCGGGTCAGCGGTGCCGACGGGAGAGGTTAGCGGGCGGGTGCGGTCCCTCCCCTACACGACGAGGACGGGGCAGGCGGCGTGGTCCATGACGGCCTTGGGCACGGGTGACAGCGCCCGGGCGCCGTGGTCCGAGCCCGATCCGACGACGACCAGGTCCGCCCCCTCCTCCGTCGCCACCCGGGTGATGGCGCGGGCCGGGTCGTCGAGCACGGGGTGCGTGGTGACCTGCACCTCGGCGTCGGCCGCCTCCTTCGCCAGCTGGGTCAGCAGCCAGTCCGTCGCGCCGGCGCCCGCGTCCGTGTAGCGGAACTCCTCGGGCAGCCACGGCGCCGACTCGGCCTCCCCCTTGCCGTTGATCGCCGTCACGACGTGGAGGGTGCCCCCCGTCGTGCGCGCCACGGCGAGGGCGCGGCGGAAGGCTCGCGTCGCCCCCTCAGAATCGGTCGCCCCCACGACCACGGTCTCAAACACCGGCGTATCGGCGCGCCGGAACGTGCGCCGCCTCAGTGACGTGGCCGAGCGACCGGCGCCCCCGGGGCTCCGGCTGCGCCGTCGACCGGGAGCGTCGGCGCGACGAGCACGGGTAACGCCGTGACACGGGTGAGCTGCTCGCGCAGACTCGGTGCCATGCGATGGCTCGCCAGGCGGCGGTGGTCGACCCCCACGAGGATCACGTCGGCGCCGAACGCGGTGGCCGCCTCGGCGATGGCGCGCGCCAGCTGCCGGTTGCGGGCACGCCGGGTCGACCCGTGCGCCTCGACGCGCTGAGCCGCCCGCTCGGTCGCCTCCGCGTCGTGGGACGCAACGGCCGTGCCGTGCCGCGACGGCTCGACCAACTCGACGACGCTGACGTCGGCGCCCTGCTGTCCGGCCCACTCTGCGGCCAGGTCGAGCGCGCCGCGCGCCGCGTCCGTGCCGTCGATCGCCACAAGCAGCCGGCGGAACGGCGGTGTCTCGTCCAGCACGCTGGGGTCCTGGATACCTTCGGTCTCTGCGAGTGTCGTCATCGCTCGCTCACCTCCTGCGAATCGCCAATGCCTCAAGGTTACACAAAGATGAACTCAAAGTGACAAGAAAATGTCCTTTGCGTGAACTCTCTGACCTGGGTCGCCGCGCCGGACACCCAGGTGACGGGGGTTTTTGGCGGCCCCGGATCGGTCCTGGCCGCCGGCGGTCCGGTCGCTCGGAGGGCCTGGTCCGGTGCCGTTAGCCTGACCAGGCTGCACAGCACGGAGGAGTGCGAGAGCGGCCGAATCGGCACGATTGGAAATCGTGTGTTGGGCAACCAACCGTGGGTTCAAATCCCACCTCCTCCGCTCCGCACGGCCGGGCTCACGGTCCGCCGGCGTCCCGGGCGACCTGGTCTCCGATGTCTTGCCACATCGGAAATCCCAGGTCACGGAGCCCGCTCGCGCCCGGCTGACTTTCGTTCGGGCCTGGGCCACCCGCATACTGGGCACATCTCGACCACCGGAGCGGCACCACCGAGCGACGACGACGCCATGGAGCTGGCGCTCGGCGAGGCGCGAGCCGCCGCGGCCGAGGGCGAGGTGCCGGTCGGCGCCGTCTGCGTGGTGGACGGACGGGTGGTCGCCCAGCGCCACAACGAGCGCGAGCGCACCGGCGACCCAACGGCGCACGCCGAGCTGCTCGCCCTGCGCGACGCGGCGGCCGCCCTCGGCAGATGGCGCCTGGGCGACGCCACGATCGTCGTGACACTCGAGCCGTGCCCGATGTGCGCCGGCGCCATGGTGGCGGCCCGCCTGGGACGCCTCGTCTACGGGGCCGCCGACCCCAAGGCGGGCGCCTGCGGGACGCTCTACAACCTCTGCGCCGACCCTCGGCTCAACCACGAGGTGCCGGTCACCGGAGGCGTGCGCGCGGCCGACTGCGGCGCGCTTCTGACCTCCTTTTTTGCCGATCGGCGCAACGATCGACGCGGGCCGAAACTTTTGGCGCAGGTCCGAGCGACTAGGATCTCCGCCCGGAGGAGTGCGAGAGCGGCCGAATCGGACGGTCTCGAAAACCGTTGTGCCTCATGGGCACCGTGGGTTCAAATCCCACCTCCTCCGCTCGGGCCCCAAGGCCCGCCGCACGGCGGATGCGGCGAACACAAGCGGCAGGGGCCGTTTCCCCGCCGTGTCAGTACTGGTCGTCCCCGGCGGCCGGAAAGGAGCGAACCGTGGCACGCGCACGTTCGACATTTGGAAAATTGCAGCGCGACCAGGCGAAGAAGGATCGGGCCAAGGCGAAGCTCGACGACCGCATGGCGCGCAAAGAGGACAAGGTCGCGGCGGCCGAAGAGCGGGCCACGGCACCGTCGGCCGACGAGGTCGACCAGACGCAGGTCCTCGAACAGCTCGCCGCCCTGCACGAAGACCTGGCCGACGGCCGCATCTCGCTCGACGACTTCGAGGTACGCCAAGAGGAGCTGCGGGCCAAGCTCGTCGTCTGACCCGACCGCCGTCTCAGGCAGGCGTTGCCTTGTCGCGTCCTTCCAGCCAGCGCCGGAACCCGGCCGCGTTCGAGTGGACCCCGTTCATGATGTCCAGCTTCTCCTTGTGCTCGGCGTCGATGTCGCCGAGCAGCGGATCGAAGCGAGCGGACAGCGCATCGGCGATGTCGGTGCCCTCCCGGTAGGCCTTCTCCGCCGTCTCGGCCCACTGCCGCAGGGTCTCCTCGGCCTCGGCCAGCAACTCCTCGGGCTGCTCGAGCAACCCGTAGTGCGCCAACGCGATGCCCGAGGGCCGGCGGGCGGCGAACTTGCCGAGCGACGTGATGGCCTGCTCCAGGTCGAAGTCCGGTGGCGGGGTCGACGGCCGCAGCACGCCCCCGTCGGGCAGCTTCACGCCGACGGCGTCGCCCGCGAAGAGCACGCCGCTCAGCGAGTCGTGCAGCCCGACGTGGTGCTTGGCGTGCCCCGGTGAGTCGACCGCCACGAGGCTGCGCCCCGGGCTGACCTCGATCACCTCTTCGTCCTCGAGCACGTGGAGCCGCTCGGCCGGCGTCGGGTCGAGACGCCCGTAGAGCGAGTCGAGCAACGGCCCGTACACGCGGGCCGCCGAGTCGATGAGGCGGGTCGGGTCGGCCAGGTGGCGCGCCCCTTTCTCGTGGACGTAGACGGTGGCCGCGGGGAAGGCGCGGGCCACGTCGCCGACGCCGCCGGCGTGGTCGAGGTGGATGTGCGTGACCGCGACGCCCGCCAGCTCGGACGGCCCGACGCCGATCTGGCCCAACGCGGCCAACAGCACGGGGACCGAGGTCTGGCTCCCGGTCTCGATGAGCACGGGCGCCGACCCCTCGATCAGGTAGCCGGCGGTGACCCTCTGCCAGCCGCCGAGCATCGTGTCGATCTCGAGCACCCCCTCGGCGATCGGCCGGGGCGGCGGCACGGCCGAGACGGCGTCGCCGCTCTCGGGGTCGTGCACGTGCAGGCCGGCGGCGGCGTGGCGGTGGGTGCGCCCACCGTGGTCGTGCGTCCCGCCCATCAGGCGCCCGTCACCGGTGCGAGCCCTCGCGCTTCTTCACGGACACCTTCCCGTGCCCGAGTCGCTTGAAGCGCGAGAAGACCGGCAGGTTCGGGTTGAACGAGTTGATCAGGACGCGGTTGTCCCCATCCGGCGCGGTCGCCAGCGGGTCGTTCCCACTCAGTCGGAACGCCGAGTTGATGAGCGACACATGCGAGAAGGCCTGGGGGAAGTTGCCCACCATGCGACCGGCCAGGGGGTCGTACTCCTCGGACAGCAGCCCGAGCTCGTTGCGCAGGGCGAGCAGGCGCTCGAAGAGCTCGACGGCCTCGTCCTCCCGGCCGATCATGTGGAGGCAGTCCACCATCCAGAACGAACACGCCAAGAACGCGCCCTCCCGACCGGTCAGACCGTCGACCGACCCGTCGTCGGTCGTCTTGTAACGAAGGACGAACCCGTGGTCGAACAGCTCGCGCTGGATCGCCTCGACGGTCGAGACCACCCGCTCGTCCGTGGCGGGCAGAAACCCCACGAGGGGGATCATGAGGACGCTGGCGTCGAGCGTGTCCGACCCGTAGTACTGGGTGAACGCACCGACGTCCTTGTTGTACCCCTTCTCGATCACCTCGTTGAAGATGTCGCTGCGCAACGCCTTCCACTTGTCGAGCGGTCCCTTGAGGTCGGGCCATTCCTCGAGCGTGCGGACGGCGCGATCGACGGCCACCCAGGCCATGACCTTCGAGTGCGTGAAGTGCCGCCGCGGCCCCCGCACCTCCCAGATGCCGTCGTCGGGTTGCGTCCATCCCTTCTCGATGAAATCGATCAGCTGCACCTGCAGGTCCCAGGCCGCCTCGGAGTGCACGCCTTGGGTCCGCGCCGACGAGTACAGGGCGGACATGACCTCGCCGTACACGTCGAGCTGGTACTGCTCGGAGGCCGCGTTGCCGATGCGCACCGGTGCGGAATTCTCGTAGCCCGGCAGCCACGACGCCTCCCACTCGTCGAGCCGGCGCTCCCCGGCCGGCCCGTACATGATCTGCAACTTCGACACGTCGCCGGCCACGGCGCGCAGCAGCCAGTCGCGCCACGCCATCGCCTCGTTGAAATAGCCGCCCCGCATCAGCGACTCGAGAGTGAGCGTGGCGTCGCGCAGCCAGCAGTAGCGGTAGTCCCAGTTGCGGTTGCCGCCGAGCGCCTCGGGCAACGACGTGGTAGCGGCCGCCACGATGCCGCCGGTGGGCTCGTAGGTCAGCGCCTTGAGCGTGATGAGCGAGCGCATCACCGCGTCGGCGTACGGGCCCTGGTAGCAGCAGTTCTGCGACCACTCGGTCCAGTACGCCTCGGTGAGGTGGACGGCGTACCAGCTGTCGAGCGGCGGAGGCGGCTCCTCGTGGGAGGGGTACCACACCAGCGTGAACGGATAGCGCTGATGCTCGTTCACCGTGAAGTCGGCGACCGTCCGCAGGTCCTCGCCCTTGGCCTCGACCCGGTGCCACAACGCGACGGAGTCGGGGCCCGCGGTGAGCCGGGTGAGCCCCTCGCTCGTCGTCGCCCAAGGGACGACGTCGCCGTAGTCGAAGCGCACCGCCAGCTCCATGCGCATGTCCACGGTGCCGCTCACGCCTTCGATCGAGCGCACCAGGTGCGGGTACCCGTCGCGGTTGGGCATGCAGTCGGTGATCCGCACGGTGCCCGTCGCGGTGTCGAACTCGGTCTCGAGGACGAGGGAGTTCGGCCGGTACCACCGCCGTGTCGCGAGGACGGTGCTCGGCGCACCGGCTGGCGCGATCTCCCAGAAGCCGTGGTTCTTGTGCCCGAGTAGCCGTGCGAAGCACGCCGGCGAGTCGAAGTGGGGCAGGCACAGCCAGTCGATGGACCCGTCGATCCCGACGAGGGCGGCGGTGTGCAGGTCGCCGATGATGGCGTAGTCCTCGATCTTCTGGCTCATGGCCTCATTCTTGTCGGTTCGACGGCGGGTCGAACGGCCGCTCGGTTCCGTCCTCGGTCATCCCGAGATACACGGGCCGGTGCTCACAGACGAGTGACGGCCCGAAGCCGTCTGCACGCGCGCCAGGACGCCGGGCGAGGTGAGCGCGTAGCCGACGTTGGAATAGACGGTCGAGCGGGAGAAGACGACACCGACCACTTGCCCCCCGGGTCCCATGAGCGGGCCGCCCGAGTTTCCCGGGAGCACCGTGGCGTCGAGCGCATAGACGCCCCGCGTGACCGAGCCGTTGTTGTAGATGTCCTTGCCGACTGCGGTCACCTCCTGGGTGACGCTGGCCGGGTCGATCGTGAGCGGGCCGTCCTCGGGGTAGCCGAGCAACGCAGCCTGGGTGCCGCTGTTGACGAGGTTGGGGTCGATGGTGAGCACCGGCCCGAGCGGCGCGCTCGTGCGCAGGACCGCGAGGTCGAAGGACGGGTCGAAGAAGACCACGGTCGCGGGATAGCCGGTGTTGCCGATCAGGACCTGCGTGTTGCCGAGGCTCTCGCCCGCGACGACGTGCGCGTTCGTGGCCACGAGGCCCGGGCCGACGACGAAGCCCGAGCCCTCCTGCTCGTTCGTGCACGCCGTCCCGAGGATCTTCACGGTCGAGAAGACGGCGGGGTCCGACAACGCCTTGGTCTGCGCGTTCGTCGGCGGCGCGACGTTCGGGGTGGACGGCGGCGTCAGCGAGTTGAAGACCTGGGGGAACCCTTGGTCGTTGAGGAAGTTCTGCAGGTCGCCGAAGATCGAGGGGGCCTGGGGCAGGACCTTGTCGATCGAGTGCAAGATGTCCGAGCGCGCCACGGCCGCGTCCAGCGAGGTGAACCGGCTGTTCGGCGACGAGATCACGGCGGCGATCAGCCACACCGAGAGCAGGACGGCGATCACCGCCACCCCGACCCCGAGGACGGCGTCGACGTTGCCCAGGTGGTGACGGCGCAGCGTGATGTTGCTGTAGGTGCCGGCGACGCGGCCCGCGTAGCCCAGCCCGGTGGCCGTGGCCAGCACCAGGGCGACGATCACGATGGAGCGGGTCGCGCTGTCGTGGGAGGTGGAGAGCAACGGCACCCAGATCACCGTCCCGAGGAGGAAGCCCAGCCAGAAGCCGCCGAACGTGAGGATCTGGATCAGGGCGCCCAGGCGCAGGCCGTGGACTGCGGCGAGCAGCATCAACCCGACGATCAGGATGTCCACCCAGTCCACCGGAGCGAGCGTAGGTGACGGTGCCACCGGGATCGGGTCCGCCACCACTAATCTTCACCCGCCGTGGCCCCCTCTGTCGCGCCTCGCTCCCGGGGTGCCCGGCAATCCGGATTCGCACTGGCGGCCCTGCTGGGCGCGGTGGCGATCGTCCTGGCGGGCTGCGCCACGACACCGAGCCAGGGCGCGTCCCACTCGCTCGGCGTCCTGGGCGAGCCCCGGGGCACGCCGCAGGTACTCGGCCAACCGGCACCCTCGGGCACCGGCGAGCTCGATGCGGTGGCGTGCGCCAGCGCCGCACGCTGTTGGGCCGTCGGGACGACACCCGAGACCGTGCCGCCGGGAGGCGCCGCCGTGATCGTCGCGACAAAAGACGGCGGGCAGATCTGGAAGGCGCAGCACGTCACGGGCGGGAGCACGCCACAACTGAGCGGGGTGTCGTGCCCGTCGGCGACGGATTGCCTCGCCGTCGGCTCGAACGGCGCGTCGGTGCCGGGCAGCGGCGTGGTCGTCACCACCACCGACGGGGGCAAGACGTGGAACCCCGTCGCCGCGCCCACCGGCGCGCTGACCGTGATGACCGTCGCGTGCTCCACGATCTCGAGCTGCGTGGCGATCGTCAGCGACGGCACCCTGGTCTGGTCCGCCACCAGCGCGGACTTCGGACAGACCTGGCAGCAGCAGGGCGACATGCCCTCGCTCTTCGTCGCGGGCGACGACGTCTCGTGCAGCGTCGCGGGCGTGTGCCTCGCCGCCGGGTACGTCCCCACCGGCACCGGCCAGGGCGAGGGTGCCATGGCGCTGAGCACCGACGGTGGCCACACGTGGTCGCTGGCCTCGGTGCCCAACGGCGTGGGTGTGCTGCGCAGCGTCGCGTGCGTCACCGCCACGGACTGCCTCGCCGCCGGCACGACGGCGACCACGGTGAGCGACGTGGTGCCCGCGCACGGAGAGCTCCTCGACAGCACCGACGGCGGGCACACGTGGGCGCCGGCGACGAGCCAGCCGCCGGTCGGGGACGTCTACGGCGTCGAGTGCCCGTCGGCCCGGGTGTGCGCCATGGTCGGCACCGAGTGGAAGGGCACCCCCGCCGTCGGCACCGGCGCCGTGGCCCAGAGCGGCGACGCCGGCACGACGTTCAAGATGTCCTCGTCCGCCTACGTGCCGCTGACGCTGACGGCCCTCTCCTGCCCCGCCGCCACGCTTTGCGTCGCGGCCGGCGGCGACACGCTGGCCCGGATCAGCGTGATCCCGCCCACTCCTCTGCCGAAGAAGAAGCATCCCTAGGCAAAACGCCTCTCCCCCCGTAGAGTTGGCCCAGGCTGGGCGGGCAGTACGAAGCGTGCGGGGGCTGCGCGGACCTCCGTCGCATGAGCGGATGGAGGAGCGTCATGCCCAAGACCTGCCCGCAATGCCAGAGCGAAGCCGCGGACGAAGCCGCGACCTGCCCGAGCTGTGGGGCCGTACTCGGCGCTACGGCGAGCGCGGCGAGCGCGGCGAGCGCCACTTCTGCGCCACCGCCCTCGACGGCGCCTGCCGGAGCCGGTGCGCCAGCCGCTGCGGCCTCCACTGGATCGACCATCCCGGCCTTCAAGTTCGACGCCGCCCGCTGGTCGCTCGCCGATCGGATCGCCGGGGTCGCGACGATCATTCTGTTCATCTCGCTCTTTCTTCCCTGGTTCACCTACACAGCCAGCATCGGTGACTTCTCTGCCAGCGTCCACGTGAACGGGTTGTGGCACGGCTGGACCTGGCTCTGTCTGCTCCTGTCGATCGCGATCGTCGCCTACCTCGTCCTCCGGGCGGGGTGGGACGAGATCCCGATCAGCCAGAAGGTGCCGCACCTGACCGTGATGATGGCCGCGACGATCGTCAACGCGGTCCTCATCGTGATCGCCTTCATCGACAAGCCCGGCGGGGGCGGCGTCGGCTGGGGATATGGCGCCGTCATCGGGCTCATTGCGGCGCTGGTCGCCGCCGCGCCCTACGCGGTGCCGCAGTTGCGCGCCAAGACGATGTGAACTCCTGAGGGCGCCGGTCCGGCCGGCCGGGCGACCTAGTGCCGCATGGCGGCGAGCATCAGCCCCGGGATCTTGGCGGCCGAGGGCTCGGCCTCGAACGCCACGAAGCGTCGCATGACGTCGTAGGACGAGGGCGCCGTGGCGAACCACGGCGGCTTGGGCCGCGAACGGAACGGTGCGCGCACCACCGACTTCTGCGGGCGATCGAACATCAGCGCGTTGCCCACGACCCCGGTCCCCGACTGGATGTCGGTGCGCGGGTGGCCCGGGTAGGCACCCCACGTCGTCGAGCCCATGGCGAAGGACAGGCCGTGCCACATGTTGACCCCGATGGAGCCGTAGCGCAGGTCCGCCACGGCACGCTCCAGCGCCTCGGCCACGGCCGCATCCTTGAGTGACGACGGCGCCACGATGATCGTCGCGCCGAGCGTGCCCCACACGACGTCGTTGCAGAACGTCGTGGCGGCATCGAGAAAGCCCGCCGCGTCCGAGGCCGGCAGGGCCGTCTCGGCCAGCTCCCCGCAGAAGGACTCCACGTTGAACGCGATGTCGTCGGTGCGCCCCGCCGGGACGTCGCCGATGAAGGTCCAGGGCAGCGCGTCGGCCGGCCCGCGGCCGAGGCTCTCGGCCTCGGGGTGCGCGGCGACGAAGGCCTCGCAGCGCGCCGCCGCTCCCGGGTAGTAGGCCCGCCGGGTGCGGATGCCCGCCAGCGTCTGGGTCAGCGCGCCGACGAAGGCGTCGCGCTGGGGCCATGCGTCGTGCGTGACGACGACGCGGGCGCTGATGCAGTTGAACCCGGCGTTGTTCACCAACATCGTCGCGATGTGCTCCGCCTGGTAGCGCAGCTCGGCGATCGACCACTTGCCGGGCACGACGACGATGGGCGAGACGTTGCCGAGCTCGGCCGTCACGGGCTTGTCGAGCATGGGCTCGTCGGCCGCCTTGCGGCGTGCGCCCTCGGGGCCGGTGCCGAACACGACGGCGTCGTACGTCTTGTCGGAGCCGGTGATATGGACCTCGTCGATGCGCGGGTGTGCGGTCAGGTACTGGCCCACCGCGGCGCCGCCGTCGACGATGCGCAGCACGCCGGCATCGATGAGCGGCCGCAACGCCCGCGTCCAGTGCGGGACGAGATAATCGTTCACCGGGTTGGCCTTCATCACGACGACCTTGCCCTCGACGAACAGCTTGGACAGCACGTCGCGGCGGGCCGAGCGAGGCGACGTTGCCCGCGGCGAGCACGAGCGCGGTGCCCGAGTACGCCACCGGGTCGGCGTAGGCGGGCGCCTGACCGGCGACGAGGGCGTCCCGGGTGACGCCGGGCTGCATCCAGACCTCGGCGGTCGTCTGGGGGAACGTGATGCGGTCGAAGGCGCTCGCCGGGAAGACCTGCACGCGCAGCCGGCCGTCAGGCGCCTCGCGCACCGGCCCGGGAATCGAGGGCTTGCCGTCCTTAGCGATGTCGCGCAGCGAGTCGCGGTACAGGCGCGCCATGCGCACGAACGTGCCGACGCCGGCGAAGAGCTCCTCGCCCGCCTCGGTCGAGCCCGGCTCCAGGCCCTTGGCCGCGTCGGCCGCCGCAAGCCACTCGTCCTGCGCAGCCATCGTGGCGTCGATCACCTCTTGGAGCAGCCGCGCCCGCGTCGCGGCGTCGGTCTTGACCCAGCCCGGCGCGTGGTCGGCCACGAGGGTGACGGCGGCGTCGAGCGCGTCGGTGTCGACCGGTGCCGCCGGCGGCGTCGTGCTGACCCCGTTCCCCGGCGTTGCACTCGTTTGGTCGGCGGTCGGGGCCACGGCCCCGCGGCTCGTGATGGTCATCGATCTTCCTCCCCGGCGCGCCACACGATGGGTTCCGCTCTCCGGGTCGGCGCTACCCGCATCACCAGGTCACAGCGTACCGAGGCGTGCCTGAGATCCAACCTCCCCAAGGAGTTGGGGTTAATCCCCTGGTGGACGGGGAATCGTTGATCTTGGTGTCTGCCCGGGGTTTGGCGGCCAGAGCGACGCCGGGGAACGGGAAAACCGAGACAGAAGCGGAGAACGGCATGCGGAACGGCACGAGCAGTCACCGGGGCACGGGTGGAGTTCGAGGAGGACGCCGGATGGCGGCGCGCACTGCGGCGGCTGCGGCCGCCGCTCTCTTGTGCGGGGCGCTCGGTCTCGGAGTGATCGCCGTCTCGAGCATTCCCTCGGGCGCGGCGACGACGGCCACGCTCTACGTGGACAACGTCAACGGCGCGGCGACGATCGGGTGCACGTCCTCGGGGTCCGGCGCGTGCAAGACGATCCAGGACGGCGTGAACGCGGCCGAGGCGCTCAACGGCACCGCGGTGACGCTCGACGTCGCCGGGTCCTCGACGACGTACGCCGAGTCGGTGACGATCAACCTGCCTTCGAGCTCCGGGGACACGCTCGACATCGAGGGCACGGGCTCGACGCAGCCGACCCTCGACAACGGCGGGTCGGGCAGCGACGTCAGCATCCCGAACACGAGCGCCGGGGCGGTCACGATCGACCACATGACCATCAGCGGTGGCACCTCGAGCACGGCCGGGGGCGGCATCAACAGCCTCGGGACCGGCACCCTGACCGTCGGCGCCGACACGTTCTCGAGCAACAAGGCGGGCACGGCCGACACCGACTTTGGCGGGGCCATCGCCGCCGCCGACGCCTGCGAGGGCGGCACGAGCGGCAGCCTGGTCGTCTCGGGCTCCACCTTCACCGGCAACTCGGCCGGCGGAGACGGCGGTGCCGTCGATGCCAACGACTACTGCACCGGAGGCGCGACGCCGGGGTCCCTGACCGTGACCGACAGCACCTTCGTGTCCAACACGTCGAGCTTCGGCGGCGCGGTCTCATCCTGGCAGACCGGCAGCACGGTCACGAACAGCACGTTCGCCTCGAACTCGACGGCAACCACGGACGATGGCGGCGCGTTCGGCGGGGTCGGCGTCAGCTTCGTCGACGACACGTTCACGGCGAACGCGGACACCGCGATCTACAACGACGGGTCCACGTCGGACGTCTCGATCGCCAACTCGCTGCTAGCCGACGCCCCCGGCAGCCCCGAGTGTTCGGAGGCCGTCACCGACGGCGGGTACAACGTCGCCGCCGACGCGACGTGCGGCTTCGGCTCGACGAGTGCCCAAAACTCGACGACCATCGGCACGCTGACGCTCGCCGCCAACGGCTCGACGGGCCCGCAGACGGCGGCCATCACGTCCACGAGCTCCGCCTACCAGTTCGTGCCGGCCAGCGTGTGCACCGTGACCACCGACGAGCGCGGCCAGATCCGTCCGGGGTTCGGCAAGACCGCCTGTGACGCCGGCGCCTACGAGCTGCAGAAGAACACCGGCTACGACCTGTCCGGCTCCGACGGTGGTGTCTTCGTCTTCCCGACCGGCCAGGGCAAGGGCTATTACGGCTCGCTGCCGGGCCTCGGGGTGAAGGTCAACAACGTCGTCGGCATTGTGCCCACCCTCAACTACAACGGCTACGACCTGGCCGGTTCCGACGGCGGTGTCTTCGTCTTCCCGACGGGGATCGGCTACGGCTTCTACGGCTCGCTGCCGGGCCTCGGGGTGAAGGTCAACAACGTCGTCGGCATGGTGCCCACCCTTAACAACCACGGCTACGACCTCGTCGGCTCGGACGGCGGCGTCTTCGTCTTCCCAACCGGGCAGACCTCGGGCTTCTTCGGGTCGCTGCCCGGGCTCGGGGTGCACGTCAACAACATCGTGGGCCTTGTCGTCCAGCCCGGTGGCGGCGGGTACCTGCTCGCGGGACGCGACGGCGGCGTCTTCGCCTTCGGGAGCGCGAAATACTACGGGTCGCTGCCCGGGAGCGGCATCACGGCGAACAACATCGTCGGCATCGCCTCGACCGTCGACGGCAAGGGCTACTACCTCGTGTCGTCCAATGGAAACGTCTACCCCTTCGGCGACGCCGTGAGCCACGGCTCGCTGCCGACTATGGGCGTCAGCGTCTCGAACATCGTGAGCATCGTGCCCACCGCGGACGGCAGCGGCTACTGGCTCATCGGCTCCGACGGCGGCGTGTTCGCCTTCAACGCGGGCTTCATCGGCTCGCTGCCCGGCCTGAACGTGAGGGTCTCCAACATCGTGGGGGCGGTGCCGACGGCCTACTGAGCTTGAGCACCTCCCAGTGATCGGGCACGGGGTGTGCCAGTGTGTGTTGCCCAACGGGCAGTCCACGACGAATCGGGGAGGACGATGATCGTGACGAATCCGCGGAGTTCGCACAAGGCCGCGCCAGGAGACCGCGCCAGGCGGACCGGGTGGTCGGGCGCCCGGACGGCTTTCGCCGCCGCGGCGACCCTCTTGTTCGGCGTGTTCGGCCTCGGAGTCATGGCGCTATCGAGCACCCCCTCCGGCGCGGCGTCGACGGCCACCCTCTACGTGGACAACGTGAACGGCACCCAGACCTCGGGTTGCACAAACTCGGGTGCCGGCGCTTGCAAGACGATCCAAGAAGGGCTCAACGCGGCCGACATCCTCACCGACACCGCCATCACCCTCGACGTCGCCGGTTCCGCGACCCACTACGACGAGATGGTGCAGATCGTGCTTCCGACCAGCGACTCTCTCTCCGTCGACGGCACGGGCTCGACCCTGCCCACGCTCAACGACGGTGGTTCAGGCAGCAATATCACCATCTCCGACATCAGCGCCGGTGCCGTGACGATCGACAACATGACGGTGAGCGGCGGCGTTGCCGGCGAACCCACCCATTCAGGCGGCGGGATCGAGGACCTCGGAACCGGGACGCTCGCCGTCGCCAACGACACGTTCTCCGACAACTCGGCCAGCGATCACGGTGGCGCGATCGATGTCGGTGACGGGTGCATTGGCGAGGGCGACCTCACGGGGACCCTGGAGGTGACGGACACCACCCTGGCCGACAACAGTGCCGGAGACGCGGGCTCCGCGATCGACGCCGGAGACTGCGAAGGCACTGCCTACGTGACCATGACGAATTCGACGGTGGAGGGCAGCGCCGGCACCGGAGGTCAGGCCGTTCAGACGTGGGAGGGCTCCAGCATCGACAACAGCACGTTCGCATCCAACGCGGGTGGCGCTGTCGAGGGATTCGACATCGCGCTCACCAATGACACGTTCACGGCGAACACGGACGATGTGTTCTACAACTACGAGGGCGGATCGATCGCCAACTCGATCTTCGACGATCCCGGCCAGACGGAATGCTCGAGCCCCGTCACCGACAACGGCTACAACGTGGCCTCCGACAACTCCTGCGGCCTCGGCTCGACCAGCGTCTCGAACTCGACGAGCATCGGCACGCTGACCTTGGCGGCCAACGGCTCGAGCGGCCCGCAGACCGCCGCGATCACGACGTCGAGCTCGGCCCACAACCTCGTGCCGCTCAGCGCCTGCACCGTGACGACCGACGAGCGCGGCCAGCCGCGCCCGGGTCTCGGCTACCCGGGCGCCTGTGACGCCGGCGCCTACGAGATCCAGAAGTCGACGGGTTATGACCTGGCCGGCTCCGACGGCGGCGTGTTCGTCTTCCCGACCGGCCAATCGTCGGGCTACTACGGCTCGCTGCCCGGCCTCGGGGTCAAGGTCAACAACGTCGTGGGCCTCGTGCCGACGAACAATTACACCGGCTACGACCTGGCCGGCTCCGACGGAGGGGTCTTCGTCTTCCCGACCGGGCAGGGCTCGGGCTACTACGGCTCGCTGCCGGGCCTTGGGATCAAGGTCTCCAACGTCGTGGGCCTCGTGCCGACGAACAACGACCACGGCTACGACCTCGTCGGCTCCGACGGCGGCGTCTTCGTCTTCCCGACGGGCCAGAGCTCGGGCTTCTACGGCTCGCTGCCGGGCCTCGGCGTCAAGACGAACGACATCGTCGGCCTCGTGGCCCAACCGGGCGGCGGCGGCTACCTGCTGGCCGGCAAGGACGGTGGCGTGTTCGCCTTCGGGACCGCCAAGTACTACGGCTCGCTGCCGGGCAACAACGTCTCGGTCTCCAACATCGTGGGCATCACGTCCACGCCCGACGGCAAGGGCTACTACCTCGTGTCCTCCAACGGCACGGTGTACCCCTTCGGCGACGCGGTCAGCTACGGCACGTTGCCGGCCATGCACATCGCGGTGTCGAACATCGTGAGCATCGTGCCCACCGCCACCGGAGCCGGCTATTGGCTCATCGGTTCGGACGGTGGCGTGTTCGCCTTCGGTGACGCCGGCTTCATCGGCTCGCTGCCCGGTCTCAACGTGCACGTGAACAACGTCGTCGGAGCGGTGCCGACGCTGTTCTGAGCCGTCGTCGAGGTTTCGCCGACGAAGATCGAGCGTCTTCAGGCGCGCGCTGCTTCACATTCTGTAGCCGTTGGGTAGGGGTTGTGCCAAGGTGGGTTGCCCAGGGACAGGCCACGACGAGTCGGGAAGGACGATGATCGTGACGAGGATGCTTCGGAAATCACCCAATTCCGCACGAGGAGTCAGCGCCCGGCGCACTCGGGGAACGGCCGCCAAAACAGCGCTCGCCGGGGTGGCCGCCCTCTTGTGCGGGATGTTCGGACTCGGGGTCGTTGCGCTCTCGAGCACCCCGTCCGGCGCGGCCTCGACGGCCACCCTCTACGTGGACAACGTCAACGGCACCCAGACGTCCGGCTGCACGAGCTCGGGCGCCGGCGCCTGCAAGACGATCCAGGAAGGGCTCAACGCGGCCGTCATCCTCAGCGACACCGCCATCACGCTCGACGTCGCCGGTTCCGCGACGCACTACGACGAGATGGTGCAGATCGTCCTTCCCTCGAGCGACTCTCTGGTCATCGACGGCACGGGTTCGACCCAGCCCACCCTCGACGACGGTGGTTCCGGGAGCAACATCACCATCTCCGACGTCAGCGCCGGTGCCGTGACGATCGACAACATGATCGTCAGCGGCGGTGTCGCGGGAGAGCCAACAAATGCAGGCGGGGCCATCGAGGACCTCGGAACCGGGACGCTCACGGTCAGCGGCGACACGTTTACCCAGAACTCGGCCAGCTTCACCGGTGGGGCGATCGACGCGGCCGACGGATGTATCGGCGAGGGCGATCTGACCGGCAACCTCGTCGTCGCCAGTTCCTCGTTCGTCAGCAATTCATCGGGTTCGGACGGCGGCGCCATCGACATCGGCGACTGCGAGGGTTCGGGCACACTCACCGTGACCAACAGCACGTTCGAGAGCAACACTGGCGAGGGCAGCACCGGAGCGATCGCCGCGTGGGAGGGCGGCACGGTCACCAACAGCACGTTTGTCGCCAACTCCGGCGCGCTGGAGGGCTTCGACCTGGCGCTCAAGAACGACACGCTGACAGCGAGCACCGCACCAGCCATTCACAACTACGACGGCTTCTCCATCGCCAACTCGATCCTCGACGATCCCGGCCAGACGGAATGCTCGAGCCCCGTCACCGACAACGGCTACAACGTCGCCTCCGACAACTCCTGCGGTCTCGGCTCGACCAGCATCTCGAACTCGACGAGCATCGGCACGCTCACCTTGGCGGCCAACGGCTCGAGCGGCCCGCAGACCGCCGCGATCACGACGTCGAGCTCGGCCCACAACCTCGTGCCGCTCAGCGCCTGCACCGTGACGACCGACGAGCGCGGCCAGCCGCGCCCGGGTCTCGGCTACCCGGGCGCCTGTGACGCCGGCGCCTACGAGATCCAGAAGTCGACGGGCTACGACCTGGCCGGCTCCGACGGCGGCGTCTTCGTCTTCCCGACCGGCCAGATCGTCGGGCTACTACGGCTCGCTGCCGGGCCTCGGGCGTCAAGGTCAACAACGTCGTGGGCCTGGTGCCGACGAACAACTACACCGGCTACGACCTGGCCGGATCCGACGGCGGCGTCTTCGTCTTCCCGACGGGTCAGGGCTCGGGCTACTACGGCTCGCTGCCGGGCCTTGGGATCAAGGTCTCCAACGTCGTCGGCCTCGTGCCGACGAACAACGACCACGGCTACGACCTCGTCGGCTCCGACGGCGGCGTCTTCGTCTTCCCGACGGGCCAGAGCTCGGGCTTCTACGGCTCGCTGCCGGGCCTCGGCGTCAAGACGAACGACATCGTCGGCCTCGTGGCCCAACCGGGCGGCGGCGGCTACCTGCTGGCCGGCAAGGACGGCGGGGTGTTCGCCTTCGGGAGCGCCAAGTACTACGGCTCGCTGCCGGGCAACAACGTCTCGGTCTCCAACATCGTGGGCATCACGTCCACGCCCGACGGCAAGGGCTACTACCTCGTGTCCTCCAACGGCACGGTGTACCCCTTCGGCGACGCGGTCAGCTACGGCACGTTGCCGGCCATGCACATCAGCGTCTCGAACATCGTGAGCATCGTGCCCACGGCGACCGGAGCCGGCTACTGGCTCATCGGTTCGGACGGTGGCGTGTTCGCCTTCGGCGACGCCGGCTTCATCGGCTCGCTGCCCGGCCTCAACGTGCACGTGAACAACGTCGTGGGAGCGGTGCCGACGCTGTTCTGAGCCGTGCGCCCCGTGAGGGGTGTGCTCGGATTGCTTTAGGGATTTGTGAGGGTTCGGCCGAAACGGTTGACGCGCGGCGCCGCGCTGCCAATAGTGCGGTGATGCGTCAGCTCCAGCGAGTGCCCTTGTCCACCGGGCGTCGCCGCCGGAACCGGCGCATGCGGGGTCTCGTCGGTGCCGCCTGCGGCGCCGCCGTGCTCGCGCTCACCCTCAGTGCGTGCGGGAGCTCGTCGGCGCCCCCGGCGAAGGCCGAGGTCGTCACCGGCGGCGCGACCGGCCACTACGTCGTGGCGTCGGGGATCCACAAGATCAAGCACATCATCATCATCGAGCAGGAGAACCGTTCCTTCGACAGCTATTTCGGCACGTATCCCGGCGCGGACGGCCTCCCGACGAAGAACGGGGTACCCACGGTGTGCGTGCCCATGCCCACCGGCGGCTGCCAGATGCCGTACCACGACACAGCCGACGTGAACGGCGGCGGTCCCCATGGTGAGGCGAACGCCAAAGCCGACGTGAACGGCGGTGCGATGGACGGATTCATCACGCAGGCGTCCGACGCCAAGAAGGGGTGCGGCGCAAATGTCAGCGCCGACAACCCGGAGTGCTCGAACTCGGCGACGCCCGACGTCATGGGCTACCACACGGCGGCCGAGATCCCGAATTACTGGACGTACGCCAAAGACTTCACCCTGGACGACCACATGTTCGAGCCGGTCGCCTCCTGGTCGCTGCCCGATCACCTCTATCTGGTGTCGGGCTGGTCGGCGAAGTGCTCGAGCCCGAGCCCGTCGAGTTGCAAGAACGCCATCACGGGCCCGTACACGCCGGCTCAGATGCAGAAGTACGTCGACCAGGCACTCGATACCGGCACGGCCGACATCACCAACGCGTGGACCGACATCACCTGGCTCCTCTACAACCACCATGTGGCGTGGGCCTACTACGTGCAGACGGGCGACCAGCCCGACTGCGACGACGACTCGGCCGTGGCCTGCCCACCCGTGTCGCAGAGCTACCTCACCCCCGGCATCTGGAACCCACTGCCCGTCTTCGAGGACGTGCAAAAAGACCACCAGTTGCGCAACATCCAGCCTTTGCATAACTACTTCGCCTCGGCCAAGAAGGGCACGCTGCCGTCCGTGATGTGGATCACCCCCTCGCAGGCCGACAGCGAGCATCCACCGGCGAGCGTGCACCAGGGCCAGGCGTACACGACCGCCATCATCAACGCGGCCATGAAGAGCCCGGACTGGGACTCGACCGCCATCTTCTTGCAGTGGGACGACTGGGGCGGCTTCTACGACGGCGTCGTGCCGCCCCCGGTCGATCAGAACGGCTACGGGCTCCGGGTGCCGGCCCTGGTGATCTCGCCCTACGCCAAGCAGGGCTCGATCGACCACCAGACCCTCTCGAGCGACGCGTACCTGAAGTTCATCGAGGACGACTTCCTCGGCGGTGGACGGCTCAACCCCAAGACGGATGGTCGGCCCGACCCACGGCCGGACGTGCGGGAGAACGAGCCGATCCTCGGAAACATGACCAACGACTTCAACTTCAACCAGACGCCACGACCACCGGTGCTCCTTCCGACGAACCCGCCGACGGACTCTCCGTCCATTCCGGCGTACTTCAAGAACATGGGGCCCTGCGTCGGATGCACAACGACGCCGCCGGCGACGGGCGCTGGATGAGGGCCGCTCTCCCCCGGACCGAGAGGAACACGTTGAGAAAGGGGCAACGGCGGACTCTGCTCGGAGTCGCGTTGGCGGTTACGGCCACGGCCGTGTTGTCCGCGTGCGGGAGCAGCCCGGCGAGTACGCCCTCGGCGTCCTCCACCGCCACGACCACGGCGTACCGGTGGGGCGTGGTGGGCAACAAAGGGGCGATCACCCAGCTCGAGCTCTCCACGCCGACCGCCGTGCGCGGCATCAGCGGCACCATTGTGCAGATCGCGACGTCAAACTCCGACGGCTACGCCCTGACCTCGACCGGGCACGTCTGGGGATGGGGCGTGAACAGCTACGGCGAGTTGGGCGACGGCAAGACGACGCCCTACGACACCAGCGCGGTCGAAGTGGACTTCCCCGCCGGGGTCAAGATCACGTCTCTGGCCAACCCGATGCCGTTCGACGCCGCTATAGCGATCGACTCGACGGGACACGCGTGGGGATGGGGCCTCAACGGCGACAACGACCTGTGCCTCACCGGACTGGTCGTCACGCGCCCCGAGCAGATCCCTCTCACCGACGTCACGCTCGCCACCGGAGCCCGCACACACGCGCTCTTCTCTTCAGGCGGCACCGTGTACGCCTGCGGCGGCGGCGACGCCGGCGAGCTCGGCAACGGGTCCACGAACCCGACCGCCACACCCACCCCGGTCGAGGGCTTGCCGACCGGCGTGCAGGTGACCGCGCTCACCTCCTCGTGGGAGGGCTCGGGCGCGCTGCTGGCCGACGGCACGTATTACAACTGGGGCTACAACGCCGCGGGCCAGCTCGGCGACGGCACCACGACCGACAGCGCCGTGCCGGTGAAGGTCGACCTGCCCGAGCGGGTCACCCAGGTGTTCCAGGGAGGTAGCGGAGCGAAGAACGGGCAGACGATCGCGATCTTGTCCGACGGCTCCGTGTGGACGTGGGGGTCCAACTCGATGGGCCAACTCGGCATCGGTACGCGAGTGCCATCGACCACGCCGGTCAAGGTCCACGTGCCGACCAGCGTCTCGTTCGTCAAGGTCAACTCGGGCGGCTACGCCAGCTACGCCATCGATGGTTCCGGCCGTCTCTGGGCCTGGGGCTCGAACAACGAGGGGCAGCTCGGTACCGACGGTGCCAAGCCGTTCGAAACGCTCCCGGTCGACGTCGGGGTCACACTCACCCAGGTGTCGTCGACGGCGCAGAACGTCGCCGGCTACCGCTAACCCGTCGCCTGCCCGCTCGACTCAGGAGACGTGCGGCAGCACGTCCTTAGCGAGCAACTCGAGGTGATCGAGATCGTCGAGGTCGAGCACCTGCAAGTAGACCGTCTCGGCCCCGATGTCACCGAACGCCCGGATACCCGCCACGACCTCCTTCGGCGTACCGGCGACGCCGTTCGTTCGCAGCTCGGCCGGCTTGCGCCCGATGTTGGCGGCGCGCCGTTCGAACTCGGCTTCGTCGGCGCCACAGCAGACCACCTGCGCGGCGGAGAGACGCAGCGTCTCGGGGTCGCGTCCGTGCTGCTCGCAGGCGGCGCGTACCCGGGCGAACTGTTCCTCCGTGTCGGCGAGCGACCGGAACGCCAGATTGAACTCCGCCGCGTACGTTGCGGCGAGGCGCGGCGTGCGTGAGGGACCGCCGCCGCCGACGATGAGCGGCGGGCGCGGCTGCTGCGTCGGCTTGGGCAGGGCCGGGCTGTTCTCGAGGGTGTAGTGGCGGCCCTTGAAGTCGAAGGTCTGGCCCGGGGGCGTGTCCCACAGGCCGGTCAGGATCGCGAATTGCTCTTCGAGGCGCTCGAAGCGCTCGCCGAGCGGCGGGAACGGGATGCCGTAGGCGCGGTGCTCGGCGTCGTACCACCCGGCGCCGAGGCCGAGCTCGACGCGGCCACCGCTCATCGCGTCGACCTCGGCCACCTGGATGGCGAGCACCCCGGGTAGCCGGAACGTGGCGGAGGTGACGAGCGTTCCCAACCGGATGCGCGTGGTCTCCCGCGCCAAGGCGGCCAAGGTGACCCAGGCGTCGGTCGGCCCGGGAAGCCCGTCGCCGCCCATGGTGAGGAAGTGGTCGGAGCGGAACAACGCATCGAAGCCGAGGGCCTCGACCGTCTGGGCCATGCGCAGCTGTTGGTCGTAGCTGGCGCCCTGTTGCGGCTCGATGAAGATGCGGAGCTTCATCGCGCCAACTTAACCGTGTGCCCTGCCGTCCGGTCGGGGCGGCGGGAGATCCCGAACGCGGGCAGACTGCCGCCATGGACATCGGTTACATCTACCCCCAGACCGAGGTGGGCTTCGACACCGGCGCCGTCCGCGCCATCGGACAGGCGGCCTCAGACCTCGGTTACTCCCATCTGGCCGCCTACGACCACGTCCTGGGCGGCGACACGGCCGTGCTCGGCAACCTCGGCGGGCCGTACACGATCGACAGCCCGTTCCGCGAGCCGCTGACAATGTTCTCGTACCTGGCCGGCTTCACCAAGCTCGCCTTCGCCACGTCCATCCTCATCGGCCCACAACGCCAGACCGCATTGCTGGCGAAGCAGGCGACCGAGCTCAGCCTCCTATGTGGGGGCCGGTTCCGACTCGGGCTCGGCGTCGGCTGGAACAAGCTCGAATACGACGCACTGGGCATGCCCTTCGACAAACGCGGCGCGCTCTTGGAGGAGCAGGTCGCCGTCCTTCGCCTGTTGTGGACCGAGAAGAGCGTCACCTTCGACGGCACGTTCCACCACCTCGATCACTCGGGGCTGGCACCACGGCCCGAGCAGCCCATCCCCATCTGGATCGGTGCCTTCGAGGCACCGGCGCTGCGCCGCGTCGGCCGCATCGCCGACGGCTGGTTCCCCATGGTGCGCCCGCGGGGAGGACTCGAGGAGGCGCTCGAGGTCATCCGTCAGGCCGGGGCCGAGGAGGGACGCGACCTCTCCAACTTCCCGTTCGAGGGCCGGCTGGAGTACTCGGTCGGCGATCACGACAAGATCGCCGAGCACGCGCGACGCTGGCGCGAGGCCGGCGCCACGCAGCTCTCCTTCAACACGATGCACTCGGGGCTCGACAACGCCGACGCGCACATCGCCGCGCTGGAGGAGATGGCGCCGCTCTTGCTGTAGTCCGGCGATCGATCATGCCAACATGAGGCAATGCCGGACGAGCGGACGCCCGAGCCGACTCCGGACGCCCGGCCCGATGTTCGGCTCTCGACGATCGCCCGCGAGTGGGGGCGGATCGGCTGTGTGGGCTTCGGCGGCCCCCCGGCGCACATCGCGATGCTGCGCCGGCTCGTGGTCGAACGCGAACAGTGGATCGACGAAGTCGAGTTCGAGGACGCCATCGCCGCGACCAACCTGCTTCCCGGCCCAGCCTCCACCCAGCTCGCCATTTTTTGCGCCTGGCGTTTGCGCGGCGTGCCCGGTGCGCTGATCGGCGGCGCATGCTTCATCTGCCCCGGGCTGGCGCTCATCATTCTGCTCGCCGCGATCTTTCTGGCCTCCAACCCGCCGACGTGGATCAAGGGCGCAGCGCTCGGAGCCGGCGCGGCCGTGGCTCCGGTCGCAATCAACGCGGCACTGGGCTTGGTGCCCGCCAGTTGGCGCCGGGCCGGAGATCTGCGGGCCCGGCGAGTGCGGTGGGTCGTCTACGGGGTGGCAGGTGGCGTGGCGGCGGCCACCGTCGGCACCTATCTCGTCCTCGTCTTGTTGGCCTGCGGTCTCGTCGAAGTGGCCGTCTCCGGTGGCGTCAGCTGGTCACGGGGTGCGCATGCGTTCGTGGTGACGCCTCTCGGCGTGGTGGCGACCGGTGGCCTGGGCGCGCTGTCCTGGGTGGCCCTGAAGGTCGGGGCGCTGTCCTTCGGCGGCGGCTTCGTGATCATCCCGCTCATGCAGGCGGACGCGGTCAACCACTACCACTGGATGACCAACACGCAATTCCTCAACGGCGTGGCCCTGGGTCAGATCACTCCCGGCCCCGTCGTGCAGACGGTGTCGGTCGTGGGTTACGCCGCCGCCGGCGTCGGGGGCGCATTGCTGGCGGCGCTGATCGCGTTCTCCCCGTCGTTCATCTTCATCTTGGCGGGAGCGCGCCACTTCGGGGCACTGCGGACCAACCGCGTCGCGCAGGCCTTCCTCGGGGGTGCCGGACCGGCCGCCATCGGCGCCATCGCCGGCGCGGCCATCCCGCTCGCCTTGGCCCTCGCCCACGTGTGGCAGGTCTTCGTCCTCGCCGGCGCCTTCGCGCTGATCGTCGGGCTGCGGCGCAACGTCGTCCTCGTGCTCGTCAGCGCGGGCGTCGTCGGTGCCGTTGGCGCCGCGTTGGGCCTGCCGGTCGGGAACTAAGAGCCCCCTCGACCTCCTAGTGCATGCATGCGGTCGAGGGCTTGCCTCCGACGTTGAAGGCCCTGGGCTGCGGCCCGGTGAAATCCGGCGCGACGATGCGGACCGGAGCACCGAAGTCGGAGAAGGTCAACGTCGTCACGTTCGTTAACGAGGCCGTGGAGAAGGTGCCCACGGACTTCAACTCCTTGGCACTGGTGAATGTCGACGCGCGTACCTGCACCAATCTTCCCTGGCCGTCGACCCAAACGGTGGTGGGCCTTTCGACCGGCTCGTATGCCTTTGTCGCGCTTGCGCTCCTCCCGCGCGCACCGCCGCCTCCGACCTGGCTCAGGAGGAACGACCTCGAGCCACACAACTCGGGCGCCCCGTACGTGAGCACGTAACGCGTCGTGCTGACGCCGTTGACCGTCGCCGGACCCAAGGAGCGCATCGACGTGACCGGCAAGATGCCCGACAAGCCGGACACCGCGTTCTCCGCCACCGTCCCCGCGTCGAGACCGAAGGCTTGGTGCACGTTGCGAGGGTTGATGTACTTGTTCCACGTCGTGGGCAGCGGTGAGGACGAGATATTCGACACGGTGACGAAATCCTTCTCGTACAACGACTGCCCGATGGCGATCTCCGTCTCGCCCCAGTTGTAGGGAACCGGCTGCGGTGCGCCACCGTTGGTCGAGGCAAAGGAGATCTCGTGGTTGACCTGGTTGAGGCGGAAGTTGCCGGTGGTGAAGTCGATCACGCCCGTCGCGACGCTGCTCGAGCGCTCCGCCGGGTCAGCGCTCAGCGCCACCGAGGAGATCCTGAGATGCGCCGATCCCGCCGCCGCAGTCGTCGCCAGCAGATTGGCGAGCCAGTTGTTCGTCGACGAGGCAACCGGAGACTGGACCTGGCCCAGCACGGCTGCGACGACGACACCCACGCCCAGCACGCCGAGCAGAGCCCAGGGCAGGAGTTTCCGCACGGGCGCGATTCTGCCGCGGCTGGTGGTGTGCGCGAGGCCCGGCGGGCTAGGACTCAGGGAAGACGGCGGCGAGCCCCTCGTGCCAGTCGGGGTAGCGCGGCGCCCAACCGAGCTCGCTGCGGGCCCGCCCGTTCGAGACGGCAGGCTGATCGCACATGAGGTAGGCCAAGAACTTCCCGGCACCCACGCGGACGAGGGACTCGGGCACGTGCCGTGGCGGCCGCGCCCCGACCAGGCCGGCAACGATGGGCATCCATTCGGACGCCGGTGCCGGCACGTCATCGACCACGTTGAAGACGCCGGTCGGCCCGTCGAGTGCCGCCACCGTGGCCGAGGCCGCGTCGTCGATGTGGAGCATCCCGAAGACGCCCGCAGCTTTGCCCGGCTATCGGCAACAGGCGTCGCTTCAGCATCGTCGCATAGAGACCACCGGGGGCGAAGTAGGTGCCCGCCCCGTAGAACGAGCCGTAGCGGAGCACGACGCTCTCGAGGTCGGAGTCACTCTGCGTGTTCGACTCGAGCGCCGCCACCGAGTTGGTGAGGGCGCCGATCTGCCCGTTCGCGTCGGTCCAGAGCGGGTCGGCCTCGGTGCGGACACCCGGACCGGGCCGGTAGGCGAAGGAGATGCTCTGCGCCACGATGCGGCACGCCCCGCGGCGTGGGCCGCCTGCACCAGGGTCCCCGAGACCTCTAGGCGTAGCCGGCTCGTCGCGTCGAAGCCCCGTTTCATGGCGAGCGGATTGGCCGACACGGGCAGGCTCGTCAGCTCATTGATGACGACCTCGGGCCCGAACGATCGGACCGACGTTGACCAGGGCCTCGGCGTCGAAGGCGTCGCCGACCGCCGGGACGACGCCGGGCACACCAAGGGCGGTCACCCGATCTGCGCTGCGCGAGAACACCGCGACGTCGTGATTGGCCGCGACCAGGGCTGCGACGAGGGGCCGCCCGATGGCCCCCGTCCCGCCTGCGATGAACACCCGCACGCACCGAGGCTATTGGGCGAGCGGCGCGCGGAGCCAAGGCGGGGGCCAGGGGAATCCGGGCAGCCTGGGGCTTTGGCAGGATGGCGGGGTGAGCGAGTACGGCGGCTACCCAGGCGCACCGCCCGGGTGGTATCCGGATCCGGCGGGCGGCAGCGGCCAGCGCTGGTGGGACGGCTATGCGTGGACCGACACCGTGGTGGTGCCACAGCCCCCGCCGCCGCCCCAGCCGTGGGCGGCTGCGCCGCCGCAGGGACCGCCGCTCGGAGCGCCGCCGTGGTCCGCGGCGTCCGATCGGCTGCACGCCTACAACACCTCGGGGCTGGTGGCGGGCGAGCTGGCGATGGCGCCCACGGCGCGTGTCGCGCTCGGCGTCCCCGCCCTCGCCGGGATCCTCGTGCTGCTGGTGGTGCGGATGCAGTCCTCTCAGATGCTCCAGCTCGGACAGGACTTCAAGGTCGCCTACGACGACGCCCAGCGAGGGATCCCCACACCCACGTTCACGAACGGGACGTTCAGCCCGTGGTTCTTCGTCTTGCTGCTCATCACAATTGCCGGGCTCGTGGTCAGTCTCGTCTGGCAGCGCCGGGCAGCGACAGCGGCCCGTGCCCTCGGGTTCCCGAGCGACTACTCGCCCGCCTGGGGCGTGGGCTCGTGGTTCGTACCGGTCGTCAACTACTGGTTCCCCTACCTGGCGCTGCGGGACTGCCTGCCCCCCGGCCATCCGCATCGGCCGTTGGTGCTGCAATGGTGGCTCGCCTTTGCGGTCGGCGGGTCGCTCGGCTTCGGCGCCTTCGTCGCCGGCTTCTTCTCTGCGGGGGTTGCGGTCGGCCTGTCCATCCCGGCCGCCGTGCTCTACGTCGCCGCCATGGCCCTGGCGCCCCGGGTGGTCGTTGCCATCACGGTTGCGCACCGCGAGGCGCTCGACCGGGTGTCTGGCGGCGCCGGCGGGGCCGGCGCGCTTGGCGCGGGCTGACCTTCGACTGGGCCGTGACTGGGCCGTGACTGGGATCACAAGGGACTTGTCGATCTCTTAAGAATTGTTCACTCTGAGATTGCGTTCCTGTTGCTAGGCGTTCACCTCGCCTCGCTACGGTCCAGGCAGTGGCCGATGGAGAAACAACTGCAGCGCGTAACGATCCCGTTACGACCACGGGTGAGCAGCGCAAGATCGACGAAGCGCTGCAATCCCTGGACCCGGACAGCGACACGGCCTGAGCACGTGATGGAAGCGGTCAAGCTGAACCTCGGCTTCTCGGGCCGGATCGTGCTCGCCGACATCAACGTGTCCCTCAAGCGCGGCTCGATCACCGCACTGATCGGTCCGACCGGCTCGGGCAAGTCCACGTTCCTGCGCACGCTCAACCGGATGAACGACCGCGTCCCCGGCTTCTCTCGGACCGGCGAGGTGCTCTTCGACAACGAGAGCCTGTGGGGCCAGAACGTCGACCTCCTGATGCTCCGGCGGCGCGTCGGGATGCTGTTCCAGCGGCCCAACCCCTTCCCGATGTCGATCAAGGACAACGTCGTGTCCGGCGTGAAGGCGCACCGGATCGCCAAGGGCAAGCAGCTCGACGTCGTCTGCGAACGGCGTCTGACCGAGGTCGGGCTGTGGGACATGGTGAAGGATCGGCTGAACGACTCGCCGTTCCGCCTCTCGGGTGGCCAGCAGCAGTTGCTCTGCCTCGCCCGGGCGCTCGCCGTCGGCCCCGAGGTGCTGCTCCTCGACGAACCCACGTCGGCGCTGGACCCGGTCACGACCGAGTCGATCGAGGCGCTGATCAAGACGCTGACACCGGCGCTCAGCCTCATTGTCGTGACGCACAACCTCGGGCAGGCCATGCGCATCTCGGATCAGACGATGTTCTTCTACCAAGGCGCACTGGTCGAACACGGCGCGACGGATGACCTCTTCAACCGGCCGCAGCATCCCGACACCGAGCGTTACGTCACGGGCCGGATGGGGTAGCAGGCGGACACGGCGCGACCCCGGGAGACGTCGGTGCCTATCTCAGCCAGACAGACCCAAGTTTCAGATCTACCAGGCAACACCAACTAACCACCACACAAGGAGACAACCTGTGAGCAAATTGATGGGTACGACGCGATTGACGCGGGGAGTGATTGCAGTCTTTGCCGCAAGCCTCGCGCTGAGCTCGGTCGTCCTCAGCACCACTGCCGCCGGAGCTGCCACCAAGCTCCCGAAGAGCGGCGTGGAGACCCCGTCCAGCGGGACCGTGACGGAGACCGGGAGCACCCTGCTCTACCCCCTCTTCAACCTCTGGGCGGGTGGGTACAGCACCAAGTACCCGAGCACGACGATCCAGACCGCAGGGACGGGGTCGGGCACCGGCATCTCCGAGGCCACGACCGGCACCATCAACATCGGAGCCTCTGACGCCTACCTCTCGCCCACTGAGGTCTCGGCCAGCCCCGACCTGAAGAACATCCCGCTGGCGATCTCGGCGCAGATCGTGGCGTACAACGTCCCGGGTGTTCTCTCGCACCTCAAGCTCTCCGGCAAGGTGCTCTCGGAGATCTATCAGGGCACGGTGACCAAGTGGAACGCCTCGCAGATCACCAGCCTCAACCCGGGCGTGACACTGCCGAACATCCCGATCGTCACGCTGCACCGCTCAGACTCGTCCGGTGACACGTTCCTCTTCACCACGTACTTGTCCAAGACGGACCCGTCGGGCTGGGGCACGAAGATCGGCTTCAACACCACGGTCCCGTGGCCGAACGCTCCCGGTGCCCTCGGTGAGAACGGCAACTCGGGCATGGTGACGGGCTGCAAGGCCACGCCGGGCTGCATCGCCTACGTCGGCATCAGCTACCTGACCCAAACCCTCCAGGCCGGTCTCGGCTACGCCCAGTTGCAGAACGCCAAGGGCCAGTACGAGGTCCCGACGGCGGCGTCCATCGCGGCCGAGGCGAACTTCTTCATAAAGAAGACGCCGGCGAACGGGACGATCTCGCTGATCTACGGCGCGGCGAACAACGGCTACCCGATCATCAACTACGAGTACGCCATCGTCTCGACGCACCAGTCGAGTAGCTCGACGGCCAAGAACATCCGCTCCGTCCTGGAGTGGGCACTCAACACGAAGGACGGCTCGAACTCGTCGTACCTCTCGCAGGTGAACTTCCAGGCGCTGCCCTCCAAGGTCGAGGCGCAGTCGATCAAGCAAGTCCTGGCCATCCAGTAATGACTGCCGTCGGCGGTGTGGCGGGGAGCATCCCCGCCACACCGCAAGCGGAGTCGGTTGGCAAGCCTCCGCTGCCCAAGCGGGCGATGGACTTCGCTCGCCGCAACGAGGAGACGGGCTGGCGCAGCGTGGCCTGGGTGGCGGTGATCCTCCCCCTGGCCGCACTGGTCTTCGCCCTCACGGTGCTCGCCGTGAAGGCGTTTCCGGTCATCGGCCATAACGGCTGGTATTTCCTCTACGGGCGCACCTGGACGTATGGGAACCAGGGCTACGGAGGTGGCCCAGGGGCGCAGTTCGGCGCGCTTGCGATCATCTGGGGCACCATCGCCTCGTCGCTCATCGCGATCGTGATCGCACTCCCCCTCTCGATCGGGGCCGCCTTCGCCCTCACCGAGCGCATGCCGACGTGGATCTCGCGGCCACTCGGCTTCACCATCGAGATCCTCGCCGGCATCCCGAGCGTCGTCATCGGCCTGTGGGGCATCCTGACGTTCGCACCGTGGCTGGCGACCAACGTCTATCCGCACGTCGCCGCCGTCATGCCCGACGTGCCGGTGCTCCGGTACTTCCGCAGCCCGACCGGCTCGGGCGAGGGGTTGCTCTCCGCCGGCATCGTCCTCTCGCTGATGATCGTCCCCATCATCACGTCGACGACACGCGACCTCTTCTCCGGGGTGCCGCCCCTGCCCAAGGAGGGGGCGTCGGCGCTCGGCATGACCGACTGGGAGGTCGCCAACAAGGTCACCCTGCCGTGGGTGCGCTCGGGCATCATCGGGGCCACGGTGCTCGGCCTGGGACGGGCGCTGGGCGAGACGATCGCGATCGCCATGATCGGTGGCGCGGCCCTGCGCATCCCTTCGACGATCTACCTCCCCTTCACCACCATCGCCGCCACCATCCTCACCCAGCTCGACGGGCAGCTCGACAACCCGCAGGGCGTGGCGGCCCTGGCCGAGCTCGCGCTCGTGCTGGCCGTCATCTCGGTGGCGGTGAACCTCGTGGCACGCCTCATCGTCAACCGTACGGGTCGCGTCGGCGCACCGGTGGGCGGCGCGTGATGGCGTCGACGCTCTCCGCCGCACCCTCGACGGCGCGCCGACGAACGTCGACGCAGGTGTGGCGGGGCTGCACCTACCTGGCGCTGGTGATCATCATGGCTCCGGCCGCCTGGCTGCTCGTCAATGTCTTGGCCAAGGCCTGGCCCCACTGGCAGTGGAGCGTGCTGACCACCCAGTTGACCCCGACGGGTGGTGGCCTGCGCGACCAGATTCTGGGCACGATCATCCTGATGATCGGCGTCTTCATCATCGCCGGGACCATCGGCGTGTTCGCCGGGATCCACCTCGCCGAATTCGCGCGCCCACGGCACTTCTCCGGCCGGGTAAGTGGACCGCTCCGGACGGCGTCGGACGTCCTCGCAGGCTTCCCCTCGATCGTCCTCGGGTACGTGGGCTACATCGCCCTCGTGGTGGGGCTGGGTTGGAAGCTCTCACTTCTGCCGGCCCTGATCATCCTGTCCATCATGGTGATCCCGTACATCGCGAAGAACACCGAGACCTCGCTCCGTCAGGTCCCCACGGGCTATCGCGAGGGGGCCGAGGCTCTCGGGATGTCGTCGGGCTACGGGCTGCGCAAGGTGGTGCTGAAGAGCGCGCTGCCCGGCATGATGACCGGAATCATCCTGGCGCTGGCCATCGCCTGTGGCGAGACAGCGCCCCTGATCTACACGGCGGGCTTCTCCAACACCCTCCCGCACTCGCTGACGGGTTCACAGTTCCCCTACCTGACCTACATGGTGTTCACGGGCTACAACTCACCCGAGACGCAGTACCACTACCTGGCCTACGACGCGTCCCTGATCCTCGTGGTGATCGTGCTCCTGCTCCTGGTCTCCAGCCGAATCATCGTTGCTCGCACCCAGCGGTTCTCGGAGGGCTCGCGCGTCGCGATCGGCCGCGGGCCGCGCTGGCGTGTGTGGCGGCGGGCACAGAAGAACGAGCCACTGCTCGGGATCACCGGGGCGCCCCCGCGCTGAGACGTGGGCGCCGGGCGCGGTCGCCGGGCAGTCGCCCCGGGCGGGCCGCCCTCCTAAGGTGATCGGGACCACCGCGGCATCCGCCGCCCGAGCTCGAGGCGCGCGTGCGGCGCGCACGAAGGAGGAGCGTTGAGCGCAGGACCTGAATGGGGGCCGCTGGCCAGGCTGGCCGGCATCTGGGAGGGCGAGAAGGGCGAGGACGTCGCGTTCGCCAACGCCGACGCCAAGATCGGCCTCACCCCCTACCGGGAGCACATCGACTTCAAGCCGTTCGGCCCGGTCGAGAACGGCAGCCAGGTGCTGTACGGCCTCGACTACCGCATGGCAGCGTGGCGGGGCGAGGAGGAGAACCCCTTCCACACCGAGGTCGGCTACTGGCTGTGGGACGCCCGCGACAGTGAGGTCGTGCGCTGCTTCCTCATCCCCCGGGGCTCGGCGGTCGTGGCCGGCGGCATCGTGGCGGCGGACGCCACGAAGTTCAACCTCGAGGCCCGGGTGGGCAACCAGACCTACGGGATCCTCTCGAACAACTGGCTCGACAAGAACGCCAAGACGATCCGCTACGAGGTGACCATCGACACCAGCGTGGACGACGAGTTCACCTACATCGAGACCTCGGTCATCCACCACGCCCGGATGCCCGAGGAGGTCGTGCACACGGACCAGAACACGCTGCGCCGGATCGCCGACGCCTAGGACGACCCAGTAGGGTCGTCTCGCCGCCGGCCGGGTGGGGCCCGCGGACGGTCGCTGGGAGGCGCACATGTACGAGTGGTCCGATGAGCAGTTGGCGATCCGCGACGCCGTGCGGCGCTTCGTCGACGAAGAGGTCAAGCCCAACGTCGAGGAGCTCGAGCACGGGGACACCCCGCCGTACGAGGTGATCCGCAAGCTGTACTCGACCTTCGGCCTCGACGTGCTGGCGCGGGAGTCGGCCAAGAAGGCGATCGAGCGCAAGTCGAGCGGCGACTCGGGTGCGCCCGCCGCGCGAGGGCCGAGGGCGGCGGTGGCGGCGGTGGTGCCGCCATGATGCTGATCCCGATCATCGAGCTGTGCCATTACTGCCCGGGCATCGTGACGGCGCTCGGCGTCAGCACCGGGCTGGCCGGCGGCACGATCATGAAGAGCGGCACGGCGGCGCAGATGGAGCGCTGGGGCCTCGACCTGATGACGATGGACAAGGTCGGCGCGTGGGCGATCACCGAGCCGGACTCGGGCTCTGACGCCCTCGGCGGCATGAAGTCCACCGCGGTGCGCGACGGCGACGAGTACGTGCTGAACGGCAACAAGACGTTCATCACCAACGGCCCCTACGCCGACACGATCGTCTTCTACGCCAAGCTCGACGACGGGTCCGACACGCCGCTGCGCCAGCGCCAGGTGCTGACGTTCATCTTGGACTCGGGCATGCCCGGGCTCGAGCAGTCCAAGCCGTTCCGCAAGATGGGCCTGCACTCGTCGCCGACGGGCGAGCTGTTCCTCTCCGACGTGCGGGTGGGCAAGGACCGGCTGCTGGGCGAGACGGAAGGCACGCCCGGTGGGAGCGAGGGCCGCGAGAGCGCCAAGGGCAACTTCGTCACCGAGCGGGCCGGGGTGGCGGCGATGTCGCTGGGGCTGATCGAGGAGTGCCTGAAGCTGTCGGTGCAGTACGCCAAGGACCGCATGTTGTGGGAGCGGCCGATCGCCGAGTTCGAGCTCATCCAGCTGAAGCTGGCCAAGATGGAGGTCTGCCGGCTGAACGTCGAGAACCTGGTGTTCCGGCACATCGAGATGTCGGCCGCCGGGAAGTCTTTGACCCTGGCCGAGGCGTCGGCCATGAAGCTCTACTCGGCCCAGGCGGCGTCGGAGGTGGCCATGGAGGCGGTGCAGCTCTTCGGGGGCAACGGCTACATGTCCGAGTTCCGCGTCGAGCAGCTGGCGCGTGATGCCAAGGTGTTCCAGATCTACGCCGGGACCGACGAGATCCAGGTCACGCACATCGCCCGCGACCTGCTCGGGCGCTAGGGATCCTTCGGGGCTGGGGGGTTAATCGATGGCCGGGGGGCGCAACAAGTCGGAGGTGTTCGGGGCGTCGCCCGCCGACGGCGTCTTCGACGAGATGGTCGACCTGCGACGCGAGATCCACCGCCAACCCGAGCTCGCCTTCGACGAGCACCTCACCACCGCGCTGATCCGCGGCCACATGGCCGCATTGGAGATTCCCGAGGCCCTGCGGACGACCGACACGGGCGGGATCTTCGCCATGGACGGCGGCCGGCCGGGTCGGACCGTGGTGTTGCGCGGCGACATCGACGCGCTGCCGGTCCAAGAGGACCTGTCGCGTGCGAGCCACTCGGAGGTCGAGGGCCTCATGCACGCCTGCGGCCACGACGTGCACGTCGGATCGATGCTCGGCGCCGCGTCGGTGCTGGCGTCGCGGCGCGAGGACCTGGCCGGCCGCTACATCTTCCTCTTCCAACCCGGCGAGGAGGCGCTCTCTGGCGCCAAGGCGATGGTCAAGGCCGGGGCGCTCTCGGTCATGGCGAACGCTCGGCTGGTCGGGTTCCACGTGACGTCGGTCATTCCGACCGGGATGCTCGCGTTGCGGGCGGGGATCACCATGTCCGAGGCGCACTCGCTCCGGATCACGCTGCACGGCCCGGGCGGGCACGCCGCCATACCCACGGTCTTGGGGGACGTCATCCGGGCGACGGCCGACCTCGTCGGACGCCTCTCGTCGGTGGTCGAGGGGCTCACGTACGAAGGCTCGGACTGCGTCTGCAGCGCCGGCACGCTGAAGGCCGGGACAGCGGTCAACGTCGTGCCGACGTCCGCCACCCTGACCGGGACGCTGCGCACGTTCACGGGGCCACAGCGTGAGGAGGCGATCGTCCGGTTGCGCACGCTGTGCGACGTGATCGCGGACGGGTGGGGCGTGACGGTCGACCTCGAGCTCCCCGAGCACACGCCGGCCGTGGTGAACGACGAGGCCGCGGTGGACGTGGTGGAGGCCGAGGGCGCGCGCCGTCCTCGGCGAGCCGTCGGTGCTCCGGATGCCGCCGGCGAGCCCGAGCGACGACGTGAGCGAGTTCCTGAACCACCTGCCCGGGTGCTACTTCTTCGTCGGCGGGGCGGCGGCCGACGGATCGAGCGGGGCGCACCACAGCCCGAGCTTTCTGGTCGAGGACGAGTCGCTGCGCGTCGGGGCCAACGTGTTGGTGCGGGGGGCGGTCGCGCTCGCCGCTCCGTAGGTTCGGCCAATGGCTCTGATCGAGGCGCCTCGGATTGGGCTCGAGGATCCCGGTCGGGGTGCCCAACCTGGCAGGACGGGGACAGGCACCCGAACTGACTCCGGCTCCCCGGGCCGAAGAAGTCATTGAAATTCGAGAGTCGAAATGCGAAAATGCAGCCGGCGTTCGGGTTGGGGCCTCATTGCTTAACGGCGATGGCAAGCCGTACGTCGCCAAGGAGGGAAGCCATGAATTGGCTTGCCGTATGCCTTCCGTTGATGGTCGTCGGGGTCGCGATTGCGACGGTCCCGCTGATCTATGCCTGCCGGCATCAGCACAAATACGGGACCCAGGGGTCCGACCCTCACCGTCGAGAAGTGTCACGCGTTGCTGCAGCGCCACAGGAACACATCGATTCGCCCATCGTGTGTCCCAACTGTGCCGCTTTGGTGGCGGATCAAGCGATGCATGACGGCTCACTGCACGCCGTCGCCATTACCTGATTGGACGACTTGCTCAGCAGTGAACCCGTGCGCCGGCTCGGTGCGTCGCGGAATCCGCCAGCGCTACTTTGAGCCAGCCTTTGTGGAACGTGCGCCGTTCGAGCTGCTCTTGGGACCGGGAGGGGTCGCCAGAGCGTCGGCAGGCTCCCCTGCCGTCGCCCCGCCAGATGAGCCGTGAGCGATCGCTTCCTCATGGATTACGTCATCGGGTAGTTCGTCCACCCGCTGCAGTGGAGTCTTCTTCTGGGTCAGCTTCCGGCCGAGGTACAGGGCTGCTGCGCCAGCAAGTGCAAGCACCAACAACCGCTTGAGCCAACGGTGGCCGCCTCGGTTCGTGGGCGCGAGCGCATCGGCTCGCTCGTCGATGGAGTCTGCGAGCTGATGCGCTCGGCGAGCGGTCGAGACGCGGAGCGAAGGCAGATCCACGGGAGCCGAGGCCAAGTGTGCAGCCAGGTCCGGTGGACCTGCCAGCACCCGGGAGACCACCTCGTGCCCGGCGTCTCCAAGGGAGCGGAGATGGGACGAGTCCATCAGATCGACTGCCTTGTCCACAGCGCCGCGTAGCGCCGTTGCAACGGTATTGCTTGATTCCTCAGCTGTGGTCATCACTACCTGGTCTCCCATCGATCTGTGGAGGTACCTATACCCAGAGATGGCGGCCACTACCGGAGATGCCCGTCCGTGCTCGGAAACGCCCCAATTCCCGGGAGCGGGCCAAGGGATGACGGTAAGGCGGCACCTATGCTGCGTCTTCTATGCGGGTCGTGGTCACGGGATCGAGCGGCCCGATCGGCCAGGCACTGTGTTCCCGTCTGACCAGATCCGGCCACCACGTCGTCAGGGTCGTGCGCCGTACGGTTCAACCCGGCGAGCTCGCCCTTCGTTGGGATCCCGCACGAAACACCTTTGATGCCCATGGCCTCGAAGGTGTTGACGCGGTCGTCCACCTCGCGGGCGCAGGGGTCGGCGACCACCGCTGGAGCGAGGACCGCAAACGCGTTCTCATCGAAAGCCGTACCCGCTCCACTGCGTTGCTCGTCGGTGCGCTTGCCGGGCTGGATCACCCACCTCGGGTCCTGGTGAGCGCCTCGGCCATCGGGTACTACGGGGACCGGGGCGACGAGGTTGTCACAGAGGAGAGTCCACCCGGTGACGACTTCCTCGCCTCGCTTTGCGTGCGGTGGGAAGCCGAAGCTGCCCGCGCCACAGAGTCCGGCATCAGGGTGGTGTGTGCTCGCACCGGCCTTGTCCTGAGTCCAGAGGGGGGCGCGCTCTCCAAGCTGTTGCCGCTGTTCAAGCTCGGCTTGGGCGGGAGATTCGGATCCGGCGCCCAGTGGTGGAGTTGGATCACGCTCGATGACGAGATCCGGGCGATTGAGTGGCTGCTGGACAATGAGGTGCAGGGTCCGGTGAATTTGACTGCGCCGACACCCGTGACCAATCGCGAGTTCACTCGAGTCCTCGCCGCAGTGCTCTCGCGGCCGGCCGTGCTCGCAGTGCCGAGGTTCGGTCCGAGGCTGTTACTCGGGTCTGAGCTCGCCGACTCCTTGCTCTTTACCAGCGCCCAGGTGCGGCCCGCAGTCCTTGAAAGAAGCGGTTTCGCGTTCACTTCATCCGACTTGGAGGCGGGACTGCGAGACATCCTGAACCGGCCCGGGAGGTGAACATCATCACGGCGGGTGGACCTCCGGCCAAAAACACACCGCTCCCCGAGGTCCTTCGGGCCACCTGATCGGCCCGGCCCCGGGGTGAGGCCCGGCGGAAAGGCGGGGCGGGCCGCAGGCAGGCCAGAATGAGGCCATGACCGCCTCCGACCTCTTCTCCATCGACGGCAAGACCGCGCTCGTGACCGGCGGCAGCCGCGGCATCGGCAAGATGATCGCCGAGGGCTACGTCGACGCCGGGGCGACCGTCTACATCTCTTCACGCAAGGCGGACGTATGCCAGGAGGTGGCGGAGGAGCTCTCCAAGAAGGGGACGTGCGTGGCCATCCCGGCCGATCTGTCGAAGGAGGACGAGGCCCGACGCCTGGCCGACGAGATGGCGTCGCGGGTCGACAAGCTCGACATCCTGGTCAACAACGCGGGCGCCACGTGGGGTGCGCCGTTGGCCGACTACGACGAGGCCGCCTTCGAACGGGTGCTGGCGCTGAACGTGAAGGGCGTCTTCCACGTGACCAAGTTCATGCTGCCGCTGCTCGAGAAGGCGGGGACGCAGGAGGAGCCGGCGCGGGTCATCAACATCGGCTCGATCGACGGGATCGGGGTCCCGGTCATGGAGACGTACGCCTACTCGGCGTCCAAGGCGGCCGTGCACCAGCTGACCCGGCACCTGGCCAAGCGGCTGGCTCCCGCCATCACGGTCAACGCCATCGCGCCGGGGCCCTTCGAGTCCAAGATGATGGCCGCCACGCTCGACGCCTTCGGCGAGCAGATCAAGGCGAGCGCGCCGCTGCGCCGCATCGGGCGGCCCGACGACATGGCGGGCACGGCGATCTATCTGGCGTCGCGGGCCGGCGCGTACGTGACCGGGGCGATTATCCCGGTCGACGGGGGCATCGCCACCACACGCTGATGATTGACGACCGACACATCCGCTGACGAGATCGCCCAGGGGGTCCACGGTGTTGCTGCTTCACGAAGTGCATCAGGTCGCAGGGAAGCTCGAGGACGCGTTCGACGAGGCGTACCGCGACGAGTATCTGCCGGCGTTGGCCAAGGAGGGCAACAGCCGTCTGCTCTGGTACCTGCGCCTGGCCCACGGCAGCGGCCAGGCGTACACCGTCGTCTCGATCACGGGCTGCGCTGACGCTGCGGCCTGGGAGGTGCTCGCCGAGCGGGTGCGCGAGGGCGACCTCGCGGCGTGGTCGGCCAAGGTCGACGCCATGCGGCACTCGATGCGGGCGAAGATCATCACGCCCGTATCGTGGTCGCCGCTGCAGGAGATCGACCTCGCCACGGTGCCGGTGCACGGCGAGACGCACGAGAACTCCCTGTTCATGGAGGACACGGCGTGGCCGTTCGCGGGTGGGCTCCAGGCGTATCTCGACAAGGCCGGGACCTTGTACGACCACACGTTGAGCAGCCAGAAGGAGTCGGGCACCGGGATGATCGAGCTCGAGGCCGCCTTCCAGCCGGTCTTCGGGACGCACCAGACGACCGAGGTGATCCTCTGGCAGCGCGTGGTCAACACCAAGGCGGTCATGTGGATGATCGGCCACGACCTTCCGCCGGAGGCCTCTGCGCCGGGGACGTGGCTGCACGACGCGCTCGAGGTCCGCGACCGCTGGGAGAGCCGTCTGCTGCGCAGCGCGGCCTGGTCGCCGCTGTACTGAGTCGATGGGTGACGCCTTCGACCTCGCGCAGACGTTCGTGCACCTCGGCCTCGGCTCGAAGGTGACTTTGCTGCCGGACTTCACGTCGGTCGCGCGAGTACCTCGACGCCTACCGGGAACGGTTCGCGAGCGAGAGCGGCGAGGGACGGCTCGTGTGCCTGCTGCCCCAGGAGGCGAGCTGGGACTCGTGGGAGCGCCACCCTGCCGGAGAGGAGCTCGTGGTCTTGATCTCGGGACGGATCGACGTCGTGCAGGAGCTCGACGGGGCCGAACACGTCGTGGAGCTGCGTCCCGGCCAGGCCATGGTGAACCCGGTTGGCGTGTGGCACACGGCCCGGGTGCACGAGCCGGGCCTGGCGCTGTTCATCACTCCCGGCGAGGGAACGGAGGGCCGGCCGCTGGCGTGAGTGCCCGTGACGTGGCGCGGGTCAGCCCGTCGGCGCCAACTCGTGGGGTCCCTGGGCGGGGTACCCGCCGGCGTCGCGGATGGCGTTGCCCCACGGGGTGAGCAGGCCGAGCAACTCCTCGAGGCCGGCGTCGCCGAGTGCGTCGAGCATCGGGGTGCACTGGGCGTCGGTGGTCACCTCGATCGACTCGCGCACGGCGCGGCCGGTGTCGGTGAGCGCGCCGTCGGCCAGGTAGTCGCGTGCGACCAGACGCTGTTCCACGGCGTCGAGCTGGTCGGCGGACCAGGCCCGGGTGCGGACGTAGGTGCGGAGCGGGAGACCCCAATACGGCTCGGTGAGCAGGCCTATTTCTGCTGCATCGAGCCCGGCCGACGTCCACGCCGCGGTATCCGCGTCGCCGCGGTACTCACGCAGCATGTCGGCCAGTCGCCACGCGTCGCCCATGGGGTCACCGGGGAGACCGAGCCCGAGCAGGCCGGCGTAGAGGGGCTTGCCCTCGGGGCGCAGTGGTGCCGCGGCGACGGCGAGGAGCTCGGTGGCCCGCTCCAGCCCGACCGGCGACGGCCCGAGGATGCGGGTCAGCTCCGCGACTGCGCCGCGGGTGCGGGCGGCACAGATCGTCGGTGCGTCGACCTTGCTCCATCCGTACGCCACCGAAGGAATGACCGCCTCGGGATTGAAGACCGCGAAGGCGGCGGCCACGACCGCACCGGGGACCTGACCCATGACCGACCCGCGACTCGTGAAGTACGCCGGGCCGTCGGGTAGTTGGACCCCCGTCGGCGACGTGGCGGGGCTCGGAGAGAACCCGAGATCGGCGTACACGACGTGGCACTCGGGCGAGAAGTAGACCTCCGCGGCCACCGGCTCGAGCGCCATGGCGAGGCGCCGAGCCCGCGGGTCGTGTCGTTCTGGCATGGCGGCCACCATAGGCGTGTGCCGTCGGGTTGGCGTTGGGCCTCGGTTGGACCCAGGCGGAGCTCGGCCCTATGCGGTGGTGAAGCGCATCGGGAAGTGTTCGATCGAGCGGATGCCCGGCGTGTACACCAGGGTGTGGCCCTCCTCGATCTCGTACTCGGGGATGCGCTTGTGCCACTCGCGCAGCGCGACGCGCAGCTCCATCCGCGCCAGGTGCGAGCCGAGGCAGCGGTGGATGCCGCCCCCGAAGGCGATGTGCGGGTTCACGTCGCGGTCGAAGCGCACGAGGTCGCCGTCGGGGAACTCATCCTCGTCACAGTTGGCCGAGCCGATCATCACCATGACCTGATCGCCGGCGTGGACCGGGCAGCCGCTGAGCTCGGTGTCCTGCACCGCCACGCGGGCGATGCCCATCACCGGCGTCTCCCAGCGCAGCATCTCCTCGATCGCGTTCGGGATGAGCGACGGGTCGGCCACGAGCTGGCGCCGATGCTCGGGGTTCTGCGCCAGGAAGGAGAACATGCAGTCCAGCGTGGCGGTGACGGTGTCGAGCCCGGCGATGAGGAACAGGAAGCAGATGTCGAGGATGTCCTCGCGCGTGAGCGAGTCGCCCTCGACCTCGGCGTCGAGGAACATCGAGAGGAGGTCGTCGCGTCGCTCGACCTCACGCTGGTCGAGCACCATGTTGAAGTAGTCGTAGACCGAGTCGGCGACCTTTTGCTGGTAGTCGCTGGCCTCCTTCGAGCCGTAGAGCTTGCCCGTCTCGTGGTCGGGGCGGATGATGCCGTCCTTCATCTTGATGAACGTCGGCAGTTCCTCGAGCGGCAGGCCCAGGAGGGTGATGAAGACCTCGGAGGGGAACGGGACGGAGAACTCCTTGGCGAAGTCGACCTCGCCCCGGTCGATGAACTTGTCGATCAGGTGGTTGACGAGCGCCGAGACCTCTTCGTCCATCGCCGCCATCTTGCGCGGGGCGAAAATCGGGTCGAGGAGCTTGCGGTACTTCTTGTGGTCGGGCGGATCGATCTGCAACGGGATCATCGGCCGCTTGTTCTTGAGGTCGACCGCGTCCATGTTCGAGGAGAAGACGTCCGGCTGGCGCAGCGCCGTCATGATGTCCTCTTTCTTCGTCAACAAGACACCTTTGGCTCCACTCGGCATGTCGATCGGCATGATCGGCATCTCCTCGCGCAGGCCTTTGAAGATGGGCTGAGGGTTGGCGGCCATCTCTGGCCCCATCGCCATCATCGGGTCTCCGCCATCACCACCACCCGCCGCGTCGTCTGCGACTTGGGTTTCGGTCACCATGTCCATCCTCCTGTTGTTCAGATCTGCAAGATGCGGCTCAAGGACTGCACGAGTTCGGTCTCGTCCGACTCGGGGATGATCCAGCTCGAGGCGAAGAGCCGGACGATGACGTCGGCCAGCTGGTCGCGCTCGAGGTCGCCCTCCTTCACCGCAGGCACCGTGTCGAGAGCGTCGCCCAGGCGCTCGGTGAGCTCGCTGCGCAGAGCCGGCAAATGCTCGAGCAGGTAGCTCAGGACGAACCCGGGCTCGGACTCGAAGAGGCCGCGCGCCGGGTGGCTGCGGATGAAGTCGAAGGCATAGGTGACGAACGCACCGATGCGGGCCTCGGGCGCGGTCACGTGGTCGAGGACCTCGTCGAGGCCGGCGCTGAAGCGGGCCTCGTCGTAGTCGGCCGCAGCGGCGAGGACATGGTCCCGGCTCGGGAAATGCCGGTAGAGGGTGCCCCTTGCCACGCCGGCGGCGTCCGCGATCTGGGCCATGCCGAGACGCTGGACACCCTGCCGGCCGATCAGGCCGAGGGCGGCGATGAGGATGCGCTCCTCAGTCGGAGTGAACGTCCGGGAGGCAAAGGCGTCTGCCCTGACCTCCCCGCCCGACGAAGCCACCGTCACGGTCATTGCAGTACAGGTTAGACACTTTCTGTCCCTTTTGTCTCATCAGAGGCACAATTCCTGGCTGCCTGGTGCCGGGGCCGGCTCCGAGGGCCCCGATGCGGCCCCGCGAAAATTTCGAGGTCCGTATATGGGGACGAGGCCATTGGTTTCCTCGCGCTATGTACGTGCCGGCGTCTCGTTCTGGCGCCCAATCGTGAGGAATTCCTCATTTGTTGAGGAGAACGTGTTGTGAGGAGGCCAAATCATGAGGCCGACGACGACACACCTGGACTCAACCTGCCGGGTCCCGCCCATATACGGGTACCAAAATTTTCTCGGCGCTTCTTTTTGGACTGCGCTCCTCAGGCGCCCGACACGCGGGCCCGACGACCCCGACGCACGAACCACCACGGCACCAGGACGAGCGCGGCCAGGGCCAGCACCCCGACGATGGTCAGGAAGTCACCGAGGTAGTCGGCCGACGATCGGCCGTAGGTCAGGGTCACGTCGTGACTCGTCGGGACCACGACCATGAGGTTCGGCGTGGCCCGCCACGGCCCGTCGGCGCCGCTGGCGTGCCAGTTGGGGAAGTACGACACCTTCACCAACACGGGTGTGCCCACCTTGGACACGTGGAAGCTGACCGAGGTGTCCGTCTGGCTGATGTCGGTGACCTTCGTCGTCGCCACCGGCTTGACCGGGGGCGTGGTGTCGCTCACCGCGATGCGGGGCCACGAGGACGGTCCGCCCTGGGCCAGCTCGACGTTCCAGCGCTCGGGGTGGTCGTACCAGTCGATCGACGGGCCGTGGATCGGGGTCTGCGGGTCAGGGGAAGTGCCTAGCCAGCCCGACGGTGCGGGGTTGACTCCCGAGAGCACGGCCGGGTCGGCGGACAATGGGGTCACGAGGCTCGAGTTCTTCACCACGTAGATCTCCCACGTCGTGTGGGTGAGCACGCCGTTGTAGGAGTAGGTCCACGGTCCGGTCTTGGCGACGAGCTGCAGCGAGGGATCGGCGTTCGCCTGCTGCTCCACCTCGGGGGTCTCGGCCATGAAGTACTTCACCCCGAGGAGCTGCAGATGCTGCACGCCGAGCGTCACGTCGACCGGCCCATACGGCAGCCCGACCTCAGGCTCCGAGGGGCCCTCGGACAGCTCGGCCTGGTTGATGAAGTGATACGGCGTCGTGGCGGACGACTCGAACAGCAAGCCCTCCATGGAGTCGATGCAGCCGCTCGTCCAGTACGGCAGCAGCATCAAGGCCTCGGGCGTCCCGAAGCGGTTCTCGCTGTCGCTGTACTCCCACATGGCGCGCCCGCAGCCGTAGCGCCGGCTCACAGACTCCATGGTCTGAATGACAGAGCGGTACTCGGAGTAGGACGACTGGCCCTCGTAGCCCTGGTAGTTGTAGTTCGACCAGTTCGTGACCTCGTTCGGGCCGACGTGGATCGGACCCCACGAGCTCGACACCACGAACGGCGGGACCACGATCAGCAACACCAAGACCAACCCCACGATGGCGCCGCCTACTGCGGCCGGGCCCCAACGTGCCTTGTGGGGTCGTCGGGGCTCGTACCTGGGGAAGGACGGCGGGGGCGGCCCACCCGACTGCGTGCCGGTCGCCGCCGTGTCCGCGCCGACTCCCGCGACCGCGACCGCGTCGACGCCGTCGCCGCCGCGCCCATCAGGCGCGAGAGCCATCCAACTCGGTTCTCGTAACGACGCCTCGTAGCGCTCCCAGCGCACCTGCATCGCCCGGCGCCAAGCCCGCGCGACCAGGATGCAGCCCACCGCGAACGCCCACCCGGCCAACAGATAGACGGAGAGGAACCACATCGGGAGGAGCCGGACGTTGTAGAGGCTCCCCTGTGGGTCGAACACCTCGGCCAACGCGAACGCCGTACCCAGCGCCGTTATCGTCAGACCGAAGCGGCTGCGCAGCGCCACCGCCATCAACACGCCTATCCCGGCCAGGACGAGGGCCCACGTGTCCGCCTCGGGGAACAGTTGGTTCAAGTACGTAGTGAGGTTCACGTACCCCATGGAGGTGGCGTAGGCGCGGTCGAGCTCGAAGGGCACGAGCCAGAACGCGCAGAGGAGCACGCCGATGCCGACCGTGGACCCGGCCCGCCAGAGCGTCTGCCTCCAGGGTGTGTGGACGGCGTCGGGGTCGTTCTCCCAGAAGCGGAGCCGGGTGTCGCTGATCCCCCACCGCGCCGGCAGCAGCTCGATCACGGTCAGCACGACCGCGCCCAGTAGCGCGTAGGCCCCCGGGACGATGTGCGAGAGGATGCACGCCGCCGAGCGCGACGGCCGCCCAGGCTCGGTGCCGGCCCTCGCGCACGGCTGCCGCGAACAACCCGAGGGCCAGGAGGGCCAGCGCGACGCCGAACGAGAACGCATACTCCCCCGCCAGGGTGGAGAAGAGGTTCCCGCCGTAGATCGTGTACGTGTAGTCGAAGAGGAACGGCAGCGTCGCCGCGGCCAGCAGGGTCGGGATCGGGGCACGCAGGCGGAAGAAGCGGCCACACGCCCACGCCGTGATCGGGAGCAGCACCGACCCGGCGATCGTGCCCAGCTTGAAGGCGATGTCGTAGGGGATGACCCAGCCGCCGACGGCGATGAAGAAGTCAGGCAGCGTGAAATAGAAGGTGTAGAGGGGGAAGCCGTCGTACCAGCCCGGGTCCCAGCCGGTGAGGTGCCCGTGGCTGAGCATCGTCTCCATGTACTTCGGCATCGCGATGTCCGCGCCGGTGTCGCCGCCCGTCGTCGTGGTGTTGGTGAACAGCAGGCTCGGGTGGAGCTGGGACAGGGTCACCACGATCACGGCGGCGATCGTGATGACCGTGATGGCACCGGGCACCCACCACCAGGCGGCGCGCCGGCGTGCGCTGCGCGGCGGGGGTGGCGGCTCGCGCACTTCCACCGAGGGATCCTGCAGGGTCACCATGCCGGAACCGGGTTCCTCAGGGGTGCGCAACCGAGCGCGATCCCAAGGGGACAACGGAGTCCGGCGCCACGGGGTCGTTCGGCCACATGGCGGCTTACGTTACCGGCCGACCCTCAGATTCTGGGATCGGGTGAGGCCGCCGCGCCGGCCCGGGCGGCAGTATCTCGGCCGCCGTCACCTGGACGGATGCCGGATCACCCCGCTTCGTAGCTGTGACTCAGCCGGGTATCGCAGTCCTCGACGCCCAACCCCCGCAGCAGGGGGTGGAAGACGGGCGGCGGGTCTTCGACTCGGGGTGCCAACACGGAGTTGAGGGTGGTGGCCGAGCGTCGCAGCACACGATGCAGCTGCTGGCGCCGCTCGGCTCCATTCTCCATGTCGAGGTAGTAGGCCACCCCGAAGCCGAAGGCCGAGACCACGACCCTGCCCGTGGTCCTTCGTACCCGCCGCGCCTGCCTGATCGCCGAACTGGTGAGTCTCTGGCGGTTGTCGTTCATGGCCACGCCTTTCCGACCGAAGACGTACCCCGGGTCGCGCCCGGGAAAACACCCGTATCAGTCTCAGGCACGTATCGCCGCTGGCCGAACGCCGATTGCCCCATGGCGAGCCGCGTGATGTGGGATAGGTCGGCCGGGCCCGGACGCGACGGGCGGCGCCCCTGAGGGCGCCGCCTTGTCACCGATCCGTCGGCTGAGGCCGACGCGTTGGTTGCCCCGAAGGGTCAGGGCATCTCGGCGAGGATCTTCGCCTTCTGTGCGTCGAACTCCGCGTCCGTCAGGATGCCCTGGTCTTTCAAGGTGGCGAGCTCCTTGAGCTTGTTGATGAGCTCGTCTGAGCTCGGCGCCGCCTCAACCGGTGCAGCGGCGGGCGCCGCCGCCGCCTGCTGCTGTTGGGCCTGTGCGTCCTGCGCGCCGTACTTCCGTTGCTGGCGCCGGTTGACACCGCCGGCGACGACCGTGGCCGTCCCCGCGATGACCGCTGTCCTTCCCACTGTCCGCATCACCGGACGTCGTCCCAAAGGCATCTCTGCTCCCTTCCTCGTCTCTTCCGACTTCTCTGTCTCTTTGCGTTTCTGTGCTGCTCAGCCCTTGAGCGCCTCGGCCATCTCGGCCAGCGCGGCCTCCACGAGGGGAGCCGGGATCCGAGCCGAATCGACGACCACGCCGCCCGAGCCGCGCACGGCGTCGGCCAGACGGCTTCGCCCACAGGTCCTCCCAGACGATGATGAGGGCCGAGTTGTTCTCGGGGAGGTCGTCGGCCACGTGGGCCAGGTCCTCCTCGTTGATGAGGCCGCCGACCTCGCCGTCGAGGTCCCCGAAGGCCACGAGGTCGTCGCGCTGGTCGAACTCGAGGACGATGGTGTCGCCGTCGTTGTCCTTGGCGACGAAGACGAGGTCGAGGATGCGCACCGTGCCGTTCGCAATGAGCTTCTCGACCTCGGGCGCGACGCTCCCGTTGAACTGATTGCCCGGGAAGGCAATCACGGTGTAACTGACTGGTCCAAGGGTCATGGGCATCTCCTCACTGTCGTTGTGGGTCTGGCAGGCGACTCAGCTGGCCAGCAGCTTGGCCTTCTGCGTGTCGAATTCGGCGTCGGTGATGACGCCTTGGGTCTTCAGGTCGGCGAGCTTGCTGAGCTGCGTGGCGGTGTCGGCGCCCTCGGTGCCGGCTGCCTGACGGACGTAGGAGTCGAACTGCTTCTGCTGCTCCGCTGCAGCGGCCGCGGCCCGCTCGTGCATCTTGCCGCCGCGGGCGATCAGGTACACGAAGACCCCGAGGAACGGGATGATGATGACGAAGATCACCCAGAGCGCCTTGGCCACGCCGCCCATGTCTTGGCTGCGGAAGATGTCCATGAAGACCGTGATGAGCAACCAGATCCAGATGATGAAGAGGAAGAAGTACAGCATCGTCAAGAAGGCATCGAGAACCGGGTAACTCGAGGCAATCATTCGGGCTCCTTAAATCGTGATTGGGTGAATTCGTGGTTGGGCGTCAAGAAGTGACGCACTGATTCCGTGCGCCGCAACCTTCGCACCGCAACTGGGCGCACAATAGGGCAAAAGGTCACGATCCGTGCATGTGTGGCCTAGGAGACGCATTTCTCAGTCCAGGTTCAGACTCCTTCTTCCGCATGGAGGCGGCCGCTCTTGCACGCCGCCGCGAACGCCTCGTAATCGCGCTCGTTCTGGTCCGCATACGACTCGGCGAAACGCGCCAGGGCCTTTTCGAACGTCGCGTTGTTGCCGAGATACGACGCGAGCGCGATCCGGTCGCCCGAGCGGGCGTGGGCCCGGGCGAGCGTGTGGGCGCACAGCTCTCCATAGACCTTCAGGCCCTCTGGGATGGCGTTCTCGGTGTCGATCGACCCCTTCCAGTCCTGGAGCTGGCGCACGTAGTAGTCGCGCTGGACGCCGTCGAGTCCGATGGCGCGTTGCCAGCCGAGCAGGATGTCGCTGCTCGCCTGCATGAGCCGCTGACCGGCGACGACGCGGGCCCCGTGGTTGCCGTACTGGCTCTTCTTGGTGAAGCGCTCGAGCACCGAGGCCTCGGCCTCCTTGGCCTGGAGGAACAGCACGTCGTCCTGACGCGGGCCGTGCATGAGGATGATCCAACAGCGGGTGCCCACGCTGCCAACGCCGACCACCTTGCGGGCCATCTGGCTGAACTTGTACTGCTCGAGCAGGTGCCTGCGATCGGTCGGCAGGCTCACGCGGTACTTGCGGATGAGGTCGGCGAAGAACTCGATGTGATGGTCGGCGTCGGGAAACAGTTCCCCGACCGGGACGATCAGGGGTGGGTCGCTGACGATCTCCCGCTTGCCGTCGACCACGCGGGTGAGCTTGTTCAACGCCCGCATGGAGTCCTTGGTCTTGGCCTTCGACGTCACCTTCGTCGCCGTGGCGGCCATGTGGGCCTCCGACTTGGAGCCCGTCTCGGCGGCGTGCTGCGTGAGCGCATCGACGAGCGGGCCGATCTCCACGTTGGAGTACCAGACGTCGAGGTTCGAGCCCGTCGCCATCTGCCGCATCGCCTCGCGGTAGCGCTGGCCGAGGCGGATGATCGCCTCCTCGCGATTCGACTTGGAGAACCCGAGGCCGCGGGCGGCGACAATGATGCTGGCGGCCAGGCGCTTGACATCCCACTCCCAGGGCCCGGGCAGCGTCTCGTCGAAGTCGTTGCAGTCGAAGACGAGCTGGCGCTCGGGGGAGCCGAAGACGCCGAAGTTGGAGAGGTGTGCGTCGCCACAGATCTGGGCGGTGAGCCCGGTGCGCGGCCCAGTGGCCAGGTCCGACGCCATGACCAGGGCCGCACCCCGGAAGAAGGTGAACGGCGAGACGAGCATCCGCCCGTAGCGGATGGGGACGAGCTCGGGGACGCGCGACGGCGCCTGGCTCTCGAGCAGGGCGACCGGGTCCGGCCGATCCGGGCCCGGTTCGAAGGTGGCGTGGCTGTCGCGGGGGCACTTCTCCCGGGCCAGCTTCCCCTTCGCCTTGCGCTCCTCGTCGTTCAGGTGCGGGACGGTGCGCGGCACTGCCTTGTCGGCCAGCGGGACGACCTCGTCAACAACCATCGGCGGCCACCTCCCCTGGACGTGTGAACCGGCCCTCTCGGTGAGAGAGTAGGTCGCGAACGGGCGTTCCGAAAGTGCCAGTTCGGCGGTTGCCGGTGAGTGCCGATGAGTGCGGGTGACGAAACGCTCTGTTCGGGTCCTGGGGTGGCGGCCACAATGACAGAGGTGCTGACGACGGTGTCGGAGGAGTGGAACGCGAGGGCCGGCGGGTGACGCTCGACTACGACGGCCATCGGCCCGCTGAGGACGACGAGCGGGGGGCGGAACCGGGCCCGGCCGCCGAGGCGGCTCAGGGCGGGGCCGGGGCGGCGGGCACCCGACGGTGGCGCGCCCGGGCCGGGATCGCCCGCCTGATCGAGGCCATCCGCAGCAGCGACGACGACGCCGTCGAGCGCGCCGTGCTCCAGCTCAGCTCGAAGCGCCGCTGGCTCGCTCCGCTCGGCCTGATCGTCGGGGCGTTCCTCATGTTGTTCCAGGGCGTCAAGCTGCTCGTGACCAACTGGCGGCTGACGGTGGTGCAGATCATCCCGGCGATGTGGATCTGGGTGGCGTTGCTCGACATCAAGGTCCACGCGCTACACGGGAAGGGCTTCCACATTCTGCGCGGGCCAGTCCTGGTGCCTGCCATCGTCGGCGTCACCGCGATCACGGCGGCGAGCTTCTATCTGAATGGTGTCTTTGCGTTTGCGATCACGGTGCCGGGCAAGCCACAGATCCGCCCGGCCTTCGCCAAGGCGAACCAGCACCTGCGGACGATCCTGGCGTGGGGTGTGGGCGTCGGCCTGGCGCTGTCGTTCTCCGCCCTCATCTCGACGCGCTGGGGCGGGTGGTCCTTCGTCATCAGCCAGAGCATCGTCGTCGGGATCATGATGCTGTGCTATCTCGCCGTCCCGGCCCGCATCGTCGGCATCGACACCAAGAAGGGCCGTTCGTGGCGCGACAAGTTGGCAGCGACCGCGGTGGGCGGGGCGGTGGGCGCCGTGGTGTGCTCGCCGCCGTACACATTGGGGCGGCTCGGGATCCTGATGCTCGGCTGGCACGGGTGGTTCTGGGTGGGCGTGATCCTTATCGTGATCGGCGCGACGTTGCAGACCGGCGCGACGAGCGCGGTCAAGGCGGTCAAGTTCTCGGCCAAGCTGGTCGGGAATCCTTCGAGCGACGCAGGTAGCGGGGCGGGCGGTGGTTCGCCGGCGGGGTCCTCGGCCGAGGGCGAGGGCGCGGGCGCCGCGGCGTCGGCTTAGGCGGAGGAGGAGGCCCATGGCACCGGCGACGTTGGAGTGGTTCGGGACGGCGACGTTCCGCGTGCGTGACGCCGGGCTCAGCCTGTTCTTCGACGCGTATCTCGACCGGCTCCCTGGTCTCGAACCCGTCGGCCTGTCGACCAGGGAGGTCGGCCAGGCGGATTTCGTCTTCGTCAGCCACGCACACTTCGACCATCTCTACGGCGCCGACGTGCTCGCGCTGGACGCCGGTGCAACCGTCGTCGCCTCGCCCGAGTCGGCGCGGTGTTTGCGCGACGCGGGGGTCCCCGAGGCCCAGCTCCTCGTGGTGACCGGGGGCGAGACGGTGCAGTGCGGGCCGACGACGAAGGTGCGCGTGCTGCCGGCCCTGCATTCGTGTCTCTTCGCCCACAGCGACGCCGACACGTCGGTGCCGTGCCTCGGCGATCTCGACGTGAGCGCGCAAGACCGCGCCGCGGCGATCGCCGGGCTGTTCGCCGTGATGGACGCCGTGCCCGCGCCGGCCGGACCGGCGCTCGTCGCCATGAACGACAGGTGCTCGCGCCTCGACGGCGGCCAGCTGGCGTATCTGCTCGTGACGTCGGGCGGCTCGATGTTGGTGAGCGGCAGCGCCGGCTACTGGCGCGGCATCTTCGACGGGCTGCGGCCCGACGTGGCCCTCCTCTCGCTGGGCGGGCGCCCGAACGTCGACGGGGAGCCGTTCCAGGGCTCGTCGGTGGACTACATGCTCGAGCAGGTCGGCCTGCTGCGGCCGTCGCGGAAGATCGTGTTCTGCCACCACGACCCGCTCTTCCCCGGGCTGCCGGGCGTCGACATCGAGCCGGCGGCGGCCGCACTGCGGGTGCCGGGTGCGCCGGCCGCCTACTTCGAGATGGAGTACGCCACGCCCGTGCCGCTGTTCGGCTGAGGCACCCGAGGCCTCAACCGAGCCGCAGCGTCCGCGTCCAGATCTGGCAGAGGACCGCGGTCGGCTGTTCCACCTCGACGCGGTCGTGCGCCCAGTACACGTCGAGGAGGTAGCTGTCCGTGAGGACGGCGAGCGCGCGGATCGTCTCGATCGGATGGTCGACCGTGACCCTGCCCGCAGCGGTCAACGTCTGGACGTGCGATTCGACCGGGCCGATCAGCGTGCTGACCGTCTCGCCCCAGAGGTCCTTGAGGTTCGGGCTCGAGCCGACGGCGTCGTCGAAGGCCTTCATGAGGCGGCCGTGGTCGCGGTACACCGCGGCGAATCGACGGATGGCCTCGCGCAGCTGGTCCGCGGCGTCCTCGGCGGCGGAGGAGGTCCAGCTCGACGACGCCTCGTGCAGCTCGTCGACGAGTGTGCCCATCAGGCGCACCACGACCGACTCGAGGTCGTGGAAGTAACGGTAGAAGGCGGTCCGGCCCAGGCCCGCCGTCGCCATGACCTCCTCGACGTTGAGCTCCCAGAACGGTCGCTCCTCCAAGAGGGCCTCGGTGGCGTCGAGGATGGCCTGCTCGGTCGCGGCCCGACGCTGTTGCGCCGCTGCACGCACCCCCGAGCGGGTGGGCGTCATGCCCTCGGCCGACCGCCTCCGAGCGGCGCCGCGCTGTAGCCCGCCGCCGCCCAGCGTTGGGTGTGCGGGAGGTGGTCGTCCAGCCAGTAGGCGTCGTCGCCCGTCACGACGAGCAGCTCTTCGAACTTGACGCCGGTGCCGTCGCGGCCGATGTGCGGCTCGATCGCCCACAGCCCCGGCGTGGCGGGGTAGTCCGTGAACGCGTCGTCGTTCCACAGCGGGTAGCACGTGCCGTGATCGAGGGCCTCGATCCCGGCCGCCAGCATCTGCTCCGCGGCGGCGGTGCCCCAACCGGGCAACGGTGAGGAGCGCTCGGGATCGTGCCCGAGCGGGAAGACGAGGTGGCCGAGGGCGCGGTCGGCGTAGCGGTGGTAGCAACTGATCCAGCCGTGCTCGGCGAGCTGCTCGTCGAGCTCGTGGTACAGCATGAGCATCGACCCGCCGGCGCGGATCCCCTCCAAGATGGTGGTGCGGATCCGGGCGAGACCCGCATCGAGCTCGGCGAAGACGTCGTTGTGCCCGAACGCGCACGAGTAGGCGACGTCCGACGCCACGCCGTGCGCGACCGGGGCGAGATCGAGGATGACCGAGTCACCGTCGACGAGGCGTTGGTCGGTCGGGAACATCGAGGCGCTCGGCTCCACGCCGGTGGCGGCCAGGTCGACGGCGCTCGTGGATGCCCCGTCCGTGCCGGCGCCGGCGCCGGCGCCGGCCAGCCCGTCCTCGTACCCGGGCACGGTGTGGCTGCCGAACCAGGCATAGGGCCGGTGGAAGACCTGGATCACCTCGTGCTCGGCCTGCGCTGCGGCAATGAGGGTGCAGGCCTCGGCCTCGGTGATGCCTGCCTGCAACTGCGATTCGACGCGCAGCGCGATGTCGTAGGCGACGCGTTGGACCTGCCGGAAGCGGTCCAGGTCCGCGGCGGCGTACGGAAAGGTGCTCCTCGGCACGAGATGTTCCCCAATCAGGTGTTGCTGCGTGGTTCCGCCCTCCACACATTTCAGTGACGCATTGTCACCCATTGTGTCACACCCGTGGCAGGTCGGTGCCCGCCCCGCCCACAAGGGACCAATTCCCCTGGTCGGGACGCCGTTCGTCCGTCATGGTTTCCTTCATGGTGGGAGCGGATGTCAATAAGCGCGTCTTACACGCTCTGGGCGACGCGCTCGCCGACGGCTCGGGCTACGCCTTCACGGGTGTCGACGTCCGCCTCGGCTGGGGCGGCGTCGTGACGGTGACGATCTTCGGCGAGACCGACGACGGGGTGCCCGGTTCGCCGGGACGCGCCCTGCGCCAAGCCGTCGAGTCGGCGCTCGACGGCGAACGCCACACCGTGCGCCTCGAGACGTCGCGCCGCGCCTGACGCGCGCCCGGAGGGCTCGTTACGGCGCGACGAGGGCGTCGCTGAGCGCGTTGATCGGCGCGAACGCGGCCGCCTCATGGGGCCCGAGGCCGTAGCGCGCCGCGAGCACGGCAGGGTCGACGTAGCTGACCTTCGTGGCGCCGTCGTCGTCGGCCCAGACCAGCAACTTCAGCGGAAGGTCGAGTCCCGCCAGCGGTGCGGCCACCATGACGGGCGTGCCGGCCCTGGGGTTGCCGAAGACGACGAGCGTGGTCTCTCGCATGTCGAGCCCGACCGCCCGGGCCTCGGCGCGCTGGTCGATCACGGCGAAGACCTTGAGACCCTTTTCGTCGAGGAGCTCGAGGAGGCGCGCCACCGTGTCGGCCACCGAGCGCGGGCTCGACTTGGTGATGGCGCCGGCACCGGCGCCGGCCTCAGACAACTGCGCCCTTGCGACTAGGAGGCCACCACGCGCGCCGAACGCGAGGCGTGGTTGTCGCGGAGTCGCTCAGCGGTGTCGCGGTCCCGCAGCGGCATGCCGATCCCGATCGGCAACTCCGATTGGGTGTCGTTCCGGCACTGCGCACAATCGACCACCCACGTGCGATCCGGACCCTCGCTGATCTTGGGGTAGTGCGTCTGCAACTCCGGCTCCTGAGGTTGTCCCCCGACTGAGAGAAACCTTAGCGACGGGCGGCCCGGAAATCGAATTCCACACCCATCCGGTAGGGATTCGCCGGGGGGGCCCCGGTCCTGGCGGCCCCAGCTGCGCTTTCCCCCTCCCACCTGGACGGCGGCGGCCTGGGCGGCACCCCGGGCCCCGGGCCGGTCCAGCGCCCCCGGGCCCTCTGCCACCACCATTGCCCCCAACACCCCCGACCCCCCCGCCGGCGTCCCCCTCTCCCCCCGATCGAGGCCCCCCTCAGGTCGCCAGAGCCGCGTCGGCCGGCCGGAAGATGACGTACATCACCGCACCGACGAACGGGATCAGGAAGATGATGATGGTCCATGCGGCCTTGGCCGCTCCGTGGTGGTCGCGCCGGCGGAAGTTGTCGATGAAGCACCAGATGATGAAGAACAACAACAGGACGATCCCGGCGAACATCAGCAACGTCCAGAACAGGTCCAACAAGGGCCACGTGTAGGCAAGCATCGATCGTCCCTCCCTGCCGCCTACGGGCGAGAGTCGGGCGGCGCTGCCCGGTGTACCACGCACCCACTCTCGAACCCGGGATGCTCCAGCAGCCCGGTGCGGGGTCCGCGATCCGCCGGTCGCCGTGACGTACCGTCCCCTCAGGCCCCGCAGGAGCGGGGCGGTCAAGGGGGTTCGACCAATGGTGACCGGTCAGCTGGTCAACATCGCCGGGGGCGCCGCGGCCGGGCTGGCGCTGAGCCTGGCGTTCATGTCGGCGTTCGTGCTCGTGCTGATCATCGTGATCGTCGCCAACCGGGCCGAGCCCGACCCGCGCGGCATGCGGCCGCACACCGTGTACCTCTTCGGCATGAGCTTCGTGACGCTCCAGCTCACGTTCGCCGGTTCGGTGCTGATCGTCACGGGGCTGGCGTCGCTCATCGCCCCGCACTCCTCGCCGCTGGGCAACACCGTCACCCGCGAGGTCGTCATCGGCGCGCTCTTCGTGGTCATCGCGGGCAGCGTGTGGGCCACCCACCTACGCCGGGGCATCGATACGGCGAACGGCGACGAGGGTCTGGTGCGACCGAACGTCAGGGTCATGAACTCCTACGCCGGCGTCGTCGGGTTCATCTATCTCCTCCAGCTCATCGTCACGTTCGGCGTCGCCGTCTACCTGCTCCTGGCGCTCATCGCCCCCGGCGTGTTCGGCAGCATCGGCTCGAGCCGCAGCGGCACGCTGTCGCTCCTCATCGACGTGGTCTACGTGATGGTCGCCTCGGGCGTGATCCTGTTGATCCACGCCAACCTCGGCCCTTCGGTCTTCCCACCCCGACCCGGGCCACAGCTCGTCGCACCGACGACACCCACACCGACGACACCCGCGCCGCAGCCGGCCGCCTGACGCCCGCAGGCGCCCCGAGCCCGAGGCGCCTGCGCTACGCCGACACCAGCTCGTAGATCGACTTGGCCATCAGATACAGCCCGAGGGCGAGCGAGAGGAACACGATCGTCTCGTCTCGATGCGTGTTGATCCACGTGAGGATCGCCTGCAGGCGGACCTGCACCTTTTCGGGCCGCACCGCGGCGTACGTCTCGAGCACCAGGTAGCTGGCCGAGCACCAGACGCAGAACGAGAACACCAAGACGTACTCGCCGACGGTGTCGAACTTGCCCTCGACGATCGTGGTCATGCCGGCCGCCACGAGCACCCACGGCTGGAGCAGGAACGCCAGGCCGGCTGCGGTCAGCGGGTTGACCCGGTCGATGTAGCCCATCCATCGGGGCTGCTTCTTGGGCTTCTTCGGCACGCCCGCCTGCCCGAGCCGCCTGCCGCCGCCGCTCCGCGATGCCGATCAGCACGACGCCGAGCGCGAGCTTGATCACCAAGGCAGCCGTCGACGGCGAGCTCTTCGGGATCAATGGCTTGCCGCCGGTGATCACGACGACGACCGCCACGATCACCACGAGCGTGGCGAGCCAGCCGAGCACGTAGCCAAGCCCCTTCAGCACCCCGCGCTCCGCCGCGAGCAGAAGGATCATCGCGGTGAGCGGTATCGGCTCGAGGGTGACCACGAGGCCGATGAGGAAGAGGTCGAGGATCAATGTGAGCTCCCGGCGTTCGCCAAGACCGGAAACGTAGTACCGGACGCCGGGAGTCACATTGCGTTTTTCCGCTCCCCGTACGCCGGGGCCGGTTCGCTCGACGGGTTATCCGGAGCGAGAACCACCCCCACGGGGAGCGGATCCCGCAAAGCCGGACCCGTCACCCCCGGGCCGGTCCTTTGCGAAAGAGGACGACGCGCCGGGGGATAGGGTCCCCACTCCGCGAACGAAACGATTCTTCTCCGAGAGAGATCGAGCCGGATCTGTTGTTGGCGAGCTGCAGCGCCGGCGACTGTCGTCCATGTGTTGCATCCTGAGGGATCGGTGCGTCCCCGCCTAGAGGCAGAGGTCCTGGGTCGAAGGTCCCTTTGCCGCGTGACCACTCCCGCATCGGACGCTGACAGGCGCCTGTCGCTAGCGTCCGCGGGCATGACCGACAACGCCGCCACAATCCCGGCCTCGCCCGACCCGAACAGCCTGCGCGACCTGATGCCGCTGGCCAAGACGATCGGCGCGACGTTCTCGAGCTACACGAAGGACGAGGTGAAGGGGCGCCTGGACTGGGCGCCCGAGGTGTGCACGGCCGGCGGGCTGCTCCACGGCGGCGCCATCATGGCGCTGGCCGACAGCACCGGCGCCGCGTGCGCCTTCTTGAACCTGCCGCAGGGCTCGCTCGGCACCACCACCGTGGAGTCGAAGACGAACTTCCTCCGTGGGCTGCGGGAGGGCTACGTCGAGGCCACCTCGCGCCCGCTGCACGTCGGGCGCACCGTCATCGTGATCGAAACGGACGTGCGCGACCCCCAGGACCGGCTCGTCGCCCGGGTCCTCCAGACCCAACTCGTCCTCACCGCCTAGTCGCCACCCCAACCGCCCCCACCTACGGCAGGGTCTCGAGCCGCGCCCGCACCTCGGCGCCGAGGTCGAGCGCGGTCACCGCCGAGAGCGGCAGCCGCTCCGGCAACGTGACGGTGAGCCCGCCGGTCGGCTCGACGACGAAGTCGAGGAGCTCGTCGGTCGCCACCAGGCGCACCCGCCGCACCCGCGCCCCGTCCACCGCGGGCAGCGTCACCCGCCGTCCGGCCGGCATCCCCATGACCAGCGCGTAGACGCCGTCCCCGCTGCGGGTGAAGCGCAGCGGCGTGCCCTCGGTCGTCGTGGACTCGGTCACCACCCACGGCCGCGACCCGTAGACGGCCTCGCCGTTGGCGGCCAGCCAGGTGCCCAGCCCGCGCAGGGGGGCCTGCTGGTTCTCGGGCACCGTCCCGTCGGGACGCGGGCCGACGCCGATCAGCAGGTTCCCGTTCTTCGCCACGACGTCGCAGAACATCTGGATGAGCTCGGTGTCGCCGATGATGTCCTCGGGCCGCTCGTGGCGGTTGGCGCCGAAGGAGCGCCCGACGCCGCGGCACATCTCCCACTTGCGCTCCGAGACCGTGTGCAGCACGTCGTACTCGGGCGTGCGGAAGTCGCAGTGCTGCGGCGACGAGAACGTCAGGCGCTTGCGCCTCGCCGGGATCAGCGGCCACGCCAGCTGCGTCAGGTCGCCGAGGAGCCGCACGACCGACCGCCCGACGAAGCCGTGTGGGACCTTCGACTCGCGCCAGCGGTCGTTGATGACCCCGTCGGGCACGGCGTTGTAGTAATACGCGAACAGCTCGGCCAGGTTCCCGCCCGCCGGCCAGCCGATGTCGTTCCACAAGACCGACGGCTCGTAGCGGTCGATCAGCTCCCGCACGTGTGACGACGCGTAGTCGCGGTACCGACGGCTCGATGGCACGGCGAGCACGGCGTCGGAGGCGCGCTTCAACAGCGCGCCGTTCGCCGGCCAGTCGTAGCCGCCCGAGTAGTAGAGGCCCATCCGCATGCGGCGCGCCCGCACCGCCTCGGTGAGGTCGCCGACGAGGTCACGCCACGCGTGGTACTCGCCCTTGACGGGATGCGGGATGGCCGACGGCCACAGCGCGAACCCCTCGTGGTGCTTGGTCGTCAACACCACGTAGCGCGCTCCCACGCCCGCACACAGCCCGGCCAGCGCGTCCAAGTTGGCGCCGGCCGTGGCGTCGTCGAACGTCTTGACGAAGTTGTCGTACGGATACGCGTCGCCGTACACCTCGGCGTGGTGCCGAGCCGTCGGGCTGCCCTTGATACGCATCGAGTTGAGGTACCACTCGGCGTAGGGGTTCTCCCGCAGCATCCGCTTGGGCCCGGACTTGACCAACATCTCCTGGATATCGGGCACCCGCGGCGCCCACCCCGGCACCGAGTACAGACCCCAATGGAGGAAGACGCCCAGCTTGGCGTCGTCGAACCAATCCGGCACGCGATGGGTGCCCACGGAGTCCCATGTCCCCTCATACATGGTCAATCCACTCTCGCATCTCTCGAACCCTGCGAGACCCCCTCTCGCGCTACTTCGACCGCCATGTTGGCACGCGGCGCAACGCTCCTGCTGTCCCACCCCGATGTCGCGCTGCCAAGGTGGCGCATCAGGCTCCCTCGGCCCGAAAAAGTTGCAGCTTGAGTGAGACCACCCGGCGTCACCCAACGCGCCCCCAACTTTTCGCCGCTCGTGCCTCGCGGCCCGCGTGCTTCTGCCTTCCTAATTCCCGGCCGAGAAGCGCGATTCGAACGAGTCGAAGGCGTAGCCCACTCGTTGGTGCACCGCAGAGGGTTGTGGAGCGGCCCGAATCAGCCCGTCGCCAACGTAGGGCCGGTGCCGCCCGTTCCTCCGCCGGCGTCGTGGCGCGGTGGGCCGTAGCGCGCCCGGAACGCCATGTAGGCGAAGGGCCCCACGAAGATGGGCAGCCAGTACGAGATGATCCGGTACGCCAACGTGGCCACGACCGCGTCGACGCCGGGCACGCCCGCCAAGATGAGCAGACCACTGAGCCCGGCCTCGACGATGCCGAGGCCGCCGGGGGTGATCGGGATAAGCGCGAGCAGGCCGGCCACCGCGTAGGCGAGGAGCACCAGCGAGGGGTTCGGCCGCGCGCCGGTGGCGCGGATCGTGGCGAGCAGGCATCCGAAGTCGAGGAAGAGGCGCCCGCTGCTGAGAAGCGTGGCCGCCTTCCATCGACGGCCCAGCACGTCGCGGATGCGATTGCGTTCGCGCACGAGGCGATCGGGCAGATCGGTCATCGGCACGGCCTTGCGCCGCCAGCGGTTGCGCGCCGCCTGAATGACGCGACCCGCCCAGCGCATCGGCCCGTCGAACACGAGCACCGCGGCGGCGAAACCGGCGAAGAAGATGAAACCGACGAGGCCGAGCAGCGCCGCCGTCTCGAGCCCGCCGGCGATCGGCGTTCCGGCGAGGATCGCGGGCAGCACGAAGATCGGAAGCGCCAGGAGCCCGGCGATCCCGAGAAGCGAGAACGCGGTCAGGCCGCCCACTGCGGTGGTGGTGTCGTTGCCCGCCGTCGCCAACATCCGGAACTGCGTCGCCGCGCCCACCGCCGCGCCTCCCGGCACGATGAGGCTGATGGCGTTGCCGGCGAGCTGCGACGTGGCCACCGAGAACCACGCCTTGGTACGCAGGGCGATGCGCTGGAGCGCGATCGTGCAGACGAAGTGGCCGACTTCGAGGGCGACGGCGACGGTGAACCAGATCGGGTCGAGCGAGGTCAGTTTCGGAAAGGAGCTGAAGACCTCGACGAGGCTCGGAAAGACGAAGTAGATGGTGATGCCGAACACCACTGCGGCGGCCGTCTTCTTGGCGATGGAGCGCCAGGGGAGTGGCTCGTGGACGTCCGTTTCGATCTGAGTGGCCAGGCGTTCCGAGGCGTCGGGCGGCGCCGTGGCGCCGGCGGCTGCCGCCGATGGGGGCGGCGGGCCGCTCTCGGGCGCGGACGGCCCGGGACCGGCCCCGGTGGTCTCCTTCTCTTCTGGCGTCACCGACGTGCAGCCCCCCGTGACGAAGCGTGGGAGAAGCGCGGGGTGGGCTGCCCTAAAGCGCCAGCAGCTTGGCCTTCTCGGACTGGAACTCGTCCTCGGTGAGGATGCCCTGGTTCTTCAGGTCGGCCAGCTTGGAGAGCTGCGTCGCCGTGTCGGCGCCCTGGGTGCCGGCGGCCTGGCGCACGTAGGCATCGAAGTGTTTCTGCTGGAGCGCGGCCTGCTGCGCGGACCGCTCGTGCATCGAGCCGCCACGGAAGATCAGGTACAAGAGCACCCCGAGGAACGGGAGGATGATGATGAAGATGACCCACAGCGCCTTCACCCAGCCTGACAGGTCGTGGCTGCGGAAGATGTCGAAGAACACCATGATGGCGAGCCAGATCCAGACGAAGAACAAGAAGAAGTACAGGATCGTCAGGAACGCATCGAGCACCGGGTACTGGGTAGCCAGCATGGGACCTCCTCGTGGTCTGTCCTCGTCAGTCCTCCGGGGTCACCCGTCTGTGCCCCGGCCATGTTCTAGCCGGGTTGATCCGCGCAGCGCTGGATAGTTCGGGTTCGGCTGGGCGGCGGGCGGCGCCGGCTCGGTGGTGGCGGAGGTGCACGAGGCGGAGCGTGGCGTGCCCGAGGTGCGCGGCGCGGTCGGCGGCGGTGTGCGGGGGTGAGGGCCGGCGCGAGCAGAAGGAGCGCAACCAATATCGCTGCGATCGCATCTGCCCCGACGGCCGTGGGTTCCCTATCCCTTTGCGCCCGGTTTCTCTCCGGCTCGCCCGGATCTACCGACTTTGCGTACTTGTACTGTAGCGGTGGATGTACGTGTACGCAATGGACCGCGGCGGATATCGTGAGTTGATGGCGGCACGGGCAGCGGAGAGCGCGAAAAAGACGCGGCCTCGCAGGTCACCGGGGCAACGGGCGCCGCGGGGGACGATCTCGCGGGCCCAGATCGTCGAGGCCGCCCTGCGCGCGCTGCGCACGGTCGGCTTCGAGCAGATGACGATCCGGAGCCTGGCCGGCGACCTCGACGTGGCCCCCATGTCGCTCTACCGCTACATCCGCGACAAGGACGACCTGATGGACGAGGTGGTCGAGGAGCTCCTGATCCAGAACCAGCCGATGCCGGCGGCTTCGGGCTCGTGGCAGGCGCGGCTCGGCGCGGCGGCGGAGGGCCTGCGCCGGTTGCTGGTGGAGGAGCCGGGGGCGCTCTACGTGTATCTCCGCCACCCGGTGATCTCGCCGACGGCGATCCGGCGCATGGAGACGATGCTCAAGATCCTGCGCGACGCCGGCTACGACACGGCGGCGTCGAAGACGGCGTACGCGGCGATCCAGACGTACACGATCGGGTTCGCCGCGCTGGAGACGTCGCGGGCGGGCTGGACCCCACCGGAGGGGACGAGCCGCACGGCGTCGGAGCTCGTGGCGATGACGAGCCCCAAGCAGTTCGCCAGTGGGCTGCGGTACCTGTTGTCGGGGATCGAGCGGGACGCCGAGCGCGGCGGCGCTTCCTAGGCCGCGAGTCGGCCTAGTAGTGCCAGGGGAAGGGCGACCAGTCGGGGGGCCGCTTCTCCAAGAAGGCGTCGCGGCCCTCGGCCGCCTCCTCTGAGCCGTAGGCGAGGCGGGTCGCCTCGCCGGCGAAGAGCTGCTGGCCGACCAGGCCGTCGTCGATGAGGTTGAAGGCGTACTTGAGCATGCGGATGGCCGTCGGGCTCTTGGCGTTGATCTCGGCGCCCCACTCGAGGGCGACGCGCTCGAGGTCGGCGTGCGGCACCACTGCGTTCACCGCGCCCATGCGGTGCATCTCCTCGGCGCCGTAGGCGCGGGCCAGGAAGAAGACCTCGCGGGCGAACTTCTGGCCGACCTGGCGGGCCAGGTAGGCGGAGCCGAAGCCGCCGTCGAAGCTGGCGACGTCGGCGTCGGTCTGCTTGAAGCGCGCGTGCTCCGCGCTGGCGAGGGTGAGGTCGGACACGACGTGGAGGCTGTGCCCGCCGCCGGCGGCCCACCCGGGCACGACGCAGATGACGACCTTGGGCATGAAGCGGATAAGACGCTGCGCCTCGAGGATGTGCAGGCGGCCGGCCTGTCCCGTGTCGCCGGCGTCCTCGTACTCGTACCCCGCCGCGCCGCGGATGCGCTGGTCCCCGCCGGAGCAGAAGGCCCAGCCGCCGTCGACCGGCGAGGGGCCGTTGCCGGTGAGGAGGACGCAGCCGACGTCGGGCGAGCCGTAGGCGTGCCCGAGGGCCGTGATCAGCTCGTCGACGGTGTGGGGCCGGAAGGCGTTGCGCACCTCGGGCCGGTCGAAGGCGATCCGCACGGTCCCGTGCTCGACGGCGCGGTGGTACGTGATGTCGGTGAAGTCGAACCCGGGGACCGGCTTCCACGCCGCCTCGTCGAACAGCTCTGAGACCATCGAGCCAGCTTAGGAGGGGGGCCTCCCCGGTCCCGAACCGGCGACCGGCGTCGGCGCGGCGCGGCGCTCCATTCGGCTCAGCTCAGCATGATGTCCTTGAACACGGACGTGCTGTTCTCCGTCTCCTTCGCTACGGGGAAGTTGAAGCCGCACTTGGGGCACGGCTCGCCGAGCACTTTCTGCTCTTCGGCCAGGTCGTACGCCTTGTCCTGCAGCGTGCCGCAGGTCGGGCAGATGCGCAGGAGGCGCGTGGCCGTCAGCTCGAAGTTGGTGATGATGTCCTCCATGATCGCCCCGTTGGCCGCCCATTCCTTGGCGTGCTTGTGGTACGTGTCCATGTGCCAGTCGTCGACCGCCTCCTTGGACGCCCACATGGAGATCTCGTTGTACCAACCGGGCTCGTCGGGATGCTCCCACCACGTGAGATGGACGAAGCCGGGCTTCGTCATCAGGTGATGGCGCACGTCGGAAAAGACGGTGCGGAACTTGTCGTAGGCGTCCGGGCTCGAGAACCGGACGCGCTGCATGCTGAGGTACATACCCACTTGCTCTCCTTGGGCGTTGACGGATGTGACGGATATGACGGATGTGACGGATGGAACGAGCGCGACGAGCGCATCGCTCTAGGGCGCAACCCCTTCGACGGTGACCCCGGGCCCGAGCTTCTTCGCGACCTCCTTGGCGACGTCGCCCTCGACGACGAGCCGCCACCCGACCTTCTCGGGCCGGATCACGAGCACGTGCTGGACACTCCGGGCCGCCGCCGCCTGCGCGATCGTCTTGGACGGCTTCCGGGTGGCGGCGATCTGACCCCAGGCTTCCGACCCGCCGCGCTCGATGGCGGCCACCGCAGCCTCCACGATCGCCTTCTGTTCGTTCATCTCCTTCCTGCTCGGCATCAGGCCCGGGTTCGGAAGCCCGAGCGAGGAGCCGTAGATGCGGGCGATGGTCACCACGGCGACGGGCTGGCCGGCGCTGATGCGCAGCGCCTGGCGGATCGCGGCCCCGGGGATCTTCTCCCCGTTGGACGCGATGAGCACCGCGGCGTGCTGGGTCGGCTGCTTGTCGAACTTCCGCCGCCCGAACTTCCTGCGGACCGGGGAGGACGACCGCGGCACTGCTGGGGCCGGCGCCGCCACCGTCACAGCTCGGTGTCGGACTGCATGGCGGACAACGTGGGCACGGCGCCGGGGGTCACCACCGTCGGCCCCTGCGTGTCGTCGAGGTCGATGCCGCCCGGCGAACCCAGCACCAGTGGCATCTCGCCGGTTTCCGCAATACCGCGCCGCTTGTCGCTGATCTTGCGCCACCAATAGAGCGGGACGTAGGCGGCGACGATGACGAGGCCCAGGATGTAGAGGAAGTGCCCCTGGCCGGGCCCGACGACGATGTCCGGCGAGTTCCAGCCGCCGACGAAGTAGTCGAAGGTGAGGAAGAGGGCGCAGGCCAAGGCGATCCAGCGGAACCATCCGGGCATGCGGAACGGGCTGACCCGCTCCGGCCGGAACTGGCGCAGGAGGAAGTAGCCGTACAGCGACCCCGCCACGGCGACGATGTAGCCGACGTTGGAGAAGATGTAGATGCGCACCGGCGAGCCGAAGAGGCTCACGATGAGGGCGCAGACCACGTTGAAGGCCATGGCCCGGTCCGGCACGTGGTGCTTGTTCTTGTGCTCGAAGAAGCGCGGCAGGAGCCGGTCCTCCGAGGCCTGGAAGAGCGACCGGGCCACACCCATGATGGCGTTGAGCACCGAGAGGAGCAGCGCCAGGACCAGCGGGATCCCGATGAGGTACTTGACCCATCCGGCGTCGCCGAAGATGTGGTCGCAGAAGCTCGTGTAGAGGGTCAACGGGTCCGCCGTCTTCAGGGACGCCCCGAGGACCCCGACGAAGACGACCGCCGTGCCGATGTAGACGAACACGCCGTAGAGGCCTTCGGCCGTCAGCGCGATCTTGGCGTCACGGGCCGGGTCGCGGCACTCGCCGATGTAACAGGCGGCCGCCTCCATGGCGATGGCGTTCCAGGAGATCACGAAGATCCAGGCCAGGAAGAAGATCGTCCCCGAGGTCGTGGGAGCGGCGTAGTGGAAGCCCGAGATGTTCGACCAGTGGAAGCTGGACGGCTTGAACACCGGCAAGAGGATCAACAGCGTGAGGGGGACCATCGAGGTCACGCCGAGGATGGTGGCGAACGTCGCTCCCAGCCTGATGCCCAGATAGCACGGCACGAACAGCCCGAGCAGCCCGACGAACGTGATCACGAGCACGCCCATGGAGACCGGCGTGCCGAGTGTGCCGAGCGGCGAGAAGGTGCGGCCGAGGGGCACGTGGAAGAGGACCGCGATGTAGCCGGCGGCCAACAGCATGTTGATCGGTGCCACCGGGAACCAGCCGAGCCAATAGCCCCAGCCCGACACGCCGCCGATGTGCTTCGCCGTCGTATGCCCGAGCGGTTCGAAGCTGTCGTAGGCGTACGAGGGCATGCCCCCCGTCCGGTGCGGCAGGAGCGCCGCCAACTCGCCCATGCAGAGACACACGATCAGGCCGATGATGACGACCAGCGCGATGGCGGGGATGGCGGCCGCGCCCATCGACGAGACGGCGAACGGCACGATGCCCGTCACCAGGATCGTGCCGGCGAGGCCGATCACGAACGCCCCCCACCAGTTCGTCCCCCGGTGCAGGGAGGTGGCGACCTCGGCCGGGGAGCCGCTCGTCACGGTGCCTTCTTCACTCATGTGCTCATCTCCTCAATGGGCTGGGTTCGGGTGTGTGTCGTTACGGGTTGGTCGGTCGGTCGTCTCGGTCGCTTCGGTCGAGCGGTCAAAAGGCCTCGAGGTAACGCTCGAGCTCCCACGGCGTGACGGGGGCGTGGGCCGCCCTGACCTCGTCGCGCTTGATCGAGACGAAGTAGTCGACGTAGTCACCGTCGGGTGTCTTGCCGAGCCCGGCCCGGAGCACGTCGTCCCCCTCGAGGTGCTCGAGGGCGTGCCACAGCGTCATCGGCATGGCGCGCAGCCCGAGGGCGGCGCCCTCCGCCTCCGCGATGTTGAGCAGGTTGAGGTCGCAGGGGTCGCCCGGGTCGAGCCCACGCTCCATGCCGTCCAGACCACAGGCGATGAGGGCGCTCAGCGTGAGGTACGGGTTCGCCGAGCCGTCGATGCACCGGTCCTCCACCCGGCCGGCGTCGGGCACGCGCAACATGTGCGTGCGGTCGTTGCCCCCGTACGTCGCGTAGGCCGGCGACCACGCCGCCCCCGAGTTCGGAGGGGCGCTGGCCAGCCGCTTGTACGAGTTGACCGTCGGGCAGGTGACCGCCGTCAGGGCCTCGGCGTGGTCGAGCAGGCCGCCGATGAACGAGTAGCCGGAGCCCGACATGCCGAGCCCGCGCCGGTCGTCGGGGTCTGCGAAGAGCTCGCCCCCGTCCTCGTCCCACACGCTGAGGTGCATGTGCAGGCCGTTCCCGGTGAGGTGGGAGAACGGCTTGGGCATGAACGTCGCCACCATGCCCGCCTCCGCGGCGAGCGAGTGAACCATGTAGCGGAAGACGATCACGCGATCCGCCGTGGTCAGGGGGTCCGCGTAGCGGAAGTTCTGCTCGAACTGCCCGTTGGCGTCCTCGTGGTCGTTGGCGTAGTTCGCCCACCCCATGGTGTTCAGGTGCCTCGACACCGACGTGAGGTGGCCGTACATGCGCGTCAGGGCGCGGGCGTCGTAGCAGGGCGCGGCGGCCCGGTCCTCTGCGTCGGCCACCGTGATCCCGCCGTCGGCCGTCCGCCGCACCAGGAAGTACTCGGCTTCCGCCCCGACCTTCAACGTGTAGCCGGCCGCGGCGAGGCGCTCCAGCTGGCGGCGGAGGATGACCCGGGGCGCGTACGGCCACGGCTCCCCCTCCACGAACGGGTCGCACTGCACGATCCCGAGACCGGGCCGCCACGGCGCCGCCGTGTACGAGCTCACGTCAGGCATGGCCAGAAGGTCGGGCGACGACGGGACCTGGCCCATCGGGCCGGCGGCGAACCCGGCGAAGCCGGCGCCGTCGGCCATGAGGCCGTCGATGGCGGAGACCGGGACCAACTTGGCACAGGGCTTGCCGTGCATGTCGACGAACATGGCGAAGAGGAATTCCACCCCGTCGCGCTCGGTGGCCGCCTTCAGTGCGGCCACGTCCGCGCTGGCAGTGTCCGGACTTCGCTCGTCCAAACTGATCGCCACGCGGGTCGCCTCCTCTGCCGTTGCTCGGCTGCTGCCGTCCGGTTGTCTTCTTGTCTTCGTGCCTCCCCTTCAACGATGTTGCCTCACGTGAAACAGTTGATGGTTTCCGGACTGTTGCGAAATGTTGCGTGACGGTTAACTGAAACGGCCCAGTCCAGGCACAGATTTCAGGCGTGTGAACGGTCCAGGAGTGGATCCCGGTTGTTGCACTTCGTTCTACGTTGTTTCTTGACAGTCAACACTGCGGGGTCATAATGAGACACCACATGGGCGAGAGCGACCCCGTCTCCGAGCGCACCACCCTCCACCGCTACGCGCACCGCGCCGCGTACGACCGAGCCACGATCGACGAGATCCTGGACGAGGGCTTCGTCTGCCACGTCGGCCTGGTCACGGCGAACGGCTTCCCGGTCGTGATCCCGCTCGCCTACGGCCGCGACGGCGACGTCGTCTACCTCCACGGGTCGGCCGCCAGCCGCCTTTTCCGTGGGGCACGCACCCCGGAGGTCGAGATCTGCATGACCGTGACCTTCGTCGACGGGCTCGTCGTGGCGCGCTCGACGTACAACACGGACATCAACTACCGCTCCGTCGTCGTGATCGGCCCGGCCAGCGAGGTGAAGGACCTCGACGAGAAGCGCGGCGGCCTCGAGCGGATGGTCGACCACATCATCCCGGGCCGCAGCCGCGACGCCCGCCCCCCGACCGAGAAGGAGCTCCGCAGCACCATGCTCTTGCGCCTGCCCCTGTCCGAGTCCTCGGCCAAGGTCCGCACGGGCTGGCCGCTCGACGAGGAGGAGGACTACGACCTGCCGATCTGGGCCGGGGTCATCCCGCTCTCCACCGTGGTCGAGCCGGCCGTGGTCGACCCCGCGCTGCGCGTCGAGGCCGCCATGCCGGGCTACGTCGAGCGGTACCGGCGCCCGGCGGCCGCCGCCGCAGCAGCCTCCCGGAACGGCAGCGCCGCCTGATGTGCGGGGTCGTCGGCCTGCTCGTGCGTGACCGCGAGCTCGAGCCCCGGCTGGGCGAGCTGCTCGTCCCGATGATCGAGGCGCTCGACGAGCGCGGCCCCGACTCGTCGGGCATCGCGCTCTACGCCGACCCGCCGGCGGGCGCCGCCGTCACCCGGGACGACGGGTCCGACGAGCCGCCGATCCGTCTTTCGCTCGGGGCTGACATCGCTGTCGACTGGATGGCGGTCGGCTGCGCCCTGCTCGACCTGTGCGGCACCGGTGCCGACATCCAGCGCTTCGGGGCCGGGCTGGTCGTCGACCTGAGCGAGGACTCGCTGGCCGAGGCGCACCAGCTGCTGGCGACGCAATGGCCGCAGGTGCGGGTGCTCGGGTCGGGCACCAACGTCCGGGTGCTGAAGGACACCGGCCGGCCCACCGACACGTGTGCCCGCTACGGGCTCGCCCGCTGGGAGGGCTACCAGGCCGTCGCGCACACCCGCATGGCCACGGAGTCGGCGGTGACCGTGCTGCACTCGCATCCCTTCGTCCCGGCCCGGGACCTGTGCGTCGTGCACAACGGGTCGTTCTCGAACTACGCGTCGGTGCGACGGCGTCTCGAGGACGACGGGGTCACGTTCGACTCGGACAACGATTCGGAGGTGGCGGCCCGCTACCTCGCCTCACGCCTCGAGTTCGGCGACGACCTCGAGGAGGCGACGCGCTGGGTCATGAAGGAGATGGACGGCTTCTTCACGCTCGTCATCACGAGCGCCCAGGGCATGTCGGTCGTGCGCGACGCCTTCGCGTGCAAGCCGGCCGTCGTCGCCGAGACGCCCGGGTACGTCGCGGTGGCGTCCGAGTACCGGGCCCTGGCGCAGCTCCCCGGCATCGGCGACGCGGTGGTGTTCGAGCCCCAACCCGAGGAGGTCTACACGTGGAGCCGCTGACCATGGAGCCGGCAACCACGGCCCCGAATTCGGTGACCCTCGACTGCGACCACCTCTCGGTCCGCGAGATCAACGGCCTGCTGCGCACGTTGCCCGACGGTGCCGCCGCCACGGTCTCCCATCCCCGCGGCCGCCACAACCTCGCGGTCGGGCTCAGCGAACCGGTCTCGGTGACGATCGACGGCAACGCCGGCTACTTCGTGGGCGGCCTCTGCGGGGCGGGCGACGGCACCGGCCCCGACATCGTCGTCAACGGCTTCGTGGGCTGGTCGGTGGGCGAGAACCTGATGGGCGGCACGATCAGGGTGCGGGGCAGCGCATCGCAGAGCGCCGGGGCGAGCGCCCGCGGCGGCCGCATCTTCGTCGAGGGTCAGGCGTCGCTGCGGGCGGGCATCTCACTCAAAGGCGGCACCCTCGTCGTCGCCGGCGACGCGGGCGCCATGACCGGCTTCATGGCGCAGGCCGGGACGATCCTCATCGGGGGCGACGCCGGGCACGCGCTCGGTGACTCGCTCTACGAGGCGGTGATCTACGTGCACGGCAGCATCGCCTCGCTCGGCGCCGACGCCGTCGTCGAGGACATGACCGACGACGACACGCTGGCCGTGAAGCGCCTCGTCGAGGCCAGCGGGTTCGACCACATCGAGCCGGCCGGGGTGACGAAGGTGGCGTCGGCCCGCCAGCTGTACCACTTCTCGACGCATCACCACGGCACGTACTGAGTGCCGGGCACGCCCGCAGCCCCGAGACAACCGAACGGACCGCCATGTCGCAGCCGACCCCCGACGCCCGCGTGACGGACCGGGCGGAGAACCTCCCCGAGAGCCACTCCTTCCCGCCCGACGCCATCGCCCGGGTCCACGAGATGGCGGAGACCGGCCACTACCCGATCCGCGGCCTCGGCGCCCGGAGGAAACTGCCGACCTTCGACGACCTCGTGTTCCTCACGGCGTCGGTCTCGCGCTACCCCCTCGAGGGCTACCGCGAGCGCTGCGACACCGCCACCGTGCTCGGCACGCGCCACGCCGCCCGGCCGCTGCACCTCGATATCCCCATCACGATCGCCGGCATGAGCTTCGGGGCGCTCTCGGCCTCGGCCAAGGAGGCACTCGGCCGCGCGGCCACCGAGGTCGGCACGAGCACCACGACCGGTGATGGCGGCATGACCCCGGAGGAACGCAAGGCCTCGTCGCAGCTCGTGTACCAGGTGCTGCCGTCGCGTTATGGCTTCGACCCGGCCGACCTGCGCCAGGCCGACGCGGTCGAGATCGTGATCGGCCAGGGTGCGAAACCCGGCGGCGGCGGGCTCCTCCTCGGCCAGAAGGTGAACGAGCGCGTCGCCGCCATGCGCACCCTGCCCCCGGGCATCGACCAGCGTTCGGCCAGCCGGCACCCCGACTGGGTCGGCCCCGACGACCTCCGGATCAAGATCGAAGAGCTGCGCGAGGCCACGGGCTGGCAGATCCCGATCTACGTCAAGGTGGGCGCCACCCGCGTCGACCACGACGTACAGCTCGCCGTGGCGGCCGGCGCCGACGTCGTGGTCGTCGACGGCATGCAGGGCGGCACCGCGGCGACCCAGGACGTGTTCATCGAGCACGCCGGCATCCCCACCCTGCCGGCCGTGCGGATGGCGGCTGAGGCGCTGCGCGCCGCCGGCGCACGCGAGGAGGTCCAGCTGGTCGTCTCCGGCGGCATCCGTTCGGGGGCCGACGTCGCCAAAGCGCTCGCGCTGGGGGCGGACGCGGTCTCCATCGGCGTCGCCGCGCTCCTCGCCCTCGGCTGCAACCGGGACTCGTACCGCGACACCGCGGGCACGACCCACGACGTCGCCGCCGACTACGCCGCGCTCGGCACCGTGCCGGGTCACTGCGCGCACTGCCACACGGGCCGTTGCCCCGTCGGCATCGCGACCCAGGACGCCGCGCTCGAGACGCGGCTCGATCCCGTCCACGCCGCCACCTCGGTGGCCAACTACCTGCGCGCCGCTCACCATGGAGGTGACCGCTCTCGCCCGGGCCTGTGGGAAGTCCAGCGTGCATCACCTGGAGCCCGAAGACCTGGTCGCGCTCACGGTAGAGGCCGCCGCGATGGCCCGCGTCCCTCTGGCCGGCACCCGCTGGGTGCCCGGCTGGGACGACTAACCGCCGTGCCCGCTCTCCGCTCGGCGGAGGTCGTGGTCATCGGTGGCGGCGTGGCCGGACTCTCCACGGCGCGCGCCCTCGTCGAGCTCGGCGTGACCGACGTGCTGGTCCTCGAGCGTGCCGCCGTGGGCGCCGGCGGCACGGGCAAGTCGAGCGGGATCGTCCGCTGCCACTACGGGATCCCGTCCCTCGCCGCCATGGCGTGGCACACGTTGGCGGTGCTCGCAGACGCCCCCGACGTCCTGGGCGCCCCGTCCGGCTACCGCCAGACGGGCTACCTCGTCGGCGTCGGGCCCGAGAACCTCGGCACGCTGCGCGCCAACGTCGCCATGCACCGGTCGCTCGGCATCGAGGTCGAGCTGGTGGGCCACGACGACGCGCAGCGGATGTGGCCGGTAGCCCGCCTCGAGGACTTCGCCGGGTTCGCCTACGAGCCGAGGGGCGGGTACGGGGACGGGCACCAGACGGCGCTCGCCTTTGCCGCCGCCGCGCGCCGGGGCGGCGCGCGGCTGCACCAGCACAGCGGCGTCGCGGCCATCGAGACGGAGGGCGACCGGGTGACCGGCGTCCGCCTCCGTGACGGGGACCGCATCGGTGCCGAACACGTCGTCCTGGCGGCCGGGCCGTGGTCACCCGCGCTGGCCGCCCCGCTCGGGCTCGACGTCCCCGTCCGGGCGCAGCGCGCCCAGATCCTCCTCGTCGACCCGGGCCGGCCACTCGGTCCCGTCCCGGTCTTCTCCGACCTGGTCTCGCTGCAGTACGTGCGGACCGACGGCCCGGCGGGGCTGTTGCTGGGCGACAGCGACCATTCCCGGCCCGAGTGGGCCGACCCCGACGACTACCGCGAGCGCGCCGGCGCCGAGGAGCTCGCCGCCGCCGTCCCGAAGTTCGATCACCGCTTCCCGGGCCTCGACGGCGCCGGCCTGTCGTCCTCCTACGCCGGCTGTTACGACGTGACGCCCGACTACAACCCGATCATCTCCGCCACCCCCGTCGGCGGGCTGTGGCTCTGCACGGGGTTCTCCGGCCACGGGTACAAGATCTCCCCCTCGGTCGGCGAGTTGATGGCGGACCTCCTCGTACGCGGCGCCAGCCGTCACGCCGACGTCGATCACCGCGACTTCCGTTGGGAGCGCTTCGGCGAGGAGGACCCGCTGATCAGCGAGCACCCCTACGCCGGAGCCGGGCAGATGCGCTGACGGTGCCGTGACTCCCCGTTGCCCCCGGCCAGGCGGGCGTAGGCTGACCGCCCGTGGCCACTCGCCGGACCGCAGGGACATCGGGTGGACGCGGGGCGTCCCGGTCGAAGACCCCGGCCAAGCGCCCCGGCTCGAGCTCGAGTGCCGCGAAAGGGCGCGGCCGCAGCGCCAAGCAGGCGCAGGCGCAGGCAGCCGAGCCCGTGGCGATCGATAACGCCACCGGCCCCGACGACGGGGGCACGCTGAGCCAGGTCATCGCGAACCACGTGCGCTCGCGCCGACTGGAGATCGGGCTCAACGTGGGCCAGCTGGCCGAGCGCACGGGCATCTCGAAGGGGATGCTCTCCAAGATCGAGAACGCGCAGACGTCACCCAGCCTCACCACGCTCGAGCGATTGGCGGCCGCGTTGGACATGCCTGTGACGTCGCTGTTCCGCGGCTTGGCCGAAGAGCGCGACGCCGTGTTCGTCAAGGCGGGCAGCGGGCCCGAGATCGTGCGCAAGGGCACCCGGGCCGGACACACGTACGAGCTGCTCGGCAGCCTGCGCGGCCCGTACAAGAGGGTCGAGCCGCTGCTCGTGTCGCTCGACGACGAGACCGAGGTGTTCCCCCTCTTCCAGCACAGCGGCATCGAGATCCTCTACATGCTGAGCGGCGTGATGGAGTACGGCTACGGGCGGCAGCGCTACAAGATGGAGCGCGGCGACACGCTGCAGTTCGAAGGCGACATCCCGCACGGCCCGACGATGCTGATCAAGCTGCCGATCCGCTTCCTCTCCATCACCATCTACACAGGCGAACACGCCTGAGACCGGAGAGACCGGTCGACAATTAACAGGATGGACACGCTCCGGGCCTTGCCCTGACGCCTCTTCGACGTTCACTATTGGTGAACAAAGTTTCCCAAGAGGAGCGACGCGGCACGCATGGCAACTGATCTCGAACAGTTTGTGAACCAACCCGGCAGGCCCGATGCCGTCGACGCCGTCACGCGTCGCATCGCCGACGAAGGCATCACGTACCTCTACTTCCAGTTCGTCTCCGTGACCGGTCGTGTCATGGGCAAGGGCATCCCGGCGGCGCATTGGGCGTCGGTCGCGACGAAGGGATTTCAGCTCGTCTACGGAGCCACGGCCAACCTGTTCATCGACCGCCACGGCGAGTACATCGGCTACGGGCCCGAGGCTTCGGAATTGGTCGGGTTGCCCGACGTCGAGACCTTCTGCCCGCTGCCCTGGGACCCCAGGGTCGCCCGCGTGTTCTGCACGCTCTTCCGCGGTCGGGAGGAATCCGTCGACCCGGGCGCCTTCCTCACGTCGGACTGTCGCGGGAACCTCCGCCGGCTGCACGCGCAGTTCACGGCCGACACCGGGCTGCAGCTGCGGGCGGGCTGTGAGCCGGAGATGATGTGGCTCAAGACCAACGCGGACGGCACGCCGTCGGTCGAGGGCGTCACCAAGCCGTACTGCTACCACATCGACCAGTTCTCCGAGCTCCAACCGGTGATCCACAAGGTCGTGTCCTACGCGACGGCGATGGGCCTGGACATGATCCAGGGCGATCACGAGGACGCCCCGGGTCAACTCGAGCTGAACTTCGGCTTCGGCCCGGCCGAACAGACGGCGGACAACCTGACGACGTACCGCCAGGTGTGCCGGCAGGTCGGCCGGGAACTCGGGCTCTTTCCGTGTTTCATGCCGAAGCCGTTCATGGGCGTCTCGGCCAACGGGTGCCACCACAACCTCTCGCTCTGGCAGGACGACGTGAACATGTTCATGCCGGAGGGCGACGACCCGCGTATGCCGTCGAAAACCGGCCTCCACGCCATCGGTGGTGTGCTGACGCACCTTCGCGCGCTGACCGCGATCACCGCGCCGACGGTCAACTCGTATCGCCGCTTCGCCGACGCCGGCTTTTGGGCCCCGATCTTCGCCGACTGGGGGTTTCAGAACCGCACCACCGCGCTGAGGGTCAGCGCACCGGGCCGCTTCGAATACCGCTCGGTCGACTCGGCGGTGAACCCGTACCTGTCGATGGCCGCCCTGCTGGCGGCCATGCGTGACGGCCTCGAGCAGAGCATCGAGCCGGGGCCACCCGAGGAGGGCAACATCTACGAGGCGATCGAAGCGGGCAAGCCGGTCGAGCGGATCCCCGCGACGCTGGGTGAGGCCTTGGAAGCGCTCGAAGCAGATCCCGTCATCCGCGCGGCACTCCCCGGTGAGATGTTGGGCGTGTTCCTCCACTACAAGCAGGACGAGTGGGCCCGCTTCATCGGCACCGTCACCGACTGGGACGTCAAGGAATACCTCGACATCCTGCCGTGACGACAACCGATCGCCGACTCCGTTCCGGGCGCGTGCTCGTGTTGCAGCACCATCCTCTCGAAGACCCCGGCTCGCTCGGCCCGCTGCTGGCCGACGCGGGCCTCTCGCTGCACACCGTCGAGCTCGACGCCGGCGAGCCGATCCCGCCGCTCGAACCCTTCCAATTGATGGTGGCCATGGGAGGCCCCATGGACGTGTGGGAGGAACGGGCACACCCGTGGCTGGCCGGCGAGAAGCGGGCCATCCGGCGCTGGGTCGATGAGCTCCACCGCCCGTTCCTGGGTGTCTGCCTCGGGCACCAGCTGCTGGCCGACACGCTCGGGGGCGAAGTCGCCGCCATGGCGGAAGCGGAGATCGGCGTGCTCGAGATGGAGCTGACCCCCGAAGCCGCCCACGACCCCCTCTTCGCCGGCCTGACTCCGATCCGGGGCGACGGACCCCCGGTGATCGCCGGGCTGCAGTGGCACGGCGCGCAGGTGACGAAGCCCCCACCGGGAGCCGTCGTCCTGGCGCGCACGGAGCGATGCGCGATCGAGGCGATGCGCGTGGGCGAACACGCCTGGGGCGTGCAGTTCCACGTCGAGGCGGGCCCGTCCACGGTGCCCCTCTGGGCGACGGTCCCCGAGTACGAGCGCACGCTCGCCGCCCACTTCGGCAGTCCCGCCGCGCTCGAAGCCGAGGTGGCGCGTCATCTCGACCCCTTCGACGCGGCGGCCCGAAACCTCGTGCGTGGCCTCGTGGGCGCGGCTTCGAGGGGCGAGCCCCGACCGTGACCATGTGGGCCGATGGTCTGGCGAGCGCCGTGCGCTCCGGATCGACGGCGGAGTGGCTGGCGCGAGGGGGTATCAGCACGGTGCTCGCTCTCCTCGTGGATGCGGGCGGCACGCCGAGGGCGAAGCGCTTGGGCGCAGCTGCGGCCACGCGTGCCTTCGAAGAGGGGTGGGGTTTCATCGACGCCATCGAGTGGTGGGCCCCCGACGACACGGTCCGTCGCGCGGGCGGTGCCCGCTCGCACCGCGCCCATCTCGAGGTCGAATCGGGCCGGCCGACGCGTTCGGGAACAACGCCGCCGTCTTCTTCGCCGAGTTCGATGATCCGCTGCGCGAGCTCTCGGCGCGTTTCCAGCTGGCCCGCCTCGCCGAGCGCGCCGCCGATTCGGGGGTTGTCGCCCGAGTCGGCTGGGAGTTCGAATGCATCGTGCTCGAGGAGACCGAACCCCTCCCCGTGCCGGCCATGCGGGACAACCGGTGCTGGTCGGCGCTCACGATGGCGACCGAAGAAGAGGACCTTGCCGCGCTCGTGGGTACCCTCGAGGCCGGGGGCGTCCCAGTCGACCACGTGTGCGCGGAACTCGGACCAGGGTGTCTCGAAATCGCCCTCGCGCCCGACGAGGCCCGCCGCGCCGCCGACCACGCGGCGTTGGCCAAGCTCTACACCCGCGCCTTCTACGCCCGGCAGGATCGACAGGCCACGTTCATGGCGCAACTGGGGCCGGGCTTTCCGGGCCTCGGCGGCCACCCGAGCCTCTCTTTGCACTCCTCCCTCGACGGCAGGCCGCTCCTCGCCGAGGAGACAGGCGTGCTGTCGAAGACCGGCGCCGCCGCGGTCGCAGGCATCGTGGCGTTGCTGCCCGAGCTCATGGCGCTCGTCGCCCCGTACCCCAACTCCTACCGCCGCTTCGGCGCAGGGAACTGGGCACCCTCTACCGCGACGTGGGGAGTCGACAACTACAGCTGCGCGCTGCGTGCCGTGCTCGGCGATCCGCGCAGCGCCCGGCTGGAGCTCCGGATCCCCGGCGCCGACGTCAGTCCGCACCACGGCCTCGCCATGTTGATCGGGGCCGCGTGCTACGGGATCGAGCACCACCTCGAACCGCCGCCGCCCGTGGTCGCACCGATCGACGGGCGGCTCGACACCACCGCGGCGACGCTCCCTCACGATCTCGTCTCGGCGGCGGATCGCTTCGACCGGAGCGCCACGGCGCGGGCCCTGTTCGGCGACGCGTTCGTCGACCATTTCGCCTCTTCCCGCCGGGACGAGGCCGCCGCTTGTCATCGCTTCGTGTCTTCTGAAGAGCGCGCGCGCTACCTCGCTCAGGTATGACCACCGACGCCACGATCGACGTGAAGAAGACCGTCGATCCGGCGTCGGTCGAGCCGACCTTCGAATTCGAGCTGAGCGACCGGCACGCCGAAGCGTTCGACCGGGACGGCTTCGTGGTGGTCGAGCAGCTCATCGATCCGGCCTTGGCCGCCGAGGCACTGGCGCGCTACGAGGACCTGTTCGACGGGACGTTCGAGACGGGCCTGTACCCCGACGAGTGGAACTGGCGTGCCGGCACGAGCCCTCCCGAGCTCACCCGTCAGATCTGCAACGCATGGAAGTCCGATCGGTCCATCGCCCGGGTCGTGCTCCGTGCCGACATCGGGCAGGCGTGTGCGCGTTTGGGAGCGTGGCCCGGCGCCCGGCTCAGCCAGGACAACGTGTTGTGGAAGCCGCCCGGAGGGAAAGCCCTCGGATTCCACCAGGATTCCAGCTACGAACAGTGGGCGGTCCCGTGCGAGTGGGTGAGCTGCTGGATCGCCCTCGAAGACACCACGGCAGCCCAGGGCACCGTCGAGTACGTCCGCGGATCACACCGGTGGTCCCGCAAGTGGGGAATGATCGAGCAGTTCCACGGCCCCGACGACCCGCAGGCCGAGCTTCGTCAGGCGGCGACGGCGAACGGCGTGGAGCCCGAGATCGTTCCCGTCGAGGTACCGGCAGGTGGCGGAGCTTTCCACCACGGGTGGACCTGGCACGGCTCGGATGTCAATCGCTCCGCCTTACCTCGCCGCTCCCTGGTCGCGCATTGCATGTCGTCCGAGGCTCGTTTCCACCCGGACACGGTGGGCTACCTCTACAGCCGCTACAAGCGTTTCGGCGACGACACAATGGACGAGTCTTTCTTTCCCGTCACGTGGCGTACGAATGGCTACCGGTCTGCGTTCCTCGATCCCTACCTCGAGCGGCGCATGGGATGGGCGGGCGCCGGCGCCGGGTCGGTTGACGCCTAGCGACCCGCCGAAGCGAGCAGGTCGGCGAGCTCCTTGTCCAGAGCCTCGGAGCGAACTTGGTGGTCGACCTTGAGCGGCGCGGGCGCAGTCAGCACCGGCAAGCTGGTCACCCTCGTGACCCGTTCCCGCAGGGCACCGCCGCGCAGCCGCGCCCAGCGGCGGCGCTTGGAGCCGAAGACGATGACGTCAGCGCCCCAGTCCTGGGCCGCCTCGGCGATGCGCTCCGGCGCGGTGAAGCAATTCGCCAGGTAGTGGACCCCGTCCGCGTCGATGCCCCGGCCGCGCAGCGCGGCCACGGCGCGGTCGACGATCTCCATGGCCTCGGACTCGCTCTCGTAGGCGACGCCTCGTCCGCCGACGATCAATTCGTTCACGTGGACGACGCGCACTCGGGCGTCGGGGTCGTGAGCCAACGAGGTGGCGAAGTCCACGGCCACCGTCCCGGAGTCGCTGCCGTCGACCGCGACAAGGATTCGACTGAACATCGCAGGTCTCCTCTCGGTCACCAGTGCTCGGAGGAACCCGAGCCAATTGTTTCCTCCATGTTAACAGATGCCGCCATATTAGGAAACCCTGTTTCCTGTAAATAAACCGTCAACCAAACCGCCAGGTCGGCTGGCGTCTGGGGCAGACTCCCTATTCGACATGCGACGTCTTTCCCGGATCCTCCACGTTCCAGCCCTGGTCATCGGCGGTCTGCTCGCCCTCGCCACCCTCGCCGTCGGGACGCTGGCGCCGATCGCCTCGGGCCCAGCCCCGGCGGCAGCGAAGGCACCCACGTACTACGTCTCCCTCGGCGACTCATACTCGGTCGGGTACCAGCCGGGCCTCGGCGCGACGCCCGGGTACGCCACGTACGTGGCGAACCGCACGCACCTCACGCTGGCGAACTTCGGGTGCGCCGGGGCGACAACGACCTCGCTGCTCACGACCATCGGGTGTCCCGCCGTCCTGCCCCACACAGCGGGCGGCATGGCGTACCCGACGACGACGCAGATCGCGGCGGCAACCGCCTTCATCGCCGCGCACAAGGGCCACATTGGGCTCATCACGGTGTCGATCGGCGGCAACGACGTCGTGCCGTGCGCGGAGAAGTCCAACCCCGTCGCCTGCGTGGCCACGGCGACGGCCGGGATCAAGATCAACGTCGCGTCGATCGCCTCGCAGCTGCGCGCCGCGGCGGGCGCCAAGGTCCCCATCATCGGCTCCACGTACCCCGACGTGATCCTGGGCACCTACGTGTACCCGACGCACCCGGCGCCGACCGCGGCGGTCAACCTGGCCAAGATCTCGGTGGTGGCGTTCAAGTCGCTGGTGAACCCAGCGCTGGCCAAGGCGTACGCCACGTCGTTCGGCGCCTTCGTCGACGTGACGAAGGCGAGCGGCGCCTATATCTCCCTTACGCGCACCGTGCGCACGAAGGCGTACGGCACGATCCCCGTCCCCGTGGCCAGCGTCTGCGCACTCACGTGGTTCTGCAAGAAGGGTGACATCCACCCGATGAACGCCGGCTACGCGTTGATCGGCAAGCTGATCGTGGCAAAGTACGCCGCCCTGACGAGGCGCTAGCCCGCCCGGCCAAGGGGCAGGGCTCAGCTCCCCGGCGGCTCGTGCTCCTCGAGCGCCTTCACCAACAACCGCCGCAGCTCGGCGCGCTCCGTGGTGTTCAGCCCGCCGAGGATCTCGTCCTCGATGCTGCTCTGCGCCAACTCGGCGTGCTCGAGCGCCTCGATGCCGGCGTCGGTGATGTTCACCAGATGGCGGCGCCGATCGGCCGGGTCACGCCGACGCTCGGCGTACTCGAGGTCCTCGAGGTCGTTGAGGACCAGCACGCCCGTGTTCGAGTCCATGGCGAGGTCCTCGGTCATCGTCTGCTGCGAGACGCCGGGATGGTCGCGCAGGTAGGCGAGCGTGACCATGTTGCGCAGGTTCATCCCGACCAGGTCGACCGAGCTGCGCAGGAACACGGCGCGGGAAAGGCGCGTCAGCAGGACGATGGTGCCGGTGCCCGTCCCCGCGCCGGCCACCGGGCCGCGGGACGTCGACGCCCGGGCATTCACGCCCTCACCCCCACATCCGTAGGCACCCGACCAGCCTGCACGACCTCATCCATCACCCCTCTATGATAGTCCCGAAATCATGACTATCCCCGAATCCGAGATCATCGCGGACCCGGCGGCCCTGGCCGACCTGACGGACACCGCCGCCGGCGACCGCCGGCGTTGGATCGCCCTGGTGGTCGTGTGCCTGGCCATGTTCATGAACGCCCTCGACGGGTCGATCGTCAACGTCGCCCTCCCCGACATCCAAAAGAGCCTGCAGTTCAGCCAATCCGGCCTCACCTGGGTCGTCGACGCCTACCTCATCTCCTTCGGGAGCTTCCTCCTGATGGCCGGGCGTCTCGGCGACCTCATCGGGCGCAAGAAGGTGTTCCTCACCGGCGTAGCGCTGTTCACGCTGGCCTCCATCGTGTGCGGGTCGGCCACCAGCCAGGCGATGCTCGTCTCGTCGCGCTTCGTGCAGGGCATCGGCGGGGCGCTGTCGTCCTCGGTGATCGTCGCCATCATCGTCACCGAGTTCCCGAGCGCGGCCGAGCGGGCCAAGGCCATGAGCGCGTACGTGTTCGTCGCCGTCGGCGGCGGCTCGGTCGGGCTCCTGGCCGGCGGCGTGCTGACCCAGCTGTTGTCGTGGCACTGGATCTTCTTCGTGAACGTGCCCGTGGGCATCGTGACATTGTGCGCCGGCTACGCCCTCCTGGTGGACAACGTCGGGTTGGGCATCCGCCAGGGCGTCGACTGGGTGGGCTCCGCGCTGGTGACAGCGTCGGTGATGGTGTGCATCTACGCCATCATCACGTCGTCCAACGACGGCTGGGGCTCGGCGCACACACTCGGGCTCCTCGGGCTCGCCGTTGCGCTGATGGTGGGCTTCCTCGTGCTCGAGTCGAGGATCCCGAATCCGATCATGCCGCTGCGCATCCTCAAGCTCCGCACGCTGACCGGCTCGGCCGTCGTGCGCGGGCTGCTCATCATCGGGATGTTCTCCACGTTCTTCATCGGCGCCCTCTACTTCGAGCACGTGCTGGGCTACAGCCCGGTGAAGACGGGCCTCGCCTTCCTCCCCCAGGCGCTCGGCATGGCGGGCATGTCGACCGGCGTCACGGCCTGGCTGGTCGGGCGCTTCGGCAACGAGCGGGTGATGTACCCGGGGATGGTGCTCGCCGCCGGTGGCCTGTTGCTCTTCGCCTCGGCGGGCGCGCACACGGCGTACTTCCCGCGCATCTTCGTCGCCTTCCTGATGATGGGGATCGGCGCCGGCGCCTCCTTCATGCCGCTGCTCCAGATCGGCATGTCCGAGATCCCCAACGCCGACGCCGGGCTCGGCTCGGGCGTCGTCAACGTGTCCCAGCAGATGGCGGGCGCCATCGGCCTGGCCGCACTCGGGACGATCGCCGAAAACCATTCCAAGTCGCTCCTCGCGGCCGGACACGACATGATCAGCGCACTGGCCAGCGGCTACCAGCTGGCGCTGCTCATCGCGGGGTGTTCCGTGGTGCTCGGCCTCATCCTGGGCCCCATCCTCTTGCGCACGAAGGAGTCGCCCGAGGAGCAGCGGGAGCGGATCAAGGAGAACATGGCGAACCCCGAGACGCGCGAGCACCTCGTCCTGTAGACGCCGGCCGTCGCCCGACCCAGCCGGCGGCGGGCTGCCAACATTGGAGCCATGACGATCAGCCGCGTCGAGCTCGACGTCACCCTCGCCTTCTGTGACAACCGGTTCACGATGCACCACGGGATCCACGATTACGGCGACGACCGTCGCGTGATGCGCCGCGTGACGCTGCGCGGCGAGCGGCACGTCGGCCCGGCGACACCAAACGTCTGTTCCGCATGCCATAAGTCGTTGCGAGGGTCCGAATTGCCCTTCCGGGAGGCTCTCGGACGCTTCCGTCGCTCACCGGGGTTGTGAACGCGATTTTGGGCTATTGTTCCCCAGCTCAGGCGACCTTTTGAGGCACGGCTGCCCACTGAAGAGGAGGCGGCATGGCGAAAGTTGGGAACAAGAGCGCCCCCAGCACCGCACAGGTGGTCTGCATGGCGCTGCCGGTCGACGTCGAAGGCCACCAGGCGGTCTGGATCTTCACGGAGTTCGAGACCCAACAGTCCCTCGACAACCTGCCGCGAGTGGCTCATCCCGGACCACTGGCCGGACTGGGGCGGCGGCATGTTCAAGGAGATGCGCCCGATCGGACCGGTCGACCTGCGACCGACCCGGAGCAGCGCCCAGCAGACCCACGCGGAATATCTCGAGGTCGTCGAGGTCGGCGGTCACCGGCTCGAGACCGAGCTGCGCTGCGAGATCAAGTCGACGAAGAACTGGTCCGCCATGAGCTACGACCTGAACCGGAGCATCGGGGACCAGCTCAACGTCGACCGCGGGTACCTCATGGCATCCGACGTCTGCGGCAAGCGCCACGTCAAGGCGCTCAAGGTCGTCGGGTTCACCAACACGCTGCTCAACACCGCCGCCACCTCGATGTGCCCGGAATGGAGCCAGGCGGTGCAGATGGCGGTGCAGATGGAGGCGGCGAAGCTGGCCGGCGGCACGGACCCCAAGCCCGGCTCCGTCGGCGACTCTGATCCCACCGCCCCGCCGCCCGGCGCGGCGGCGGACGCAGCGGCCTTCACCGGCGGCGTCTCCGAACAGTGGACCAGCTACGTGAACGGCATGACCGAGTTCTACGCGCCCTTCACCGTCGACGTCACGGAGCGGCTCTGGTCGGGCCGCTACTCCAGGGTCGACGCGGCCAACGACACCAGCCGCCTTTTCCAGCGCCTGGCCCGGGACTGGTCGCTCTTCTGGCAGAACGGCATGGAGAGCATGTCGCAGTGGGCCGAGATGACCGTGCGGCCGACCGCCGGCGCCGACCCCGGAAGGAGCGGCCGCTCCGTCGAGCACACCACGTTGATGGTGGAGGCACGGTCGGACAAGGCAAGGGTGAGCATCTCGGACCTGACGCGGGTGGGGCGCCAGGCGGCGACGATCAAGGCGGCCGACGTGAAGATCTCGCCCCCGGTCATCGACGATGCCGGGTGTGCGTACGTGACGATCGAGGCCGACACGACAAACGTGCCCCCCGGGCTCTACGAGGGCGCGCTGGTGGCGGGCGCCGGTGGGGAGCAGTCCCCTGCTCTCTTCTACGTCAGCCACGCACAGTCACCGCCAGCCGGGGATTGAGGGCGGCGCCGTGACCACCGTCGGTGGGCAGCACGCGGTGTCGGCGGAGGACCGTCTGTCCCTGCTGATCGATCGGCTGCTGACGTCGATGGACGCCGCCGCGGCGGCCGGCACCTGGGACCGCGTCGTGGAGCTCGCCAACGACGTGTTGACGGTGGACCCACCGAACCAGCGCGCCGCAGCGATGATCAAGCGCGCGTCGCTCGAGCGCTCGCTGCCTGAGGGCGAGCGCGCCTTCGTCAGCCTCATCTTCGCCGACATCGTGCAGTCCACCGACATGGCCGAGGTGGCCGAGCCCGAGGTGGTGCGAGAGGTGTTCGCCGTCTACCGCGAGGTGGCGACGCACACGATCGAGGAACTGGGTGGTCGCGTCCTCCAGTTCCAGGGCGACGGCGTCGTGGCGTGCTTCGGGTACCCCGCGGCGCACGGCGACGACGCCCGTCGTGCGGTGCAGACCGGACTGCGCCTCGTCGAACGGATGGCGGTGGCCGCAGTCGAACTGCAAGCGCGCCACGGGATCGAGCCGGCGATCCGCGTCGGCATCCACTCGGGCACCGTGGTCATCGCTCCGCGCGCGGACGGGAGCATCGACGGCTCGACCATCATGGGTTCGGCCCCCAACGTGACGGCGCGGCTACAGGGTGAGGCGGAGCCCGGCACGGTGGTGATCAGCGACACCACCCGCCAGCTGGTCGAGCCGCATTTCGAGCTGTCCTCCATCGGGACCCGCTCGCTCAAGGGGATCTCTCGGCCCATGGAGCTGCAGCGCGTCGTGCACTCGAACCTGGCCGTCCCTCTCGCTGGTCGCTCGCTCCCCGGACAGGTGGCGTTGGTCGGCCGCGAGGGCCAGAGCCGGCTCATGCGCTTCACCTGGAACCGGCTCGTACACGGCTCCGGCGGGGCGCCGGCGGAGTCGGTCGTCGCGGTCCGCGGGGCGCCCGGCATCGGTAAATCGGCGCTGGCGGCGGATCTCGTGGCGCACGTGCAGAGCGAAGAGGCTGTCGTGCTCGAGGCGAACTGTTCGCCCTACCACAGCAACGTCGCGCTGTGGCCGGTCGCCCGCATGATCGAGCAGTTCCTCGGCTTCTATCCGGGCCAGCCCTCCGAGGAGCGGCTCGCCGTACTGGCCACGCGCCTCGACAACGACGGCCTCGGCCGAGACGCCGTGCCATTGCTGGCTCCTCTGCTCGGGATCGACATCGACGAACGCTGGTCGCGCCCCGAGGTCGACGCGCTCGCGCTCCGCCAAGCGACACTCGAGACCCTGGTCGCCTGGCTCGCCTACGGGGCGGCGTTGACGCCCACGTTGGTGGTGGTCGAGGACCTCCACTGGGCGGACCCCACGAGCGTCGACCTGCTGGGCCTGCTGGCGGGGGCAGGTATCTCGCGGGCGATGATCCTGATCACCAGCCGCCGACCCATCGACGCGCCCTGGGCGTCCTCGGTCCTCGACATCGAACTGGCGCCGCTCAACGAAAAGGACGCGGCCGGGCTCGTCTCCACGCTCACGGAGACCGGCCTCGACGAGGCGCAGCGCCGGCTCGTGATCGAGCGGGGAACCGGGAACCCGCTCTTTCTCCGCGAGCTCACGCGCAGCGCCCTCCTCACGCCCGCGGGTGAGGTGCTGCCGCCGCGGATCCACGAGATCCTCGCCGCCCGCCTGCGCGCCCCTGACATCGACCTGCGCGTGGCGCAGTTGGCGGCGACCTTGGGCGTGGAGTTCGACGAGCAGCCGCTGCGCCAGCTGGCCGGGCGGCCGCTCGACGAAGCTTTGAGCCGTCTCGAGGCCGCGGAGATCATCCAGCCGGTCGCCGAGGTCCGGGTCCGCCGGTACTGCTTCCACCACGCGCTCTTGCGCGACGCCGCGTACGAGACGCAGGTGCTCTCGGCCCGCCAGGAATCGCATCGGCAGATCGCGGAGCTCTTCGGGTCGTCCGCCGCCTCACCGGGCGACCTTGCCGTCGTGGCCCAGCACTGGGACCTGGCCGGCGACGTTCCGCAGGCGATCGCCGCCTACATGGGTGCCGCGCAAGCGGCCGTGCATTCGGCGGCCAGCCATACCGAGGCCCGCCGCCAGCTCGAACGCGCGCTGGAGCTGTCGGCGACCCTGCCCGCATCCGACGAGCGCGACCTGACTGAGCTCATGATCCGCATGCAGCGCGCCGTCAGCACGAGCTCGCTCTTCGGGTACGGGTACCCCGAGGTGTTCGAGGACTTCACGGTGGCCGACGAGATCTGCCGCCGGCTCCCCGACCGCCCCGAGATCACGCCGGCGCAGGTCGGCATCTGGAGCTACCTGCTCGTGCGCGGTGACGTCGGAGCCGCCAGCGCCGTGCTCGACCCGCTCACCGACGTCGTCGACGACCCGGCGATGTCCTGGTTCGCCCCCGAGATCAAGTCGTGCATGGGGTACAGCGCCTTCTACCAGGGCCGGCTTGATGACGCGCACCGTTGGCTCGATGATGCGTGGAAGGGGTACCGCGCGCGCTCGGCCGAGGGCGCGGCGTCGCCGTTCTGGCCCCTGCCGCACGACGCGGTCCCGATCACCGCCGTGGCGCTGGCCTGCGTCGCCGCGCTGCGGGGAAACACCGAGGAGAGCCTGCAATGGGAACGCCGTGCCGTCGCGACCGCGGCGGAGCTCGGCTTCCCGACGGGCCCGTTCAGCTCCGCCTTCGTCGCCGTCTACCTCGCCTGGCTCCGGATGGTCATGGGCGATTTCGACGAGGCGCGCGAGTTCGGACGGCGCACGGTCGAGATCGCCGACAAGTACCGCTTCGACTACTTCCGGCTGCTGGGCAGCCACTATCTCTTGGTGCCCGAGCCCGGCCGGCCGTGCGACCAGGCGGAGCTCGAGCGGTGCGGCGAGGCCATTGACCTCGTCGGCCACATCGCCTTCCGTCCGGCGTACCTCGGCATCGTGGCCCGCAACCACCACTACCTGAGCGACTCGGGCCTGGCGCTGGAGGTGCTGGACGCTGCCCTGGCGCAGAGCACCTCGTCGATGGAGCTGGTCCACCAGCCCGACCTCCTGCGCCTGCGCGCCGAGATCAGGTCGGTCGCCGATCCCAGCCGGCGCGACGAAGCGGTGGCGGACCTCGTGGCGGCCGTCGACATCGGCCTGGCGCAGGGGTCGCTCGTGCTCGCGCTGCGCGCCGCCAACGACCTGGCCCGGCTGCCGGACGACGATCGTCCGGCCGACTGGGACGACCGCGTCCGGTCGGTGATCGACCGCTTCCCCCCCAGTTCCTCCAGCCCCGAGTTCGTCGAGGCACTAAAGCTTCTCGGCGTCTGACCGTGGGCCGCTCCGGGGGATCGGTCGCCATCCTCGGCGGCGGGATGGCTGCGCTGACCACCGCGTTCGAGCTCACCGAAGGTGAATGGACGAACGAGTTCGAGCGCGTCACCGTCTACCAGCGGGGCTGGCGGCTCGGGGGCAAAGGCGCCAGCAGCCGCGGGCCAAACGGGCGCATCGAGGAGCACGGACTGCACGTCCTCCTCGGCTACTACGACCACACGTTCGACGTGATGCGCCGGTGCTACAACGCGCTCGACCGGGGTCGCTCGGACCCGTCGTGCCCGATCCGCACGTGGGACGACGCTGTCGCGCCGTCGCACCTGATCGGAGTGATGGACGAGCACGACGGCGAGTGGCAGCCGTGGGTGGCGCGCTTCAGCTCCCTCGACGGCCGCCCGGGTGAGGCCGGCGCGGACAGCGACGCGTCGTCGCCGGCGGCGGTGGCGGACGTCGTGGTCCGATCGCTCCGGCTCTTGGTGGACTTCTTCTCCTCCCTCCCGACGCCGGACGTCCGCGCCGGTGGCTCCATCGGGTTCAGCACCTCGCCCGAACCGCCGGCTGCCCGCGTCGCGTCGACCGCCGGTCCCCTGCTCGACGTCGTGCGGGGCGCCAGCCTGCTCGGACTGACACTCCCGCTCTCGTGGGCCGAGCGCGCGGCGCGCCAGGCCGGGTCGTGGACGGGCAACCGCGACCTCGAGCGCGCCCTGCCCGCTCTGGTCGAGCCGCTCCGGCGCAGCCTGCGCGACGCGCTGCGCACGCACACGGCAGCCCAACGCAGCTACGCGCTGATCGAGCTCGTCGTGTCGAACCTCTTCGGCATCATGGCCGACGGCCTGCTCACACAGCCTGACGGCTTCGGTGCCATCAACGACCTCGACTACCGCGAGTGGCTGCGCGGGCACGGGATGGACCCCGTCGCGCTCGAGTCGCCGATCCTGCGAGGGATGTACGACCTCGTCTTCGGCTACGAGGACGGCGATCCGGCCCGGCCGCGCTTCAGCGCGGGGCTCGGGCTGCAACTGGCCACCAAGATGTTGCTCGGCTACTCGGGTGCGCCCTTCTGGAAGATGCAGGCGGGCATGGGCGAGGTGATCTTCGCCCCGCTCTACGAGGTCCTCCGAGACCGCGGGGTCGAGTTCCGCTTCTTCCACCGGGTCGACGCCCTGCGCCTCGCGCCCGACGGGCGATCCATCGCCGCCATCGACCTGGGCCTCCAGGCCGAGCTGGCCGACGGCGTCGACTCCTACGACCCGCTCTTCCGGGTGAAGGACCTGCCCTGCTGGCCAGCCGCGCCGCTCCGCTCGCGGCTCCGCACGACCGACCCGCTCGAGGGCGTGGACCTCGAGTCGCTCTGGTCGCCTCGCCGCGATGTCGGCCGACGCACGCTCGAGGCGGGCGAGGACTTCGACACGGTGGTCTTCGCGCTCTCCCTCGGCATGGTGCCCCACGTCTGCGCCGAGCTCTTGGCTGCGTCGACGGCTTGGCGAGAGATGGTCGATCATGTGGGGGTGGTCCCCACGCAGGCGTTTCAGCTCTGGCTGTCCGAGGACGAGCAGGCCCTCGGATGGACCGGCCCCGAAGGCGTCACGATGAGCGGCTTCGTCGAGCCCTTCGACACGTGGGCCTCCATGTCGCACCTGCTGCCGGTCGAGGACTGGCCCGAGGCGGCCACGCCCCGGACGATCGCCTACTTCTGCAGCGTCCTCGCCCCACCTGAGAACAACGATGGTGCTCCCGACCCCGAGCGGGAGAACGACGCGGTGCGTGGGCGCGCACAGACGTTCCTCAACCGCGACGTGGCGACGCTGTGGCCCGCCGCCGTCGACGGCGAGGGCTTTCGCTGGCCCCTTCTTTGCGACGGCGCGCCCACGGCGGCCTCGACCTCGGGGCCCGAGCGCTTCGCGACCCAGTACTGGCGGGCGAACATCGATCCGTCCGACCTCTACGTCCAGTCGCTGCCCGGCACCGACCGTTACCGCCTTGCGCCGGGGAGCACCGGGTTCGCCAACCTCGTCGTGGCCGGCGACTGGACGGACTGCGGGCTGAACGCCGGCTGTGTGGAGGCGGCCGTCCGATCCGGGCAGCTGGCCGCACGCGCGGCACGAGACCAGATCACCAACGTCAACGAGAGAGGGGCAGCGTGACGAACACCGACGGCGACGCTTTCGCCGCCGGCGCCGCCGATGCGGCGCGCCTGGCAAAAGACGTGCAGGACCTCGGGTTCGCGACCGCGCGGACCATCGTCGAGCGTTTCGTCGACATGTTCGCCCAGTTCGCTGGAAGCGCTGCGGACGGGGCCGGGGCCGGGGCCAGCACCGGTGATGCCGGGACGAAGCCGCCGTTCTGGCTCGGGGGCTCCGATGGGTCGATGCGCAAGCTCCAGTCGGACATGGTGGCGGCCACCGACACCTACCTCTCCCTCATGGGCCAGTTCAGCGAGGCCAGCCTCCGCTTGTTCGACACCACGCGCTGGTGGCAGCCCTCGTCGGCCGAACACGACGACCTGCTCCTGCCCCAGCTCGCCCCGGGCGGGCGGTCGAGCGCGCGCCTCTGGTTGCACAACACCACCGAGTCGACGGCGTCGGGCCTGCGGCCGTGGTGCCCCGGGTTGGCCACGCACTCCGGGGCCGCACTCCCGGCGACGGCCGTGACGTGCCAGCCCGAACGGCTCGAACGCCTGGAGTCGGGGGCGAGCCGCGAAGTCCTCGTCACGGTCGCCGTGCCGGACGACGCCGCGCCCGGCACGTACCACGGGCAGCTCCTCGTGGACGGATTGCCCGACGTCGTGTTCCCGCTCCGCGTCCGGGTGCAGCCCGCGACGGCCGGCTGACCTCGCGCCAATCGTGACGACCACGGCGGCAACGACAGAGCCGACGGCCAGCCTGACGCGGTACGGCGGCCTCGTCGCCGACGTCCTCCAGCAGCGTTTCGCCTCGGAGGTCGAGGACCCGTATCTCGCCGCTCCGATGAGCGACTACCCGACCCGGGTGGGCAAGGCCCTGCGCCCGAGCCTCTGCCTGGCGACGTGCGAGGCGTTCGGTGGCCCACTGGCGGACGCGCTGCCGTCCGCGCTGGCGATCGAGCTGCTCCACAACGCGTTCTTGATCCACGACGACATCGAGGACGCCAGCCTCCTGCGGCGGGGCGAGCCCACGCTCCACCGGCGCTACGGCACGCCGCTCGCGCTGAACGCGGGCGACGGGCTCGCCCTGCTGGCCATCGGCACGCTGCGCGAGAACATCGACCTCGTCGGGGCCCGGCTAGCCGATCGCATCATGATGGAGTTCGACTTCATGAGCCGCCAGACGGTCGCCGGGCAGGCGCTCGAGCTGGGGTGGTGCCAGGACAACCGCATCGACCTCGAGCCGGACGACTACCTCGACCTGATCATGAAGAAGACGTGCTGGTACACCACGGTGCTGCCGCTGCGCGTCGGCGCACTCGTCGGCTCGCGGGGCACCGCCGACCTCGATCCGATGATCCAGTTCGGCTTCCATCTGGGTGCCGCCTTCCAGATCCGCGACGACATCCTCAACCTCGTCGGCGACCCCGGCGTTTACGGCAAGGAGCCGCTCGGCGACCTCCGCGAGGGCAAGCGCACGCTGATGCTGATCCACCTCCTGGCGGCCGCCGCCCCGGCCGACCGGCGCTGGCTGGTCGACTACCTCGGGCGCGGCCAGGCGACGAGGGAAGCGGACGACGTCGCCCACGTCTTCGAACTCATGACCTCGTACGGGAGCATCGCCTTCGCCAGCGAGTTCGCGACCGGGGTGGCCCGTTCCGCCATCAGCTCGATGGATACGGCCTTCGCTGGCTTGGACGATTCCCCCGCCCGCCGGTTCATCTCGCGCCTCGTGCCCTTCATGATCGAGCACGCGGCCTAATCCAGCGACGTAACCGACGCCCCGCCTCCTTGACCTCAGTCGTCGGCCGGCGGCGCCCCCACCCAGTGCGCCCGCAGGTCGGCGAGCCAGTCGGGAAACTCCAACGGAGGGTCCGCCAGCGCCTCGGCCCCTTGCGCGGCCAGCGCAGCCGAGAACGCCTCGGGCTCGTCGCCCCAGCTGCGCGGGTCGCCCATCATCACCTCGAACATGACGGCGCCCTCGGGGCCGGCGACGACCGGCCCGAAGGCGGCGCCGAGCGGGAGCTCGACGTGGGTCCCGGCCGGGCAGCGGCGGTCGCCGAAGCTGACCTCTCCCTCGAGTACGAACACGACGTGCGGCGAGAAGTGGCCGTGGCGGCGCACGACCATGCCCGGGTCGTACCGCGCGTAGAGCGTCAGGTACGGCGGGTCGGCCGAGAAGGCGAGCCACTTCTCCCAGACGTGCGCCACCGAGCCGTCGGCGTTGCGCTGCGCCTTGACGGCCTGCCAACCGACGTCGGCGTCGTCGAGATGGCGAAACGTGGGCTCGACGCCGTCGCGTCGCGGTGACTGCGGGGCAGGCTCCGGCATGCGGGTGCCACAATACGGTCCTCGCCGCTTCGGCACACCCGGCCTGCAACCAAACCGCAACCGCGGCGCGCTGGGATTCCGCCGAGAATAAGGCAGGGCGTTTCAGGGGGGAACGGAGATGCTGAGGGGGCGACTTCGGCGCGATGGGGATGCGTCAGCGGGCGCGCACGCGGCCGGCACGCAAGCGCGCCCATCAAGGGCGCGACCAGCCCGGCCCGTCGTCGCCCGACGAAACCGCTTCGATGGTCGACACGTTCCTGCGCCTCCCCGACGCCATCGTTCTCGTCGACGACGCCGGGATCATCGTGTGGGGGAACCGCGCCGCCGAGCGGATCTTCGAGCGGTCGCTGCGCGACTGGGTCGGCGAGTCCGGCCTCGACCTGGTGCACCCCGACGACCACGAGTTCGTCCTGCGATCGCTCACCACCATCCAGGAGAAAGAGGTCGGCTCTCCCATCGAGATCCGGGTCAGCGCCGCCTCGGGGTGGCGCCTGATCGAGATGGTCGGCACCACCACGCGCTGGTCCGGCCAGAACGTCGTGGTGCTGTGCATGCGCGACCTGACCGAGCGCCGGCGCTACGAGCTGGCCAGCGGGCGCGAGGCCCGCTTCCGCTCGCTCGTGCACAACTCGGGCTCGGTGATCATGCTCGTGGCGGACGACGGCACCATCCAGTCGGTGTCGGGCGTCATCACCCGGCTGCTCGGGCACGACCCCGAGATCCTCGAGGGACGGCCGCTCTCGGGCATCGTCGCCAGGGACGACCGCCGCGAGCTCGACGCCGCGTTCCGCGCCGCGCTGCGCGGGGCCACGGCCACCACTCCGGTGAAGGTCCGGGTGAACCTCCGCCGCCACGACCGCGGCATCGTGCCGTTCGAGCTGAACATCGTGAACCTCCTCGACGACCCGATCGTCGAGGGGATCGTGGTCACGGCGCACGACGCCACGTCGCAGGTGTCCGCCGAGACCGACCTCAGCGAGGCCCTCTCCCGCCTCACCGCCACGCTTGACTCCACGGCCGACGGGATCCTCGTGGTCGACAACGGCGGCAAGATCACCGACTTCAACCAGCGCTTCCTCGACATCTGGCGTATCCCCGACGGCACCGTGGCTCGCCACGATCACGTGATGACGCTCAGGCACGCCATGGACCTCCTGGCTCAGCCCGAAGAGATCATGTCCCGACTCCAGGAACTGGACGTCGCGGCGGACGAGGAGACGTCCGACACCTTCGAGTTCGCCGACGGCCGGGTCGTGGAACGCTTTTCGCGGCCCCAGCGCATCGGCGGCAAGATCGTCGGGCGCGTCTACAGCTTCCGCGACGTGACCGATCGCAAGCTGCTCGAGGAGGAGCTCGCCTATCGCGCCTTCCACGACTCGCTGACCAGGCTGGCCAACAAGGCGCTCTTCCAGGACCGCCTGGAGCACGCGCTGGCCCGGATGGCGCGCGCCGACTCGCACCTCGCCGTGCTCTTCCTCGACCTCGACGACTTCAAGACCGTGAACGACAGCCTCGGGCACGGCGAGGGGGACCAGCTGCTGCGGCGCGTGGCCACCACCCTCGTCGACGTCCTCCGGCCGTCCGACACGGCGGCCCGTCTGGGCGGCGACGAGTTCGCCGTGCTCATCGAGGACGTGACCTCGCCCGAGGCGGTGACGGACCTGGCCCAGCGGATCCTCGAGACCCTCCGCCAACCCGTCCGCCTGGCCACGAAGACGCTGAGCGCCGCCTGCAGCGTCGGCATCGCCTTCGACGAGGAGGGCATCACCAGCGAGCAGCTGCTGCGCAACGCCGACATCGCGATGTACCAGGCCAAGAAGCGGGGCAAGGACCGCTTCGAGGTGTACCGCCAGGAGATGCACACCTTCGTCCTGGCCCGTATCGAGCTCGAGGAGGACCTGCGGGCGGCGATCTCGGGCGACCAGCTGGTGGCGTACTACCAACCCGTCGTGGACCTCCAGAGCCACCGGGTGGTCGGCTTCGAGGCGTTGGTGCGCTGGCCGCATCCGGAGGGCGCGCTCGTCGACCCCCGCCACTTCGTGCCGCTGGCCATGGAGATCGGCCTCATCAGCGAGATCGACTCGCACATCCTCAACACGGCCTGCCGCCAGGTACGCGAGTGGCAGGAGACCGGAGTCTGCAGCGCCGACCTCGAGATCGGCGTCAACCTCTCGGCCGGTCAGCTCGTGGACGAGATGCTTTCGGACCGCATCGCCGCCGCCATTGCAGAGTGCAGAATCGACCCCCGTTCCCTGATGATCGAGATCACCGAGAGCGAGGTGCTCACCGACGACCCCGCCACCTTGCGCAACCTGGCCGCCCTGCGGAAGCTCGGCGTCCGGATCGCCCTCGACGACTTCGGCACCGGCTACTCGACCTTCCTCCACCTCCTGCGTCTACCGGTCGACATCGTGAAGATCGACAAGTCCTTCGTCGACATGCTCGGTACGGAGGACGATTCGAGAAGCATGGCCGCCGCGCTCATCCAGCTGGCCCACACGCTGGGCTACGGGACAATCGCCGAGGGCGTCGAGACCGCCGCCCAGCAAGACAGCCTGCGCCGGCTCGGTTGCGAGAAAGCTCAGGGGTACCACCTCGGCCGTCCGCTCGATGCGTCAGCGGCGCGCTGGCTCCTCGGTGCTCACGAGCTGCCGGAGCCGACTCACGGGGCGTCGCTCACCGCCTGACATGACGCGGGACGCCGGTCGCCGGAGAAACTCCTTCTTCCAAATTCAATTTCGCATAGGCCGGCGGCCTCACAATTAAGGGCGGAACGTTTAGCTCAGAGTGGAATTCCCCAGAAATGTGAGGCCAAAGTGGAGTTCCTCGCCAGGATTGAGAGCCGGAACCCGTAAGCGTTTCCAACGTGTCCGCCGGGCTCTCGAAAGTCCTACTCCGGCGGTCCCAACTCCAGCATCGTCGTGAGCAGCTGCGTCACGATGTTCTTCGTCGCCATGTCGGACTCCACCGAGAAGATCTCGCTGTCGACCAGCAGGTCGGCGAGCCGCAGCATGATGACGGCGAAGCGAAAGCCCGAGAACACCTCGTAGAAGAAGACGTCGGTCGCCCGACGCCGGTGCTCAGTCCAGCGCCGAAGCGATCGACGGCAACGCGGACGCCGCACCGTCGAGCCACCCGCGCAGCGCCGCCGTGGCGCGCACGTCGTCCTCGTTGTAGTCGAGGATCCACTGCTGGGCGTTCGCCCGCCCCACGCCATCGGCGTCATCGGCGTCGCCGGAGTCGTCGACCGCCTGGTCGTACTTGACCATCGCCAGCGTCCCGCCGGCGTCGTCGAAGCGCCACTCGAACCCGGCCAGCGGCGCCACCACCTTGAGGCCCATGCTGCGACCCGTGACGAGCTGCGCCTTCACGACGTCGTAGAGGTCGACCCACTCGTCGGAGGCGAGGAACTCGTCCACCTCGTCGCGGAGCCCGAGGCGGTCGGCCAGCCGGGTCATCTGCCCCTGCTCGGCGCTGCGGCTGTAGCAGTAGGCGCGGAACGTCGCCCCCTCCGCGTGCGCCCGCTCGCGCACGCCGCGGAACCACGACCAGAAGTCCGCGAAGGCGACCAGCTCGCCGGCCTCGAGGTCGGCGTCCCAACTCGCAAAAGCCACGTGCCTGCTCGGCGACCCCGGCATGCGGCGATCGGTCAGCAACGCCCCCCACAGGTAGCACCCGTCGTTGGTGCTCTCCATGTCGACGTCGACCTCGACGTCGCCCCGTGGCACCTCGACCCGCTCGACGCCCCGCTTGCGGTACGCCGCAGCATCGCCGACGCGCGCCCGGGCCAGCTCGATGTGCCCGGCCAGGTTCGACGCACCCCCTTCGCACAGGTCGATCGTCCGCTGGTCGAGACCGTCGAGGTCCGCCACGGTGACCACGCCCAGCGCCGTCAGGTCGTCGAGCTGCTTCTTGCGCCGGGGGATCAGGCTGTCCAGGCGCGTCGACTCGGCAACGTCGCACGCCTTCACCGAAAGGTCGACCAGGTCCACGTCGCGCCGCGCCAGCTCGGCCGCCCTCCAGTCGAGCACCGCCAGAGCGTGCAGGTCGTCGACACCCTCGGACTTGTACAGCCGCCGCCGCCCGACCCCGATCCCCGAGATAAGGCTCAGGTCCGCCGCCTCCTCGAGCTCCTCGCCGCACCACTCGCGCCAGCGGCACATGTCGCACGCCGCGCACACGATCGGCTCGGCCAGCAACGCCACCGACTCGTCGAGCCGGTGCGCCTCCGCCGCCGCGGCCACCTCGCTGCGCTGCGCGAACTCCAGGTCGTACCGTGCCATCGGGCTCAACGGCCCGATGGGCGACTCGGCGATGTACTCGGGGGTGTCGACGAGCAGGGCATCGAGGTCGTACCAGACGACGACGCCCTCCGAGCCGTAGATGCCGGCGACGTTGCACCCGCTCGGGGCCAGGCCCGCCACCTCGAGCAGCCGCCGGTAGTGCGCCAGCTGGAGCAGGTCGCCGACGTGCTTACGGGCCACCATCTCCGCATCCACCACGGCCCGCTCGAAGAACGGCTCGGCGATGTCCGAGACCAGCGCCGTCCCCGTCCCCTCCCGCTTCACGCGATCCAGCGACTTGTGCGACTTCACGTCGATCGGCACGTACCCGTCGCCACAGCGCACGAGGAGGTCGGGCTCGCCGACTCGATGCGCCTCGACATCAACCGGCAGTCGCCCGCCCGCGATGATCAGCGCGCCCTCGGCGACGGCGTTCAGCGTGTGCCACTCCCGGGCGTCGGGGTCGTCGGCGTCGATCGACACGACGCCGTCCACGCCGTCGAGGAACTCACCCAGCGTCTCGCCCTCGTACTCCTCGCCGGCCCGGGCCAGCTTCTGCAGGAACGGCGAGTCAGGCAGCGGCTCGCACGGCCGCAGCACGTCGAGCTGCACCCGCTGCGGGCACGACTTGGCGAAGGACGCACCCTTCGGCCGGATCTCGACGGTCGTCATCCACGCCAGTGTGCCGGGTGGACGTGACAGCCGCAGGGACCGTCAGCTGATCAGGCTCGGGTCGCCCTTTTGCCGCCGGAACCGGCGCGGCGGCGACCGTTCGTGCCGCCGCTCCGCTGTTGGCCCTTCCGACGTCCAGACGTTGGCCGTCCGGACTTGGCGGGGCCCGGCCGCGAATGCGTGCGGGTACGTGCGCCGGAGCCATCGTCGCCCTGGCTACGTACCGGGCGCTGCGGCCTGTCGGCCCGCGCCCTGCGCACACCGTCCACCATGGCGATGGAGGGCACGTTCGGTGCGGAGATCTCCGCCGCGAGCCCCAGTCGCCGCGTCAGGGTCTTCGTGTCGCGCACGTGTTCGTGGCCGACCAGCGAGAGCACGTGGCCGTCGGCGCCCGCCCGGCCGGTGCGGCCCGAGCGGTGCACGTAGTCGGTGTGGTCCGCCGGCGGGTCGTAGTGGACGACCAGGGGCACCGCGTCGACGTGGATCCCGCGGGCGGCGACGTCCGTCGCGACCAGGACGTCGAGCCGGCCGTCGCGGAAGGAGGCGAGCGCCCGCTCGCGCTGGGCCTGGCTGCGGTCGCCGTGGATGGCGGCCGACTTGAGGCCCGAGCGGCCGAGGCGATCCGAGAGGCGGTCCGCCCCGCGCTTGGTCCGGCAGAAGATGATCGCCGGACCGCGGGCGGCGACGACCTCGGCCGTCACCTCGACGCGATCGGCGTGCTCGACCCGCCAGAAGTGGTGCTGCACCTCTCCCTGGTCCTCCCTGGAGGGCGCAATCTCGTGCATGGCGGGGTGGTGCTGGTAGTCGCGGACCAACTTGTTGACGGGTCCGTCGAGCGTGGCCGAGAAGAGGAGGGTCTGGCGGTCGGCGTTGGTCTTGTCGATGAGACGCCGGACCGCGGGCAGGAAGCCCATGTCCGCCATGCGGTCGGCTTCGTCGACGACGACGATGTCGACGTGGGCGAGGTTCACCGCACCTTGCTCGACGAGGTCCTCGAGACGCCCGGGGCAGGCGACGAGGACGTCGGTGCCGTTGCGCATCGCCGAGCGCTGCGGGCCGTACCCGACGCCCCCGTAGATCGGGGTGACGCGAGCGCCGATGGTGGCGGCCAACGGCCCCATGACGTCTTCGATCTGGGCAGCCAGCTCGCGGGTCGGGCACCAGGACGAGGGCCGAGGGGTGGCGGCGCCCGCGTCGAGGGGTCTCGTGGGCGGACAGGCGGGACAGGATCGCCAACCCGAAGGCGAGGGTCTTCCCGGACCCGGTGGGGGCCATGCCGCAGACGTCACGCCCCGCGAGGGCGTCGGGCAGCGTGGCGGCCTGGATCGGGAACGGGCGGTCGATCCCTTGTTTGTCGAGGGCGACGACGAACTCTCGACGCACGCCGAGGTCCGAGAAACGGACAGGCGCGAGGGTAGGGGCAGAGGTACTCACAAGACTCCAATCGGTCCAAACAGAGGATGGCCGACTCGATGTGATGTCTCGTGGGCCCGCCGGCGTAATCGCCAGCCGCCGCGTCGCAACTGCACGCGGTATCGAGATACAGCATAGCCGACACCACGATCAGCGACCGACCACCGGGTTCGGACGCAGGGCGATTAACCTGTGTGCGCCGCACATAGGCGGCAGAACGCCCGGCCTCTTGGCGAAGGTGGACGCATTGCGAATCGGGCGATCGTCTGCCGCTCCCCTCCCGTCCGGACTCGATGAACGGGGACCATTGCCGACAAGGCGCGCGGAGACGTTGGAGGAGGACCTGCTCGGTCTGTACCTCAAGGACATCAGCCGCTACCCGCTGTTGACGAGAGACGACGAGGTCCACCTGGCCAAGGTGGCCGCGGCCGGGCGCGACGCCAGTGCCGTGCTGGCGTCGAGTGACGGTCACAGCCCGGCCGAGGTGCGCGAGCTCCGCCGGACCGTGCGCTCGGGAGCACGGGCGACCGAGACCTTCACCAACGCCAACCTGCGCCTGGTGGTGTCGATCGCCAAGCGGTACCAGGGCTCCGGCCTGCCGCTGCTCGACCTGGTGCAGGACGGCAACCTCGGCCTCATCCATGCGATCGGGAAATTCGACTGGCGCAAGGGCTTCAAGTTCTCCACCTACGCCACCTGGTGGATCCGCCAGGCCATCACGCGCGGCATCGCCGACGGCAGCCGCACCATTCGACTCCCCGCCCACATCCGCGACCTCCTCAATCAGGTCACCAAAGCGCGCACCCGCCTCGAGGCCAAGCACGCCCGGCACGTGACCATCGACGAGATCGCCGCCGACCTCGAGCTCAGTGCGGACAAGGTCTCCGAGATCTTGCGGCACTCCGGAACCCTGGCGTCGCTGTCCGAACCGTTCAGCCACGAGGGCGACTCCGAGCTCGGCGACCTGATCGAAGATCACCAGGCGGTGTCCCCGCTCGACTCCGCCGCGTCCGCGATGTTGCCGCGCGAGGTGACCGAGATGATGACGAGCCTCGACGAGCGCGAACGCGAGATCCTCCGCCTCAGGTTCGGCCTCGACCGTGGGTCACCGCGCACACTCGAGGAGGTGGGTCTGTGCTTCGGTCTCACGCGCGAGCGGATCCGCCAGATCGAGGCGAAGGCGATGTGCAAGCTGCGCCACCCAACCGCGGCATACGACTCTCCCATCTGAGCGCGTCCATCCGGGCGACGGACGCCGTGGTCATCGGACCTGGTAGGATGGCCACTGACGTCGGCATTTCGTCGGCGTCGGCCTGGTCGAGAAACCTTGAGTTGGCCCGATTTTGAACGGAGCCTCACATCTCCCAGCGCCTGTACCAAGCCCTTAGGGGCTGTTCTGTCGTGATGTCGCACCCCCGCTTGCTCGGAGCGGTGCATGCCTAGACACAACCAGCAGAAGAACTCATCGCGCCGCTCTTCGGCGCCCCCCGAACGAGCAAGCAGCGGGCGGCCACGGCGCGGGTCGAGCAAGGACACGGACGCACAGTCTCTGGAGCTCCGGGAAAAGGGAAATTCGTTTTCGGCGATCGCGCGCACCCTCGGGTTCGATCGCGCCACGGAGGCGCAGAAAAGCTACGTCCGCGCCCTCTCGACACACGAAGGCGAGGACCGCCTTCGATTGGTCAAGAACGAAGAGGTGCGGCTCGACGAGCTCGAGCAACGTATTCGTGAGCGCGATGCCGCAGACGAAGAGAAGGTCCAGCGTCGATTGCAGGGCGTGAAGAAGCTGCGAGAGTCCATCTCGACATGACGGTGCTGGCTCCCGCACCCTGCGCGTTGTGTGGACAGAGCCCGACCTCGCTGACAACACCGAGCCGCCGCACGCTCGATCGCGGTCCCGACCCGGAGGACGAGAGCTGCTCCATCACCGTGATCCTCCCCGACGTTGCGCTGTGCGACAAACACACCCACGACGTGCAAGAGGGCGACGTACGCCTCGGATGGTGCGATGAGCTGGAGTGCCGGAGGTACGGCGAGGCCGGAGAGCCCTCGGTGTGCGGGGCGCCCTACCAAAAGCTCAGCCCAGCTCCCCGCAAGCCTCACTGAGTTCGTCACCGCAGTTCACTGAAATAGTTCGCAGCAAAGAAAGAAAAAAGAAAAGAGAAGAAGAAAATGGAAACCGGAACTGTGAAGTTCTTCAACAACGACCGAGGCTTCGGCTTCATCACGCCGGCCTCGGGCGAGAAGGACGTCTTCGTCCACTCGTCCAACATCGTGGGCTCGGGCTACAAGAGCCTCGAGGACGGCCAGAAGGTCGAGTACGACGTGGCGCAAGGTGCCAAGGGGCCCGAAGCGCAGAACGTCAAGGCGGTCTGACTCACCACTGATCACACAGACCACTCAGGCCACACAGACGGTGTGGTCTGAGTGGTTCTGGCACCACCGCCGGGACCCCGCTGTGTTGCCTGCCAGCACCCACCACGTTTGAGAGGAAGGGACCGTGCAGACGGACACAACACTCCAAGCCGGACCTCGTGAATTTCAACATCTGACCTTGGACATCCGCGCGGCCGGGCTCTTGGATCGCCGACTCGGTTATTACTCGGGCAAGGTCGGCCTGACAGTCGCCGCCTTTGCCGCCGGTTGGGTCGGCTTCTTCCTCATCGGGGACTCGTGGGTCACGCTGGCCCTGGCGGTGTTCCTCGGAGTGGTTGCCACCCAACTCGGCTTCATCGGCCACGATGCCGGCCACAGGCAGATCTTCGAGTCGAAACGGGCCAATCGCCTGCTCGGACTCGGGATCGGGAACGCGCTGATCGGCATGAGCTACGGCTGGTGGGTGCCCAAGCACAACGCCCACCACGCCCACCCCAACGAACCGGGCCGCGACCCGGACATCGGGGTGGGTCTGCCGAGCGCCAGCCAGCCGGACACAGAGCGGCACGGTGTCGCCGCCTGGCTGGACCGTTGGCAGGCCGAGCTGTTCTTCCCGCTCATGTTGCTCCGCAGCACGGGCCTCTATGTCTCGGGCTTCCAGGACGTGTACCGCCGCCGCCGGAATCGAGCCGCCCTCACCGAAGGCCTCGTCCTCGTGCTGCATGCCGCGCTCTACCTGACCGTCGTCTTCTGGGTGCTCTCGCCGACCAAGGCGATCGCCTTCATCGCAGTGCACCAGGCGGCCTTCTCGCTCTATCTCGGCTTGAGCTTCGCCCCCAACCACAAGGGCATGCCGCTCGTCGACGGAAACGACGAGGCGAGCTTCGCCCAGCGCCAGGTCGTCACGTCGCGCAATCTCATCGGGGGCCGGCTGGTCAACTTCGCCTTCGGCGGGCTCAACTACCAGATCGAGCACCACCTCTTCCCGACGATGCCCCGTCCCAACCTGGCGCGGGCCCAGGAGATGGTGCGTGCCTTCTGCTGGGAGAATCGTCTCGGCTATGCCGAGGCGTACCCGATCGCCTCCTACGTGCAGGCGGTCCGCGCCCTCCAAGTCGCCTGACCGTCACGTTCCGGCGGTTCGGGTCCGGCCGCTGAGCCGGGCGAGACGAAGTCGGCGCGGCAGCACCCTCAGTTCCTGGCCGGACAGGTGTGTTGGTCCCCGGCCTCGCGGTGCGGAATGATCCGGACATGGCACGGTCGCCGAGCGAGCTGTTCACTCTGCGTGGCCGTGTGGCCGTCGTGCTCGGCGGCACCGGAACGCTCGGGCGGTCGATGGCGGGAACGCTGATCGACGCCGGCGCCGAGGTCGTGGTTGGTGGGCGTGACCGCACCCGGGGCGAGCTGGCCGTCGAGGTAATCGGTGGTGGCCGATTCGTCCCCTGCGACACGACGAACCGCGCTCAGCTCGATGCGCTCGTCGACGACGTCGCGCGGACCGAGGGCTCGATCGACGTCCTGGTGAACGCCGCCGGTGCGAACAGCGCCACACCCTTCCTCGACATCACCGGCGGCGAGCTCGAGGACGTCTTCACCACCAACGCCCTCGGCGTCGCCCTGGCCTGCCAGGCCTTCGGCCGCTACTTCGTCGAGCGGGCGACCACGCAGGGTATGGGCGCCAGCATCATCAACGTGGGGTCGGAGGCCGGGCGGCGACCGTTGTCTCGGGTCTTCACCTACTCCATGGCCAAGGCCGCCGTGCACAATCTGACGCAGAACCTGGCGCGGGAGTGGGGCCCGCTCGGCATCCGCTGCAACGTGCTGGTGCCCGGCTTCTTCCCGGCGGAGCAAAACCGGGCCATCCTGGACCCAGACCGCGTCGCCTCGATCATCGAGCGCACGCCGTTGCAGCGACTGGGCGAGCCCGACGACCTGGCGGGCGCCCTGCTGCTGTTGGCGAGTGACGCTGGGCGGTTCATCACGGGGACCGAGCTCGTCGTCGACGGCGGCTTCGACGCGACGAGCCTCTAGACGCCATGTCGCCCTTCCTCGACGACGCCTTCCTCCTCAGCACGCCGACCGCCGAGGCGTTGTTCTCCCTCGTCGAGGCACTCCCGATCGTCGACGCCCATTCGCATCTTGACGCCCACGAGCTGTTGGAGGATCGACGCTTCGGCACCATCACCGAGCTGTGGCTCGACGGCGACCACTACAAGTGGCGCGCCATGCGTGCCGTCGGGATCGACGAGCAGCTGATCAGCGGGCCGGCCGATCCCTTCGATCGCTTCGAGGCCTGGGCCGGGACGCTCGAGCAACTCGCGCTGAGCCCGCTGCAGGTCTGGAGCCACCTCGAGCTGCGGCGGTGCTTCGGGATCGACGCCGTCCTCACCCGCGCCACGGCGCGTGAGGTCTTCGACGAGGCGAACGCCCAGCTGAAGAACCGGACCGTCCGCGAGCTCGTGGCCCCCTTCGACGTGAGGGTGTTGGCCACGACGGACGACCCGGGCGACGATCTCGCGGCGCACGCCGCCTTGCGGGAGGACACCGACCCACGCCTGCCCGCGGTCGTGCCGACGTGGCGACCCGATCCCGCCCACCGGCTTCTGGCGGAGCCCTCGGCGTGGGAGGCGTGGGCCGAGCGCCTGGCCAAGAGGGAGGCGGGCTCGATCGACTCGCTCGACGGGCTGCTCGACGCGCTGCGATCCTCGTGGCGCCGGTTCGCGGCCCTCGGCACCCGCAGCTCGGACCACGCGCTGGACGCCCTCCCGTCGGGGCCACGCCACCGGGTGGCCGCAGAGCGGGCCATCGATGACGTCCTCCACGGGGTCGCGCCCGATCCCGACGGGCAGGACGCCGTGGCCGTCGAGGTCCTCACGTTGGCCGCCGAGCTGGCGGTCCAGGACGGCGCGGTGGTCCAGCTGCATCTGGGCGCGCGACGCGATGCGTCGCCGCGGTTGGCCGCGCTCCTCGGCCGCGACGTCGGCGCCGACGCGGTGGGCGGCGACCCGCAGGGGCCGGGACTGTTCACGCGGCTCGCCGAGCTGGAGGAGGCCGGACACCTCCCCACGACCGTGCTGTACAACGTCAACGCGGCCGACGACGCGCTCTTCTCCACCGTGGCCGAGGTCTTCGTCCGGGACGGCGGCCGGCCGACCGTGCGCTGGGGCCCGGCCTGGTGGTTCAACGACCACGAACGGGGGATCAGGGACCAGCTCGAGCTGCTCGCGGCCCAGGGCGTGCTGGGTACGTTCGTCGGTATGCACACGGACTCGCGGTCGTGGCTCTCGTTCACCCGCCACGAGCTGTACCGCCGGGTGCTCTGCGACGTCCTCGGCCGGGGTGTCGACCGCGGCGTCGTGCCCGACGACGACGCGCTGCGCCGGCTCGCCGTCGCGCTCTGCGGCCAGAACGCGCTCGACCTCTACGCCTTCGCCCTGCCGTGACGACGCACGAAACGGTGATCGTGATCGGCGTCGCCGGGTGCGGGAAGTCGACCTTGTCGTACGGGCTGGCGCGCGCGCTCGACCTGCCCTACATCGACGCGGACGACTACCACTCGGACGCCCACATGGCTCAGATGCGCGCCGGCGAGCCGCTGACGGACGACCAGCGGTGGGCCTGGCTGGCGACCGTCCGACGGGTGGCACGGGCGGCGGGGCCCTCCGTCGTGGCGTGTTCGGGGCTGGCGCGCCGCCACCGTGACGCGTTGCGGCTGATCGGGGGCGACGTCCGCTTCGTGTGGCTCCGGATCGACGAGGCCGACGTGCGGGCCCGCCTGGAGAAGCGGCAGCACCACTTCGCCGGGCCCGAGCTCGCATCGAGCCAGCTGGCGGCGTTCGAGCTGCCGGACGCCGACGAGGTCGACGTGCTGACCTTCGACGCCACGATCCCGCCGAAGGAACTGCTCTCGAAGGTGCTGGCCGCCCTGGCCGAACCTTTGCGGCGCATCGAGCCGCTGGGACGGTGGGGTGGCCTCGACGCCGTGCTCGAGGACGACGACCTCGACGCCATCGCCGACGCGATCGACGCGTCGGTGGACACCGATCGGGTACGCCGGGTGCTGCTCGTCCCGCCGGATCAGACCCGCGCGCCCTCGCGGGCGGGGGACCTCACGTGGCGATTGGCGGACCGCCTCGAGAAGCGCGGCTGCGAGGTGGGGGTGCTGCCCGCCCTCGGCACCCATCGCGCCATGCAGGAGCGCGACGCCGAGCTCCTGTTCGGCGGGCACCTGGAGGCCGGCCGCCTGCTCGTCCACGACTGGCGCCACGGCGTCACCGAGCTCGGGCGGATGCACCCCGACGAGGTGGCGGCGGTGAGCGACAACCTCCTCCACGACGAGATCGTCGTGGAGGTTGCGTCGACGCTTCTCGAGGGTTGGGACCTCATCGTCTCGTTGGGCCAGGTCCTGCCGCACGAGGTGATCGGCATGGGTGGCTACAGCGAAGAACCTCGTTGTGGGGCTGGGGGGCCAGTCCTTCATCGGCGCCAGCCACCTGCTGGGGGCGCTGGTGGGCATCGAGACGATCATCGGGGAGACCGCGACGCCGGTCCGCGACCTCGTCGACTCCGCCTTCGACCGGATGCTGGCGACCCGGGTCGACGTCCTCTTCGTCCTGACCGTGGTCGAACCGACCGAAAAAGGCGACACGCTCCGCGCCGTCGTGACCGGCCGGGGCGGCACCGGGCGCAGCGGCGCGGCCGCCTTCGCGGACGCGGTGGCGCTGGCGCAGCGCTGCAACGTCACCACGGTCGACGAGCCGTGGGCCCGCGCCTCGGCCTGGCTCGACGCCGGCGAGTTCCGCTCGACCTGGCTCGGCAACAAGGCGATCTACCGCACCCGGCGCGCGCTGGCGACCGGCGCCGAGCTGGTCGTCCTCGCCCCCGGCGTCGAGCGGTTCGGGGAGGACCCGGCGATCGACGCGCTGATCCGCCGCCACGGCTACCGGGGCACGGCGGCCGCCCTCGCCGCCGCGCAGGACGACCCCGAGCTGCGCGACTCGCCGGCGACGCTGGCGCACCTCATCCACGGGAGCACCGAGGGCCGGTTCTCCGTCACGTACTGCACGGACCCCGATGAGGGTGGCCTCACCCCGCAGGAGCTCGAGGCCGTCGGTTACGGCTGGCGGCCGTTGGCCGAAGAGTTGGAGCGCCTCGGCGTCGACGGCGCGACGCCGACCGGCCCGGCGCTCGACCGGGACGGCACACCCTTTCAACACGTCGCCCAGCCCGCCCTCGGGCTGTGGATCGCACGACAGCCCCAGTAAGCCCCGATCCGATGCCCGTGGAACTACGCGCCGGTCGACTCCTCCTGCGGCTGGACGACCGCGGGCGGCTCGACGTCGCCGACGACGAACGCGGGATGCTGCTGGGCCCCCTCGACCAGAACGCTCCGGCCGCACTGCACGGCATCGGCGTCCAGCGGGTCGGCGACGTCAGCCCGCGGCGGTCCCGGAGCGGGCCGACCCTCGGCCCCGGCGGGCCCGACGACGAACTGGCGCCGCCCGCCGGGACCTGGGACGCGGTGGAGCGAGCGACAGAGACGGACACGACAACAAACGTCCCTCACCGCCACGCTCGTGACCTCGGCGGGATCGACCGTCACGCTGAACGCCCACGCCGTCCGCGACGACGTCGTCGACGTCACGCTCTCGCCCGACGAACCCGAGACGGTCGAAGCCCTCGGCCTCGCGTGGGCCTGCACGGCGGACGAGCGCTGGCTCGGCTTCGGCGAGCGCTCCGATGCGTTCCAGCGCGCCCAAGGCGACGTCGAGTGCTACGTCGGCGAGGGCCCGTACCAGCCCTACGAGTACCCGTTCCTGGAGGGCATCGTCCCGCCCTGGGGCATGCGCCAACGCCTCGACGCCACGTACTTCCCACTCCCGTGGCTGCTGTCCACGAACGGTTGGGGCCTGGCGCTCCACAACGACGACCTCAGCTACTTCCGCCTGCGCCCGAACGGGCTCGACCAACTCGCCGTCGAGGTCGAGGCCGCCACGCTCTCGCTGCGCATCTACGGCGGACCGTCCCCGCTCGATGCGCTCCGCCGCTACACCGACGACGTCGGCCGCCAACCCGAGCCGCCGGCCCGCTGGGCCTTCGGGCCGTGGTACCAGACCGGCCACGCCAACCACGTCCCGCTCGAGGAGGAGCGCCGCCAGGCCGAGGTGCTGCGCGCCGCCGGCGTCGCCGTCTCGGCCGCCGAGACGCACTGCCGGCACCTCCCCCTCGGCGAGCACCGCGGCCACGAGGAGGCCGAGCGCGCCCGCACCGAGCTGCTCCACGGCTTCGGGCTCGCCGTGCTCTCGTACCTCAATCCGCTGCTCGGCACCGACTTCGCCGACGTCTTCAAGCGCGCCGAGGCGGACGGCGCGCTGCTGCGCCACGCGGACGGCTCGACCTACGTCTTCGAGGCCTACGTCGGCGGGCGCGAGCCCCCGCACACCCAGGAGACGCAGTTCGACTTCTTCAGGCCCGCCGCCATCGATCGCTTCGCCGACGTCGCCGCCGAGCTCGTCGCCTCGGGCTACGACGGCTGGATGGAGGACTTCGGCGAGGACACGCCGCTCGACGCCTGCGACCCCGACGGGTCACCGCTCGGCACGGCCGGCCACAACGCCTACGCCACCGCCTTTCACCGGGGTGCCGCCGAGGCGGCGCGGCGACTCGAGGCGCGCACGGGCCGGCCGCTCGTCCGTTTCGTGCGCTCGGGCTTCACCGGGACGGCGCCCCACGTCCCCGTCGTCTGGGGCGGCGACCCGACGACCGGCTGGGGCTTCGACGGGCTCGCCTCATCCCTCATCGAGGGGCTCTCGATGGGAGCCAGCGGGATCGCCCTGTGGGGCTCGGACATCGGCGGCTTCCTCTCCTCGGAGCAGCACCTGACGCCCGAGCTGCTGATCCGCTGGATCCAGTTCGGCGCCCTCAGCCCCTTGATGCGCACGAAGTCCTCGGGGATCGAGCTGCCGCCGTACCGCCGACCCCAGGTGTGGGACGACGACGTGCTCCCGCACTTCCAGCGCTGGTGCGCCTGGCACACGCAGCTCAACGACTACCTCCTCGCCGCGCACGACTACTACCGCAGGACCGGCCGGCCGATCATGTGCGCCATGGCGCTCGACGACCCGGACGGGCCGGCGGCCGACGCGCTCGACCAGTACTGGCTCGGCGGCGACCTGCTCTGCGCACCGGTGCTCGACGACGGTGCCCGGGAGCGCACCGTCACTGTTCCCCACGACGGCACGATCGAGCTCTGGCGCGCCGTTGGCTACGACCCCGCCAGCCGCGCCCACACCCTCACCGGGGTCGGGACCGCCGCCGTCCACGACAAAGGACGGGTGACCCTCGCCGCGCCACTTCACGAGGCGCCGATCCTCGTGCGCCCGGGTGCACTGCTGTGCCTCCTCCCTCCCGAGGTCGACACGCTGGCGCCGTACGGGGAGACGGTCCGACGCGTCGACGACATCACGGACCGGGTGGTGCTCGCCTTCCCCTCGGTGTCGTGGACCGGACCGCTGGGCCCAGGGCTCAGCGCCAGGAGCGTCGTCACCGACACCGCGTGGACCCTCGAGGTGGCCAGGGTCAACGACCGCCGCCTCCGCCTCGAAGCCGACCTCGGCCTTCTGCCCGGCGGCACGCCGGACGACATCGACGTCCGAGGCGCTACGTCACACCACTACGACCCGACGACCGGCATCCTCCGCGCCGGACCTCGGCGCGGGCCCGCTCGAGATCAGCCGAGCCGGTTCAGCACGTTCCGCGTGATCTGCTCGATCTGGCGGTCCCGACCCGCCAGGCCGTGCGCCCAATCCGTGGACCCCGAGGTCACCACGGTCGCCCCCTCGTCGTTCGTATACGCACCGAGCACGGCGTGGCCGTGGCGGATCCGCTCCATCGCCTCGGGCTCCCGCGTCCCGAACACCCGCGCCGCGATGTACTCCAGCTCGCTCGGCTCGTCGGGCTTGGGCGGGCGCGGCGCCGTCTCGCGCGTGAAGTGCTGCGTCGGGCACGTGCCGAGGATCTCGAAGGTCGACGGCGTGCCGTCCTCGCCCGTCGGGTACGGCAGCCCGTCTCGATACGTGAAGACGCACCCGTCGCACTCGTAGCCGACGACCGTCGGGCCGACGCCGAGGACGTCGCCGTAGCCGAGGCCTGTCCCCTCGAACAGCCAGTGACCGGGCCGGTGCACCGTGTAGCCGCCCAACCCCGACGTCACGTTCTTCCCGATCCGGTGATACCCACCCCGCGTGAACGAGACGCCGGTCATGTGGTTCTCCGGGCGGGCGACGACGACGTCGGACCAGAACGTCGTCACCTCCACCTCTCGGTCCGACCCCAACAACGGGTCGTCCTTGAAGAACCCCTTGTACCCGACCATCACGTCGTGGTCCTCTCCCTCGAGGCGCACCTGCCACAACGATGTGTTGCCCGAGAAGAAGGCGGCGTTGCCGCCCCGCGCGATGAACGCCTCGACGGTGTCGCGCATCCCCTTGGACCAGTACTCGTCGTGGCCGACGGAGAGATACAGGTTCGCGTCGTCCAACAGCTCTGGAAACAGCTCCAGATCGGCATTCGTGCACACGCCGATCTCGAAGCCCTCGCGCTCCGCCCACTCCAAGAAGGGCAGCTCCCAGTCGGGCCACCCGGCCGAGCCGGCCCAGCCCGAGAGGTGGTTGATCTGGATGTAGCCGACGTGGGCGGCGTTCTGCGGGTCGGGCTCGCCGGTCCCGGTGACACGACGCCCCTTGCCCGGCGGCTTGAAGAGGTAGCCCGCCGTCATCGGCCGCTGCAGGGCGACCTGCGTGCCCCCGTTGTAGAGGTTCGTCCCGCCGAAGTCGTTGTAGGCGTGCCACGTATTGGTGGCCAACGCGAGCACGATGCGCGCGCCCCCGAGTCGGCAGCACCACGAAGAAGGCGTAGTCGCGCCGGACCTTCCCGCCGACGTCGATCTCCATGACGACCTCGTAGTAGCCGGACGTCCACGTCGGCTCGACGTCCCACGTGAGCGACACGGGCCATCCGCACCCCGCCGACGAGGCGTTCTTCGGCGTCTCGTGCTCGTCGACCGCGACGGCGTCCACGCGCAGCACGACCTCGCGCCGACCACCGACCCGGGCCACCTCCACGCGCACGGGTCGCCCGCCCGACGACGACATGTGCAGGCCGACCTGCTCCCCGACCTGTGCCGACTGCGGCCAGCAGTACCCCGTCACGACTTCGCGCGCCCGGGACCATAACGGGGTGTGCCAGCCTTGCTTGCCTGACTACGTCTGCGCAGCGGCCAACATCGACGTATCGTCGCTTCGTGGCTGCGATCCCTGACGTGGACCTCGAACGGATCAAGCGATTCTGCGCAGACGAGTCGCCCGCCAAGGTCGCCGACCAGGTGCGGGTGGTCTACGAGGTGACGCGGCAAGTCAGCGAGGATCTCGGAGGCCGACCCCCCTGGGACGGCCGTGGCACGGAGTGGACGACCCACCGTAGGCCCAGCTCCGCTACTCGCCGAGTCGACGAAGTGGTCGCTCCACTCGGCCGGTCGCAACGACAGATGGCACCCCGACGACTTTCATCGGGCCGGGCAGCGTCGCTTCGCTGCTCGCCGACCTCAAACGAGATCCCACCTGCATCTTTCGGGCCTCGATTCAAAATCCCCCCAGGGCTACCGTCTCGATATGGCAACTCACGAAGTCACCGTCGACATACCGACCCGCATGGTCCTCCACTCGGATGTGACGTTCGTCGTGTGGAGCGACGACGCGAAGCTCGGCGAGCTCCAGATAAGCAAGGGATCCATCGACTGGCTCCCCGGCAATGGTCGGACTCGCTACCGCATGCGGTGGGAGAAGTTCGACGAGGTCATGGTCAGCGACGGCAACAAAAGGCCACGCTGAGACGCCGAACGTCGCAATGACCTAGAGGACGTTCGCCTCCGGGTCCGCGAACGACCGCGGCGCCCCGCCCCGGAACTGCCGCGCCGTCTCCTCCCGCAACCACCGCCGGAACAGCACCACACCGCCCGGCGGAGGCGACGGCGCAATGGCGAGGAACGCACCCGGATCCTCGAGCATCCGCGAGAGCTCTCCGAGGTCGCGCATGGCCTCGACGGTGGTCTCCACTTCAAGATCGAAACTCGCCCGCTCCTCGGCCGACGCCCACAACGCCGCGTGCCGGCCGGCCAGGCGGTCCGCCGCCGTCGACAACAGCAGCTCGTACAACCGCCCGACCGCGCCATCCTCGGGCGGCACCGGGCCGTGCTCCAACTGGATAGCCCGCACCACGTCCTCCACCTGCACCCCGCTCTCGACGGCGGTCATCGTCGGGAGATCGACGAACCGCAACGTCACGCCGCCCCGCACCAACAGCTCGTGCTCGAGCTGCAGGAGCGGCTCGGTGGGCCCGGCCTGACCCTTCACCAGCTCCGCCCACACCGTCTTGGTCCAATGCGTCGAGTCCACGCCCCAGCGGGCGGCGAGCTCGCAGACCACCCGGAGCCCCCTGCCGCTCTCTCCGAGCGCCAAGGCCACCGACGCACCGCCCCGGTCGGGTGCCATGTGCGGCAGCACTTCGGGGCATTGGTCCGTCACCTCGATGCGGACACCCTTGGCGATGGGACGCAGCGCCAGCACGACATCGCGCTGGGCGTGCAGCACGGCGTTCGTCACCAGCTCCGTCGTCACCAGGGCGGCGTCGAAGTCCAACGGCCCGAGCTGCCAGCGCTCGACGAGCGGTCCGACGAAGGCCCGGCTCAAGGCGCTGGCCTGTTGGGTCGGGCGCAGTCGCAAGACCCGGCCCACCTCAGATGTCGACGGCTCGGCGGTTGCGGGCGGGGGCATCACCGGCCCCTCCCCTGCCGGCAGTCCCAGCGTCCGCTGCATGTCATCGGTCCCATCCCGCCCGGTCGATCCAACTACGGCCTATGCCCAACTCCTCTCGTCGCAAACGCATCCCGCCAGCTCAGAGGGCCATGTGGCCGCCGAGCCCGGCCCGCCGGAACCAGCGTGGCGGCCCTCCGGATCTGCTGCCAACCAAGCCCGGGTTGGTCCGCGCAGCGCAGGGTCGACCACAATCCCAACCTGACACGGCCGTCGGGGGAGGTGACATGGCGCAGACGCAGGACGTCGCAGCAGGCGAGGCGGACACCGATCGCGTTCCGCGCCGAGCTCCGGGCCTGGCTGGCCGAGCACCTCACCCCCGACGTCGCCGAAGCGGGCGAGCGCAGCATGGAGCGCGACGACCTCGAGCTGCTGCGGGCCTGGAACCGGACGCTGGCCGACGGCGGGTGGGCGGCGCCGGCCTGGCCGGTCGAGTTCGGCGGCCGCGGCGCCGGCGTCGACGAGCAGCTCGCCTATCTCGAGGAGATGAACCGGGCCCGGGCGCCGGGACCCGTGAACGTGATCGGCGTCTCCAACATCGCCCCCGCCATCATGCAGTTCGGCACCCCGGAGCAGAAGGCGCGCTTCCTCACTCCCATGCTGCGGGGCGACGAGATCTGGTCGCAGGGCATGTCGGAGCCCGACGCCGGCTCCGACCTGGCCTCGCTGCGCACGGCGGCCGTCGAGGACGGCGACGACTTCGTCCTCAACGGCCAGAAGACGTGGAACTCGCTCGGGCATCACGCCGACTGGTGCCAGCTGTACGTGCGCACGGACCCCACGGTGAAGAAGCACGCCGGCATCACGTGCTTCCTCGTCGATATGCGCACGCCCGGGATCGAGGCGCGCCCGCTCACCACCATGACGGGCGGGCACTCCTTCGCCGAGCTCTTCTTCACCGACGCCCGCATCCCGCGCTCGGCCATGCTCGGGCCGCTGCACGGCGGCTGGACCGTGGCCATGACGACGCTCAGCTTCGAGCGCGCCGGCGTGGCGCGGCTCCACCTCTCCTTGGCCCGCCGCCTCGATGACCTGCTGGCCGACCCGCGGGCCGCCGCTGGTCGCAAGGACCCGGTCCTGCGGGAGCGGCTGGCCCGGATCTATTCGTCGATCCGCGCCATGCGCCACCTCACCGAGCGCTCGCTCGCCGACTCCTCGGAGGGCGCCGGCGCTCTGGGCAGCCTGGCCAAGTTGTCGTGGGCCTATTGCGACCAGGAGCTCGGCACCCTCGCCGTCGACCTGATCGGGCTCGATGCCCTGGGGGGCGAGGACCCGTGGGCCGAGAACTTCCTGGCCGTCCGCCAGGCGTCCATCGCCGGCGGCACGACCGAGATCAACAAGAACATCGTCGGCGAACACGTGTTGGGGCTGCCCCGCTAGCGGACCGAGCGCCGGACGTGCCGCTTTCCAACACCAGCCCAACAAAAATCGGGCGAAAAGAACGGCGGAAATTCACGGGGTAACCTGGTGCGTCTCACTTGGCGATTGCGCTTCAGCAAGAGGACTCCGTGTGCGCGGACACAAACTCGATAGACACTGAGCCCGCCGTCTACTGGCCCGGACCGGTTCGGCGCGGGCTGCTGCGGACCATAGGGATCGACATTCGTCACCTCCGCACTGCTCGCAGCGCGCTGCCGTATCTGGTGGCTGGCTTCGCGATGTGCTTCTACCTCCCGTACGGGACATGGGCCATCTCTCATGCCCTGGGCCTGGCCAACGGAGGGTCGGGGCGAGTCAGCTGGTGGATGGTGATCGGCGCCTTCTGCGTCACCGGGGTGATCATCGGCTTCGACGCCTTGATCATCAGTTACGTCGCGGTCAACACCAAGGACCTGGACGACAGTGAGGCTCCACCGATCGGGAAGTTGAGCCGGGCGATGATCGCCCTGCGCCTTGTCATCGCAGTCGTGATGGTCGGCGTGTTCACGATTCCCACGCTGTTGTTCTTCTTCCAGCGGGAGACGACCGCCGACCTGGCGGCTCAGAACCAACGGGCCATCGCGACCTACATCGCGCATGGTCCGCCGGCACAGCTACAAGCGCAGATCAATCAGTTGACCAGCCAGGAGTCATCCGACCCCAACTCAGTGCTCGCACTGGAGAACAAGGCGAGCGCTCTCGATCAGGAAAGTGCTTCTGACTATCAGCTCGCGCTCCAGGATTCAGAGGGAAACGGCGTGACCCATCTCACGGGTTGCCCAACCGGCGGCACGTGCTGGACACTTGCAGCAGAAGTCGCAGCAAGAAGCCTCGGAAGCCAAGTCGCTCCGACAGCAGGCCGCGAGTCTCCAAGCGGGACAGAAGACCCAACTTTCGAGTGACGCCGCGCAGGTCACCACGCTGACGCAGAGGCGCAACAGCGACATCCAGTCGTTCAGCGAGGCCCAGAGCAACAACACGGGACTGGGAGAGCGGACGAAGTCGCTCGTTTCACTTATCGCCCATGACCCGTACGGCATCGGGCTGGCGGCCGCCATCATTCTCGCCGTCGCCACCCTGTTGGAGCTCGCCGTCCTCGGAATCAAGGTCACGGCCAGTCGGAACTCCGAATATGAATTGTCCGTTGCCCGAGAAGCGCGCCGAGCAATGAAGGCGGAGACCGAGTTGGACTCGGCCGCAGACGCCATCTCCGGCGAGGCCATGGCGGCGGTGCGAATCGACTCTGATCTGCGAGATGCGGTCTTCCGCAGCCGCCGCCGCCAGCTCGAGCACATGCTGCTGACCCGGATGGGACCCGTTGCGGAACCGACCACGCACGAGGATCGTCTCCCGGCGGAAACGGCGGAGCAGCCGGGCACGCCATTTGATCAGCCAGTCGCGGCGCCGGTCGAACAGTTAACGCTCACAGATCCGCTCGACGTTGGACCTGGACGAGCAGCCGACGCTTGGGGATCAACCCGACATCGGGGTGGTCGAGAGGACGGGACCCGTAGCCCCGTACCGTGTCGGATCCGCGACCCAACCGAGCCCGCTCAGGGCTCAAGCCGACACGGCAGCCGTGAGGACACCGACCGCGCCCGGTGATCCATCCGTTCCGCGGTCTGTCGCGACCCGGGCCTCCCTCGGTCTTCCTCCACTCATGACCGCGCGCATGCCTGGTTGGTCGAACGCTGGTCGAGTCACTGCGGTGGTCGTGATGCTCGGCGTGGGGCTTGCCGTGTTCATTTGGGGCTTCGGCTGACGCCACACTTGATGTCATCTTTTCCCTGCTCACCGGTGCCCGCCTGACGGACTCTGCGGCCCATCACGGCTTCTCTGCCATGACGCCCGAGGACCCCGGCCGACTGCACCCGTACTGGGCCAAGTCATTCATCCCAAGCGACCCACGGCTACGAGAACAGCGGCTGTGCCAAACTCCCCCCTCACACGGCACCGTCGCCGTAACACGGACGGTGCGAAGTGCTGCGCAGAGATAAGTGTGAAGCGAGGCGTGCATGGCCCGAGTCCCCATTGAGCCAGGGTTCTTCCGGATCCCCGACGACCCGTCCGAGGCGCCGCGCCTGCTCGGGAGCCGCTGCCCGTCGTGCGGTGAGGCGTTCTTCCCCCGCCGCCTGGTCTGCGCCAAGTGCCTGCACGAGGGGACCGAGGACATCGAGCTGTCGACCACGGGAACGATCCACACCTGGACGTACTGCCACGTGCCGATGTTCGGGAAGAAGGATGCCGACGTCGTCGGCTACGGGGTGGCCCAGGTCGACCTCCCCGAGGGGCCACGGGTGCAGTCGATCCTCTCGGGCGACCGGGACGACTTCGCCATCGGCGCGGAGGTCGAGATCGACCTCGAGACGCTTCGCCAGAACTCCGACGGCGACGACGTGGTGATCTACCGCTTCCGCCCCGCCCACGCTGGGACGACGGCCGGGCCCGGTACCGCCCCATGAAGCACGGCCTGAAGTTCGACGGCGTGGCCATTGCCGGCATCGGCATGGTGCGCTTCGGCATGTACAAGGAGATCCCGGGCGCCCACCTCGCCCGCGACGCCGGCCTGGCGGCGCTGCACGACGCCGGCATGACGCTGGCCGACGTGGACGAGGCCTTCGTCGGCTACATCCAGCCCGCCTCGATGCTCGGCATCAAGGCCATGAAGGAGCTTGGGCTGACCGGGCTACCGGTGACCCACATCGAGAACGCTCCGCCACCGGGCTGGTCGCCTTCCGCGAGGCGGCCTGGGCGGTGTCGTCCGGACGGGCCGACGTCGCCATGGCGCTGTGCTTCGACAAGTTCACCGACATGGTCGGCACCGGCGGGCGAGGAGCCGGCCGCGACCAGATCGATGCGCCGATCCTCCCGGCCGCCTACTTCGCGCTGTGGGCGCAGCGACGCATGCACGAGCGAGGCACGACGCCCGAGCACTTCGCCACCATCGCGGCGAAGAACTGGAACTACGGCGCTGTGTGCCCGTTCGCGGACCGCCAGTCCGACCACGTCGTGACGGCGGAGGAGGTGCTAGCGGCGAGGATGGTCGCCGAGCCCCTGACGACGATGATGTGCTGCCCGCCAGACGACGGTGCTGCCTGCATCATCGTGGCCCGCGAGGACCTGGTTCGATCCCGCCAGCCCGATCGGCCGCTGGTGCGGGCCCTGGCCTCGGCCCTGACGTCGGAGACCTATTCGCCCGGCCACACGTTCGTCGGGCCGGTCGTTGGTCCGGCGACGATGACGCGGGACACTGGGTTGCTCGCGTACGAGGCGGCCGGGCTCGGGCCCGCCGACGTGAGTGTGGCGTACTGCCACGATGCGTTCGTCAACGAGGAGCTCGAGTACTACGAGCTGCTCGGGTTCTGCCCCGAAGGCGACGGTGAGAAGCTCGTCGTCGAGGGCGAGACCGGACCCGGCGGGCGCATCCCGTTCAACACCGACGGCGGCCTGCTGGCGCGGGGACACCCCGGCGGTCCCACGGGGACGGCCATGCTGCACGAGGCCGTGCTGCAGTTGCGGGGCGAAGCGACGGGCCGCCAGGTGGACGGCGCCCGGGTGGCGCTCACGCACCTCGTCGGCGGCGGCAGCATCGCGACAGTCAATTTGCTTGGGGTGGAAGGAGTCGGATCATGACAACGAGTGACGAGCGCCGTGCGGCGGGCCGGGAGATCCAGGGCCAGCTCTGGCCGGCGATCCTCAAGGGCCCGACGGGACAGTTCCCGGCGGCCAAGCTGGCACCGGACTTCTTCGACCACGTGCAGCAGAGCGCGTTCGGCGACATCTGGACGTGCCCGGGACTGCCCGTGCGCGATCGCTCGATGATCACCGTCGCCGTGCTCGCGGCGCTCGGCCAGCCCGAGGAGTTGCGCTCCCACCTGGCGGGTGCCTTGAACGTCGGGATCTCGCGCGAAGAGATCGTCGAGATTCTGATGCACGTCTCGATCTACGCCGGCGTACCCGCCGCAGGCTCGGCGCTCCGGGTGGCCGCCGACGTGCTCGGCACCGACTGAAGTCGCCGGTCGCGGCCCCGCGCCCTCGCGCGCCCGAGCCGGGAGAGTCCCTTCCCTAGGACGCGTTCCAGTGCAGCGCGGCGCCGGACTGCTGTTCGGCGTGGGCGACGAGCTCGCTCCAGTCGGCGCCACCTATATGGCCAACCTCAACCTGAATGAAAGCAATGCGCAACCGATCAGCAACGGCGGTGACACCCGGCTCCGGTACAACACAAGCACGTCCGCTTCCGCCGTCTACAACAGCAGCAACAGCTATTACAGCGGCACCCCTACCGCCTCGCTGACGAACCCCAACCTGTCCAGCGTCATCCTGCTAGGCAATTCCAACAAGGGCTTTTCATACCAGGCTACATTCCGCATCCAGAAGAGCATCCGCAATTTCAGTGTCGGCGCAGCCTATATTTACAACCAGACCAAGTCGGTCATGGAGAGCGGCAGCACCGCCCTGTCCCTGTGGGACGACCGGGCCGTAGCCAATACCGATCCCAATACCCCCACGCTGGCCCATCCCTACTGGTATCAGCCCCATCGCGTCATCGCCTACGGCAACTGGCGTACCGAATACGGTCACCATTTCGCCACGATTATCGGGGCTACCTGGGAAGCCGCTCCCTCCGGCGTCGTCTCTTACGTCTATAACGGTGACCTCCAGGGTAACGGCACCAATTTCACCAGCCTCATCTATATTCCCAAGAACGCTTCGGATATCAACCTGATCGATGCGGGTTCCTACAACACCACCACCCATACGGGCGTTACGACCGGTACGGCCTCCGATCCCCGCACCGCCGCCCAGATCTGGACACAGCTGAATGATTTCATCACCCAGGACCATTACCTGTACCACCACCGCGGCCAGTACGCCCAGAACAACTCAGTGATCGAACCCTTCTTCAAGGTGATGGACCTCCACGTCGGTGAAGACATTTTCTTCTCCACCGGCAAGGACCAGAACAGGCAACGCCATACCCTGTCGCTCACCATGGACATGTTCAATGTAGGCAACTTCATCAGCAGAAACTGGGGCGTATACAAACAGTATAACACCGACGACTTCCTGAAAGTCGAAGGGTTTACTGCCGACGGCCATACACCGCTCATCTCCTTCCCCTATTACGATCCGACCAACCAGGTTCCCCTGTCGAACAATTTCTCGCCCAGCACCAGCGCAAGCTCCCGCTGGACGGCACAGTTCGGGGTCCGTTACGAATTCAACTAATACAGTTAACCCCCATAACGCAAAGACCCGGCCTGGAGCCGGGTTTTTTTTATTAGCCTCCATCACTTCCCCCACCCCCACAACAGGAACTCCGGCATCGCCTTCGCCCACGTTCCCACCTCATGCTTCCCACCCCTGATCTCCAAATACCGGATGTCCTTCCCCGCATCATACCCCTTCCGAACAAGCTCCCCGATGAGATCCTGCGTATCGTCGATCGAATCGATGACCCCATTTTGATTGCGATCCTCCTGCTCATCCTCCGTCCCACACTCGAAGAAGAACTTCAGCCACGGATAATACCCACCCTTTCGAACCTCGTCATGGATGATCCGGTCACGCCTTTCGTCATAAGCGGGATCGGTCTTATCCTTCGTTCGCCACCAGAAACTGCCGGAGAAACAGCCCAGCACCGCAAACTCCCGCGGATGATGCCAAACAATATCCATCGCACTCAACGCCCCCAGCGAAAAACCCGCAAACGCCTTCTCCCTGAACGAAGCAACCCCAAACCGGATTCGGATCGCCGGTATCAACTCCTCCAGCACAAAACGGCTATAGGCCCCCGCCGAATTGCCCCAGCCCTGGTAGTCCGGCCGGCCGGCAGTCCCATACTCCATCTTCCTCGCATTCCCCGCATGAATACCCACACACAACAACGGATCGAGACACCCCCGACCATCCAGCTCCTCCAGGATTCCCGCCAACCCCATCCGGCCGAGCTCCTGCCCATCATTGATCAACAACAAGCTCGTCTCCGGCCCCACACCGCAGATCCCCGCTCCCCCGCCCAACCTACCTCTCCCACCACCCGCCAGATAGAAATCCACCATCACCGCCCTCGCCAAATACAGCGATTCCACCTCCATACTTTCCTGTAAAATCTTAGTAGAAATCATTCTCATAACCAGATAACGCCAAAAATAGAGAAAAATTCTCCCCCCATTGTCAGGTGACTTTTTTTCAGTAGGTTTGGTTACACCTGCATCCCAGCGTGCCGATACTATGGATTTGAGCGAAGAATATCATAAATGGTACTCCCCCATCATCAACCGGGAGTTCGAAATGCTCGTATTCGGTTATGCCGGCTACCCCCTGATCCTCTTCCCAACCTCCAAAGGCTCCTACTACCAGAATAAAGACATGGGCCTCATCGAAACCGCCCGCTGGTTCCTTGAAAACGGAAAAGTAAAGATCTATTGCCCCGATAGCCTCGATGCCTATAGCTGGTACAACACGTCGATCTCTCCGGCCGACCGCGCCCGGAACCAGACCCTCTATGACCGGCTCATCCTCGACGAGATCGTATCCCGGGCCGTCCGCGAAACCGGCCGCACCCGCATAGCCGTCGCCGGTTGCAGCTTTGGCGGATACCACTCGGCCAACTTCGCCTTCCGTCACCCGGCCTTTACGTCACACTGCTTCTCCATGAGCGGGGTCTTCGATATCCGCTCCTTTACCGACGGCTACTACGACGACAACGTCTATTTCAACAACCCGGTTGATTTTCTGCCGGGCGATACCGACCCCGCACTCTGGAACATGATGATCGTGCTGGGGACCGCCGACCGTGACATCTGCCGCGGCCAGAACGAAGCCATGAGCCGGTTGCTATTGTCAAAAGGCATCCACCATCAGCTCGATATCCGCGCAGACCGCGACCACGACTGGCCGGTCTGGAAAGAAATGTTCCCGTATTACCTGTCCATGCTGCCCTGAACGACTACCAACAAATAAACCAAACGTATATGAGCAGCCCCAAAAAGATAGGGATCCTCTTCGGCAAGGAACGCAGCTTTCCCATGGCCTTTATCGAAGCCGTCAACCGCCGGAATGTTCCCGGCATCATCGCCGAACCCGTCCGCATCGACAAGGTGGTACAGGGGGAATCGGACCACTACGCCGTCATCATCGACCGCATCTCACAGGACGTTCCTTTCTATCGGGCCTATCTGAAAAATGCCGCCCTCACCGGGACCGCCGTTATCAATAACCCCTTCTGGTGGAGCGCCGACGAGAAATTTTTCAACAACTGCCTGGCTACCCGCAACGGTATCCCCGTCCCCAAGACCGTACTGCTCCCCAGCCGCGAACTTCCGCCCGACACCAGCGACCAATCCTTCTCCAACCTCGCCTACCCGCTGGACTGGCACGGCATCTTTAGCTATGTCGGCTTCCCCGCCTATATGAAACCCTTCGCCGGCGGCGGCTGGAAGAATGTCTACAAGCTCCACCACGCCGAGGAGTTCTACCAGAAGCACGCAGAGACCGGTCAGCTCGTCATGCTGCTGCAGGAAGAGATCGTCTTCACCGAATACTACCGCTGCTACTGCATCGGCGGCAAATTCGTCCGCATCATGTCTTATGAACCGCGTAACCCCCACCACCTCCGCTACCAGGCAGACTTCAAGCCATCCGCCGAACGAATCCGGCAAATGGAAGAGATCGTGCTGCGCATCAACCACTTCCTCGGCTACGACTTCAATACAGTCGAGCTCGCCGTCCGCGACGGCATCCCCTACGCTATCGACTTCTGCAACCCCGCCCCCGATGCCGAGAAGGGCAGCGTCGGTGAAGACAACTTCAACTGGGTAGTTGATGCCTCCGCAGAATATGCCATCGAGCGTGCCCTTGCCCACCAGGAAGGCAAAGACAACCTCACCTGGGGCGAGTACCTCCGGAAAAGCATGCCTCCGCTGGAATAACTTTTCCCCCCGATTGCCCTCCCTTATATTAAATTTGCATTTACAGTAATTCTTCACCCACCAAAACCTTGTTTTATGTATACCATCTATGACGAAAAAGAGAACGATTATATAAAAGTCGAAGAGCCCGACCACAGCCTCACATACACCTATGCCGACTATTTGGCGTGGAAATTCAAGGAAAGGCTCGAGCTCTTCCGCGGCAAGATCTTTAAAATGGGCGCGCCCAACATGAACCACCAGGTCGTGGGCGGCCACCTGTTCAACGAATTTTATAAATACCTCAAAGGAAAGACCTGCCGGGTTTTTATCGCTCCCTTCGACGTCCGCCTGCCCGCAATGAACCGCAAAAACGACAACGAAGTCACTACCGTCGTCCAGCCGGACATTTGTGTCTTCTGCGATCCCGCCAAGCTCGACGACCGCGGTGCCTGCGGCGCCCCCGATCTCGCCATCGAGACCCTTTCCCCCGGCAACAGGAAAGAAGAGCTGCGTATGAAATACGAGGCCTATGAAGAAGCCGGCGTCAAAGAATACTGGATCGCCGATCCCGTGAAAAAAGTGGTGCTGGTCTTCCGTCTGCAACCCGATGGCAAATTTGCGATCCCCACTATCTACTCCGCCGGCGACCGGCTGGAAGCGCTATGCGTACCCGGTCTTTCTATCAACGTGACCGAAATCTTTACTCCATAAACGCAGTTAACCCATGGCCGAAATCAATTACAGCAACTTTACCCTGGGGATCGAAGAAGAATACATGGTCATCGACCCCAACACCCGGGAACTGAAAAGCCATGAACAACGCATCGTCACCGAAGGGCAGAAAATGATCAAGGACAAGGTCAAAGCCGAAATGCACCAGGCCGTCGTCGAAGTAGGCACCGATATCTGCCGCGATGTTCACGAAGCCCGCAAAGACATCTCGACCCTCCGCAAGACCATCTCCCAGATCGCGGGCGACATCGGCCTGCGCGTCGGCGCCTCCGGCACCCACCCCTTCAGCCACTGGGAAAGCCAGCTCATCACCGACCATATCCGCTACAACGAGATCGTCAACGAATTGCAGGAAGCCGCCCGCAGCAACCTGATCTTCGGCCTCCACGTCCACGTCGGCATGGAAACCCGCGAAATGGCCAATCACATCGCCAACTCCACCCGCTACTTCCTGCCCCATATCTACGCCCTTAGCACCAACTCGCCCTTTCTGGGAAGGCCGCAAAACCGGCTACAAGTCCTACCGCACCAAGGTCTTCGATAAATTTCCCCGCACCGGCATCCCCGATTATTTCGAAAGCATCGAAGCATATGACAATTTCGTCAAGCTGCTGGTCAAGACCAACAGCATCGACAACGCTAAAAAGATCTGGTGGGACCTGCGCGTCCACCCCTTCTTCAATACCGTGGAATTCCGCATCTGCGACGTGCCCGATGACCGTCGACGAGACCATCTGCATCGCAGCCCTCTTCCAGGCCATCTGCGCAAAGATCTACAAGCTGCGATCCCGCAATATGAACTATATCCAGTACTCCCGCGCCCTGATCAACGAGAATAAATGGCGGGCCAGCCGCTACGGCATCGACGGCCATCTCATCGACTTCGGAAAAGAAGAAGAAGTCAATACCCGCGTGCTCATCTATGAACTGCTCGACTTCGTAGACGACGTCGTCGATCCGCTCAACAGCCGCCAGGCAGCCCAATTCGCCACGAAAATACTCGAGACAGGCACCGGCGCGGACCGCCAGCTCAAAGTCTACCAGGAAACCGGCAACCTCGTCGACGTCGTCGATTATATCCAAAGCCAGTTTCTCGCCGGCATCTGATCCGGCATCTGATCCCCCATCTGATCCGGCATCTGATCCCCCATCTGATCCCCCATCCGATCTCCGGCACCCCAATAAAAAAACGGGCCCGCAAGGAGCCCGTTTTCAATATCTCTTGACCATCCCGTCAATCATACGGATTATATACCGCATTCGGGAAGAATTCATACGTATCCGTATAAGCCGCCTGTGCGCCGGCATTCAGCCCGCATGTCACAAATCCCCTGTTCTCCAACGTTAGCCCAACCGCACCCGTACGATCCGTCCCCTTGAAAGGTGCCTTCTCATCCCAGGTATCCGTTAGAAAATCATACTCCCACGTAAAATTGATATCGGTGTTGCTGTTCGCTCCACAGGTAACATAGGCCTTATCACCACCCTGCGTACCAAGGATCACAAAACCGGCGCCGTTGGTACGAATAATATTCGCATAGCCGTCATCGTAAGTCCCTGGACTGGTGTTCCAGATATCCCGCAGCCGGATCCACGTGATGTCTATGTTCGTCGAATTCGGATTGAAGCGCCAGAAGTCATAGGCCAGGTTGCCCTCCGCCCACTTGGAGTTCGGCGTGTGCCCGGTTACGATATACCCCTGACCCTGGTAGATGAACGTAATAGCCCCCGACCGGTTATTGCCCGGGAAATTCGGCTGCTGTATCCATTGCCCCGTGGCAGGACTGAACTTCCAGACATCCCCGAAATAGTTAAAGCCATCCGTCCCCGTCAGGACATATCCTACCGAATCGAAGCTGAACGATGCCGCATCATAACGCGGATAATTCCCGTTCGCATCCGAGATCGAATCCACCTCCGTCCATGTCCCGGCGCCGGGATTAAAAGCCCAGAAATCGGAATAGATCGTCACCCCGTCATTGGCAAGCCCCGTTCCGATATAACCCTGCCCCCCAGCCGTGAAACCGACGGCATTGCTTCGGGGAAGACCGGGGAAATTGGCAACCGCCGTCCAGACACCCTGCGCCTCCGGACTGTCTACTCCATCCGGCCCCTTCGGGATCGTTCCCGGCGTATACATCCATACGGCTTGCAGCTTTTGAGCCGGGAACTGCGGATTCACTCCAGTACCTACATAGGCGACATTGCCGATCACAAACGACGCCGCATACCCGACTCCAATACCATTACCGCCACCGAACGTGGTACGGCTTGCCCAGTTCCCATTTTCCGTATAGTTCAGGTTGGTCCTGGTACAGCTAAACACAATGCCTACCAGCAACAGCACAAACAATGTATAATTAATTCGTTTCATACCTATTTTTTCATACTATTTCTTGATAAGATGATTTGTATCCGTGGAATCATCCGGAAGCCGGACGTTTAGTTGACGCATCTCCTCAATACTGATGACCGGTATCTGCTCCTTCACAAGCCGGTCATATACTCTCTGCCCTACCGCCAGCGCCTCCTCCTTCGACTGAAAACCATGCTCCCCCCTGATATCCGGGATCCGGTCCTGATGAATGTACGGATGACCGTTCGTAAGAATATCGTAACCCCAACCCAACGGTGTCTGAATAGCCTTCAGCTCGACCAGGACATGATCCTTCTTCCACTGCGACCGCCGGTAGAGTCCCGACCCACACACAGACAATGATTCCCGCCAACAATACAATAGAAAGACCCCACTTCCGGAAAAAGGCCTTTGTCTTAGTCATATTGATTGTAGACCTGTTGCGGGAAGAATTCTTCACAATCCGAGAAGCCCGCCGTCGAACCCTGGTTCAACCCCGTAGCGACAAAACCCCTCCGGCTCGGTCCGGCAGGGCTCGCCAGGGAGAAGCCTACAGCACCGGTCCTCGCATTCCCCTCATAAGGCGTCTTCTCCGTCCACAGGTCGGTCGCAAAATCATATTCCCAGGTGAATGTAACATCGCTGCCGTTGCAACGAACCCAGCGTAACATAGCCCTTGTCCCCGATCGGCGTCGCCAACTCGATGAAGCCTACCCCATGTACCCGGATGATATTGGTGTAACCGTCGTCAAAGGTTGCGGCATTGGTATTGAAAATATCATGCAGCCGGGTCCAGGATTGGGTGCACGTATCGCTCAACGGCGTGAAATACCAGAAATCATAGCACTGCGTACCGCTCGACCATTTGGAACCGTTCGTATAACCCGTCACGAGATAACCCTGCTCCTTGTATACCCAGCTGATGGCGCCCGAACGCTTGAGAGCCCGGCATCGCCGGTAACGCGATCCAGGTATTCGTCGTAGGGCTGTACCGGTAAATGTCATTGAAATAGTTGTAGTTGTCCGTACCCGTCAGCACATAGGCCGTCGTGTCGAAACTGAACGCAACCGCATCATAACGGGGATGACTGTTGCCGTATCTGATCCACCAGCGAGTCGATCTCCGTCCAGCCGCCGCCAGGACGTATAAGCATAATAGTCGTTCAACGGCGTAAATCCGTCATTGGCCAGCCCGCCGCCCAGATACCCGGTCCCGCCGATCGAAAAGCCGACCGCATTGCTGCGGGCCTGGCCGGGGAAATCCGTGACCTGCTGTCCAGGAACCATACGCGCTGTCATAACCATATGGCGTACGAAGGTATCAGTCGCAGCACTGTATATTGAACATGGTCGTAAGCTTAATATTGGGTGTCAGCGGATTGATCCCGGTCCCGACATAGGCTACATTATTGACGACAAAGAGGCGCCTTCGCCCATCGCCACACCTGAAAAGGTAGCACGACTTACCCAGTTACCGCTCTGGGTATAGCTTAAGTTAGTTCTGGTGCAGGAAAACACGGATAGCCAGTAACATTAACGCGAACAAAGTAATGTTGATTCGCTTCATATTTTTTGATTAATTTTTCGCTAAAATATTTGAAGTCACTATAGGAAATTCGTTAAAATGTATTATCCGCCTTATTTAATCGACAATATGCCAAATTTCATATACAAAATCACGAATCATCCCGCTTTTCATTTTCGGACAGGCGGACATCCCCTCCGGAGATCATGCAGGCTATCCTCGCTGAGATTTAATGGTTAACAAGGCATTTTACCCCCCTTTGACGGCTGGAAAAGCGGCCCCGAAAGTTAATTAGATTTGTATATAAAAAGTGAAGATTGGTCGTTTTTTTATGCCTATTAATACATACTAACAAAATAGTAACAATCCAGCCCCCTAATATTGCAAAAATTAGCCTAGGAGAGCGCCCGAAAATGCCTGGCGCTGGCTTTGACTGAACAAGAAAACCAGCATGACTATCATATATCATTACCTGCGAAAAGAACTGCTTATACTTTCCTCCTTCCATTATGGCGCTATCATTTCTGACCAGGCTGTGAAAAACAGCCTAACCTTGGCCAGTTTGGGATGTACCAATGTCCCCGATAACGGCAGCGCCAATATCGTCGTTGTCGACTCCAGCACCATCTATGCTCTCCACCGTCTATGTGGATTCCGTACGCCTCTGCCGCCACCGGCTACCTGCAGGTGGGCACCTATAACGACGCCTACATGGGCCAGATCACCTCCCCGGCTTACGTCCAGGTCAGACCGCCGGCTACCCTTCCGACTCTCGATACCGGTCGGATTTCTATGATTCGATCGGCATGGCGATCATCTTCAAGCAAATCCAACCCCTTCTATGGCGATACTACCCTGCCGCAGACCTTCGAGGTCCACCAGGTCATCGATACCCTCTACCAGCTGCCTCCCTTCCAGCCAAGTCTGGTTCAGCAACCAATACCTTCCGATCGGGCCCTCGCTGGGATCCACCACCGTCACCATCGCCCCGAACCTGCCCTATACCAGCCAGAACGCAGGCGATACCGTCAGGATCCGGATGGACGACAATCTCGGCCAGCAGCTCTATAACATGGCCTACAACAAGTCGGATACCCTGACGACCCTCACGACCTTCCTGAACTGGTTCAAGGGGCTTTGCATCACCCCCGGCGCCGGGGAGCCCGGAGGCACCATGTACGGCTTCTTCGACAGCTGCCTCATGCGCGTCTACTACCGGGAGAACACCAACGGGGCCTCAGTACACAAAAGCATCGACTTCACCATATATACCCGTCCCGCTCAATGGAATTACATCACTAACAACCGGGCCGGTAGCCCGATCGCCAACCTCGTGACACCGACCAACGTCACCCAGCCGCCGCCGGCTACCCCATCGCCCTGACAGGCAATGCATCCTATGTGGACAATATGCTGGGGCTGATGACAAACTTACCTTCCCCTACCTGAACTGCGATCTCCCAGCGACCGGACTATATCGGCCTCCTGCGGGCGCAGCTGACCGTCATCCCGCTGGCGGGAAGCTTCAGTACGACCTGGACCCTGCCGCCACGGTGGGCATCTATGTCTACCGACCTCCATAACCAGCTGGTAGCACCGGTCTAGGCCGTGGGATCAGGTACACCACAGACCGGCAACGTCGTCCCCAACTATCTTCTGCCCTTGCTGACTGCTATACCTATGATGTGACGAACTTCGTCGCCAGCCAGATCGTCAATACCGCGCAAGGCGCTAACCAGGTCGGATTGATGCTAAGCATCCCAAGTCCGGCGAACCTAAGCCAATGGCGCAGGCTGGCGATCGCCGATCAGAGCTATCCGACCAAACAACGGATCATTCTAAGCGTCTATTATATATCTCTTTACCCCCATCAATAACTAACTATCGGATGAAACAATCGACCTTATAATTGCACTGCTCACCCTTGCGTCGCTTAAAATGATGGCGCAGAACAATAATCTCCCATATTCCCAGCTGGGCCTCGGAGACCTGGACGACGGTTATTACAACCGTACTTCGGGCCTGGCCAATACCGGTATCGCCTATCGCTCCAACCGCTTCCTCATCAACAACAACCCAGCTAGCTTTCAGCGCACTGACCGACCAATATCTTTACGATGGAGATCGGGCTCCGTGGACAATATATCACCTATGCCGGTACCCAGGTCAACGTGGCCAGCACCGAATCCGCCGATCTGACCTTCCGCAAGCTTGTCCTGGGGATCAAGCTGACCAAACACTGGGGAACCAGCATCGGCCTCCTCCCTTACAGCACCCAGAACTACGAATTCTCCGTTCCTTACGATATCAGCGGTACAACCGTCCAGATCGCCAATCACTACTACCAGGGCCATGGTAGCGTCAACCGGGCCTACTGGGCCAACTCCTACGAGTTCTTCCATCACCTGTCCATCGGCGTCGACGCCTCCTATATCTTCGGGCAGCTGAACCAGAACAATATCATCCAGGCCTCCGCCAACGGCGCCACGCTGGTCTCCACCACCAACAATATCAACCTCCAAAACCTGTATTTCACCTACGGAATGCAGTTGTACGGCCGGATCGGCAAGAACTGGAACTACTCGCTCGGCGGCACCTATAGCATGAAGGCCGCCTGCTGGCCGCCAGCACCAAGCTGGTCCTAAATGATGACTCGGTCACCCTCCAGAATATCCAGAACCAGGAAGGTTATCTGTACCTTCCCGATGCCTAGGGCGCCGGCTTCTCACTCACATACAAGCAGAAATATACCTTCCTCGCAGACTATCGCTACCAGAACTGGAACGGCGTCGCCGACCAATAACGAAGCGCCTATCCGGGCCAGGGCTATAGCATCGCCAGCGCCGAACGAGGCTCCGTCGGTTTCGAGATCAGTAAGAAAAAGACCTTCTACAATACCCGGGTCGAGCTTAGCTACATCCAGACGGGTCTCTATTACGAGAATAGCTACCTCCAGATCAACGGCCAACAGATCAAGGACTATGGGATCACCGCCGGCATTGGCGTCAATTCCCTCAAATCCCCGCTGGCCTACAACATCGTCTTCCAGTACGGGATCAAAGGAACGACCCAGAACGACCTGATCCGGCAAAATTACGCCGACGTGACCTTCGTCATCAACTTCGGCCAGATCTGGTACACGAAAGGAAAGAAATTTGATTAATTTACAGCATGGCTCCTTCCTCTCCTGCAGGGTTTGACTGGCATCACCCGATGAAAGGCCTTCCCATGATGGGGGCGCTGAACTGCATCGTCGTGGAAGACAATAACAAGCAGAGCGCCCTGCTGAAAGATTATATCGCCAAGACCCCCAATCTCTCCTTTTCCGCCCGATGCGAATCCGCGGCCGATGTCTACCAACTGGTCACCCAATACCGCGCCAATATCATCTTCTGGGACATCCGGCTCCTCGATAACCGGATCATGCTGCGCCTCAAGGAATCCGGTTATTACCCCATCGTCATCTGCATCGCCGACAAACAGGAACAGGACGAGAAAGTAACGGAGATGGATGTTTTCAGCTTCCTCAACCGCCCCCTCTCCTTCGAACGCTTTCTCTCGACGATGAACAAGATCCGCGACTATCTCTCCACCACCATCTATATCCACCATCGCAATAATCGTTTCGTCTTCGTCAAATCCGAATACAAGATCATCAAGGTCAAATTCGAAGACATCCTGTTCTGCGAGGGGATGAAAGACTATACCCAGATCTACATCAAAGGCCGGTCGGAACCGATCCTCACCCTGAATAACCTGAAATCCTTCTCCTTCAAACTCCCGTCGGAGGAATTCATCCGCGTCCACCGCTCCTACATCGTCTCCCTCGCCCATATCGACTCCATCGCCCGCAACGAGATCTATATCGGTAAAAAGATCATCCCCATCGGCGACAGCTTCAAAGACGACTTCTACCAGATCATCGAATGGAACTCCTGATTCCCCTCCCCCTCACCTTCCCTATCCCTGAATTTGCATACCTTTGCCAAATGATGAGTGCAAAAAGAGTGCGCGTCGCAATCCTCGACCTGTATGAAGGTCAAGCCAATCAGGGAATGCGCTGCATCCGGGAACTCCTGGCGGCCTTCAGCCGCACCCACGACCTGCACCTGGTTGTGGACGAATTCGAAGTGCGCATAGAAAAAAAGTCCCTGACCTTTCCTATGACATCTATATCTCAAGCGGCGGCCCCGGCAGCCCCCTCGATTCTGTCAATACTGCCTGGGAAGAAGCCTACTTCGGCTGGCTTGGGCGGATCGAAGCCCACAACCGCCACGCCGACCCTGCTACCCGCAAACATGTCCTGTTCATCTGCCACTCCTTCCAACTCATCTGCCGCCACTACGCCATCGCCGAAGTCACCAGCCGACGCTCCACCGCCTTCGGCGTATTCCCCGTACACCTGCTCGAAGGCGCCGCCGAAGAACCGGTATTCGCAGGTCTCCAGGATCCCTTCTACGCCGTCGACAGCCGCAGCTACCAGGTGATCCAGCCCAACCGCCAGCGTATCGCCGACATGGGCGGCCGCATCCTGGCCATCGAAAAAGAAAGACCGCATGTCCCCCTCGAAAGAGCGATCATGGCCGTTCGCTTTTCCAACTCCATGATCGGCACCCAGTTCCATCCCGAAGCCGACCCCACCGGCATGAGCATGTACCTCCGCCGCGACGACCGAAAACAAGTCGTCATCGCCGAACACGGCGAAGAGAAATGGAAAAGCATGATCGACCAGCTCGAAGATCCCGACAAGATCCGCTGGACCTATTCCCACGTCATCCCCAATTTCCTGTCCTACACGCTCGAACAATCCGGCGTCCTCCACACCCAACCTGCCTAACCATTCCCCAAAACCCCGTACCTTCCCTTAAACAAATCACCCCCCATGGTCCCCTCACTGCGAAAATCCTTCAACGCATCCTTCACCCGGCAACACTACACCGACTTCCTCGCCGACCTCGACAGCCCCTATCCCGGCGCTATCGAATTCCGCATCGCCGAAACACCCGTCTTCATCCCAAAAGACTTCTCCGCCAAGCTCACCGACATCTGCGAACACCTCGTCGACCTCATCCTCGAACCCCGCTTCAAAGCACTGACCGAACGCTCCATTCCCGCCGGCGACCGGGTGCCTAACGAAAACGATCACCCGCACTTTCATGGCCTTTGACTTCGCCATCTGCGAAGACGGACAACGGCGGCTACGAACCCCAACTCATCGAAATGCAGGGCTTTGCCAGCCTCTACGGCTTCCAGGTCTATTACCCCCAAGCCCTTCGCCGTCATTTTGCCATCCCCGATAACTACAGCCAGTTTCTCAGCGACCTCGATCAGCGTGGCTACCTTGACCTCCTTAAAGAGACCATCGTCGCCGACTGCCCAACCGAAGAAGTGATCCTGCTGGAGATCCGCCCGCACGAGCAGAAGACACGCGTCGACTTCTATTGCACCCGCGACTACCTGGGCATCCAGCCCGTCTGTCTAACCGAACTGATCCAGGAAGGAGACCGGCTATTCTATATCCACCCGGTCACCCAACGCAAAACCCGCATCAGCCGCATCTACAACCGCGTCATCTTCGATGAGCTACACCATGCCGCGGCCACCCTCGGCCCTCACGTCGACATCCGTCAGGAACTCGATGTCCAATGGGTCACCCATCCCAACTGGTTCTATCGCGTCAGCAAATTCACGCTCCCCTTTATCCATCATCCTTATGCCCCACCCGCCTTCTTTCTGAACGAACTCAGGCAGCCACCCGCCGACCTGGAGAATTATGTGCTGAAACCCCTGTTCTCTTTCGCCGGCCAGGGCGTCGTCATCGACCCGCAATTATCCGACCTCGACGTGAAGGACCCGCAAAATTGGATCCTCCAACGCAAGGTGAAATATGCCGATCTCATCCCCACCCCCGATGTCCCCGCCAAAGCCGAAATCCGCATGATGTACCTCTGGAAAGACGACGCCCCCCGCCCCACCCTCGCTATCAATCTCGCCCGCCTCAGCAAGGGAAAAATGATCGGTGTCAACTTTAATAAAGATCGCGAATGGGTCGGCGGTAGCGTGGCCTTCTTCGAACGTTAACCGGCCGGCACCCCATCACCCTCGTCGCGCGGCGCGGCCCTCAAGCCCCGAACTTCGTCGAACCTTCGTCCCTAGACCTTCGTCGGAGCCTCGTTCCTCGCTCCTCCTCGTATGTGGCGTTCGTTCACTCCGCCACTCCTCACTCGTAACCTTCGCTCCGCTCGGTTACGCTTCGCTCGGTTACCCCTCCTCTCCATATACGAACCAATCCCCATCCTCCTCCAGGTAGATCTTCCGCTCCTGCGGATCCCACGCCAAACCCGTACAATCCATCGGCACCGCCAACTCCTGCAATTCCCTGTTCCGCCCCCCCGCCATCCGCCGGTTGATCGTCAGTTTCCCATCCAGCCGGTACAACAACAGCATCCGGCTATCCTCATCCAACAAAAATGCATCCGTATCCACCGGAATACCATATGCCTCCGCGCCAAATACCCCATTAACCAGCCGCTCCGTAACCTCTGCCTCCAGCGGCGGCCTCACCCGCGCCAAATAACTGAACCGCCGGAACTGCTCGTCCCGTTCCCGAATGCCCCGCCAGATCAGTAGCATCAACAACCCGGCAACCGCCAATATTTGCAATACTTTCTCCATATTATGTCGCAAGTTACCACGTAACTTTGGCTCCTCAACCTCCCCCCATGGACCTGCAACTCACCGGTAAGACCGCACTCGTACTCGCCGCCAGTAAAGGACTCGGAAAAGCTTGCGCCACCGCACTCGCCGCCGAGGGCGCCAACGTGGTCATCGGGGCCCGCACCCCGGACACCCTCAATTCCGCCGCAAAAGAGATCGACGCCATCGGCAAAGGCCGCGTGCTCGCCGTTCCCATCGACGTGCTGCAACCCGCGGACGCAGAAAAGATCGTCACTGCCGCAGTCAGCGAATTCGGCCGCCTCGATATCCTCGTCAACAACGCCGGCGGCCCGCCATTTGGGAAATTTGAATCGTTTGACGAATCCGCTTGGCATACCGCGTTTGAACTGACCCTCCTGAGCGCCGTCCGGTTCTGCCGGCTTGCCATCCCCCACCTGCGGAAGACAGGAAGCGGCCGGATCATCAACATAACCAGTCTCACGGTATTGACCTCCTTCCCCCATTCCGTCCTCTCCACCAGCCTGCGGATGGGCGTCGTCGGCATGGCCAAACTGCTATCCGACGAACTGGGTCCCGACCATATCACCGTTAACAATGTGGCGCCCGGCCTGATCCTGACCGACCGGGTCCGGGATACCCTCCAGCCCCGCCCGGGAGTAAGCGAAGAAGAACTCATCGCGGAGCAGGCCAAATCTATCCCTGTTCGCCGGATCGGCCGGCCCGAAGAACTCGCAGCCCTGGTTGCCTTTCTGGCGTCCCCCCTGGCTGCATATATTACCGGCGCCACCATCCCCGTCGATGGCGGCGCCGTCAGAAGACCAGTTTAATTCCTCATCCCTACCTCATCATCCGGCTTCTTCGTCACAATATTGATATTGACCGCCCAATCTGCCAGCTGATACACCAGCTCCAGTTGAACCATCACGTCCCGGAACCGCTGATCGCTCGTCCTTACTTTCAACGTATCCTCCACCGAATGATACCGGGTCACGACACAATGCTCCGCATCCGGCACCGCTATAAGCGAAGCATAGCTATCGACCTCACCTTCCGCCAGCAGCAGCTCACCCGTAACATATCGAAGATTATTGGGAAGATCACCCAGCACAGCATCGATCGCATCCACAAAAGGCACCCCCCGGATCCGGGTATGCAAAATAGAGTCCGCACGCGCCGCCGAATCGATCCTGGCCAGTGCCAACGAATCGGAGGTCTGCCTGGTCTGGGCCATACAAGAAGACGAGGCCGCCACGGCCACGGTCAGGGTCAAGAGAGGTTTCATCCGTCTATTCACGCGTTCCGTCTCGCACCCGCCTAAGCAATACGCATAATTTCCAGTCATACGCATAAAACAACAAAGGGGCGCCAAACCCATACGCCCCGCCGCAAGCCACCTCATTCCTCTCACCCCGCGCCTACCCCTCATCTCCTTATTTTTCCGTACCTTCACCCCAAAATCCTTCATGGAGTATCTTGCAAATATCCCAGCCAAAGAGATCCGGCCGGGTTTTTTTGGAAAATTAGTGCACGGCGACAAAAGCACCCTTGCCGTTTGGGAGATCAGGAAAGGTAGCCGGCTGCCCGAACACAGCCACCCCCACGAACAAATTACCCTTGTCCTCGACGGCGAACTGGAAATGGTCATCGGCGGAGAGCAATACCTCCTTACCGCCGGCGCCACCCATGCCATCCCTTCCTACGTCCCCCACTCCGCCTATGCCCACACGGATTGCAAGGTCATCGACACTTTCGCACCCGCAAGAGATGACTACCGATAAAACAATACCCTCATGACTACCGCGCATCCCCACGAACCCGAACCCAACCATAAACACGATGACCACGACCACGGTCATGGCCCTCACGACCACGGTCATGGCCCTCACGATCACGGTCACAGCCACGACCACTCCCACGGCTTTGGCCACCACCACCATCATCCCGTTAACCTCAAACAGGTTAACCGCGCCTTCATCATCGGCATCGCCCTCAACTTCCTCTTCGTAATTATCGAAGTCATCGTCGGTCTTGACATCCATTCCCTTTCCCTCTTATCCGACGCCGGCCACAACCTCGCCGACGTAGCCAGCCTCGCCATGGCCCTTGTCGCCATCCGCCTCCTCCGCGTCCGCGCCACCGAAAAATATACCTATGGCTTCAAAAAGACTACCATCCTCGTTGCCCTCCTCAACGCCGCCATCCTCCTGCTTTCTGTCGGCGCCATCGGCTACGAAGCGCTCCACCGCCTCATGACCCCCGAAACCGCCCTGCCCGGCAAGACCATCTCCGCCGTCGCCGCCATCGGCATCGGAATCAACGCCCTGACCGCCATGCTCTTCTTCCGGAATAAGGAAAACGACCTCAATGTCCGGGGCGCCTTCCTCCACCTCCTTTCCGACGCTATCGTCTCCGCCGGCCTCGTCGTCGGCGGCTTCGTCATCTTCTATACCCACCTTTATTGGATCGACCCCGCCCTCAGCCTCGTCATCGCTATTATAATCCTCTATAGCACCTGGCAGCTGCTGCGCGACAGCCTGCGCTTATCCCTCGACGGTGTACCCGCCGGCATCGAGATCAGCAAGATCCGGGAAGGTATCGCCCACATGAAAGACGTCAAAGATATTCATCACATCCACGTCTGGGCTATCAGCACAACCGAAAATGCCCTGACCGCTCATCTCGTCGTCGACAAATCCTGTACCATGGAACTGATTGAGAAACTCAAACACCGCGTCAAGCACGAACTGCTGCACCGCAATATCCAGCACGCTACCCTCGAAATCGAATTGTCCGACTCGCCCTGCGACGAACCCGACTGCGGCGAAGCCTAATTGATAAACCCCCAGATAAACCCGAACCGGATCACCATCCCCGCCGAAGGATAATCCGGCGCCACAAAGTTATTGCGGTTGAACCCAAACGGGCTCAGGTTAAGCGCATTAAGCCCCTCTACCCGCACATACGCCGTGAATGACCGAATCCGCATATGCAGGTACGCCGCTATGTCCGGCAACCGCTGCCGGATCGTCGTATCCCCCTGGGAAAACCACTGACCCGTCAGCGGCGAATACCCATCCGCTTTATACCCGCTGATATACCGGATTTCGGTCCCAAAGCTGCAGAACAAATTCCTGAACCCGAAATTCCCATCATAGCCGATCTGGTTGAAGGAGACCAACAGCGGCACATGCACCGGTGCATTCCCGGCCACCTGCTGCAGGATCGTACTCGTCCGCCATTTCCAGTGCCGGTACAACGTGAATTGCTTCTTTAAATTGATCTCCAGCAAATTGAACAATGAGGACGCCTGCCTGACCTGGTAATAATTGGCGATATAGGTATAATTGCTGAGCAAATAATACGAACCCGTTATCGTCATCAGGTTCTGCGGCCGGTCCAGCGACGCAAAAATATGGGTCGTATTTTCTTTATTCAACGTGGCCCTCGCCGTGTCGTAATAGAAGCTGCTCGCCCGATTGAAGACGAACGATGGCGTCCGGTTCACATTCTCGAAACCACCCTGGAAATACCCCACGCTCCGGCTGATCAATCGTCGCAACGAGATATATGCATTGTAATCCCCCGCATCCACCCCCTCCAGGTACAACCGGCCATATCCCTCGATATCCCACTTTTTATTGCGGGTCTGATTACGATATTCGGCATGCCCGTAGACATTGTATTCACTCACCGTCCCCTTTTGAAAGATCATGCTGCCGTCAAACAGACTGGTCGTATCGAACTTCCCGTTCAGCAGCTCCAGCGTCGCTCCCAGCTTGAAGAACTGCTGCGGATTATGGGCATCCGGGAATTGATAGATCGAGAAATCATTCGCCAGCACATGCCAGTTATCGATCCGGTGAAAAGTATCCGCTATCACCCCCACCCCGATCTGCGGCTGCCCTACATAACCCAGCCCGTATTTGGAATAATAGGCAGCAATTCAAGCCATAACCCGGGTAGGAAGTGTTCGTGCTGTCATCCATGAACTGATTGGTAGTCGTAGTATACGTAAACGTATGCTCCAACCTGACCCGGGGATAGAACAACGGGATGACCGACGTATCCGTCACGATCGAGTCCTTCTGTCCAAGGTCATATTGCTGCCGGAACAGAAAAGTCGTGGTCGAATACTTCGTGCCGGTAGTGATGCCGGATGCGAACGGGTTTCCCGTGTTTGCCAGCAACCCGTTACCCAGCTGGACCGGCAGCGTCTGCTGATTGCTGTAACCCGGCGAATCCAGATCGCTCGGATTCTGTAACCCGCCGTTCTCCGAAGCCTCCATCTTGTTGGCCACAAACACCATAAAATTCTCGATATCGCTTATTATGCGCCTGATACCAGGACGTGATCCTGAAAGTATTGTGATTGGTATTCTGATTCGGCAACGTGCCCGGTGCATTGATCAGCCGGTACTGGAACACGAAATTCCAGTTCGGCCGGATGTTTTGAGTATGGAATACGCTGATGAACTGCTCCGCCTTGCTCGCCAGCATATAACCAAGCTCCGTATAAGGCTTGGTCGTATTGTAGAACTGGGCCTGGTCAACCGTGAAAGTATATACATCGAAGGAATGGAAACCCGGATCGAAGCCGGACTGCATCCGCGGCGAAAACGCAAGATTACGCGCGGGCGTTCCGAGATTGCCGAGATTGATCCAGTTATCCGGTCTTGGGATCTTCGTCCCAAAATCCAGGATGTCCGAATCCAGGTTATTCAGCCGGCTGGAATCCAGGTAACGATAATGGATGGTTATGGTATCGTTCTTCCGGTGAACCAGCGTATCCGACCCCTTCTGGCCGCCGCCGCCACCGCCGCCGAAACGTTGCAGGGGATTCTGCGCCATCAACCCCGTTCCCGAAAGAAGTACGGCCATCAATATCCCGGCTGTTATGATTCGGAATCGGTTCACTGTGGAGAAATTCGGGCCAAATTACTCATTAAGTGGCCATCGTGGTTATATGAAAAGTTAATGTTATAGTTCCCCCACCAACGCCTTGAATATCGCCGCCAGCCTGGGTTCTGCCTCAGCCGCCGCCGCCAGCACCTCCTCATGCGTGATCAGGTTATCCTCCTCCCGGATACCCAGGTCCGTGATCACACTCATCGCAAATACCGTCAACCCCAGATGCCGCGCCGCAATCACCTCCTGCACCGTACTCATCCCAACCGCATCCCCACCGACAATATGCAACAACTTGTACTCCGCACGTGTCTCGAACGTCGGCCCTGTCACTCCCGCATATACGCCCTCCCGAACGACTATCCCCAGCCGCTCCGCCACCGTTTTCGCCTTCCGGATCAGCTCCCTGCTATACGGCTCACTCATATCCGGAAACCTCGGCCCAAGCCCGCCCTCATTAGCCCCCAACAAAGGATTGACGTAAACAAACTGATATGATCCCGGATGATCATCAGATCCCCCACCCGAAAAGTCGCATTCATCCCCCCCGCAGCATTGGACACCATCAAGGTCTCTACGCCCAGGAACTTCAGCACCCGGATCGGAAAGACTACCTGCTGCGGAGTATATCCTTCATAGAAATGCAATCGGCCCGACAGGACGACCACCGGCTGACCGCTCAGCTGGCCGAAGATCAGCTTGCCCGCAATGCCCCTCTACCGTAGAGACCGGGAAGTGCGGGATCGTCTCATAGTCGATCTCCTGCTCCACCACGATCTCCCGCACCAGGTTACCAAGCCCGCTGCCCAACACGATCCCCACCCTCGGATTCAAGGCACACCGCGACCGGATCGCGCGAACCGCTTCTTCTATTTGTTGTAAGACCGTCAATTGATCCATTTCAGGACACGGCTTTATTGACCAAAGCCGCCGCTTCACTCAGCAGGATAGCCGACTGCACCTTGAGACCACTTTGTTTGATCAGCTGCCCCGCCTCTTCGGCATTTGTGCCCTGCAGCCGTACAATGATGGGAACTTTTATATCGCCAATAGACTTATAGGCATCTATCACCCCCTGAGCCACCCGGTCGCAACGAACGATACCGCCAAATATATTGATCAGGATCGCCTTCACCTTCGGGTCCTTCAAGATGATCCGGAACCCCGCCTCAACCGTCTGCGCATTGGCCGTACCGCCCACGTCAAGGAAATTCGCCGGCTCACCCCCGCTCAGCTTGATCATATCCATCGTCGCCATCGCCAGACCCGCACCATTCACCATACAACCCACATTCCCGTCCAACTTTACGAAATTCAGGTTATACTTACCCGCTTCAACCTCCGTCGGGTCCTCCTCGCTGATATCCCGCAATGCCTCCAGCTCGGGGTGCCGCATCAGGGCATTATCATCCAGGTTCATCTTACAGTCTACCGCGATGATCTTCTCATCGCTCGTCTTGAACAGCGGATTGATCTCCAGCATGGAACAGTCCAAACCTAAATAAGCATTGTAAAGATTAGTGACGAACCGTACACAATTCTTGAATGCCTCACCGCTCAATCCCAGGTTGAACGCGATCTTCCTCGCCTGGAAAGGCTGCAAGCCCCCGCCGGGATGAACCCACTCTTTAAAGATCTTGTCCGGCGTCTTGTGCGCCACCTCTTCGATATCCATCCCGCCTTCCGTACTGTACATGAGGACATTCTGCCCCTTTGCCCGATCGAGCAGTACCGACAAATAGAACTCCTTCACCGGATTCGCGCCGGGATAATACACATCCTGCGCGATCAATACCTTATTGACTTTTTTCCCCGCCGGCCCCGTCTGGATCGTCACCAGTGTGCCCCCCAGGATCGTGCTCGCAATTTGTTTGATCTCCTCCGCCCCTTTCCCAACGGCAACTCCGCGCTGCTCCGTTCCCTGGATTTTCCCCTTTCCCCGCCCACCAGCATGGATCTGCGCCTTTACTACCGCGAAGTTATTTCCGAACTGGACCTTCAAATGCTTATACGCTTCCTCTGCCGCCCCCGCATTATCAACCGGAATGCCTTCCTGTACGGGTACCTGGTATTTCTTCAGTAGTTCCTTGGCCTGATATTCATGCAAATTCATGGATCGAAATTTTGGGTGTAAAAATAGGGTAATTATGGCGAATTCGCCGCAATTAGCCGTCCCGCCCAAAACACACATCGCCCCTCACCGCGCCACCTCGCGCACAACCCCTTACCGCAACGCCTTCACCCCCGCCGCCTTCAGCCGTCCCACAATATACGCTCCCATTATCTTCCCCTCCGTCTGACCATTCACCACCCCATCCCGGTAATGGATCCCCCCATATAACCGCGAGATCGCCGCCTCCGCCGCCGCCCCACGAAAAGAATGGAACGTACGCGGAGTGATCTCGAACAACTCCTCCGCATTATCCGTATAGTCGATCCGGTCGCCCGAACAGAAAGGCCAGCACCTCCGCCGCCGCCGTCGAGATCACGCTGTGAGCGCTGGTGTATTCCGGGAACGGCGGGGTTTGCAAATAAGGCTGCCAGCGCGGATCGATATATCGATCGATATAGGTCTCCGGACGAAGCCGGTTACTCCGGTATTTCTCATCCCAGGCGGAGATGAAAGCATCCATCAGCGTCACCCCCACCAGCGTCTCCGCCTCCACCGTCTTATCGAAATTCAACCCCGCCACCGCCGCCGCATTCCCCGTGATATCCATCCAATGCCCGCCCGGACTCATCTTCTTCAGCCCGATCATCATATGCCCCGACGTAGTGATCGCAAACGGATTACAATCCCAGAAGCCCGCGATCGTCCGCTCATAGAGCGACCGGGCCCCCGTATCCTTGCTGATCCTGTATACCTCCATCGCCAACCGGTAAAAATCGCTGCCCGTATCCTTGCTGAATGGAGTGAGCCGCGGCGGAATGAACTGATCGGCACTTTCGATGATCATCGGCCGGATGATCCGCCAATTCGGTTCAACGGCCTCCATATACGACGGCGGCGTAGGATACCACGCGGAATCGGTCTTAAAGGGCGTATAACGCAATTTCGCGCTCAGCAAATTGTACCGATCCCCCCGGGAAAAACCGATCACCTTCTGCACCGCCGACCTCGCCGCCGCCTCACTCGCATTCACCACGCGCTGCGGGACACCCCACCCGCGAAGCTTCCCCAAAAATTGCGTCTCCTCCTTCTCCAACAGATACCCCGAAGGCAACATCTGCCGGCCTGTCTCCAGGATCGCATACACCGCGGCGATCCGATAATCCCCCCCGCCCGCAGCGAATCCACCGGATAATGCTGAATAAAAGCCCCCGGCGAAACCATCGCAGCGTCATGAGACGCTACCAGGTCATACGCCGCCAGCATCATATAAGCATAATACCGGCCCGCCGCGGGCGGATTCACCACGTCGTGAACCATCACCATCGTCGTCGCATATAACGCCGGCCGCACCTCCGCCGTCAACATGGACTCTTTCACCTTTTGCGCTCGCGCGCCGGTCTCCAAAAACAACAAAACAACGATTAAGATCCTTTTCATCATCTCTCTTTATAAAATTGTACCCTCCCTTCCGCCACCCCGATCACCAGATACTTCGCCCCCCCGATCGTTATCTCCGTCGCCGATTTCACATCCCCCTTCACCGACAACCCCGCAGCCGGCTGCGTCACATACGAAAACCCGCCTCGACCATCCCCTTTCAACAGGCAGCCATAATTGGCATCCATACTCCCCATCTTCAACCGGTTGTCCGAGTGATTACCCAATAACAGTAGGTCCGCCTTCCCGTCTCCGTCAAAATCCCCGGTCACAATGCGACACACCGGCGCGAACTGCGCCTGCACAGGCAGTCCCACCCGCTCGAACCGTCCGCCCCTGTTCAGCCAGCAGACCGTGCGATCTTCCGTAGCCGTTAGCTTGCCCGCCTTCGCCAACTCCTCCGGCGAAAAGATATCCTTCATCGTAGCCGTCGAATAGGCTGCGTAGGAAGTGAACTTCTTTCGCATCGAATACATCTGCTCGTTCAGCTCATCCCGGCTTACAAAGGGATAGCTCACCCCCTGAACATAAAAGTTTAGGAAGGGATCGATCGACCCGTTGTGATCGAAGTCGGCAAAATACAGCTCCGCCGGCGCTGCCGGAGAGACTTTTACACAACTGTTCAACCCAAGATTACCGGCAACAAGATCAGGCTTCCCATCCCCATCCAGGTCCGCCACCGAAAGCACATTCCAGAAACCCGGCGAAACCTTTCCAAAATAATCCACTGTCTTGTCCACGAAACCCGCCGCCGTGTTCATAAAGACCATCACCGGCATGAACTCCCCGCAAATGATCAGATCCTTACGCCCATCCCCGTCAAGGTCTACCCACTGCGCATCCGTCACCATCCCGACATGATCAAAAGGAGTAGCGACAGTCGAAAAATGCCCCTTCCCGTCATTGACCAGTAAATAGCTGCGCGGCGTCATCGGATACTGCCCCGGGATCACCCTCCCCCCGACAAATACATCGATATCCCCATCGTTATCGAAATCACAAGGCCGCACACAAGACTTGGCAGATGCACTGACATCCGGCAAGGCCCCATCCGCCCGATACAACCCACCCTTGCCGTCATTCAAATACAACACGTCCTGCAACACCGGCGTATTGGGCTCCCATAAAGAATACCCGCCTTTCGCAATATACAGATCGGGCCAGCCATCCCCGTTGGCATCGAAGAAGGCGGCAGCCGCCGTTGTCGAACTATCCTCAGAACCAAGCGAAATACCCGTCGCCTCGAACCGCCCGTTCTCCCGCTGCATATACATCCTCCCCGGCCGGCCCTTGTCGCCGCTGATGAAGAGGTCCTCCCGCCCGTCCTTGTCGACATCCGCCTTCTCGATCACCGGCCCCACCCGCGAATACATAAACAACATCAACAACTGCCGTTTGAAATCATTATCCCCATAACCCACCTGCTTATAATCGATAAAATCCGGTCCCTTACTGAAAATCGTCGGACCCGCCGCACGCGCAAACCCCGCGCCCCTCGAGCCCCCGCGCGCCGCCGCCATCCCCACGCTGTCCTCCTTTACCACAAGCTTCTGATTCACCTTCACCCTCTCCATCCGCTGCCGCGCCCCCCCCGGCCAAACGATCACCACCGAATCCGCTACCTCCGCCTTCCCCATCCCGAAATGCAACTCCGCCGGCATACAGGACAAATACCCCCGCGCCGGATTCACCTCCTCATATTGCATCATTCCACCCGCATAAACATATACTTTCGATCCGATGGCCGCCGTATTCCCGCCGACACCCGCCAGCTTCACCGCCAGATACGATCCACCGCCCTGCTCCCGGCTCATGTTCTGATACACGAATGCCTCCTGGTTAAGATTATTCACGACGAGATCCAGATCCCCATCCCCATCCAGATCCGCATACACCGCACCCGACGACACCGCCCCCTGGTCGATCCCCCACGCGGCCTGCATATTCGTAAAAGTCAGATCACCATTGTTCCGAAAGATATACTTCTTCAGTACCGAAGAAGGCATCGCCGAGATCAGGTCCATCAACCGGACAGGCTCCCGGTTCATGGCCTGCTTTATCTTATAATCCCCCCAATACCGTAAAAAGTCCTTATTGGTATAGTCCCTCAAATACCCGTTGGTAATGAAAATATCTTTATACCCGTCGTTGTCGAAATCTGCCAGTAATGGACACCAGCTCCAATCCGTTGCGGATACCCCCGCCAGCTGCCCGATCTCGCTGAACGTCCCATCCCCATTATTCAGCTGCAGCATATTCCGCATATACTGCTCCTGCAACCCCTGCGACGTCATCAGCTGGAAGGATTCATAATTTTCCTGCAGCTGCAGCAGTTTCTGCCGCCGGTTATCCTCCGGCAGCATATCCAGGTTCATCACATCGGGCAAACCGTCATTATTGATATCGGCAATGTCCACCCCCATCGAGAACTGTGCCAGATGCCGGAAACAACTGTCCGCCATATCCGTGAAAGTTCCGTCATGATTGTTGATGTACAAATAATCCGGCTCGTTGTAATCGTTGGTGACATAGATATCCGGCCAGCCGTCCTTATTGATATCCGCGATCGCGATCCCCAACCCATAGGTCAGCGGGCTCTGCCGCAGTCCGGCCTGCTTTGAGACATCCACGAAGTGACCGCCCCTGTTCTCATACAGCTTGTCTCCCGCCAGCGGGTCCAGGTCATTCCGGTACTGGGCCAGCTCCATATTATCGATCTTCTTTACCGAATGCCGCAACAGGAACATATCCAGATCGCCATCGTTGTCATAGTCAAAGAAGGCCGCCTGCGTACAATACCCCGAGTCGTTCAACCCATATTTCGCCGCTTCGTCTTTAAAGGTCAGATTGCCCTGGTTGATAAAAAGCTGATTGCCCCGGAGCGATGCATCCTTTCCAGAATAACAGATATAGATGTCCAACAACCCGTCACCGTTCACATCCGCCATCGTCACCCCCGTTTTCCAGCCGCCGGGCCGGCCCTCCAACCCCGCCTCCTTCGTGATATCCTTGAACTTCATCCCGCCAAGGTTAAGATACAGCTTGCAGGGCTTGCTGTTGGCCGTGAAGAGCAGATCGGGCAGCCCGTCATTGTTGATATCGCCGACCGCAACGCCGCCGCCATTATAGAAGTACTCATAGTTCAGCACGTTCAAATCCTCACTCTCCTTGATGTCATTGCTGAAATGAATGCCGGTCTGCTTCGAAGACAATAACTTGAATAATGGCGCCTGCGCCTCTACCAGCCCTCGTCCGCCAACCAGGAGTGAAAGGACCAGTACGATCTTTGTTACCCTGCTACCCATAAGCATATAAAATAAAAAAACAAGACTACCCGAAGGTAGCCTTGTCAGTCGAAAGAAACAACTGCTGCAAACTTTTTTTATCCTTGCGGACATTGTCCCGGACATTGTCCATTGATCCCACCAGAGTCTATTGATCCCACCAGACATGCGAGGTCCAGCTGTCTCCACCGCTCAGGTTACTTACCGCCGACTTGTAATTGCCGGGGTTTGTCGAGGGCTCCGACGACGGATAGATCTCCCGCCGCGGGATTACCCCATTTGTAAAATTCCCTGGGTAATTCACCGGTGTCAGCACCGGGTAGCCGGAACGGCGCCAGTTGCTCCACGCTTCGGAAAAGTCGAACAACGTTCCCTCCAATACCCAGTATTGCGTATTGATCATCGCCAGCGAATTGGCCTGGGAAGATACATCCAACGGATTGGCCGTGGCGTATGCCGTAGCGGTGGCAGCACTGATCGGCGTCGTGCCGTTTAGCCTACCCAACGTCGTCATGGCAGCAGCCAGGCCGTTGGCATAGTGCGTCGATGCAGACGCGCCGACACTCCAGCCTCTTGCCGCAGCTTCCGCCAGGAGCAATTCCGTTTGCGCATACGTGAGGATGAATCCTGGCGTATTCAGCGACAGGTACAGCGCAGAGGTGGGCCGGGAGTAATTTCCGGTTGGATTGAAATCGCCACCGGTTCCGGTTCCGCCGGGATAGCCGGGCGCATTGCTGATATCCGTGGAGCCGCCATTCTCATCATAACCGTTGGGCATACCGTCTTGAGCCGAAGCTGTCGAATTCCCCGCCAGACTTTCATTAGCCGCATTTGTCAGTCCGGGCTGCGGCACTTCCGCGATAACCGAAAGCCGCGGGTCATTCGTAGTCTTCAGGTAACTGATCAACTGCTGACCCCACCTGACCTCCGAATAATCCTCCTGTGTCTGCAAGGCGCTGGAATTACCGTTACTGTAGTTGTCTGCATGGTCGAAGGTGAAATACGCATTATCCGCATTGCTGCCGAAGACACCCCCGGCATAAGCCTTTTCGACATAGGTCTGCGCGTCGGCCGGATCGGCGTTGGTGAGCCGCATGGCCATCCTTAGCATCAGCGAATAGCCGAACTTTTGCCACTCGGCGACATTACCGAAATAGATAACGTCGTTCGTCGGTGCAGTCCCGCCGGGATTCAAGGTCGGGAGGACCGAATCCAGCTTACTCAGCATGGAAAGATAAATGGTCTTCTGCGCATCATACACCGGCTCCGCTACCCCGCTCGCGCCCTCAAGGGCCTGTGAATAGGGACAGTCGCCATAGGTGTCTGTGACCAACTCGAGATTCAGCAGCTGCACGATCAGCGCGATACCGTTGAGATTATTTAAGGACGTATCCTTCTTGCTTTTGATCAGCTGCTGGCAAGTGTACGCATAGCCTGCTGCCGTATAAGCATCATTCCAGATGCTGGCGTCATAGGTCAGGATATTGCTGGAAGCGACATATTTGTCCCCGTTACTGTAATAGCTCGGGAACTCGGCCGATGCAAAGATCTGTGTCCACATGCTCTGGAAAAGGATCGGGGCGCTGTAACCCTGATTGGCATAGAAGTAGTTATACTCCGCAGTCGGCAGCAGCAGGTTTGGATCGAACACCGAAGCGGAGGCATTCGTCGGGTCCGTATTGATGGCCGTGAAGTTTTTCGTGCATCCTCCCAATGTCAGTAAGAACAGAGAACTCATATATATCCAGGTCTTTCTCATAATTTCTAGTTTTTGAATTTGAAGGTGGCATTGAATCCAAAGGTCGTCGTGGCCGGCAGGCTCGTGCCTTCGATACCCAATGAGTACACGCTGGCTTGGAATTCGGATTCCGGATCGATATTCGGACTGCGTTTCATAATCAACCACAGGTTGTGGGCCACGGCCGATATGGTGATCGAGTTGAACACCGGATTATCCCCTAAGACTTTCCTGCCGAGGGTATATCCCAGCGTAAGCTGCTTGAGCCTGATAAAATCGCCGTTCAACACGTTCACCCTGGACACGGCGCCGAGCGCCTGGATAATAATCCTGGGCGGTGGCTGCCACAGTATTGGGTGCATCCGATGTAGCATTCACCCCCGTCGTGACCCCGCTTGCCCGTCCGACCAGCGTTTGCTTGTTCAGCCCGCGATAGAGCGACCAGTAATTGGTGGCCGAGAGGATCTTGTTGCCGTAGTTATAGGAAAAGAGCGCGGAAAGATTCCAGCTCTTCATAGGTAAAGTCGGTCTTTACCCCGCCAAAGTCGGTCGGGAGTCACGCTACCGAATGGCTAATAAGAGGCGGTAGCAAGCGGGTCGCCGTTACCGTCGACTTCGATATTGCCCTTAGAATCCCGGACATAGTCATGCGCCAGGATCTGCGGACCGGCCATACCCTTGACCCAGGGCCGTATTCGCATTCAGCGGACGATAGCCACCGAGGGTGAATCGGGTTGCCGGCTTGTCGGTCTCCAGGACCTTGTTTTGACGTGCGTGTAGTTGCAGTGTAGGTCCCATTGAAATTCTGGTCTTGATCGGCGTTCCGGTCACCTTCAGCTCCACACCGCGGTTCTGGATCGATCCGGTACCGACGATGTCGTTCGAATAACCGGTGGAATTGCTCAGCACGGCGCTTTCTATTTCGTGATGGGTCACGCTCGTAAAATAATCGAAATCGATTCCGACGCGGTTTTGCCAGGAATTTCGTTTCAAATCCGATATTCTTCTTCCGTCTTGACGAACGGTTTGAGGAAGAGGTTGGGCAGTGCAGAATTGTAATTCCCCGTCGGCGTACCGTTGATGGAGTTACCTACACCATAGTAAAGGGCATCCTGGTAGGCGCCGCTGCCGAAGTTTCCGGTATTGGGTTCACCGCTGGTTTGGGCATAGGCCACTCTCAATTTACCATAGCTCAGCACATTGTTCGGGATGAACTGGCTGAAGACAAAGCTGCCCGATACCGATGGCGTAAAGATGCGGTTATTGTTCGAGGAAGGGTAGAGTAGGCATCGTCCCGACCTGTCGTATTGATGATCAGCCAGTTATCCCAGTCGAAATCCAAGCTATAGAAGGCTGAGTTCACTTCGGTCAGCGCAGTTGGTAAACCCTGTTGTAAGTGACTACGTTGCTCGGCGTATACAGGTAGGGGATCACGAACTGGTTGCCATTGAGCTGCTGACCTTTCCCACCTGTCCTTTCTCTCCGTGGCGCCCAAGGTGGCATCCAGGCTCAGATCTTTGTAGAGCTTGTGGCTGACGCCCAACAGTTCGTCCACGTTTAACTCGTAGTGCTGCTGAGTGGTGAGGCCGTTCAGCTGACCGGACTGCCCCGCGTTATTATAGGAATACAACGTACCGGTCGGTGTGACGGCGAACTGCCGGTCATTTTCGTTGTCAAAGCCCATACGCACCATGGCATAGAGCCAGGGAGTGAACTGGTACTTCGCCGAAACATTCGAGATCAACCGGTTGCGGCCGACATTATTGATCCATTTGCTGACGACGAACCAGGGATTAGTGGCATAATTATCGTCGCTGAATTGCGTCTCCATCCCCGTCGCTTGTAGTATAGCCCGGCTTAAAAATGTTGTCGTTGACGTTGGCCGCGAGTTCCAGGAAGTTGTTGGGATTGCCCGGACCATCGGACAGTGAAGGCAGGTTCCTGTCTTGCTGGTCGATATAATTGGCGATGACCGTGACGCTCAATTTATCGGTGAGCTTCTGGGTTACATTCAGATTGACCGTCTTTCGGTCGATGCCACTATTGCGGACGATCGAGCTGTTGTCGAGATCGGACGCCGACAGCCGGAAAGTGGTCCGGTCATTGCCGCCGCTGGCGGAGACCGTGTTGGTCAGCGAAGGCCCTACCCGGTAGATCTGGTTCATGTTCTTTTTGTAGTTATAGGCCGAATACGCATAGTTCTGGCCGTTGAACTGTATCGTCGGACTGCCGTCCAGTGGGGAGCCCCAGCTGAAACGGTTCGTATTCTGAGCGCCGATGGCCGTAGTAGGCTTGGCCCCTTCGAGACCCTGACCATACTGGTATTGGAAATCGGTGCTGTTGATCGCCTTGTCCCAGAGTGCGTTCAGATTATAACTAATGTCGGTCTGGCCCCTTTTGACCGGATTTGGTGGTGATCATGATGACCCCATTAGAGGCGCGCGTACCATACAGCGCCGATGCCGCCTGGCCTTTCAGCACGGTCATGGTCTCGATATCGTCGGGATTGATGTTGCCGATCCCGTCGCCATTATCTGAGCCGCCCCATTCCCCGGCCGCACCACGCTGACCGTTGTCCATCGGCACCCCGTTGATCACAAACAAGGGTGGTCCGCCGGCATTGATACTGGGCACGCCTCTCAGGAGGATCAGGGCCGTACCGCCGGGACCGCCGTTTGCCCCACGCACTGGAGGCCGGCTACCTGGCCGTCCAGCGAAAGCGCCACATTGGTCTGTCGCGCCTGGTTCAACTGATCGCCGCCGACGACAGCCACCGAATAACCCACTTTCCGGGCTTCCTTGACAAGACCGAGCGCCGTTACGACCGTCTCGCTCAACGCCCGTTGATTTCTCTAACGTCACCGAAATCTGCGTCTGCCCTGCAACCCTCACCTCAGCTTTGTCGAATCCGACACTGGAGATAACAAGCACCGCATTATCGCTGATGCCCGTCAGCGTGAATTCTCCGTTATCATTTGTCGTAGTCACTTTCCGTTCGCCCCTCACCTCGACCGTAGCGGCTACCACGGGAGACCCCTTTTCGTCTATGACCCGGCCATGGACATCGATCGGGGGCGGCCCAACCGGTACCGGGACAGCGGCCACGGTCGCCGCAGCAACCTCCTTCCTGGAAATAACGATCGTCTTACCAATAATTTCAAAGTTTAGTGCCTTGTCCTTCAAACAGCTATCCAGCGCGGCATCCAGCGAAACATTCTTTACGTTGACCGTCACCAGACCCGCTTCCTGTAGTAGATTATAATCGCAGAAAATGGAATATCCCGGTCATTTTGGTAATCTTCCGGAACACTTTCTGAAGCGGGACATTCTCCCCGGAAATGGTGACCCCCTGACTGGGTTTTTCAGCTTGAACGCTGAAAGACAAAGAAGTGAAGGTAGAAGCAAAAAAGCAGAAGGATGGACTCTCCTCAAAAGAACTCGCCTGCGCGAGCGAAGTTTCACAAATAGCAGTTAAAAACATACTTTTGTAATTGTTTGGTGAATAAAATAGCAGTCACGTCAAGATTGGTCTATGAGCCAAACATTATTGCCGTCCCGGGGTCCAGCCGGGGCGGTTTTATATGGCAATAATCATTTTAAGGTTTTTATCTGATCATAGCTGTTTATGTGGTTTAATGTTTACATATTTACGATTACACTGTTGCCATCGACATAGAATTGAACGCCGCTCTTTTCCAGGATCCTCAGCACATCCGATAAAGGCAGGTTCTTTTGGATCCCGCCCCAGAACATCTTCGGCTTCCCGACCCCGGCATTCCTATTATTATAGATGACTTTCAGATCATACCACCGCGAGAGCTGCCGCATGATCGTCCGGATATCGGACCGGTCGAAGCTAAAGAAGCCATTCTTCCACGCCACCGCCGCATCCACATCCGCATCGTCCGTCACCCGGATCGCATCGCCCCCCGACATCTCCGTCGAACCCGATCCCGGGATCCCCCCCGACCCCGCGCCGGCCACCCCCGCCGCTCCACGGTCAGCCGCTCCCCCCATCACAGGCTCCATCGTCCACTCCGCCTGCTGCCCCGGCTTCAATACCCGTTTAACGTTCTCATCCCCCACCCGGATCGCCCCGTCCAAAAGAGTCGTCCTTACGACCTTCTCCTCATCATACGCCATGACATTGAAGCTGGTCCCGAGCACAAAGATCACTTTCTGGTTTCGGCCATCGGTACCATCCTGGTGCATCAGTAGTATCTTAAAGGGATTGACCGCATGCGGCGCCACTTCGAAATACGCTTCACCGCTAAGTTCCACGGGGCGCTCCTTCCCGGTAAAAGTCGTAGGGAACCGCAGCGAAGATTCTGAATTCAGCCAGACCCTCGTGCCATCTTGCAGGATCAGTTCATACTGGCCGCCCCGCGGCGTAGTGATCGTATTATAAACCGGAGCGGTGTCCGCCACGCTCCCGCTTGTCGCCTGATATTGTAGTTGACCATTGTTCAGCTTGATCACTTTCATCCCGCCCTGCATCGCCAGCATCCCCGTCCCCGCGCTGTCCAGGACGATGGATTGCCCGCTGGCCAACACCAGCACCGCCCGGTTGCCACCCGGTTTAACATCATTCTTGAACCGGTTCGAAGCCGCAGCCACCGGCTTGTCAGCCTTCGCCGGCCCACGCCGCAAAACCGCCGCCAGGTAAGTAGCAAACAGCAGGGCCAGCAACGCCGCAAGTCCGGCCGTCCGGTATCGGACCATCCTCCTTTTCCGCAACCGACGCTTCCGGCTGATCTCCCCTTCCCGCAAAATGATCGCCCGATACAACGCGACACTGTCCACATCCGGCGCAGGCTTCTGCCGCCGGTTTTCCCGCCAGAACGCCTCCAGCGTCTCATACAACGGAGCCTCGCCGGCACCCTCCTTCACCGCTCCCAACAGCTCCTCCATTTCCGAATAGGAACAGCTATTCGCCAGATATTTTTCCAGCAAATACTTCAAACGCGTATCGTCGATGTGACCATCGGACATGGCAAAAGGGTGTTCCCCTACCAACAGGGACGAAATCCTGACCCTGAACAACTAATGCCCGTTATTAAATTTTTAACTTTTTTTGTCAAACTACCAGAAGAAGAGCAGCAGGATGGTCAGGAAATGGGCCAGGTAGGCGCGAATGAACCGAAGCGATTCGGAAATGTGATTGCTGACGGTATATTTGGATAATTGGAACTTTTCGGCGATATCCGAATGACTGAAGTTCTTTTCGCGGCTCATCCGGAAGATCAACTGCCGTTTTGGCGACAACAACCCGATCGCCTCCTTCAGCTTGACCTCGTATTCCTTGACCAACACCGGCTCGTCGGAGGACGGACCGCCGGCCAGCTCGATCTCCTGCCAGAGTATATCCTTGATCTTCGGGTCCCGCGCCGCCCGCCGGAGGTAATCGACCGACTGGTTGAACGCGATCCGGAACAGGAAGGCGTCGAAACGTTCCACGCCTGCCAGCATCTCCCGTTGCTGCCAGATCTTGAGGAAGACATCGATCACCATTTCCTCCGCCGTCTCTTTCGACTTGACGATCCCGATGATGTAATGGTAAAGCCTTGGCTGATACGCCTCGAATAAAGCTTTGAACGCTTTCTCATCGTGGCGGCCAACTTGCCGAAGCAGCATTTTCTCGTTGTGATGTAATAAGGTCACTTTCTCAACAGCCTTATGTCAGTTTCAGTTGTCTGTTGTAAATATATTTGAATTTAGGTATAAAAACAAAATTCCTCCACCGCAATCATCAGATCGATTCCCTGACGATCAGCTCCGTCTTAAGTTGCACCAGGTCGGCTACAGGGGCACCCTCCTCACCGCCGGGATGCTTCAGCCGCTCCATCAGCGCACACATCGCCCGTTGCCCGATCGAATCGATCGGCTGCCGGATAACAGAGATCGTCGGCGTATACAACCGGAAAACATCATTGTCGTCGAAACAAATGACCGCCAGTTGATCGGGGATCTTCAATTGTCTCTTTTTGATCGCCTCGATACCAAGCACCCCAAGATAGTTCGTGAGAAAAAATACCGCGTCGATCTCCCTTCCCACCCCCTCCAGCAATTCCACGATCATCCCGAGCGACGTCTCCCGGTTTGCCTGATACGGCACGATCTTAACCCGCTGCTCATCGATGGGGATATCGTGTTTTCGTAACACATCGAAATAACCGGATAACCTGTCTTTCATATGCGCCATGTCCGTCTCGATCGTCACGAGCGCGATCTTCCGGTAGCCCCTCCCGATCAGGTATTCCGTCCCTTTTGCCACCCCTTCGAAATTATCCGCCAGCACCGCCGGTATCTCCTGATGCTCCGGAAAATACCGGTCGATCAGAACCACCGGCTTGTTCTCCGCCTGCAGCTTCCGGATCTCATCCGCCAGTTTCAGCGTCGGGGTGATGATGTAGCCGTCCACCTGGCGCTGCGACAACATATTGATCAGCTCCCGCGCCTTTACTTCCTCATTGTCCGTGCTGCAATACACTACTTTATAATCGTACTTCTTGGCCTCATCCTCGATCGTCTTGGCCAGCGTGGCAAAGAAGGCATTCGAGATATCCTCCACGATAAGTCCAATGGTCTTCGTCTTGCCCGTCCGCAATCCCCGCGCCAGCTGATTCGGCCGGTATCCCATTTCCCGCGCCACATTTTCAACTTTTTCTATAACTTCGCGGCTGATCCTCATCTTCACGGCCTTGTCATTCATCACGAATGAAACGGTAGAGACCGATACTCCGGCCTTACGAGCGATATCACTGATGGAAACTTTCTTCATTAATAATAAAGGTGTATGGAAAGACCGGGATAAAGATACAAACTAAATCGTTTTAGCCCCACGTCCATCGTTCTTTATTTTTATATTGACTGCGCCAAAACAATTTCATGACCACGCTTTTGCTTTTCGCACTGCTTTTATCCAAAGATACCATCATCACCAGCCTGGTGCCCAAAACACCAGCCTCCTCCTCAGCCTCGACAACCCTTCGCCTTCTCAACACTGCCACCACCCCACTCAAAAATATTGTTCTTGACTGGGAACTCCAGGTCAACGGCGCCATCACCAAAAAAGGAAAAACTCCGATCCCCGCCCTCGCCCCCCAAAAACCCCTCCTCGTCCACCTTCCACTACGCCTGCCCGATGACACCGCCGGCGAATCCTTCCTCCAACTTCGCTACCACTCGACCGCGGCCTTCCTCGGCGAACAACAACTCTTGTTAAAGCCATACCGACCCGGATTGACCATCGCACCTACCGGCGAGATCACCCTGACCGGCGACGACGATATCTTCACCATCCACAGTCCTTCCATCCGCATTTCTTTTAACCGGCAAACCGGCTGGCTCGTCCATTATGAGATCCGGGGCACCGACCTGCTCGACGACACCCTGGGACTTAGATCCAACTTCTGGTCGCCTGGCTATAACGATTCAGCAAGTTATGCCACCGATTCCGGTTGGCTCGCCGCCACGCGCGAACCTCACTTGCAACTTTTCTCCAATACTACCAGTCCCGAACTGATCATCATCCGAACCGAATACACCTTGCCGCGCCACCGCCTCCCTGCTCCATCTCAGCTACACCATCAACGCGGGCGGCGAGATGCTTATCACCCAACAAGTCGAACCGGATACTTCCCAACCACCAACCCGCCAATGGCCAATGCCTTGCTTCGGCATGCAGTGGGTCCTTCCCTCCGGCTACGACTCGATCACCGCCTATGGGCCCCACGGCATCTTTCACGACCGGCCACCGACACCCGCCACCTCCGTAGCCGACGCCCGCACAACCGCGATCTGCACAACCGCGATCCGCACCGATATCCGCTGGTGGACGATCACCGATAAGGAGGGCAACGGCCTCCGGTTCATCGCCGACACCCCGCTGCTCGACGAAAGCGCCATCTACAACCACCAAAACGCCCGTCCACAAATACAGATCAGCATCAACCGCCCCGCATCATCCACACCCACCACGCCATCCACACCCACCACGCCACCCACACCCACCACGCCATCCACACCCACCACGCCATCCACACCCACCACGCCACCCACACCCATGGTAAATCTCCGATACACCTATAAAGTAAAACCACTAATATCTTCCCCTCATCTTTAACAATCCTCCCCAACCCGCACCCGATTGCATTTTTCATTGTCTCCGAGTAATACAATCCCCGCGAATTTCATTGCGTATTTTTTACGCAGCCGCACACCCGAAAACGCGAACCTCGCCAAGCCGATTTGAAAATTTTTTCACAAAAAATAATTCTTTTTCTACATCACTCAGTCTTTTATTAGTATCTTTGTTTTCAACAGATCCCATCTTGCCTAATCTGTTTTCCCTGTCGAAATTAGCTTGCATACGAGAAGTGTTATCGAACGCCATTCATCACTTTTAACACCTCTAAGAAGATGAAGCCAAGTATCGTCCCGGCAAAAAGAACCAATAGCGCCTCTTCGCCGCTAACAGCATTGCCGACTGCCAAAATTGTCCGGCATCCCGATTCAAAAAAAATGCCGGAAGAAGCATTCAGCGTCGATCCGCCGGATGAAGAAACCCTGAAACGGCTCAATGCGATGGCAAAACAATATCCGTTTTGCATTCTGCACAGAGGCCCTTACAACAGGGGGTTGTTGTAGATGTACTCTCTATTCCGTACCCGGTTATGCCGCTCCGGCGGTACAGTTCTTTATCGCACAAACCGGCCGCCAGGCTGGTCTATGGCTTTGTCGCCTCTCCATCACCCAAAGCCTTCTCGTTCAGCACCACAACCAGTTGACATCCCTTTCCCGGCGCCGACTCGATCTCCACCTTCCCATTGTACAACTCCGCCCGGCTGATAATATTCGAGATGCCCACCCCCTTCCGCCGCATCCGCGGATCAAACCCCTTCCCATCATCCGCCAGCCGCAGTCGCACCTGCTCCTTTACCTTATTCAACTCGATCACCACCGTATCCGCTTGCGCATGCTTTAGAATATTGTTGAGCTGCTCCTGGATGATCCGGTAGATATTGATCTTCTGCTCCGGCAACAACTCCTCCTCATCCAACCCGGAAATGTTCAGCCGGATCTTCATCTTCCCTACCGATTGAATACTCCGGATCAACTCCTTGATCGACTGCGCCAACCCCAGATCATTCAAACTCGGCGAGATCAGATCCCTCGTAAGTTTGCGGATCTCCTCGATCGCCACCGAAATGTTCTTCCGGCTCTTGGCCAGCAACTCCATCCGCGGCTCCTTCTCCTCGATCGCCACATCCAGGTAAAGCTTGGAGGTAGCCAGGATCTGATTGATATTGTCGTGAAGCTCCTGCCCCAGCTCGAACCGCTCCCGCTCCTGTGCGCCTAGTACCACCTCCGTGATCTGCTGCTGCTTCAGCTTCTGCTGCAACGCCAGCTCCTTCTCCAGGCGGATCCGCTCCGTCACATCATTCACAATGACCTGGACACACGCTTTCCCAAAATAATCCATTCGATGCGACGTGATCTCCACGATCATCACCCGGCCCCACTTATTATGATGATGCCAAAGCCTGGCACCCATTCCTGACTTTCCCTGATTCTTCTCCCCCAGCTCCGCCATAAATTGATCCGCCTCCCCTTCCACATGCAAATCCCGCATCGTGAGACGCCCAAACTCCTCCCGGCTAAATCCATACTTCTCCCGTGCCGCATCATTTACCTCCATGATCTGCAAACTATCCGGATCGAAGATCCACGTGGGGAACGGATTCTTATAGAACAACTGCCGATACCTTTCCTCCGACGCCAAAATGATCTCCTCCGACCGCTTCCTTGCCGTAATATCCTGTATCGCCCCGATCATTCGAACCGGGCGATGCTCCGCCGAATGAATGATATACCCCCGGTCATGCACATAGGCATATTCCCCGCTCGCCTTCCGCAACCGGTACTCATCCTCCCATTTATTCGCAACCCCCTCCCCGATCACCCGCCGTAACTTGGACAACACCCGCTCCCGGTCATCCGGATGCATCACCGCCTCCCAAAGCTCCTCCGGCGATCCGGCTTCCGTCCTATCGTGGCCGAATAACTGCTGATACGTGTCCCCTACCATCGACAACCCGCCCGCCGCAATATCCCAGTCCCAGATCGCATCATTCGTCGCCTTCACTACCGTATTGAACCGCTCATTGCTCTCCCGCAGATATTCGAGACTCCGCTTCCGCTCGAGACTATACTGAATCGTTTTAGCGAGTAACCCTTCCGTAAGTTCGCTCTTCACCAGGTAATCCTGCGCGCCTTCCTTTATCGCCTCCAACGCCACCTTCGTATCAGCCAACCCCGTTAGAATGATCACCGGGATCTTCTGCACCACCGCCTTGAGCTGCATATACGAATGGATACCCCAGCTATCCGGCAGGCTCAGATCCAGCAAAACCAGGTGGATCTCCCTCTCCCGCAATAACCGGTAGGCCTCACCGATTGTATCAGTAGAATACAATTGCTGGATCTCCAGACCCGACGACCGCAGCATGTGCTCTAGCAGAAATAGATCGCTCGGATTGTCTTCGACCGTCAGAATGACCAGGCCGTTATTCATCTTTGGCATTAGGTGTACGTTTGGTGGGTTTGTTTTGCTACGAATCAGCGCCAGTGCCAGTGAGGTTGTAAGGAGGGGCATTTCAAGTTAGGGAAATTCACCCAAACCTCGTAATGCAATCGGTTTGCAAAACGCGCCAAAATCAAAAATCCCCACACGGGGGCCTCCGGCCCACAAAAAAAAATCCCCGCGAAGCGGGGATGCACTAATCAAATACCATAACCATTAAACCTTATCCTATTAGGATATGAATGTACTTCTTTTTTGATTCATACACAAAAATCTTCTGCGGTCATTTTTAAAGCACTAGCAAATAAAATAAGAGTTAACACTTACGGTAATTGTAGTTGTTTATCCCAGCTTTTTGTCATTTCTTAATTAATTTTTAATCGTCTCATTTCCAATAAATTCGCAAAAATCAACCCCATTGCGTGTTTAAAACACAATCCCTGCAATTGTCCTCCCGGGGCAGCTTTACCTTCCCCTTCCCATCATTTCCCCCCACTCCAACGCCATAGCATCCGCATCACGCTCCCCAAATACCCTGATTTACCCCCTCTGCCTCCCACGTCCCCAAATTCACCTCCCGTCAGACCCTGATTCACCCCTTTAGGACCCTAAATCAGCCCCTCCAAAGCCTCTTATTCTCCCCCTCAAAATCGCAGATCAACCCCCCAATAATCCCAATTTAATCCCTTCAAGACCTGGCATTCACCCTTCAAAACTCCCGTATTAACCTCATTAAAGCCCATATTTTGCTCCAAAAAAGATCCTGTTCAACCTCTCAAAAAGACCAAAATTCACTCCAATCATACCCCGATCCATCTCCCCCCAACCCCCAGAGCTTCGTCGAAACTTCGTCCCTCGTTTAGAACTTCGTCAAGGCTTCGTTCCTCGCCCTTCCTCGTTCGTATCCTTCGGTTCCCTCGGATACGCTCGTAACCTTCGCTTCGCTCGGTTATCCTACGCCGCCGTCAAAGTGAACCCAAACCTGCTCCCCGCCCCCAATTGACTGCTCACCCAGATCCGGCCTCCCTGCGCTTCGATGAACTCCTTGGAGATCGACAACCCCAACCCCGTTCCATTACGGTCATGCGTACCCGGCACCTTGAAATACCGCTCGAAGATCCGCGGCAAATACTTCTCATCGATCCCCCGGCCATGATCCGCCACCAGGAACTCCACCTTATCCTTGCTGCGATACGCCGAGATCTCGACCCCCGACTGGTCCGGCGAGAACTTGATCGCGTTCGTCAGGAAATTGATCAGCACCCAAGACGTCTTCTCCACATCCGCCTGGATCAGCGGCAGATCCTCCGCCACCGACGACTGGATCCGTATCCCCTTCTGTTGTGCCTGAAAAGCCACCGCCTGGATCGCCTGATCGACGATCTTCGCCGGATCGGCCGGCTGCAGCTTCAGCTGGATGTTGCCCGTCTCCACCTGCGACATATTCAACAGCTCCCCGGTGATCTTCAACAATCGGTCCGCATCGTCCGTAATACTCCGGATCAGCTCCTGCTGCTCTTCGCTCAACGCTCCCACCCGCAGGTCCGTCAACAGCTGCGCACTCATTTTGATCGAAGAGATCGGCGTCTTCAGCTCATGCGACACCGTCGCGATGAAGTTCGTCTTCGCTTCATTCAATTCATGAAAAAGCGTAATATTCCGCAGCACGATCACCTGTCCGATGATCTCCTTATTGTTCGTCACGTCCAGCACGTCTTTGCTGAAATAGCTTTCTTTATCGTCCGCAAATATCTTCAGGTCCTTTTTCTCCGGATCATCCAGCAACAAGGTCCGCATCAGATCGTTCTTCAGCGCGATATCCGGCGCATACTGCCCGATGATCTCCGCCTCCTTCAAACCCAGCAGCTTCTCCGACACCGCATTCAGGAACAGGATATTCCGCTTCTCATCCAGACCGATGATCCCATCCCGCATCTGGTTGATGATGGTCTCGATCCGGCTCTTCTCGAACTTGATCTTCGCCAGGTTGCTGCTCTCATACTCATCCAGCTTCCCCGCCATAATATTGAAGGCATTCGCCAGGTCCCCGAACTCATCGCCCTGTTTCAAATAGATCCGCTTCTTATAGTTTTTACCCGCAATCGCCAGAATACCCTCCGACAGGCTGCTGATCGGCCCGGAGATAACCGCCGGCAGATTGAAGATAAATGTGAAAGCGCACCAGCGTCAGGATCGTGAAGACCATCGTCAGCACATTCGCCGCACTCTCGGCCGTCTGCTGCGCGACCGTATTCTTTCGCAGGATCGCCTGCTCATTGACGTCCTGGATCTTGTAGATCGAGCGCCGGATATCGACGTAATTGCTGGAGTCATTCGGGTCCACCAGCATCTCGTTATAATTCTTCGTCAGCTCATCCGTCGCCTCTTTTTCCCCGATCTCCGTAATATTCCCCTGCTGCCGCTTAAGGTTTTCCTTAAAGATATCCATCGCATCTTTATGCGTACGAATGTCCTCCAGCGACTGCAACATGCGGTTGCAATACAGCAGCGACTCCTGGTTGTTCTGCAACACCTGCCGCCCCTCCTTGCTGAGCTGATTGATATAGAATAAACCCAATACGCCGAAAAGGACGATCACGATAAAGAGGAAGATCAGCCCCAGCGATAATTTGGTTTTTAATCTGACACTCATATCAGGATAGTATTACCACGTCAATATCCGTTGCCGCCAGCTTGGTCAGCAGCTGATTGAATACCGCCGTGCGGATAATTACATTGTACAGGTTGAGATGAGGCTTGCCGATACAGATCGTCGTGACCTTATACCTCGTCGCTACCTCCATGATGCCCATGGCAATATTACTTTGTTTTTCCCGGATCACCTCCGCCCCTAACTCCATCGCCAACTTGAAATTGTTGATCAGATGACGCTGCGCCGCCAGCCCGATCTTATCCCCGTCCTCCTTCGGCGTCTGCACATACAGCAGCACCCACCGGGACTGATAATAACTGGCCAGCCGCGCCGTCTTCCGGATCACCTTCCGGGCCGTCTCATGATTACTGCTGATACAAGCCAGGAAGCGCTCCGACCGGAAATTCGAATTCCGCGGCAGCTCGGTCTCGATCTTCCGCTCCACCTGGCTCGCCACTTCCTTTAACGCCAGCTCCCGCAGCTGTAATATCTTTTCCGGCTGGAAAAAGTTCTGCAGCGCCATCCCGATCTTATCCGCCGCATAGATCTTCCCCTCCTTCAATCTCGCCACCAGCTCATCCGCCGTCAGATCGATATTGACCACCTCATCCGCCTCCTTCAGCACGCTGTCCGGTATCCGCTCCGTCACCTCGACCCCCGTAATCGTGCGGATCTCCTCGTTGAGGCTCTCGATATGCTGGATATTCACCGCGCTGATCACATTGATTCCGGCGCCCAGGATTTCCATTACATCCTGCCAGCGTTTTTCGTTCTTGCTGCCCTCGATATTCGTATGCGCCAGCTCGTCGATGATCACCACCTCCGGGTGAAGATTGATCACCGCCTGCACATCCAGCTCATCCAATTCCTTTCCCTTATAGAAGAGCTTCCGCCGCGGCAGCACCGGCAATCCCTGCAACTGCTCCTCCGTTTCCTTCCGCCCATGCGTCTCGATATACCCGATCTTCACGTCCACCCCATTCCGCATCAGCGTCTGCGCCTCCTGCAGCATCCGGAATGTCTTCCCTACGCCGGCGCTCATGCCGATATATATCTTGAACTTACCCCGCCTCGACTGACGGATCAGCTCCAGGAAATGCTGTACATTTTGATCCTTATCCGGCATAATTATTAATTGGAACTTCGTCGGACCTGCTTCAGCACGGTCCTCCTTGTTCGTAACTTTCGCTCGCTCAGTTACCCCTGTCCAGCGCAAGGTTCAACTGCAGCACATTCACCTTCGCCGGCCCAAATATACCCCATAAAGGCCGTTGCGTATACCGGTCTACCAGCGCATTCACTTTATCCTCCGACAAATGCCGCACCACCGCGATCCGCCTGACCTGTATCCTGGCCCCCGCAGGCGATAGGTCCGGGTCCAGCCCGCTACCCGAATACGTCACCAGTTCCGCCGGAATATCGGCCGCCCGGACACCCGGATTGTGCGCCAGGAAGGTATCGATATGCGCCTGCACATCCTTCAGATAGTCCGGATTGCTCGGCCCTTTATTGCTACCGCCGCTCCCAGCGGCATTGTATGCCACCGCCGACGGCCGGCTCCAGAAATACTTGTCGTCCGTAAACCGCTGCCCGATATTCGCATACCCCACCACTTTCCCGTTGTACTCCACCGTCACCCCATTCCCCTGCCCGGGCGTCATCCAGCCCACCACCGCCACCAGTAACGGGTACAGGACGCTGCAGATAAGATCAGCACCAGCGTCAACTTCAAAGAAGGCAATATATATTTGCGCATTTTTCATTGATTTAATGAATTTCGACAAAAAATTGCTCCGCAAAATATGAACTTCGATTCCAACACCGTTGGAATCTCGTTCGGAACCTTCGCTTCGCTCAGTTCTGTCTCAATATATTTTATGTCGGCACTTTCCTCCCAATGGTCGTCAAGTGCGAACCGGGCTCCGCCCGGTTTTTACATGAAGAATCCCAATAACAGATCGATCGCCTTTATGCCTATAAAAGGTACGATGATCCCTCCAATCCCATAGATCAGCAGGTTCCGCCTCAACAACGCACTGGCCCCGATCGGCTTGTATGCCACCCCGCGAAGCGCCAGGGGTATAAGTATCGGGATGATGATCGCATTGAAGATCACCGCCGACAAAATAGCGCTCTCGGGGCTCTTCAGATGCATGACGTTCAACGCCTGCAAGGCAGGAATGGACGTGATGAATAGCGCGGGCACGATCGCGAAATACTTGGCTACGTCATTGGCGATCGAGAAGGTCGTCAACGTCCCCCGTGTCATCAGCAGTTGTTTGCCGATCTCCACGATCTCGATCAGCTTCGTCGGGTCATTGTCCAGATCCACCATATTCCCCGCCTCCTTGGCCGCCTGCGTCCCGCTGTTCATCGCTACCCCTACATCGGCCTGCGCCAGCGCCGGCGCATCATTCGTCCCGTCCCCCATCATCGCTACCAGCTTGCCGCCCTGCTGCTCCTTGCGGATATAGTTCATCTTGTCCTCCGGCTTCGCCTCGGCGATGAAGTCATCCACCCCCGCCTTCTGCGCAATATATTTTGCCGTCAGCGGATTGTCTCCAGTCACCATCACCGTCTTCACCCCCATCTTCCGAAGCCGCTGGAACCGCTCCTGGATACCCGGCTTGATGATATCCTGCAGCTCGATCACCCCCAGCGCCACCCCGTTCTGCGAAACCGCCAGCGGAGTGCCCCCATTGGACGCGATCTCATTGACCTTATTTTCAGTTGCCGTTGGAAATATATTCCCCGCCCGGGTCACGAGCGTCTTGATCGAATCATATGCTCCCTTCCGGATCCGCTGATCCGCCAGATCGATTCCGCTACACCGCGTCTCCGCAGTAAAAGGAACAAACTTTGCCCCGTTTACCTGGAAAGTCGCCGGATTCACCCCGGCCAGTTCCACGATAGACTTCCCTTCCGGTGTCTCATCCGCCAGCGACGAGAGGACCACCGCGTCGACAAAGGTCTTCTCATCAACCCCCGGCGCCGGCCAGAAATGTGTCGCCTTCCGGTTCCCGATCGTGATCGTACCCGTCTTATCCAGCAGGAGCGTATCCAGGTCGCCGGCCGTCTCCACGGCCTTGCCGCTCTTGGTAATGACATTAGCCTGTAACGCCCGGTCCATCCCCGCGATCCCGATCGCGCTCAGCAGCCCGCCGATCGTCGTCGGGATCAGACAGACAAAGAGCGACACAAAGGCCGCGATCGTGATTGGGGTATTCGCATAGTCCGCAAAAGGTTTTAAGGTCACACAGACAATGAGGAAGATAAGCGTAAAACCCGCCAACAGGATCGTCAGTGCGATCTCATTCGGCGTCTTCTGCCTCGAAGCCCCCTCCACGAGCGCGATCATCTTGTCCAGGAAACTCTCCCCGGGGTTCGTGGTCACCCGTACCTTGATCTTATCGCTCAACACCTTTGTCCCACCGGTGACACTCGACTTGTCACCGCCCGCTTCCCGGATGACCGGCGCGCTTTCACCCGTGATCGCACTTTCATCGATCGTCGCCAGCCCCTCGATGATCTCCCCATCCATCGGGATTGTATCACCTGCCTCGCAGATAAACACATCCCCCTTCCGCAATTGCGAAGAAGGCACAACCTTGACCTCGCCCACAAAGATCTCCCCGACCGGAAATACCTTTTTCGCCGGCGTATCCTCTCTCGTCTTTCGCAGGCTGTTCGCCTGCGCCTTACCACGCGCCTCCGCGATCGCCTCGGCAAAATTGGCAAAGAGCACCGTGATCAGCAGCACCAGGAAGATCGTCAGGTTATAACCGAACTTACCCTGCGACCCCTCGCCCATCAGGATCCAGACACATACCACCGCCATGATGATCGTTACGATGTAGACCGTGAACATAACCGGATTGCGAACCATCGGTCCCCGGCTTTAGCTTGACGAACGACTGCTTCAGCGCGTCCGCTACGATCTCCCTTGGAAAAAGCGATTTATTTTGTCTCATACTTAACTTCAGTTTATTACTTCATACTAAATCCCCTACTTCATACTAAATCCCCTACTTCATACTAAAATATTCCGCGATCGGTCCCAGCGCCAGCGGCGGAAAATAGGACAGCGCGGTGATGATGAAGATGACCAGGAACGTCATGACGCCAAAAGTCAGGCTGTCCACCTTCAACGTACCCGCCGATTCGGGGATATACTTCTTATTCGCCAGCAGTCCCACGATCGCGATCGGCGCTATGATAGGCAGAAACCGGCCGAGGACCATCCAGAGACCCGTCATGACATTCCAGAAGATATTGTTCCCCGTCAGCCCCCCCATCGCGCTGCCGTTATTGGCGTTCGCCGAAGTGACCTGGTACAGCATCTCCGAGAAGCCGTGATAGCCAGGATTATTCAGCCAGGCCGTCGGCTTCATCGCCCAGTCTATATTCGGATGATGCACCAGGACATAGGCAGCCAGCGCCGTACCCCCCTTGATCAGGAAGGCAGACAGCAGCGTCACGAGCGCCGCGATCTTCACCTCCCGTGCCTCCACCTTATGCCCCATGAACTCCGGCGTCCGCCCGACCATCAGCCCTGAGATGAAGACGGCAATGATGACGTAGATAAAATAGTTGAGTATGCCCACCCCGCATCCCCCATAGAATGCATTCACCATCATTGCCAGCAATTGCATCAGGTTCGACAGCGGCATCGCGCTGTCATGCATGCTGTTCGTCGATCCGGTCGAAATGACCGTCGTCAGGATGCTCCAGTAGCCCGAAATGGCCGGCCCAAATCGCACCTCCTTCCCTTCCATCGCCCCGGTAGGCTGCGCAATGCCCATTCTCGCGATGGCCGGGTTCCCCTGCACCTCCGAGACGATCGTCGGCACCACCAGGCACAATACTCCAAGCGTCATCACGGCAAAGATCACCCGGGCAAATTTCTTCCGGTTGATATAGAACCCCAGCGCAAAGACCATCGACATCGGGATCAGCACCTGCGCGACCAATTCCAGCATGGCGGTAAAATAATCCGGATTCTCCAGTGGGTGCGCCGAGTTCGCATTGAACCAGCCGCCCCCGTTCGTGCCCAGGTGCTTGATCGCGATCATCGCAGCAGCGGGGCCTCTCGAAACCTGCACCGTATCCCCTTGCATCGTTATAACGGTATCCTTACCCGCGTAACTGGTCGGCGTTCCGTGAAAGGCCAGCAGCACCGCGATGACCAGGCAGATCGGCAAAAATATGCGGGTCACAGCCTTTGTAAAGATCAGCCAGAAATTGCCGACATTGTTCGTCGTCTTCTCTTTCAATGCGTTGAAAAGGGCAACCAGACAGGCAATGCCCGTGGCCGCGCTGACGAACTGCAGGAAGGTGATCACAAAGACCTGCGTCAGGTACGTTACTCCCGTCTCTCCCGAATAGTCCTGCAGGTTAGTATTGGTTAGGAAGCTGATCGCCGTATTGAAGCCCAGGTCCGGCGTCATGCTCGGGTTGCCGTCCGGGTTCAGCGGCAGCTTCCCTTGAAAGATGAAGAGGACAAAAGCATATACAAACCACAGGAGGTTGATCGTCAGCATCGCCTTCAGGAATTCCTTCCAGTTCATCTTGTGATTTGGATCGATTCCGCAAATGCGAAAGATCCTGTGTTCGACCGGTGACAGGAAGTCCAGCAAGGTCCGCTCGCCCTTAAAGACTTTGGCGATGTACCTTCCCAATGGATACGCCAGCACCACCGTCACCAGAAAGGTAAACACCACGCCAATCATTTCAGTGTTCATGAGTAGAATATTAAAATTTTTCGGGTTTTAACAACACATACAACAGGTATACGAAGACACCGATTGACATAATAAAAAGTGCCGTCATCATAAAGATTTCGATAAAAAATTATAAAAAAATTAATTTTTTTCTCAACAACATAATATCTGCAAAGACCTTCGTCACGCACCACCGGTGCGTGCCTCGGTCGGAACCTTCGCTTCGCTCGGTTCTCCTATCGGTCGAAAATTGCCAACCGGACTACGTCCGGTTAACGTTAGATTTTTTCGAAATAATCAATGGTTTTGAAGAAGAGAGCGAAACACACGAGCCCTGCGGCGAGGAGGATAATTGTAAGCATACCAAGGGATTTGCCGGCAAAACGCCAAATTGGATGCCGGATTGCTCCTGCCGCAACAGCAGCCGGTCCTGGCCTTCACGGCCCTTCCCGCAACCCTGTCAAAATGGAAATTGACGCGCCAAAATGGAAAATCTCCCGCGCCGCCACCGGCTGAGCCCCCTATCCGTCGTAGGCTAATTTATATTCTTCGATCTTTCGGTACAGGGTCGTCAACCCGATATTCAGAAGCCGGGCGGCCTCCGTTTTATTGCCGCGGGTATGATTCAACACCCGTTGAATATGTAGCTTTTCAACACTGGCGAGATCGAACGCCGACAACGGCCCCGAAGTCCGCAGCCCAAACACTTGCAATTCCGACGGCAGATTATCCACCGTCAGCATCGGGCCTTCCGCGAGGATCACCGCCCGCTCAATGATGTTCTTAAGCTCCCGGATATTCCCCTTCCATTCATGTTGCTGAAGATGATCGAGGAAATCCTTGCTGATGCCCTCGATCCGTTTCCCGCTCTTTCGCGCAAAGAAATTCAGGTAGAAGTCCGCGATCACCGGGATATCTCTTTTCCGGTCCCGCAACGCCGGTAAAGGAATGGTAAAAACATTCAGCCGGTAATACAGGTCATCCCGGAACCCGCCCTGTTCCACCACCTGCTGCCAGGTCCCGGTTGGTGGCCGCGATGATCCGGACATCCACCCGGGTCGATTTGGTATCGCCGACTTTGATAAATTCGCTCGTCTCCAGCACCCGCAGCAGTTTCGCCTGCAAGTCGATATGCATCTCCCCGATCTCGTCCAGGAATAGGGTCCCCTGATTGGCTTCTTCGATCAGACCCCGTTTATCCCTCGAAGCCCCCGTAAACGCACCCGCCTTATGGCCAAACAGCTCGCTTTCCAGCAGTTCCTTGCTAAACGCACTGCAATTCAGCGCCATGAAAGGCTTTAAGGCCCGCTTGCTCCCATAATGGATCGCCTGTGCAAAAACTTCTTTCCCCGTCCCCGTCTCCCCCAACAGCAGGACCGTCGCATCTGTCGGCGCCACCTTCCGCGCCATGGCGATCGCGTTAGCGATCAGCGGCGAACTACCCAGGATCGCGTCAAACGTATACCGCTTCCCAACTTGCTGCTCCAGCAGTGCTACCCGCTTCTGCAACTGCACCTTTTCCATCGCCCGCGCCAGCAGCGGAATGATCTTGTCATTATCGTCCCCTTTCGTAATATAGTCGAAGGCCCCGTTCTTCATCGCCGCCACCCCATCCCCAATATTCCCATAAGCCGTTAGCAGGATCGTCTCCACCGACGGATACTTTGCTTTCGCGTCCTTGACAAACTCCACCCCATTTCCATCCGGCAGCTTCACGTCGCAAAGCACGACATCAACCTCCTCCCGGTCCAGCAACCGCCCCCCCGCCTTCAACGTATCCGCCTCAAGAACCGTCAGCCCCTCCAGCCGGATGATTCTGGCCAGCAGCGCCCTCAATTTCTCCTCATCATCGATGATCAAGACAATCCCATTAGCCATGTCCGCACCCCATTTTGCCGCCAAAACTATTGGTTTTCCGCCAATTTCGTTATTTTTGCTCCCCCGCGGCGCGAAAGCCCGCGCCCCCCGGCTGAGTTCGCACCCAGCCTCCGACCCGGAGAGATGGCAGAGCGGTCGATTGTGACGGTCTCGAAAACCGTTGTACGGGCAACTGTACCGAGGGTTCGAATCCCTCTCTCTCCGCAAGTTGTTTATCTTATTTTGCTTAAAGCCTGTCAGACGTAGTGTTGACGGGCTTTTTGCTTTTTGGGGTTTATGTCATTTAAGCGTCGTTTTACCCCATTTTGCCCCGTTTGTCAGTGAGCAATTCGTGCCTATCGCCAATTTCTCGAAAACCGGCTCACTGGAAACGCGCATATTCATCGGCCCGGCCGCTGATGAAAGTCAAAAGAAGCCCGCGACTTGCGCAGAATTAGCGTAACTCAGGAACGTATGCAATTGCTAATTTACTCACTGTTAAAAAGCAGTTGTTTATGATCTCGAAGAGTTTTGGTTTGCTTTTTTTCCTCAAAAAGCAGCATGGTGACACCAAGGTTCACCGTCCTATTTATCTCCGCATTACTATCGATGGCGTTATCAAAGAGATGTCTGTCCAGCGCAGCTGGGACCCGGCCCGTTGGGATCCCGCAACCGGTAGAGCCATTACCGGCAAAGTCTCCGTCCGCCCGGAGCGGCGAAGCAACAAGCCCACTCCCCCACCCCGGATGCCGAGGCCAAAGCGCTAAACGCCTACCTCGACACCTTGCAGGCGAAGGTCCACGAAGCCCGGCACCAGCTTCTCATGAGCGGCAAACCGGTCACCGCCGAAGCCGTCCGGAACATCGTTCAGGGCCGAGAAGTCGAGCGGCGAGCGCCCGCATTTGCTACTGGAAATTTTCCAGTACCATAACGACCAGGTGAAGGCGCTGGTCGGAAAAGAGTACTCTAAAGGGACGCTGACCAAGTTTAACACGGTGCTGAATCATACCCGGGCCTTCCTGCAATGGAAGTACAAATTGGACGATATCGACATCCGAAAGTTGGATTATGAATTCATCACCGAGCTGGAATTCTGGTACAAAAGTGTACAGCATTGTGACCACAATACGACGATGAAGTATATCGCCTGCGTCAAGAAAATGGTCATCCGGGCTTTGCGGAGTGGTTGGCTACAGCATGATCCGTTCATGGGCTTCAACCTGGCTCTCCGGGAGGTCGAGCGGGAGGCTTTGACCGCCGAAGAACTGGAGCACATGGCGGCAAAGCTATTTGTCACGGATCGGCTAACCCAGGTCCGGGATATCTTTCTTTTCAGTTGTTATACCGGGCTGGCCTATTCAGACGTCCAAAAGCTCCGGCGGTCAGAAATCAGCACCGGCATCGACGGCGGAAAGTGGATTTTCACCCGGCGACAAAAGACCGATACCGCCTCCCGGATACCGATTTTGCCGATGGCCGAAGCCATTCTACTGAGGTACGCCGACCATCCCCAATGCAAGGCAAAGGACAGGGTTCTGCCCATCCTCAGCAACCAAAAAATGAATGCCTACCTGAAGGAGATTGCCGATTGCTGCGGGATCACCAAGCGGCTGACCTTCCATATTGCCCGGCATACCTTCGCTACGACGATCACCTTGAGCAACGGCGTTCCCATCGAAACGGTTTCCAAGATGCTGGGACATCGGAATCTAAAGACAACCCAGCACTACGCCAAGATCCTCGACAGGAAGGTCAGCCAGGACATGCAGGCACTGAAAGAGAAGCTGCTGGTAAAATCGATTACTCCGCGTATAGAGGCGTAACAATAAACTATTTAGACTATGTGCTTAATCAACGTTGCCAGGCGGCAGGCGTCTGTTTTAGGGGCTTTATTAAGTCGTTCCCCGCCCAGATGTACAATTGTCACACAATTGAGGTTATTAACCGCAAATAACCTTCTGCGCTTCAGTGTCGCGTTTTCCAAAACCAATGACTTGAATAACAAAAGCCGTATGATATGTCACCAACCGAATTACCTGAAAATGAAAAAGCCCTCCAAAAGAATAAGGGAGGCAGGCCAAAAGGACGACCTCCCTATGGCAACCACAAACTGAATATTTACCTCTCTGATGAGGATTACAATTACTTCAAAGCCTTCTTTTCAGAAGCCTGGGGTGACCGTAATGCATCCGGGGCAGGCCGACATTTGTTATTATATGCCTTGCGTATATGGGAAAAGAAGGGAAGAAAAAAAGTCACCCTTGATCCTTCTGAGTGGCCTTGACTATCGATTAAATACTGATCGTTTTGCGCATAAGGCCGGCTGACAACTCACAACGCCAATTGACCCATAACCGGACACACAGTTGTAATATAATCGAACGTTTCTTTTTAAAGGATTAGATCTTAAATTATTGATTATCAGAATATCAGAACAATGGCAGTGTATTTGGTGCCGCTAAACTATTCAGTTAAACATACAATGTCATGATCAGGAATTATTTTATAACCGCGTTCAGGAACCTTTGGCGCAACAGGACGTTCTCTGTGATCAATATCGTCGGCCTCAGCGTGGGCTTGACCTGCTGCATGCTCATGTTTTTATATGCCATGGATGACGTCAGCTATGACCGGTTCAACATAAAAGCCCCTAATATCTATCACCTCGTAGTTGACCAAAGAAGTCCGGATGGGCAGGTACACAAGTATTCCGGCACCAGCGACATCCCCGGTCCAAGCTTTAAACGGCAACTCCCCGAAGTGCAGGATTTTGTGCGGATATATGGCACCGATTATACCATCAAACGCGGCAGCGACGTGTTTGACCAGGTAGCCTTGTTTGTCGACAGTAACTTCTTTTCCGTTTTTACCTTCCCAATGCTTTATGGTAAGCCGCAAAATGCGCTGAATGACCCGCATTCGATTGTGCTCTCGCAGGAAATAGCAGAGAAATATTTCGGTAAAGAAAACCCCGTGGGCAAAACACTCGATCTCAAAGTACACAATCAATTCCAGCCGTTCACGGTCACGGCCGTGACCAAAAAGTCGCCGCAAAACTCATCAATCAAGATCCAAATGTTATTGCCACAGAGTTTGAGAAAAATGAATGATCAATGGCTTAACGCTTTTCAGAACACGTTCCTCGTGATAAAGCCCGGTACGAGTATCGGGCAATTGAACGCAAAGATCAACAAGGTATACCTCAGCGACGCTGCAAGCGAGATTAAGGAATCCGGAGATAAGGATATAACGACTTACACGCTGCAACCCCTGCTTGCCATGCACACCAGCACCGATTATCCGGCCGATAACGGTTTGTCGGATGCCGGTAATCCGACTTATTCCTACATCCTGACCGCTATCGCTTTATTTATTCTTGCCATAGCCTGTATCAATTTCGTGAATCTTACTCTTGCCCGTTCGCTCAAGAGAGCAAAAGAGGTCGGGATCCGCAAGGTAGTGGGCGGTCGCCGCAAACAATTGATCATGCAGTTCCTCGGCGAATCGTTTGCCCTGAGTTTTATCGCCTTTGTCTTGGCGATACTTTTGGTCGAAATGACACTGCCGTTCTTTAATACGGTTGCGGCTAAGGCACTGGCTTTTTCCTATCTGCTTAACTTCAACCTGGTGGCCGGTTATGTCGGTATTTTCCTGGTGACAGGTTTGTTAGCCGGTTTCTACCCGGCACTCGTACTCTCCGGCTTTAACCCGGTCCAATCGTTGTACAACCGCACGCAATATGCCGGCAAGAACTATTTATCAAAAGGCCTCGTCATCCTGCAGTTCACCCTGTCGACGTTCCTCATCATATCCACCATTACCATTTTTTCTCAGTTCAATTATCTGATGAATTTCGACCTGGGCTATAATGATAAAAATGTGGTGTCCATCTTAGGTTTTAATATCGACAAGACCAAATTCCCCCTGTTCAAAACCGAATTATCAAAAGACCCGAATATCCTCAGCGTAACGGCCGACGCGGGCGGCCTGTGGGAAACGACGGCGCTATATCAACGGCTCACAGCAATTCGGGTTTGATTTGGACCATATCGACGAAGATTTCCTGCCCTTATTCCAGGTACCTATCGTAAAAGGCCGGAATTTTTCAAAAACAATGGTCGCCGACAGCGCCAATTCGGTGCTGGTGAGCGAAGAATTTGTGAAAGAAGCCGGCTGGAAGAACCCGATCGGGCAAACGGTCGATTTCTCTAATGATAAAAAGAAATACAATGTAGTTGGCGTGGTGAGGGATTATCACTTCCTGTCACTCACGGAAAAAATGCCGCCAATCTTATATTCCATGAAGCCGGATTATCCCTGGGGGAATATCTTCGTCCGGATCAGTGATAGTAATAAATCTGAGGCGCTTGACCGTATTCAAAAAGAATTCAGAGCGGAGTTCCCGTCCCTGCCTTATCAATATAAATTCAAGGATGCCGAAGTTGCCGGACAATATGATAAAGAGGCCAAATGGAAGGAGGTCGTAACCTTTGGCGCCGTGCTCACCATATTCATTTCGTGTATAGGCCTCTTCGGCCTGGCCACCTTGTCTGCAGAACGACGCAAAAAAGAGATCGGCATCCGCAAGGTATTGGGCGCCAGTGTCGAAGGTATAGTCAGGAAGCTTTCAACCGATTTTGCCGTTTTGATTTTGATCTCCACCGTGATATCAGCTCCTGCAGCATGGTGGGCCATGCTTAGGTGGCTGGAAAATTATCCGTACCGGATTACGATCAATGCCTGGATATTCCTCTTGGCGGCAGTATTTGTATTGCTTATCGCATTGGTAACGATAAGTTTCCAGACCATTAAAGCGGCAGTAGAAAACCCGGTAAATAGCTTACGAAGTGAGTAGCCCATTCTAAATCCTTTTCTGAGTGGGGTTAATATATAAATTTGTCAGGATTTCGCTTGGGATGCCAAAACAATAGCACTACAATTTGCTTCTTTCTTGGCTGATAATGGTAGACTATATGTGTGTGCTTATTGATAATGCCAATCCGTACATTCTTTCGTTTAGTTGAAGGCCGGCACATTTCCGGATAACGCTTTAAATTCGAAAGAAGATCTACAGTTTGGTTGACAAACTTTTCCACTTCCCTTTCTGTCCATGCAGTCTGCAGGTATTCGATGATTTTATTGAAGGAGGTCTTTGCAGTGTTGGTCCATAGGATCTTGCCGACTACTTCTTCAGCCATTTTTTATACTTTTTTAATACTGCGTCCTGCGGTGTCAGCTTTCCGGCTTTCATTTCAGTCAACGATTTATCAATAGCATCTTGTTGTTCCTTGCCGATTTCATCCCACCAATCTTGCTGGTCTGCGGCGAAGCTTTTCACTACACCTAAGACAGCCTGTTTCTGTTGATCGCTCAAGCGGGGCAGATATTGCGCAATTTCCTGATCTATAATCCTGGCAGTTTGCATGATGACATTTTTACAAATTTAGCCCTAATAACTAGCGTATCCAAACGGGGGGTTCAAAGGGCCGTTTGTCTGCAAAATACTAAATTTTCTCCTGTCCATTAACCGAAAACCTGGCAAATTGGTACCCGAAAGACCGAAGCATTTCCTATCTTCACATGGATAAATCGCATACGTTCTTTGTATCCCGCCTAATTCATGGCGTCCGCCTTTGCAGGCAAATCAAATATTTGATATTCAACATATTGAGGACAGGGTTCGAATCCCTCTCTCTCCGCTGAAAATTTGGATTGATTTGTACTCAAATGGGCTCGAAGGAACACAATTCTTCTTGGCCTATTTGAATTCGTTATTCCATCCCGGCCCAAATGAGCTCAACGTTTGCATGCCTTTATCAAGAATTGATTGCTTATTTCTGGTCGTTCCCGGTTGAAGGCGGATACAGAGAAATATCCAGACCTATTCCCAGCTCCCCCGCAAGCCGTAGTAATTCACTTGGGAAGTGTTCAAATTGATAAGCCACCCTTTCGAAATCGATCCTAAGTTCAATTCCGAAATCCAGAGAAGCAAAATCTACCTCTTTCGTTACCGATATATGCCGGAGTTTTTCCTTATTTGCCCTCAGAAACTCGATGGTATCTTTTATCTGCTTGTCTAATTGGTTAAAATCAGCGCCACTTGCCTCAATAGACAAACCGGAAGAATGGTGTTTTTTACCTTCACGTTTGGTCCTTATTCTGGGCTCTCCTTTATCGAATTTTTTATAAGGCTGAAGACCGGTCCTTTGAATGAATTCTTCAACATTGAGGTTTCCACCTCTTATAGTCAGAATGCAGGCCATTATTCAACTTCTAGTTTTAATTAACACCACCTTGTTCGATGTATTTAATTTTCGTTCGTAAACTTTCTATTAGCTTATCGGCCAAAAAATCGAGCATGGCATGTAAGCCTCTAACCTGCCCCGCGACTGATTAATCGGGTACATCCAATACGTTTGCTTTTTAACCAAATCAAAAGCAATGCAACCATTTAATCAGAAAAAGCCCGGGAGTAAGCACCGTGCAGAAGAGATCCTCAAGCTCCTGGAAGAGTTTGAATACAGCGACGGCATGAGCGTCAAAGCATTTTCCTCGCTTCATGGCGTAAGCGAGGCCACTTTTTATAACTGGCGCAAACGGTATTCCGGCAAAAAGGGCGACAATAGAAAGTCGGCCGGGTTCATAGAGATTTTGCCATCGGCCTCCGGCCCTTCTGTCGGCTTGTTTGCCGAAATTCGGGGAATTAAACTTTTTCAGGCAGTACCTGCCGAGTACCTTAAAACCCTTCTATCATGAGCGCTATCGCTTTGCTGACGGATCATCACAGCTACTACTTGTATGCCGGCCGGACGGATATGAAGAAATCATTTGATGGTTTGTGCGGTATCGTCCGTAACGAATTGGGCAGAGAGGTCAATAACAGGGATGTATTCATTTTCCTAAATAATCGCTGCACCCATATTAAACTGCTGCTGCAAGAAACCGATGGCTTCACCCTGCTATACCGCCGGTTGCACAAAGGGCGATTTACCCTTCCGGCTGCCTCGCCCCAGAATGGCTCGATACGCCTGAGCACGACAGACCTGCTATCGATGCTTCAGGGGTTAAATTTGCACCGATCAGAAAAACGGGCGTAGTTGTCCACATTTGTCCGCGCGGAATTAACAGCGGAATCGGGGGTGGGTCGTTTTTTAGTCCATTTTTATTTTTTCAAAAAAACACCCGGCTTTATCCACCAAAAAAATGTCAGCCCGGTGGAAATATCACACAGGCAAATCAAGCAATTGGTTTGCCTTTTGCTATTTTTCCCTCGTTGTATGAAAAAGTCAGCACGCCATAATTATAAAGCTTTATACCAGGAATGTAGCCGGCAAAGTGCCGATAAGGACCAGTTGATTGCTTTGTTACAGGCGCAGATGAGGCAACTGGCCAGTGAGCGGCAAACAAAAGACAATATGATTGTCTCCCAGCAAGCACGGCTGGCCGAACAGCAGGCACAACTGACCAGGCAGGATGTCCAACTGGCCCTGCAACAACAAGCGATCTTTGGCCAGGATGAAAAACTGGTCCAACAGCAACGTATCATCTCTGAACAGCAGGCGATCATGGCTGATCAGCAAAACAAGCTGGATCAACATCAAAAGGATCTGTTTAAGTTAGAAGATCTTCGCCACCAGCTGAGGATGTGTAAGAAGATGCTGTTCGGCATTAAGAGCGAAAAACGCCACCAGCCTACCGCTCCGGTCAAAATAGAAGCGGGTGGACAACTGTCGCTGACGATGGAAGTAGATAGCTGGGGTGTTTGCCAGATCAATAACCGCCGCAGGATACCGGAACATATGCGGGTAACCCAATTGACCACACCCAAAAAGCCGGGTGGGAGACATCCTTTTCCAGAAGGGTTGGAAGAAGAAATTATCGTGATCGATGCGCCGGATAGACCAGCCAATGCCCGGTATATGGGTTACGAGGACCAACGGCAACTGGCTTGTGATCCGATGAGATGGTACATTAAAACCACTCGCCGGTTGATCTACCTGGCTCCCGATGAGGATGAACTTTCTTTCAAACAGTTGATAGCACCGCTGCCACCACATCCCATTGCCCGCTGTAAATTTGATATCAGTGTATTGGTGCTGATGGTGATCGACAAATATTTATATCACTTACCTATCTGGCGTCAACGACAACGCTTTCTGCAATATGGTATCGATCTTTCTTACAGTACCCTTTGTAACCTGACCAATCGTATCTGCGAGTCGTTAGAGCCCTTATGGCACCTGCTTTTAAAAGAAATAATCGTGAGTGGTTTAATGCATCTGGATGAAACCACTTACCGGGTGCTGGATGACACAAAAAAGAAAGGAAAGAAATCGCATATCGGATGGATGTGGGCGATGATGAATCCCCTTCAGCGTATAGTCTGTTTCCTGTATCAGCCGGGTAGAGGCCGAAAAGACATCTGCTCTGTATTGCAGGGCTATAAAGGACATTTATTGACGGATGCCTATGGGGCTTACACCAAATATGGAAGGCAACCCGGCGTCATCCACCAGCACTGTATCTCACACGCGCGGCGGTATTATGTTTATGCCTTGGAAAACGATAGACAGAGGGCCGAGTATGCACTCGATCACTTCTTTGGTCCGCTATATGGTATAGAAGAGGAATGCGAGGTGCTGCAGTTGAATTATGATGAGATGACCGAAAAAAGACAATCGGAGGCCTTGCCTATCCTGAAAGCCTTGCGGGCCTGGATAGAAGAAGAATTGCCCAAAACAATACCCCGCACGCCCATTTATAAAGCGATGTCTTATACTTTACAGCACTATGACACACTGATCACCTATACCACGGATGGCATGTTAAAGCTGGACAACAATTTATTAGAAGGTCAAATTCGCTCCATCGCTTTAGGTCGGCGCAACCACTTATTCGCAGGGTCGCATCGCGGAGGTGAACTGGCCGCCATCATCTATAGCTTCATGGCCACTTGTAAGCTTCAAAAAATAGACCCCTCCAAATGGCTGGACGACGTACTGCGCAGGATACCGGACCAGCCGGAAGATAAATGGATAGAACTGCTTCCCCAGTTCTGGAAGCCGCTGCACGAAAGGAAGGTGAAAAGTGCATGAGATTTAAAGCCTCACTTCCGGAATCCTTTCCTCTGTTTTGATATCAATGACTTTTGCTTTTGCTGCCAGCGCTTTTTTTCTTTCCCGCTGCTGCTGCACCCGGATAACAGCGTAATCCTGGCGCTTAAGTTCCTCATCACTTAGCATAGCAACAAACTCATGCAAATCCAGCTTATAAAACTGGCATACTCGTAAGGCCATCAGCAAACTCAGCTCCCGCTGGTCACGCTCTATCTTCAAATAAGTAGAGGACGAGGTCTGTAATGCTTTGTATAAAGACGGCTTGTCCGGCCGGTACTGCTGCATCAGCCTGGCCAGGGCCTGCCCTACAGTAAATTTTGAATCGGAAATGGATGGATACATAAGTAAAAGGTTGCCTCCACCCCGAAGATCGAACTTTTTAAAGAAAAATAGTTAACACGATGTCCCCATATCAGGCAGATCGACATACGGGATTTTCTTCATAAAACAATGGCGGGGCAGGTTAGAGGCTTACCATGTCGGCAACAGCTGATCTTAATATAATTCGCAAAAGAGCGGGCCTAGATAGCCTAACACTTTCTTCTCAAACAGAAGCGCTTAGTGATATTCAACATGAGCGTCAAGTAGAACTATTTTGTGAATGGGGACATCGTTGGTACGATTTAAAAAGGACGGGAGGCGTAGATTCTGTAATGGGTGGAAGCAGCGGTGTTTGCGCACTAAAAGGAGGAAGCTGGAGCTCAAATTCTGAATTATATCCTTATATATATAAGCCAACTAGAGGAAAATCCTAATCTCATTCAGAACCCAGGATACTAATAAAATGACTTCTTTGAATTTTAGCCTGGCAGTTAACTGCCAGGCTATGAATTAGATGAATTAGAATTAATTACATAGTATGATAAAGAAAGGAATATTACGGTTAATGCCCATTTTCATAGGTTTTTGCGGTGCCATTAATTCTTATGCCCAATCTCAACAAATTCCGCCCTTGGAGGTTGGGGAAAAGGTGCCGGATTGGCATTTACTTTATATACTAGTAAAGGAGATAGTGCAAGGAGCGTTAACCTGAGCGATTTTAAAGGTAAAGTGATCATATTAGATTATTGGGCAACAAATTGTCCGACTTGTATTAGTGGGATGCCTAAAATGTTGGAATTACAACAGTCATTTAATGACAATGCTGAGGTAATGCTTTATACACCCAATAGTGAAGGGATGATAAAGGCCTTATGGGAAAAGGAGAAGAAATATTTCTCTAAGAAGGTTTATGACGCGGGACAACAATTGTCCTTTATAACATCCGATACTGTTTTGAATAAATTGTTCCCCTCTAATAGTTTGGGCCTTCATGTTTTAATTGACGCAAATCAAATCTATAGAGGATCAATGTATGATGTCCCTACCGCTGAACAGGTTGAAAAAGTAATTAGCGGCCAGAATTTAGCTCCCAATAGTATTGTTCTTTTGGATCGGGAAATTAGTGGGGATGACAAAAAATGGTTCAGCAAGAGATTCCCGTTTAAGGATCATATGTTAAGTTATTCCATTATTTTAAATTATGATGGTGAATTTTCCCATCAGGGCCCTTTTCACCGAAACCAATTTCAGAAGAGATTCTGCGTCTAATAAAATCATCGGGTTTAACATGGTCAATGCAACAAGGCTGGAGTTGTTTTCGATGGCATATTTCAAACATGATGAAAACGATGGAACGGATAATAACATTTGGTACCCTGAGGGAGGTAGGTTTATATTAAACGTTCGAGATCCAAAATTATATCGTAGTAGCGCGTTCCACGCTACAAATCATGTAGAAAGAAATATGTGGAATAATACAAATCGTTTTTGCTATTCCGTAAAAATAAAACCTTTGGAGCAGGAAGACATTTTTGAAAAAATGAAGTATGATCTTTGTGATTTTTTTAATGTAACCTGTAGTGTTGAAAATAGAAAAATTAAATGTATGGTGTTGAAACGAATTTCTTCTGATGATAAAATTCATACAAAAGGGGGAGATGAGATAGGTGCCAGCGAAATTTATAAAAATGGGGATACAACACGAACATTAATATTTCAAAACTCTTCATTTGATCAATTGTTTGGTCAAATAATACCATATATTGATAATATATCAATGGTTACAGGCGCTCAGTTGCCCCTTATCAATGGCACAAAATACACTGGCAGAATTGATGCTGAATTCCCAAATTGGGGAGCCGATAATTGGTCAATTGCATTGTTGCGGAAATCATTGCAAAAGTACGGGCTGGATTTAGTAGAGGAGTATAGAAATATGGATGTGTTAGTAGTGAGTGATGATAATTCGAAATAGACAATTGCGAGAATTTGATGAAACGATTTATACTTGCTGATTTCATATTATTGTTTATATGCCTACTATAATACTCCCCTAAAATCGGACCACCTGGCTAGTTAAATATTTATCGTAATTTAACTATCTCAAAATGCAAAAACAAACACGCCGCAAATTTTCGCCCGCCTTCAAAGCCAAGGTTGCTCTTGAAGCTGTTAAGAACCAGCAAACGCTTGCGGAGCTGGCCAAGAGGTTCGATGTTAACCCTGTTATGATCTCTAAATGGAAGGCTGTGATCGGTAATTTGCAGTGTACCAGTTTTCGGTAACATGAGTGTACCAGCTGTAACCAGAAAGAACACATGATCTGATGAAGAATAAAGATAATAAGTTTCATTGAGATCTCTATTATTCCCCTGTCTTGATGCCTATGCCTAAGAAAACCCCATCAAAAGATTGATGGGCGGAGCCCATTCCTTTGTTTTCTTTTTTGTTACTTTTTTCTTTGGCCGATTTGGCCGTAACGCTTACCCGCACTTGGTTTTGTCAGTTATTCATTTGGTTTATTGGCGGCGGTTGCATTACCTTTGCATGGCCGGAAGGAAGCGGAAGCGGGCTCTGCAGGGGTGCAACCCGCCAGGAATATATCCGGCCATTGAGGCATCTTCGTTCTTTGACAATCGGCTTTAAAAAAATAGCCTCCTTTGCTGATAAAGGAGGCTATCATAGGGACCGTGTGTTGGTCTTGTTTGGCGTCAGGCAGCGCCAATGCTGCTTTTTCGGTTTTTCATCCGGAAGCTTTCCCCGGAGAGTTTGATGATCTCACACCGATACAGGAGCCTGTCCAGGATGGCGGTGGTAATCACCTCGTCGCCCAGGTTCTCGGCCCATTGTTTGGGTGACTTGTTGGTGGTGATCACAAAGGATACTTTCTCATGCAGGGCATTTATAAAGTGAAAGAACGCGTTTGCTTCCCTTCTGGCCACTTCGATCATCATGATGTCGTCAATGACGATCAGATGGGCCTTACAAAGCCGCCGGTATTCGACCATGGCCGACTTGGACGCGTCCTTGGTCTTCAGTACGGTCATCAGGTGGTCCATGGTCCGAAAGTAGGCCCTGTATCCACCCGAGAATGGAGTGGTGGCATAATCCGCCGGCCAGCATGGACTTGCCGATTCCATGGGGTCCCATGATCACCAGGTTAAAGACCTGGTCCAGCCAGGTGAGTTCTTTGAGCTGCGCCAGTTTGGTCGGCGGCATGCCTTCTACCTGGGAACAGTTGAAGTCGGCCAGGTCGCGCCGTAGTGGCAGGCGGGCTTCTTTGATCTTACGTTCCATCTCGCGGCTTCGGCGATGGGTGAGTTCTGCTTCCAGCAAG
>CAWGCO010000004.1:0-709453 GCA_963821105.1 uncultured Acidimicrobiaceae bacterium
GGGACCAGGAAGGCCGTCAGAGCCTCCGCCAGCGCGTGCGCCGCTTGCAGCTGGAAGGCCGGCGTCACGAGCAGTGCCGCGTCGGTGGGGTTCTGCATGTTCCCGCACTCGATGAGCACCTTGGGCTCGGTCGCGAGGTTCAGGCCGGCCAGGTCGTCGCGCGGCTGCAGGCCGTCGGTGCCGTCGTAGTCACTGATGGGCATCGGGGTGTCCGCGGCGAACGCCGTGCGCACGTCCTGCGCCAGCACGGCCGAAGGAGCGATGACGGCGTCGTTCGGGCCGTCGGCCACCGGCTCCAGAATGGTGAAGCCGCGCCCGGTGACCGGCCCTCCGTCGGCGTGGATGTCGACCGCGACGTTGGCGTGGGCATCGTTGATGATGGCGGCCCGTTGCGTCACACACGGCCCGACTCCGGCGTTCGAGTCACGCGTCAACACCACCTGTGCCCCCTCTGCCTCCAGGTCCGAGGCCAGATATTCGCCCACGTTGAAGTTGAACTGCGCCTCCGTGTACCCACCCGCCGTCTCCGTGCCCGTCGTGTCGCACGTCTCGGTGGTGCGCCCGTTGAAGATCGGCGCGTTGATGACCGAGGGCGCGGTGTAGTTGTCGCCGTTGTGCCCAGGGTCGATGCCGACGATCTTTCCGGCCAGCGGCAGCGCCACCTTCCCCTTGCCCACACTGGACTTGGCCACGTTGGTGGTCTCCCTCGGCTTGGCTCGTGCCGTGGCCCCACGCCGAGGGGGCTCCTTGGTCCCGCCGGGCTCGACGACGAACCAGACGACGACCCCGGCGGCGACGACGGCCACGGCGATCGGCAGCACGAGCGCCAGGCGTAGGCCGTGACGGCTCGTCCCTCTTTGTGGCGTCGGCACGGCGCCATGTTGCCAAACTGTCCTGTGCCGGTGGCCGCATGCCGGGCGCCGGATGTCGGGCGTGCCCGCCCGGCGTCGGTAACATCGCCCGGCAACCCGGGGCTGTAGCTCAGTGGTCAGAGCAGGGGACTCATAATCCCTGGGTCGTGGGTTCGATCCCCACCAGCCCTACGCAGCCCTACGAAGCGCCTCTCACCCCTGTGAGCCCGAACCGTCGTCGCCGGCGGCCCACGCCACCGCCCCACCCGTGAGGTTCTCCGCGGTCCATCCCCGGTCGCTCAGCGCCTTGGCCGCCGTGGCCGAACGTCCGCCGACGTGGCAGGCCACGACGATCGTCCGGTCGCGCGGCACTTCGTCGAGGCGGTCACCGAGCTCGCCGAGGGGGATGTTGACGCCGAAGGGATAGGCCCACTCGGCCACCTCGTCGGGCTCGCGCACGTCGAGGAGGAAGACGTCCTCACCGCGGGCGACACGCGCCTTGACTTCGTCCGGCTCCACCTCGGCATAGGGCATGCGCCAACCCTATGGCTCCGCCACGCCAGGCCCGCCAAACCGCGCCAACGAGCCACAACAACGACACGGCCGCGCCGCAGCCGTCCCCGCCACGGCAGGCTCCGCCGGTACGCTGGTTTCGTGGTCCTTCCTCGGAAATTCCTCAACGACGACGAGGAATTGCTGGCCGAGATGAAGCCGCACTGGATCTTCCTCTTCGGCCCGCTCTTCACCTCCATCGGCGTGTGGGCCGCCCTGATCGTGATCCTCATCGTGTGGCAGAACCCGCCGAGCTGGCTGAACTACCCGATCGTGATCCTCGCCCTCATCCCCGGGCTCTGGCTGCTCGGGCGGTACATCCGCTGGCGGTCCTACGACGTGGCGTTGACGACGACCCGCATCCTCGTGCGCCAGGGGATCTTGGGCCGTGACACCGTGCAGTTGCGCCTGCAGCGCATCACCGAGGTCAACATCCGCCAGGAGCTCTTCGAACGATTGCTCGGCACGGGCAGCCTGGTGATCGACGTCCAGGGCGAGGACGATTCCATGACGCTCGAGTACATGCGCAAGCCGGCCATCGTCCAGCGCGTCATCAACTCGCAGATCAACGAGATCGTGGGCGGCGGCGAACGCGAGGCCGTCCCCGAGGACATGCTGCCGCGCGACCAGCGGCACCTCCGCCGCCACGACGACTACGACCACGACGCCGACGACCACCACGACGGCTACGACGACGACGACCACGACCGGCACGACACGCCCCCGTTCGGCGTCGGCGGGAGCGCGCCGAGCTCCCAAGAGGACACGCAACCCGGCCGGGGCCAGAGCCAGCCCACCGCGGCGCCACAGGCGGCAACGCCCCCCTTCGAGATACCGCGATCGTCTCATCGAGCTCGACGACCTGCGCCGCCGCGGCATCCTCTCCGAAGAGGAGTTCGCCGCCAAGAAGAGCCAGCTGCTCGACCGCATCTGACGCACTCCGGCGCCGGCCGGCCGGACCGATGGAACCTCGCGGGCGACGGTGGGAGACTCATCAAACCCCCGTTGAACGGGAACCTGAGGAGGACGGCGATGCACGCAAGCCTGGTCCACGTGGACATCCAAGACGTCGAGGCGGCGACCAAGGGGGTTGCGGAAACGGTGATCCCCAACCTGAAAAAGCTGCCCGGCTTCGTCGGTGCGTATTTCGTGGCCCTCGACGGCGCACACGGCTTCTCCATTGCGGTCTTCGAGACCGAGGAGCAGGCGAAGGCGTCGGCGCCCGCTGAGGGCAACTTGAGCCCGGGGGTCACGCTCATCAAGACCGAGATGGGGCGCGTCGTCGGCGCCGCCTGACGCCGCAGCGCCCGAGATTTCGGCCCGTGGCCGCGGGCTACCGTTGACGCCGTGAGCGCCCCTCGATACCGCTGCGACGCCTGCGGCAACCTCACCCGTTTCGACATCACGGTCTCGCAGACCACGAAGTCGTTCCACCACTACACCGTCGGCGGCGACCTGGTCATCGAGGAAGAGGAGATCGTGTCCCGCCGCGTCGACGAGGTCGTCTGCCGCTGGTGCGGCCACGGGCGCAGCGTGGTCGAGATCGACGAGGACATCGAGCCGGACGCGTCGTCGAAGGTCTCGTGACCGAGCCGCCGGCCGACATCCTGCGCCGGCTGCGTCCAATCCCGACCACCGCCGGACCGCCCACTACGACCCCCCGCGACGTCGTCGGCGTCGCGCCCGACGGCCGTGCCGTGCGCATCGAGGTGGAGCACGGCACCGCCCCGGTCCTGCTCCTCTTCCTCTCGGCGGACTGCCTCGGCTGCCGGGACCTCTGGGTTGGCCTCTCGGATCTGCAGGCGGGCCTGGGCCGGGACGCCCGGGTGGCCGTGGTGACCAAGGCCCCGCCCGCCGAGGACCCGGCGGCCATCACCGCCCTGGCCGCCGACGCCAAGGGCCGCCTCCGGGCCCCCGTCGTCATGAGCGAGACGGCGTTCGCCGACTACCGCGCCGCAGCGCCGTTCCTCGCCGTCGCCACACCCACTGCCGTGCTCACCGAGGGCGTCGCGTGGGGGGTCGACGAGACCCTCCGGACGGCCCGCACCGCCCTCGCCGACGCGGCCAGCGACGGGTGATCGATGCCACGCCGTGTCACACCCCCTGGTCATGCTCCCTCCCAACAGAGAGGGTTAACGCCATGCCGGATACCAGGGAGACCGACACCCAGCCCGAAGCCGGGCTCGTCATCGAGTGCGACCGCTGCGCGCTGCAGGCCACCAATGCGTGCGACGACTGCGTCGTCACCTTTCTTCTCGGGCGCGAGCCGGACGACGCCGTCGTCATCGACGCCGACGAGGCGCGCGCCATGCGCATCCTCGGGCAAGCCGGCCTCGTCCCGACGCTGCGCTACAGCAACCGGGCGGGCTGACGCCGCGGTGGGTGGCGCGTGAAGCGTCACCTGCTCGTCACCAACGACTTCCCGCCCAAGGTCGGCGGCATCCAGAACTACCTGTGGGACCTCTGGAGCCGGCTGGACCCCGCCTCCTTCGTCGTGCTGACCGCCACCTCCGACGACAACGCCGCCACCTTCGACGCCGAGCAGGCCGCCCGCGGCGTGCGCATCGAACGGGTCCCAGGCTCCATCCTCTTCTTCCCCACGCCGCAGGCTCAGCGGGCCGTCACACAGTGCGTCGAGGCGCACGGCATCGACCTCGTCCTGCTCGACCCCGCACTGCCCCTGGGCCTCTTGGGCCCGCGCCTCGACGTCCCCTACGGCGTGATCCTCCACGGTGCGGAGGTGACGGTGCCGGGCCGCCTTCCCGCCGCTCGAGCCGCACTCGCACGCGTCCTGCGCCACTCGTCGATCGTCATCTCGGCCGGCGGCTACCCGGCCGCCGAGGGCCGCCGTGCCGCACCCGGCCTCACGGCCCCCGTCGTCGACGTCCCTCCTGGCGTCGACACCGCCGCTGTCGCCCCCCTCAAGGCGCCCGAACGCCGCGCCGCCCGCGCCCGGCTCGGCCTGCCCGCCACCGCGCCGTTGCTCGTCAGCGTCAGCCGCCTGGTGCCGCGCAAGGGCATGGACGTGCTGATCGAGGCGGCCAACCGGCTGGCGCCCTCGTATCCCGACCTCGTCGTCGCAATCGCCGGCGACGGGCGGGAGCGCTCCCGCCTGGAGCGACTCGCCACGCGCAGCCCGCTCGACGTGCGGGTGCTCGGCCGGGTCAGCGACGAGGACCGGGCCGCCCTCCTCGGCGCCGGCGACATCTTCGTGATGGCCTGCCACAACCGGTGGGGTGGCCTCGAGCAGGAGGGCTTCGGGATCGTGTTCCTCGAGGCCGCCGCGGCCGGCGTGCCTCAGGTCGCCGGGGCCAGCGGCGGGGCCCCCGAGGCGGTTGTCGACGGGACGACGGGCCTGGTCGTGGGCGACCCGTCCGATCCGGGCGCCGTGGCCGGGGCCATACGCTCGTTGCTGGCCGACCCGGCGCTGCGGCGCCGGATGGGCCGAGCCGCCCGGAAGCGGGTGCAGGAATCCTTCGACACGGACGTTCTCGCTTCTAGGCTGGCCGAGGCGCTGGATGGAGTGGCAGTCTGACGCTTACCCGGCGGGTATCGGTAGGAGAAGAACGGGAGCAGGCATCGTGGCCGAACAAGCCAACGAGCACATTTCGGTCGCAGCGCCGCCCGAGCGGTGCTTTGCCGTCGCGGCCGATCTCGAGCGCTACCCGCAGTACTTCAACGACATCAAAGAGGTCGAGATCAAGGAGCGTGACGACCAGGACCGCCCGACCCTGGTGACGTTCCGGACCGCCGCCTTCGGGCGGAGCACCACTTACACCCTGGCCTACGACTACACCGACGCGCCGCACACGCTCGCCTGGAAGCTGACCCAGGGCGACATCACCACGAAGCTCGACGGCAGCTACGTCTTCGACGCCGGCGAGGGTGGTACGACGGACGTGACGTACCACCTCGAGGCAGAGCTGCGAGTCCCGATCCCGGGGTTCATCAAGATGCGGGCGACCAGCCGCATCATGACCTCGGCGCTGCGAGACCTGAAGGCGCAGGTCGAGTCCGGCTCGTGAGCTCCGGCGCGCGCCGGCAAGGTGAGGCCGGCGTGACCTACGGCATCGACATCGGGGGGACGAAGGTGCTCGGCGTCGCGCTCGGGGCCCGACAACGAACGGGTCGGTGAGGCGCGCGTCCCCACGCCGAGGGGCAAGCGGGAGATCGTGGGCAGCCACGTCGCCGAGGCGGTGGCGTTGGTCACCGCCGAGCTGGATCGCAGCCTCGGTGCCGACGGCCCGGGCGAGCCCGTCGCCCCTATCGGCGTCGGCGCGCCCGGCATGGTCGACCGGGCCGGTCGGCTGTGCTTCGCGCCGAACCTGCCGCAGGCGCACGGCGTGGACTGGACGGCGTTGATCGGCGACCGCCTGCCCGGACGGGCGGTCGTGATCGAGAACGACGCCAACCTCGCGGTCCTGGCCGAGCATCGCCTGGGCGCCGCCCGCGGCTTTCATCACGTGGTGATGGTCACGCTCGGCACGGGCATCGGCGGCGGCATCGTCGTGGAGGACCGCGTGCTGGTGGGCGCCGCGGGGTTCGCCGGCGAGATCGGCCACATGGTCGTGGACCCGAACGGCCCTCCGTGCCCCTGCGGCCGTCGCGGCTGCTGGGAGCGTTTCGCGTCCGGCGCCGGGCTGGGCCTGCTGGCCCGCGAGGCCGCGCTGGCCGGCCGGCTCGGCGAGGTGGTCCGCCTGGCGGGCGGCGACCCTGAGAGCGTGCGCGGCGAGGACGTCTCGGCCGCCGCGGCGGCGGGGGACCCTGCGGCGCGGCGCGTCATCGAGGAGGTGGGCTGGTGGATCGGCTTCGGCCTGGCCAACCTCGCCGCCGTCGTGGACCCCGCGTGCTTCGTCCTCGGCGGCGGCGTCGTCGAGGCCGGCAGCCTGCTCGTCGACTCCGCCCGCGCGGCGTTCGAGGAGTTGGTGGAGGGCAGCGACAGCCGCCCGATCGCCAAGGTCGTCCCGGCTGCGTTCGGTGAGCGGGCCGGTGCCGTGGGCGGCGCGCTGGCGGCACGCCAAGGTGGGCTCTGGTGATCCGGACCGGCGTCGTGCTGCCGACGTTTCGCGACGCGCCCGGCGAGGCGTTCGACGCCGCTGCGGACGCGGTCAGGGCGGGCGTCGACGGTCTGTTCTGTTACGACCACATCTGGCCCTTGGGCCAGCCGGAGCGGCCTGCGATCGCCCCCTTCCCCGTACTCGGCGCCCTCGCGGCCCGTCTCGCGCCCGCGGCGGACGGGAACGGCCCGTTCCTGGGCACGCTCGTGGCGCGGATCGGGCTCGCGCCGCCCCCGGTGCTCGCCGCGCAGTTCGCCGCGCTCGAGAGCCTCGCCCCCGGCCGGGTCATCGCCGGACTCGGGACCGGCGACAAGATGAGCGAGCAGGAGAACGTCGCCTACGGGGTCCCGTACCCGCCGGCGTCCGAGCGCCGCGCGGAGATGGTCACGCTCGGGCGCGAGCTCGTCGCGGCCGGGATCACCGTGTGGATGGCCGGGGGTGCCGCAGGGCGCGCCGAAGAGGCGCGGGCGGCGGGGGCCGCGGTCAATCTGTGGGACACCGATCCCGCGGTCGTGGCCGAGCGGGCGGCCGCAAACGAGGGGACCGAGATCACCTGGGCCGGACCGCCCCCGGCGGCAACGCCCCCGTTGGCCGAACGGGTGCGGGCGCTCCACGATGCGGGTGCGAGCTGGGTCGTCTTCGGCTGGCCGGTCGACGTCGATGAGCTCGCGGCGGCCGGGCACACCGCAACGGCCGCCCAGCGGTCGGGCCGGGCGGCAAGCGGGTCGTAGACTCAATCGATGGAGTTCCGCCGGATTAACGGGCTGCCGCCCTACGTGTTCGCGACCATCAACGACCTGAAGGCGTTGTCGCGGCGAGCCGGCCGGGACGTGATCGACCTCGGCTTCGGCAACCCCGACCTGCCGTCGCCCGACCTTGCCGTCGACAAGCTCGCCGAGGCCGCCCACAACCCGCGCAACCACCGCTACTCGGCCTCCCGCGGGATCCCCAAGCTGCGCAGCGCCATCACCGACCTCTACAAGCGCAAGTTCGACGTCGAGCTCGACCCCGAGACCGAGGTGGTGACGACCATCGGTGCCAAGGAGGGCTTCTCGCACCTCATGTGGGTGCTCGTGGCCCCGGGAGACACCGCGCTGGTGCCGTCGCCGTCGTACCCGATCCACATCTGGGGCCCGCTCTTCGCCGGCGCCGACGTGCGTCAGGTGCCGCTGCGGGGCCCCGACGTGGCGGACGACGACGTCTCCGCCCCCGGGGAGGACTTCTTCGCGGGCCTCATGCACGCGTACGAAGAGTCGTGGCCCAAGCCTCGGGTCATCGTGCTGTCCTTCCCGCACAACCCGACCACGGCGTGCGTGGACCTCTCGTTCATGGAGCGCCTGGTCGCCTTCGCCCGCGAGCACGACATCGTGCTCGTTCACGACTTCGCGTACGCCGACCTCGGCTACGACGGCTACGAGCCGCCCTCGATCCTCCAGGTTCCCGGCGCCAAGGACGTGGCGGTCGAGATCTACACCATGACCAAGTCGTTCTCCATGGCCGGCTGGCGCGTGGGCTTCGTCCTCGGCAACCGCGAGATCGTCCAGGCGCTCACCAAGCTCAAGACGTACCTCGACTACGGGACGTTCCAGCCGATCCAGATCGCGGCCATCGTCGCCATGAACGAGGCGCCCGACTACCCCAAGGAGATCAACGCGATCTACCGGTCGCGCCGCGACGCGCTGTGCGACGGCCTGAACCGCATCGGCTGGCCGGTGGTCCCGCCCAAGGGGACGATGTTCGTGTGGGCGCCCATACCCGAGCCCTACCGCGAGATGGGCTCGCTCGACTTCTCCAAGTACCTGGTGAGCGAGGCCGACGTCGCCACGTCGCCCGGCGTGGGGTTCGGGCCCGGCGGCGACGGCCACGTGCGCTTCGCGCTCATCGAGAACGAGCAGCGCATCGGCCAGGCAGTGCGGAACCTGCGTGGCGCGCTGAACCAAGCTGGGTTAGTTCCGAGCCGCAACTGCGGCTGACGATGAACGGGACGCCACCGCCGGGGTGTGGTTCCCCCACCCTCCATTCTCAGCTTGTCTCAAGATCAATGGGCCAGGATGCGACCCATGGCGCAGTCGGTCGACGCCCTGACCTCGCGGGGACCCACCGTTGCATCACCTGCGGCGACGACGTCGAGTATCCCTTCGCCCCTCGAAGAGGGTGCGAGGCGCGGTGCATACCTCGGGCAGTTCGACTCGTATCGCGTGATCGCGTGCTGCGCCGTAGTGCTCCAGCACTCGCTGCTTTGGAACGTAGAGGGTGGGAACACCACGGCTTGGGCCTTCGTGATGTTGTTGCACTTCAGCCGTACGGCTTTTTTCTTCCTCACGGCCTTCTTGCTCACGTACAGCGAGATCAATCGCCCGCGGACCGTGACGCAGTTCTGGTGGCGGCGCTACTGGGAGATCGGGGTCCCGTTCCTGATCTGGACCGGCATCTACTGGCTCGTCACGATGATCGGCTCGGGGAGTTGGGACCGGGCTGGCTCGCTGCTCTGGAACGACCTGGTCTTCGGCTACTACCAGCTGTACTTCGTAGTGGTCCTCTTCCAGCTCTACCTGATCTTCCCCTTCCTGCTGCGGGCCGTGCGGGCGTCCAAGCACCACGTCGTGCTCATGGCCGTCAGTCTCCTGTTCGCGCTCGCGCTGGCCGCCGACCTCCATTACACGGAGTACTTCGGCGTGGTGGGCAACGCGACCCGCTCAATCATGGCGGTCTGGCCTTTCGCCCGGGACCCCATCACGTACCAGGAGCAGTTCATCGCCGGGATCCTGGTGGCGTTGCACTTCGACCAGGTGCGCCGGTTCGTCGAGCAACATTGGCGTCGGGTCATCGCCCTCGCTGTCGGTGTCGGCGTCGTGGCCACGCTGTGGTACCTGCTCGCCGTGTGGACCGGCACGCCGACGGGCGGGGCGTCCGACCTCTACCAGCCGATCGCCTTCTTGTGGTTCACGGCGGCCGTGGCTGCGCTCGAGTGCGGCACGTGGGCCTGGTACCGGCGTCAGACGCGAAGCGCCGGGCTGCCGCGTCGTTGGCCGAAGGCGTTGTCAGCCGAATTCCTGGCAGGGCTCACCGGGGGGATCTACTTCTGCCACGTGCTGTTCTTGAACCTCGTCCGCGACGCTCTCGATGACACCGGCATCGCCGCGCACCTCGGTTGGGCCGGCGTCGTCGCGGTGACGTTCGTACTCACCATTGGCTGCGCCGCTCTGTGCACGACACTGCTGTTGCGTACGCCGCTCGGCTGGGCGCTGACCGGCCCGGTTCGCGCCGAGCAGCGGGCGCGTCTCGGCATGGACTCAGCTGAGACTCATGCAGCGGAGACCTAACTCTTAACAGATTCCTTACGACTTCCCATCGGGTTCTCGCCTGTCTCTCAGTGCCAACCCAGTGTGCCTCGGCAAGGTGAGAGTCGTGGAAAAAGGTTCGAGCGTCGACAGCGTGCGCAAGGGGCACATGATCTGGCTCGTCCGGCACGGAGAGAGCGACTGGAACGTCTCGGGGCTCGTGCAGGGACAAGCCGAAGGTCCAGTGTTGACCGCGGCGGGGCGCGAGCAAGCGAAGCGTTTGGCCCATTCGCTGCGTCGGTTCCCGATTCGCAAGATCGTGACGAGTGATCTGACGCGCGCCGTTGAGACGGCGTCCATCATCGGCCAGAGGCTGAGGCGCCACTGGGACCTCGTCCCTGCGTTGCGAGAGCGGAACTTCGGCGAAGCGCAGGGCACCCCGCTTTCGAGCCTGCATCCCGAGTGGTCGGGCGTCGACGGGGGTCGCGTAGTCGATGCCGATGCCTTCCCTCCCGGGGGAGAGTCGGTCCGCGAGTTGCGGGACCGGGTCGTCGACTTCTTCAGCCAGTTGGCCCATGAGGAGCGCGACGGTGACGTGCTCGTCGTCGCCCACGGGGGCGTGATCAGAGTCGCCTTGGCGCACTGCGACCGGATCCCGGTCGGGCACATGCCCTGGAGTCACGTGCCCAACGCCGGGCTCTGGTCGTTGAGCCCGCGCGAGATCCGTCCCCCCGTCCTGCTCTAGGACGTCCAACGCAACCGTGAGGAGAGACATATGAGGCCAACGGCACTGGAACTCCCGACAAGGGCAGCGAAGCCCCGGGTCAAGGGTCTGACGATGATGGTCGACGGGGGTCTGCCGACGCATGGCTTCGAGGACATCGTGGAGAGCGGGGCCGACTACCTCGACTTTGTGAAGTTCGGCTGGGGAACGGCGATCGTGACGAACGACCTGCGACGCAAGATCGACATCCTCGATGCGGCGGGTGTCGACTACTACTTCGGCGGGACGCTGTTCGAGAAGTTCGTCCTGCAGGACCGCTTTGACGACTTCCGCGAGATGTGCGAGAGCTGGTCGTGTCGCTACCTGGAAGTCTCGAACGGCACGATCAGCCTGTCGGCGATGGAGAAGGTCGGCTACATCCGGAAATTGGCCGACGACTTCCGGGTCATCTCCGAGGTTGGGTTCAAGGACTCGCAGCGGTCCGAGCAGCTCGCACCCGACCGCTGGATAGAGAACATCCATGACGACGTCGACGGCGGGGCGTTCCTCGTCACGCTCGAGGCACGCGAGAGCGGTCGTTCGGGGATCTGCCGGGCCAACGGAGAGCTCCGGTCCGGGCTCATCGAAGAGATCCTGGAGAGCGACGTCCCGGTCGAGCGCTTGCTCTTCGAAGCACCGTCCACGGAGCTGCAGAGCTATTTCGTGCGACGGGTCGGTGCCGACGTCAATCTGGGCAATATCCCTTCGACGGCGGTGATTGGTCTCGAGACCATCAGGCTCGGACTGCGCTCGGACACGCTGGAGTGCTTCGAGGCGAGGGTGTCGTGAGGGAAACGCGCGACGTCTTCCACTTGGCCATTCCCGTCTACGACCTAGACGACGCCCAGGAGTTCTACGTCGGGAATCTCGGCTGCAAGCTGGCGCGCCGCTACGCCGACCGCATCACGATCGACTTCTTCGGCGACCAGTTGGTCTGCCATCTGGTGGAGCCGCCGGTGGTTCCGGCCGAGGTGACGCTCTACCCGCGGCACTTCGGCGTGACGTTCCGCGAGGCTCGCGACTTCGACGCCGTGTACGAGCTGTGCGTGCAACGCAAGATCGAGCTGTTCGCCGACGTCAGCGTCCGCTTCGAGGGCCTGGTAGAGGCTCACCGCACGTTCGTGCTGCGCGACCCGGCCGACAACCTGATCGAGTTCAAGCACTACGCAGACCCTCGAATGATGTACTGACGTGGCGACCTTGGCGACCACGAGCCCGGCCGCATGGCGGCCGTCGGCGACCGAGCGCGCGTTCCCAGCCGAGACACTGGGCGACCTGGTGGAGCGGCAGGCGAGGTCGCACGGCGACCGGGTGTACGTCGAGCCCGCGGCGCGACGACGGCGTCCTCACCTTTGCCTCCCTCGCAGCATGGAAAGGCGCGCTCGCCGCGAGCGTGCCGGCGCGCGGCTCGACGGTGGCCGTGTCGATCTCCGACCCCCTCCAGTGCGCCGCCTTTCTCATCGGTGCCGTGGCTTCGGGCCTCTGGGTCGCTCCGCTCGACCCCGCCACCCCCGACTCGGGGCCGAGCGGCCTCGGCTCCCTCACCGCTCGCACGGGTGCGGACCTGGTCGTCGCCGACCGTCCCGCACCGGCGGACGCGCCGTGTCGGTGGGTTGAGCTCGCGGAACTGGCGTCCGATGGCGCGGACGCCGCCGGGGCGTGGACCGAAGTCGGGACGACCGACGAGGGCGGCATCGTCCTGTCGTCGTCGGGAACGACGGGCCGACCGAAGGTGATGCGGCTGAGCCAGGACAAGCTTCTCCACACGGCGCGCTCGGTGGTGGCCCACCACCAGCTCACCGAGGGCGACCGCGGCTTCAACCCGTTGCCCCTCTTCCACATCAACGCAGAGGTCGTGGGGCTGCTCTCCACGCTCGTCGCTGGCGCCTCGCTCGTCCTCGACGACCGTTTCCATCGAACCGGGTTCTGGGCGCTCGTCAGCGAGCGCAACGTCACATGGATCAATGCCGTCCCGGCCATCATCTCGCGGCTCGCTGAGCTGCGACCGGGGGAGACCGTGCCGACGGGGATCCGCTTCGTCCGCTCCGCGTCGGCGCCGTTATCCGTCGCCACCGCCGACCGCTTCGAGGCGGCGACGGGCCTTCCGATCGTCGAGACGTACGGCATGACCGAGGCCGCCAGCCAGATCGCCGCGCACCCGCTCTCGGTGCCGCGCCGCGCGGGCTCGGTCGGGGTGCCGGTGGGGCTCGACCTCCGGGTCGTCCGCCCCGGTGAAGACGACCCCGATGGCGACGAGGCGGCCGAATGTGGGACGGCGGAGGTGGGCGAGGTCGAGATCAGGGGCGCCTCGGTCATCGACGCCTACGAAGGAGGGGTCCACGCCGAGCGCTTCCGTCCCGGTGGGTGGCTGCGCACGGGCGACCTGGGTCGCCTCGACGAGGACGGCTACCTGTACCTGGTCGCCCGGACCGACGACGTGATCAATCGGGGTGGCGAGAAGGTCTTCCCCCGTGAGATCGAGGAGGTGATCAGCACAGACCCGGCGGTCGTGATGGTCGCCGTCGTGGGGCAGGACGACGGCGAGCTCGGCCAGGTGCCGGTGGCCTACGTCGTGCTGGACGGCGTCGATGGCCCGGACGATGCCCAGGAGGCGGCGCACGTCGCGGGGCGCCTCAACGACGAGCTCGCTCGCAAGCTGGTGCGGAGCCGCCGGCCCGTCGCCGTGCACGTGGTGGCGTCCATGCCGGCGGGCGCGACCGGCAAGGTGCGACGGCACGCGCTGGGCGCAACTGCAGGCGCGCCGCTCTTCACCTTCACCGTCGGCTGATGGCCGACGAGTCTCCCCTATTGCCGGCCCAGCCGGTTGCCGGTACCCGGAAGCGGCTCGACCACATCGACGCCATGCGACCGGTCAAGCAGGTCGGCGTCGTGTCGACGCACACGTTGCTCTTCTTCGCACCGCTCACCGCCGCGGTGGCCGTCGGAGCCTCTTTGCAACTGCTGCACGTCACGCGGGAGGCGTTCTTGTTCGTCTCCGCCTGCATGCTGACGTACAGCGTGCGTGACCTTCCCGGCATCGACCACAAGACGTTCTGGCGGCGCCGCTTCATGCTGGTGGCCGTTCCGTACCTGTGTTGGACGGTCATCTACTTCTTCTTGACCATCCGCTCGGCGCCCGGCACCGTCGGCGGCGACGTGGGGCATCTGCTCTATCTGGTCGGCACCGGCTACTACCAGCTCTACTACCTGTTGGTCCTGCTCGAGTTCTACGCGTTGTTCCCGCTGTGCTTGATCCTCGTGCGCCGCACGGCCGGCCACCACGGGCTGCTCCTCTTGGCCAGCGGGTTGGCCCAGGTCGCGCTCGTCTCGTCCATGCACTGGGGCCTGGCACCAGGGTGGATGACGGGTTACTGGGCGACGCGCGAGGTGACCTCGTACCAGTTCTATTTGATCGCCGGCATGGTGATGGCGCTGCATCTCGACGAGTTCCACCAGTGGCTGGTCACGCACGTCTGGACGATCGTCGCCGCCACGGTGGCCGCCGCCGGGGCGGCCGAGGCCTGGTACTACCTCTCCGTCGATCACGTCGCCTCGTGGCTGGGCTCGAGCGCCGACCCGTTCCAGCCGATCGTCATCCCCTTCAACATCGGCGCCATCGCCTGCATCTATCTGGTCGGCGTGGCCTTGGTCAGTCGACGCCGTTCAGCGCGTACGCGGAAGGCCGTGCACTCGGGCTCCGACAACTCCTACGGCGTCTACCTGGCGCAGCTGCTCTTCATCACGGTCCTCACTTGGCTGGGCTGGAGCCACCTCAACGACGTGCTGCCCTGGCCCGTGGTCAGCGCGGTCACCGTCGTGCTCGTGTTCGCCGCCGCCGTCGGCCTGACCGAGGTCCTCGCTCGTACGCCCCTGGCCAAAGTCCTGACGGGACGGACCCGCGTCCCTCCCCGCATCCGCCCGAAGGCGAGCGGGATCGGCGCCGCCGCGCCTTCGTCCGCGTCCTCCTCGTCACCGGAGGTGCACGAACCCGTGGGGGCGCTGAGCCAAACGTGAGCTAGGACAGGGCGGCAGCGAGGGCGTTGCTCTCGACCCGGTAGCCGTCGTCGTTGGGATGGGTGTTGGGGCCGAGGGGTTGTGCGGCGCACATCCATGTGAGCGAACACACGCGGGCCACGTTGGTCGGCACAACGCCCAGTCCCGGCACATCGACGGGGTTGGTGTCTGGCAGGTCGAAGGCGCCACTGATGTCGGCCATCGGGATGCCGACGTGGGCGTAGGCCGCCCGCAAGACCTCGTCCAGCCTCTCGATCACGCCGACGCTGGCGTCGGCGAAGGTGTCGCCGATGGGCCCGCGGAGCTCGTCGGCCACAAAGGGGTCGTAGTGGCCAAGGCCGAGGAAGCGAGTGCCGGCGGGGGCCGCCTGCCGCAGTGCCGTCAGGATCTGAGGCAGCTGTGACGAGATGGTCGCCAACGCGGTCGACACGCAGTCCTCGTCGACCTCCATGTGGCGCAGGCATGGGATCACGTCGTTGAATCCGAGGTCGACCGTCACCAAGACCGTGGACGGATGGGTATGGAAGAAGGCGAGGGCAGTCTCGAGCTGCGAGCCGGCGGGGTAGGCACAGTGCCCGCCCCCTGCGATCATGGTTTCGGTCGTCGCGCCCGGACAGCCGACCCGCACCAGCGTGAGGCCCGGCCAGCGTGACGCCAGTCGCCCGGCGAGGTCGTCGGCGTAGCCCGAGCCGGTGGGATGGCCGTGTGGATTGCTCAAGGTGGGCTGGAAGCCCACCGAGCCAGAGCCGCCTACGGCCAGGTAGTACGGCGGCGGGTCCGTCGCGCCGGCGCCCGACGGGCCCGCGCTCAGGACGGCGCCGATCGTGGCCACCGCCAGAGTGGTGAGGAGGAGCGCGGCGCGCCGGGCGCGCCGCTTCACGGCCGCCCGGCCCCCGCCACGGTGGTGCGCACCTTTTCGATCGCGCCGTGTCGCGCCGCGCGCGCCTTGGCGTCGTGGCTGTCGGGCGCCACGACCAGATACAGCGTGCGCCGGTCCTCGTCGCCCAACATGCAGGCGAAGCAGTTCACCGACGTCTCCACCCGCTCGAGCACCTCGCCGCCCTCGACGACGCGCACGCACTCGGTGCCGAGCGCGTTGGAGACCCACACCGTGTTGTCCTCGCACAGGCAGATGCCGTCGGGCGCGACGCCGGAGAGGGCCGCCCATTCGCGCCGGTTGGTCAGGGTGCCGTCGGCGGCACGGTCGAACGCCGTTAGCCGCCCGCCCATGCTCTCGGCGATGATCAGGGTCGACCCGTCCTCGGTGATGACCGCTCCGTTGGGGAAGGCGAAGCCGTCGGCCGCTTCATGGCTGCTCCCGTCGGGGTCCACCCGGATGAGCGACGCGGGCCTGATGTCTTCGGGCTTCACCCTCCCCTCGTAGAGGCCGTCGAGGTCGAAGCCGAAGTTGCCCGCGTAGGCCTGGCCGTTCGTCGCCACCACCATGTCGTTGGCGTGCCACGTGGCCCAGGGCCGCAGGTCCCCGTGCACCACCAGGGTGCCGTCGGCCTCCCGGCGCATGACCACGCGGTCGAGTCGGGAGTTGATCAGGAGCCGGCCGTCGGGCAGCCAGCCCAGACCGGCCGGCTCGCCGTCGAACTTCACCTCGACTCGGCGGTCGCCCTCGGGCGAGACGGAGCAGACCGCGTGGTCGAAGAAGTCCGAGTACCACAGTCGCCCCTCGTGCCAGCGGGGGCACTCGCCGAAGAACAGGCCCGAGAGGAACGGCTCGGCGTGCAGGGTTTCGGTCGTCACGGTTCACCTCCGGGCGAAATCGAGCGGCCCGAAGTTCAGCACATCGGGCACCCGGTGCGTGGGCGGCCCGAGGGCGGTACCTTGGCGTCGTGACGTACTGGGTGATGAAGGCGGTGTTGTCCCCGATCTTCTTCGTGCTGTTCCGGGTCAAGGTCGAGGGGCGGGAGAACATCCCCAAGCACGGCGCGGCCGTGCTGGCGTCGAACCACCAATCTTTCTGCGACTCGTTTTTCATCCCGCTCGTCGTGAGGCGCAAGGTCACGTTCCTGGCCAAGGCGGAGTACTTCGAAAGCTGGAAGACGGCCTGGTTCTTCCGCGCCGCCGGCCAGATCCCGATCCGCCGGGGCGGCGGCAAGGCGTCGGACCGGGCGCTCGAGACCGCCCGCACCGAGGTCTTGGCCGAGGGCCGCCTGCTCGGCCTCTACCCCGAGGGCACTCGGACCCTGGACCAATACGTGCACCGGGGGCGCACCGGGGTGACCCGGCTGTCACGCGAGTGCGGCGTGCCGGTGATCCCGGTCGGCGTGATCGGCACGGTCGAGGTGCAGCCGGTCAACGCCAAGTTCATGCGGCCGTTCAAGACGGTGCGCATCCGCTTCGGCCCGCCCATGCAGATGGACCCGCCGGAGAACCCCGACGACCCGCTCGACCACGACCACAACAAGTGCCGGGACTTCACCGACGAGCTCATGAGGGAGATCGCCCGCCTGTCAGAGCGTGAGTACATCGACGAGTACGTGCCCGCACGCAAGCAGGCTGCGGCCTGAGCGTGTCCGCAGCCCAGGGGATTCGTCGGCGGTTGGAAACAGCCAGTTCACAATGACCGCGTAACGTTTGGCCATGGCTGGTTACGTCGTCAGGATCGCTCTGCCTGATCGGCCCGGCGCCCTCGGCTTGGTCGCCAGCCGCATCGGAGCGGTGGGCGGCGACATCGTGGCCATCAACATCCTCGAACGCGACAAGGGCAGCGCCGTCGACGAGTTCGTCGTCGAGATCGAGGGAAGCCTGACCGAGCTGCTCCAGCACGAGATCCACGAGGTCGACGGGGTCTCGGTCCTCGAGATCCGCGACGCGGACTCTACGGCGCCGGCGGGCTGACCACGTAGGCGCAGACGTGTGCGCCGTCCATCAGGTGCGCCACCCGCTGCACGGTCGCGCCGGGCAGCGCCTCGCGGATGAAGGCGAGCTCGCTCGAGCACGCCTGGGAGAACCCGTGCGCCACCGTGAGGATGGCGCAGTTGTGCTCCGTGATGCGCCAGCTGCCGTCGTCCAACCGCTCTGCGTCGGCCAGGTAGCCGTCCTCGTCGAGGATGGCAGTCAGTGCGGCAACCTGCTCGTCGAAGGGCAGGTTGGCCGTGCGGGGGAGGGCACCGGCCACCCGCCGCCGCCGCCGTTGTTCGAAGAGCTCGTCCACCGTGCTGGCGTCGGGGCCGCCGAGATAGCCCAGGAGCTCGGTCGTGAGGTCCCCGTAGCGCTTGGGGTACAGCGCCTCGGCCGCCGAGGTGAGTTGGTACACGTGACGCGGCCGGCCCCGGGCCTGGGAGAGCTCGTCGCGGTGCGTCAACAAGCCGTCCTCCTCGAGTCGCGACAGCTGCAGGCGGATGGCGGCCGGCGTCAGCGCGAGCTCCTTGGCCACCGTCGCCGCGTCGAGCGGGCCCTGACGCTTGAGGAGGTTGAGGATCGCCCGGCGCGTCGTCGGCAGCTGCTCGATGGGCGACTCCTCGGGCACGGCGGCGCTGATGGTCGGTCTGGTGCTCACGGCAGGATCAGGTGCACGTCGCCGAACTCGTGCCACAGATACCCCTCGGCCAGCGTGGCGTCGTACGAGGCTTCGAGCAGCGGGCGGCCGGCGATCGCCTCGAGCATGGCCAGGTGTGAGGCCTCGGGCTCGTGCCAGCCGGTCAGGAACCCGTCGATCGAGCGCACGGGGCGCTCGGGCGACACCACGGTCTCGGTCCAGCCTTCGCTCGGGTGCACGTGCCCATGTTCGTCCACCACGGACTCGAGCGTGCGCACCACGGTCGTGCCGATGGCGATGACGCGCCCGCCCGAGCGTCGCGTGTCGTTGACGCGGTGCGCGGTCGAGAGCGAGACCCTGAAGTACTCGGCGTAGGGCGGCTCACTCGCCTCGAGTGAGGCCACGCCGGTGTGCAGGAGGACCGGTGCGACCCCGACGCCCTTGGCCACCAGGCGCGTGAGCACCTCGGGGGTGAAGGGGCGCCCGGCGCTCGGCATCTCAGCCGACCCGGGCTCGGTGGCGTACACGTTCTGGTAGGCGGTGATCGGGTAGCTCCCGCGGACGTAGCCGTAGCGGATGGGCCGGCCGTGGCGGGCCAGGTAGCTGTAGAGCCGCTCCGGCGTCTCGATCTGCGACACCCAGAGGCGCACGCCGGACCCGCCGGGCCCGGGGGAGTACGGGGCCAACAGGGCCACGTGCCCGCCGTCGGGTAGCACGATCACGTCGCCGGCCGACGCACCGAGGACGGCCCGGCCGTCGCGCTCGCACCTCGACGGTCCACAGCCCCGCGGGGAGCTGCGTCGAGAGGTGCACCTGGAGGGGCGACCCGTCGGGGGCCGTCCCATCGACCTCGGCCGCCAGCGTGCCCGAGGTGTTGATCACCACCAGGTCGCCTTCCTCCAAGAAGCGCGGCAACTCTGAGAAGTGCGAGTGCACGAGTGCGCCGTCCGACTTCGTCGCCACCAGCATCCGCACGGCGTCGCGCGTCATGCCGCGGTATTCGGGCGGCGCCGGCGCCTCGAGCTCGGGCGGCAACGAGAACGTCAGCGGGTTGAGCTCGGGCAGACGCCGGGTCAGCACGCCGCCGAACGTCGGCTCCGCCTCGTGCGGCGCGATGGGAGTGGTCACGGCGCTCATGCAACCGCGCCGCTCGTGACGAGCTCGCTCGCGCGGTAGCGACCGCTCGGCCGATCGCTCTCGATCAGATCCAAGAACGCGGGCACCACCGTCGTCGGCTCGGGGCGGTCCGAGATGTCCTCGCCCGGGAAGGCCGCCTGGTGCATGACCGTGCGCAGGTCGCCCGGGTCCACGGACCACACGGTGAGCGCGGGGAACTCGACGGCCAGGACCGCGCCGAGATGCTCGAGCGCCGCTTTCCCCGCGCCGTACCCGCCCCAGCCCTCGTACGCCTCGACGCCGGCGTCGGAGGTGATGTCGAGCACGCGCGGGTGCGGCGAGTCGAGCAGCAGCGGCAGCGCGTCCTGCACGAGGCCGAGCGGCGCCACGACGTTGACTTCGAACGCGACGCGGCAGCTCGTCGAGCGGGTAGTCGGCGAGCGAAGGGAGCGGCGACGCGCCCAACGTGCCGGCGTTGTTCACGAGGAGGTCGAGGCCGCCGAGTTCGAACGCGGCGGCTGTCAACGCGTGCCGGTGCTCGTCGTCGGTGATGTCACCGGCGATCGCAACCACGCGTGCCCCGTTGGCCGCGTGCGCAGTGATGCGCGCCACCGTCTCGTCGAGCGTCGTCGCATCCCGGCCGTCGACCACCACCGACCAGCCGGCGCCGACCAGCCCGGTCGCCAGCGCCTGCCCGAGTCCCCGGGATGCCCCTGTCACGATGGCCACGCTCATGGCTGCCCACCCTTCCGAGCGGCGGCTCCGCTCTTCCTGGGTTCAATATAACAAGATTTCCCTTGTTTTATTGCGCGGAGCTCAGCTGGGCGCGGGATCGACCTCTTGGGACCAGGTGGACGTGGTGGTGCTCTCGGCGAAGTTGCCGTCGCCCGAGTAGGCGGCGGTGACGTAGCCGATGCCGGTCGGCAGGGCAGCAGTCGTGAAAGTCGCCTGGCCGTTCGACACGCTGGCGGAGCCGATGACCGTGCCTCCGTAGGAGAAGGTGACCGTGCCGGTCTCCCCGGAGCCGGTGGACGGCAACACGCTGGCGGAGAGGGTGACCGGCTGTCCCGAGGTCGACGGGTCGTCCGAACTACCGAGGCTCAGCTCCGTCGTCGCCCGGCTCACCGTGACGAGCGCAGAGGTACCCGACGTGCTGGCCCCGAAGTTGGGATCGCCGCCGAACGAGGCCCCGATGGAATTGACGCCCAGAGGCAGCGTGGTGAGGAGCATGCTGGTCGTGGTCACCCCGCCCGTCGTCGACAGCGTCGACGTGCCGATCGGCGTGCCGTCGTCGCTGAAGGTCACGCTCCCCGTCGGGTTCGCGTCCCCCGCGCTCGCGGTCACGGTGGCCGTAAAGGAGACGGGTTCGCCGGTGGTGGTGGTGCGCGACGACGCCGTGACCGACGTGGTGGTGGGCTGCGGCGCGACGGTCTCGGTGACGGCCGCCGTCGAGGGCAGGAAGTCGGCGCTCCCGCTGTAGGTGGCGACGACGGAGTGGGTTGCGTCGGCGTCATAGGTCTCACTGCAGGTGACCTGCGGCGGGTCGGTTGACGAAAGGGTGAGTGACTGGCAGCCCGTGACGACGTTCCCGTCATCGCTGACCGACACCGTGCCGCCCACCTGGCCCGCCCCAGGTGCGGCGGCGGACACCGACGCGGTGTAGGTGACCTCTTGGCCCGGCACGGCGTTGGCGGGTGCGGCTGCGATCGTGACGTTCGAGTTGTCCGGCTGGACAGCCAGCGCATCAATCGGCGACGTACTGGGGCCGAAGAGGACGTCGCCGCCGTAGGTCGCGGTGACCGGCTGCGATCCGACTGCGAGGTTCGCGGTGTCGATGGTTGCCGTCGTCACTCCGCCTGCGGTGGTCACCGGTGTGCTGCCGAGCGCGGCACCTCCGGCGGTGAACGACACCGAGCCGGTTGGCGCCGATCCCGACGCGCCCGACACCGTGGCGGTGAAGCCCACGTCCTGCCCGAACACCGGTGTCGGGACGGTGCTCGTGACGGCGACGGCGGTGGCTGCTGCCGGCGCGCCGCCGGCGAGGCCGAGGGCGTCCGGGCGTGAGTAATCGGCTGTGGCACCGTTGCGAACGGTGGCGAACGTGCCGCTGAACGAGCCGGTTGCCACGACATAGTCGGCACCGGGCGAGGGGGTGAACCCGCCCTCGAATACCGGAGCAGCACTCCCGTCGAGCGAGAGTGAACCGTTCAGGATCCTGCCGTAGCCCGACGCGGCGGTGGGCGGACCACCGATTCCGAAGGCGAGCAACCCGTTCGGCTCATTCGTCAGTGTGGACGTCTTCTCGAGGTCGATCACGCCGCCCGGTGCGATCCCGACGATGCCCGCATTGGTCACGCCCGACGCAGCAGCGGCGCCGATGGTGAGCGTGCCGGAAATTTCGAGCGCTCCAGTGTTGGTGACCGGACCGTCGAGAGCGAGCGTTGCCGTGCCGGGGCTCGCGGCCTCGGCCGTGAGCGTCCCGTCGTTGTCCAGCCCCGAGGTGACCGAAAGCGTCGCGTCGGTGGATCCCGTCTCGGACGTACCTCCGGTACCGACGGTCAACGAGCTCCCCTTCGCAACGGTGAGCTCTCCCACGGTGAAGGCGGCGGTCTGGTCGACGACCGTGGCGCCGCCGGGGATGCACGCATCGACGGCGATCGCGTCCGGAACGCCTGCGCTCCAGTTGTCCGCGGTGCCCCAGTCGGCCGTGCCGGCGGCGCCCGTCCAAGAGTCCGTGCAGCTGAGCGCAGTGTCGGCTGCGGGCGCGGTGCCGATGCCGGTGACGCCCGAGATCAGCAAGCCTCCGGCGACGACTCCGAGGCCGGCCACGATTGCGCCGAGACTCCGGATCGCGCGCCGGTGAGCCCCGCGGCGTGCGCCCGGCAGAGTCGGATGGCGAGGTCCCACGATGCCCTCCCAGCTTCCGTGCTGCGTGGCGCGCCGGCCGTCGTCGACGCCGCGCAATGTTCCCTCTTGGTGCCCACCTGCAGTCTGCTCCTTCGGGCTGCGAACCGATAGGCCAAACGAAGGCCCACGGCGCAGCATTCGTGCGCGCACCCGGTCTGTCCTGCCGTCAGGTCGGTTCGGCGGCCGCCCAGCCCTTGGACTTCTCCACCGCCCGGCTCCAGACGGCGTAGGTGGCGTCGGCCAGCTCGACGGGGAGTTGGGGCTCGAAGACCGTCTCGGCCTCCCAGTGTGCGGCGAGCTCGTCGAGCGAGGACCACACGCCCTCGGCGAGCCCGGCCAGCGTGGCGGCGCCGAGCGCGGTGGACTCGAGGGTGCGCGGGCGCGCGACGGGCATGCGGCTCTGTTCCGCTTGCAGCTCGAGGAGGAGGTCCATCACGGCGGCGCCTCCGTCCGCCCGCAGCGCGGAGAGTGGATGGGAAGAGGCGGCCGCCATCGCATCGGTCATGTCGCGCACCTGGAACGCCATCGCCTCGATGCACGCGCGCGCGAGTTGGGCGCGGCCGGCGCCACGCGTGAGGCCGGTGATGATGCCGCGGGCGTCGGGGTCCCATTGCGGGCTGCCGAGCCCGGCGAGCGCGGGGACGAAGGTCACGCCGCCGCTGTCGGCGACCGACGCGGCGAGTGGGCCGACGTCGGCCGCGGTGTCGATGATGCCGAGGCCGTCGCGCAGCCACTGGATGGCGGCGCCCGAGACGAAGGCGGAGCCCTCGAGCGCGTAGGCCACCGGGTCGTGGCCCAGGCCGGCGTGCGCCCCCAGGTCCCACGCCACGCTGACGACGAGGCCGTCGGGCGGGGGCGGGCGCTCGGCGCCGGCGTTGGCGAGCACGAAGCTGCCCGTGCCGTACGTGACCTTCACCATGCCGGGGTCGAAGCAGGCCTGGCCGAAGAGCGCCGCCTGTTGGTCGCCGAGGATCGCCGAGACCGGGGCGCCGTCGAGGACCGCGGCGGCGGGGCCGAGGTCATCGAGCGCGGCGGTGCCGAAGCGGCCGGCGGAGGGACGGACCTCGGGGAGCGTGTGGGCGGGGACGGCGAACAGGTCGCACAGCTCGGGGGACCACGAGAGGGTGGCGGTATCGAGGAGGAGGGTGCGGCTCGCGTTGGAGGGGTCCGTCGCGTACGTGCCGCCGTCGCGGCCGCCGGTGAGTTGCCAGAGCACCCATGTGTCGACCGTGCAGAACGAGAGGTTGGGGTCGTCGGGTGGGAGGGGGAGGTCGCCGTATCGAAGGAGCCACGCCGCCTTCGTGGCGCTGAAGTACGGGTCGAGGACGAGGCCGGTCGTGGCGCGCACCAAGGGGAGGTGGCCGGCCTCGATGAGCTCCTTGCAGAGCGGGGCCGTGCGGCGGTCCTGCCAGACGATGGCGCGGTGGAGGGGTTGGCCGGTGGCGCGGTCGAACGCCACGAGGGTCTCCCGCTGGTTGGTGATGCCGATGGCGGCGACCTTCTCGGCGGGGTGGTCGGGGGTGGCTCCGGCCTCGGCCAAGCGGGTGCCGACCTCGGCGAGGGTGGCCCGGACGGCGCCCCAGATCTCGTCGGGGTCGTGCTCCACCCACCCCGGGCGAGGGAAGTACTGGGTCAGCTCCCGGTAGGCGACGTCGGTGACCCGGGCCTCCTCGTCGACGACCAGGGCTCGGACGCCCGTCGTGCCCGCATCGATGGCGACGACCTTGGCCATGGGGGACCGACGCTAACGCCGCCCCGGAGGCGCCCGCCGGGGGCCTCGCGCGCAAATCATCGCGAACAGTCCGTGACCTGGGGTGACGCGAGGCGACATTGGTTGACAAGGGCGTAACTACAGTGCTGTAATGACCACAGCATCTCGTGCCTCGGGGAGGGGCCGACCACTATATATTGTGGTTAGGCGAGTTTGGTCCCCCTCGGACGCCTGATGGGGAGGAGCCGGCGGAAGGCCGGAAGCAGAGGCGTCCTGAGACACCGCTCCGCTGGAATGGGTGGGCCGACGGGCGCTCGAAACCGCAGTCCACGCAGTCGAGCATGCATCAGGCAAGCCCCAGATCGAGCCACCAGGAGGACGTCAAAACCATGGCCATCGCCCCCCAGCGATCCGAGATCGGCATCCGCCGCTACTACACCACCGAGGGTGTCCACCCCTACGACCAGGTGACGTGGGAACGGCGCGACGCGCGCATCACGAACTTCCGGGACGGCTCGGTGGCCTTCGAGCAGCTGGGCGTCGAGGTGCCCGAGTCCTGGAGCCTGAACGCCACGAACATCCTGGCGCAGAAGTACTTCCGCGGGACGCTCGGCACCCCCGAGCGCGAGACGTCGCTCAGGCAGGTGGCGGACCGGGTGGCCGACACGCTGACCGAGTGGGGCGTCAAGGACGGCTACTTCGTCGACGACGAGGAGGCCCAGGTCTTCAACCACGAGCTCAAGTACCTCATCATCCACCAGAAGGCCGCGTTCAACTCGCCGGTCTGGTTCAACATCGGCGTGAAGGGCGTGCCGCAGCAGGGCTCGGCGTGCTTCATCCTGGCCGTCAACGACACGATGGACTCGATCCTCAACTGGTACGTCGAGGAGGGCGTCATCTTCAAGGGCGGCTCCGGCGCCGGCGTCAACCTGTCGCGCATCCGCTCGTCGCACGAGCTGCTCAAGGGCGGCGGCACCGCCTCGGGCCCGGTCAGCTTCATGCGGGGCGCCGACGCCTCGGCCGGGACGATCAAGTCCGGCGGCAAGACCAGGCGGGCGGCGAAGATGGTCATCCTCGACGCCGACCACCCCGACGTGGAGGACTTCGTCTGGTGCAAGGCCATCGAGGAGCGCAAGGCGCGCGTGCTGCGCGACGCCGGCTTCGACATGGACCTCGACGGCGCCGACAGCCACTCGACGCAGTACCAGAACGCCAACAACTCGGTGCGCGTGACCGACGAGTTCATGGAGGCCGTGCTCGACGGGCGCGACTGGAACCTCACGGCGCGCACCGACGGGTCGACCGTGCGCACGGTGGCGGCGCGTGACCTGTTCCGCCAGATCGCCCACTCGGCGTGGGAGTGCGCCGACCCGGGCATGCAGTACGACACGACGATCAACCGCTGGCACACGGCGCCGAACACGGACCGCATCAACGGCTCGAACCCGTGCAGCGAGTACATGCACCTCGACAACTCCGCCTGCAACCTGGCGTCGCTGAACCTGCTCACGTTCCTCGACGGCAACGACGAGTTCAACGCCGAGGGCTTCAAGGCGGCGGTGTCGGTGGTGTTCACCGGCATGGAGATCATCGTGGGCAACGGCGACTACCCGACGGAGAAGATCGCCGAGACGACGCGGGCGTTCCGCCAGCTCGGCATCGGGTACGCCAATCTGGGCGCGTCTGCTGATGGCCGAGGGCCTGCCCTACGACTCGGACGCCGGGCGGGCCTGGGCGGCCGCCATCACGTCGCTGCTGACCGGGCACGCCTACGCCACCTCGGCGCGCATCGCGGCGCGCATGGGGCCGTTCGCCGGCTACCACGAGAACGCCGAGCCGATGCTCAACGTCCTGCGCATGCACCAGGCCGAGGCGGCCCGCATCGACGAGGACGTCGTGCCGCCCGAGCTCCTGTCCGCGGCGCAGGAGTCGTGGGACCGCGCCGTCGACCTGGCCGAGGCGTACGGCGTGCGCAACTCGCAGGCCTCGGTGCTGGCGCCCACCGGCACGATCGGTTTGTTGATGGACTGCGACACCACCGGCGTCGAGCCGGACCTCGGGCTCGTGAAGACGAAGAAGCTCGTGGGCGGCGGGACGATGTCGATCATCAACCAGACGATTCCCCGGGCCCTGGCCAAGCTCGGTTACGACGACGCGCAGATCGACGACATCGCGTCGTACGTCAACGAGCACATGTCGATCGTCGGCGCGCCGCACCTGGCGCCCGAGCACCTCCCCGTGTTCGCCTGCTCCATGGGCGACAACACGATCCACTACTCCGGGCACATCCGCATGATGGGCGCGGTGCAGCCCTTCATCTCGGGCGCCATCTCCAAGACGGTGAACATGCCCGAGGACGTGACCGTCGACGACGTCGAGCAGCTGCACATCGACGCCTGGCGCCTGGGCATCAAGGCCGTCGCCATCTACCGCGACAACTGCAAGGTGGCCCAGCCGCTGTCGACGACCAAGAAGGAGGCGGCGGCGATCGAGGGTGGCGACGCCGCGCCGGCCGGGTCGGACGCCGAGGCGCACGACCGCGAGATCGCGGCCCGGATCGCCGAGCTCGAGGCCGCGCTGGCCAACGAGCAGGCGAAGGGCGTGGAGCCGCTCGTCGTGGGCGCGGTGCGCGAGCGCCTGCCGCGCAAGCGCAACTCCAAGACGTTCTCGTTCCGGGTGGCCGACTGCGAGGGCTACGTGACGGTGGGCGAGTACGAGGACGGGCGCCCGGGCGAGGTGTTCGTCAAGGTCTCCAAGCAGGGCTCGACCCTGGCCGGGATCATGGACGCCTTCTCGATCGCCATCAGCCTCGGCCTGCAGCACCAGGTGCCGCTGTCCACGTTCGTCAGCAAGTACGCCAACATGAAGTTCGAGCCGGCCGGCATCACGGACGACCCGGACCTCCGTCTGGTCACGAGCCTGGTCGACTACATCTTCCGCCGCATGGCGCTCGACTACCTGACGCTGGCGGAGCGGGCCGAGCTCGGGATCTTCTCGACGCAGGAGCGCACGCAGCCGACGCTGCCCGGTGTCGAGGAGATGGCGACGCCGTCGGTCAGCCTGGTCGACGACGGGCTGAGCGAGGCGACCGGCGCGCCGGTGACTCCGACGGCGGCCGGGCCGGCGGCGGCGTACGGGGCCAACCAGCCTCTGGCGCGGGCCGAACAGCGTGACGCGCCGTTCTGTTACAACTGCGGCAACCACATGCAGCGGGCCGGGTCCTGCTACGTGTGCTCGAGCTGCGGGACGACCAGCGGGTGCTCGTAGTCACGCCCTCGTCACGCGGCCTTCGCCCCTGACGGAGCGGGGCCGCGGGGATCCAGCGCCGGCGGGGGCGGGCGGGCTATCGTGCCGCTCCAGAGGGGCGAACGAAGGGAGTCCATATGGCGGGCTTGTATCCACCGCTGACGGTCGAGATCCCGGAGGGACCAGCGAAGATCCCGCCGGTCAAGGTCCTCACCAACTGGATCATCTTCATCCCACAGTTCATCTGGGCGTACATCCTCTACATCGCGGCCTTCATCGCGGCCATCGTGTGCTGGTTCTCCATCGTGTTCACCGGCTCGGCGTCGCAGAGCCTGCAGGAGTTCATCGCCGGCGTGCTGCGGTACCAGTGGCGGGTGTTCACCGGGCTCTACGTGTGGGCCGAGCCGTACCCGCCGTTCACGCCGATCCCGCAGGGGTTCGCCGACCCGGGTGGCTACCCGGCGCAGCTGCAGGTCACGCCCGCCACCGGGGATCGTAACCGGGGCACCGTCGCCATCCGGATCATCATGGTCATCCCGCAGTTCATCGTGTTGTACGTCCTCAACGCCGTCAACGGGATCGTCCTCCTCATCTCGTGGTTCATCGCCCTCTTCACGGGGGAATGGAACCCGTCGCTGAAGAACTTCGCGGTCAGCGTGTACCGCTGGCAGTTCCGGGTCTTGTCGTACTACCTCCTGCTGAACGACGAGTACCCGCCCTTCAGCCTGGAGCCGTAAGCACGAACCGGGGAGCCCCGGGACCGGTGACGCCACACGCCACCGGGGCCCGGGCACAATCCAACCCATGGACGAGCCGGCGGAACTGCAGCACAACCGACACTGGCGTCTGGCGGTCTGGTCGCTCCGGGTCGGCTTCGTCGGGTTGGCCGTCGCCCTCGCCGGCATCATCGTGCTGTCGTCGGGATCCACGCCATGGATCCTGGCCGCCGGCGTCATCGTGTGGCTCGTCGCGGCGGCGCTCACGTTGACGGGGGTCCTGTGGGCCCGCAGCGAGCTGCCCGAGCCGCGACCCGGGCTCTGGCCGACGCGGTTCATGCTCCTACGCGACATCGTGCACGCCCGGCCGTGAGCAACCGATCCTCGCGGTCGTCGTAGCCGGAGACGCCGGCCACCAACCGCCGGGGGCGCCGCGTCAGCCGGCCGGCGGTCGTTGCCCTCCCTGCTGCGCCGGCGCGGTCTGGAGCGCACCGGGGAAGGCCGGCAGTGGGAGCGACGACTGCTGGGTCTGGTAGGCGAGCTGCGCCGCGGTCGCCGAGGGCGAGGCGGCGGGGATCGAGGGAGCCGGCGCCGGTGCCTGTTGCAGCGCCGCGGTGAAGTCGCCGAACGTGGCGCGTCGCCAGTCGCTGATGTTGGGCTCGGTGACGCCGGTCACGCGCTCGAGGAAGCGCAGGCACGACGTGTGGTCGAGGGGCGCCGAGGAGACCAGGCCGCCGACGGTCCAGGGGGAGATGACGATCGCCGGGACCCGGAAGCCCGACCCGATGTTCAGCCCGCCGCCGGGCGTGCCGCCGGGGGAGTTCAGTGCCACGAACTCGTCCGTGGTGCCCTTGGGCGGAGTGATCGGCGGCACGTGGTCGAAGAAGCCGTCGTTCTCGTCGTAGTTCAAGATGAACACGGTCGAGTTCCACAGGTCCTCGTTGGCGGCCAGGGCCTCGATCTTCGAGGCGACGAACTGCGCACCGGCGGCCGGTAGGTACGACGGGTGCTCCGAGGCGACGCTGGTGGGGAAGAGCCAGCTGACGGTCGGGAGCGTGCCGTTCGCGCAGTCCTCTTCGAAGGCCATGGTGGGGTCGCTGGCCGGTTGCCCGTTGAAGAGGGTGCTGACGCCGAAGGCGCTCTGATACAGGCTCGACGAGGTCGGCGCGTCGATGAACTGGCTGAAGAACTCGAGCACGTTGGTGCCGTAGTTGTCGGCCTGCTGGTAGCACTTCCACGAGACGCCGGCGTTCTGGAGCCGCTCGGCGTAGGTGGTCCACGAGTACGTACCGTTCGGCGCGTTGTTGTCGAGCGCGGGGCCGCCGGACTGGCCCTCCGGGTCGACCGTCCCCGTCATCCACATGTAGCGGTTGGGGTGCGTCGGCCCGAGCACGGAGCAGAAGTAGTTGTCACAGATGGTGAACGCCTCGGCCAACGCGTACTGGAAGGGGATGTCGGCGGCCTCGTAGTACCCCATGGTGAACGGGCCGCTCGTGTCGCTGTCGGAGGCGATGTGGCAGCGCAGCCACCCGTCCATGGCGCCGTTGGACCACGAGTCGTGCTGGATCTGCCAGGCATGGCTGAGCGACGGGACGGCCTGGGCGGCCGACGTCGACGTGTCGAGGTGGTACGGCAGCAGGTACGCGTCGGGGTTGTCCGGGTCGGGCTGCTGGAACACCGAGCGCCCACTGGGCAACCGGAGGGCGCGGGGATCGCCGAAACCGCGCACGCCCGAGAGCGTGCCGAAGTAGTGGTCGAAGCTGCGGTTCTCCTGCATGAGCAGCACGACGTGCTTCACCTGGCTCAGGTCGAACCGCGACGGATGGGCCGCGGCGCCGGCGATCGCCTTACGGACGCTCGACGGCAGGTACGCGGCCAGGGCGGCACCGGCACCGGCACCGGCAGCGCCCTTGAGGAGACTGCGCCGGGAGAGCGGGGTGGACAGGAACGTGGATTCATCGGTCATCGGTCTGTGGGTCCCTTTTCGTGAGGTTGCGTTCTGGGTGGATGTTGGGTTCGCGGCTGGGAGCGCGCCTCAGTGGCGGCGGCCGTGGGTGTGGCTGTGACTGCCGTGGTGTGGCGGAGGCGGAGGCGACCCGGGGGCGACCGGACCGCCACCTGTCGTCGTGGGCACGGTGAACCCGGTCACCACCCGGACGTGGTTGTTGGAGGTGTCCGCGATGTAGAGGTCGGCGGTGCTCGGGTCCACGGAGACGGCGAAGGGCGTGTTGAGCTTGGCGGAGCCCGCCGGGCCGCCATTGCCGCTGTTCCCCTTGGCGGCGGCGGTGTCGACGATGGTCGAGATCGTCCCGGCGGGGGTTACCTCGCGGATGGCGTTGTTGAACGTGTCGGCGATGAAGAGGTCGCCGGCCTGGTCGAGCGCGACGCCCTCGGGGCTGTTCAGGCGGGCTGAGGTGGCCGGGCCGCCGTCGCCGGCGAAGCCGCCGAGCCCGCCGGAGGCCTGATCGGCCGCGACGTTGCCGGCCACGGTCGTGATCACGCCCGAGGTGGAGACCCGGCGGACGACGTTGTTGCCGGAGTCGGCGATGTAGAGGTTCCCGAGCGCATCGACGGCCAGCCCGGTCGGCGAGGACAGTTGGGCCCGGGACGCGGGACCGTTGTCGCCCCGGTATCCGGGGTCCCCGTCTCCGGCGTAGATCGAGATGAAGCCCTGCGGCGTGACCTCGCGGACGACGTTGTTGTACGTGTCGGCGATGAAGACGTCACCCTTGCTGTTGACGGCGACACCTTGGGGGTCGTCGAGCTCGGCCCGTGCGGCAGGACCCCCGTCGCCCCGGTCGCCCTCGATCCCGTTGCCGGCGATCAGCTGGATGACACCGCCCGAGGTGATCTCGCGGACGACGTTGTCCTCGCTGTCGGCGACGTAGAGGTCCCCCTTGGTGTCGGTGGCCAGCCCGGTCGGGTTGTCGAGGGTGGCGGACGTCGCCGGCCCGCCGTCGCCCGTCTCACCGGTGGCCTCGTAGGAGCCGGCGATCGTTGCCGTGGTGGTCCCGACGATGCTCGCCACGACGTTGTCGGCCGAATTCGACACGTCGACGGTGCCGCCGGAGGCGGCGATGCCTTGGGGGTTGTCCAAGGACGTCCCGGGTGGCGCGGTGAACGTCACCGCGTTGATCGTCAGGGTGGTCAGGGCGGAGGCTGGCGCGACGATGCCTGCGGCAGTCGTCACGACGGTCCCCGACACCGCAACGGCCGCGAAGGCGAGCCGGGTTCGTCGGGTGGTCATGGTTGGGCACCTTTCGGTTGGTCCGAGTGCAAAAGGACTGACCGCGCATTGGTACCCAGCGTGTGTGACGGCTCTCGGGAAGATCGGTGACTCCGAGATGAAATGAATTCGAACGTTGTGGTGCGCGCGACCGGACTGGCGCGGACACTGCGGTGTACGCGCCGGCACATGGTGGTTGCCCCCTGACGCAGCGTCTGTGTACGTGTCGGGCGTGCGGTCGCGGTGGGACGCGAGCGCGTGCATCGAGTGCGATGACGACGGCGCGTCAGGAGCGGGCGCCCGACGCGCTCGGTCCGGGTGCGTCGCTCTCGCCGGCGAAAGGATCCGTCGGCTCGGTCCCGGTGCCGGCGGAGGTCGAGAGCTCGATGGTCGTGGAGAATGACTATCGGGAAGATTGACCATAAGGTCGACGGCGTGGCGCTCTCAATGGACCAAGATCTGTCGACGCCCGCCCTCCTTCGGGCGGCCCGGGGTGCGTATGGGCAGGCGATGCGGGCCGCACTCGCCGACGCGGGAGTCGACGACCTGCCCAGGAACGGGGCGTTCATCCTGGCCGGGATCGACGCCTCCGGCGGACCTCGAACGGACCTGCCACAGGAGCTCGGCGTGACCAAGCAGGCCGTGAGCAACGTCATCGAGGCGCTCGTGGCGCGGGGGTACGTCGAACGCAGCCCCGGTTCCGACGACCGCCGGCGCATCGCGCTGGAGCTGACGGATCGTGGGCAGACGGCCGTGGACGCGCTGGTGCGCGGCATCGCATCCGTGGACGGCGAGTTGCGCGGCACTGTCACGTCCGATCGGATGGAGTCGATGCAGGCCGGGCTCCTGGCACTGGCGCAGATCAAGGGAGCACACCAGGAGGCGGGTGGCCGTCGGAGCAGGCCTCGCCCACAGATTCGGCGCTGCTTCCCCATGTTCTCGGTGCGGGACATGCAGCGGGCCGTGGCGAGCTATCGGGCCCTCGGCTTCACCGTCGTGCCCGACGAGGAGGGTGACGCGCACGCGTTCGCCCGCCGCGAAGCCGCCGGATTGCACCTCGTCACCGACGATCATCATGCGGGCACGGGCGTGGCCTACCTGCACGTGCGCGACGCGGACGCGCTGTACGCCGAGTGGCTGGGCGCCGATGCGGGCGGAGACCTGCGTCCCGTCGAGCCGACGAGTTATGGCATGCGCGAGGGCACGTTCGTCGACCCCGACGGCAACGCGCTGCACTTCGGTTCGAACGCGGCCGACTGAGCGCCTCGGCCAACGGATGCGAGGGCCACTCGAGACGATCGATGCGTTTGTCGCTGCCTTCGTGGCCGCCTGGCCCACCGGCGAGGCCGGAGCATTGGCCGACTTCTTCACCGAGGAAGTGGTGTACCGCAACGGCCCGCTCGAACCCGTGGCCGGCCGGACGGCCGTCTTGGCTGCGCTCGAGGCGTTCATGGAGGTCGGCGGCCGGGTCTCGGTGGACATGCTCCACGTCGTGACCGAGGGCGAGCTCGTGATGACGGAGCGCGTCGACTACCTCGAGGTCGACGGCCGCTCGGTCGCCTTGCCGGTCGCCGGGGTCTTCGAGCTGGCGGGCCCGCGGATCAAGGCCTGGCGGGACTACTTCGACCTGGCCCAGTTCGCCTCCCACCTGGACCCCGGCGGCTGACGACCGGCTACCCCGATTGCGGGAAACCACCCCTCGTGCATGCCCTCCGTGCGGAACTAGGGTAGGAGGTGGTGGGAGGAGGTGGGCGTGCCAGCTGATCCTCAGCGGTGTGACCTCGGAGCCTGGGTTGCAGTGGCCGGAGTGCCTCGGTGAGACCGAGTCGATCTCGTCGGCGCCGGAGGTGGACGGCGGCCATCAATGCCACAGGCGGACTTGTCGCGATCGCATCCGTCGTTGCCGTCATGGAGCTCGAGGCGCCGGTGGCAGCGAACATCGGCCTCGCCGTCGGGTCGGCTTCGAGCGGTGATGCGGTGACCGGTCCGGCGCTCGTGAGCCCCTCCGTGCCCAGTTGGGCGGTCGCGCAGGAGTCGGCGTCGAGCGCAGTCGCTCCTGCCTCCGGCGTCGCGTCGGCAAATTCTGGAGTCTCGGTATTCGACGTCGCCAGTGTCGTGCACTCGAGCGTCGTGTCGTCGGGTCCCACAGCCCAGCCTTCGTCGGCCACGTCGGCCACGGTCACGTCGACGCCGCCGGTGTCGTCGGTCCCGGCGAGCGACCCGAAGCCGACCGCCACCGTCGCGAGCCTTTCGTCGGTGACGCACCGCGGCGGCACGAACGGTTTCAATGGCTCGTCGGGTTCCGCTTCGTCGAGCGGCGGACAGCAGAACCAATCGGGCGGCCAAGGGCAAAGCGGACAGAGCGGATCGGGCACCGAAGTCGCCGGGGGCGCGCAGCCTCCGGGTGGCGGCCCCAGCGGCACTGATGGCGCCGGCGGCCCCGGCGGCCATGGCAACTCGCAAGGTCCTGGCGCGGCGAACACCGGCGGAACCGGCACCGGGTCTTCGCAAGGTCAGAGCACCGGCAACACGGGCAACAAGGCCGGACCGCCCCACGGGTCACCGCAAGGCCAGGGCACGGGCAACACCGGCAACACGGGCGCCAAGGGCGGACCGCCCCACGGGTCACCGCAAGGTCAGGGTGGCCCGCATGCGGGCGGCGTCAGTCCACCACCACCACCTCCACCACCCGCCGGTGGCCACCCGTCACCGCCGCCGGGGCACGCGCCCGGCCATCCTCCGTCCCACTGAGACGAACGGCCCTCGCGGCGGAGCGTTGGCGCTCCTCGGCGCTCAGCCGGTCGGAGTGATCTTGTAGCTGAACGGCGCCGAGGGCGGGGTGAGGGTCTGGCTCCGACGTCCCGAGGTCACCGTCATCTTCGTGCCTCCGGCGCCGATCTCGACCTGGGCGGGCCCGAGCAGGATCTCGCGCTGGCTCGTGTTGGGTTGCAGGATGCCTGCGTAGATGGGGTGTTGGCCGACCACCCCGATGCTGACCCAGGAGATGCCGGGACCGGCGGTGACCGTCACGGCGAACGCATGCTCAGCGATCGTGTAGCTGGCCGTGCCCGAGCCGGCGACGGTCTGGGTCGGTGTCAGCAGGGTGTTCGTGGGCGTCACGACGGTGGGCGCAGTGGTGGTGTGCGTGTGGCCGGAGTTCGCCGGGGGGCTGCTCGTCTTCCCGATGACGCCCGATTCGACGAGGGCGAGCGCGATCCCGGCCGCGAGGATCGCAACGGCCACGAGCGCGACGGTGATGCGGAGCCAGCGCGGGGTGCCGTAGCTGCGGCGCGGCGCGCGGTTGCGGCGGCCGACGGCGGGCATCTGGTCGGTGTCGGCGAAGCCCACGTAACCGCCGGGCTCGTTGAAGAGCTGGCCTTGGCCCTCACCTCCGACGGTGGGGACGACCGCGGTCGCGGACGGGTCAGACAGCTTCGTCTCACCGGTGTGCACGTCCATGGCCGGTACTCGACCTCCCACGCCCCGAAATTCGCAGCCGCCACGATTGTCGGGTCGCGCCCGGACAGGGCAACGACACCCACACGGCGGTCCCGTGCAGGCCCTTCTAGGATCTCACGCGGCGGGGGCGAGTGGGTACCGCCAAAGGTATTGAGCTGCGCGCCGGCGGTCACCGGCCTCAAGGGAGGGCCACCGCGAGGTGCCCCGGGGCTTGGCGGGCCTTGCCAGGAGCCGCTCAGGAAGCGCCCGACGTGGTGGTCGTCGTTCCCCCGCACGCCGACGCGACCCACTCGTCGATCGTGATGTCATCGGTCACCCGCTTCGGTTTCTCCGCCTGGCGCTCAAACGACGTGACGAGGCCTCCGGGGCTGCGCTGCAGGGGGCGTTAACGTGGGCCGCTGACATAGGACGTGGGGGCATGACGTTGGACGATCTGAGCGGCAAGGTGGCCGTGGTCACAGGGGGAGCCGGTGGTATCGGCCGCGGCATCGTCGAGGCCCTGCTCGAGGAAAGGGCGCGGGTCGTCGTCGCCGACGTCGAAGAACCCGTCCTCGAAGTGGCGGTGAAGGAGCTCGCCGAGGCGGGTGAGGTGCGCGGCGTCGTGACCGACGTCTCCTCGCCCGAGTCGGTGGAGGCACTGGCCGCCGACGTCTATGCGACCGAGGGCGCGTGCCATCTCCTCTTCAACAACGCCGGCGTGACGTCCGGCGGGGGCGGGCGCCCGTGGGAGCAGGAGGCCAACGACTGGGTCTGGTGCTTCTCGGTCAACGTGTTCGGCGTGGCCAACGGGATGCTGTCCTTCGTCCCACGGATGATCGAGTCCGGCGAGCCGGGAGTGGTCGTGAACACGTCGAGCATGGATGGTGGCATCGCGCCCGTGCCGTACGCGTCGGTGTACGCCTCGAGCAAGGCCGCGATCTCGTGTCTGACCGAGGCCCTGGCCCATCAACTCGTCGCGGCGGGCACCGATCTGCGGGCCGCCGTCTTCTACCCGTCCGGTGGGTTGCTCGACACCGGGTTGTGGACGGCCCAACGCAACCGCCCGGCGGACTTGGCGCGGACCAAGCCGCGCCCGCCCGCCCCCGGCACCAGCTTCGAAGAGTTCAAGGCACAGCTCGAAGCGTCGGGGCATCCGGCCCAGCTGATGGATCTGCGCGAGCTCGGCCGCTTCTGCGTGGCGGGCGTCAAACGCGGTGACTTCGTGATCGGGCACGGGCTCGAGGAGAGCGCGGCCATGCTGCACCGCCGAGCTGACGCGATCGGTGCGGGCCAACTCCCACCGGCGGCCCTGACCTGATGGCCACGACCACGACGGCCCACCGCTACACGGTCGTCTCGGCCGACGGCCACGCCGGCGGAGACATCGGCGACTATCGCCCCTACCTCGCCAGCCGCTTCCACGACGACTTCGACGCCTGGGCGGCCGCCTACGTCAACCCCTTCGCCGACCTCCTCCTGCCGTGGGCGTACCGCAACTGGGACAACGACCGCCGGCTGTCGGAGACCGAGTCCGACGGCATCGTCGCCGAGGTGCTCTTCCCCAACACCGTGCCGCCGTTCTTCGCCGAAGGGAATCTGGTCGCGCTGCCGCCGTCCCCCGAGGACTACGAGAAGCGCTGGGCCGGTGTCCAGGCGCACAACCGGTGGATGGCCGACTTCTGCGCCGCCGCGCCAGGGCGGCGAGCCGGCATCGTGCAGGTGTTCGCCAACGACATCGACGACGCCGTCGCCGAGGTGCGCTGGGCCAAGGAGGCCTTCGGCGAGCCCTTCGGAGGCATCCTCCTGCCGTCCATCCCGCCCAACTCCCACCTCCCGCCGCTGTGGGAGGACCATTACGAGCCGCTGTGGCGGGTGTGCGCCGAGCTCGACGTGCCCATCAACATCCACGGCGGTAGTGCCCTGCCCGATTACGGGGAGCACGAGGCGGCGAGGGCGATGATGCTGATCGAGATCCCGTGGTTCAGCCACCGCTCGGTGTGGCACCTCATCTTCTCCGGCGTGCTGGAGCGCTACCCCACGCTGCGCTTCGCCGTCACCGAGCAGGGCGTCGCCTGGCTGCCGCGGGGCCTGGAGACGCTCGACTGGTTCTACGGCCGCATGACGCTGCCCAACGCGGCGGAGTCCCTGTTCTTCGGTGCGGCCGCCGCGAAATTGACGATGAAGCCCTCCGAGTACTTCGCCCGCAACTTCTGGATCGGGGCCTCCTTCTTGCGCCCGAGCGAGGCGCCGTTGTGCCGGGAGCTCGGGATCGGCCACGTCATGTGGGGCGCCGACTACCCCCACAAAGAGGGGAGCTATCCCTATACGACCGAGGCGCTGCGCGTGGCGTTCGCCGACTTCGAGGAGCCCGAGGTGCGCGCCATGGTCGAGTCGACCGCCGCGTCCTTCTACGGCTTCGATCTCGAGCGCTTGCGCCCGATCGGCGACCGCGTTGGGCCCCTGGTGAACGACGTGGCGCGCCCGCTCGCCGTGGGCGATTGGCCGACCGAGACGACGTGCAATGCGTTCGACCCGACCCAGATCCTGCGGTCGTGGTGAGGGAGCCCTGAGATGGGAGGAGCCATGAATACGGTCCGTTACGGCGCCCGGCGCGAGCAGGTGAACCGCGAGATCGAGGCGAAGAAGGCCGACATCTGGTCCGAGGCGGTCACGGCGCTCTACGAGACCGAGCCCGAGATCATCGCGGCGATCCTGCCGCCGCCGCTGGAGCCCGGCCCCGAGCCGCTCGTGCGCATCACCATCACCCGAGTCGAGATGGCGGGGCTTCCCGTGTTCGGGGCCGGCTGGATCGGCGTGCAGGCCCGGCACGACGACCGGGTGGGGGAGTACCCGATCTTCATGCCGATGACGACGGAGCAGTCCGTCATCGGCGGACGGGAGATCAACGGCGAGCCCAAGAAGCTGGCCGAAGTGGAGGTCCATCGCGACGGCGCGCTGGTGTCGGCGCGCATCGCCCGCATGGGCTCGGTGATCTGCGAGGTCAACGGGCGCATCGACGGGACCCGGGAAAACTACGAGCTCGCCAAGACGGACTTCTGGTTCAAGCTCTCGCCGTCGTGCGAGGCGGCCGGCGTGCTCGACGAGGACCCGTTGCTCGTCTACGGCGAGAAGACGGAGAAGACGCGGGTGCACGAGTCGATCGACGGGGAGCTGATCCTCAAGGAGGCCCCGCTCGATCCCGTCGCCGACCTGGTCGTCCGGCGCATGGTCGACCTGAACTGGACGGAGCGTGCCTCGACACAGGTGGGGCGGGTCATCGGGCCCGTGCCGCGCGCCGGGCTCGAGCCGTTCATCCACCAGCGGTATGACGACCTCTCGGTCTTGGGGGCAAAGCGATGAGCGACCGTTACACGATCATCTCGGCCGACGCCCACGCGGGCCTGCCCGCAGAGGGGTACCGGCCCTACCTCGACGCGGCGTACCACCCGCAGTTCGACGAGTACCTGGCCGAGCGCCACGCCCATCGCGACGAGGCGCTCAAGATGAATTACGACTACATCATGGGGTGGGAGACCGAGAACGAAGAGGGCCTGCGCGGCGCCTGGGACATCGAGCAACGCGACAAGGAGCTCGACGCGGACGGGGTCGCCGCCGAGGTCATGTTCGCCGACGCGGACGCCATCACGGGCATGGCGTCGCCGCCCTTCGGGGCCGGCCTGAACGCCGGCGAGATCACCGACCCCGAGCTGGCGTTCGCCGGCGGCGCGGGCCCACAACCGCTTCCTGGCCGAGATGTGCGCGCGCAGCCCCGAGCGGCACGGGGGCATCGCGCTCGTGCCGATCACACACAGCGTGGAGCGCTCAGTCGCCGAGATCGAGTGGCTGGCCGAGCAGCCGGGCATCCGCGGGATCATGGTCCCCACGATGTGGCACGACCGGCTGCCCTACAACCACCCCGATTACGACCCGGTCTGGTCGGCCTGCCAGGCCGCCGGGTTGCCGGTGCACACGCACTCGGGTGAGGCGCCGCAGGACGAGTACAACGGCAACATCGGGATCTACCTCGCCGAGGTGGTGTGGTGGGCCGCCCGCCCGGCGTGGCACCTGCTCTTCTCGGGCGCCTTCGAGCGGTTCCCGCGGTTGAAGTTCGTCGTGACCGAGGCCGCGGCGTACTGGGCCGCCGACATGATGTGGAAGTGGGACCAGTACATGGGCGGCGGCCACACGACGAAGAAGATGGCCGCGCTCTTGAAGGGCAAGATCTCGAAGCTGCCCTCGGACTACTTCGGCGAGAACATCTTCATCGGTGCGTCCACGATGTCGAAGGAGGAGATCCGGCGCCGCTACGTGCTGGGCTGCGACGTCGTCATGTGGGGGACCGACTACCCGCACCCCGAGGGCACCTGGCCGCACACGCAGGAGCGCCTGCGGGCGGACTTCGGGGGGATCCCCGTGGAGGACGCGGCGCAAGTTGCTCGGCGAGACCGCGGCCCGCTGCTACGGGTTCGACCTCGACGCCTTGCGCCCGATCGCCGAGCACATCGGGCCGACGCCGGCCGACCTCGGTCAGGACGTCACCCTGGTGACCGACCCGGCGGCCGTCGAGGCGGCGCGGTGGTGGAAGGCGGAGTACCAGGTGCAGGCGCCGGGCTGAGGCCCCACCGCTCGTGAACGACGCCCACATGGAGTACTGCGCCAGTGAGGACTGGCGGCGCCTGGTGCACGACACGATCCTCCCCGAGGCGCTGCGCGGCGTTGAGCTCGGTGACGACGCCATCGAGATCGGGCCCGGGCCCGGCTTCACCACCGACGTCCTGCACACCATGACCGGGCGTCTCACGGCCGTCGAGATCGACGAGGGGCTGGCGGCTTCCTTGGCCGGGCGGATGGCGGGCGACAACGTCGACGTCGTCGTCGGCGACGCGTCCGACCTCCGGTTCCCGGCGGACCGGTTCTCCGGCGCCGCCTCGTTCCACATGTTGCACCACATCGCGCCCGACGAGGTCCAGGACCGGGTGTTCGCCCAGTTGGCCCGGGTGCTCGCGCCCGGCGCCGTCCTCGTCGCCGCGGACGGGACGTACAACGAGGCGACCGCGGCGTTCCACGAGGACGACACGTACAACCCGATCGACCCCGGCGAGCTCGAGGCACGGCTGCGCCGGGCCGGGTTCGAGGACGTGGACGTGCGCACGTACGACCTCGGCTGGGTGTGCACGGCCAGGGCCGTTTGATCCGCGTCCTGCCCCAGCCCGCGTCACCCGCACCGTGACGGTCGTCGTCGCGCTCGCGGCCGCCATCTGCAACGCGCTGAACGTCGTCACCCAGCACATCGCCAGCATCAGCGACCCCGGGCACTCCAAGGGGTGGCGGTTCGTGCGCTACCTGCTCTCCAATCCTCTGTGGCTCTTCGGCTGGGTGGCGCTGGCGGGGGCGTTCGTGTTCCAGGCCTGGGCGCTGCACATCGGGCAGATGTCGGTGGTGCAGCCGCTGCTCGTGACCGAGCTGGTCTTCGCCCTGTTGTTGCGCCGGTTCTGGGTCCGCCAGCAGATCCGCGCCGTGACCTGGACGGCCGCCGCGGCCACCTGCGGGACGCTCGCCCTCTTCATCGCGGTGTCCGAGCCGACCGGCGGCAACGCCGTCGCCTCCAGCTCGGCCTGGGTCGGCGCCGTCGCGGCGACCGCAGGGGCGGCCGCCGTCCTCGCCCTGTGCTCGCTGCGCGGCTCACCCGTGCGCCGCGCCGTGTTCCTCGGGTCCGCCGCGTCGGTGTCGTGGGCGCTGGTCGCGGCGTTCATCAAGGCGACCACCGACACGCTCACCCAGTACGGGCTGGGCGGCATGTTCGCCCATTGGCCGATCTACGCGCTGGCCGTGGCCGGGCTGGCGGCCGAGTACCTGAACCAGGCCGCCTTCCACGTGGGGCCGCTGAGCGCGTCGCAGCCGTTCCTCGTGGTGGTCGACCCGATCGTGAGCATCGCACTGAGTGTCTGGATCTTCGACGAGCGGTTCACCGACGACGCCCTGCGTCTCACCCTGGCCGTGGTCGCCTTCGTCGGCATGTGCGCCGCGGTCGTCGTTCTCGTACGCACCGCGCCCGCCACCATGGAGCGCACCCCGCTCCCGGCGCCGGCGTCGTAGCGCGCGAGGGGGCTACATCTCCTCGGTCGGGAAGAACTCCACCCAGTTGGTCTGCATGGAGGCGCCGTCCGCGATGACGGTGGCGCCGCACACGTAGCGGGCGGCCGGCGAGCACAGGTAGAGGATCATGGCGGCCATCTCGTCGACCGTCCCCAGGCGCACCGTCGTCCCCTCGGCCACCAGCTCGTCGGCGAAGCCCTCCTCGGTGCGGCCGACGGGGGCGAGCTCGGACTCCAGCAGGCCCGCCGAGGCGAAGACGCCGGGCGCGAAGGCGTTGATCGTCACGCCCCGTCGCATGAGGTAGGGCGCCAGGGTCTTCACCATGCTCACCACACCCGCACGCGCCGCCCCCGAGTGCACGAACATCGGCGCCCCGCGCTCGAAGGAGAAGGTGTGCACGACGTTGACGATGGCCCCGCCGTGCGCCGCGGCCATCGGCACCATGAAGCGGCTCGTCATGTTCCACGTCCCGTTCAGGTTGAGGTCCACGACGGAACGCCAGCCGTTGTCGCTGATGGTGCTGGGCAACGCCGGGAATTGGCCGCCCGCGTTGTTGACGAGCAGGTCGACGCGGCCGAAGCGTTCGTAGACGGCGTCGCGCAGCGCGTCGACCTCCGAGGGCTGCCGGATGTTGGTCGGGATGGCGGTGCACGCGCCGCCCGCGGCGGCGATGGACGCCGCCACGTCCTCGAGGCGTGTGGCCGTCCGCCCGGCGATGACCGGGTGCCCGCCGAGGTGGGCGACGGCGTGCGCCACCTCGCGCCCCAGCCCGGTGCCCCCGCCCGTGATGACCGCCACCTTCCCCTCGAAGAGCCCGGCGGCGAAGACGGACACCGCCGGTCCGGGCCGCCAGGTCACGGCGCGGCGGTCATCCGGCGAAGTCCCAGCTCTCGCCCTTCTCGTAGTGGTGGAGCACGTTCTTGGCGATGAGGATGCGGTGGACCTCGTCGGGCCCGTCGGCCAGGCGGAGCGTCCGGGCGCCGAGGTACATCTGCGCCAGCGGGAGCTCGCTCGTCACGCCCGCCGCGCCCCAGACCTGGATGGCCCGGTCGACGACGCGGCTGTAGGCCGCCGGCACGAACACCTTGATGGAGCTGATCTCGGTCCGGGCCTGGGGGTCGCCCTGGTCGACCTTCTCGGCCGCATGGATCGTCATCAGCCGGGCCGACTGGAGGTCCATGTAGCTGTCGGCCACGAAGCCCTGCATGAACTGCTTGTCCTTGAGCAGCCCGCCGTGGACCTCGCGGACGAGCAGACGCTCGATCATCATGTCGAAGGCTCGCCACATCTGGCCCACCGAGTTCATGCAGTGGAAGATCCGGCCGGCGCCGAGGCGGTCCTGGGCGGCGCGGTGGCCGTCGCCGACCTGCCCGAGCGCGTTGTCGAGCGGGACCCGCACGTTGTCGTAGCGCACCTCGCAGTGGTCCGAGACCGGGGCGCCCCAGATGCCGATGCCACGCTCGATGATCACGCCCGGCGTCGACGTGGGCACGATGATCTGGACCATGCGGCCCGGGCTCTCGTCGACCTTGGCGTCCTTGGCGCGGCACATCACGATGAAGAAGTCGGCGGCCAGGCCGTTGGAGGTGAACCACTTGTGCCCGTTGATCACCCACTCGTCGCCCTCGCGGACGGCGGTGGTCTGGATGGAGCGCGGGTCGGACCCGGCGTTCTCGGGCTCGGTCATGGAGAAGCCCGACTGCATCGTGCCCTCGACGAGCGGGAGCAGCCACTGGCGCTTCTGCTCCTCGGTGCCGTACTTGACGAGGATCGTCTGGTTCCCCGAGTTCGGCGCCACGACGCCGAAGAGGGAGGCCGCGCCGACGGCGTAGGCCATGATCTCGTTCATGTAGGCGTGGGCCATGAAGTCGAGGCCCATGCCGCCGTACTCGGGGGGCAGGTGGGGCGCCCAGAGCCCCTGCGCCTTCACCTCGTCGGTGATCTCGGTGCGCAGGCCCTTGGCCTCGGCCCGCTGCTCGTCGGTGGCGCCGCCGCGCCGCGAGGCCCACAGCAGGGACTCGTTCGGCAGGATCATCTCGTTGACGATCCGCGCCGTCCGCAGCCGGACGTCGTTGATGTGCTCGCTCAGCCCCGGGACGGGCGTGACGGTGATCGGCATTGGTCCCTCCCCGTGGCGGTGCCGTCGATGGTGTGCTGCCGCAGGAACTCTACGCAGTGTCGCCGGGCGGCCCGGCGTGGGCGACCCAGCGGCCGGTCAGCGCGCGCTCGAAGCGGCCGTGCCCGACGAAGCTCACCCCCCAGCGCGCCAGGGCGCCGAACCGGTTCTTGAACCCGGTGAGGAACGTGATGTGGACGACGAGCCACAGCAGCCACCCGATGAACCCGCCCAGCTGGAACGGGCCGATGTGGGCCACGGCGGTGAAGCGGGAGATCACGGCGAGCGTGCCGAGGTCGTGGTACTTGAACTCCTTGGTGGGCTTGCCCTCCAGGCGGCGCACGATCGTGTGGGCGGCGTGCGCCCCCGACTGCATCGCCACCTCGGCGACGCCGGCCAGGCCGTCGAGCGCCATGAGGTCGCCGACCGCGAACACCTCGGGGTGTCCCGAGATCGAGCAGTCCCCTTCGACCTTGACCCGCCCCGCCTTGTCCAGCTCGACCCCCGATGCGTCGTGTAGCAGCCCGCCGATGCCCGCGGCGCGCGTGCCGGCGGCCCAGATCTTCGTGGCCGCCGGGAACGTCTTCTTCTCGCCGTCGGACGTGGTGACCTCGACCGTGTCGGCGTCCATCCCGCTCACCATCGTGTCGAGGTGGATCTCGACGCCCATCCGCGTGAGCTTTTTCGCCGTGAGGCGCGAGACGCGTGACCCCATCGACGCCAGGAGGCGGTCGGTCCCCTCGACGAGCACGACGCGGGTGTCGCGCGGGTCGATGCTCCGGTAGTTCCGCCGCAGCGCCCGGCGCGAGAGCTCCTTGAGCTGGCCCGCCAGCTCCACGCCGCTGGGCCCCCCGCCGACGACGACGAAGGTCATGAGGCGCTTGCGCTTCGCTGCGTCCACCTCCGCCTCGGCCAGCTCGAAGGCCCCGAAGATCTCGCCCCGCAGCGCCGACCGCGTCGTCGAGCGACTTCAGCCCCGAGGCGCACTTCTCGAACTCGTCGTGGCCGAAGTACGACGTGGCGGCGCCGCCGGCGACGATCAGGCTGTCGTAAGGGATCGTGAGCGCCTCGCCGAACTCGTCGACGTGCACCTCCTTCGCCTCGAGGTCGAGGCTCTGCACGGCGCCGAGCACGACCCGGACGTTCTCGAATTTGCGCAGCACGTCACGGATGGCCGGCGCGATCTGTCCCTCCGAGAGGATGCCCGTGGCGACCTGGTAGAGGAGCGGCTGGAAGAGGTGGTGGTTCGTGCGGTCGATGATCGTGACGCGCACGGGCTTGTGGCGGAGGGCCCGGACGGCGAAGAGCCCGCCGAAGCCGCAGCCGATGATCACGACGTGGTGGCGGGAGTCGCCGGCGGGCGTCGCCGGGGTGCTCACAGCCCGGCCACCACCGTCTCGACGTAGCGCGCCAGGGGGAGCTCGCGCGCCTCGTCCAGCGTGAACCAGGCGATATCGTCGGTCGTCCCGTCGACCTCGGGCCGCAGGGTCCCGTGCCACGACGAGACGTCGTAGATCAGCCGCACCGTGTGCAGGCTCGTCCCGTCGGGGAGCGTGCGCACGTCGGAGAGCACGTCGAGGAGCGGACCGGGGACGATGGTCAGGCCTGACTCCTCGGCGATCTCCCGGCGGAGCGAGTCCTCGGGGCCCTCGCCGTGGTCGACCCCGCCGCCGGGCAGGAACCAGCGCCCACGCAGGGTGAGCATCGGCGCCGCCCGGGCCAGCAGGAGGCGGTCCTCGTCGTCGCGCACGAGGCCGTAGACGGCGATCCGCTGGCGTTCTTTCTCGGCCGGCACCGGGTGCATGCTGCTCCCGCTCCGGCCCGGTCGCCAACTCGGGCGCCTACTACCCTGGCCCCGGCCACCTGGGGCCGGACGGAGAGGAGCGCCCAGCGATGGACACCGCGGCCGAGCTCGAGGACATCCGGCGGCTCAAGTACGCGTACTTCCGCACGCTCGACCTCAAGCAGTTCGACGACCTCGGGGCCCTTTTGACCGAGGATGCGACGGCGTCGTACGAGGACGGCCAGACCGTGCTCGAGGGCCGCGACGCCATCGTCTCGTGGCTCAGCGGGGCCCTGGCCGACCCGGGCATCGTGACGGAGCACCACGGGCATCATCCCGAGATCACCTTCAGCTCGGACGCCGAGGCCCGGGGCACGTGGTACCTCCAGGACCGCGTCATCGTGCCCGGCGCCGACCTCGAGATCGGCGGGACGGCGTTCTACGAGGACCGCTACCGGCGGACGGGCGAGGGCTGGCGGATCGCACACACGGGTTATACCCGGGTCTTCGAGGAGCACCGCACGCACTCGACGTTGGCCGTGCGCTCCTTTACATCTCGCTTCGGTTCGCCGGGCTGAACGTGAAGGCGGGGTCGAAGAGGGTGGCCGGGGCGAGCGCCTTCTCGATCGCCTCGACGAAGTCCGGCTCGAGCTCGATGTCGAGCGCCTTGACGTTCTCGGCGATCTGCTCGGGCCGGCTGGCGCCGACGATCGCGCTCGACACGTTCGAGTTCTGCAACACCCACGCCAGCGCGACCGCCGCCGGCGAGTAGCCCGCCTCGCGGCACAAGGCGGCGTAGGCCTGCACCGGCTCGAGCACCTCGTCGCGGAGGAGCCAGCTCATCTCGCCGCCCTCGGGGCCGGTGGCGCGGCAGCCCGCCGGCGGGGTGTCCCCGCCCGGCGCGTACTTGCCGGTGAGGACGCCCTGGGCCAGCGGCGACCACACGATCTGGCCGATGCCCTCCGCCTCGCACACCGGCACGACCTCGGCCTCGATCACCCGCCAGATCAGCGAGTACTGCGGCTGGTTCGACACGATGCGGTCGAAGCCCATGTCGTCGGCCAGGCGGACCGCCTCGGCGATCTGCTCCGCGTTCCACTCCGACACCCCGACGTAGTGCACCTTGCCCTGGCGCACCAGGTCGTCGAAGGCCCGCATCGTCTCCTCGAGCGGCGCCTCGTAGTCGAAGCGGTGGGCCTGGAGGAGGTCGACGTGGTCGGTCTGGAGGCGCTCGAGCGAGGAGTGCAGTGACTCCATGATGTGCTTGCGCGACAGGCCCCGGTTGTTCGGGTTGTCGCCGGTCGGCCAGTACGTCTTGGTGAAGATCTCGATCGAGTCGCGGCGCACGCCCTCGAGCGCACGGCCGAGGACGGTCTCCGCCGCCCCCTGGGCGTACACGTCGGCCGTGTCGAAGGTGGTGATGCCCTCGTCGAGCGCCGCGCGCACGCACGCCCGGGCGGCGTCCTCCTCGATCTGGCTGCCGTGCGTGATCCAGTTGCCGTAGGACAGCGCCGAGACTTCCATGCCCGAACTTCCGAGGTGCCGGTACTCCATGGCCCCGGAGCGTATCGGGGTCGCCGTACGCTCGTTGGGTGGCCGGGAACGAGACGCTGCACGTGCGACGGGGCCTCGACCTGCCCCTCTCCGAGATCACGTGGCGCGCCACCACCTCGGGCGGCCCGGGCGGCCAGCACGCCAACCGCACCCTCAGCCGCGTCGAGGTCGAATTCGACGTCGAGGCCTCGAGGTCGCTCGGCCCCCGGCAGCGGGCGCGCCTGCTCGAGCGCATCGGGCCCGTCGTGCGGTCCAGTGCGTCGGACTCGCGCTCCCAGGCGCGCAACCGCCAGCTCGCGCTCGAGCGCCTGGCCGCCCGCATCGACCGTGCCTTGCGCGTCGAGCCGCCGCGGCGCCCGACGAAGCCGACCAAGGGCTCGCAGGTGCGCCGGGTGGAGGAGAAGCGCCACCGCAGCCGGATCAAGCGGGCCCGCCGCCGTCCCGGCGACGACGACTGAGCGCGGCGGTCAGCCGGGGAACGCGAAGGGCGACAGCACGCCGGCGAGGCCGCGGTCGATCTGGGCCAGCAGGTCCGGGTCCTCCTCGGCCCGCGGGCCCCGCAGCGCCGTGAGCGCGGCGTAGCCGCGGGCGACCAGTGCCGCGTCCTCGGTCGGCGCCTCCCCGTCTTCACCCTCGGTGGTCTCGGGGAACGGGGTCCCGACGCTGAGCACGATCTCGCCCCGCTCGCCCGGACTGCCCTCCATGACGGCGAGGGCCGCCTCGGCGGCGGCGGGCCCCTCCATCTCCTCGGGGTTGGGCGCTTCCCACGTCGCGCCACCACCATGGGCGGCCTTGATGAACCCGCCGCCGCCCACCCGGGCCCACCGCAAACCTCGGACCTCACCGAGCGGCAGGTGCGGCACGTTCAGGTTGAGCACGGTGCGCATGGGCGCGGCGGCGAGCAGGGGCACGAGCGCGACGGCGAGGTCGGCCGCCGACTCCCACGGGTGCGGGTCCGGCCCGGCGCGCAGCGAGACGGCGAGGGCGGAGATGCCGAGCTGGCTCGCCGTCAGAGCGGCGCCGACGGTGCCCGAATGCAGCACCGACCGCCCGACGTTCACGCCGTGGTTGATGCCCGAGAGCACGAGGTCGGGCTTGGGGCCCACCGCGCCCAGCGCCCCGGCGATGACCGACAGCGCCGGGGAGGCGTCGAGCCCGTACGCCTCGACCGACTCCGCGCCCTCGACCACGGCGCGTTGGTACGAGATGGCCGTGCCGTCGACGACGTGGCCGACGGCGGCGCCGGCGCCGCTGTAGTTCGAGCTCGGCGCGACCACGACGATCTCGTGGGGGGCGCCCGGACCGTCACTGCCGGCCTCCTTGGTCCAGCGCACCAGGGCCCGGGTCAGCGCGGCCAACCCGGGTGCGCTGACGCCGTCGTCGTTGGTGACCAGGATCCTCACCCGCTCGACCCTAATGGGGTGCCCCGCGCCCGGCGGAAGGGCGTCGCGCGGCGTTTGTCGCCCGGTCACCGCGCCTTCACGGGGACCCTCACCCCTCCCGACGTCCTGGTCTGCTTCAATTCACAGGCGATGACGGACCGGACGCCCAGGATCTCCGTCGCCTCGCCGACGGGCCAGCAGTGGCGCATCGGGCACGGCAGCCAGCACGTCGTCGTCTGTGAGGTCGGCGCCACCCTGCGGGCGTACACGGCGGGCGATCACCCGGTCATCGACGGCTTCGGGCCCGACGAGTGGTCCCACTCGGGCCGGGGCCAGGTGCTGGCCCCCTGGCCCAACCGCCTGGCCGACGGGCGCTACGAGTTCAACGGGGTGCGGGCCCAGGCCGCCCTCGACGAGCCCGAGCGCCACAACGCCATCCACGGCCTGGTGCGCTGGCTCCCCTGGACGCTCCAGACCCGGCACCAGAACCAGCTCTCGCTGCGCCTCCAGCTCCACCCGTCGCCGGGCTACCCCTTCTCGCTGTTGCTCGAGATCGAGTACCACGTCGGGCGGGACGGGCTGACCGTGACGACGAGGGCGAGCTCGCTCGACGACGGCGTCATCCCCTTCGGCCTCGGGTTCCACCCGTACCTCACCGCCGGCCCCGAGACGGTGGACGGCGCCATCCTCCACGTCCCGGCGCGCCACACGCTCGACGTCGACGACCGCGGGCTGCCCACGGGCGCGCTCACCCCCGTGGAGGGCACCGACCGCGACTTCACGGTGGCGCGGTTCGTCGGGCCGGCCGTGCTCGACACCGGCTACACGACGCTCGAACGCGACGCCGACGGCCTCGCCTGGGCCAGCCTCGACGCGCCCGGCGGCGCCACCGGCGCGGCACTGTGGGTGGACGAGGGCTTCCCCTACCTCATGGTGTACACCGGCGACACGCTCGGCGAGATCCAGCGGCGGCGGCGCGCCGTCGCCATCGAGCCCATGACGTGCCCGCCCAACGCGCTGCGCACCGGCAAGGACGTGATCGACCTGCAGCCGGACCAGGAATGGTCGGCGCGCTGGGGCATCGCGCCGCGGTGAGCGCCGTGGGCGAGGGCAGGTGGCACGGCAAGGTCGTGGCCGTCACCGGCTCGTCGAGCGGGATCGGCGAGGGCACCGCGCGCGCCTTCGCCGAGGCGGGTGCCTCGGTCCTCGTCAACTCCGCCCGTTCCGTCGCCCAGGGCGAAGCGGTCGCCGCGTCGCTGCCCGGCGCGCTCTACGTGCAGGGCGACATCGCAGAGGCGGGGGCGCCCGAGCGCATGGTGGCCGCCGCCCTCGAGCGGTGGGGACGCCTCGACGTGCTCGTGAACAACGCGGGGACGACCGCCCTCATCCCGCACCAGGACCTCGAGGCGGCGTCCGTCGACGTGTGGCGGCACATCTTCGAGGTCAACGTCTTCGGCACGTGGGCGATGTCGGTCGCCGCGATGGCCGCGCTGCGCGAGGCGCACGGCGCCATCGTCAACGTGACGTCGATCGCCGGCGTCCGGCCGACGGGCTCGTCGATCCCGTACGCCGCCAGCAAGGCCGCGCTGAACCACCTGACCGTGCTGCTGGCCAAGGTGGCGGGGCCCGAGGTCCGGGTGAACGCCGTCGCCCCGGGCCTGATCGACACGCCCTGGACCGAGGAGTGGGAGACCGTGCGCGACGTGGTCCGCCAGGTGGCGCCGCTGAAGCGCTCGGGGCGCCCCGAAGACGTGGCCGAGGTGATCCTCGACGTCGCCGGCGCCGCCTATATGACGGGCCAGGTGGTCGTCGTCGACGGCGGGCTCACGATCGCCACGTAGGACGGGCCGCACCGGGCCGCGGCCCGTCCGGCCGACGCATGGCAAAGTGCAGGGCATGCGCTTCGTCGTCGTGGGTGCCGGTGCCATCGGTGGGGCCGTCGGGGGCCGGCTGTTCCAGCGGGGGTTCGACGTGACCCTCGTGGCCCGGGGCGAGCACGGGCGCGCGTTGCGGGCGGGCGGCCTCGTGCTCGAGGACCCGAAGGAGAGCGTGACGCTGCCCATCCCCACGGTCGAGGACGTGCGTGAGGTCTCCTGGGCGGCCGACGCGGACGGCGACGCCGTGGTCCTGTTGGCCGTCAAGGGTCAGCAAACCGATCACGCGCTCGCCCAGCTGATCGCGGCGCCCCCCTCGACGCCGGTGGTCTGCATGCAGAACGGCGTGGAGAACGAGCGGCGCGCCCTGCGCCACTTCTCGCGCACCTACGGCATGTGCGTGATGTGCCCCGCCAGCCAGCTGCGCCCCGGCGTCGTCCAGGTGCACTCGGCGCCCGTCTCGGGCCTGATGGACCTGGGTCGCTATCCCGAGGGGATCGACGACCAGGGGCGCGCCATCGCCCACGCCATCGCGAGCACCACGTTCGAGTCCGTGCCCCGGGCGGACATCATGCGCTGGAAGTACCGCAAGCTGCTGATGAACCTGGCGAATGCGATCGAGGCGCTGAGCGGGCCGGGCGCGCGGTTCAGCCCGCTGGCCAAGGAGGTCCAGCGGGAGGGCCACGAGGCGCTGGCGGAGGCGGGGATCCAGGCGGTGAGCGCGGAACAGGACCGGGAACGCCGGGGCGACGCCCTGCAGCTGGCGCCGACGGCGTCGGGGGAGTGGCAGGGCGGGTCGAGCTGGCAGAGCCTCGCCCGCAGGGCCGGCTCGATCGAGGCCGAGTACCTCAACGGCGAGATCGTCCTGCTGGGCGGCCTCTACGGCGTGGCGACGCCGGTGAACGAGCTGCTCCAGCGCCTCGCGTTGCGCGCCGCGGCCGAGGGGACGCCGCCCGGCACGTGGCGCATCGAGGACCTGAGCGACCTGGCCGGGGTGCCCCATGGCGAGTGAGCGGTCCGACGTGCTGGCCGACGACTTCGCCCGGGCCAACGCCGAGGCGGTGGCGTTCGCGCGCGCGTGCTCGGACGAGCAGTGGGCGCTGACGGTGCCGGGCGAGGGCTGGACGCTCGGCGTCGTGGTGCATCACATCGCCGAGGGCCACGGGCACGGCGTGCGGTGGCTCGGGCAGATGGCGAGCGGCCAGGGCGTCATCGACACGGCCGAGTCGATCGACAAGGAGAACGCGGCCCACGCGGTGCGCGGCGGAGTCCGCCGAGCGCGACGAAACCGTCGCCCTGCTCCGGGTGAACGGCTCGCAGCTCGAGGAGGTGCTGCGCGGGCTGAGCGACGAGGAGCTCGACCGTGCCGCGCCGTTCGGTCCGGCGGGCGGGCGCTCGTTGCGCACCGAGGACCTGGCGGCCGTTCCGGCCCGCCACACCCGCGAGCACCTGTCCCACGCGCAGGGGGCGGTTGCCGGCGACTACTGAGGCGCCGGCTCTCTGACGGCAGGGGAGCGCGGCGCCATCAGTCGGCGTGCAGCGCGGCCTCTACCTCGTCCGCCGGGTCCGGGCGATGGGCGCCCGGTGTCTCGATCGTCAGCTGGTGCACCGTGCCGTTGAAGGTCGCCGGGGGCGTAGTAGCGGGCGGAGACCGGGAACCCGCTGTCGTGCCCCAGCCGCAGCCCGGCGCCGCCGTGCTGGATCGCAATGGGCAACGGCCCCTCGACGCTGGTCGCGTCGACCTCGACGCCGTCGACGAGCAGGCTCATGCGACCGGCGCCGTCGTGGCCGGCCTCGTAGAGCACGGAGAGCTTGTGCGGCCCGGCGGCGACGGGCGGGCTCGCCAGCTCGATGGCGTCCGCCGAGCGGGCGAAGGTGAAGTGCACCGCACCTTCGGACGCGTAGAGGGCGTACCCCCCGAACCAGTCGCCGAGCGCGCAGATCACGCCGTCGCCCGCCTCGGGCGTCTCGACCGCGGCGGTCAGGCGGAAGCCGCCCCAGAGGAGCGGTACCGACTCGTCGAAGACCGGGCCGCCGCCCGGCAGGTAGGTGCGGGACGACCCCGGCGGCCACACGGGCGGGATGAACCCGCCGAAGCGGTCGACCAGGCCGTCGGAGATGGGCAGCACGTCGTTGCGCCCGGCCTCTGCGGCCCACAGGTCGCTCAGGTGGCGGACGCGCTCCGGCTCGTCCGCGGCGCGGTCGTTCGCCTCGGAGAAGTCGGTGCCGAGGTCGAAGAGCTCCCAGCGGTCCTCGTCGAAGCTCCGGCTGCCGACGGCGAGCTCCTCTTCGTCGAGGACGCCCGTGCTGATGTGGTTGGTCGTCGCCTTCCAGCCGTCGTGGTAGATGGAGCGCGAGCCGAGCATCTCGAAGTACTGCGTGTGGTGCTGCTCGGCGGTGGCCGGGTCGGCCAGCGTCGCGAGCAGGCTGACGCCGTCGACGCGCTGCTGGGCGACCCCGTCGACCTCGTCGGGCACCTCGAGCCCCACGGCCTCCAAGACGGTCGGCATGAGGTCGATGGCGTGCGCGAACTGGGTGCGCGCCGAACCGGGCCTCGCGACGCGATCGCCCCAGTTGACGATGAGCGGGGTGCGGGTGCCGCCCAGCCACGTGTAGCGCTTCCAGAGCTTGTGCGGGGTGTTGCCGGCCCAGGCCCAGCCCCACGAGTAGTGGTTGTAGGTGCTGAAGCCGCCCCAGTCGTCGTAGTGCGCCAGGTTGTCGGCCAGCGACTCACGGACGTGCGCGGTGAAGCGCATCTCGTTGGCGCTGCCCTCCTTGCCCCCTTCGGCGCTGGCGCCGTTGTCCGAGAACACGAGCACGAGCGTGTTCTCCATGACGCCCAGCCGCTCGAGCGAGGTGAGCACGCGGCCGATCTGCGCGTCGGTGTGGGTCAGGAAGCCGGCGAAGACCTCCTGCTGGCGGGCGAGCATGCGGCGCTGGTCGGCCGACAGGTCGGCCCACGCGTCGACCCACTCGGGACGCGCCGTCAGCCCGGTGCCCGGCGGGACCACGCCCGCGGCGAGCTGGCGTTCGAACACCTCCTCGCGCCACGCGTCCCATCCCTTGTCGAAGAGGCCACGGTAGGGGTCGACCCATTCGGGTGCGACGTGGTGCGGCGAGTGCATCGCTCCGAGCGCGAAGTACAAGAAGAACGGCTTGCCCGGCGCCGCCTGCTGTTGGTCCTGGACCATGCGCACCGCCTGGTCGGCCAGGTCCTCGCTCAGGTGGTAGCCCTCCTCGGGTCGGCGCGGGGCCTCGATGTAGTGGTTGTCGCACACGAGGTTCGGCGCCCAATGGTTCGTGTCGCCTTGGAGGAAGCCGTAGTAGCGCTCGAACCCGAGGCCGAGCGGCCAGCTGTCGAAAGGGCCGGCCGCCGACCGCTGCCAGCGCGGGGTGAGGTGCCACTTGCCGACCGCCATCGTCGAGTACCCGGCGTCGCGCAGGAGCCGGGGGAGCGCGGCGGCGGACTTGGGCAGACGGGCGTGGTAGCCGGGAAACCCGAGCGGGATGTCGGCCAGGAATCCCATCCCCACGGCGTGGTGGTTCCGCCCGGTGAAGAAGCTGGCCCTGGTCGGGGAGCACAGGGACGTGACGTGAAAGCGGGTGAAGGGCGCGCCGCCCGCGGCGAGGGCATCGAGATGCGGAGTCCCGATGTCGGAGCCGAACGAGCCCAGGTGCCCGAACCCCGTGTCGTCGAGCACGATGGCCACCACGTTGGGGGCGCCGGCGCGCGGCTTGGCCTCGTGCGGGAAGCGCGGCACCGACTCGGCCGCGGTGAAGCCGATCTGCTGGGGTTCGTCCATGGGACCGAACCTAGACGCGCCACCCTTCACAGCGCTGTGCGCAGGGGTAATGTGGCCGACCGATGCAGGGCCATGTTCCCGGACCGCCTCAGCCCCACTTCCCGGTGGGCCTCGGGCCGTTCATCGGGTACCTGGCGGTCCGTGAGCCCCGCCCGCTCGACGACCCCGTGCTCCAAGAGCCCGGATGGGCCGACGAGGACGGGAACGCGCTCGACATGTTCGACGACGTCGGCGAGTGGGAGCCCAGACACCGGCCACTCGTCAGGGTCATGGCGGTGATCGTTGCGTTCTCGCTCGTGATCGGGGGCGTCGGGACCGTGCTCGAGGTCCTGTTGACCGCTCGCTGAGCAACGGAGCCGGCGACGCAATCGAGGACCGCATACCGCGGGGATCCGTTTTCCACTGCGGAGTGGGTCGGCGAAGTGACGTCGAAGTGACCTGAGCGCGACGGCGAAATGAATCTCTAGTGGCGTTCCGGCGCCCGGCTGTGTGCGCGTTGTAGAACATCAGCCGTCCTTGGCTCCGTACTGCGGAAGGAAACCGTTGATGGCACGCGTAGCTCCCCGCCTCGAGAATCGTCGTCTGCTGAAGGGGGGGACGGCGCTCGTGCTCTTGATGGGACTGTCCCTTACGCCAGTTGCACTCGTGCTGGACGCGGCTCCGGTGGGCGCGAGCTCTTCGCTCACGACGTACTCGATCGGTGCACCGCAGCTGGCCACGATGACCAGCTCGAGTGCGTGCACCGCACTCACGCAGGCCAGCCAGGCCGATTGCGCCCCCTACAACCTCTCGCAGGGCGACCCCGACTTCTCGTCGTACTACACGTCGGGGCAGCAGGCGACGTCGCCGTATCCGACCTACACGCCGGGTGGCTCGACCGTGACCGAGACGGCAACGAATGGGAGCCAGACCGCCCCCAACCTTGCGGTGTACGGCGGCGCCGCCAGCGGCACGGATGGCGACGCGCCGTACCCGAGCGGTGTGGTGGGATCGCCGGGGTCGCTGGCGGGGTACTGCGGCACGGGCAACAACACCACGGCGTCCGGGGGGACACCAGCCCGGCAGACAGCCGGGTCCACCCTTCCGCTCGCGCCTGCGTACTTCCCCCACATCGTCCGCAATTCCGACGGGTCCCTGACCGGCTACTTCGACTATCGGCCCAAGGACGCCGACGAGGCGCTCGTGGCGGCCACCTCCACCGATGGCGGGCAGCAGTGGACCTACGACGGTGAGGCGCTGGACCAGAACGGCAATTACTGCCCCACGGCGGACACGAACGACGACGGCGAGGGCCACGGCAACATCGTCACGGTCGGCTCTGGCGCCGCCTCGTCGAGCTTCCTCTACACCCTCGAGCGCGCCGCCGGTGACAACCAGGGCGTGGGCCTGATCGTCCACCAACTGAACGCGAGCGAGTCCAACCCCCTGGCGTCCTCGTACTACACGTCGGGGTCGCTGCCGGCGTCCGAGGCGACCGGCATCGACCCGGACGCCTTCGAGAACGGCGGGTCCGGAACGAGCGTGACCGTGCCGATCACCGGAGGGGTAGTGGCCACCATCCCGATCACCTCCATCGGGTCGTCGGCGGGGCCTTCGCCCGAAGAGTTCGTGAGCGGCGCCTTCATCGACCTGACGGCGACTCCCACGCCGGCCCCAGGCGACGTCATCAACTGCACGGCGGGTTCGGGGCCGATCACCTCGCTGACGTCCTGCACGACCGCCGGCTCCTCGTCGATCACCGTGAACAATGGGGACCTCATCGAGCAGGTGCTGGGCTTCGTCGACACGAGCGCCAGCGGCACGACGTCCATCGTGCATGGGCCGAACACGACGGGCGGCGACGGCGGTACGGCCAAGATCTACCTCACCGCGACGGCGGCGGGAGACGGAGCCTCGAAGTCGGGCGCGAGTTTCGTGAACCCCCTTACCGGGGCCACCTACAACACCGACGCACCCGGGCGGGTCTACGTCAACGGCGCGACCGTTTACTGCGCACAGGGCAATAACAATCCGACGACCGAGGTCGAGAACTGCACGGTCCCGGGCTCGACAAATCTCACCATCGCCGCCGGCGCAGTGGTGACGGGCGACCCGATCGTGCCCTCGACGGCCTACAACCCCGAGGGTCCCGACTCGAGCGGATCGGTGACGGACGCCATGACCAACGGGCTGGTGTCGCCCGACGGGATCGTCGGGACCGTTCCGAGCTATCCGGAGACCTCGCCGGGAGCCGTGCCTTCAGGCGCGACCTACGTCATGTACACCGAGAAGGAACTGATGTACTACGTGCCCGGCCTGGCGAACCTGACCACGGGAACCGGGCAGTGCAACGGCACGTTCACCACATCGACCGGAGGGTGCACGATCAGCTACACCGTGCAGCCGTACGCCTCGCAATCGTTGCCGACGACGTCGAACAGCGTGACCGTGACGATGGGCGCCACGTGTTCGGTCGCGGCCAACGGCACGTGCACCTACGGCGGGAACACCTACGAGAGCAGCGCCACGAGCGGTGCGACCCCCACCAACGACGCCACGTTTGTCACCGTGACCTGTTCGGGCGGCGTCAACGAGACGACCGGGGTCTTGAGCGGTTGCAGCATTCCATCCTCTGGGACGTCGGGCACCTGGACGTACGTCGCGACCACCTACGTCGCGGCGCCGGGCGCCACGCTCGTGCCGGACGCGACTCTGGAGCTGACGGGAGAGGGCAGCACGTCCTCCTCCAAGGCGGCCGAGAAGCTCTTCGGGAACAACGAGGACCTGAACGTGCTGCGCGTGGCGTACACGACCGACGGCGTCAACTTCTCGGACGCCGGACTCGTCAACAACGGCATCATCAGCGGCGAGAACAACTGTCAGTCGGGGAGCCCGTCGTCGGCCTGCAGCACGGGCAGTTCAGTCGGCTTGAGCTCGCCCTATGACGACATCACGAACCCGAGCGTGCAGACCAGCCCGACGAACTTGAACCAGTACGCCGACAACGACGTCGCCAATGGCAGCTGCAGCGCGACGGCCGAGACGGGTACGGGCGCGTTGAGCTGCACCGACACGGGCGGCAGCGCAGACGCTGACGAGATGCGCTTTGCCGGGACGGCCGGCTCGATCATTCAGAATCCGGACGGATCGTTGGGCCTGTTCCTCTCCGGAGCGTGGGCCGGCGACGGGGACAGCGACTCCTTCAACCAGGTCTTCTACACGCAGTCGCCGGCGGGACCCGACCAGGGCGAGTACTGGACCGTGCCGGTCCCGGTGGTGAGCACCGACTACTCCTTCACCGCCTCGTCTTTGCAGGACTCCGAGTACTCGGGGGGCCAGAACGACCCGCTCGGAATCAGCGCCTACTACGAAGGGCGCGCCTACGGCGCCAGCGTGGTCGTGAACCCCGACGGCTCGCTCACCATGGTCTTCGTGGGCTACCGGTTGCCGCACACGACGGGGACGGTGGGTTCCACCAAGGTCGGCACGGGACCAACCACGGGGGAGACCAACCAGCAGTGGACCGTGAGTGGCGAAGACCCCTTGCTCTATCGAAACGTCCTCGTCGACACGCTCCAACCCTCGTCCAGTGTCGACACGACGACCACGCTGTCGCCGTCGACGACGACGCCGGTCGTCGGGCAACCGGTGACCTTCACGGCCACCGTGCCGTCGACGACGGGCGACGGCAACCCGACCGGCACGGTCACGGTGAGTGATGCGAACACGGCCCTCTGCACGATCACGCTCGGCGGGAGCGGCGGGCCGGGGAGCTCTGACTCCGGGAGCTGTTCGTACACCTATACCTCCCCCACGCCAGCCGGGTCCCCTGACGTCGTGAACGCGACCTACAACGGGGACTGGAACTACGCGACGTCCTCAACCACGACGCCGGTGACCGAGACGGTGTCGCTCGACCCGACGTCGACGTCGCCCCCCGCTGTGGCCGATACGACCTCGGGTGATCTGGCCAACCCGGCGGTCGTCGGAGAGTCGGTCACCTTCACCTCCGACGTGGCCGACACGGGTACGAGCGTGAGCACACCGACCGGCACGGTCACCTTCAGCGACGGGTCGGGCACGCTGTGCACAGCGGCGCTGAACGAGCAGGACCCGAACGTGGCCTCGTGTCCGTACACGTACGCCCACGCGACGTCAGAGGACGACGTCGTCGCCACGTACGGCGGCGACACGAACAACGCCGGTTCGGCGTCGACCGCGCTCGACGAGGTCGTCGACGCCGCCTCGACGACGACGACGGTGACCTCCTCCCCGGCGACCCCGGTCACGGGCCAACAGGTGACCTTCACGGCCACCGTTGCCGCGGTGGCACCGGGGGCCGGGACGCCGACGGGCGCGGTGACGTTCAGCGACAGCGGGGGCACCTTGTGTTCGGCGGTGAACCTGAGCGGCACCGACCCGGACACGGCGACGTGCCAGGTCACCTACTCCTCGGCGGGTATGGACACGGTGATGGCCGACTACGCCGGCACGACGGACTTCGCGGCGTCGAGCGGGTCCGCCGGCGTGACGAGCGGCCTTGGCGGCTCTCAGGTCCAGCTGCAGTCGTCCGAGAACCCCGCGGCGAGGGGCGATGCGCCGACGTTCACGGCGACCGTGTCGTCGGTGTCGCCGGCGAGCGGGACCCCGGACGGGACGGTGACGTTCTCGTTCGCCGCCTCCGGCACCGGCCCGGCTCCGGCCTGCACCGGCAGCGACACCGTGACGCTCTCGCAGGGCGTGGCGACGTGCACGCTGTCTGCCGGGATCGGGGCCGTCCAGTCCCCGATCACCGTCGGCGCCGCGTACTCCGGCTCCTCGGCGTTCTCGCCATCGAACGCTTCTCCCCTCACCGAGACCGTCGTCAAGGGCGCGGCGACGACGCTGACCCTGAAGGAGTCGTCAGACCCACTGACCCCCGGTAGCTCGGTCACGTTCACGGCAAAGGTCGCGGCGGTGGCATCGGGCGTCGCGACCCCGCAGGGGACCATCACGTGGACGATCACGAACGCGAAGGGCAATCCCATCACGTGCACGATGATCTCCGTCGCATCGTCGACCATCTTGCGATCAAAGTGCATGATGGCGGCCGGACGTCTTTTGCAGGCCAAGTCCCCCTACACCGTCACGGCGACGTTCGTCGGCACGGCGAAATTCGGCGGATCGAGTGCGACGGCGACCGAGGTGGTCGGGGGCGGCTGACGTCTATTCGGGTGGGTGCGCAGCCGAGCGGCGGCGGCGCACCCACCACGCGAGGGTCACTGCGAGTCCGATCGCACCGAGCACGATCAGCGCGATCGCCCAGGCGGGCAATCCGCCCGAGCCCGGCGGGGGCGCCGTATTCGGCGCGTGCGTGGTCCTGGTCGGCTGCGCCGTGGTCGTGGTGCTCGAAGGGCTGTTCGAGGTGGCGCTGAACGCCACCACCCGATTCGAACCGGGTGCCAGGAGGAGGCCACCGCCCACCGAGGGGGTAGGGAAATGGTTGGCCGGAACGCCGACGGTGACGTGCTGGACGACGGCGCCGGTGGACGGGTTGAGGCCGTAGAGCACCCCGTCCTGGCCGATCGTCCAAACCAGGCTTGCGGCGACGATCGGCGGCCCGCCCCCGGAGGCGGATCGCCACAGCACGTGGAGGCCGGCGGGGGACGAGGTCACCTGGACCGCCACCGGGCCGTTCAGGCAGGGCAGATAGACGGTCGTTCCTACTACGGCGTTTCCGCCGTCGATGACGTCCCCGCAGGCGTCGGGGAGTGACGACTCCTCGCCCCCGATGCCGCCGAGGTGCGCCCCGTCGAGCAGGTAGGCGGTCCGGTCCTTGCCGGCAGCGACGACCTGACCGTCCGACAGGAGGGCGGGCGCCGTCGACATGTCGAGGTCGGTCGCGTTCTCCGAGGCCCACGTCGAGGGAGCGAAGTACTGCATCAGCGCGAGCGCGGAGGACAACTCGAGGACCGAATCACTGTCGTCGTAGAGCCCGCTCGAGGACTTGACGGAGCCGTTCCCGGCCTCGACCCAGATATTGCCGCCGGCGTCCACGACGGGCGCCGCGCCGCCCATCCAGACGGCACCCTGGCTCTCGCCCGAGCCCGAGTCGACCTGGAAATAGGCTGCGGCACCTCCGGTTTCGGGGACCGACTCCACCCAGCCGTGATACGTGGAGCAATCCCCGAAGTTGCCGCCGTAGCCGAACACGACGCGGCTCGCGTCGAGCGCGAGGCCGGTGCGTTGCAGCAACGCCGACGGTGTCGACCCGGGCGGGTCCACGTCCTGGGTCAGCTCCACCTTGCCCGTGGCGGTATCGAGCCCGATCAGCTCGTGGGCCGGGGCCCCGTTGACGACCTCGTCGGCGACCACGAACACCTCGGCGCGTGCGGGGTCGATGACCGGTGTGCCTGTGATGCCGACCGTCGGCGAGATGTCACCGCACGGCAGCTCGGACGAGGGCACCGGAGTTCCGAGGTGGGTGGACCACGCCACGGCGCCGCTCGACGCGGACAGCGCGTACACGGTGTCGTTCTCGGTCGCGACATAGACGCGCCCGCTCGAGACGAGAGGCTCCCCGTAGAGCTGGCCGTCCAACGCCGGCGACGACCACGCCGGAGTGGTGAGGCTGACCGAGGCGACGGAAGTGGCGTTGCCATCGCCCGAGGGGTCGCCGTGGTAGACGGTCCACGACGAGGCACCGGCGCCTAGCGCTGCCGTCGTCGTCGTTGTTGTTGTTGTTGTTGTGGTCGTCGTCGTGGCGGCGGAGGCCGGCAGGCCGGCTAGGACGACGGCCAGTGCGGCCACGCCGGCCAGGCGGAGACGGGTCGACGTGCTCACCAGCGCGCCGTCAACGGAGACGACCGGCGGTCAGAGCGCCCCGGACTGGCCGCGGTGGCGCAGGAGCGAGTCGACCGCGACGGCCACCAGCAACACCGCAGCCGTCGCGATGTCGGTGCCCGCGGTGCTGATGTTGAGCAGGGCCAGGCCGTTGGTGAGAGTCGCGATCACGAGTCCACCCAGGAGTGGGTGGATGGCCTTGCCGTAGCCGCCGAAGAGGCTGGCGCCCCCGATGACGGCCGCCGCCACGGCGTAGAGCACGTAGGTGCCGCCGTCGAAGCCGACGGAGAGCGAGCCCAAGCGGGACGCGTAGACGATCGCAGCCAGGCCGGCGGTGAGGCTGCACAAGGCGAACGCGACGGTGCGGATCCGCCGCACGTTGATGCCCGCACGTCGCGCGGCCTCGGGGCTGGCACCGATCGCATAGATGTACCGACCGAGCCGGGTGCGATCCAGGAGGAAGGACGCTCCGGCGATGATGAGGAGGACGATCGGGATGACCCAGGGCACGCCTTCGACGGGCGAGAGTGAGCCACGATTGAGGTTGCAGACCCACACAAGGACGATCCCGGCGATGCCGACCGCGGCGATCGTGAGGATCGTGATGCTCAATGGCGGCGCGCTCAGGCCCTGAGCCCGCCGCCGCGACGTGCGGAGGATCGAGCTCGCGGCGTACAGGGCGATGACCACCACCAGGACGATCCAGCCGGCGGCCGGCGTCATGTTGCCACTGACCAGATCGTCGATGACGTTGTTGGAGATGGAGATCACGCCGCCGACCGCGCCCTTGTCGACGTCGAACACGTAAATCAGGACCCCCTGCCACCCCAGGAGGCCGGCCAGGGTCACGACGAACGAAGGGATTTTCAGCCGTGTGATGATCAGCCCCTGGAACGCGCCGATGACGGCGCACGCCAGCATCCCGACGATGACCGCAGCCCACCACGGCCAGTTCTGGGGTTGGCCCATGAGGGCGAGCGCGATGGCGGCGCCGACCGCGCCGACGAAGCCCACCGAGAGGTCGATCTCGCTCAGGAGCAACGCGTAGAGCTCCGCCAGGCCCAACAAGACGATGAAGGTCGCCTGCACGAAGAGGTTGACGATGTTCGTGGCGGTCAAGAAGGCGCTCGACTGCACCTCGAAGAAGATGCAGATGACAATGAGGCCGACGATGATCGGCAGCGCGCCGCTCTCGCCGCCACGGATGCGCTTCCACCAGGCCTTGAAGTAGTCGCCCAGCGAATCCGCGAGGACGTCGGGGGCCAGGGCCACCAGTTGCTCGTGGTCGAGGGCGCTCGGCTCGGCGTGTCCGGCGGCCGCGTCCCCCTGCGGGCTCTGGCCCGACGCCGTGGGCTCGTCGATCGTGTCGGTCATCGCGCCGTCACCCCGCCGCCGCCGCCCGTGACGACTGCCCGGTCGTCATGTAGTCGACCACGACCTGGGGGTCGAACTCCGACGCCGGCCCCTCGGCCACCATGCGGCCCAGGTAGAGGATCGAGATCTGCTCGGCGACGGCGAAGACGTCGGGCAGGTTGTGCGAGACCACCAGGACCGCCGTGCCCTGGCTCGAGAGGCGTTTGATCAGGTCGAGCACCATGCGTGTCTGCGCCACGCCCAGGGCGGCGGTGGGCTCGTCCATGATCACGAGCTTGGCCGCCGACATCACGGCCTTGGCCACGGCGACCGACTGGCGCTGGCCGCCCGAGAGCGAGGCGACCGGCTGACGAATCGAGCGCACCGTCGTCACGTGCAGGTCGGCGAGGATCTTGCGCGCCTCGATTTCCATGCTGGCTTCGTCCAGCAGGCCGAAGCGCAGCTTCTCGTGCCCCAAGAACATGTTCTGCACGATGTCGAGGTTGTCGCACAGGGCGAGGTCCTGGTAGATCGTGACGATCCCGAGCGCTTCGGCGTCGTTGGGGGAGTGGACGTGCACGGAGTGCCCCTCCCACAGGATCTCTCCCGCCGAAGGCGGCCACAGCCCCGAAATCGTCTTGATCGTGACGGACTTGCCGGCACCGTTGTCCCCGACCAGCGCGGTCACCTTGCCGGGCGGCACCTTGAGGTTGACCCCGTTCAAGGCCTGCACCGCGCCGAAGGCCTTGCTGACGTTTCGCAGCTCCAGCAGCGGCGTCGCGTCGGTCATGTTGGCACCCCCCGTCACCGTCGGCTGGATCGGTCAGCTGGCCCAGTCACCGACCTCCCGCCCCGGAGAACCGGAACGGGAGGTCGGCCTGAGCTCGCTCTTGTCGGACCGACACTACCGAGAGGGGCCGGTCGGTCCAACGATTTGTTACGGCGTGATGCCGGCGGCGGTGCAGTCGGCGGCGTAGGAACCGGCGCACAGCTGCGACGTCGGGACGAAGTTGTCCTTGACGATCGTGCTCTTCATGTTCGCCGTCGTGACCCACTCGGGCACCGCGAGCACCGACGGGACCTTGACGTTGGACGTCGTGTCCGTCGTCGACCCGTTCACCAGTGACGAGGGCGGCTTGGCGCCGGCCCGGAGGTAGAGCGCCAGCGCGACCGCGGCCTGCGCTTCGAGGTAGATCGGCTTGTAGGCCGTCCCGCACTGGTAGCCCGAGAGGACGTTCTGCAGCCCCGTCAGCGTGGCGTCCTGCCCCGTGGTCGGGAAGGTCTTCGGCTTGACGTGGAGCGACTGCAGGTACGTGATGATCGGGGCGCCCGTCTCGTCGTTCGGGATCAGCGCCGAGTTCACGCTCGGGTGGGCCGTGTAGATGGCCTGGAACTCCGTCTCCGCGGTGGGCGGGTCCCACGTGCCGGCGGTGTGCGCCACCACGGTCCACTTCCCATCCTTGAAGTAGGGGTTGATCACGCTGTCGTAGCCCTGGGCGAACAGAGTGGCGTTGTTGTCCGTCACGGCGCCGTGCATGACGACGACCTGAGGCTTCTTGACGTGCCAGGCGGACTCACAGCTCACGAGGCCCTGGCCGATCAGCTGCCCGACCTTCACGTTGTTGAAGCTGACGTAGTAGGCCCGGCTGCCACCGAGGGTGAGGCGGTCGTAGTCGATGACCTTGACGCCACGTGACTTGGCGTAGCTCTCGATTTGCGCGCCGACGCCGGAGTCGAGCGGGTCGACCATGAGCACGGTCGCACCGTTGGAGATGTCCGTCTGCGCGTCGGTCAGCTGCGTGGCGTCACTGCCGAGCGCGTTCTGCACGACGTACTGCGAGGAGCTGAGCCCGGCCTTTTGCAGCGCCTTGGTGATGTCCGGCTGGTCGAACTCGACGTAACGGGTCGAGCTCACGGTGTCCGGCAGGATCGCCGCCACCTTGCCCTTTCCCGCTTTCGCGAGGGATTGGAACTCCGTCATCACCGAGAAGTTGTTCGTGAAGGATTTGACGGAGATGTTGGACGGCCCACTGGCGCGCTCGGAGGCCGAAGCCATCCCGCTTACCCCACCGACCAGCGTCGCCGACAAAACGAGGGAAAGCCCCCCGATCATGCCTGCCCTGCTGAAACGCACATTGTCTCCTTTGGTTTGCGGCCCGTCCCCTTGGGCGAGGCCCCCGTGACTGCGTTCTACCCGCATTTGTGAGTTTCGATTGCGGTTACGTTGCAGCTTCGAGAAATCTCCCACGGATTTCGCCTTCTTGCTCGGCGTCCGCTGAGAAATTTCTGGATTCTTCTTGTGAACTCGCGCACAAGGATCCAACGCGTCAGCGACGGACGCCGGAGCTCGACTCCCAATGTGCCGCGCCGCACAGGCCGGCGTCGTCGCGCAGCGCCGACGCCACGACGTCGAAGTCGTCGGGGAAGTGCCATGGGTGTCTCAGCACGAGCCGGCGCATCGGTCCGAAGAACGCCTCGCTCAGCCCGAGACCGCCGCCGATGACGACGAGGGTGGGCGAATAGGACATGACGACGTTGGCCACGCCCGCCGCGCACGCCGAGATGGCGCCGTGCCAAATGCCCACCGCCCGTTCGTCACCTTCTCTGGCCGACGCCTCCACCCCTACGGCGTCGAGCTCACCGAGTCCGGCCTCGCGGGCCAGGCGCGCGATGCCGCTGCCCGACCCCAACTCTTCGAGTGTGGAAGGTTCGCCTCGGCCCCACGCGTGCCAGTCGATGATCGTGTGGCCGACTTCGGCCAGCGATCTCATCCCGTGCACGAGTTCCCCGCCCAGGACGACGCCCGCCCCGATCCCCGTCGAGATCGTGAGGTACGCCTGGTCCGCTGTGCCGCGACCGGCTCCGCCGATCGCTTCGCCGAGCACGGCCAGGTCGGCGTCGTTGGCGATGTGGGTGCGCAGGCCCAGCGCCGCCGACAACTGGTCCTGCGAGAGGAGGTCGGGCCAGCTCTCCGGCAGGTTCGGGGCCCACAGGAGCTTGCCGACGCGGTAGTCCACATCGCCCGGGAGCCCGACGACCGCGTGGGACACGGCCCCCGCCGCGTCAGACGCGCGGACCGAACGGATCAGCTCGATCAGGGCAGCAGGTGCCTCGGACCACGTCGGCGTGGGCGCCGCCCGGCGGTGCACGACGACGCCGGCCCCGTCCACGAGCGCGGCCCGCATGTGGGTGCCGCCGATGTCCGCGGCGAGCACCAGGTCCTCGGTCACGTCGTCGGCGCGCGGTTCGACGGACTAGGCGTCGGCACCTTCGGGGCTGTACCCCGCCCTCTTCAGAAACTTCCGCAGCAGCGACAAGTCGTCCGGACCGATGTCCTTGTGGCCCCCGCGCGGCTCGAAGGTCTCGGTCTCGCCGCCGATGCTGACCACGAGGTGCCCCTTGTGCGTCTCCTGCACCCGGCCCAGCGCCTCGAGCAGCGACAGCACGTCGTGCCACTCGAGGTTATGGCTCAGCGGATGCCGGAAGATGACTGCCACGGTGTCCCGCTGATGGCCGTTCAGGCGTCCCTCTCCCGTTTCCATTTCTCCCAGACCGCTTTCTCGATCGCCCTGTCGGCTCATCATCGCACCGGGACCTGCGGTCGCGCCCCTTCGACATCCTCTCGAGGGCCGGCGCCGCGGGCCGAAATTTGACCCTCCGGGCATACCGGATGGATCCCGCTCCGCCGGTGCTGGCGGAGGAAGTGGGTAAGGGCAACACTGCAGGTGACGCCGAGGAGGTGTTCATGAGGTTCCGCGATCGGGTGGACGCCGGTCGTCGCCTGGCCGAAGTCGCAGCGTCGGCCGACTTCGGCGGCCTCGCTCCGGCCGTCCTCGGCCTCCCCCGCGGTGGCGTGCCCGTCGCCTTCGAGATCGCAAGAGCGCTCGAAGCTCCCCTTGACGTGCTGGTGGTCCGCAAGCTCGGTGTCCCTTCCCAGCCCGAGCTGGCCATGGGCGCCATCGGGGAGGGAGGCGTGCGTGTCGAGAACGCGGATGTCTTGGGGCCCGGCGGCCTGAGCCCCAAGGCGGTCGACGCGGCCGAACGCCGGGAGCGGGCCGAGCTCGTCCGGCGCGCCACGATCTACCGGGGCGGACGGGACCGGCTCGACGTCGCTGGGCGCTGCGTCATCGTGGTGGACGACGGCATCGCCACCGGTTCGACCGCCCGCGCCGCATGCCAGGTCGCCCGGGCGCTCGGCGCCGCGCGGATCGTGCTGGCGGTGCCCGTGGCGTCGCGGAGCGCCGCCCTCGAGCTGCGCCGCGAGTGTGACGAGCTCTGGTGTCTCGCCGCGCCGGAGCACTTCTTTGCCGTCGGAGAGTGGTACCGCGACTTCTCCCCGACGTCGGATCAACGCGTCGTCGAGCTGCTTCGCCGTGCCTCGGCCGAGCAGGCAGCACAACCGGGCGAGAGCGCCGTCGCCGGGCGCCATCTCGAGTACGAGCATGACGTCGAGATCACCTGCGGCGCGACCACGGTGGTGGGCTGGTTGGCGGTGCCGCAGGATCCGACCGGTGCGGTGATCTTCGCTCACGGGAGCGGGAGCAGCCGGCACAGCCCGCGCAACCGCTTCGTCGCCGCGTCGTTGCACGACTCGGGGCTGGCGACGCTGCTGCTCGATCTGCTGTCGCCCGAGGAGGCGAAGGACAAGTCGGCCGCCTTCGACGTCGGGTTGTTGGCGGACCGCCTCGAGGACGCCACCACGTGGGCCGCCGATCAGTCGGAGCTGTCCGATGCTCCGCTCGGATACTTCGGGGCGAGCACCGGCGCGGCCGCGGCGCTCCGAGCGGCCGCCCGAGCGGGCTCTGGTGTGGGTGCCGTGGTGTCGCGGGGCGGACGGCCGGACCTGACGGGACCGACGCTCGGGGCCGTGACGGCACCCACGCTGCTCATCGTGGGTGCGCGCGACGAGGCCGTCCTCGAGCTCAACCGGAGGGCCCAGGCCGACCTCACGTGCGAAAACCAGCTCACCGTCGTGCCGGGCGCGACGCATCTCTTCGAGGAACCGGGTGCGCTCGAGGCGGTGGCCGGAGCGGCCGGCGACTGGTTCGTCGACAAGCTCACGTCGGAGCGCTCGTAGTGGCCTCGCTGTTGCCGGAAGAATCCAGCGAGCTCACGAGTGGCGGCCTGCAGCTGCGGCGGTGGTCGGACCCGGCCATCATCGCCATCGCGTTCATCGCTCTCGCGTCGGGTTTCGGCCAGTACGGCGCCGTCGCCGCGCTGGGCGACGTCTCCAAGCAACTCGGTCACGTCGCCCCGGGTGGCTCGATCGCAGACAAGGTCGGCCTCTCGGGAACCAGTCTCGGCGTCGGCCTGGCCATCATCCGCTTGGCGTCGCTCGGCAGCCTGCCGCTGATCGGGATCGCAGACCGCCTCGGCCGGCGACGGGTCATCCTCGTCGTGACGATCGCCGGTCTCGCGCTGACCGTCGTGGCGGCGGCCAGCCCGGGCTACTGGTGGTTCGTGGCGATCTTCGCGTTCGGGCGCCCGCTGCTCAGCGCGACGAACGCGCTGGCCGGGGTGATGTCGGCCGAGGAGACGGGCGCGCGGGATCGCTCGGCCGCCGTCGCCCTCGTCGCGGCCGGCTACGGGGTGGGCGCCGGGCTCTCTGCGATCGTCCACAGCCTGGCGTCGTCGACGCTGGGGTTCCGCGGGATCTTCGCGCTCGCCCTCGTGCCCCTCGTCGGGGTCTACGTGGCGCGGCGCTGGGTGGAGGAGCCCAGCCGATTCATGGTGGCGGAGGCCGCGGCGGACCATCCGACGCCGGTGTGGGGGGCCGTCGGAGCCCGCTTTCGAGGGCGCGTGATCGTCCTGGCCGTGATCGGGTTCGCCATCTCGGTCGTGACCGGGCCCGCCAACAGCTTCGCCTTCCTCTTCGCCCAAGACGTCCTGCACCTGCGGGGGTGGGTCACGGCGGTGACCGTGGCGGTGTCCGGAGCGAGCGGCCTGCTCGGGCTGCTGGCCGGGCGATGGTTGGCGGACCACGTCGGTCGCCGGCCGACGGGCACCGTCGCCCTCGTCGCCATCGCGTGCACGGGAGCGTTCGCCTACACGGGATCAGGTACCGCATGGGTCCTCGGCTATATCCTCGGCGTGTTCGGCGGCGGTCTCCTCGCACCCTCCGTCGGTGCGCTGCTCACCGAGTTGTTTCCCACGTCGGTCCGGGCCTCGGTCACCGGCTGGTGGGTCACGGCGGGCGTTCTCGGCGCTGTGGTCGGTCTGGTCGCGTTCGGTGCGGTGGCCGACGTCGGCAACCGATTTGCCGCCGCAGGGGAACTGGTCTTCTTGCCTGCGGCTGCGGCGGCCGCGCTCTTCTGGTTGTTGCCCGAGACGAAGGGCCGAGAGCCCGAGTCCTTGTGGCCGGACGCGGAGGAACCGGGGCGCGGCTACGAGTAGTTGAAGGTCACGGCGTTCGACGTCCCGCTCGCCGTCGTGATCACGATCTGCGCGGTCGTGGCGCCCGTGTTCGGTGGGACGGTCACCGTGCACGTGTTCTCTGCCGGACAGCTCGTGGGCGCCACCTGCCCGTTGAAGGTCGCGGTGATCTGGCCGTTCGAACTGAGGAAGTTCGCGCCGGCGACCTGGATGCCCTGGCCCGCCGCGCCCGACGAGGGAGTGATCGAAGAGATCACCGGCGGTCCGCCGGCGACGGCCGGCGCCGCCGGGGCGGTGGTCGAGCTGCTCGACGAGCCCGCCGACCCTCGGCGCCCGGAGTGTTCGCGGCGTCGCAGGGTGGTGCGTGGCCGGTTGCGTCGTGGAGGCCGAGGACGGCGGCGGCGCAGCGACTTGGGGCCCGCTGTTGCCCGGAGACACGGCCAACGCAATGCCCGCGGCGACGACTAGCGCCGCCACCACGGCCACTGCGACCACGAGCCAGCGCTCCCGCCGCCTCGACGGGTCGGATCCTCCCGGGCCCGGTTCCCACTGCGTGGGAGGGCCGACCCATTCGGTGGATGGATCGGGCTCCGGGGCGCGGGTCGGCCGGCGAGAGAGGGGTGGGGGAATCGTCGCTGGCGGGGTCTTCATTGGCGGGGTCCTCACGGGCGGGGTGGTCACTGGCGCGGTGCCCTCGGCGGCCGTCTGTGACCGCTCACGGGCGCGGCGTACCGCAATCTCCATCGCTCCCAGCGCCCGCCGGCTGGGCGTTCCGCGGGGCGGATCGACCGCCGTCCCATCCGACATCTCATTCCTCCGGCTCGGTTCTTCTCTTCCCCGATCTGCGTCCATGTATTCGCATCCGGGCGACGGGCGCAAGCGGCTCCGCCCAAGTGGCGTGTCGACAGCGGCGGTGGCGGCGACCGCCGTTTTCGTGCGACCCTGGCCGCGTGCCGGCCGTCCAGCAACTCGTGGTGTGTGACGGGGACGAGACGGGCCAGGAGCTCCTTGTCGAGGCGCTGCGTGTCCTGGCGCCCGACGTCATCGGCTTCGATCTCGAGCAGGTGCACTTCGATCTCTCCTTGGAGAACCGCCGGGCCACCGCCAACGGCGTCGTCCGTGACGCCGCCGCCGCCATGAGGGAGACGGGACTGGGACTGAAGGCGGCCACGGTCACCCCGGAGATCACCGGCGACGTGGGGAGCCCCAACCGCATCTTGCGCGAGGGCATCGGCGGTTCGGTCATCGTCCGCACCGGTCGCCGCATCCCGGGCGTGGCGCCGCCCGCCCACGTCGTGCACCCGATCGTCGTGGTGCGCATGGCCGTCGGCGACGCCTACGGGGCGGAGGAGGGACGGACCGGCGACGCCGGGTCCTGGGACGAGCAGGCCTGGCGGACCGAGCGGATCGACCGCTCCGTCTGCCGCTCCGTGGCCGAGTACGCGTTCCGGACGGCCGCCGAGACGGGCGCCTGCGTCTACGGGGGGCCGAAATGGACGGTCTCGACCGTCTACGAGGGGATGCTGAAAGAGGAGATGGACACCGCCGCGGCCCGGCACCCCGACGTCGTCTACCGGCCGGTGCTCATCGACGCCGCCTACGCCGGGCTGATCACGGAGTCCAGCGCCAACCCATTGGTCGTGCCGTCGCTCAACCGTGACGGCGACTGCCTCTCCGATCTGGTGCTTGCCCTCTTCGGTTCGATCGCCGGCGCGGAGTCGGTGCTCCTCGCCCTCGACGAGGAACTTCGTCCGCTGGTCGCGATGGCCGAGGCGCCGCACGGCACCGCACCGTCGTTGATGGGCAAGAACGTGGCCAACCCGATGGCGATGCTGCTCGCATGCGCCGCCGTGCTCGACCACGCCGCGCACGGTGACGCCTTCGTCTCGGGGAGGGCGGCCGCCATCCGTGGCGCCACCCTGGGCGCGGCGGCCGACGGGATCCGGACGTTCGACTTGGGTGGCGAGGCCTCGACGTCCGAGGTGGTCGACGAGGTCGTCCAGCGCGTCCAGCGCTCGGTCGCTTGAGCCGCTGAGCGGGAACGCCCCTTAGGACACCGCCAACGGGGCGAAGAGATCCCCGTGCTTCTCGACTCGCCGCAGGACATCCGCCGTCTCGAAGACGAGGAGCTCGGCCTTCTTCTGCTTCGCACAGCGCCGCACCTCTTCGGCCGTCACGGGCGTCGACACGGTGGGTCGCGTCCTGGCCCGGACCGAGTACACCGCGACCGTGGTCTTCGCCGGGTGGTTCTGACTCCAGTCGATCAGGACCCGTCCCTGTCGCAGGGTCTTGCGCATGTTCGAGACGACGAGGTCGCGATGCTCCGACTCGAGCTGTTGGGCGATGTCGTAGGCGCGGTCTCTGACCCCGTCCCAGGAGCTCCTGGGCCCGGCCGACGCGTAGAGCTGTAGGCCCTTGGAGCCGCTCGTCTTGGCGAACGCCTCCACCCCGTCCTTCTCGAGCACTTGGGTGATGTACCCGGCGACGACGCAGCACTCGACGATGGAGGTGCCCTCGCCCGGGTCGAGGTCGAAGACGATGTAGTCCGGGTTCGCCGGCAGCTTGCGGCGCCGGCCGGCGTGCCACAACGGCACGTGGAACTCGATGTTGCCCAGGTTCGCCGCCCACGCCAGCGTGGCGACGTCGTTCACCACGGCGTAGACGATGTTCTCGTGTCCGTCGGCCGCCGGCACCGCCACCGACGGGACCCACTTCGGCGCGTGCGACGGAATGTGCTTCTCGAAGAAGGACTTCCCCTCGACGCCGTTGGGAAAGCGGCGCATTGTGAGCGGCCGCTCGCGGAGGTGGGGGAGCATCACCTCGGCGATCCGCACGTAGTAGTCGATGAGCTGTCCCTTGGTGAACCCGCCCTGGGGGTAGAACTCCTTGTCCAAGTTGGAGACGGAGAGCTCTCGACCGCCGATCGTCGTCCTGGTCGACTTGCTCGTCGGGCTCATTCCACCACCACCTGGTCGGGCTTCTTGTCGGGCCGCAGGCCGCGCCAGGTCGGATGGCGCAGCCGGCCGGCCGGCGTCCACTCGCCGTACGCCACCTCGCCCACGAGGGAGGGTCGCACGAAGTGCGCGTTCGCCGTCTCCCGCGCCGGGAGGGGAGCGCTGAACGGGCTCTTGGTCGAGGCGAGGGAGCTGAATTTCTTCAGCAGGTCATCCCGCGCCCGCTCGCTGAACCCGGTCCCCACCTTCCCGACGTAGCGCAGCCCGTCGGTCCCGGGGACTCCGAGCAAGAGCGCGCCGAGGCTCTTGTCGCGTTCACCCTTGCCCTCCGTCCATCCCCCGATGACCACCTCTTGCGCCCGGAACGACTTGACCTTGACCCAGTCGGGACTGCGTCGTCCCGGTCGGTAGGGCGAGCCACGTCGCTTTGCGACGACGCCCTCCAGGCCGTTCGCCGTGGCGGCATCGAGGATCTCGCGCCCCGTGACGTCGCGAAAGGACTCGGTCGTGGTGAACGTCTCGCCCGTCAGGTGCAGCGCTTCGAGTCGCGTGCGCCGTTCGTCGTAGGACTCGTCGAGCAGGAGGTGGCCCTCGACGTAGAGGAGGTCGAACGCGACGAAGCTCACGGGATCCACGGCCGCGCGGCGGAGCGCCTCTCGATGGTTCGCCACGTGCATGCGGCGCTGCAGCCTGGCAAAGCTCGGCCGCCCGTCCTCGCCGAGCGCCACGACCTCACCGTCGAGGATGCACGTCGTCATGCCGAGGAACTTGCCGACGTCGGCGAGCTCGGGGAACGCCACCGTCACGTCCAGGTCGTTCCGGCTCTGCGCCCGCACCCGCCCGCCCTCCACGAAGAGGATCGTGCGCACGCCGTCCCACTTGATCTCGAAGGCCCAGTTTTTGTCATCGGCCGGAAGCTCTCCCGGCACTGCCAGCATCGGCGACATCGATGTGGGCAGGGGATCGGCGCGGGTGGACGGCCCGTGCCGGTGGATCATCCAGTTGCGGTCCTTCGTCTGGAAGAGAACGAAATCGCCGGAGGCCCGCTTGCCGTGCAGCACGAACTTCACTTCAGTGTCCGTCCACTTCTCGCTCTCGTACCGGCCGCTGTCCCAGATCGTCACGTCCCCCGCGCCGTACTCGCCCTTCGGGATCTCACCGTGGAAGGAGCCGTACTCGAGCGGGTGGTCCTCCGTGTGGACGGCCAGATGGTTCTCTTTCGGCGATTCGGGTAACCCCTTCGGGAGCGCCCACGACACGAAGACTCCGTCGTGCTCGAGCCGAAGGTCCCAGTGCAGGCTGCGCGCGTGGTGCTCCTGAATCACGAACCGCGGCTCGCCGGTTTGCGACCGCGGGCGACGCCCCATCGGCTCGGGCGTCTTGCGAGGGTCCCTCTTCGCCCGGTACGTCTCGAGCCGCTTGGGCGCCTTCGAGGCCGGCTTCGCAGTCTTGGTGGCCTTCGCAGTCTTGGCTGCCTTCGAGCTCTTGGCGGCCTTGGCCGTCTTGGAGACGCTCGCCTTGGTCGGACGCTTGGCCGTCGGTGTCACCGGGACCCACCGTAGCCAGGAAGGTTGCGAGTCGAGTCGGGCTGCACCGGGTATGTACCCCTACGATGCCGATCAGAGGTCGCCACCATCCCGAACGCGGCGGAGCGCCATGAACGTGCTCGAGCGCGCGGTGCGGCGGGTCGACGAAGCCCAGCGCCGGCGCCGGCCGCTCGCCTTCTCCTTCGGGGTCGTCAAGAAGTTCGGTGACGACCGCGGCAGCCTGCTGTGCGCCATGTTGGCGTTCTACGGCTTCCTGTCGATCTTCCCCTTGCTGCTCCTCCTCGTCACGGTGCTCGGCTTCGCCGGAGGAGGCACCCACTCCTTGGCGCACCGGATCGAGTCGACCGCGTTCTCGTATTTCCCCGTCGTCGGGTCCAACCTGAGCAGCAACATCCACGCCCTGCACGAGCGCAGCGTGGTGGCGCTCGTCGTCGGACTGCTCTTTGTGCTCTGGGGATCCCAGGGGGCCCTCCAGACCGCACAGCACGTACAGGCGGAGGTCTGGAACGTGCCCGGAGCGATACGCCCAAATTTCTGGGCGCGCCTGGGGCGCACCGGATGCATGATCGTGGTCCTGTTCGTGTTCTTGGTGGCGACGACGTTGCTGGCCGGGCTCGCCACGATCGGCCACCACGGCGCCTGGGCCGCCATGGGCGCGGCGATCCTCTCGCTCCTCTTGAACATCGCCGTGTTCGAGGTCGGCTTCCGCGTGCTCACGCCGCGCCAGATCGCCTGGCAGGACCTCTGGCCCGGCGCGCTCGTCGGGGGAGTCGGGTGGACGGTGCTCCAGTATGCGGGCGGGCTCCTGGTGGCGCACTCCTTGCAACACGCCAGCCGGTTGTACGGGAACTTCGCGGTCGTCTTGGGACTGCTGGCGTTCCTGTACCTCCTCGCGGAGGTCACGGTGTACGCCGCCGAGATCAACGTCGTGAGGGCGCGCCACCTGTGGCCGCGCAGCATCGTGCAGCCACCGCTCACGGCGGCCGATCGCGAGGTGCTCGCCGCGCTGGCGCTCGAGAACAAGCGACGCCCGGAGCAATACGTTGCTGTCGGCTTCATCGACGACAGCAAGACCAACGACGACAACGTCGACAACAACGACGACGATGTCGCACCCGCCGTCTCCGACGACCCGTCCCGCGCCGGCGAACCGTCCCGGCTCGATGCATCGGGCATTCCTCGAACTGCCTGACCGCCGTTTTCTGCAACTCGGTGTGGGTATCTATCCCTGTGCGCGTTCGACGCGCTGAACGAAATGAAGGGCGAAGGAGGTCGGCCGCGATGACGACGGGCACCCTGACTGGCAACGGACGTTTCGAGCAATCCGAGGTGGAGCGCAGCGCCGCGAACGCGAAGACGCGCGTGCGGCTCGGTCGCATCGGGCTGGGCACTGCGGGGGTCGTCGCGGTCCTCGCGTCAGCCTGGGGCGGCATCGTCCCCTTCGTCGGCCCACTCTTCAACTTCAGCGGCGACGGCTCGGGGTCGTGGCACTGGAACCTGGCGCACGCCGTGCTGGCGCTCGCGCCCGGAGCCGCCGGCGTGCTCCTCGGCCTCTTCGTGATCGCGGAGTCGCGGGGCATCGTGGTCGGGAAGGGCCGTCTGAGCCTGGCCACGGCGGGGACGCTCCTCATGGTCTGCGGGGCTTGGTTTGCCATCGGCCCGCTGGCCTGGCCGGTGCTCTCCAACAGCGGGACGTACTTTGCGGCTTCCTCGCACCTGCGTCTCCTCGCCTACGAAGTCGGCTACAGCATCGGCGTGGGCCTCGTGCTCGTCGTGTGCGGTGCGTTCGTCGACGGCTGGGCCTCACGACATCAGCCCAGGGCCACCGTGGTCCATGAGTCCGGCGTCACCGAGCCGGTGGCGGCCGGGCAAGGGGCGACGGGGCCGGTCGAGTCGGGCATCTGAAAGAACGGGGCATGCGTCCCCGTGCGAAACTCGCCCGGTGAGCCGGCCACCGGGACGGGGTCGTCGTCGTCCTCAACGGCGTTCTAGGGAAAGACAAGCGTGGTTCGAGGAGTCGGTGATCATTCGCCGCGAGCGTTCGCGACCGCGCAGCGGCCCGGCCAAGGCCGGGCCGCTGTAGGAAAATTCTGCTGTTCGGAGGGCCGGCTCTTGGCCGGGGGACGAGCCCGCAGCCAAGGATCACCGGCCTACCGTTATGACTTAGGTACTGCGTACTGCTGCGGCTCAGCCAGGGCCGTTGCCGGCCGAGCTCGAGTCGGTGGTCAGGGTGATGCAGTACCCGACCGGGGTCGTCGGCTCCGCCGTAAAGGACACATGTCCGGAGGTGCCGTCCTCGACGTTGCTGTACGTGGTCCCGTTGACGGCCGAGTTGTCGGTGTCCTGGTTCACCGGGTTGAAGGTGGTCTCGTTGGCCGCGTTGTACTGCGACGCTTCCAGACCCTGAGCAGGAGTGTCACCGAGCGTCCACGCCGGGTGCGGGATCCCGCTGTCCGTCGTGTAGTAACCCGGGTTCGGGTAGAGCGCCGGGTCTATCGTGTCGCCCTGGCCGTCCTCGTCTTGCAGCCCCGGCAGCGGGAAGAAGCCCTGGGATGTGATGTCGCCGTCGATCTCCGACAGGTAGGTGGCGCCTGTGTTGGGGTCGATGTCCGTCGCCGTGGACGGCTTGCACATGAAGCCGTCCTCGCTGATGGCGTTCAGGGCCGCCGCACTGCTGGCCGGGATGAGCGGGTTCGAGCCGTTCGAGTACACGTTGTACAAGAGACGGTCAGCGAAGTAGGCGTTTCCCTCCTGGCCCGGCAACTGATTGTTGATGTCGGTCTGGTCGAGGTCGATGCCGTTGGCCTCCGTGCCGAGTGCTACCTGGTTCGGCTTTGCGGTGGGCGACGTGTTGGTCGACGTTCCAGCGCAGAGCGGATTCGTCGACTTGTCGGCCCCCGGCGTCCCCACCGTGACGGTCGACGTGCACACCTTGTTGAAGTTCCCGTATGAGTAGAAGAACAGCACATCGCCGACCGGGATGGTGGCGGCGTTCTTCAAGATCGAGGTGGTCTCGTTCTCAAAGATGATCTCGTTCGACGGCCAGTTGGACGCCGCGACCGGGAACTTCGCGCCGGTCGCGGTCGCCCACGTCGATTCGGTGCCCGCGCCGCTTATCGCCCAGTACGGGTAGATGTTGTTGTTGCTGCAGTTGCCGGCGTTGCTGCCGAAGACATTGGCCCACGTCAGCTGGGTGCTCCCGGAGAACGGCACGCCACTGGTCCACGTCGCGTTCCAGATTTCCTTGAGCTCAGCAGTCGTCGGGTTGCCGCCGATCGCATTGAGGCACTTTGCGGCGTCGGTCTGGGAGCCGTTGAGCTCGGTCCAGTAAAGGTCGGTGACAGCGTCCTCGGCGTAGGCCACGAAGTTGAGGCCCCGGTCGTCACCCGTACTCGACAAGCTCGGGGCCCGCGCCGCCCGTGCGGCGTCGAGTGGCGACACGTTGACCGGACCCAGTCCCGTCGTCGTCGACGTGCTGGCCGGGGAAAGGGTGCCGTTCGAGTTGCCCACGGTCGTGGAGTTACCGGTGCCCTCGAGCTCCAAGATGCCGCTGCTCGAACCGTAGGAGGGTTCTTGGAAGAGACCGTCGTTGTAGGGGTTCTCCTGGCCCCAGTTGGTGACGCCGTTCTCTCCTTGCTGCGGGACCGTGACGAAGGTGACGCTGTCGGTGGTTGAGCCCCCCGTCGCGGCGGACAGGACCTTGGGCTTGGTGGGGCCCTTCACCATGGTGGTGATGGCGTCACCCACCGGGATGAGACCCTGGCTGTCGTAGACCTCCATGCCCGGCTGAAGCGCTGTCGTGATCGTGTCGGCGGCCGGGATGATGAGCTTCTTGCCGCCCGCCGTCACGGTCACGTTGGCGAGCGTCTCGCTCGACGCGCCCGCCTGCGCCGTCCCCTCCTCGCCGCTCAGGCCGGGGCATCCGTAGTCGAGCGGCTGCTCCGAGCCGCTGACAGAGGCCAAATCGCAACCCGGTGCCTCGTTGAAGAGGACTGACAGGTTTTCCATCAGCGCGTAACTGGTCTGCGCGCCACCCTGAACGATGATGGAGTTCTGGGCCAAGGTGTTGTCCGCGTTGCCGTTGTTCACGCTCTGATTCTCTACACCGGTGGGTCCGGGACCGGTGGCAGCAAGCGCGGGACTGGCAAAACCGACCGCCAGCGCCGCTGCCCCTACGAGAGTTGCGCCAATTTGTAGCGCGCGGTGGCGTGCCCACAACTTTTTCCGCATGGTCCTGGAGTCTCCTTGTCGTTCGATTCGTCCGCGCCGGTATGCGCGGCTCGTCGTGGCCACGCCGCTCCGCCTGCCGAACCGGTGTTGCCGGTCGGAGCAGCTCGTCGAATCCTGACTAAATTGATGATAAATGTCAAGAAAGTAGACATTAAGGTAAACGCCGTGTGAACTCAGGTCACACGGGAGTGGAAGGCAGCAGACTTCAGAGGAGGGCCCACGGCTGATCTCGACGGACTCGCGCCTTGGGTGAAATGTTCGATCGTGGAGCTTTGGGCGCCGTGACCACCCTCATTGGCCAGCGGCGACGTCGAGCAGAATCAGTGCCCGAAGCGGCGCGGCAGCCCGGCCTCGCCCTGCGCCGCAGTCATGAGGCCGTCACCTTCCTCGGAATCAGGACGCCTCACGCTCGAGGTGCGCCTCGTGCTCGAGGTGGGCCTTGTGGGCGAGCTCGATGACATCTTCCGAGACCGACCGCTTGTCGCCCTCATGGGCCGGGTGGTGCACCGGGCAAGCGATGTAAGGGGTGCCTTCGACCGGCCTCCCCAGTCGCCAGCACCCTTTGACGTGGCAATTGTGGTGTCGGTAGACGGTGATGATGCTGCCCAGGATCAAGAAGTCAGGGATCGCGCCACCGAAACCGGACCAGAACCCGTACCACGTTCCCGATTCGGCGTCCGCTCCGGTGTAACGGAGGAACCAGTGCGCCGAGTCCGTCCAGAAGACGACGACGACGATCACGAACCCGACGAGGACGACCAACGACCCGACAAGCAGAGCTCGTCTCATACCTTCACTCCCGATCTTTCGTCATTACCGCTACTCCAGGACACTTCGCAGCGACCTCTCACGACGTCGAGGCATTCGGATCGACCGCGCCGTCCGCATCGCCACCGTCCGTTGCTCGCGCTTCGACGGCTGCGACCTCGGCGGGCGTGGCCCCCAGCCGTCGTTCGATGTCGACGATCCGGTCCGAGATCACCGAGAGCTGCTGGCCCAGATCGGCATGCCCCTTCTTGTACTCCTCCTTAGCCGCGTCGGTGTGCTCCTTGATGAACACGGACGCAACGGTCGCGGTGAGCGTGCCGATCAGCCCGATGCCGACGAGCATCAGGACCACGGCCACGATGCGGCCACCTTCGGTGGTGGGGAACCGGTCGCCATACCCGACCGTGGTGACGGTGACGATGGCCCACCACAACGCGTCGGGATAGTCGTGGATGTTGCTGCCCTTGGCGTGCTCCTCGAAGAGGAGCACCAGCCACGAACCCAGAAAGATCGTTGCCACGACGGCAATGAGCACGCGGAACAGGCTGTGGTGTCGCAGGATGTACTGCGCTCGCAGCTCCCCCTCCCGGACGAGGAGGCTCATCCGCTCGATGCCGACGATGTGCCAGCCCTGGAGGGCGGGCACGACGACCGTGGCCGGCTCCACCCACCGCCGTTTGACGTAGCCGCGCGTATCTGGGGTGACCACCAGACGTACGAGATACTCCACCAACACGATCACCCACAGCGCGAAGAGAACGGCGACCGCGGCCGTGGAGGCGGAGCTGTTGACGTCCGTCGTGAGCACGACGATGGCCAGGACCAGCCAGACCACACCCAGCACCGACATCGGGAACTTCGTGACCTGCTCGATCCGGTCGACGAGATCGTGCCGCCCGCCCGACGGCTTTGCCCCGGCGACTGTCTGGCGCCGTCGTTCTTCCTTGCGCTGTTTTTCTTCGAGACGCTCCTGCTCCATCCTTTCCAGACGCTGAATGCGCTCGAGGGACGAAGGCTGCTTCTCGGTCGCGGTGCCGCTCGCGGAGTTCGGATCGGTCGAGTCCGCCACAATGCGGGAAAAACTAGTGCCACGCGGTATTGACGAGGGTTGATGTGCCTGAAGACCTGCTTATCAGGGGCGCGCCGGCGGCCCTGCCGAGATCGGACCCGTCGTCGCCTTCTTCGGCTCTCGCGTGAACAGCCAGATAACCGGAGCCGATGTGAACGTCGACGGTGGTTCTGACCTCACCTGAGCACGGCGCAGCGAATCTGCCGGGTGAAGATGCACAGGGACACGTCAGTGCGGACGCCCGCTCCGCGCCATCGATTTAGAGTGCTCGTGGAAACTCCACGAGCCGCAGGACCTCGTCAGCGTCTGCCCGGTTCCCCGCCCAGAGAGAGAGGGTCTCTGTTGTTCGCAGAACGGGACACAACCGGACCGACGATCGGCGTCATCGGTCTTGGCACCATCGGCAGCGGTATCGCCACCAACGTCCACGCCGCCGGGTTGCCGCTGGTTGTGTGCGACGTCCGCCCCGAGGCGACCAACCGCCACCGCGACTACGCCACGGTGACCACTTCGCCAACCGATCTGGCTCGGGAGGCCGACGTCGTCGTGGTGGCCGTCGTGAACGACGAGCAGGTCCATGCCGTGCTGTCGGGCCCCGAAGGCGCGCTGGCCGCGTGTGGTTCGGACACGACCGTCGTCGTGGTCAGCACGATCACGACGGCCTGCGTGGCTGCGATCGGTGCCGAAGCGACGGAGCTCGGTGTCCCGATCATCGATTGTGGTGTCAGCGGCGGGCCGTCAGCGGCGGCCTCCGGCAACCTCGTCTGCATGTGTGGCGGTGACCCTGAGGTGATCGCCGCCCTCGCTCCGCTGTTCGAGGCCATTGGCTCGCTCACCGTGACCATGGGCCCGTTCGGCACCGGGTTGGCGGCCAAGCTTGCTCGCAACGTGGTGCAGTACGGAGGGTGGCTGGCTGCCTACGAGGGGCAGGTCCTGGCCGAAGCCGCCGGGATTGAGCTCGCCAAGCTGGCTCAGGTTGTCAGAGCCAGCGACGCTCAGTCCGGAGGCCCGGCCACGCTTATGTTCCGGCGAACGGTGGCGCCCTTCACTGCTGCGGACGACGAGGGCCTGGTCGGGGCCATGCAGGCCGCAGCTGGCCTCGCGCGCAAGGACTTGCAGGCGGCTCTGGCGTTGGCGGAGGAGATGGACCTGCAGCTGCCGCTGGCGGCCATGACAGAAGCGCACTGCGGCGACATCTTCGGCGTCGGCGTCCCGCCAACCGAGTGATGGCGAAGTTGGCGCCACTGGGATTTCCTAGGTGGCCCCCGCACCGTTGTCGGCACGATCCGACGTCGCCGGGGCTGCGGGCTGAACCGGTCCCAGATAGGCGGAGTGGAGCACCGACTCCACGTCGCCGGCCGCCCCGGCGTGGACGATCCGTCCGTTGGCCATGACCATGGCCCAGGTCGCAACGGCCAGCGCAGTGCGGGCGAACTGCTCCACCACGACGACGGTGATGCCTTCCGTAGCGAGCTGGGCGACATGCTTGTAGAGCTCCTCGACGACGATGGGCGCAAGCCCCATCGACAGCTCGTCCAGCATGAGCAAGCGCGGGCTCGTCGCCACGGCGCGGGCCAGAGCCAACATCTGCTGCTCGCCGCCCGACAGCGTGCCGGCCGGCTGGTCACTGCGCTCCGCCAGGCGTGGGAACCGTTCGAACGCGGAACGCTCGACTTGCCGTCGCCCCGAACCGCTGTGCGTCATCACCCAGAGGTTTTCCCGCACGGTGAGGTTCGGGAAGACGCCGCGGCCCTCGGGAATCAGGCAGAGCCCCCGCTTCGCCAGCGCAGCCGTCGATCCCACGCGCACCTTTGCACCGGCGAAGCGGACCTCACCCTCGCTCGGCCCCATGATGCCGGCCGCCAGGGCGAGGAGGGTCGACTTTCCGGCACCGTTTGCCCCGAGGACAGCGGTCACGACGCCCTCCTCGAACGTCGCGTCGACCCCGTGGATCACCTCGACTTCCTCGTAGGCCGCGCGCACCGCCCGGAATTCCAAGAGCGGTTCAGGCATCGGCCGCCGCCGCCGGTACGGTGCCGAGATAGGCGGCCTGGACCTGGGGGTCGGCCCGGACCTCCGCGGAGGTTCCGGTGCAGATGACGCGGCCATAGTCGAGGACCACGACGCTGTGGCAGACGTTCATGACCAGTTCCATGTCGTGTTCGACCAGCAGGATGGCGAGTCCGTCGTTGGCCAGGTTGCGCAGCACCTCCGAGAAGCGCTCGGTTTCGTCTGTGTCCTGGCCCGCCGCCGGTTCGTCGAGGAGGAGCACCTTGGGCCCGGTGGCCAGCGCACGCGCCAGCTCAACGATGCGACCCGTCCCCGTCGGCAAGGTGTCGGCTCGGTCATTGGCCACGGACCTCAGACCAAGCCGGTCGAGCAGCTCCTCGCGGATCTCGTGGATCGCCCTCGACCTGCCCTTCACCACCCCCCGCTGCGCGATGGATGCGGCGACCCCGATGTTCTCGGCGACGGTCAGGGTCCCGAAGAGCTCCAAGCGTTGGAACGTGCGGCCGAGCCCGCGCCGGGCCCGGCGATAGGACGAGAGCCCGCGCAAATCCTGACCGTCGAGGCGCACGGCCCCCGCGTTGGGGCGCTGCATCCCAGTGACCACATTGAACAGGGTCGTCTTGCCGGCTCCGTTCGGCCCGATCAGTCCGGTGATCGCACCCTCGGCCGCGCTGAGCGACACGTCGGTGAGCGCGGCCAAGCCCCCGAAGCGCACCGAGACCTCTTCGATTTCAAGCCCCACTGGTGCCTCCGGCCCCCGAGAGCGCGGTGAGCGGGTCGGCCGAGCCGACAGGACCCTCGTCGGACAGCGCCTCGGCGAACCAGGCGTCCCTCTTTTCCTTCGACCGGCGTTCGGGCAGGCCGAAGGCGGGTGGCGCGATCCTGGCCCGGTAGTCGGCCACGTAGGCCGGGACCGGGAACAGTGCCAGATCGATCACCAGGATGATCGCCATCGGCCAGTTGCCGATGACGCCGCCCAGCCGGAGCGCCCAGGCCGCCCCCGCCACCGCCACGATCAGGGCGAGCAGCCGGCGGCGACGCACCACCGAGAGATAGAGCGGGCGGATGCTGCCGGGGAGGGTCCCGTTGGGGGTAGTCCCCACGAAGATGCCCCCGAAGCCGACGAGGACCAGCGGCAACTGGGTGAGCGAAGGAAAGAGATTGGTGAAAAGCGGCGACCCCTGGTACACGCCGTTCAGCCCGGCCGCGCCGAACGACGTGATCCCGAAGACGACCATCACCAAGAGCACGGAGAGCCCATTGAAGAATTGGAAGACGTCGGCCGCCGCGCTGCCGAGCTCCATGCCGTAGATGCCGCCGCCGACACCGGCCATGGCGGCCGAGAAGGCGAACACGCCGATGAGCGACGCCCGGCCGTTCATGCCCAACGTTGCACACGCGGCGGGACTGTCCTTCATGGCGAGGAGGCGTTGCCCGAACTCCGATCGCCTGAGCACCACGACGATCACGACCATGATCACGAAGGCCACCGCCCCGGCGACGAACTGTGACGTCTTGGAGTTGAGTCCCAGTGAACCGATGCGGAAGGGAGCGAAGACGAGCGACCCCGAGCCGAAGGGCGCGTAGGCACGCCCAAAGAGATTGAAGGCTGGGAGCGCGAACACCCAGTTGTCCATCGTGATGGCGAACGCGGCGGTGGCGAGTGCGAAGTAGATGCCCGAGAGTCGCAGAGCGGGGATGGCGACGATGACCCCGATGACTGCGCACACCCCGGCCGCGGCGAGGAGGGAGAGGGGGTTCCCCTGGGCTCCCAGGTGTCCGACCATCGTGGCGCCGATGCCGGCGAAGGTCATCTGGCACAGGGACAAGCGCCCGGCGTAGCCGACGATGGGGATGACCGAGAGCCCCACGATGGCCAGGCCCCACATGCGATTGAGGCTGAACAGGTCGGGCGTCGAGACGGTGGTGGCCAAGAAGACAGCGGCGACGAGTGTGCCGACGCAGAAGAGGCCGGTGCCGTTCCACGTGGGGCGGAAGGCGAGCTCGCGGCTCCGAAGCTGCCGGTGCCCGCGCAGGCGCGTCTGGGGCAGGACCAGGAGGGCAATGAAGAGGATGATCGCAGGCACCGCATTCTCGAACCCTTGGACGTAGGGGTTCTGGGGCAGATAGGCGACCGAGTACGCGATGGAGAGACCCAAGATGATTGCACCCACGAAGGTCATCGGAATTGAGCGCAGGCGCCCGATGACCGACGCGGCGTAAGCGTTGACGATGAGCAGCGTCAGCGCGGGGGCCGACAGGGTGAGCGTGGGGGCGATGAGGATGCCCGCGAGTGCCGCCAGCATGGAGCCGATGATCCAGGCATTGCGGGCATTGGCCACGGCGCTCGACCCGTTGAGCGAGGTGAGCGTCCGATCGTCGACACTGGCCCGCATGGTGACGCCCATCCGGGTGCGGTAGAGGAAGAGACGCAGCCCGACGGCGACGACCAGGGCCAGGATCAAGACGGTCACGTCGTTGTAGGAGATCCTGATCGACCCGAGGACCAAGGTGTCGTTGTTGAAGAGGGGGGGCAGGGCCCGATAGGTCGTGGGGTTCCAGATCCATTGCGCGAGGCCCAAGAACATGAGCGCGATGGCCAGGGTGACCACCAGTTTGGACGCCTCAGAGACACCTTCGAGCCGGCGCATCACCGCCGCTTCGATCGCGATGCCGATCACGGGCGCCACCACGAAGAGACAGACGAGCATGGAGACGAGCGTCGGCCAGCCCCAGCCGATGCTCATCTGCCAGTAGGCGAAGGCGCAGATCATCCCGATGGCGCCGTGCGCCCAATTGAAGATCCCAGTCGTCGTGTAGGTGAGGGTGAGCCCGCTCGCCGTTATCGCGTAGATGCCCGCTGCAGCCAATCCACCGATGGTGAAGATGATGAAGTTATGCACGGCGGCCCCCCGGCAGAGTGATCAGTCGCCTGCCCCGGCCAGACCACGCAGTTTCCACCCACCGCCGCAGCCGGCCGGACCCATGCTCACAAGGAGTTCAGTTGTTGCTGCTGTTGTGCCGTCAGGTGGACGACGTTCTTGGGGTTGCAGTTCCAGATGGACTGCGTCGGCTGGGTGATCGCCTTGTCGTAGATCCAGCCCTTGGCACCGCCCTTCATGATGGTGAAGCACGGCGACGGCTGGGGGTTCTTGTTGGAGAGCGTCAAGTGTGCAATCGGCGCCTCGATGCCTCCGGCATCCCAGTTCGTCACGGCCGCCGCATGGTTCAGCACGCACGTCACCGTGAGGCTGGTGCCACAGGCCGAGGCCTCCTTCGCCCACAGGAGCCACGATTCGGCCCCCTCCTCGTCGTCGAAGTCGACACTGTCGCCCTTGGCGTAGGTGTGCATGATGTTGACGAGCTGCTCGGTCGAGGGGTTCTGCGAGGCCAGGGAGAGTGGCCACCACGACGTCTCGACGTAGACCGGGGGCAGACTGGGGTTCTTGACCACGGCTTGCTGCGTCATGGAGTTGGCGAACTGGGTCCCCAGCAAGATGAAGGCGGGGTGGTAGCCGGCTGTCGTCATCGCCTGGGCGAAGGGAGGGAAGGCGGCGGTGTCGGCAGGCCACAGTGCCTGGGCCCCCTTGCTCTGGTAGTCCTCGACGTAGGGCGCCCAGTTTTCCACGCTCACCGGGGGCTCGAGGAAGTCGACGACGTGCCAACCCTGAGCCTCGGCGCCGAACTCGTACTTGGTTTCGGGCTCGAGGACGGAGGGGGTATCGGCCCCACCCATGCCGGCCGCCTTCACCGCATTCGGGTAGACCTTGGCCAGCGCTCCGAACCATCCGGCCGACACCTCGTTCGTGTTGGTGCCGCTCGGGTCGACTTGGTCGCTGGCCAGATCGGACGCGTTCGAGACGACATAGCCGCTGATCTGTCCCAGCCCGCACGCCTCACGGATAGGGACGGATGGCTGGTCGAGGGCCATCCCGCCGCCGACCGCCATGAAGTCGCTCTGGCAGGCCGCGGTTGCCTCCTGCGCTGCGTTGAACAGCGCAGCGTCGCGATCATCGATCACGATGTGGCGTCCGTTGATTCCCCCCGCGGCGTTGCACCAGTCCGCGAACGCCTTGGCCTGCTGGACGAACTCGACCTCGAGTCCCGGTTCAACGGTGTTGGCGGCGTCATTGAACTCGGCGATGTTGATGGTCTTGGAGCCCACCCCGCGGACCGAGGAGGCACCTCCGGGTCCCGGCTCGCAGATCTTGCCGACCCCGGGCCAGACACCGCTTGACGAAGTGCTCGAGGACAAGGTCCGACTGGCCGACGTCGCCGCAGCAGCGGTCGACGACGAGAGCGCGACGTACGTCCCGGCAACCATCAGGGTCGCCATTGCCAGCGGCAGCGCCGACCTTCGAAGCTCGGCTATTCGTCTGCAGAACATCCTCACACCCTCCCCAGAGCAGCTTGCGATCTGGTCATTCAATCAGCACCCCGACCAAAGCGGGGGTCGGACGGCAGAGACGAGGCGAGCAGGAAGGAGTTGCACAAAGCGCAGCCTCGGCTGTCGGTACCCCCGGAACTACGATTAAATATTGTATATACGACAGTCAGGGGGCGCAACAGCATCGAGGAGCGCGGTCTCCTGCCCCCGCCCCGGCCGCGGTGGCGCCGTCGGCCGGGCACGAGCGCGCCGTCGTCCGCTTAGCGGCGAACCGCGTTCGGTATCTCGACGAAGCCGAGTCGGCGCCGGAATCGCCAGCTCCCGGCCTCACGGACGAGTTCGTCCTCGTGATGGCCCACCATGCCCACGAACGGAGTACCGTCCTCGGCCCGGTTGATGACCGTCCACATGACGCGGGCGACGGCCTGGTCACCGTCGAGGGTGACGATGGGGCTCGTGATGAGATGGAGCGAGCCGGCTCCTCCGACGCGGCCCATCATGGTCTCGATCTCCTGGCGTCCCTTGGCCCGGCCGATCGGCCCAAGCATGAGCTCACCGTCCTCGGCGAAGAGCCGGGCATACGCCGCATAGTCACCCAGGTCAAGGAAGTGCCCGTAGTCAACGAACAGCTGGCGGATCTCTTCGAGGTCCTCGAGACGGCGTAACCGGGCTTCGAGGCGAGATTCGGTCTCGGTCATGGTTCCTCCGGTTGGAATCGTCCTATTTCTCAACGGGACGGCATGTGCGCACTATCTCAGCGGGTCACCAATCCACCATCGGCATGGACCACCGTGCCGGTGACGTAGCTCGAGGCGTCGCTGGCGAGGAAGAGCGCCGGACCTACCATCTCGTGGGCGTGCGCCACCCGTCGCAGCAGGCACGCAGCGGCCATATTCGAGGTCGCCACCGGTCCCGTCTGGCGCACCATGTCGGTGTCGACCGATCCAGGAGCAATGGCGTTGACACGAATGCCGTCGGGAGCCAGTCCGGCGGCGAGCGCCTTGGTGTAGGAGACCATGGCCGACTTCGCGGCGGCGTAGTGGGCGACGGTCGCAGAGAACAGCCAGGCCCCCGCCGAGACCAGGTTGATGACTGAAGCATGTTCCGACGCCCGCAAATACGGCAAGGCCTCTTGGACCAAGAAGATCGGGCCCTTGACATTGACATCGATCGACTTGGTGAAACCAGCCTCCGAAAAACTGCCTATGGGCTCGGCCAGGGCATTTGCCGCGTTGTTGACGATGACGTCGAGCCCACCGAATCGGTCGCTGGTGGCCGCCACGAGGGCTCGCACGTCGTCGAGCGATCCCATGTGGCACGCAAGGCCCACCGCGTCGATGCCCGCAGCGCGCAGTTCCTCCTGTGTGGCCGCGCAGGCGTCAGGCTTTCGACTGGCGACGACCACACGAGCCCCGGCACGGCCGAGCCCTTCCGCGATGGCGCGGCCAATGCCGCGAGTACCTCCGGTGACCAGGGCGACCCGCCCGTCGAGACGGAAGAGCCGATCGACGTCGAGACTCTCGCTCTGGTCCACCAGTGTGCCGCCGTCAGCCTCCTCCGTGACTTGCGTCACGATCGCGGTGTGCCTTCCGTCATGGGCCGCTCCTCTTCTCTCGTCGGCTCTTCCAGTCGTCCGCGCAGATCCTGCTTGAGCACCTTGCCCATCGCGTTTCGGGGTATGGCCTCGACGACCTCGAGCTGCTCGGGGCACTTCTGGACGGCGAGACCCTGGAGGCGGCAATGCTCGCGGATGTCGCTCAGGTCGACGTCACTGCCGTCCCGCCGCACCACAAACGCGACGACCCGCTCTCCCGTGCGCTGGTCGGCCACGCCGACCACGGCCGCGTCAGCAACGTCGGGATGGCGGTAGAGCAAGTCCTCGACCTCGAGCACGGAGATGTTCTCAGCGTTCCGAATGATGATGTCTTTGAGGCGACCCGTGATGCGCACATTTCCGGCGGCGTCGATGCTGCCGAGGTCGCCCGTATGGAACCATCCATCCGCATCGATTGACGCGTCATTCAAGGCCTCATCGACGTAGCCGGAGAAGCACTGCGGGCCGCGCAGCACCAGCTCACCCTCTTGCGACGACCCACACACATCGCCGTTGGCGTCGATGACGCGGACCGAGACGTCCGTGGCCGGCCGGCCAACTGACGTCGTGACGATCTCAATGGGATCGTCGGGTGCCGCAGAGGTGGCGTTGGGAAATTCGGTGAGGCCCCAGCTCCCCACCAGGGGCACGCCGAACATCGACCGCATTTCGTCGTGGATCTCACGGGGGACTGGAGCCCCGCCGAAGCACCCGAACCGCAGTGACGGAAAGAGTGACTCATCGCCCTGCCGACTCGCTGCGTCCAGATAGGCCCGGAAGAACGGGACGGCTGTTCCCAGGACCGTGGGCTGGTGCACCGCCATCTGCCTGGGCGTCTCCGCCGACTCGAAGTTCTCGAAGAGGACGAGGTGGACGCCGCCTCGAAGGCTCGAGGCGAGAACGGCTGCGCCACCGATATGCGTGATCGGAAAGGGGATCGGGTAGACATCCGTCTCACCCAACCCCATGAGGTCGAGCAACCCATTGGCCGAGCTCATGATGCTGAAGTCGGTGTGACGTGCGCCCTTGGGATCGGCGGTGGTGCCCGAGGAGTAATAGACCCATCTCGGACCATCGAGCGATGGTGGTGGTGGGAGAGCCTTCGGGTCCGCCGCCGGGAGCCTGATCTCCTCCGGCGATGCCTGGGCGCTCAGCTGGGCCAGATCGATCTCGAGCACGCCAAAGCCGCTCGTCTTCGCAAGATCTCTCGCCATAGCCCCATGAGGAAAGCCTCTCCACTCCACCGGGACGACCAGCAGTTCGGTACGGACCTGCTGCGTGATGAACGACACCTCGCGCTCACGAAGCATTGGGATCAGAGGGTTTTGCACGGCTCCGATCCGTGCCAACGCCGCAAGGAGGACCACGGACTCGATCACCGTGGGCAGTTGCCACGACACGATCGAGCCGGTTCCGACTCCTTGCGTGACAAGAGCTGCGGCGGTTGCCTCTGCTGCGTCGCGAAGCTGTGCTCGGGTCAAGGACCGGCCGTGGTGGTCGGACACGACCGGGGCTTCCGGCCGGTCGTTGGCTGCTCCGACCACCAGTTCCCAGAACGTCGTGGGCAACGTCGTCGTCATGGTTGCCTTCAGTCCACTCGTCGGGGAGCGCGGCCGCGTCGCTGGTGCAGGGTCATGGAAGCCCGGGTGCATCGAGTTTGTGTTGGCCTTGGTGCATCGGAGCCTCTCCGTTCGCGGGCTCGACTCCGAAGATGAGGTCGATGCTCTCGCTCAGGTAGTCGTAGACGCCGGTGATCGAGAGACGGCCGGCGGACCACGAACGTAACTGGCTATCGAGCACAGCATCCATGGTTCGGACGATCGTCCGCGCACGATTCGGCTCCACGCCGTCGAGCAGTTCCATGTAGACGCCGGTCGTCGTCTGGTCGAGCCGCTCGAGGATCTCCGTGGCAAAAGGATCCGACGATGTTTCGAGGGACGCGATGAGCCGGGCCAGCTGAGGTTGATGCTGAAAGGCCCGGACCGATCGGTGCAGTGCCACGGTGAGCTTCTCCCGCGGCGTCAAACCTTGTGGCGGACGGCGGGCGAGGCTGGAACGGAGCGTGGCGGCCCACTTGACCAATACCTCCGCGAAGAGGTGTTCCTTGGACGAAAAGTAGTGGTACAGGGTCCCGAGCGCGACACCGGCCTCCACAGCCACGTCCTTGATCTGAATGCGCTCGTACTCGTTCCGCTCCAGCAGCACGAGGCCGGCATCGATGATGCGCTGGCGGCGCGCCAATTGGCCCTCGGTCAATGCAAGCGGAGAGACAGGCTCCGCCATTTCAACGTCTCCCGTTGGGTGTCTTCACGGTGATCCAGTCCCGACGCCGGTCAACCTGACAGGTGAGCGCTCACACTAGAAGAAGAGTCTAACTTCGGAGGGCGAATCCGCTGGTGCTGCCTGTTTCCAACCTGCTGAATCGTATTTCAGAACAGCAGGGCGGCTGCCGTGGACCGGCCGGACGCTCGCCCTGGGGTCCGGCTCGTGGGCTCAGACGCGAATCGGCAACTTCTGATACCCGCGCACGGTGCTGGTGTGCAGGGGGACGCAGTGCTCCTTGTCCACCGTCCAGTTCTTGTAGCGCTTGAAGGTCTCTTCGAGCGCGATCTTGCCTTCCATACGGGCCAGCGCCGCGCCGAGACAGAAGTGGATTCCGAAACCGAAGGCAACATGGAGACGAAAATCACGACGGATGTCGAACGTGTCCGCCTCCGGGTAGGCGCGCTCGTCTCGACCAGCCGAACCGGTCAGTAACAGGACCTTCGAGTTCGCCGGGATCAGTTGCCCATGGAGTTCGACCTCTTCGGTCAGCCATCGACCCTGTACCGGCGACGGGGACTCGTAGCGAAGAAGTTCCTCGATCGCGTTCGGGATGAGGGACGCATCCTGCGTCAAGGCGTGCAACTGCTCAGGATGATCAGGCAGGACGAGGCCCGCCCAGCCCAAGAGGCGGGCCACGGTTTCCGTGCCCGCACTGACCAGGAGGATCCCGAAATCCGTGCACTCGGCGGGGGTGAGCCGCCGCGTGATGCCATCGTTGCCGTCGATCTCCGCTTGGACCAGGTCGGTGAACATGTCGTCCCGAGGTTTCGCCTGCCGTTCCTCGATCTGCTGGCCGAGATACGTGTAGAGCCAACCCGCTGACTCGAGGGACAGCTCATTGGCCATGCCGACACCTGGTTCGATATGGAACAGGCCGTCAATGTGGTGCCGGACATCCTCGCGGTCGGACGCGGGTACGCCCAACAGCATCGCAATCACGGTGGCCGGAAGTCGCGCTCCGAAGTCCTGCACGTAGTCGAAGCCGTCCTCATCCCGCTGGGCATCAAGGAGGCCGGCGCAGAGGTCCCGGATCTCGTCCTCGAGCGCCGCCACGCGGCGTGGGGTGAATGCCTTGGAGACGAGACGCCGCATCGCGGTGTGCTCGGGCGGATCGAGGAAGATCATCATCCCCTCGCGCTGCGCCTCCTCCGTCATGCTCTCCAACACGGTCGTATGGGCCGAGCTGTAAACCTGCGGATCCCGGTGAGCTCGCTCGACATCTTCAAACCGGCTGAGCGCCCAAAAGTCGTATTCGTCGTTGTAGTACGCCGGTGCCTCGTCGCGGAGCCGCTTCCATACCGGGTGCGGGTCATCCTTCAACGACTCGTCGAAGGGGTCCCAGTGCAGGTCATCAGGTTGACCCGAGACTCTGGTCATCGTTGCTCTCCCGGTGCGCTCGCTTGTCCGTCACGCATCGTCCCTCCCCGGCTCAACGCCCGCAACCAGCCCGCTCGCGTCGCGCCGGGAGCACGTGGCGCGCTCTGTTCGGACTCGTGCGGCGAGCAGCTGCGGTGCCACCTTCCCACATTATATATAATATGTGTGATGACGACCGTCGCGGAACGAGATCTCGCTCGAATCCCTTGGATCGTGGACCTCGATGCACATGTGGTCGAGCCGCCGGACGTGTGGTCGAGCCGCCTGCCCGCCCGTCTGCGCCCGATGGGCCCCCATGTCGAGTACATGCCGGGCGGGGTGCCCCGGCTCGAAGGGGCGTCCTACGTGGAGGCCCCCGGCACCGAGGGCCCGCCAGTCGCCTGGTGGTGCTACGAGGAGCATCGGGCGTCGGTCAAACGGACGATCGCCGCGGCCGGCTTCCCCGCTGACGAGGTCGTGCTCAAGGGTGTCACCTACGACGACATGCGGCCGGGCTGTTGGCAGCCCAAGGCCCGCCTGGAGGACATGAGCGTCAATGGGGTGCAGGCGCAACTGTGTTTCCCGAACTACCCCAGATTCTGCGGGCAGCAGTTCCTGTGGGGGAAGGACCGTGCGCTGGCCCTGTTGTGCGTCGAGGCCTACAACGACTGGATGGTGGAGGAGTGGTGCGGCTCGAGCGAGGGTCGGCTGCTGCCGCTCTGCCTGATTCCGCTCTGGGACGTCGATCTCGCCGTGGCCGAGGTGACACGCAACGCAGCGAGAGGCGTGCGGGCGGTTGCCTTCAGCGAGTTGCCGACCTTCCTGGGTCTGCCGAGCATCTATTCGGGCTACTGGGACCCGTTCTTCCGAATCTGCCAGGAGACCGGGACCGTGATCTGCATGCACGTGGGTTCGGGCACCAAGACTCCGCAGACGTCGCCCGACGCGCCGGACGCCGTGCCGGCCACCATCCTCTTCGGGAACAGCATCGGCGCCATGTCCGACTTCATGTTCTCGGGCGTTCTCGAGCGCTTCCCGGGCGTCAAGCTGCTGTTTGCCGAATGCCAGATCGGCTGGATTCCCTACCTGCTCGAGCGCGCTGACGACGTGTGGTCGACCCACCGGGGGTGGAGCAATTCACAGCTCTACTGTCCCGAACCACCGTCCACGTACTACTACCGGCAGATCTGGAGCTGCTTCTTCAAAGACCCGGTCGGCATGGCGCTGCTGGACCGTGTCGGCCCGCGCAATGTGGTGTTCGAGACCGATTACCCCCACCAAGACGGCACCTGGCCGTACTCGGTGGAGGCGGCCGCGGAGCAGTTCGGCCACCGATCACCAGAGATCGTGCACCGCCTGGCGCGAGGCAACGCCATTGAGTTGCTCGGGCTCGACCTTCCGCTCGTGGCGCCGCGCTGAGCGGTTAGGCGGTCGCCTTGGCGGCGATCGTCGCCAGATCCACGCCCTCGCCGGTGCGTTCGAAGCGGCCCTGGTCGTACGAGCGTATGGACACGTCGTGCCCTTCCGCCTCGGCGCGCAGCGCCCTCACGGTGCAACGCTCCCGCGGCCGGTGCGCCAGCGGATCAAAGGAATACCAGCGACACACGTTGGCCCAGCTGATCTTCTCCAGCTCGTCGTCTGGCACCTGGGCCGCCACGTGCGCCAGCTCCTCGGGGGCATGGGGCCACGACGAGTCCGAGTGTGGGTAGTCGCACTCCCAGGCCATGTTGTCGATCCCGATCTCATGACGAAGCTTGACCCCGATCGGATCCGAGATGAAGCAGGTCAGGAAGTGCTGGCGAAAGACTTCGCTGGGCAACTTGCCCCCGAAGTCCTGCCCGGTCCACTGGTGGTGCATCTCATACGTGCGGTCCACCCGGTCCAGGAAGTAGGGGATCCATCCGGTTCCGCCTTCGGACAGGGCGATGCGAATGGGGAAGGTCTTGATCACGCGCGACCACAACAGGTCCGCGGCGGCGCTGCAGATGTTCATCGGCTGCAGCGTGATCATCACGTCCACGGGGGCATCGGGAGCCGTGAGGGCGAGCTTTCCGGACGAGCCGAGATGGATCGACAAGACGACGTCCTCGTCGCACAGCGCCGCCCACAGCGGGTCCCACGAGGGGTCGTGAAAGCTCGGGTACCCGAGCGCAGCCGGGTTCTCGGTGAAGGTCAGGGAGTGGCAGCCCTTGGCGGCCACTCGACGGACCTCCTCCGCGCAGAGCGCGGGATCCCAGAGAATGGGCAGCGCCATAGGTATGAACCGGCCCGGGTAGGAGCCACACCACTCGTCGATGTGCCAGTCGTTGTAGGCCCGCAGGACGGCCAAGGCCAGGTCCTTGTCCCGGCACGCGGCGAAGAGCCGGGCGCTGAAACCCGGGAAGGACGGAAAGTTCATGGAGCCGAGGACGCCTCCGGCGTTCATGTCCTTGATGCGCTCGTGGACGTCGAAGCATCCAGGGCGCATCTCGTCAAAGGCGGTCGGCTCGATCCCGTATTCCTCTCGGGGCCGGCCGGCCACGGCATTCAAGCCGATATTCGGGATGGTGTGTCCGTTGAACACCCACACGTCGCTCCCGTCGTCGAGCCGCTGCACCCCGGGGGCGCTGTCCCGGTATTTGGCCGGCAGCCGACCCTCGAATAGATCCGGTGGCTCCACCAGGTGATCGTCCACACTGACCATGATCAAGTCGTCGGCGTGCATGGCGCCCCTTCCTCCCTCGGTGCTGTCGTGGTCAGTCAGCGGGCTCGAAGAGACCCTCGAACTCCAATTCGCCATTCCGCACGCGGCCATAGAGCAGCCAGTCCCCTCGGAACATTCCGTGCTCGTAAGGAGCGCCGGCGATGTGGGTCCGGGGCCCACCGGTGGCGCTCGGCATGAACCGGATTCTCTCCAGTCCGTCCTTCAGTCCGGGCCCAGACAGGGTGGGAGCGCGGAAGAGCCCCTCGGTCAAGACGCGGGCAGTGTCGTAGGCCAAGACCGGGATGGCGTTGGGCCACATCGGGGGGTTCTCGCCGTGTCGCTCGACGAAGCGGCGATGGAATCCCTCGACGAGCGGGTTACTCGGGTCGAACTGGTCGATGCCGACCCACCCTTCGAACTTGTCGAAGCCCATCAGATAGAACATGAACGCGGTGCCCATGATCCGTGGTGGATCCCAGGCCAGTTCGTCGAGTGCCTTGCGCAACAGTCCCTGGGCCCCCAACATGCCATAGCCCATGTAGCAGAGCGCGTCGGGATTGGACTGCCGGAGGGTATCCATATTCTCCGTGAGGTTGGCCGGGTTCTGGCTCACCGTCTCCAGCGCGACGATGTTCAGCCCGTGCCGGCGGCATTCCTGCCGGAAGAAGCGAAAGTACTCCTCGCCATTGGGTGAGACTTCGCTCAATACCGCGACTCGCTTGTACCCGTGTCGGGCCAGCCAGGCCACGCAGAGAGCAGCGTCACCACCGCAGTCCCCGTTTCCGAGCCGGAAGCAGTATTCGCCCCCCAATCGCTCGGTGCCCGCCCAGCTGATGAGCGGGATCTTGAGCTCGTTCGCCAGTGGGGCGACGATGATCGCGTTGTCAGAGCTGTAGGCCCCGGCGACACCGATACAGCCCTGGTCGACGAGGTACTTGAACCCATCGGCCGCATTGCGGGCCGAGCCGCGGGGCAACCCGTTTTCCGCGTGGAGCACGAACTCGACCGGGCGGTCGAGCAAGCCCTGCTCGAGTGCTTCATCGAAGGCCAACCGGTGGATCTTGTCGTAGCCACCGTCGGGGCCGTCAAGGGCCGAGCCGAGCCAGCCGATCTTGATCGGGTCCGGAGACCCACTCCAACGACTCTCGCTGTCTGCCATCCCTCACTCCTTGCGTTCGCGCGCCCGCATGACAGCCGGCGCCTGATCTCTCTTCATCCTCACCCATCCCGTCCCGATGCAACGGGCCCTCCCGAACGCACGTCGTGGACTTGCGCGGGGCCGACCCCCGATGGAGCGCGAAGGAGCTGTCCTCTCGAAACAAATATAATGTACAATTGGATCCGCTGGAGAGGGTTGCCGAGGCCCCGGAAAGGAAAGCGTGTCGGAGCCGTTCGCTCATCTCCTGGCCGCCAGGGTGTCGTCCGGTTTCGGGGTGCGATGCCGGCGATCCGGTCGACCGGGAGTCGCCGGTCGCAGGGTCTCGGGGTCATGACGGGGGACGCGGGAAGCCTGGCGGACCTGCTGACGGAGCATCCTTTTCCCGACGGTGCCGACCTGATCGCCACGGCGGACCGCGCGGTCACGGCGAGCACGGCGCGGGCCGAAGCCGCCCGAGTGGGACAACGGCTGCGTGACGCCGGAGTCGAACCGGGCCAGGCGGTCGTCGTGCAGTTGCCCAACGGGCCCGAATTCGTCTTCGCCATGTTCGGCGTCTGGCTGGCCGGCGCGGTGTTCGTGCCGGCCAACCCGCGCCAGCCCCAGGCCGAACTCGACCACGTCCTCTCGTCGACCTCCCCGGCCGCGGTGATCGACGACGCCGGGGTGCGTCTCTCGGACCGCTCGCCGATGGGGTACGAGCCCGACTCGGCGTTCATCACCTGGACATCGGGGACCACCGGACGGCCCAAGCCGATCCTGCAAACGCACAGCGGGTATCTGGAGATACTCGACCGGGTCCTCGGCCCTCTGCGGGGTCGGCCCGCCGATCCGTCCCGCCCTCCCTCGCCGAACTTGGTGCCGGTGTCGCTGGCCCTGAACGCCGGCATCTACAACGTCCTGTTCGGGCTCCGGGCCGGCGCGTCCGTGGTGCTGATGGACCGCTTCAGCACCGCGGAGTTCGCCTCGCTCGTGCACCGCTTCTCCATTCGATCCACCGTCTTGCCGCCCGCTGGGATGGTGATGCTCGCCGACGACCCGGACGTCAGCGACCTGACGCCACTGCGGTATGTGCGAAGCATCACGGCGCCCCTCTCGCCCCTGGCGGCCCGCCGGTTTTCCACCAAGTTCGGCGTGACGGTGCTCAACGGCTACGGCCAGGCCGAGATCGGAGAGGTCGTCGGATGGACGGCCGCCGACGCCCGGGACCATCCGGAGAAGATCGGGGCGGTGGGTCGGCCCCACCCGGGGGTGGCCATCAAGGTGGTCGCAGAAGATGGATCCGGGGCCCCACCCGACACGGTGGGGGAGTTGCTGGTGAAACCACCGCGTATGGCCTCGGGGTATGCCGGCGGGGACAGTCTCGACGATCGGTTGGATCCGGAGGGCTACGTGCGCACGGGGGACTTTGCGCGCCTCGACGGTGACGGGTTCGTGTGGATCGAGGGCCGGGTGGGCGACGTGATCAACCGCGGTGGGAACAAGGTGTTCCCGGGGCAAGTCGAAGAGGTCCTCCTCCTCTCGTCCGGCGTGAGCGAAGCGGCGGTGGTGGGTCTCCCCGATGAACGACTGGGTGAGGTGCCGCTCGCCTTCATCGTGGGTCACGCCCCCGATGCGGAACTCGACCAGTTGTGTCGGGAGCACCTCGTGCCGTACAAGATTCCCGTTGGCTACCGCCGAGTCGAGGCACTGCCGAAGAGCGAGGTCGGCAAGGTGCTGCGCCGAGAGCTGGTCGCGCTGGGTGCCGCCGGCGACTCTGACGTTGCCCCGGGCCCATCCGCCCGGGAGGAGTAGCTCAGGCCCTTCCGGGGGCCACCGGATCTAGCCGTCCCATTCCTCGGAGCGGTCGGCGCGAGACGGTTGGCGGCCCAGCCGCATCGGCGAGAGCGCCGCTTCCACCAGGAGGATGCGGCTGGTCCGGTCGGTCAGCGCCAGGTTCTGGGCCTCCAGTGCCACCAATTTTTGGTGGTCGCGGCGCGCCTTTTCGCGGTCGGCCCACTCCTGCCAGGTGGGAATCGCCCAGAGGAGAAAGCACTCATCGTCATCGACCAGCGCCGTTTCCCAGGCTCCGGCCAACACCCAGCCGAAGTCGCGCATGACCGGGACGACGTCGCGACGAACGAAGTCCAGGTACTGCGCCGAGCTCCCTCTCGGGACCGCGATCTGCTCGTGCGCGTAGACCTCACCGCGGATTCCGGCCGCACACGCCTGCTCGATCGTGGGCATCCACGGTGCCGGGACGAGCAGACGATCCAGACCCCCGGCCCTGAGCTCGGCGGCGGTCGCCCACCACGCGGCGAGCTTGGGGTCTTGGAGGTCGCGATGGCCCAGCTCGTGTCCGAAGGACCGGGCCAGGCCGTCGAACCCGTCCTCTTCCCAGAGGTTGACGACCTGGGGCCATCGTCCGGTGCTGCCCACGACACCCCACACGCCGTAGCAGAGCTGGTGCCGATCTTCTTGTGCCGCGGGGCTCCAATTCGCCGTCATGTGGTACATGTAGCGGCCGCGGTTGTGCCCGATGATGTCGATGTACTCGTGGATGTAGACCTTGTCGTTCACGGGGGATCCTTCGTCGCTCATCACGACTCTTCCGACGGGGGAGCAAAGTACGGCAGGGTGATGTCGTCGGATACCGGGTGGAATTGCACGGCGAGCTCCAGTCCCTCGCGCAACGCGCCCGGCTCGCAGCCGATGACCGCGCTCAACATGAAAGGGCCTTCGTCCAAGCGGACCACCGCCGGGGCGTAGGGCACCTGGAACCTCGGGTCCGGCGGTTGCCACACCACCGTCCAGCTGTAGAGCCGGCCCCTGCCGGCGCTGGCCTCCCACGTCGGTGACGTCGCGTGGCACTGTGCGCACACGGTGAACGCGCCGAGTCCGTAGTAGCCGCACGCGGCGCAGCGTTGGTAGAGGAGGCGGTGTTGGCGACATCCGTGCCAGTACGCCTCACTGTGGAGCCCCGGGCGGGGGACCGGGATGCCCGCCGGTTGGGGCAGCAACAGGCTCATGGGCGCTCTCGACCGAGGAGCAGGACGTCGCAGAACAGGGCCCCGGCACCGCCGTTCGAGCAGAGGGCAACCTCCGCCCCTGCGACCTGGTTCGTGGTGCACACACCGCGGAGTTGCAGCGCCGCCCGAATGACCCGCTGCAGTTGCTGCGCGTTGATCCCGGGATGGCTGAACGACATGGTCCCGCCGTCCGTCGTGACGGGCAGTTGGGAGCCGGGCGCGATGTTCCCGTCTTCGACAAACGGTCCGCCCTCGCCGGGGGCGCAGAAGCCGAAGGCCTCCAGCTGCCGGATGATCTCGAACGAGAACGGATCGTAGAGTTCGGCCACGTCGACGTCGGCCGGCGTCAGCCCAGCCATCGCAAAGGCCCTCTTGGCCGCGCCGGCGCCGACCATTCCGGCGGGCTCGGCGTCGGGTCGGGGCCGGAAGTCCCACACCGGTGCGACGGTGTACGCGGGCCCGAAGGAGTCGCTGGCTCCTCCCAGGATCCACAGCGGCGCCTCGGATTCGGCCGCCCGCTCGGCGGCCACCAGCACGAGGCCGCACCCACCTTCGGACGTCGTGGCGCAGTCGAGGAGGTGAAACGGGTCGGCGATCATGCGAGAGGCCAGGATGTCGCCGGGCGAGAACGGCCCCCGGCCGTGGTACACGGCATCGGGGTTTTCGTGTCCATTCGTCCGGATCGTGGCGGCGACGGCCGCCAGCTGTTCGGGCGTGGTGCCGTACGTGAGCATGTGGCGGCGCGCCATCAGGGCGAATTCGGCGGCCGTGAACAGCCCGTACCCGACGACCAGCTCGTTCGCCGGCCGCGTCCAGGGTGCGGCCGAGCTCCGGTCGAGGTGGATGCCGGCTCCTCCGGCCGCGACCAAGACGACGTCGCACTGGCCGGTGGTGATCAGCGCGGCCGCGTCCAGGATCGTGGGGATCCCCAGTGAGCCGGGTCGTCGGGTGCAAGGACCGAGGCCGAGCTCGAGGGCGATGCGGGCGCAGTCCGGACCGACGACACCGTCGACCTCGTGCGGGGAGATGCCGGCGTCCTTGAGCGCACCCAGCGCCCCGAGCAGCGCGATCGAGGCTGAATCGTGGTCAGGGAGCCGGCGTGCCTGCACGGTGTTGTGGACACCGGCGATGGCGACGCCGCGAAAAGGGTGTGGGGGCACGTTGCGAACGGACGCTCGACTTCTCGAGCGTCAGGCCGTGACTTCCGCCGACTCGAACAGGGAGCGCTCCCGGAATACCTGGGCCACCTTGTTGCCCACGCTCCGCATCATCTTGACGTATTCGGCGGACGCCTTGTCCCCGTCCCCCTGCTTCATCGCCCGGGTAATGGCGGCCAGCCCCCGACGCTCCACTTCGACCGCCTCGGGCACTTCTTCGAAGAAATTGCCGGGCACCAGTGCGGAGATGGCCCGAAGGGCCACGTTGATGCGGGGCGACGCTGCGCCCTTCACGATCAGGCTGTGAAAGGCGATCGAAAGGTCGTAGAGATCGTCGGCGGTGGTGGCCCGCGCGAACTGCGCCTGCAGCGCGCCGAGTCGTTGCGGGAGATCGTCACCGGCACGCGCCAACGCACGCTTCGCGGCAAACCCGTAGATCAGACCGAAGAGCTCGTAGTGGTCGTGGACGGTGGGTTCATCGAGCGTATTGATGAAGGCACCCCGGTGCATCTCGTTGGTGACCCATCCCTCGCGTTCGAGGACGATCAACGCCTCGCGCACCGGTATCCGGCTCACGCCGAGCTCCTGGGCGATCGCATCCTGCGGCACCCGCATGCCGGCGCGCAGCTCGCCCTCGAAGATCAACCGGCGGATATGCGAGGCGATGTGCTCGCCACTCGGTGTGCGGACAATCTTTGCTTGACGTCGTCCGTTCGATCGACCCTTGGCCGCGGTGTGGGACCTGTCAGTGGGCGATGGCATACGTATATGTTATGCGAACTTGCCGACCAATCCGTGCTTTCGGCGCCGCCCCGGCACGCCAGAATCGCATGACCCCGCACCGGACGGGCGGACGACGCATCGCTCCGGAACACGGGACATAATAAAATATACAATCGGACGGAGTGGGACACTTGGCCGAGATGCTCGTGTGCAATGACGGGAGGACGGGGCGATCACCTGAGCGGCTTCCGGGAGAGGGACGCGCCGCCGCGGGAGCCCGCGCCCACGGGTCGAATGAGCCGATGACGGAGGCGCTCACCCTCAGCGGCTCCGGCAACGGCGGCGCCGGGAGCCTCCTGGCCGTGCGGCCGGACGCCTCCACCGAGGAGGTCGTCGAGGCGGTGCGCGCCTGGATCGCGTCGGCGGTCCCGACGGCGTGGGTCGAGGCCGGCCGTCGGGGCGGACCGGCGGCCGTTCGAGAAGTCAGGACCCGAGCCGACTACGAGGCCTGGTATCCCGTCTTCGGTGCATCCGGCCTGGTGGTTGCCACCTGGCCGCGCGCCTACGGCGGGCTCGATCTCTCCCCGGAAGCCGCACGAAGGGTCGAACAGGAGCTCGCCCCGTTCAACCTCGGGCGGCTCAACCCCCTGGGGCTCAACCTGGCCGCTCCCGCGCTCTTTGCGCACGGGACCGAAGAACAGCGGCTTCGTTTTCTCCCGCCGATCGTTCGCAACGAGGAGGCCTGGTGCCAGCTCTTCAGTGAGCCGGGTGCCGGTTCGGACCTGGCGTCGCTGGCCACGAGGGCCGAGCGCGACGGGGAGGACTGGGTCATCACGGGGCAGAAGGTGTGGACCACGTGGGCGCACCTCTCGGACTGGGCCGTGCTGTTGGCCCGTACCGACGTCGACATTCCCAAACGCCAGGGGCTGACGTACTTCCTCATCCATCTGCACCAACCCGGCGTCGAGGTTCGTCCCTTGCGTCACATGGGCGGTGAGGTCGACTTCAACGAGGTGTTCCTCAACGCGGCCCGGGTCCCCGACGCGTGCCGGGTGGGCGACGTGGGTGCCGGGTGGAAGGTCGCCAACTCCACGCTGTCGGGGGAGCGTCAGATGGTGTCGGGCGCGGGCTCGGGTGGGGTGGACCGCATCGGGGGCTCGGGTGTCGGCTACCTCATCCGCCTCGCGAAGCGCCGTCGCGCCGAAGCGGGCTCGGGTGGATGGGACGATCCCGTCCTGCGTGACGAGATCATGCGCCTCTACTGCGAGGAGCGAGTCCGGGAATGGACGAACCAGCGGGTGCGCAGCCAAGCCCGGGCCGGGCGCCCTCCGGGCCCCGAGAGCTCGGTGGGCAAGGTCCATCAGGGCGAGCTCAACCAGCGCATCCAGCTCGCGGCCATGTCGGTGCTCGGCCCTTGGGCCACGGCCTGGGCGGGGGAACTGGGCGACTACGCCGCCTCGCTGCCCTACGAGGTGCGGGGGATGCTGCGGAGCCGGGCCAACACGATCGAGGGTGGGACCACCGAGATCAACAAGAACATCCTCGGCGAGCGTGTCCTCGGCCTGCCCCGCGAGCCGGACCCCTACGCGTCACTCCCTTGGCGGGAGGTGCCGCGCAGTTGAACGACTACTCGACCCTGCTGGTCGAACGCCAGGGCCCCGTGGGCTGGCTTATCTTCAACCGCCCCCAGGCCGGGAACGCCATGGATGCCGACATGCTCGACCAGCTGGAAGCGGCCTGGCGCGAGCTGGACGAAGACCCCAACGTGCGGGTCATCGTGAACACGGGACAGGGCGGCGTGTTCCAGACCGGCCTCGATGTGGTCCAGCTGAGCCGGAACCCCGACGCCCTTCGCAAGCAGTCCGGACGCACGCGTCGCGCCGAGCTGCGCCTGACGTCCTGGCAGAACGCGGTATGGAAGCCCGTCATCGCGGCCGTGAACGGGATGTGCGTGGGCGGTGGGCTGCACTTCGTGGCCGACGCCGACATCGTGATCGCGGCCTCCGACGCCACCTTCTTCGACGCCCACGTGTCGGTGGGACAGGTGGCCGCCTACGAGCTGATCGGCCTGGCCCGGCGCATGCCCTTCGAGGCGGTGTTGCGCATGGCCCTGGTGGGACGGCACGAGCGCATCTCGGCCGAGCGCGCCCTCGCCCTGGGCATGATCAGCCAGGTGGTCGATCCGCCGGAGCGCCTGCGCGAAGAGGCCCAGGCCCTGGCCGAGAAGATCGCCCGCAACTCACCCGCCGCCATGGCGGCCACGAAACGCGCCCTGTGGGGCGCGCTCGAACAGGGGCTCACCGACGCCTGCAAGGCGGGCGCGAACGAACTGGTCTCCATGTGGGGTCATCCCGACCAGGTCGAGGGCCCGTTGGCCTTCGCCGAGAAGCGGGATCCTCAGTGGACCGTTGCCGCGTCCGGCCGACCCGCCGCTGAGACAGACATCGAGAATCATGAGAGGGACTCGCAGTGACGTATGAAACCCTGAAGGTCGAGCGGAACGGCCCGGTTGGCTGGTTGATCAACAATCGACCGGAGCGGCTCAACGCGATGAACAATGCGATGCGGGACGAGTTCGCGGAGGCATGGAAGGAGCTGGACGCCGACCCCGCCGTGCGGGTCATCGTCCACACCGGAGAGGGCAAGGCCTTCCAAACCGGTGCCGACATGGTCGAGATCGCATCCGACGGCGTTGGCTTCGAGCGTTACCGCGAATCGAGCGAGAACTTCGACTTTCATTTCACGTCCTGGCACAACGATGTGTGGAAGCCCGTCATCACGGCGGTGAACGGAATCTGTGCCGGCGGGGGATTCCACTGGATCGCCGATGCCGACATCGTGATCGCGGCTTCCGACGCGGCCTTCCTCGACCCCCACGTGTCGGTGGGACAGGTGGCCGCCTACGAGCTGATCGGCCTGGCCCGGCGCATGCCCTTCGAGGCGGTGCTGCGCATGGCCCTCGTCGGCCGGCACGAGCGCATCACGGCCGAGCGCGCCCTCGCCCTGGGCATGATCAGCCAGGTGGTCGATCCACCGGAGCGCCTGCGCGAAGAGGCCCAGGCCCTGGCCGAGAAGATCGCCCGCAATTCACCCGCCGCCATGGCGGCCACGAAACGCGCGCTGTGGGGCGCGCTCGAGCAGGGGCTCACCGACGCCTGCAAAGCCGGTGCGAACGAACTGGTCTCCATGTGGGGTCATCCCGACCAGGTCGAGGGCCCGTTGGCCTTCGCCGAGAAGCGGGATCCTCAATGGGCACCACAATTCGAGGGGTCCGGAGCGACTTGATCACCTCGTGACCGTCGTCCCGGCCACGGAATTGTGGCGACGAGTCGCCATGCTCTCGGGCATCGACGCCACGTACGGGGCACCTTTCGGTGCGCTCGAGGTGGTACCGGTGGCGCCCATGGTGGCCCCCTTGTTTGCGGTGGCCCACCAACGAGTCCACGGGGTGCGCGCGGCGGCGCACCGAGGGAACGGCCTCTTCTGGTTGCCCGGGATCGACCCCGGGCCGTGCCACACCATCGAGGCCGACACAGCTGAGGCGCTGCTAGCGGCCGTCCCCGCCCTGTCGTCGTCCGGAGAAGTGGAGCTTCGCCTCAACTTGGACCCAGGTCAGCTCGTCGATGGCGCGGTGCCCCGACCCGCCGCAGCCGAGGACACGTGGATGGAGCCGGACGAGGAAACGGTCGAGGCCGTGCGCGCCGCCTCCGCCCTCGTCGTGCTGGCCGGACCCGGCGTCAGCAGGCATCGGGCCGTCCCGGGACTGCATGACCTGGCCGTGTCGGCCGGCGTCGGCGTCTTGAACACATGGGGAGCGAAGGGGGTGTTCGATTGGAGGAGCCGGCACCATCTGGCCACGATCGGGTTGCAGGCCGACGATTTCGTGCTGAGCGGGCTCAATCGGGTCGACCTGATCATCGCTACCGGCCTGGACCCCCATGAGTCTCCTGATGAACGCTGGCGATTGGGCCCCGCGCGCACCGTCCCCCCGGCGGGCCTGGCTCCGCTGGCCGAACGGTGCGGTCCGAGCGGGCGCACGTCGTTGGGCCTGCCGCCGTTGCGGTCCCGTCTGGCGGAGGTGACGCAGCGGGGCTGGGGCGTCGACGCGTCCCCGCTGCCACCCAGCCGGGCCACCATGCACTATGCCGAGTGCGTCGCCGCCGGTGCGCTGGTCGCCGCCGACGCCGGCGACGCCGGCTTCTGGGTGGCCCGGACGCTCGGCACGACACGGCTCGGGGCGGTGATCGTGCCGTCCACGTCTTCCCCCGGATTCGCCGCCGCCTGCGTCGCCGTCTCGCTGCTCCGCCACCCTGGCCGTCCAGCGCTGGCCGTGATCGATCGCGTCGACGCAGAGGCAACGACAGTGATCGTCGACGCGGCGGCCGCGCTCGGGATTCGCGTGCCGGTCGAGGCGTGGGATCCCGACGGGGATCGCCTCGACGCCGAGGCCCACCGGGAGCGGCTGCGTCGGTTGGTCCTCGGCGAAATCCCGGCAGGGAACACGCTGTGCACCCTGGCCACCGACCCGCGACAGATGTCGGAGATGATCGAGGCGGCCGGTCCGATCGTGGCCTGGACCTGATCGGACGATCGACCTCGCGTCCGTTCGGCGGATCCCGGGGTCAGCCGGCCAGCTGCGCACGCAGCTGGAACTTCATCACCTTGCCCGTGGGATTCAGCGGGAGCGAGTCGACCACGCGTATGGATCGAGGGACCTTGAAGTTCGCCATGTGGTCCCGGCACCATGCCACGAGTTCCTCCGGGTCGACCGTGGAGCCGGGGCGTGGAACGACGAACGCCACGCCGACCTCGCCGAGACGCTCGTCGGGGACGCCGACGACGGCGACCTGACCCACCTGCGGATGGCCGACCATGATCCCCTCGATCTCCGCGGGATAGGCGTTGAACCCGCCGACGATGTACATGTCCTTCTTGCGGTCGGTGATGCGCAGGTTGGCGTCGGGGCCGAGGATCCCGATGTCCCCGGTGCGGAGCCATCCCTCCGCGTCGATCGCCTCGTCCGTTGCCGTCTGGTCCTCGAAGTATCCCTTCATGACGTTGAAGCCGCGGACCAGGATCTCCCCGGGCTCTCCCGGGTCGACCGGCTGGCCGGCGTCGTCCACGATGCGCACACTCACCCCGGGGAGTGGTCGCCCCACGGTGGTGGCGATCACCTCGGGTGAGTCGTCATGACGGCACATGCTCACGGTCCCCGTCGTCTCGGTCAGGCCGTACCCGGTGACCACGGTCTCGAAGCGCAGCTCGTCGCGCATGCGGCGAATCACGTCCACCGGGATGGTGGCAGCTCCGGTAACCGAGAGACGCAACGAAGACAGATCGAACGATGCAAAATCCGGATGATTGAGGATCGATTGAAAGACAGTCGGTGGCCCGGGCAGCATGGTGATGCGCTCCGATGCCACACGCTCCATCACCGGAACGACGTCGAACACGGCGTGGGGAAGGATCGTCGCACCACGCAGGACGCAAGCCAGCACGCCGGACTTCAACCCCGCCGTGTGGAAGAACGGATAGACCACGAGGTAGCGGTCGCCTCTCCGCAGACCGACCAGCTCGGACCAGGCCAGGTAGGTGCGGACGCTGGCGCCGTGCTCCAGCACGGCGCCCTTGGGCTTGCCGGTCGTGCCCGAGGTGAAGATGATGTCGGAGGCGTCGTCCTCGGTCAGGGCGTCCCGGCGTCGTGCCACCTGTCGACCGTGCGCGTCGGTGGCCCGGGCGTTGAACTCGGCGAGTGTCGTGCACCCGGACCGCGGCGGTCCCTCCAGCACCACGATCTCCTCGAGGTCTTCGAGGGCGGGTTGGTCGGCCAGCAACGCCACCAGGTCCGAGCCGAGCAGGTCGGTCGCGGCGAAGAGCAAGCGCGCCCTCGAAGTCCGCAGGACGTGGCCCGCCTCCTCGCCGCGGTATCGGGTGTTGAGGGGCACCAGGACCGCGCCGACGGCGTAGACGGCGAAACTGGTGACCACCCATGCGGCGCTGTTGGGTGCCCACAGGGCCACGCGGTCACCACGTTCGACGCCGCTCGCCACGAGGGCGCGCGCCACAGGATCGACGCGTTCGACCAGATCTCGAAAGGAGAGCCGGGTCGTCCCGTCGACGAGCGCCTCGTCGTCCCCGTACATTTCGGCTGCCTGCTGCAGGGCCTCGGGGATCGTCTGTGGCTGTCGACCGGCCGGCTGGCGGTCGGCGTCGGTGTCCTCTGGCACGGTCGTGCTAGCCGACGACCGCCGACGACCGCAGACTCTTGATCGCGGCGTCGGTCAGTCCGAGCTCCTCGCGCAGGACGTCGTCCGTGTGCTCGCCCAGCCATGGGATCCGTCGGTCAGCGCCGTCGCCTCGGTCCACGATCCGAGCCGGGTTGCCCGGCACGAGCACCGGTTGGTCGACCCCGTCGGTCCGATTGATGCCGACCAGCATGTGACGGGCGTTGACGTGGGCATCGCCCACCAACTCTTCGGCGCGCGCACAGGGGCCGGCGGCAATGCCGGCCTCACTCAGGGCTTCGCACACCTCCCACCGGGTCCGCCCGGCCGCCCACTTCTCGATGGCCGGGCGGATGACGTCCTCGAGGTGCTGGACCCAGCCGTGCGGGGCGGCGAAACGCTCTTCGGTGATCCATTCGGGATGACCGATGAGGTGAGCCAGACGCTCGAAGACGTGGACGCGGGCCACCTGCATGACGAACCAGCCGTCGGCGGCACGAAAACCATGGTTGATCACTGTGCCCGAGTCGCCACCATCGACACCCATCGACCAGTAGTTGGTCACGATGTCCGTCATGCCCATGACCGCGTCGAGCATCGCGACGTCGACGTAGCCGGGACGACCAGTCCGGTCGCGGTCCCGCAGAGCGGCCAGGATGCCGACGGAGGTGTACAGCGCAGCCCCGATGTCACCGAGCGCACCGACGGGCGACACCATCGGCGGGAGGTCGCCCTGGCGCTTCATCTCGTAGACGCCCGACATGGCCTCGACGATCGGAGCGAAGGCCGGCCAATCGCGGTAGGGGCTCGGCGCGGAATTGCCGAAGCCCGACACCGACGCGTAGACGACCTGCGGATGGACGGCCACGATGTCGTCGTAGCCGAGTCTCATGCGATCCATCGCACCCGCCTTGAAATTCTCGGCAAAGATGTCGAAGCGAGGGGCCAGATCGAGGACGAGCTGACGTCCCTCGGGCTGTTTGAGGTCGACGCACATGCTTCGCTTGTTCAAGTTGTTGCGCAGGAAGGTCGCCCCGACGGAACGCCCTCCAGGATCGGTCATCGCCGGTAGCGAGGCTCGGCCAAGCTCGCCCGCGAGCGGTTCGATCTTGACGACGTCAGCACCGAGACGCGCCAGGAGCTGGGTGGCGTAGGGGAGCGCTTGCATCTGTTCGATGGCGAGCACCCGGATGCCCTCGAGGGGTCGTCCTGCTGCGGCCACCGCTCCCGACTCTGCCGCGGCAAACTCCATCTTGAATATTATATCCGAACGATTCGATCCGATTGGCGGGTCGCCGCGCCCGCTGCGCTGGTCGGCTAACGCCCGGTGAATCGGGGCGCCCGCTTCTCCTTGCTCGCCTCCCCGTACTCCCGGAAGTCCTCCGAGCGGCTGGACACCTCCATCGCCCACGCTTCATCGGCCAGGTGGCTGTTGAGGTCGGAGGTGAGCGCCGCGGTGCAGCAACAGCTTGGTGAGCCCGATCGCGACGGTCGGTGCGGCAGCCAGGCGCTCGACGAGCTCTCGCGAGACGGCGTCCAGCTCGTCGGCGGGCACGGCGCGGTGGACGAGCCCCCACGAAGCGGCGTCTGCTCCCGAGACCTTTTCCCCCAACATGAGCATCTCGCGGGCCCGCGCCACGCCGGCGAGACGGGGTATGAGCCAGCTGGCGGCACTGTCAGGCGTGAAGGCGAAGGTCGTGAAGGGGGCCCAGAGCCTGGCGTCGTCCGCCACCACGGCGAAGTCCGTGGCGAGGAGGATGTCGAGCCCGAGACCGATGACCCAGCCGCGGGCGGTGCAGACGATGGGTGTCTGGCACGTAAGCATCGCCGGGATGAGACGGTTGACCTGTGCGTTCATGCGCCGGTGCACCGATCCCACCCGGGGGCGATCGGGACCGGGTGTCCGCTCGGCCAGATCGAAGCCCGACGAGAAATGCTGGCCTTCACCTTCCAGGTGGATGACCCGAACCGACTCGTCGCTGGCGGCGGCGTCCACTGTGTCGGTCAGCGCATACACCATCGGATCGGTGAGGCTGTTACGGCGCTCCGCCCGGTCGATCCGTAGCCGCAGGACCGGTCCGTCATGTTCGAGCGTGAGCCCGTTCGGCATATCGGGGTACGGCTTCACCGTTGCTCTTCCGCGGCGAACCGATCGGCCAAGGCGTCCAGGGCCTCCTGGCAGGTGGCGGCTCCGCCCGGCGGCAGTGGAAGTCGAACCTCACCGTGCTGGTGGGACGGCAAGAGGATCGTCGCATGGCCGGGCGTGGTCGTCTCGCCCCGTTGGTTCTCCCCCCAGACGTCGAGGTCGACGGCCGGACGACCATCCTCTGCGAGGTACTTCCGGGAGACCCGCCCCCGCATCCAGTGGGTGTCACCCACATAGTTGAACTTGCGGAATTGGCAGTCCAGCTTCCAGAGCCAGGCGTCGTCGCCCATCCAGTCGGTGCACAGGTGGATCAACCACGTCTCGCGCATGCGGCCGTAGTCGTAGCAGGCGGGGTTCCCCGCCCGCCGGGCCCATTCTGGGTCCCAGTGCACCCGCTGTTGGACGTCGGGGATGTTCAAGTCGTCGGGCGCGAAGAAGCGAGGCATGCGCTGCAATTGGTCGTGGCCCAGCCGGAGCGCGGCCACGCCGTACAGGCCCATACCCATGCCGGTGTGCCACACGACCATGTCGGTCACCCGCAGTGGGCCCTTGACGAGCGGTGGGAGCTCGTCGCCCTCGTTGACGTCCTCCCACCAGCGCGGCGCCGCGCCGCGCCGCTGCGCTCTCTCCTTGGCCACCGCCTCGCCGATCGCAGCAACCTCGTCGTCGGAATACGGGCGGATCTTGACCTCGTCGTTCTTCTTGCGCTCCGTCGCCTTCTCCCGCTCGGCCCGGATCATCAGTCGGTACTGTCCCGAGAGGACCGGTCCCTCGACGGCGGCGAACACTTCGGCCAGCCATTCGTGCACCGCGCGGCCGGCGAAGTCACCCATCTTGTCGTGCACGCCCACCAGTGCGTTGCGACGCGTCACCTGCGTGCCGGGGCGCAGCGGGTTCCACCACTCCCGGAACGATCCCGAGTAAAAGGCATGAACGCCTCCGAGGGGGTCGCCCTTCATCAGCGCTTTCGTGTCGCCTTCGAGGGCCGTGACCTCGTCCTCCCCGATGAGCGTGTCTCCGCCGACCAGGTGAGGGGGGGCGATGGCGCCAGCCCAACGGGTGCCAGCGCCATAGGACGGGTCGCACCAGAGGGGGTTGTCGTCGCCATAGGCCTCGGCGACGTGCCGGAAGGCGTCTTCGTTCGGGACTCGGTAATGGGGCGGGTTCGTATGGGGACGTGCGATCCCGATCCGCTGGCGGAGCCGGGCCACCCCCTCGTCGGTGATGGCGTCAGGCATGCCGCGGCCGCGTCTCGGCCTTGACGCCAGGGGTGCACGGGCCGGCGACATTCCAAAGTCGATGCAATGTGTCTACCGTCCCGAACTGAGAACTCCCCGGCGTGTTGCTCATGTTCGGGGTCATCTCTGCCCAACTCTCCGTCTCTCGGCGTGCAGAGCCTAACTATACGGTTGCGAATTTCAAATATAGTATACGAAAGTATGCACCCGAGTTCTCATATCCGTTCGAGCAGGCCCAGGCGGTTGCGGCGTACCGCGACGAGGGACTGTAACTTCGCTCCGGGAATTTCAATCTGAGTCGGCAGATCGCGCTCAGCGATCCAGCTCCATCTCAGGCAGATTGGGCCGCCGCCGCAATGTCCAATTTTCTGGCGAAGTCCTCTCGCGTGGAGGCAAGCGATGGATTTTGAGGACACCGAGGAGGACGCCGCCTTCCGCCGCGAGGTGTCGGTGTGGCTCAAGGAGCATGCGCCGGTCAGAACGGGCCTGGACAACTGGTCCCGCAACCCCATGCATCCCGATTACGTGCACCGGTGCCGCGCGTGGCAGCACACGCTTTTCGAGGGGGGTTGGGGCGCCATTACCTGGCCCACCCGGTACGGCGGACGGGGCGACAGCGCCTGGCACCAAACCATTTTCAACCAGGAGGTGGCCAGATACGACGTCTCGGTCGGAGTGTTCTCCGTCGGGATCGGCATGGCAGGACCGACCCTCATCGCGCACGGATCCGAGGAGCAGAAGCACCGTTACTTGTCGGGAATGCTGAGGGGCGAGGAGGTTTGGTGCCAGCTGTTCTCAGAGCCCGACGCCGGGTCGGACCTCGCAGGGCTGAAGACCCGCGCTGAGCGCGACGGGGACGCATTCGTCGTGAACGGGCAGAAGGTCTGGACATCGGGTGCCCAATACAGTGATTGGGCGATCCTGATTGCTCGGTCGAATCTGGACGTGCCGAAGCACAAGGGCATCACTTATTTCCTCGTCGACATGCACGCCCCCGGAATCGAGGTACGACCGCTGCGCCAGATCACGGGGAGCGCCCATTTCAACGAAGTCTTTCTGACGGATGTCGTCATCCCCGCCGCGAACGTGGTGGGGGAGCTCGACGGCGGTTGGGCCGTAGCGCACACCACCATGGGCTATGAGCGCGCGCTCATCGGCGGCGCCGGGCAGAGCTTCACCGTGGGGCAAGTCCTGGACTTGGCCCGTCGTTGCGGCGGCAGCACCGACCCGTTGATCCGCCAGCACCTGGCAGACTTCTACACACGTCTGGAGCTCCTCCGCTACATGAATTATCGCGTCCAGACCGCCCTTTCCAAGGGCCGTCTGCCCGGCCCCGAGGCGTCCACCACCAAGCTGTTCGTCTCCCGACACATGAGCCTCACCGGGGAGCTGTTCATGGAGCTGCTCGGCGCCAACGGGATGCTGGCTGGCGACGCTGCGCCTGATAGCGGTATCTGGGAGACCGCGTTCCTGAATCAGTGGATGTCCAGACTGGGAGGCGGCACCGACAACATCCAGCGCAACTCCCTGGGTGAACGGGTGCTCGGACTTCCGCGAGAGCCACGCAGCGACAAGGATCAGCCGTTCAGCGAGTTGGGCTGAGTCCATGCAGCGGCGTGGCGCAGATGGTGGGGAACTCGCAAGAGGGCGTATTCGCCGAAGGAAGGGAACCTGATGACCGACAAGGTGCTGCTCGAGGTGAACGGTCCAGTTGCTGTGATCACCAACAACAATCCGGATAAACGCAACGCGTTCGATGACGATATGGACGCCCGCTTGTTCGACATTCTGACCGAATTGAAGGGCCGTCCAGAGGTACGGGCCGTCATCTGGCGCGGCGAAGGCAAGGCATGGTCGTCCGGCCGGGATGTGTCCGTCATCGGGACCAACGCCACCCCCCTCAGCCATCACGAGCTCATGAGCCGCGGCCATCGGGGCATCCTGCAGGTGTTCGAACTGGACGCGCCGATCATCGTGGCCATCCACGGATGGGCCATCGGCGGATCGTTCCAGCGCGCCCTCTTGTGCGATATCAGGATCGCGGCCGAGGGGTCTCGCTTCATGCTGCCCGAAGTGGGCCATGGCGTCATCCCCGACACCGGTGGCGTTGGGCGGCTCTACGAGATCTGTGGCAGCGGTGTGGCCAGCGACCTCGTGTTGACCGGACGTGCCATGAGCGCCGAAGAGGCCTACGGCCACGGGGTGGTCTCGCGCCTCGTGCCACCCGAGGCACTCGACGAGACGGCATGGGAGATGGCGAACAAGATCGCAGGCTCGCCGAAGGTGACGGTCAAGATGGCCCGCCGTGTGCTGCAACACCTGAGCGAACCGGGGATACGGTCCTCGATGGAGGACGAGCTGATCTACCAGACCTTCATCAACAAGTCGTCCGACTTCGCTGAATTCCGAGCTGCCCGCGCTGAAGGGCGCGAGCCGCACTACACGGGGAGTTGAACGTGACCGAACAAAGGGGTCTTCCCGAGCCGCCACCCGTAGGAACGCTGGCCCTGCCCGCAGGAACCTATACCGGCAGCTGTGTCTTCGTCACCGGCGGTGGAACGGGACTCGGCAAGGCCATCGCCGCCGAGTTCGCGCGACTCGGGGCCGACGTGGTCGTCGCAAGTCGGAAAGACGAGCACCTCGGCGCCGGCCGGGAAGCGATCGAGGCACTCGGAGCCAGAGTGCTCGGTGTGACGTGCGACATCCGTGACGCCGATCAGGTCGCCGCCGCCTTCGACGAGGCCACCGCAACATTCGGCCTTCCCGATGTGCTCATCAACAATGCCGCGGCGAACTTTCCGGTGCCGGCAGAGGACATGTCCCCCAACGCCTGGCGCACCGTCGTCGACATCACCCTCAACGGCACCTTCTTCTGCTCGCGTGAATTCGCCCGGCGTCATATCGAAGCCGGCACGGCCGGGTCCATCGTCAACGTCGGGGCGTCCTACGCCTGGACGGGGGGTCCGGGGTTCGCTCACTCGGCCGCCGCCAAGGCGGGGGTGAAGAACATGGTGGAGACCCTCGCCGTGGAATGGGGGCCCTATGGGATTCAGGTCAACGGGCTGGTACCGGGACTCTTCCCCCACGAGGACATGACGGCTGACATCAAGGGCAACCTTGACCGGACGAACGAGAAGGACGCTTGTCAACCAGCGCTACGAGTAGGGCGGCTGCAAGAGCTCGGCTGGGCCGCAACGTTCCTTGCTTCACCCTTCGCCCGGTTCATCTCCGGTCATACCCTCGTCGTCGACGGGGCCAATTGGCAGCGCCGTACGCTGACGAATGCTGCCGTCGTCACGGTGCGCGACCAGATGGGGCGCGGGCCCTTCGATCCCACCCCGGCTCGATAGGAACCCGACGCTCTGTGAGCCAATTCAATCTTGCCGACTTGTGGGAGGCGGTCGCCGATCGCGTCCCGGATCGGGTCGCCCTTCACTGCGGTGAACAACGCCGGACCTATGCGCAGCTCGAGGAACGGTCCAACCGATTGGCTCATTGGTTCCTCGAGCAGGGCCTTCAGGTGGGAGACCACGTCGGCCTGTATCTGCAGAACTGTGTTGAATACGTGGAGGCCACGTTGGCCGCCTACAAGGTTCGAGCCGTGCCGATCAACATCAATTATCGCTACACCGCGGGGGAGTTGGAACACCTGTTCAACGATGCCGACCTCGTAGGAGTGGTGCACCAGTTGGATTTCTCGATCCGGGTGAGCGAGGTGGAAGCCCAGGTCCCCACGCTGCGGTGGAAGCTGGCCACGGGGTCGGCGTACGACGACGCTCTGGCGTCCTCGTCGCCGGAGCGAGACTTTCGCCCCCGGTCGGCCGACGATCCCTACGTCCTGTACACGGGCGGTACGACAGGTTTACCCAAAGGCGTGGTGTGGCGACAGGAGGACGCCTTCTTCGCCTGCATGGGAGGCGGTAACCCTGCCCTGCCCGAGGTCACATCGGTGGACGAGCTGCTGGAGCGCATCGCTCCCGAGCAGAGCACCTTCTTGCTCCTGGCTCCGCTGATGCACGCTGCCGGTGGCTGGGTCGTGCTGTTACACCTCTTCAGTGGGAACAAGGTCGTGCTGTGGTCAGGCTCTCTCGACTCGAGCGAGGTCTGGCGCACGATCGAACGCGAGAAGGTCACGGCCACCAGCACGGTCGGCGACGCAGTCATGCGACCCTTGCTCGATGCTTGGGACGACTTCGATCCCAAGCCCGACATCCAATCGCTGGCCGTGGTCAGCTCGGGTGGGGCACCGTTGTCGACCGCGTTGCGCGATCGCTTCCTCGCCACCTTTCCGTGGATTCCTCTTTCCGACGGCTACGGGTCGTCCGAGACGGGGATTCAGGCCGGACGCATCTTCTTGGGGCCGATCGGGGACAAGCCGGCGCCGCAATTCACCGCCCAGCAGGCGGTGGTCATGGACGAGGAGACACACAAACCTGTGCTGCCAGGTTCGGGCGTCGTCGGTCGCGTCGCTCGCACCGGGCGCATCCCCCTCGCGTATTACAAGGACCCGGAGCGATCAGCCTCAACGTTCGTCGAATGGGACGGGCGGCGATGGTCGCTCACCGGGGACATGGGCACCGTCGCCCCGGATGGCACGATCACGTTGCTCGGGCGCGGCTCTTTGTGCATCAACACGGGAGGCGAGAAGGTGTATCCCGAGGAAGTGGAGGCCGTGCTGCGCCAGTCGCGCTCGGTCTACGACGTGATCGTTGCCGGCGTGTCTGACGAGCGCTGGGGCGAGCGAGTGGTCGCCGTCGTTCAGCCGACACCGGGGACGGATCCGAGCGAGGGGGAACTGGTGAGCTTGGTACGGGCCTCGCTGGCCGGCTACAAGGTGCCGAAACAGGTGGTCTTCGTCGACGAGGTCGTTCGGTCCCCGAGTGGAAAGGCCGACTACCGCTGGGCGGCCGAGATTGCAGCCTCAGCCTGAAGGGCCCGACGAGTCCCCCTGCCGTCGCGCAGGTTGACCTCGCCACACGGCGTCACAGCCCCGTGGGGAGCTCGCCGACGAGGCCGGACTGCCGCAGCTCATTGATGGCCGCAGGCGAGTAACCAAGGCTCTCGAGAACGGCTCCGTTGTCGCGGCCGAGGGTCGGCGCCGGCGACCTGAGCCAGCTGCCCACCCGCGAGAAGCGAAACGGCAGCGTCGGAATCTCATGGGCGCCCGTGACGGCATGCTCCTCAACCTCGAAGAGGCCGCGATATCGAAGTTGCGGATTGGCTGCGACCTCACGGGGAGGAATAACCACGGCCGAAGGTATGCCCACGTCGAGAAGCATCTGGGCGGACTCCTCGGCCGGACGCTGGCTGGACCACGAAGTGAGCTGACGATCGATGAGGTCATGCGCACGATGCCGGCCATCAGGGTTCGTCAAGTCATCGCTCCGCGCCCATGTCGGGTCACCCAGCAGCGACCGTAGAGATCGCCATTGATCGTCATTGGCGACCGCAACGGCGACCCACTCGTCCTCGCCAGCAGCGCGGTAGACCCCCTGCGGGGCGGCGTGTGGACCCCGATTACCGTCACGACAGAGCAACGTGCCGCTGGAGCCGTACTCCGCCACTTGCTCTGCGGCGGCATTGAGCACCGACTCGACCATGGCGGATTCGACCAAGATGCCCACACCGCGTTGATCGCGCTCCATAAGCGCAAGCATGGTGGCAATCACGGCATGCATCCCCGCGAGCGGGTCGCAGGCCCCCCGCACCAAGACCGGAGGCCCGTCGACGAACCCCGTCAACCAGGACATGCCGGTGAGGCACTCCATGGTCTGGGCGAATCCTGTCCGATCGCGCCATGGCCCATCGAGACCGAAGGCCGGCATCCGGACCATGATCAGCCGATCGTTCAACTCATGGACGCGATCCCAGCCGAAGCCGAACTGCTCCATGACCCGAGGAGTGAAGTTCTCCACCAGAACATCGGCGGTCTGCAGCAGGCGCTCGAACATCTCGGACCCCTCGGGACGGGACAGATCGAAGGTCACTCCAAGTTTGCCCGCGTTGGCGGCATGGAAAATCGGACTCCACTCCCACCACAGATCTTCTGAGGGTGGCCGGGTACTGGCAAAGCGCATGTTGTCCGGTCTCGTCATCGATTCGACCTTGATGACCTCGGCCCCGAGAGCGGCCAGGGCGGCGGTGGACACTGGTCCGGCCCACCAGGCGGTGCAGTCGACGACACGAACGTCGGCCAGGGGGAGCCGCCAGCCCTCAGCTGCGGCATCACCTCCAGGGTCGCCAGTGCGGCCAAGCCGCGGGCCAACACCTGTCCAAGGGGGCCAGTCGATCGAGCCGTCATGCTGACCGAGCGCCGGGGCAGCGTCGAACGATCGTGGCGACACTCCAGAGATGCGATACGGAATACGGGGCTGGAGAAACCGACCGGACGGATTCGGTACGAAGACATCGCGGGCCACGAACTGCTCGAACTCGGTCATGGTCGAGCCGTTGAGGAGTGGGCCGGCCGGTATCCGGAGCAAGGCGGCGGCGGCCAGAATCTCCTCTGTGTCATGTTGCGTGGTGTAGTGGTGCACCGCGGACAGGAATTCCTCCCGCCGGCGGAATCGCTTGGCCACCTGCGGAAGACCGGGATCAGTCAAGAGGTCGGGCCGCTCGATCATGAGCAGGAAGTCCTGGAACTGTTGCGCGCTGTTCGTGGTGACCACGAAGTATCCGTCCCGCGTCGGCTCGATAGAAGGAACCTCGATCGTCCGCCCTGTCCCTGTCACCTGGGGCCAGCCGGCAAACGACGCGAACACCGAGGGGTACGTGACCATGGTGACTGCCATGCAGTCGAGCATCGCCACGTCGACGAGCTCCCCACAGCCACAGCGAGAAGCCTCGCGAAGCGCGGCGATCGCCCCTAGAGCGGCATAGGTGCCCGACGTCCACTCGCCCAGGCGGCCACCGGCGGAAAGTGGCGGTTGTTCGGGGAGCCCACGCTGCCCAATGGAACCGCACGCGGCCTGCAGGGTGAACTCGGTGCTCGGACGACCGGCCCAGGGTCCAGCAGCACCGAACGGCGTGATGGTGACAATCACCAATGACGGGTTCTCGGCCCACAGGGCACCAGGATCGACCGGCTCGTTGCTGACGAAGAGATCCGCCGTGGCCAGCAGGTCGGCTGCGTTACCTCGAACCGAGCGCTTCGACGTGTTGAGGAATTCGAAGAGAGCACCCGAACCCCAGTCCCGCAACGGATCACCTTCGGGTGGCTCCACCTTGACCACGTCCGCACCGGCATCCGCCAAGAGTTTGGAGCAGTAGGGGCCGGCGATCTCAGTGGTGCAGTCGACCACACGGACGCCGTCGAGCATCAGCGATGCATCCCGTCGTTCCGCTGCCGAGCAGACGGTACGAGGCCAGCGGACAGCGCATAAAGGACTGAATATAATATGGAGACTTCCGGCGGGCACGTGTGCTGGTTTGTCTCGATCCAAAGGGGCGCCGATGAAGGCAGATGACATGGTCCTCATCAGCGTGGACGATCACATCGCGGAGCCAGCGGACATGTTCGACGGTCACGTGCCCGCAAAGTACCGAGACGCGGTGCCCCGGGTCGAAACGGACGAGCACGGTTTCCAGCAGTGGTGGTACGGCGACAAGAAGGGCCGGAACCTTGGATTGAACGCGGTAGCCGGCAAGCCGCCGGAGATGTACAACGTGAACCCCAGCAGTTACGGGGAAATGCGCCCGGGTTGTTACGACGTGCACGAGCGAGTACGTGATATGTCCGCTGGGGGAACGCTCGCCGGTCTCAATTTCCCCAATTGGACCGGGTTCTCGGGTCAGGTGCTCAACGAGGGCCCGGATCAGGCTGTGAACGAAGTCATGATCAAGGCGTACAACGACTGGCATGTCGACGAATGGTGCGCGAGCTATCCCGATCGCTTCATACCCTGCGGCATCCTGCCGCTCTTCGACGTGCAGAAGGCGGCGGCCGAAGTCCGTCGGCTCGCTGGGAAGGGGTGCCACGCCGTCACCTTCTCGGAAAACCCAGCGGCTCTCCGCATGCCGTCGATCCACTCAGGTCACTGGGATCCCCTGTTTGCCGCGTGCTCGGACGTGGGCACGGTCCTGTGCCTGCATGTCGGTTCCTCGTCGAAGGCGGCCGCAACTTCGGCTGACGCACCCGCTTCGGTGGCGATGGGTCTCTCGTCGGTGATGTCGATCTACTCGTTGGGTGATCTCTTGTGGGCCGACTTCTGGTGGCGCTTTCCCGACCTGATGTTCTCTCTGACCGAGGGTGACATCGGGTGGATCCCGTATTTCCTCCAGCGGGCTGAGCACATTCAGCAACGTCACTCGGGCTGGACAGAGCAGAGATTCCCAGACGGCATGGGGCCGGCCGACGTGTTCAAGCAGCGGGTTCTCTGCTGCTTCATCAACGATCCCGTGGGCGTGAGCCTCATCGGCGAGTTCAATATCGACAACGTCTGTTGGGAGTCAGACTTTCCGCATTCCGACAGCTCTTGGCCCGACGGGCCCGAGGTCAACGAGCGGCAATTTGCCGCGCTCTCCGACGAGCAGATCAACAAGATCACCCACGAGAATGCCATGCGGCACTTCTCGTTCGATCCGTTTGCTATCCGTCCGAGGGAGAAGTCGACGGTCCGCGCGCTCAGGGCGGAAGCCACGGACGTCGATACCGTGACCCGGGTAGGCCGAGCGCCCGACCAGAGTGACCGTGACTACTTCAGGAGTCTGGGACCTCGGCCATCGGGGATCCGGGCGACCGCTCCCTGACTCGAGACTCTCCTCGCGGCCACGAGCCGACACCGTTGTGGCGACCAGCCGCCCAGTCCGAGAGCTCTAGTTCGACCACGTCTGCAATCCCCGGCCCTGGGTGCCGAAGATCTGCGCCGCGATGACATCACCCAGCTGGGAAGCTTCCCAACGCTTTGCGTCGCTCGAAGCCGTGGCGCCCTCCCGCCAGCCCTGCATGAGGTGCATCTTGTCGCCGATCACCCGGATGACCTGCCCGGTGACGTACTGCGCCTCGTCCGAGGCCAACCAAGCAACCAGTGGAGAACTTCCGGCGGGATCCCATGGGTCGAACGAATCCTCGGGTATCTCATTCGGCTCGACCACAGCAGGGGCATTAGGCATGGTGCCCGTGATGCGGGTTGCTCCGGCCGGTCCAACGGCGTTCACCGTGACCCCAAGGCGGTGTAACTCCAGAGCAAGGGTCAGTGTGAGCCCCACGACGGCCGCCTTGGCGGTCGCATAGTTCGTCTGGCCGAAGTTGCCAACGAGGCCGGCCCCCGACGTCGTGTTGATGATTCGGCCACGGCTGTCGAGACCGGCCTTCGCGAGCGATCGCCAGTGACGAGCCGCTGCGCGGCTCGTGAGCCATGGCCCTCTCACGTGAACGCCCATGACGGCGTCCCATGCTTCTGCCGTGAGATTCCAAATAACTCCGTCGCGCACGATGCCGGCGTTGTTGACCAAGATGTCGAGCCGGCCCCATTCGCCGATCGCGCGGTCGATCATTGCTTCAGCATCGGCTTCGTTGGCTACGTTTCCGTAGTCCGCTACAGCGGTCCCATTACGTGCAGCGATCAACTCGACCGTCAGGTCAGCGTCCTTGCTGGAGCCTTCGCCGGTCACCGAACTCCCCAAATCGTTGACCACGACACGTGCCCCGTGGCGCGCCAATTCCAGAGCATGGCCACGACCGATGCCATGGCCGGCCCCCGTGACAACGGCAACCTTTCCTTCAAGCATTTCGCTCATGCGTCCTTGCCCCTAGTGGTCGGCAATCGGTTCGAGAGAGGCGGACGACGACGGTGCACTCAGCCGTCGCCCATCTGGAATATTATATACAACGCCGTCTGAAGGCCCGAGTGCCATGACCGGTGGACTCGGGCCCGGTTCATGGAAGATCCCCGGACGTCGAGGTCGTGAAGCTACGACGGTCGACCCGGACTTCAACTCCTACCGCTGGTTCTTGGACCGACTACTCACACGAGTTGATCGGCCAACTCAGCTGGACGGGCGCGTAAGCGTCCAGCCGTTCTCGGCCATCACCGTATGGATCTCATCCTCAGTGAATCCATGTCGTCGGAGGTCCAACGCGAAGTTGCGTGGTTCGGCCAGACCTTCGGCGTGCGGCCAATCCGAACCAAACAGGATCTGCTCCGTGCCGACGTTCTCTTTCAGCTGAGCCAGATTGTCCTCGTAGAACGGTGCGATCCATATGTGTTGGCGAAGTTTCTCGATCGGGTCCGATCGGAACGACCCCGGCATTTGGGAGTACGCCTTCTTCAATTTCTTGATGAGGATGGACACCCAACTCGCGCCCGACTCGATACTCGCCACCCGCACCCTCGGGAAGCGGTCGAAAAGGCCCTGGCATAGGAATGCGGCCATCGTCTCAAAGGGCGGACGGTCAGAACTGAGGACCGTGCGGAGGGGAGAGAAGCGGAATGATTCAAAGTCGCCGGAGGGCTCCCAGTCGTTCAGGTACCGGCCGTATCCCGCGTCACCAGAGTGGATCCCGACGGTCACCCCGGACTCGTTGACCAGACCCCAGAAGGGATCGAAGCGGGTATCGGCTGGAGAGATGAACCCGCTGGGAGTGTGTGCCGGGCCGCCCTTGATGCAGACAATCCGGGCATCAGCGTCGAGGACACGACGGAGCTCGGCTACCGCTGCATCAACATCGATGAGGGTGATCATTGGCGCCGCAAAAATGCGCTCCTTATAGGCATAACCCCAGTCGTCCTCGAGCCACCTGTTGAATGCTTCGAAGGCGGCGACCAGTGCACCCGGATCATCCGCCAGTGATTCCTCCATGCCGACGCCAAGCGTCGGGAACAGGAAGCAACCATCAAGGCCCTGTTGGTCCATGACCGCCAGACGAGCATCGCGATCACGGTATTCGGGTCGGATGGGTTCGAGGTCACCGAAGAGGGACCGAATGTCCTTCGCTTCTCGGTTCTTCCCTCGGAAGTACTCGTCGAGGCTGCCCGGCTTGGCGACGGGGTCGAACAAGGGGTTGGGGATGAACCTGTTCACCTTGCCGCCGACAAGGAGACGTTGCCTCCCATTGATCTCTGCCCATTGCATGGTTCGCTTTGCCATGGCCTTGTCGATATAACGCGTATACGCGTCAGTGGCTTCGTAGTAGTGGTTGTCCGCGTCGAACGTCGTGTAGTCGACGGCGGCCGTCGAACCGGGCGCAGTATCGGTCGTAGTGGTGCTCACTTCACTCCTCTGTCGGTGGCCATTGCAACATCAGCACGTAAGTAGCGTGGACCTACTACAGCCCAAGAACCCTGAGGGCATTGGTTCGAAGGAATTTGGGCCACACCTCATCCTTGAACCCGACGTTGGCCATCTCGGTCATGATCCGCTCGAGGGAGAGTCCCATGGGGAAGTATCCGGCATAGATGATCTTGTCGCTGCCGCGACTATTCGCATAGTCGATGATGTCCTGCGGGTAGTACTTGGGAGCGAAAGCGCTCGTCGAATAGTGAAGACCCGGCCACTTCAGCATCAGTTTTACGGCCAGTTCTGTCCATGGCTCGCAGCCATGGCGGGTTACGAAGATCAAGTCCGGAAAGTCGTACATGACCTCATCGATGAGCTCGACATGTTGGCAGGAGGCCTTCAGCCTCGGACCCGGTATGCCGGCACAACAGAAGATCGGGACGCCAAGTTCGACGCACTTGGCATAGATGGGATACATCTTCTTATCGTTGATAGGAACCTGTGGGAATGTTCCCGCGGGGAACATGCCGATGGCCCTGGTCCCAAAGGTCTCGTGCTCGCGGACGAGGCGATTGATCCCCGCCATACCCTCGTTCGGATCGGCGCTCGACGACGGGATGAACCGATCGGGGAATCGCTTCAGCGCCTCGGCACCCGTGCCGGCCGGGTCACCGACCCCGATCAACCCCCTCTCGATACCCCAGAGGTCCATTTCCCGCACCGTCACGGCTATCGGGTCATCGACGTCCTGCAGAGCCTTCTCGGGGACGTCTTTGAACATGTACTCGACTGGGAAGTCGAATTCTTCCTTCGACTGGGTGTCCCTGGTCTGTCGGGTAATGAACCGATAGACCTCCTTCATGTCCCGATGGGGGAAGCCCAACATGGTGTCGATCGCACCTATGCCCTGGGGCATGACCATTCGAATGAGCCTCCTATCGTCCGCGGGTCGACTCCGCCGACGAAAACGGCGAGGAGCAGATACTAGAACGTCGTTTCATTTCTGTCCACTTGCATGATGCGGCCAGACGTCCAGGCTTCATGGAATCCATGGTGGCCGCATCCTTCAAGACAACGACGGGCATAGAACCGGGTTGTAGTCCCTGGGCCCCCGAGTATGCGGGCACCAAGAGACCTCAGACGATCTCGCTTACCTGCACGACGGGCGTGATGTTGGTGTAGTTCGCGACGTCGGCCGTTACCTGCGTCGAGCTCTCAGCCGACAGGGCTGCAGTCATCGCCTCGAGGGAATCGAACCGAAAGTGGACGGCTGCGACGTAGGGTCCGTCGACGCCCTTGTCGATCTCGGCCCGCTCGAGCCCCCATGTCCGGAGGGCAAGGGGCACGTGGTGGTCGCGGTAATAGTCGTGATCGAAGACATGACCTTCGGTCGTGGGGTACAGGACGCTCATCCGTATCATCGAATTCGGCTCTCTTAGCTCTTCGCGTCGATCGGTTTGGACGTCATCATGTTGGCTTCGAGAAGGTACTCGGGGGGGCTGCCGTCGATCTGTGACGCAGCTCGGTCCCGTATCTTCTGTTGTTGCCGCTCCTGCGGGACCGTGATCCAGAACGTGTCGTTGAGAATTCCCTCGAAGCAGATGTCGGCCACCTCTGACAAGGGTGCGAACTGCACTTCCAAACCGGCTTCTTCCATGCGCTGCAGGTAGGCGCCGAGCGCGTCTCGCCCTTCCTGCGGGGGTGCACCCGGCCGGTCGTATTGCTTGGGCCGATTGGCGCCCGGTCGCCAGATACCGGTGTTGAGCATGCCCGGTGAGAACGTCGAAGGGTAGAGCAACGATGCGCTGACCTTCGCGCCGACCTCGCGGAGTTGGCCCCAGAGGCACTCGGTGATGGTGGTGACCGCTGCTTTCGTGGTCGCGTAGACGGCGCTGTTGATGAGAGGGGTGAACCCGCCGTTGCTCGACGTGGTGTTCACGACGTGCCCCTCCTCATCCTGCGCGAGGAGAGTGGGAACGAAGGCATGGATGCCGTTCACCACGCCCATCACGTTGACGTCCAGGGACCAGCGCCAGTCGTTGACATGGTGTTCCCACAGCTGACCCTCGGACCCAGAGCCGATCCCAGCGTTGTTGCAGACGAGATGGACCGCCCCGTACCGCTCGAGGGTCGCCTCGCGTAGGGCTTCGACCGATTTGAGCGAGGTGACGTCGGTCACCACGCCGATGACGTCGAGACCACGGTCAGCCAACTCGCTCGTCGTCGCCTCGACCAACGCGGGAACGACGTCCGCTATCACGACCTTCATCCCCTCGGCGCCGAAGCGCTCCACCAACGCCCTCCCGATGCCCTGGCCCGCACCGGTGACCACCGCGACCTTGCCGACGACGTCCCTCATCTCGACCTCCCCTTGTTCGACGTGCGGACTCGCACGCCGGTACGGCTCCGTCGCAGCCGACGCTTCCCCGCCACAAATTCACTAACGACAAACGAATGATTGCATATCATTTGTGGTTGCGCTATAACGCTGTCATAGGCCCTGGGGGGTACGAGATGCAAGCACTCGCCGACGACCGCTACATCGTGATTTCCGCCGACGGGCACGCGGGTGCCGAGATGCTGGACTACCGGGACTACCTCGAGCACCGCTATCTCGACGAGTTCGACGTCTGGGCGAAGTCCTATGTGAACCCCTACGCCGATCTCCAAGGCGAAACGGCCTATCGCAATTGGGATTCCGCCGCTCGGCTGCGCGAACTCGAGGACGATGGCGTAGTTGCGGAGGTCCTGTTCCCGAACACGATTCCGCCTTTCTTCCCATCCGGCAACCTCCTGGCACGGCCGCCAACGCCGGATACCTATGAGCTCCGTTGGGCCGGCCTTCGGGCGCACAATCGCTGGTTGGCCGACTTCTGTGCTGACGCTCCGGGTCGGCGCGCCGGCCTGGCCCAGGTCTTCCTCAACGATGTCGACGACGCCGTTGCAGAGATCACCTGGGCGCGGGAACACGGTCTCTTCGGCGGAGTCCTGCTGCCGGGCGTGCCGCCCGACTCGGGACTCCCTCCGCTCTGCGCCCCTGACTACGAGCCGATCTGGGCCGCTTGCCAGGATCTCGACATGCCGGTGAACAACCATTCCGGAGCTGCCGGCCCCGAGATGGGCGAACACCTGGCCTCCATGGCCATCTTCATGGTGGAGTTGGGCTGGTTCTCCCATCGCGTCTTCTGGCACATGGCTTTTGGCGGCGTGTTTGCGCGCTATCCCCGCCTGAAATTAGTGCTCACCGAGCAGTCGTCGGGTTGGATCCCCGCCACGCTCAGCATGCTCGACCACCAGTACGGCCGCTTCACCGACGACGGAAACGCAGAGGCACATTTCGGTGCCGAGCTCGTCAAGGCAATCCCCGAGCCACCGAGCTTCTACTGGAGAAACAACTGCTTCGTAGGAGCCAGTTTTCTCCGTCCCAACGAGGCACCCCTCCGCTACGACATCGGCATCGACAAGATCATGTGGGGCCAGGACTACCCGCACATAGAGGGAACGTACCCGTATACCACCGAGGCCCTGCGCTACACCTTCGCCGGGATCGACACCGATGAGGTGGAGCCGATGCTCGGCGGCAATGCCGCTCGCGTCTACGGCTTCGATCTCGAAACGCTTGGCCCTATCGCCGCTCGGGTCGGGCCCCGCGTCGACGAGGTGAACGTGCCGCTCGACAGCGTCCCTGCTGATTCCCATTCGCTGGCCTTCGCCGGAGGAGACGTGAAGCCGTGGTAACCGAGAACTACCTGATCATTTCGTCCGACACCCATGCGGGCCTGCCCGATGCCCAGTACAAGGAATACCTCGAAGCCCGGTACCGGGAAGCCTTCGACGAAGACCTGCTGCAGCGTGCTGCGCTCCGTGCCCCGATGAACGCCCAGGTGGAAAAACTCGAGTTCGTGAAGGACTGGTACGACGAGAACGAGGAGGGGCTACGCGGGGGATGGGATGCCGCTCGCCGCGACGCTGAGCTCGAGGCAGACGGCGTGGTGGGTGAGGTCATCTTCCCCGACGCCGACGCGGTATTGGGAGGTGCATCGGCCCCCTTCGGCGCCGGCCTCGGTGCGAGTGGGGAGTACGACCCGACACTGCTCATGGCGGGGGCCCAGGCCCACAACCGTTGGCTGGCCGAACTTTGCAGCGACAGTCCGGACCGGCGTTGCGGCCTGGCGATCGTGCCCATTCTCCACGATATTGACGCTGCCGTTGCCGAGATCCGGAGGGCCAAGACCTCCGGCTTGGGGGGCGCCCTCATTCCCGCTATGTGGCGTCCCTACGCCCCGTACAACGATCCCCGATACGAGCCGATCTGGAGCGTGTGCGAGGAACTCGAGATGGTCGTCCACACCCACACGGGGCCCGCACCGCGCGAGGAGATCGGCGCCGATCTCGGCATCTATGCCAACGAGACCATCTTCTGGACGATGCGGCCCATGTGGTTCCTGCTCTGGTCCGGTGCTTTCGAGCGGCACCCCGGCCTCAAGTTCGCCGTCACGGAGGGGGGGTCGTGGTGGGCGGCCGACCTCCTGTGGAGATCCGACATCGCGTACATGAAGGAGCACGCCACCAAGAAGATGGGCGACATCGCCCCGAAGTTGAAGATGCTCCCGAGCGAGTACTTCGACCGCAACGTCTTCATCGGGTCTTCCAACACCCGCCGACGCGAAATCGCGCGTCGCTTCGAAATCGGCGTCGGCAACATCATGTGGGGCAACGACTTCCCCCACCCCGAAGGTACGTGGCCCCACACGCGCCAGTGGCTCCGCGACACCTTCTGGGATTGTCCGGTTGACGATGCGCGGCAGATCCTCGGGCTCAATGCTGCACAGGTCTACAACTTCGACGTCGACAAGCTGCAATCTCTCGCAGATCGTGTCGGGCCCACCCCGGAGGAACTCGGGCAGACCGGCGAGGTGGACCTCCAGAAGTGGAAGGACGTCGAAGCGGCCGGTCGACCATGGTTGTCCGGCGTGGAGGTCCTGCCCGTGAGCGTCTCCGAGTAGCAGAAGATCTTGCGTCCATTTCCGAGCGACCTCGGCGCTGTTCCGCGCAACGATTCGCACGAAGCCAAGGATCTCGTCAAGCGGGATGACGGTTGGCTCGTGACCCGACCATACGGCAGGAGGTAGAGCAATGGTGTCGATCCTTTCTCAGTACTGCATCTACGTCAGTGATCTCGAACGCGCCATCGACTTCTGGGAGGGTGTCATCGGCATCCCGGTGCAGAGCCGAACGGACATCCCCAATGTCAAGGAAGCAGTTCTGCAGTCCCCAGCCGGTGGCAGTCGCATGCAGCTCGCTCAACAACTCGACCGGGACGGTCCGATCGACATGGGAACCGCCATGTGGAAGCTCTACGTGAACACCGACGATTGCGTGGCGTTGTACGACAAGGCGATTGCCGCAGGGTGCGAGTCGGTGTCGCCCCCGAGTCGGCTCGAGCGCTGGCCTGTGACGATGGCCTACGTGAAGGACTTCGACGGCTATCTGGTGGAGTTCGTCGAGTACCACGAGGGCACACCGCCCGGCGTACCAGATCCAAAGGACTTCAAATAGCGGCTGTGCCGCCGGCGGGTTGGCCCCAGGAACCGAGGTAGGAAGTCGTGGTGCAGAAGGGAAAGACGGGCACAGCTGGAGTACCCAGCGCTGGTCCTTCCATCACCGTCGACAGGGTGTTGGCCACAGCAATGAAGATGATCGAGGAGAGCGGGGTCGATGCGTTCAGCATGCGCAAGCTGGCTGCCGAACTTGGCGTCGGGACTCCGACCGTGTACTGGCACGTCGGCAACCGGGACCAGCTCTTCAACAGGTTGATCGGGGAGATCACCGACCAATTCGGCAGCATCTCGCCGCGCGGCCGTACGCCGGCCGAGCGGATCGCATCGATTTCGAACGCTCTCCTTCGAGAGGTACGGGCCCACCCCCAGCTCATCGCCCTATCGAAGACACAGGGCCGCGGTGAGGCCATCTTCACCAAGGCCCAGGCGGCGCTGGCCCACGAGCTGACCGCCAGCGGCCTGCACGGTGAAGAGGCGGCCTTTGCCGTGGCGACGATTCTGCTCCATCTGGGCGGGTTCATCGTGCTGGAAGATGCACTCTCACCCGACTATCGGGTGCGTGGGGCACAGGTATGGGCCCTGGGCGATACCGAGATCGACGAGACCATGAGCACCACACTCCAACAAGAGGTCGACCTCGACCGGGTCTTTCGGTTCACGCTCGATGCCATCCTCCAGTCCATTCTCGGGGATCCGAGCGGGTGATCGACCGAGTCGGTGGCGGGTCAACCGATGCGAGCATCGCCGTGACGCAACAAGGACCGCGCGATCCCACCGCGCCCAAGGTGGTGCTGGTGCATGGCGCCATGGATCGAGCCAAGAGCTTTCTGCCAGCAGTGGAACACCTGCCCGATCTCAGGGTCATCGAGTATGACCGCCGGGGCTACGGCGAATCGCTCCCGGCGGGTACACCCGCGGTACTGGCGCAGCATGTCGACGACCTGCTCGGCGTCATAGGCGATGAACCCGCCACGGTGGTCGCTCACAGTTTTGGATGCGTCGTGGCCGTCTCGGCAGCGATCCAGCACCCGGGCCGGTTCCGGGGACTCGGCCTCTGGGAGCCTCAGGTGCCCTGGATGGAATTCTGGCCCACGTCGGTCCGTCGGGGGCTTGAGGCCATGGCGGCCCAGGACGACACGGATGCACTGGCCGAGCGGGTGTACGTCTGGATGGTGGGGGAGGAGGCGTGGCGGCGCCTCCCAGAAGAACTCAAGGTGCGCCGGCGTGCCGAGGGCGTGGCCTTTCAGAGCGACGTCGTCATCGGACTCAGTCCACCATTTCGCTGGGAAGACCTCACGGTGCCCAGCTTGTTCGGCGTCGGCCTCGAGACGTGGCCCTTCGCCCAGCAAGCCGCGACCGAGCTGGCCGAGTCGCTGGGGGCGGAGTTGTTCACGATCGCGGGCGCCGGCCACACCGCTCATGTGAGCCATCCGCAGCAATTTGCGGAGTTCGTGCGGCGTAGCACCACGCTGCCGACCCACCGGGATCGAAGAGTCTCGGAGGGGCAACAATGATCGTTTCAGCGCGCCACAAACGGGCTCGCGGCGCTCCCTTGCTCGCTACCTCAAAGCGACGGCTGGCCGTCCGGTCGCAGCGCTGGAGATAGACGAGTTGACGGCGCAACGAGTTGTGGCGCGCGTCACATTCGAAGACGGGCAGGTCGTCCTCGCTGAGCCGACTTGGCACGGCGTGGACGGCGACCTCGGCCAGCCCGCCGTCATTGGTGGAGCATCGGAGCGGCTGACCGCCGACCATGAAGAGCGATCTCAACGAGGTCGTCTTTCCGATCGCTCATGCATCGGCCTCTGTGGTCGCTTGTGAGATCGAAAAGATCCAGTTCAAGGGGCAGTTCTCGGATCCGCCAGCTGCCGGAGCCGTCGGCACGCGCCACGAAGGGGTCTGCGGAACAGCTGGACCAACATAGTAAGTGCTATGGTCGGCTCGCCAGAAGGTGAAGGGGTGGAGTCGTATGGCTGGAGCGTTCGATCGTCTGCGTGTTCTCGATCTATCCCGAGGCATCGCCGGCCCCATGACCACCATGTTCCTCGTCGACAACGGCGCCGATGTCATACGGATCGAGCCGTCGTCGGGTGACCCATTTGCGCAGCAGACCGGGTACCGGGTCTGGAATCGGGGCAAGCGAAGTGTTCGCCTCGATCTGCATGGTGTCGATGGCCGTCGACAATTCGATCAACTCGTCCAGAAATCCGACATCGTGGTCGACAGCTTCTCGTGGGGGACGACGACGCGGCTCGGCGTCGACCACGACGCCCTCAGCGCGCTCAACCCTCGGATCATCACCTGTTCGATCACGGCGTACGGGGAGCACCCCGCCCACCGTGACCGTCCCGGTTACGACGGGCTTGTCGCTGCCCGGACCGGCCTTCTCTATGACCAGAAGGGTCGGCGGGGGACAGCCATGGAGTTCATCAATGGCCGTCCTGGGCCGTACCCCGAGTTCGACGCGCCCGAGGGGCTCGTCCGGGGCGCCGATCGAGAGGGTCCGATCTTCCCGCGCACCCCGTGGCCGAGCATTGGCGCGACCTATTTCGCCACCCTGGGGATCGCCGCCGCGTTGCGCGCTCGACAAGTCAGTGGTCTGGGCCAGCACGTCACCACATCACTGCTGCAAGGCGCGCTGGCAGCGGCGTGCCTGAACTGGCAGCGGGTCGAGAACCCGGATGCGCCGCTGTACTGGATGTGGCCCGTCGACTCGAGGTCGATCGAGGGCCTCTACGAGTGCGCGGACGGCAAATGGGTCCACCACTGGACGATCCGGCCCCGGTGGGTTCTCGCCGCGGCCGAAGGGGACAAGCTGGTGGCCGCCCGGGCTCGACTCGTTCCGGGACGACCCTGATCGTGTCTCCATGGAGTCGGACGGGCTGCTGGCGGGCATCTTTCTCCACCCGCAACTGGTGGAGGCGTTCAAGAAGTTCCCCTCCGACGCATGGGTCCGGGCCGCCGAGGAGGTGGGTCTAGGGATCGCGACGGTCAGGCCGCCAGGGGAGGCATTGGCGGACAAGTCCTTTCTCGCCGATGGTTGCGTGGCGGAGGTCGACGATCCCGAACAGGGACTGATTCGCCATGTCGGCCCCTTGTTGGAGTTCTCGGCGACAGCCGGGCGTCGGTCCGCGGACCCGCACCCCGCTCGGGCGAGCATACGGAGGAGGTGCTCGCGGAGCTCCTTTCCGGCGCCCCAGACCCCGGTCCACCTTTGGGGTCGGACGAATCGCTCGCGCATCCCCTCGCTGGCGTTCGGGTCCTGGACCTCGGTCTGGGGGTGGCGGGGCCGTTCACGGGGCGTGTCCTCGCCGACCTCGGAGCCGACGTCATCAAGATCAACGCGCTGCACGACACCTATTGGAATGGCACGCACATGGGTCTCGGCACGAACCGAGGCAAGCGCAGCATTGCCCTCAATCTCAAGGACCCTGCCGGCAGGGAGGTGCTGGAGAAGTTGCTGCAGTGCTCTGACGTGATCACGCTCAACTGGCGACCGGGGGCGGCCGCCCGACTGGGCCTCGACTACGAGACCCTCCGAGAGCGCTATCCGGCGCTGATCTACTGCAACACCCGGGGGTACGAGAAAGGCCCCAGATCTGATCTGCCCGGCACAGACCAGAACGCGGCGGCGATGACGGGGACGGAATGGGAGGACGGGGCGTGCGGGGTGGGCAATCCTCCGCTCTGGAGCCGGTCCAACATGGGGGACACCGGCAATGCCCTCCTGGCCGCCATCGCCATCACGACCGCGCTCTACCACCGCGACAGGACCGGAGAGGGTCAAGCGGTCAGCACCTCCATCGTCAACGCCGGGCTCCTGCACACGTCCCATGCATGGGTCCACTCTGACGGCACGGCCCCGGACTGGGGGCAGGTGGACCGCGATCAGTTCGGGCTTTCCCCCTATTACCGCCTCTATCGGTGCGCGCTCGGTGAGTGGGTCTTCCTTGCGGCCGTCACGGGTGAGTGCGCGGGCGAAGTTGCAGACGCTGCTTCCCGGCGCGCCCAAAGCCGAGGAGGAAGCGTCGGTGGCCGAATGGCTCGAGTCTTGTTTTGAGAGCATGGGGGCGGCGGAGGCCTTCGCTGTCCTCGACGACGGGGGTGTGCCGATCGAGGTTGTCGACGAGTTCTTCTGTCGGAACCTCTTTGACGATCCCGAAGCCAGGCGGCTGAACCTCGTCAGTGAGACCCGGTCGAGCAGTGTGGGTCGATTCGAAGACCCGGGCCTGCTCGTCAACATCAGTCCCGCCCAGACGGTCATCCAAGGGGGTCCGTGCGCGTGCGGGGAGCAGACCAGGGACATCCTGAGTGAACTGGGCTACTCCGGCGCCCAGGTCGAGGTCATGGTGCAGAGCCGTGCGGTCCTGGATGGAGCGCCGTGACCGAGGCCGGCGAGGTCGTCCGCCCTGCCCCACTCCTCAATGAGGACAATCACTTCTATTGGGATGCTGCACGTGAGGGCCGGCTCGTCACGCAGCGATGCCAGCAGTGTGGCCGGTTACGACACCCGCCCCGCCCCATGTGTCCGGCGTGCCACTCGCTCGATTTCGAGATCATCGACCTGGAAGGCAACGGAGTTGTCTACAGCTACGCCATCCTTCATCATCCTCAGAATCCGGCATTCGAGTACCCGGTGCTGGCCGCCCTCATCGATCTCGATGAGGGCGTCCGCGTGTTGTCGAACTTGGTCGATGTCGATCCACGCGACATCGTGATCGGCATGCCGGTGACCGTCGACTTTCGGCCGACGCGTCACGAGGGTGCGGTTCCTGTCTTCAGGCCCAGGGCGACAGCCGATGGCTAGTCGACTTCGTGACGCAACCGCGATCGTCGGTATTGGACAGACGGAGTTCTCGAAGGCGGCCGGTCGCAGCGAGACGCAACTTGCTTCCGAAGCGATCGTGGCCGCGCTCGCCGACGCCGGACTGACCACGGAGGATGTCGACGGGCTGGTCAGCTACACGATCGATCCGGTGGAGGAGACCGAGCTCGTCCGGACCCTTGGGATTCCGGAGGTTCGTTTCTCCAGTCGGGTGCCGTATGGGGGAGGCGGCTCCCAAGGCGTGTTGCTGCACGCCGCATCGGCGGTGGCGGCGGGCGTGGCGGACGTAGTGGTCGTCTACCGGGCAGTCAAGGCGAGATCGGGCGAGCGCTTCGGCCGAGCGGCGGTCGGGGGCAGAGGTACGTCGTCACATTCCGGTTCGACGGCCATGCAATGGTGCACCCCGTACGGCGTCCTCACGCCCGCGTCGTGGATGTCGCTCAACTGCGTCCGTTACATGCACACCTACGGTGTGTCGAGCGAGGACTTCGGTCGTGCGGTCGTGCAGTTCAGGGACTACGCCGCGAACAATCCGAACGCCCACTTCTACAAGAAGCCCATCACGTTGGACGAGCACCAGGCCTCCCGCTGGATCGCGGAACCAGCCATCAGGCTCTTCGACTGCTGCCAGGAAACCGATGGCTCGGTGGCCCTCGTGATCACGTCCGCCGACCGTGCAGCCGGCAGCGACAGGGCCGTCCTCATCGGGGCCGCCGCGCAGGCCGGCCTCTTCGAAGAGGAGATCGCCAGCAACCACTACACAAAGGACATCGCGGTCATGGAGGGGTGTGCCGCCATGGCAGATCGTCTCTTTGAGGGCCACGGGTTCACGCGCTCTGACATCGACGTCGCAATGATCTACGACGCGTTCTCGCCGATGTTTCTCATGCAACTCGAGGGTCTCGGTTTCTGCGGCCCTGGGGAGGCGAAGGACTTCATTGCGGACGGCAACCTTGGTCCGCAGGGCAGTCTTCCCTGTAACACGAACGGAGGCTTGATCGGTGAGGGCTACATCCACGGACTGAACTTGACCACCGAAGCTGTCCGGCAACTCCGCGGCGACTCGCCCAATCAGTTGGTCAATCCCACCACGGCCCTTATCTGCGCAAGTCGAACCGGCCTGATTCTCAGGCGACCATGACGTGAGCATCATGATCGGCACTGAAGCCACGGCGTTCCCGGACAATCGTCGCCCTTTCTGGACGGACCGCTGATGGGCATCGAACTGTCTGTCCTCGTCGACGACCTCGTGACTGAGTCTGCTGCTCTGCTTGGGATCCTCGATCAACTCGGACCTGCGGAGTGGGGGCTGCCCACGCCCGCCACAGGGTGGAGTCTCGGCGACCACGTGAGCCATCTCGCCTATTTCGACGGAACGACCCTCCAGTCCCTGGTGGATCCCGATCAGTTCCGGCGAGACGCCGAGCTCCTGACTGCGAGCGGCAACGACTTTCCCGATCGCGTCGCCGCCGAGCATCGACTCCGTTCCGGAGAAGATCTGCTTGGTTGGTTCCGGGATGCTCGAGGCAGCCCTGGTGAGTGCCTATGGCGTCGTCGACCCGCGCCGTCGGCTGCCGTGGTACGGGCCGGACATGAGCCCGGCCTCGTCGATCACGGCGAGACTCATGGAGACGTGGGCACACGGCCAGGACGTCGTCGACGCGCTTGGCATTGAGCGTGCGCCGAGCAGCGGCCTGCGTCACATCGCCGATCTTGGCATCCGAGCCTTGCCGTACAGCTTCTCCGTCAATCACCTCGCGCCGCCCGTGGAGTCGGTCCGGGTCCAGCTGCGCGCACCGAACGGGGACCAATGGAGCTGGGGACCGATCGACGCCGTCGAGCGTGTGAGCGGGGACGCCGTCGATTTCTGTCTCGTGGTGACGCAACGGAGGCACCGCAACGATACCGACCTGGTCGTCACCGGTCCGATCGCGCAACGCTGGATCGCGCTCGCGCAAGCATTCGCCGGTCCACCCGGACCAGGGCGGCAACCGCAGCGTCCCAGCACTTCCACGGCCGGGAGCGAGCGCCGCCGAGAGGTGAAGAGAGATTTCGTTTGACGATCCCAACGATCAAGGAGAAGCGATGACGATTCTGGACACCCGTGAGGGCTCGCAGGACGATGAGCTGCTGATCTCAGCCGACAGTCACGTTGCCATCACCCACGATCAGGTAAGGGCGCACCTGGCATCGTCCTTTCACCGCGACTACGACGCGGCCGTTGCCGCCTTTACGCAGCGCATGGCGCGCGGCTCGGCCGCCGCCAATCAGGCGGGCATGAAGTTGAAGCGGAGCGACAAAGACGCCCATATAGGAGCGAACGCCGTCTTCAAGCGCCCTGGCTATCGAGATCCTCGTGAGCGGCTGGCGGACATGGAGCTCGACGGCGTCGAGGTGGAGGTGCTGTACTCAGAGGTCAGCGCCTTCCGGTACATCCCGGACCTGGAGACCGGCGCCAGCGAAGCCACCCGGGCGTTCAACGACGCACTGGACGAATTCGCCTCGGCGGATCGTGAGCGACTCTGTGTGTCGTACCAGATACCGATCCATGACATCGACTTCGCCGTGTCCGAGGTTCTCCGTACCGCTGCACGCGGAGGGAAGTCGCTCCAGCTGCCGGTCTTCCCGGCGGAGTTCGGGCTGCCTGACTACTACGACGACCGGTACGACCGCCTCTTTTCGGCCATCGAGGAGACCGGCTTGCCCGTTTGCTGCCACATCGGCCTGAACACGAGTCTCGATGACCTGAGCCGGCGAGACCCGACTCCGCAGAAGGGCATCATGGTGGCGATGACGCCTCTCACGACGGGAGAGGCGTTCGGCATGTGGATCCTTACGGGAGTGCTTGCCCGGCACCCCCGGCTCAAGCTTGTGTTTGTGGAGCCCGGTTTGGCGTGGGTGGCGTGGTGGCTGCACGTGACCGATGACATGGTGCTCCGCCAGGGGTACGAGTTCCCAGGAATCAGCGAACTGCCCAGTTTCTACTTTCATCAGAACGTGCATTTGACGTTCATAGAGGAGGACTTCTCGTTGCAACTCCTCCGCGACCGGATCGGCGTGCGCAACATCATGTGGTCCTCCGACTACCCGCACCCGGTGACGTCATGGCCCCGATCACGACAGGTGGTGGAGGACCAGTTCCGCTCGATACCGCTGGAGGAACGAGAGCTCATTCTTTCCGGGAACGCCAAACGCGTCTGGAATCTGTCGGATTGAGGTTGTGGAGCGACCCTGACTGAATCGTTCAGCGATGACCTACGTTGAGAACACGACCTCGGCGCCGGAACGAATATCGAGATATCTCCGACAGAGCGAATCCACTGTCGGAGATATGGTGCCTTCTTTGAACCGACAAGAGCCTCGAGAGTTGCCATCGTGACGACCAAGCCAGACCGGATCACGCCCTCCGCCAACGGACGCAATCGCGAGCGGACGTCCGGCAGAGGGGAGAGCGACACCCGCGCCCGCGTGGTGAAAGCGGCGATCGAATGCATCATCGAACTGGGCTTTTACCGTGGGTCCAGCACGAATGAGATCGCTCGCAAGGCGGGGGTCACGTGGGGGGTGATCCAGTGGTACTTCGGCAATCGAGAGGGCCTCATGCTCGCCGTACTCGAGGACGGGGCGAGTCACATGGTCGAGACGGTCGAAACAGCGCGCATCGACGGATCGACCGTCGCGGAACGGATGTCGCAGCTCGTCGACGTCTTCTCGGCGCACTACGGCAGACCCGACTACCTGGCCAGCCTCCAAGTGCTGCTCAACATGGACCATGACCCCCGAACCAGCACCGCAGTTCGCAAGACGATGTTGGAGGTGGCGGAGCGGGCCAACGCGCATGTCCGCCGACTGTTGAGGGAGGCCCTCGGCCCGGCGGCAAACAAACCCGATCTCTCGACGGCGATTTTCGTTGTCATTCGCGGCTTCGCCTTCAGCCAACAGCTGCTGGACTCCATGGCCTACGACACCTTGGCGCCGAAACGCAATCGCGCCCAGCGACATCGACGCCTCCTGGCCGAGATGCTGGCTCCGTACGTGGAAATGGCGACGAGAGCCGAGCAATAGCTGATCGGCGCACTGACAACAACGCCGCTCGAGTGCGCCCCGGGGGATTTGAACCCCCAACCTGCGGATTAAGAGTCCGTTGCTCTGCCGTTGAGCTAGAGGCGCATCGAAGAGTGTAGGCGAGCGACCGACCGTCGCTTGCCGCGAACGGCGGGCGAGTGGCCCTCGTTGTCGCCGGTCCGAGCTTGCGCTCAGACCGGCGACCCCCCCGAGGGGCACCCATGACTGTCTCCCAGACAACAGTGCGGCGTGACAGTACACCAGGAAGGCTGACATGGGCGTCAGGTACACTCCCAGCCGCCCCCGTGCCCAGCGGCGGGCTGCATCACGATGGACGCGCGCTTCGGCCAGCGTGGAGAAGGGAGCGGGGTGGACCTCGATTTCACGAGCGAGCAAGAGGAGCTGCGCTCTTCGGTTCGTGATTTCCTCGACAAGGAATGCTCGCTCCAGGTCGTCCGGGCCCTGGTCGAATCAGGCGGAGCGCCCACCGAGCTCTGGGCCTCGATGGTGGGCCTCGACTGGCCCGCCCTCTCTGTGCCCGAGGAGTACGGAGGGGTCGGCCTCGGCTTCGTGGAGTTGGCGGTGGTGGCCGAGGAGTTGGGCCGCAGCGTCGACCCCGGGCCGCTCCTGTCCACGATCAGCCAATTCGCGCCGATGGTGCGCGAGGCCGGCACGCCCGAACAGCGCGCACGGTTCCTGTCCGACGTCGCCTCCGGCGCCTGCACCGGGGCGGTGGCCCTGGCCGACCACCCGCGCGGCTGGTCGCTCGACGACGTCACGTTGCGCGCCGAACGCGTCGAGGGCGGTTGGGCCCTCGAGGGGACGAAGCACGGTGTCATGACCGGCCACGGTGTCGACGAGGTCGCCGTGGTGGCCCGGGCCGGCGACGGCGTCGGCGCCTTCGTCGTGCCCAGCGCGGACGCCGGGCTCCAAGTTGTCAACTCCCTCGATGCCAGTCGGCCCACCTCGACCGTCACGCTCGAGCGGGTCATCGTCTCCGATGACCGTGCCCTGGGCGAGCCGGGGAGCGCGGAGACGACGCGTGCCGTCGCTCGCGCCATCGAAGAGGCCACGACGGCTCTCGCGCTCGAGACCGTCGGCGCCTGCGACGCCCTCTTCCAGATGGTCCTCGCCTATGTCAAAGATCGCAAGCAGTTCGGTGTCCCCGTCGGCTCCTTTCAGGCGATGAAGCACAAGATGAGCAACATGTTCTTGGCCATCGAGCGCGCTCGCTCTCTGTGTTACTTCGCTGTTGCCGCCATCGACGAGGACACGCCGGACCGCAGCACTGCCGTCGCCATGGCCAAGTCGGCGAGCGACGACTGCCAGCACCTGGTGTGCCGGGAGTCGTTGCAGTCGTTCGGTGGCATCGGCTTCACGTGGGAGCACGACGGCCACTTCTTCATGAAGCGGGCCACTGCCGACGGTGCGCTGTTCGGCGGCGCGCCGGAGCACCTCCTGACCGTCGCGGCCTCGCTGTCCTCCTGACGCAGCCCCTCACCCCGCCGGGCAGACTGACGCGGTGCGCCCCGGGGAACCCCTCATTGTGGCCCTCGGCCTGGAGCCCCATCCCGAAGGTGGGTGGTACCGCCGCACCTGGGAGGCGCCGGCGGCGCCCGGCCAGCGGCCGGCGGGGAGCGCCATCTATTACCTACTCCTCGAGGGCGAGGAATCCGCGCCGCACCGCATCGACGCCACCGAGCTGTGGCACTTCTACGCCGGCGACGCGCTCGAACTGTGCCGGGAGTGGCCCGACGGCACGCGCGACCGGACGGTCCTCGGGCCCGACGTCGCGGCGGGGCAACGGCCACAGGCCGTGGTCGAGCCTGGCGTCTGGCAATGGGCCCGCCCGCTCGGCCGCTACGCCCTGGTCGGGGCGACCGTGACACCGGCGTTTACCTTCGAGGGGTTCGAGTTACGCGTCGACGACGACGTCAGCTGAACGCGCGCCGGCGTGATCAGGCAGGATGGGAATTCGACCTGCGACGAGGAGACCGAGCCAGATGAGTGAGCGCGAGGAGGGGCTGTCGGCCCTGCTGCACGAGACGAGGACCTTCGCTCCGCCCGAAGCGTTTGCGAAATCAGCCAACGCGCAGCCCGTGATCTACGCCGAGGCGGCCGCCGACCGGCTTGGCTTCTGGGAGGCGCAGGCCCGCTGGCTCACCTGGGCCGAGCCCTGGTCCGAGGTCTTGGAATGGAACGTGCCCTTCGCCAAATGGTTCGTCGGGGGCAAGCTCAACGTGTCCGTCAACTGCGTGGACCGGCACGTCGAGACCGGCAACGGCGACCGCGTCGCGTTCCACTGGGAGGGCGAGCCGGGCGACACCCGCACGATCACGTACGCCGACCTCAGGACCTTGGTGTGCCAGGCCGCCAACGCCCTCCTCGAGCTCGGCGTCCGCACCGGCGACAAGGTCGCCATCTACATGCCGATGATCCCCGAGACGGTCGTGGCCATGCTGGCCTGCGCCCGCCTCGGCGCGCCGCACACCGTCGTCTTCGGTGGCTTCTCCTCTGACGCTCTGCGCGGTCGCATTCTCGACTGCGAAGCGCACTTTGTCATCACCGCCGACGGCGGGTACCGCCGCGGTGCGCCGAGCGCCCTGAAGCCGGCGGTCGACGACGCCGTGAAGGAGTGCCCCGACGTGAGCAAGGTCCTCGTCGTGCGGCGCACCGGCCAGGACGTCGCGTGGGACGACGCCCGCGACGTCTGGTGGCACGACATCGTCCCCCGGCAGCCGGAACGCCACGACGCGGAGGCGTTCGACGCCGAGCACCCGCTGTACATCATGTACACCAGCGGGACGACGGCGAAGCCGAAGGGGATCCTGCATACGAGCGGCGGATACCTCACCCACGTCTCGGCGACGCACCGCCTCGTCTTCGACATCAAGCCCGAGACCGACGTCTTCTGGACTGCGGCCGACATCGGCTGGGTGACCGGCCACAGCTACATCGTCTACGGGCCGTTGGCCAACGGGACGACGTCGGTCATGTACGAGGGCACGCCCGACACACCCGGCCGTGACCGGTGGTGGCAGCTGGTCGAGAAGTACAAGGTCAACATCCTCTACACGGCGCCCACCACGATCCGTACCTTCATGAAGTGGGGCGAGGACCTTCCGGCCCAGCACGACCTGAGCAGCCTGCGCCTCTTGGGTTCGGTCGGCGAGCCGATCAACCCCGAGGCCTGGATCTGGTACCGCACCAATATCGGCGGCGGGCGCTGCCCCATCGTCGACACCTGGTGGCAGACCGAGACGGGCGGCATCATGATCTCGCCGCTCCCCGGCATCACCGCCACCAAGCCCGGCGCGGCCATGAGGCCGCTTCCCGGCATCGTGGCCGACGTGATCGACAACGAGGGGCGCTCGGTCCACAACGACGAAGGCGGCTATCTCGTCCTTACCGAGCCGTGGCCCGGCATGCTGCGCGGCATCTACGGCGACGAGGAGCGCTACCGGGAGACGTACTGGTCGCGCTTCCCGGGCCGGTACTTCGCCGGCGACGGCGCCAAGCGGGACCAGGACGGCGACCTCTGGCTGCTGGGCCGGGTCGACGACGTGATGAACATCTCGGGGCACCGCATCTCGACCACCGAGGTCGAGCACGCGCTCGTCAGCCACCCGGCGGTGGCCGAAGCGGCCGTCGTCGGCGCGGACGACGCCACGACCGGCCAGGCCATCGTCGCCTTCGTCACGGTGAAGGGGGGGAGCGACGTCGACGGCGCGGCCGGCGAGGCCTTGGTCAAGGACCTGCGCGACCACGTGGCGCGTGAGATCGGGCCGATCGCCAAGCCGCGCCAGATCCTGCTCACGCCGGAGCTCCCCAAGACGCGCAGCGGCAAGATCATGCGGCGCCTCCTGCGCGACGTCGCCGACGACCGCCCGCTTGGCGACGTCACCACCCTCCTCGACCCGAGCGTCGTCAACTCCATCAAGGACCACATGTCCGAAGGTGGGGGAGAGGACAAGGAGTAGGGGCCGGGCGATGGCCGTTCTCGACCACGTCATCGTCCCGGTGGCGGACGCCGCCACGAGCCTTCGCTTCTACACCGAGGTGCTCGGGTTCGGGCCCGACGGTGAGGACGGCCCGTTCACCCTCGTGCGCGTCGGGCCCGACACGCTGCTGCTGCTGGCGCCGTGGGGTACCGAGGGCGGACACCATCTGGCCTTCGCCCTCTCAGTGGACGAGTTCGACGCTGCCTTTGCCCGCATCAAGGCGGCCGGCGTCGCGTACGGCGATTCGTTCCATGCCGTAGGGAACATGCAAGGACCGGGCAACGAGTTCGGCGCGCGGGGCCTGGCCCCGGCGCTCTACGTCTTCGATCCCGATCAGCACCTCATCGAGCTGCGCCGCTCCTAGCCCACCACCGCTCGGTCGGCTGGCCTCAGGCCGGGGGGTGGACCTCCACGACGGTGGCCGAGCCCATCCCGCCGCCGGCACAGAGCGTGCCGACGCCGATGCCGCCGCCGCGCCGGCGCAGCTCGTGGATGAGGGTCACCAGTATCCGGGTGCCCGACGCCGCGATCGGGTGCCCGAGACCGACGGCGCCCCCGTTCACGTTCACGATGTCGTGGGGGAAGCCGAGCTTGCGCGAGCAGGCGACGGCCATGGTGGCGAAGGCCTCGTTGATCTCGACCAGGTCGACGTCGGATTCGGAGAGGCCGGCCTTCGCCAGGGCCCGTGGCACGCAGACCGTCGGCCCCAACCCGGTGCGGGCCGGCTCGATCCCGGCGTTGTTCCACGACCGCACCGTCGCCAGCGGCGTCATCCCGTGCGCGTCGGCGTAGGCCCGCGACGTCACCACGACGGCCGCGCCGCCGTCGGCGATGCCCGACGAGCTCCCGGCGGTCACGATCCCGTCGGGCAGGCCCGACAGCACCGGCAACGCCGCCAGCTTCTCGAGCGTCGTGTCGGCCCGCGGGTGTTCGTCCACGCTCACCGTCACGGTCTCGCCGCGTCCGGCGGGCACCGTCAGCGGGACGATCTCGTCGCCGAAGCGCCCGTCCTTGGTCGCCTCCACGGCCCGGATGTGCGAGTAGTACGACCACTCGTCGGACTCTTCGCGCGTGATGCCGCACTCTCGGGCCGTGTTCTCACCGACCGTCACGAGCATGTTCGTGTTCGGCGCGTCCGGCGTGTTCGGATGGCTGGGCGGCATCCACCGCTCCACGCCGCCGAAGGGGAACGGCGACTTCTCGAAGAGCATGGGGCCTCGCGTCATCGTCTCGATCCCGCCGGCGATCACGACGTCGGCCATGCCCGAGCGGATGTGCGCCGCCGCGTCCTGCACCGCCATCATCCCGGTGGCGCACTGACGCTGCACTGCACCGCCCGGCGTGTCGGGCGGCAGGCCGAGCGCGTTGGCCAGGTACCGCGCCGTGTCGCCCCCGCCCTGCAGCACTTCGCCCAGGATCAGGTCGTCGACGTCGGCCGTGTCCACACCGGCCGCCGCGATCACCGCGGAGAGCGTCTGCAGGCCGATGTCGTGCAGGGTGAGCCCGGCCAGGCTCCGTCCGGAGCGTCCGATCGGCGTGCGGGTGGCGGCGACGATGACGGCGTCGGTGGCGTCGGTCATGACGAGTCGATCTCTCTTCCTTGGTCGTGCCCGTCGGCCGCCCTTGCAGCCGGCAAGCTCGATGCGCTCGCCCGGATTGATCACCAGGGGCGCATTGGCCATGGTGCAACGAACCTGACGCCGGCGTCAACTTCCGCTCCGGCGTGCACCGAGCCTCCCGGGGGACCGCAGCGTGTTGATGGACGAGCATCTGGGCCGCATGGCCACCGAATTCGGTGATCAGACCGCGTTCAGCGTCGTCGACGTCGGCGCCATGACGTTCGCGGAATGGGACGGTAGGGCCAACGCGCTGGCGCGCCGCCTGCTACATGAAGGCCTCGAGCCCGGCGGCCGCGTCGGTATCCACCTCCAGCCCGACCATGCACTGCATTGGCTGGTTTCGTACTCGGCGGCCCACCGCGCCGGCGGCGTCGCGGTCCCCATGAACCCGCGCCTGGCCCCGGCCGAGGTGGCGCATGTCCTGGCCCACTCCGGCGCCACGGCCGTCGTGACCGCCGGCGACCTGGTCGCGGCCGACCTCGAATCCGGCGCCGGCGGCCTTTCCTTTTTGATCGACGCCGGTGTGGCGGGCTCCACCCTCCCGGCGCAGCCCGGCGCCACCGTGCCCGTCCTCGCCTGGGACGACGTCGTCACCGGCGACCGCTCCCCGTTCCAAGCGCCGCGCGACAAGGACGACCTGGCGGACATCCTCTACACCTCGGGCACGACCGGTCGGCCCAAAGGCGTGGCCGTCCGCCACTCGAACGGCTCGATGGTCGGAGCCATCGAGCCGAACTGGACCGGCGGTGGATGGCTCCACGCCAGCCCCTTGTTCACCTTCGCCGGCATCGCACTGGTGTACACGCCGATGAAGTTCGGCCTGCAGGTCATCTACCAGCCCCGCTTCGAGGCCGACCGTTGGCTCCGTGTCGTCGAAGACGAGCGACCGGTGTCGGTCTTCCTCGTCCCTGCGATGGCGCATCTCTTGATCGACCACCCGCGCTTCGCCCAGGCCGACCTGTCCTCGGTCCAGTTGTGCTCGGTGGGCAGCGCGCCCCTGGCGCCGTACGTCGTCGAGCGTTTGCAGGCCAAGATGCCCGACGCACTCGTCTCCAACAACTACGGCATGACGGAGGCCGGTACCGCCTACTGCATCATGCCGCAGGGCGAGGCGGTCAAGCGTCCCGGTTCCGTGGGTCAGATCGCGCCGCCTGCCGTGGTGAAGATCGTCGCGGACGACGGTGAGCCGCTGCCGGCCGACGAGGTCGGAGAGGTCCGGCTCCAGGTGCCGGGTCGCCCACGCGAGTACTACAACGACCCCGAGGCCACCGCCGAGACGTGGCGCGACGGCTGGCTGGTCACGGGGGACCTCGGCAAGCTCGATGCCGACGGCTACCTCTACATCGTCGGGCGCTCCAAGGACGTCATCATCCGGGGCGGCAACAACGTGCACGCCGCGGACGTCGAGCACGTCCTCGTCCAGCACGACGCCGTGAAGGAGGTCGCCGTGGTCGGGGCTCCCCACACGGTGCTCGGCGAGGACGTCGTCGCCTTCGTCGTCCTCCACCCCGACGCGACGGCGACACCCGATGACCTGCGCGCCTTCGGCCTCGACCACCTGGCCGACTACAAGGTGCCGCGCCAGTTCCTCTTCGTCGACGCGCTGCCGCGTAATCCGACCGGCAAGGTGGTCAAGAACGAGCTGCGGGCCCGGCTCGCTGCCGCCCCCGCCTGACGGCGCGTCCTCGCCGAGCGGCCCGTTGCAGGTCAGGTGACGTGCGGATGAACTCTGCGGGAATCGCCAAGAGATTGCGCGCCCGCGTCCAAGGGCGGTACGCGCGTTCCGTATACTTGGCTGCATCGTGAGCACACACGCAGCGATCAGCCGGGTCATCCCGTGTCGTGAGGGGGGAAGCTCCCTCGGTCAGCCGCGTGCCGCCATGTGTGAGGTACAGATCTGCGGGATCCCCAAGCTGAGCTCCGGGGAGGTGGCCTCAACGCCGTAGCAAGGACGACAGACAGAGTCCTGGTGTTGAGGAGCCGCTTCCCTACCAAGGGGGCGGCTCTTTTGCATTCGGGCAGGCCACATGCCCAGCGGGGTCGCAGGGGCACTTCAGGTGGCGCCCCAAATGACCTGCGAGCCTGACCACACGACCGGAACGAGAAAACGATGACGACCAACCCGATGACCAGCCAGAAAGCGAGGAAGACGATGGAGACGCTGTGCCGCCGCTGCAGGTTCCACCCGGCGTCTCCTCGGATCGCGGGGTACTGCTCGTGGGACTGCTACGAAGCCGACGACGACGAGGACGCCTCCGACGGGGAGGGCGACAAAGCCGCCTGATCAGGCGCGCTCACGCTCGGCCACCACGCGCATCGACAGGCGCTCGATCCGCGCATGTGGTCAGGCCCGCGGAAATCTCGACGTGTCCGCTAGTCCCTGGCAGGGACGCGGATCCCACCCCACTCGGGGTCGGGCCGGCCGGTGGCGTAGGCCCGGCGCAGATTGGCCAGCCAGCCGACGCTGTCGTCGAGCCCACCCGGGCGGTTGTTGGCGAGCCACAGGTCGCGGTAGCGGCTCGTCAACGCGTCCAGCTCGGCGCCGAGCTCGGCGCGCTCGTCGGCGGGGACCGAGCCGAGGAATCCGTCGCCGCGGAAGCGTGCCCGCGCGTCCTTGAGCAGCAGCGCGACGAGGTCGGCGCTGAACGCCACCTCGTCGCGCAGCAGTGCCCCGTCGGGTCGGTCGGGTTGCGACGCGCGTGCGGCCGCCCGAGCGTCGTCGAGACACCGCTCGACGCCGTCGAGCTCGTCGGCGACCAGTCCCTTGGTCAGCCCCCGCCCGACCGGGAGCTGTGGGTAGTAGAGGTTCATCACGAGGGTCGACATGTTCGGGAACTGGGGCGTCACGAGGCGGTGTGCGTCACCGAGAGTGAGCACGGCCTCGGCCAGGCCGCCGGTGGCGTCGCGGAAGACGTGCGCGGACAGGGCGCAGCGCCGAGGTCGAGTTCCTGGTTCGCCTCGAGGCACCACGAGACGGCGGCGCCGTAGGCCAGGGCGGGCTCGCTGATCACCGGCTGCTGGAGGTGCCCGAGGTCGCCCCAGTCGGTGTTGAGGTAGCCCGACGCCCCATGGGCGAGCGCGGCGGCTGCCGCCCGTCGGCAGGTGTTCCGCGCGTTGGTGACCCGGCCCAGGATGCTCATCCAGCTCGACGTCCCGGGCGCGACCCAGAAGGGGACCCGCGCCTCGGCCAGCACCGTGCAGCGCTCGTCGAAGGGATACCAGTCGTCGTAGCCCCACTCGCACACGGTGACGCCGGCGGGCAGCCGCGCGACCAGGTCGGGGCGGCCCGACACCATGTCACCCCACATCAGCATCTCGCGGCCCTCGAGCTCGGGCAGCGTGCGCAACGTGGCGGTCCAGGACAAGAAGTCGTCGATGCGCTCTGCGGGCAGTTCCCAGGCCTCGTCCAGGCCGACGTGGACGCGGCGGCTCGTGAACAGCGGCAGCAGTTCGGCGAGCAGCTCGCGGACCAGCTCGAGCGAACGGGGATCGTTCGGCTCGATAGTCATCGGATCCCGGGTGATGCCGTAGGGGTCGGTGAAGCCGTCCGGTTCGATGGCGAGGGGCCGGTAGCGCTCGTGGGCCAGCCAGCGGTTCATGTGGCCGAGGCAGTTCTGGTTCGGGACCAGCTCGATGTGGCGCTCCCGGCAGTAGGCGTCGAGGGCCACGATCTCCTCGGCGTCGAGCGGGCTCGACGCCGCGTGGACGTCGTGATGGTTGCGGTAAGCGAACGTGTGCTCCGAGTACAGCTGTAGCTGGTTGATCTTGAGCGAGGCCAGGCGGTCGATGAGCGCGTGCAGGGAGGCGGTGGTCGGGACCTTGTCGCGCGAGATGTCCACCATGACGCCGCGGACCGCCAGATCGGGGTGGTCCCGGACGACACCCACCGGAAGCGACCCGTCATGGATCGCCGCCAGCTGCGCCAGGGTCAGCTCGCCGTAGAAGAACCCCGCGTCGTCCGCCGCCGCCAGCTCGACGCCCTCCGGCGTGATGTGGAGTTCGTAGCCTTGCGGCGGCAGCGCAGGGTCCGGTCGCCGGGCGGGCGCCCGGTTGGGCACGGTGGCGCCGGTGAGCTCCAGCGTCCGGGGTACCGGGATCAGGTTCATGCGAGCGGCTTTCGGTAGACGAAGTACACGTCGCTGACCTTCCCGCCGACGGCCGCATACGGGACGACCGGCCCGACCCAGACGACCGACACCGTGTCCGCCCCCCGGCGGCGCAGCTCGTGCAGCGCGCCGAGGAGCACGCCCTTGCCCATCCCGCGCCCCATGAGGTCCGGGCGCACCGCCACCGGTCCCAACAGCCCGCGTCGGTTCACCTCGAACGCGCAGAACGCGGTCACGCCGCCGTCGGCCCCTTCCCCGCGCGCGACGACCAGGTTGCCCTTCCGCAGGGCGCGGAGCACCTCCGGGCGCCAGTTCGACCAGTGGGTGGCCATCCACTGGTCGATCTCCCCGACGTCGTCCGGGCCGGCGAGCTCGTGGCCCCCGGGGTCCTCGGGGATCGCGGTCAGGTCGACGTCCATGTTGAAGTTGGTCTCGGCCCGGCTGTAGTGGCGCCGCTCCAAGAGGCACAGCAGCCCCGTCTCGGTGCTCGGGACCCCCGGCCACAAGAAGTACGGCGGGTCCGCACCGGTGAGCAACACCGAGTGTCCCTCTCCGCGGGCCCAGTCTTCGGCCGCCTCGAGCAGCGAGTGCCCGACGCCCTGACCCCGGGCCGGCTCGTCCACCACGAGGAGCCGGATGTGCGGTCCGTCGTCACAGGCGACGACGGCGACCACGCCGCGCCCCGGGTCGCCGAGCACGACCGCCGGCTGGTCCTCGGCGAAGAGCGCACCGTCGAGCTCTTCGGCCGTGGGCGGATCCTTGAGCGCGCGTCGGCACAGGGCGGCGATGGCGTCGAGGTCGCGCCGCCCGAGTTGCGCCGGCGGCGGCGTCATCGGCGCGGCGCGTGGCGCCGGGAGGGGGACATCTCGCTCAGGTTACGCACGCGCTGTCGTCGGCGCCCTGGTCGCGGCCGCCGTCGCCCGGGGGGCTACGACGGGTCGTCGGCGAAGCGCAGGCGCGCCAGTTGTGACGCCTGCGCGACCACCTGGCCGGTCGAGTCCCACAGCACGCACGTCTCGTCGACCATGCCGTCGGCCACGAGGTTCGCCGTCATGCGGATGCCGAGCCAGCCCGGCACCGGCCGCGCCCGCACGTACGCCGACATCTGGAGGGTCGGGACCCAGCCCGCCGACCCGATCCGGAAGGTGGCGGGAGGGATGGCGTCGTTGAAGTAGAGGAGGGACAGAGGGTCGGGGTCGCGACCGTCGGCGAACCTCGTCCACCCCTGCAACTCCGCCTGGGCGTCCGGCGGCGGCGGCGAGTCGCCGAAGGGCAGCGTCGCCGGGTCGAGCCGCAGATCGGTGACGTGCATCACCCCGACCTCGGTGCCGCCGGGCATGCGCGGCGGCACCCGGAGGCACCGCTCGGGATCGGGCGCGCCGAGCGGCTCGATCGTGTCGTACCGCGTCGACGCCGTCTCGGGCAGCTCGCTGAGCACGCTGGTCGACTCGACGACGTCCACGTCGTTCTGGCGCAGCACGGTGCGAACCTGGGCCGCCGTGCGGCCATGGCGCAGCACCGTCGCCTCGATGGTCGCCGCGCCGAGCTCGGGCGGCCGCAGATACGTGATGGCCGACGAGACGATTTCCCAGGTCGGGTTGCCGTCTTGGCGACCGCTCGTGCGCGCGGCGTGGCCCAACAGCGCGAGGAGATAGCCGCCGTTCGGCTTGTCGCCCACCGTCCACAGCGGGTGCACGTCGACGTCGTAGCTTCCGGGGAGGCGGGTCGCCCGCACGGCGGTGGCGACGTCGAAGGAGATGTCCTCGGGTGCCGGCATGCACGGGACCCTATCGGCGGCGAAGATGACGCATGCCCTTCGACCTGGAGGCGACGTTCAGCGAGGACTACCCGTACTTCTACGCGGAGTCGATCGACGACGCGCACTCGGACTCGGACACCTCTGAGATCCTGCGCATCCTCGATCTGGCGCCGGGGTCCCGGATCCTCGACGCCCCGTGCGGCCACGGCCGCATCGCGCGTCGCCTCGGTGCGGCGGGCATGGTCGTGACGGGGGTCGACGTGACGCCGGCCTACATCGAAGAGGCCCGGACGGATCCGCTGCTGATCCCGGGCACGGTCGAGTACGTCGTCGGCGACGTGCGCCGGTTGCCGGTCGACGGGCCCTTCGACGCCGTCGTGTGCTGGCTGAATTCGTTCGGCTACTACGACGATGCCGACTGCCACCGCGTGCTGGCGGAGTTCCACCGGGTCCTGCGTCCGGGCGGGCGCGTCACCATCGACACGCTGCACCACGACGGCGGCGTGCGGCACTACACCCCCGCCCCCGACGCGGTGGCCGTCCAACGCGGCGACGACACGATGATCGAACTGTGGACGTGGGACCCGGTGTCGGGGCGGATGTGCATCGAGCGCACCGCCCACCGCGATGGGGAGACCCGGCACGCGTCTTACTTCGTGCGGCTGCCCACGCCGCCCGAATGGGTCGTCTGGCTCGAGGCGGCCGGGTTCCGCGACGTGCGGTTCGAGGCCGGCGGCGGCGGGCCCCTCGAGGTCAACAGCTGGGAGATGGTGGTCGTGGCCACCGCCTGAGGCCGCCGGGAAGCGCCAGGTGGGCACCGGGCGGCGTGCCCTCCGGGCCGGCGCCCCGAGGCTCGGGTTGTCGGGCCGACCGGTCGGTCGGGTAGAACGGCGGTCATGACGGCAGGCATTGCGGCGTGGGGCAGCTACCTGCCCTATTGGCGGCTCCAGCGCTCGGCCATCGGCGCGCTGCTGGGCGGTGGCGGCGGCCGGGGGACCCGCGCCGTGGCGTCCTACGACGAGGACACGACGACGCTGGGCGTGGAGGCGGGGCGGCACGCCGTGCGGGTGGGGCCGGGCGCGACCGCGGTGCAGGACCTCTTCTTGTCGACGCCGGACCCGGGCTACTTGGACAAGACGAGCGCCACGACGGTGCACGCCGCGCTGGCACTGCCGCGGGCGTGCGGGGCGTACGACTTCGCCGGCTCGTCGCGCTCGGCGACCGCCACGCTGCTCCAGGCGCTGGTCGCCTCGACCGGGGGCGCCCCCGGCGGTGGCCGCACGACCATGGCCGTCGTCTCGGACCTGCGCACCGGACTGGCGGGGTCCGCCGAGGAGCGTGACAGCGGCGACGGCGCCGCCGCGTTCGTGTGCGCGCCCGAGGGCGCCGTGGCCGAGCTCGTCGGGCGCGGGGCGGCGAGCGACGAGTTCCTCGACCGCTGGCGCGTGCCCGGCGAAGCCGACTCGCACGTGTGGGAGGAGCGCTTCGGCGAGGAGATCTACGTCCCGCTGGCCCGGGAGGCCTTTGCCGCCGCGTTGAAGGACGCCGGCGTGAGCGAGGGTGACATCGACCACGCCGTGGTGACGGGGCTGCACGCCCGCGCGACCAGGGCGGCCGCGGGCGGCCTGGGGGTGCGCGACGGCGTGCTGGCGCCCGACCTGCTGGCCTCGGTCGGGAATCTCGGCGCGGCTCACGCGGCCGTGGCGCTCTGCGACGTGTTGGAGCGTGCGCAGCCGGGCCAGGTGATCGCCGTCCTGTCGCTGGCCGACGGCGCGGACGCCTTCGTGCTACGGACGACGCCGGCGCTGGCCGAGGCGCAGCGGGCGCGCGCGGAAGCGGGCGTGCCCTCGGTCGGCGAGCAGGTGGCGGCGGGGCGCGACGACCTGCCCTACGCCTCGTTCTTGACCTGGCGCGCGCAGTTGCACCGCGAGCCGCCGCGCCGTCCCGACCCCGAGCGGCCGGGCGCGCCGACCGTGCACCGCTCCGAGGAGTGGAAGTACGCCTTTGCGGCGAGCCGCTGTACGGCCTGTGGCTTCCGCCACATGCCCCCCACCCGGGCCTGCCTCAACTGCCACGCCATCGACCAGATGCAGTTCGAGCGGCTGGCCGACGTGCCGGGCACGGTCGCCACCTTCACTATCGACCACCTGGCGTTCTCCCTGTCGCCGCCGGTGATCGGCGTGATCATCGACTTCGACGGGGGCGGGCGCTTCCGCTGCGAGCTGACCGACGCCCGGCCGGACGAGCTGTCCATCGGCGACCGGGTCTCCATGACGTTCCGGCGCGTGTGGACGGCCCAAGGGGTGCACAATTACTTCTGGAAGGCCCGCCCGCTGGCCGGCGCGGGTGGCGCCGGCGGCGCCGACGAGCGAGGAGAGTAGGGACGATGGGGAGCAGCGGCATCCGCGACCAGGTGGCCATCATCGGGATGGGCTGCACCCGCTTCGGCGAGCTGTGGGACAAGGGCGTCGACGACCTCTTGACCGAGTCGTCCACCGAGGCCGCGGCGTCGGCCGGGATGTCGATCCACGACATCGACGCCTTCTGGCTCGGCACGATGACGTCGGGCGTCTGCGGCGTGACGCTGTCGCGCCCGCTCAAGCTCGACTACAAGCCGGTCACCCGGGTCGAGAACTACTGCGCCACCGGCTCCGAGGCGTTCCGCAACGCGTGCTACGCCGTCGCGTCGGGCGCCTACGACCTGGCCATGGCGGTCGGCGTCGAGAAGCTCAAGGACACCGGGTACTCGGGCCTGACCGGGATCCGGGCCGTGGGCGACGGCACCGACCCTGGCCTCTCGTCGCCCGCCGCGTTCTCGTTCCTGGCCCCGTCGTACGCGCACAAGTACGGGGTCGACCGCGACCAGCTCAAGGAGGTCATGAGCCGGATCGCCTACAAGAACCACCAGAACGGGGCGCGCAACCCGCGGGCGCAGTTTCGCAAGGAGGTCTCGATGGAGACCATCGCCAAGGCGCCGTTGGTGGCCGGCGACCTGGGCGTGTTCGACTGCAGCGGCGTGTCCGACGGCTCCGCCGCGGCGGTGATCTGCCGGGCCTCCGACGCTCACAAGTACTGCGCCAACCCGCTCTACGTGAAGGCGCTGGCGTTCGTGGCAGGCCCGGCGGCCGGCCCGATCGACCCCGCCTACGACTACACGACGTTCGAAGAGGTCGTCCGCTCGGCCGCCGACGCCTACGCGCAGGCCGGGGTGACCGACCCGCGGGCGCAGCTGGCGATGGCCGAGGTGCACGACTGCTTCACCCCGACCGAGCTCGTGCTCATGGAGGACCTCGGGTTCGCCGAGCGCGGCACGGCGTGGAAGGAGGTGCTCGAGGGCACCTTCGACCGCGACGGTGAGCTGCCGGTCAACCCCGACGGCGGTCTCAAGAGCTTCGGGCACCCCATCGGGGCGTCGGGCCTGCGCATGCTCTTCGAGTGCTGGCTGCAGCTGCGCGGCGAGGCGCCGCCCGAGCGCCAGATCACGACGGTCGGGCCGGGGCGCACCCTCGGGCTGACCCACAACCTGGGCGGCGCGCCAGGCGAGGGCGTCAGCTTCGTCGGCATCGTCGGCACCGAGCTCGGCTGATGAGCGAGGGGGGGCCGGGCGCCGACCTGCTCGCGGAGACCGAGGACCAGGCGGCTCTGCGCCAGCTGGCGCGCGACGTGGCCGAGCGCGAGGTGGCGCCGCGGGCGCACCAGGCCGACGAGGACGGCGCCGTGCCGGCCGAGGTCCGCAAGGCGTTGGCGGCTGCGGACCTGCTGCGGATCACGGTGGGGGAGCAGTGGGGCGGGATGGGCCTGGGCGACGTCGAGGCCTCCATCGTCCTCGAGGAGATCGCGCGAGCCGATGTGTCCTCGGCCATCTGCTGCCAGCTGACGTTCAACGGGCCGCCTCGGGGCATCGAGCACCTGGGGCCCGACGCCATGAAGGAGCGCTGGCTCCCGGCGGCGGCCGACGGCGACGCACTGATCAGCATCGGCATCACCGAGCCCGACGCGGGCTCGGCGGTGCAGAACATGCGGGCTGCGTTGGTGGCCGACGGGCCGGGGCGCTGGCGCCTCAACGCGTACAAGAACTACTCGACGATGGGCGACGTCGCCCAAGGCGTGCTCGTGTGGTGCCGCTGGCCCGGGGGCGAGGGGGCCAAGGGCATCGGCGCCGTGATCGTGCCGACGGACCGCGACGGGGTGTCGGTCACGGGGCGGCACCAGGGCATGGGGATCCATGCGGCGACGGAGGCCGAGCTGGCGTTCGACGGCGTCGAGATCACCTCCGACGACGTGCTGATCGCCGGGAACCCGGCCGACACGTCGGCCTTCAAGGTGCTGCTCTCGCACCTGAACCACGAGCGCTGCGGCAACGCGTCGATGTGCGTCGGCGCCGCCCAGGGCGCGTTGGAGCACGCCGTGCGCTACATGAATGAGCGGGTCATCGGCGGCCGCCCGCTGGCCGACCTGCAGGGCCTCCAGTGGAAGCTGGCCGACATGGCCGTCCAGCTGGAGGGCGCCCGGTTGTTGCTCGCACGCGCCGTGCGGCTGGCCGGGCCGAGCGGCACCCCGCCGGCGCTCGAGACCGCGCTGGCCAAGACGGCGGCCAACCTGGCGGCCAAGTTCGTGTGCGACGAGGCGATGCAGATCCACGGGGGCTATGGGTACTCGCGCGAGTACCCGGTCGAGCGCGCCTACCGCGATATCCGCGGCCTCTGTTTCGGGGCGGGCACCGTCGAGGCGCAGAAGAACTACATAGGGCTGCGTGTGGCGAGCGGCGCACGCACCGGGTCGCCCGGCTGGAGGGACCCGCTGGCGTAGGCCGCGCTGCGGCGCGGCCGGCGAGGATCCACCGCTGCCAATCCGTGTGTTCGCGCGTCGACTGTCCTAGGCTGCCGAATCGGGGGCGCGGCATGGGGGCGTCCTCCTTTCGCGAAGGAGACAGCCATGAAGCTCGTCGTTCGGTTCCTCGCACTCGGATGCGCAGTGGCGCTGGCCGCCCTGCCCCTCCTGCAGGGCACCGCCGCACAGGCGGCCACGATCACGGTGCCGGCGACGGTCAGCGCCTCGAACTGGACGGCCATGCCGAACACCGAGACCGCGCCCAGTACCGGCAACTTCTCGGATTCGGTCTCGTGCGTGAACTCGGACTTCTGCATGGGCGTGGGCGCCAACGGCAACTACTCGTCGAGCTACTACGCCGAGACCTGGAACGGCACCACGTGGGCGCCGTCGCCGCTGCCCACCATCAGCGCCGACGAATTCGAATTGAGCCAGGTCTCGTGCGTCACGGCCAGCTTCTGCGTGGCGGTGGGCTTCGCCGACTACGGCTCGACCGAGACGCCGCTGCTCCTGACGTGGAACGGCACGTCGTGGACCCTCGTGCAGGGTGGGTCGGCCGCGAGCACGCCGACCTCGCTTGGCGGCGTGGCCTGCACGAGCGTGATCTGGTGTGTCGCCGTGGGCTCCGGCGGCACCGACGAAGGGGGGCTCTATGCCGAACTGTGGAACGGTTCGACCTGGGCCCCGACCACCGCGCCCACACCTTCGGGGGACGAGGGCCTGTCGGTCGGTGCGGTGTCGTGCACGACGCCCGCGTACTGCATGGCGGTGGGCAACGTGGGCAACGGCTCCACCGACGGCGCGTGGAGCGCGTTGTGGAACGGCACGAGCTGGACCACCGAAGCGATGCCCTCAACCACGACCACCACGACGATGACCTCGGTGTCCTGCGTCGGGATCGCAGGCTTCTGCACCGCTGTGGGATACACCGAGATGACCGGGCCGCCGACGTACGAGAATGCGATCCTGAACTGGAACGGGTCCACCTGGGCGCTGGAGCCCCCGGTCCCGAGCACGCCGCCCGCCTTCGGCCAGTTCCTCATCGGCGTGAGCTGCTTCAGCGCCACGTCGTGCACTGCGGTGGGCGGAGTGTGGACCGACTCGGGCGGTTCCACCCAGGTCACCGAGGCCTTCACGTGGAACGGCCAGAGCTGGAGCGCGGCCGCCTCCCCGAATGCCACCGGCGCGGTGGAGACGTCGTTCACCGGCGTCGACTGCGTGACTAACTGGGCCTGCGTGGCCGTAGGCACGAGCCAGGCCACCTCGACGGCGAACGAGCAGCCGTTCAACGCCATGGCCCCCATCGCCCGCTCGGGCTACCGCTTCGTGGCGTCCGACGGCGGCATCTTCAACTACGGCGCCGGGGCACCCTTCTTGGGCTCCATGGGCGGCCAGCACCTGAACGCACCGATCGTGGGCATGGCGACGATGCCGGCGGGTGACGGCTACTACCTCGCGGCCTCCGACGGCGGCGTCTTCAACTTCGGCTCGGCGCAGTTCTTCGGCTCCGCCGGTTCCCTGCACCTCAACGCCCCGATCGTGGGCATCGCCGTCACGCCCGACGGCGGGGGCTACTGGCTCGTCGCCTCCGACGGCGGGATCTTCAGCTACGGCGACGCCCAGTTCTACGGGTCCATGGGGGGCAAGCCGCTCAACAAGCCGATCGTCGGGATTGCGTCGCTGCCCAACGGCGACGGCTACTACCTCGTCGCCTCCGACGGCGGGCTCTTCACCTTCCCGACGGGGCCCCAGGGCCCGCCGTTCTTGGGCTCGACCGGCTCGATCACGTTGAACAAGCCGGTCGTGGGCATGGCGGTCACCCCGAGCGGCCAGTACTACCTCGTCGCCTCCGACGGCGGGATCTTCTCGTTCCCCGACACTCCGAACGGCCCCCCCTTCTACGGCTCGACCGGCTCGATCGTGCTCAACAAGCCGGTGATCGGGATGACCGTGACCGCCGGGGGCACGGGCTACTACCTCGGCGCGGCCGACGGCGGCATCTTCAGCTTCCCGACCGGCGCCACGGGCCCGCCGTTCTACGGCTCGCACGCGGCGGCCAGCCGCTCAACGCACCGATCGTGGGCATCGCGGGGTAGCCCCGCCAGAACCGGGTGGCGGCCGGGGTGGTCGCCCGCCCCGGTTCGCCCAACGGGCTGGTGCGCGCTTCGCTCACCGGGTGCGGCGAGGGAAGCCCATCCACGTGCATCCAGCGGCGCAGCACGCCGAGGCGGGCTGCGCCGCGAGGACGACGTCTTAGCGCTGCATCGCCTTCGTCTCGATGAACTCCTCGAGCCCGTACTTGCCCCGCTCGCGGCCGTTACCCGACTGCTTGTAACCGCCGAAGGGCGCGCCCGGGTTGAATGCCCCGCCATTGATGTCGACCTGCCCAGTCCGCATCTGCCGCGCCACCTTCTCGGCCCGGGCTGGGTCGCTGCTCCACACTCCGCCGGACAGGCCATAGGGGGTGTCGTTGGCGATCTCGATCGCCTCTTCCTCGGTGTCGTAGGGGATGATCGAGAGGACGGGCCCGAAGATCTCCTCCCGGGCGATGGTCATGTCCGGGGTGACTTCGGAGAACACCGTGGGCTGGACGAAGAAGCCCTTCTCCAGTCCCTCGGGCGCGTCGGCCCCGCCGGCCACCAGCTTGGCGCCCTCCTCGATCCCCTTGTTGATGTAGCCGCGGACCCGGTCGCGCTGGACGGCCGAGACGAGGGGGCCGAGGAGCTTGCCCGGCTCGAACGGGTCGCCGGGGGCGAAGCCGGCGGCGGCGCCCGCGGCCAGCTGCTCGACCTCAGCCATCTTGTCCCGGGGGACGAGCATGCGGGTGAGGGCCGAGCACGTCTGGCCCGAGTTCATGTAGCAGGCGAAGACCCCGGCCGGCACCGCCGCCGCGAGGTCGGCGTCGTCGAGCAGGATGTTGGCGGACTTGCCGCCCAGCTCGAGCGAGACCCGCTTGATGCCCTGGGCGCCCAGTTCCATGACCCGCCGTCCGGCCCGGGTGGAGCCGGTGAAGGACACCATGTCGACCTTGGGGTGCGCGGCGATGGCCTCGCCGACAACCGGCCCGACGCCACTCACCAGGTTGAAGACGCCGGCCGGCAGGCCGACCTCGTCGATGATGTCGGCCAGGATGAAGGCGTTGATCGGCGCCACCTCGCTGGGCTTGAGGACGACGGTGCAGCCGGCGGCCAGCGCCGGCGCCACCTTCAGCACGACCTGGTACAGCGGGAAGTTCCACGGCGTGATCGCACCGACGACCCCGATGGGTTCGTGCACGACGAGCGAGTTGCCGAGCTCCTCTTCCCACTGGAAGGCCTCGGCTGCGTTGGCGGCGTCGGCGAAGGCGCCGGCGGGCAGGCCGACCTGGACGGAGCCCGAGAGCGTCATCGGCATGCCGACCTCGTGACTGATGACGGTGGCGACCTCGTCGGTGCGGGCGGCCAGCGCCTCGCCGATGCGCTTGAGGAGCTTCCCCCGCTCCTCGCGAGACGTCGCGGCCCACGCCGGGAAGGCGGCCGCCGCAGCCTCGACCGCCTTGTCGACGTCCTCGGGCGTCCCCTCAGGGATGGTGGCGAAGACCTCTTCGGTGCCCGAGTCGATTACCTCGAGCGTGCCCTTGCCGGTCGAAGGGACCCAGGCCCCGTTGATGTAGATCTTGTCGCGCACTTCCATGAGGTGCCCTCCCTGGCTCTTGTGCCAATCGGTCGCTTTGCTGTGCCCACCCTACCGAGGCGGCCGGGGTAGGTGGCTGGGCGACCGGGCCCGACCGCCGGGGCGGTTCCGGCGGCCCCAGATCGGTGGGTCTACCCCTTCTTGCCGAGCAAGGGGTGATCGCCCATGCCGACGGGCTGGAGGTGCTGGCCGAGGACGTCGTGGAAGTGGTCGGCCACCTCCTGGGGCGACCAGCCGCCGTCGCGCCACATCGCCGCGATCTGACGGGGCGTCTGGAACAGCGTGTAGGCGTAGCCCGTGCGCCCGAGCACCTGGCCGTTGACGTACGACGCGCCCTCGGAGGCGAGGAACGCGATCAGCGGAGCGTTGAGCGCCGGGTTCTGGTCGGGCGGGGGCTCCGAGCCCTGGTAGAGGCCCTCGGTCATGCGGGTGAAGCCGGCGGGCGCCACCGCGTTGGCGGTGATGCCGTACTTGCCGAGCTCGAGCGCCCAGACGAACGTCATGCCCATGATGGCGGCCTTGGCGGCGCCGTAGTTGGTCTGGCCGAAGTTGCCGCGCAGGCCGGCCGACGACGTGATGTTCACGATGCGGCCGTAGCCGGCGTCCTTCATCAGCGGCGCGGCGTGGCGCACGGTGTTGAACGTGCCCTTCTGGTGCACGGCGATCACGGCGTCGTAGTCGTCCTCGTCCATCTTGACGAGGGTGCGGTCGCGCACGATGCCGGCGTTGTTGACGACGATGTCGATCTTGCCGAAGCTGCTGACCGCCGTGGAGATCAGGTTGCCGGCGGCGGAGAAGTCGCTGACCGAGTCGTGGTTGGGCACCACGGTGCCGCCCGCCGCCTCGATCTCGGCGCAGACCTGGGCCGCGGGGTCCTCCGCCGTGCCCTCACCGCCGAGCGTCACTCCGACGTCGTTGACGACGACCAGCGCGCCCTCCGCGGCCAGGCAGAGGGCGATGTCGCGCCCGATGCCCCGACCCGCTCCCGTCACCACCGCCGACCGACCGTCGAGAAGTCCCATGGCGCCGCACTGTACTCCGCCTCCGTTCACTGACAGCGGTGTCAGGGATGGGGCCGGGGAGGATACGATCGCGGCGACCACGGGGCGACGGAATGGTCGCCTGGGTCGACCTAATTGATGCGGTATCGAGCGCTGAGGAGCACCGCCCATGGGCTTCATTGAGAACGCACCCGAGCAGATCGTCGCAGCGGCCCAGGAGCTCCTGTCGAAGGGCTTGGTCGAGGGGACGTCGGGGAACATCTCGGCGCGGATGGAGAACGGCAACGTCGCCCTGACGCCGTCCTCGCTCGACTACCGGGTCATGACGGTGGACGACATCTGCATCGTGGACGCGGCCGGCGAGCAGGTGGCGGGGGAGCGCGGCCCGACGTCGGAGAAGTACCTCCACATGGCGGTGATGAACGCGTACGAGGACATCGCCGTGTGCATCCACTCGCACGCGGTGCACGCCACGATGTTCGCCGTGGCGCACCAGGACGTCCCGAGCTGCATCGACGAGTTCACCGTCTACCTGGGTGGCGACATCCGCTGCACCGAGTACGCCCCGAGCGGCTCGCCCGACTTGGCCGAGCAGGTCGTCAAGGCTTTGGATGGGCGGGGCGCCGCGCTCATCGCCAACCACGGCATGGTCGCCGTCGGCACCACGATGGAGAAGGCCATGCACAACACCGCGCTGGTGGAGCGCTCGGCCAAGATCATCTGGGGGGCGAAGCAGCTGGGTGGGATCTACCCGCTGCCCGAGAAGGTCAACGAGCAGTTCGCCAGCTACTACACCTTCATGCGGTAGCTGGAAGCGGTGACGCGTTGAGCGACGGCACCGTCCGGGCCCGGTTGGACGAGCTCGGCCTGACATTGCACGGGCCCCATCCGCCGCACGACCCGCTGGACGCGGTCGTCGTGCACGACGGCGTGGCGCGCACGTCGGGGCAGCTGCCGCGCATCGGCGGCGTGCTCACGTGCCTCGGTCGTCTCGGCGACGACGTGACCGTGGAGGAGGGACGCGAGGCGGCGGCCGTGTGCGCGCTGAACGCGTTGGCCGTCCTGGAGGCCGCGCTGGGCTCGTTGGACCGCGTGGAGCGCGTCCTGACGGTGACGGGCTACGTGGCCTCCGCTGCGGATTTCCACGAGCAGCCGGCGGTGGTCGACGGCGCCAGCCGCGTCCTCTTTGACGTGTTCGGTGAGGCGGGGCGCCACACGCGTTCGGCGGTGGGGGTGGCGGCGCTGCCCAGGGGTGGTGCGGTCGAGATCGAGGTGACGGTCGCCGTTCGGGACTAGGGCCCGAGCGGTGGCGGCTTGTCGAAGGCGGCCAGCATGTCGGCGCGGGCGGCGCTGGCCTCGTCCCAGTAGGTGGCGATCCCCTTGTCCTGGAGCTCGTTGATCGCCTCGATGGCGTAGCCGTACGACGCGGCGGCGATGGCGCCGCCCACGGAGAGGCGGCTGACGCCGACCTCGGCGAGCTCGACGATCGGCGGCGCGTTGGGCGTGATGAGCACGCTGACCGGCACGTCGACGGCGGCGAGGACCTGGCGCAGGTCGGACGGGTCGACGACGCGGGGCGCGAAGAGGACGTCGGCGCCGGCCTCCTGGTACGCCTGCAGCCGGGCGATCGTGTCAGCCAGATCGAGCTGGCCGTGCAGGTAGTTCTCGGCGCGGGCGGTCAGCACGAAGGGGACGGGCCCGGCGTGGGCGGCCTCGGCGGCGGCGCGCACCCGGTCGGCGGCGTGGGCGAGCTCGTAGATCGGGTCGTCGCTGTCCCGGCTGAAGTCCTCGACCGAACCGCCGGCGAGGCCTAGGGCGACGGCGTCGGCGATCGTGGCCGCCACGCCGTCGGGGTCGTCGGCGAAGCAGTTCTCGAGGTCGGCGGAGACGGGCACGTCGACCGCGTCGACCAGCGCCTTGGAGTGTTCGAGGACCTCGTCCTTGGTCATCGCCCCGTCGAGGCGTCCCTTGGTGGCGGCGAAGCCGCCGCTCGTGGTGGCGATGGCGGCGCACCCGATGGACTCGAAGAGGCGGGCCGAGCCCTCGTCCCACGCGTTGGGCATGAGGAAGGGTGCCCCAGGGACGTGCAGGCGGCGGAACAGCTCGGCTTTCTCGGCTTGCGACGGCGCTGGGGTCATGCCGGCACCGTACCGGCGGGGTGGGACAGCCGCGCTAGTTGGCGGGGGCCGCCGTCTGGGTCGTCTCGGCCGGCTCGGGGAACTCCCAGTATTGGATCTCGCACGTCATCGGCAGGATGTGGCGCACGTAGAGCGAGTGGATCTTGACCATGCCCTGGTCGTCGACGTGCAGGTCGATGAGCTCCATGCGGTCGTCGAACTTCGCGAACGCTTTGGCGCGCTCCTGGATGCCTTGGAGGTCCTCGAGCGAGTTCACCGCGAAGCCGTAGTGGTCCATGCGCGGGCACTGCATCGGGTCGTCCTCGGCGATGAGGAAGATGAACTGGTCCCAGTGCACGCAACTGAGGATGAGGCGCCTCCGGTCCTCCGTCATGACGGCGATCTCGTCGAAGCCCAGCACGTCCTTGAAGAAGCGGCAGATGTCGGTGCGGCTCTCCTCGCCGAGCAGGCCGGAGGGCAGCGACATCGCCACGTGGTTGAAGCGCGGGTTCCCGGACGGGTAGTAGGGATGTGGCATCAGCGCGCCTCCGGGACGACCATGACCTTGCCGGCGATCTTCCCTCCGGCGAGGCCCTCCAGCGCGTCGACGATGCCGCCGAGCCCAATGGTGCCGGGCTCGATCAACAGCTCGGCGGGGAACCCGTCGGATGCCAGCATCTCGAGGGCGCGTTCGAACCCACCGAGGTCGTAGACGAACGAGCCGGTCACGGTGAGCTCGTTCAGGATCATGCGGTTGATGTCGAAGGTGGGGTGGTCGATGCCGGCCCCGACCATGACGAGGATGCCGCCGCGGCGGACCTGGCAGAACGCCGTCTCGATGGCGGCCCGGTGGCCCGAGCACTCGAGGACGACGTGTGCCGCGCGCGCCGCCTGGCGCTCGGGCTCCCAGGACGGGAACGTCTCGAGCTCGGCCGGCTCGACGACGGCGGTGGCGCCGAGCGCAGCCGCGAGCCGACGGCGGCCCTCGTTGGGCTCGACAGCTGTGATGTCAGTGATCCCCAGGGCGCGCAGCGCGGCGATGCTGAGCGTGCCGATCGGCCCCGCACCGAAGACCATGACCGAGTCGCCGGGGCCGACGCCCGAACGGGTGATGCCGTGCAGGGCGACCGACAGCGGTTCCGCCAGCGCGGCGTGGCGAGGATCGAGGCCCTCGGGCAGCCGCAGGACCCCGGCGGCGCGGGCCACGATGTACTCGGCGAAGGCGCCGTCGCTGTGCTGGCCGGTGCTCATGTCGTTGCGGTTCTCGCACTGCGACGGCTTGCCCTCTCGGCAGCGCCTGCACGTGCCGCACTTGGGTGACGAGCCGCCCACCACGAGTTCGCCGACCGACCAGTTCGTCACGCCGTCGCCCACCGCGGCGATGGTCCCGCTCCATTCGTGCCCGGCGACGACGCCCTGGGGCAGTCCCCAGCCGTCGCGCAGCTGGTGGATGTCGGACCCGCAAATGCCGCACGAGTGCACGCGCACGACGACCTGGTCTGCTTCCGGCCGCGGCACGGGACGCTCCTCGACCGTGACCACCCCCGGCGACTGGTACACCGCGGCGGACATCACGTCGGGAAGCGGGCCGCCGATCGGTCCCCCCGATGACCCTGACATGGGCGTCAGGTTAGGCGCGCTCGGCGCTGTCGTCCTGCTCGGTCAGCCAGGCGAGCCCGCCGGCCAAGTGGCGCAGGTACACCGGCAGTTCCCAGGCCAGGGGGAAGTGGCCGAGCGCGCTGTAGAAGCTGCGGGCCGGGCCGTCCTCGATGCTCCACGCCAGCGGGAATCCGCACTCGGGCACGCGGCCCTCGGGCACCGAGAGGTCGACCTGGCCGTCGGCCAGCCGCAGGAGGACGCGGGCGTCGGGGCGCAGGTCCTTGAAGAGGTACACCTCGTCGCGCCAGTCCCACTGCTCGCCGAGGTGCGCCGTGGCCGGGTGCGCGCCGTCGACGACGTCGATGGCGAACTGCTGCGTCCAGGGGTGGCCGTCGAAGCGGGCGCCAAGCATGGTCCCGTACTCGGGCCACGTGTGGCTGGCGTCGGTGGCCGAGTGGACGCCGAGGAGGCGCAGGCGCCCGTCGCGCCAGGCGGTGGCGGCGGCGACCTTCTGCTCGTCCGACCACGGGGTCTCGCCGATGGTGAAGAGCGCCAGGACGCGGGCGGAGGCGAGCTGGTGCGGCGACAGGTCGCGCACGTCGGCGACGACGGTGGGGGACAGCCCGGCCAGGTCGGCGAGCTCGGACAGGCCGGTCGCCGCCTGGGCCAGGGTGCCGTGCACGCCGGCGGGACCGTCGACGTAGGGGGCAACCTGGGTGACGATCAGCATCGAGTCGGCCATCGCCAGCGGAGTGTACGGCTGGTGCGCAGCCGCTGCCGGGTGCTCCAATGCAGGTCGGCGACCGAGCACACCGCACCGGGCCGCGCTGGACCGCACCGAGGAGGAACGACGTGGCCGAATCCGACATGAGCCCCGAGGACCTGGGCCGGGCGTTCGCCGTGCTGGGCGCGGCGACGCTGGGCGAGTCGGGCGGGCGCGCCGCGCACCGCCGCCTCCGCCCGGCCTGGGCCGGCGCGACCTTGGCGGCGCCGGCGTACCCGGTCGGGTGCACGCCGGGGGACAACCTCGCCGTCCACGTGGCGGTGACGAAGGCGCCCCGCGGCAGCGTCCTGGTCGTCGACGTCGGCCAGGTCGTGGACCGCGGGTACTGGGGCGAGGTGCTCACGACGGCCGCCGAGGCGGCGGGGTTGGCGGGCCTCGTGCTCGACGGTGGCGTGCGCGACGTGCGGGCGCTCGAGGCGCACGGCTTCCCGGTGTTCTCGTCCGCCATCGCATTGAGCGGAGCGACGAAGGACAAGCCGGGCACCGTGGGCCAGCCCGTGCGGGTCGGCGACGTCGAGGTGTCGGCGGGGGACTGGGTCGTGGCCGACGTGGACGGCGTGACGTTCGTCCCGGCCGCGGCGGTCGAGGAAGTGCTGGACGCAGGCCGCGCCCGTGAGGCCAAGGAGGACGGCTTCTTCTCCACGTTGCGCGACGGCGCGACCACCGTGGAGCTGCTCGGGTTGGATGCGGCGCTCGTGCGCGGGCCCGAGGGATAGCGACGGGGCCCCGCGCGATGCCAGCCAAACGTCAGGACTCGACGCCGCCGTCGCTCCCGGCGCACCTCGAGCCGGTCGCCGCGATCGACCTCGTCGACGGCGGGTCCGTCGACGACGCTCTCGTCTCCGGTGTGAGCGTGGCGCACGGCGGCGCGCGGGGGGTCGCCATCAGGTCAAGCCGCCTGGCGGGCGTCATGCTGCAGAGCTGCGAGCTGCACACGCTCGAAGCGCGGGACGTCGTCTTCGAGAACTGCGACCTCTCCGGCTCGGACCTCTCCGAAGCGCGCTGGCAGCGCGTCGAGCTCGTCGGGTGTCGCCTCTCGGGTGCCGTGCTCTCGATGAGCACGCTCAAGGACGTGCAGGTGCGCGACTGCAAGCTGGACGGCGTGAACCTCCGCATGAGCGAGGGTGAACGGGTCTGGATCTCCCGCTCGAACCTGCGCGAGGCGGACTTCTACGCAGCCACGTTCCGTTCGTCGCGGCTGCTCGACTGCGACCTGTCCGGGAGCGTGTTCTCCAAGGCGGACCTCAGCGGCACCCACCTGCAGGGATCGCGACTGGATGGCGCGCAGGGCGTGGCCGGGCTGCGCGGGATCCGGATCGACTCCGACCAGGCGACGCTGCTGGCCCCGCTGCTCCTCGAGTTGCACGACATCTCGGTCGAGGCTCCGCCCGAAGACTGAGGGCCACCTTTTTTGGGCTCAGGCTGGACAATAGTAAGTCCAGCCTTATGAGGTTAGGCTTACCAAATGGCCCGGGATCCCTTGGTCGAAGAGGTCGCAGGAGCGGTACAGGCCAGCGTGCGCCTGCTGGTGCAGCGGCTCCGCCAGACCGAGGCGATGGAGGGCGAGCCCACGTCGGCCGAGATGTCGGCGATGTCCCGGCTCGACCGGACGGGGCCGACGACGTCGGCGGAGCTGGCCCGGCTCGAGAGGATCAGCCCGCAGTCGATGGGCGCGACCGTGGCGGCGCTCGAAGAGCGTGGCGCGGTCGAGCGGGCGGCCGATCCCGACGACGGGCGACGGTCGATCCTGTCGCTCACCGCAGAGGGCCGCGCGCTGTTGCAGCGCCGGCGGAGCGCCCGGAGCGAGCTCCTCTCCAATGCCCTCGAATCCGAGTTCACTCGGGCGGAGCTGAAGCAGCTGCAGATCGCCGCACCCCTGATCGAACGCCTCGCCGAGCACCTTTGATGGCCGCGGCCGCCGTCGACGATCGCTACAAGTGGGTCGCGCTGGCGAACACGACGGCGGCGACGTTCATGGCTGTCCTCGACGGCTCGATCGTCATCATCGCCATGCCGGCGATCTTCCGCGGGATCCATCTCGACCCCCTGGCCCCGGGCAATATCGCCTTCCTCCTGTGGATGATCATGGGCTATCGGCTCGTGCAGGCCGTGTTCGTGGCGACCCTCGGTCGCCTGGGCGACATGTTCGGGCGGGTCCGGATCTACAACGCCGGGTTCGCCGTCTTCACGTTCGCGTCGGTGCTCTTGTCGATCGACCCGTTCCTCGGCGCCAAAGGCGCATTGTGGCTGATCGGGTGGCGCTTCCTGCAGGCCATCGGTGGCTCGATGCTCATGGCCAACTCGGCGGCGATCCTCACCGACGCGTTCCCCGAGGACCAGCGGGGCTTCGCGCTCGGGATCAACCAGGTATCGGGGCTGGCCGGCCAATTCATCGGCCTCGTGCTGGGCGGGTTGTTGGCCGAGTGGGACTGGCGCGCCGTGTTCTGGATCAACGTGCCGGTCGGCGTCTTCGGAACGCTGTGGGCCTACTACCGGCTGCGCGAGGTGGGAACCAAGTCGGGTGGACGGATCGACTGGTGGGGCAATGGCACCTTCACGCTTGGGCTCGGCTCGGTGCTCGTCGCGATCACGATCGGGATCCAGCCCTACCACGGGGAGGCGATGGGCTGGACCAACCCGGAGGTCCTCTTCTTGCTCTTCGGTGGGCTGGCGCTGCTCGCCGTCTTCGTCCTGATCGAACGCAAGGTCGTGGACCCGATGCTCCAGCTCTCACTCTTCCGAATACGTGCCTTCACCTTCGGGAACATCGCGAGCTTCGCGGCGCGGCTGGGCCAGGGCGGGCTCCAGTTCATGCTCGTGATCTGGCTGCAGGGGATCTGGCTTCCGCTGCACGGCTACGACTTCAGCTCGACACCGCTCTGGGCGGGGATCTTCCTGCTCCCACTGACGGCCGGCTTCCTCGTCTCGGGCCCGTTGTCGGGCGCGCTGTCGGATCGCTTCGGCGCCCGGGGCTTCGCCACGGCCGGCATGCTCGTCTACGCCGCCAGCTTCATCGGGCTCATGCTCCTGCCGGTCGACTTCTCCTACCCGGAGTTCGCCGTCCTCATTGCGATCAACGGCATCGGCATCGGTATGTTCAGCGCGCCCAACACCTCCTCGATGATGAGCAGCGTGCCGGCTGACCAACGCGGGGCGGCGTCGGGCGTGCGGGCGACGTTCCAGAACTCGGGCACCGCCCTGTCGATCGGTGTGTTCTTCTCGCTGTTGATCGCGGGGCTGGCGGGCAGCTTGCCCACGACGCTCACGAAGGGGCTGGAGCACCAGGGCGTGGCGCACGCCGTCGCCCACCACATCGGCAGCCTGCCTCCAGTGGCGTCACTGTTCTCCGCCGTGCTGGGCGTCAACCCGGTGCAGCACCTGCTGTCGATGGGCGGCCACCTGTCGTCGTTGCCGGCCCAAGCGCAACGGGTCCTCACCGGTAAGTCCTTCTTCCCGCACCTTCTGTCGGCCCCCTTCCACAGCGGCCTGACGATCGTGTTCGCCGTCTCGGCCGGGCTGGCGGTGATCTCGGCGGCGGCGTCGTTTGCGCGCGGGTCGCGGAAGTCGGCGGGCGGCGAGGAGCCGCCGCACACGGCGTTCGGGGGCGACGGGGAGCTCGTAGGCGCCGCCGCCGGCGACGAGGGCTGACGACACGCCACACTGAGCAGGAGGCGGATCTCACGCGCCGCACCGTCACGTCAAAACTCCGCCAGACAACGCGGCTCGACTCCTTCACGCTGGTGCGCATGCCGATGAAAATTCCCGCGCCGCTGGCGCCGCCCGTCGCCTGGGGCCTGACTTCGATCCGACCGAGCGTGGCCCTGGTCGGGCGCAGCGGGCTGCCGGCCTCCGCCGAGCTCGAGGCATTCCTGCGGGTGTTGGGACGGACACCCCCAGACGCACCGACAGCGTGCGAAGACTGGACGGCGCACGAGTTGGTCGCACATCTGGCCGCCGGCAGCCGGGAGATGCGTCGACTGGTCAACCGTCGACTGGAGCTCGGTCCGGGGGCGGCCATCGGACCGACGGTCCCGTTCGAGGACCGCGAGCCGCCATGCCGGGCAATGCCTGACGCGGCGCTGCGGCGCCTGTTCGTGCGAGAGGGCTTCGCCCTGACCGATGCCCTGCTGCGCCTTCGGAGTGCGGGGCCCGAGATGACGGTGACGTTCACCGGGTGGGACATGACGGTCGACGACATGATCCGCCACGGCCGCAGTGAGCTCGTCCTGCATCGCTGGGACCTCGTCGGGTCGGACCGGGTATCCCTGCGCCTGCTCGACGACGCCGAGCTGCTGGCCCACGGGCGCAGCGTCCTGACCCGCACGGGCATCCCCGAGTGCGCCCATGGCGGCACGGGCCCCACTCGGAGCGTCGAACGCGGAGGCGCTCCTCACCCTGTGGGGGCGTGATCCGAGCTGGCGGCCCGCGGCGGCGTGACGCGGCCCGGCCGCCGGGGCGGGTCCGGTGGCACAATGCGGCCATGAGCGAAGCGACGAACGAAGAGAAGGCCGAGCGCATCGAGATCCGGCGGTTCATCCCGCAGGACGCGGGGCGCATCTTCTCGGTGGTGCGCGACCCGGAGGGTCACGTGACCATCGACAGCACGGGCATGCTGCAGAGCTGGTCGGGGGAGCCGGCGGCGAAGGTAGGTGACGAGTTCGTGATCCACATGGACCGCGAGTCGCTCAACGACTACCCGATGGGCAAGTACGACGTCACGGTCACCATCACGCGCTACGAGCAGGATCGTGCGATCGCGTGGACGATCCTCGGGCAGATCAAGCCGCAGATCGGCCACGTGTACGGGTACGAGCTCGAGCCGGTCGACGGCGGCACGATGGTGACCTCGTACTACGACTGGTCCGACATCGCGCCGGAGTGGAAGCAGGCCGACATCTTTCCCGTCATCTCGGAGACGGCGGTGCGGGCGACGCTCGGGATCCTGGAACGGACGCTGGCGCGATCGACGACCTGGTAGCGACTGCTCGAGCTGCGCGATCATCGACTCGTCTCCGTCGGAGCTACTCGACCAACGCAGAAGTCGAAGCGGGCGCAGCGTGCGTTCCTTCGACGACTGCGGCCTTCTTCCCCTCGGCCTGACCCTTCTCGAACTGGTTCTTGGCCGACCCAAGGTTGCGCGCCAGCTTCGGAATCAGAGCCCCGCCGAACACGAGGACGGCCAGGATGACGATCACAACGATTCCGTCCATTCCAAAAATCTCACCAAGCATGTGACTCTCCTTCGAGTTCCTCGGTCTTTGCGGCCCATTTGGGGCATCGCACCCACGAATCTCGATGGGCACCTCATATTCGCAGCCGCATGGGCCGAGGGATGTCCGAAGACCGATTGCTGCGCCGACTCTCCTGGGTAACGGCGAGGCACCGGCAGGGACACACCCGAAGTTCCTAGAGAACGCCCATCCGGGGACGCCCTCGAGTCCGTATAGAAGCCGTCATGCCCCGTTGTTCGAAGGTTCCACTGATCGACCCTGTGCACGCAGGGTGCGCATCACACAAGTAACGCCCAATGTTCAACCTCGATCCCGGGAAGCTGCTGGTCATTGGCGTCGTCGCCATCCTCGTCCTCGGGCCGGACAAGTTGCCGGTTGCCGCACGCCGGGTGGGCGCGACCTGGACGTCCTTCAACGAGTTCCGTCAGCGGATGGAGTCCGAGGTCCGTCAGAGCATCCCCGACCTGCCCTCCACCGATGAGCTCGTCCGACTCGCCCGTTCACCGGCAGCCTTGCTGAGCCACTTGTCCGAGACGGGAACGGAGACCGTTGCGCCGGCGGACGCTGAGGCCGATGGCGCGGCTGTCGCTGCGACGAACCCCGAGCCCCCGCCGGGGTCGGCGTCGTTCGGGCGCCGCCCCGTGGTTCCCGACACCTCGGCCGTGGCCCTCGCCACCGTTCCGGGTGACGCAAACCTGAACTGAGCGTCGACGAAATGACGAATCTGTTGGCCTTCCGGACGAAGGATCGGCCGTCGCCCGACGCCATGACGCTCGGCCAGCATCTTGGAGAGCTGCGCCGACGGATCGTCGTGTGCCTCATCGCCTTCGTGATCGCGGCGATCGTCGCGACCGTTGCGTACGAGCCCATCCTGCACGTGCTCTTGCGGCCACTCTGCGCCGTCAACGCCTCGTCCGGACACCTCAGGTCCACGCTGGGCTCCCGCCTCGACCCCAGTGGCTCCTGCAGCCTCTAGCGGCGATGCAGCCCGCCCAGGCGCCGAACGCTTGGGCGACGAGGATCCCCACGGCGGTGTAGGCGAGCAGGAACAGGACGAAGCACCCGAGGACTTTCACCGTCGCCTTGATGCCCTCGTTGCTCGGCCTTTTCGCGACCTGCTTCACGATCTCGAACGGGACGACATGGACGGCGACCCCGACCGCCGCCACGGGCAGCGCGACCAGGACCTTCAGCGACGCCCACCAGACGGCACGCCGCAGACCGCCCCGCGAGTAGTCCGCAGTCACCTGTGCGTCGTCCAGACCGAGGAGGTCGAGGTCCCGCTGGTACGTCGCGAAGGCGGCGCGGAGGTCACCCGGTGCGTGTTCGGCGTCGTGTGGCGCCGCGGCGAGGCGCGTCGCGACGTCGGCCTGGGCGGTCATCTCGGTGTCGGCCGGCAATGATGACCCGGGCGTCCGGACGAGGACCTCAGCGATCCGCGCGTACAAGTCGGCTTCGGCCCATGACGAATAGGTGGGGCTCACGGAGGAGAGGCGTGCCGCGGACCGCGCCGGTGAGCGTCCGGACCGCCGCATGCGGGTCGGCCCGGTAGGAATCGGCGAGGCCGGCGACGCCGATCGGTGGTGCCACGTGGACGAGGGCCCGCGAGCGGAATCTCGCCTTGGCGTCATACGTGAGCCCCACGGCGACGACGACCACGTCCTCGATCCCGTCGTCGAAGGCCGTCTCGAGGGCGATCCGTGCGGCACCCGTCTTGAGGGGCTGGAGCTGCAACTCGTCGTGGCTGATGCCTTCGGGGAACACCGCCACCATCCCACCATTGGCCAGGACGCTTCCGCTGGTGGCGAAGGCCGAGGCGTTGCCATCTCCGGCGACGGCGTCGATGGCCCGGTAGACGCGGATGACACCGGCCAACTTGAGGAACGGCCAAAGGATGGGGATGCGGAACAGGGTCGACTTCCCGAGAAAGCGCGGGTAGCGGCCCAGAGCGGCGATCAGCAGCAGCCCGTCGACCAGCCCGTTCGTGTGGTTGGCGACCAAGACGACCGGCCCCGAGCCTGGGACACGATCGATGGAATCCAGCTCGACCGTGCGAAAGAAGACCCGGACCAGCACCCGGGCCAGCCGGGTGATCAGCCACTGTCCTGGTCCTCGCCGGGGACCGGTGCGGAGCCGCGATGGCGGGGCGCCGTCGTGGGGCCGGGACGTCATCGCACCACCTACTTAACGACGATCGTTCCCATCATGTACTGGTGGATCTGACAGATGTAGTGGTAGGTGCCGGGCGTGGTGGGAGCGCGGAACGTCTTGGTCTGGTCGGACCCGATCTCGCCGGTGTTGAACTGACCGCCCGTTGCGCTGAGCGTGTGGGTGACGCCGTCGGTGTTCGTCACCGAGACGGTGGCTCCGGGAGCCACTTCGTCGGACATGGGGGAGAACATGAAGTTCGAGATCGTGATGTGATCGCTCGACGCCGACGTGCTTTTGGACGCCGTGGGGTGTCCGCTTCCGCCGCCCCCTCCGGAGCAGCTGGCGAGAGAGCAGGGCGCCCGCCATCACCAGGACGACCGCCCCGCTCCTCAACCGCTTTTGCATTCGCGCCTACACCGCCTGCGAGGTCGGGTTGAAGGCAAGGGGAGTACCCGATGGGGTCTGCGCCCCGGGGTACATGCCGAGCACGTAGTACAGGATGGCGATGTGCTGCATCTCGACCGGCTGGATCGATGAGGAAAGGCCGATCGCGGCGGTGGACTTCAGCATCGACGTCTCCGCCTGGTAGGTCTGTGCGGCAATCGTCTCGAGCGTGACGGCCAGCTGGGCCAGCCCGGTGATGTTCGTCACCTTGGCGAAGTCGGCTTGAACGGTCGGCGTCAGCTTCGGGTTGGTCACCGTGACCGCTGCCTTCCCGTGCGACTTGAGCACGGCGTTCCAGGCGTCAGCGTGCTGCTGGTGCTGGCCCTTGACCGTGGTGGCGAACGTGGCGACCGCCGGCGGCACCGCGCCGAGCTTGCCCGCCGTGGCCGCCGTGAGGCCGGCGTCGTAGGCGAAGACGGCCAGGTTCTCGAGGCTGGCCGCCACCGCGGCGACCGCGAGGTCACCGGTGAGCCCGGACGGTGGGAACGTCGCCGCCCGCAGCGGGTCGAGCGATGCAACCGAGCGCGTCGCCGCGCCGGCCATCGCGGGTGTCCCGCCTATGACCAGCATGGCCGCGCCGCCCGCGGCGCGCGCCGGCGCCCAGGAGGAACGTGCGTCGGCTCGTGGAGCGACGCGCCGCCTACTCATGGAGTCGATCATGTTCGAGATGCCCTCGTGTCATGGCCGGCATGCCGACGTCGTGGTGCAGCTCGTCGAGCTCCTTGGTCATGGCCAGGAGCTCGGATTCCGAGCCCTCGAAGGCGTCCTTGCGTCGCTTGCTCACTTGACGGCTCCTTGCTTGGCCGGGGCGGCCATGTTGGTCTTGTAGAACGCGTTCGGGAATCCGACGGATCCAGCCGCCGCGGGAAGCGCAGCACCCGTGCCGGGTGACAGCGAGATGAGTTGCGGCGCTCCCGCCATGAGCAGCGCCTGCACGGCCAGGAGCACGCTGACGTGCTGCGCCTCGATGCCCATGATGGAGGCGAAGAGCGCCTTGTTGGTCGTCGACTTCGCCAGCGTCGTGTCCTTCACGTACGTCTCGGCCGCGATGTTCTCGAGCTCGAGGGCCAGGCCCACGACTCCGAGCGCACCTTGGGCCGCACTGGCGCCGTTCAGACTGGCGACGGCCTTGTTGACCACCGGGACGAATGCGGGATCGGGGTTGTTCTGGGCTTTGCCGCCGAGGTGCTTGACGGCTGCGTTGAAGGCGTCGGCGTGCTGGGCGTGCTGGCCCATGGTGACCTGGGCGAACTTCGTGACCACCGGGTTCGCCGCTGATCCCCCGATGTAGGGAAGCGTGAGTGCCGTCTTGTACGTGGCCACCGCGAGGTTCTCGATCGAGGCCGCCGTTTGGAGAATCTGCACGTCGCTCGAACTGCTGGCCGACGCCGCCGACGCAAGCAGGCCGACGAGGGCAACGCCTCCGGCCGCTCCGAGTAGAGGTGCGGCGGCGAAACTCGTGTGCAACGACCGCTGGTGCTCTTCGTGGAAGGCGACGGTTCGACCGGCGCGTCGTCCGGACCGGAACCTCGGTTCGATTCGACCAATTCGTCGAGCGCGTCATGCGTGGGTCGCAAGGCGTCCGCCTGTAGGTCCTGTGATTCTTCGAGCAGCTCACTGAGCGCTCTCGGATCTGCCGTCATGTGACCTCCTGATGGGGTGGAATGCCAACAGTTCGGAACGGAATCTGTTCCGGATGTCAGAAAGGTCTCGACTAGGCGGCGATATGAAGTCGCGACAGCTTCGTGACGGCTCCGTCGAGCAGATGCAGCTCCGCCTGCCCCGGGAGACGGTCGACCCGTCGATCGATGCGAGCTGCCATCGCGTTCCCTGCGTCTCCCTCGAAGAGGTACTTGACCAAGAAGGCGACCTCTTCCTTCGGCATCACGCCGGAGCCCACGGGGCGCCAGAGATGCTGCAATGCGAAGCGGGTCAGGCGTTGCGCCTTTGGACTTCCTTCGAGGCGCCGCGTCGGCTTCGGACGCGTAGAAGTCGATGTGCCCACCCTCTTGTTTCATGATCCGCTTCAGCAGTTCGCGCAGCGTCGGATGGTCGGCCTTCTCAGCGAGGCGGCTGTAACCCGCCTGGGTCGTCCATTCGTTGATGGCGCCCCATGCCATGTGCAAGGCGATGAACGCACGTCCGGCAAAGGCGGCGGAGCCGATCGTGCTGAGCATGGAGAGGACCTCCTTGCGCCGCCGGCCGTGCCGTAGCTGCGGCGATCCGTGGGGCGCCGGCCTGTTCGCCGTGGGCCTCGAGGACCTGCCCGATGGCCTCGCCGTGCCACATCTCCTCGAAGACCCAACACGAGAGGAAAGAGGTGATCTCGGGGTCCTGGTGCGCGGGGGTGAGGAGCAAGTCACGCAGGTAGCACACGGTGTGGTGCTCCACGTCGTGCATGTAGCGGAGCGAACGCAGCGCGGCGGGAGGCAGGGGGTGGTCCCTGAAGTCGTCGAAATCGATGCCCTCGAGATTGAGGCGCCCGGCTCGAGACTTGTACGAATCGATAGTGGTCTTCATCACGCCCTGTATTCGTTCCGGCCCCCAGAGTGGATGCTTCGTCGAGAAACGTCCGTTTCCGACATCCGCCGAGGCGACGGCACCGAATGACCTGCTGCATGGACGACATCGACGAGGCGAGCGATGCCCAACTGGTCACGGCGATCGCTCGCTACAGCGAGGTGGCACTCGCTGAGGTCTACCGACGTCACGGTGGGGCCGTCTACGGCCTGGCCAAGAGGGTGTTGAGCAACGCAGCGGAGGCGGAGGACGTGACGCAAGAGGTCTTTGTGCGGCTCTGGAACCAACCGGACCGGTTCGATCCATCACGCGGTTCGCTGCGCTCCTTCCTGTTGGCCCAGTCCCACGGCAGGGCTGTCGACTCGGTGCGGTCCCTCAACTCGCGACGACTCCGGGAGAACCGAGACGCCGAGCGCGCCGCGGGCGATGCCTACGACCTGCAGCACGAGGTGTGGGATCTCTCCGTGGCCGATCAGGTGTCGACGGCCATGGGCGAGCTGCCGGTCGAGGAGCGTCGGGCCATCGAGTTGGCCTATTTCGAGGGCCACACCTACGTGGAGGTGGCCGAGCTCCTGAGTCAGCCGGAGGGAACGGTGAAGACGAGGATTCGCAACGGCATGCGCAGGATGCGCGCCAGGTTGGTCGAAGCCGGGATCCAGGGGGTGGACGCGTGATGACCCACGACGAGATCGGCGAGTTGGTCGCCGCCTACGCGCTGGACGCCGTCGTCGGTGACGAGCTTCGAGACGTTGAGCTGCATCTGGAGCAGTGCCCCCGCTGCCGATCCGAGCTCGACGTGTACCGCGACGTCGCCGGTGCACTGGGGAATTCGGTGGCACCGCTCCCCGAGGGCTTGTGGCTGAGCATCGTGAGTGGCTTGACGCCACGTGAGGACGCGCCGCCGACGATGCCGCGGCTCTTCTCGGAGCCGGTGGTCGCAACCTCGGCCGCCGCAGCATCGCCGCCGTCGCCGGCTCTCGACCCGCAGCCGCTTCGCCGTCGTCGGCTCGCTCGTGGGCGCGGCGGCCGCCGCCGCCGTGCTTCTGGGCTTCGGGCTGATCAGGAGCAACGACGAGGTGTCCCGGCTCCAAGCGGCGCCGGCATCCCAACCGACCAGCGTGGTCTCCGCGCTCGAGGCACCCGGCCACAAGGTCGTCAACCTCGGCAACGGCGGCTCACGAGCGGTCGCGCAGTTCGTCCTGGCCGACGGGCGGGGGTACCTCGTCTCGTCTGCGCTGCCGGCGCTGAAGAACTCTGAGACCTACCAGCTCTGGGGGGTCGTCAACGGCCAGCCCATCTCGCTCGGCCTGCTGGGCCAGTCCCCGTCCAATTCGGTCTTCACGGTCGCCGGCTCGGAAGCGCCCAGCCAGTTGCGCATCACCGTCGAGCCGTCCGGCGGATCGGTCGTGCCCAGTGGCTCCCTGGTGGCGTCGGGCGTGGTCTGACCGGAGCAGGCGCACCACCGAGCTGCGGTCGTTCAGCAGATGCGGGGGAGCGGGTCGCCCGACGAGCATGTCGACGATCCGGGTCCCGCCCATGACGGTGCGCAGCACCACGATGCCGGGCGGCTCGGCGCGGATCTCGCCGATGCGGGCCGCGTCGCAGCCGTAGGCGTGCGCACGCAGGGCGTCGAGCGCCGCGTCGGCCTCCTCGGGCGGCACGATCGCCACGAGCTTGCCCTCGTTCGCCACGTAGAGCGGATCGATCCCGAGCAGCTCGCAGGCGGCCGCCACCTCCGGGCGCACCGGGCAGGAGCGGCTCGTCGAGGACGACGGCGACGTTGGCGTCGCGGGCGAGCTCGTTGCAGACCGTGCCGACGCCGCCGCGGGTGGAGTCCCTGAGCCATCGGGTGGCGGGGGCCGCGGCGAGGAGGTCGTCCACGAGGCCATGGAGGGGCGCGCTGTCGGACGCGATGTCGGCCTCGAGCGCGAGGTCACCGCGCGCCAGCATGACCGCGGTGCCATGGTCGCCCATCGTCCCCGAGGCGAGGACGACGTCGCCCGGCCGGACGTGACGCGCGTCGAGGTCGCGGCCTACGGGAACGGCGCCGACGCCGGCGGTGGTGATGTACATGCCGTCGGCGGCGCCGCGGTCGACCACCTTGGTGTCACCGGTGACCACGGGGACGCCGGCCGCCGCGGCCGCCTCGGCCATGTCGGCCACGACTTCGCGGAGGACCTCGATGGACAGGCCCTCCTCGAGCACGAAGGCGGCCGAGATGGCGATGGGGCGCGCCCCCATCATGGCGAGGTCGTTGATCGTGCCGTGCACGGCCAGCGTGCCGGCCGAACCGCCGGGGAAGCGCAACGGCTTCACGACGTAGGAATCGGTGCTCAACGCGAGACGTTCGCCGCTCGGGAGGCGGAGCACGGCGGCGTCGGTGAGGGGTGGGCGCGCCTCGGCGGTGGCCGTCGGTGCTGGCGTCGGCGCCTCGGGTGCGGGTGCGAACGCGGGGAGGAACACGGCGTCGAGCAGGGCGGCCGAGGCCTTGCCGCCGGCGCCGTGGGCCAGCGTGACCACTTCGTCGCGTAGGCGGGGGCGGCGGCGACGGAAGGCCTCGATCCGTGCGAACACGGCCGCCTCGCGGTCGCGGTCGGCGTCATCGCCTTTGACTCGGTCGAGACGTGCGCCGCCGTTGCCGGTGGCGGCGGTTCGCTCGGGCGCCGTGTCGGTCATGCCGAAACCCCGAGCGTCTCGGCTGCATCGGGCGTGTCGCTCAGGTGGCGCTGCACCGCCTGCCACAGGGCGAACATCAGCGCGTCCTGGGTCTCCTGGATCCGGTGCACGCTCTCGGAACGCACGACGAGGCAGTGCTGCACCGCATCACTCGTCGCCATGCCGGAGCCCTCGTAGCCGCACAGGCCGACGGTGAGGAGCCCGCGACGGGCCGCCTCCTCGAAGGCGCGCAGCAGGTTGGGCGAGTCGCCGCTGGTGGAGAAGCCGACCGCGATGTCGCCGGGCCTGGCGTGCGCGATCACCTGGCGCGAGAACACGAGCTCGAAACCCACGTCGTTCGACAGCGCGGTGAGGACGGCCTGGTCCTCGACGAAGGACAGCGCCGGCAGTGGCCGGCCGGAGGGGGGCAGGCGGAACAGCTCCGCCGTGCCCTGCGCGTCGGTCGCACTGCCGCCGTTGCCGAAGGCGAAGAGACGGCCACCCCGCCGGAACCGCTCCGCCATGGCCGACGCGGCGGCCTCGACCTCGTCGGCGCAGCGAGCCAGCGTGGTGGCGCGCAGGGAGGCGCTCTCGCCGACCTTGGCGCGGGCGGACGCCACGAGCTCGGCCATCAAGGCGTCGGCGTCGCGCTCCTCCGCCTCGATGAACGGGTAGAGGAAGCCCGTGGGCTCGGGCGGCGCGCCGCTGCCGTCAGCCATCGGCGCCCGTGAGCGTCGTGACCGCCACTCCTGCGTGCACCAGCACGAGGTCACCGGGGCGCAGTGCACCGACGCAGCCGGCCGTCGACCCGCTCGGCGTGGCCGCCGGCGAGGACCTCGATGCGTCCCTCATCGAGCAGGGCGCGCACCTCGGCGACCCGCCCCTCGTCCGAGCACGTGATGCAGACGTCGTCGGCGCACGCGGCCGTGGCGGCCATGTCGTCGTGGTCGTCGTCGCTCAGCAGACCAGGGTGCTCGAAGACGACGTGGGTGAGCTCCCACAACAGGTGGTAGAGCAGCACGAGGTCGCCCGAGCGCGCGGCGACCGCGGCGTCGTCGGCGTCGAGCCACACGACGTGGTCGGCGCGGGCGCTCGGCGCGCCACCGCCGGGCCCCGTGCGCGGCCCGGCGCCGAGCCAGACGCTGGTCAGGCCCCAGGCTTCGGCCCGGGGGAGGAGGTCCGCCACGACGCGGTCATCCGCCGTGCTCACTACGAGCAGCACGTCGCCGGGCCGGGCCAGCTCGCGCACTGTCGCCGCGGCAGCGTCGGGGCCGCCGGCGTCGATGGACACGGCCGGGAGCGCGCGCTTGCCGACGATGACCGGATGGACGAACTCCACCGCCACGTGGCGCGCGTGGCTGGGCCAGTTCGGTGCCACGCACCACATGGTGGCGCCGGCGGCGAAGCGGCGCGCCAGCGCCAGTGCGGCGGCCGCGAGGTCCTCGGCTGCCGCAGCCGTGCCATCGGCGAGGAGTGGTTGCTCCACGACCGCCACTATGCCCCGATCCCCTCGGACGAAGCCCGGGCGGCGGCCACCACCACCTGTCCGAGGGCGAGTCCGCCGTCGTTCGGCGGGACTTTCTGGTGCGTGAGGACGCCGAAGCCCCGGGTCGCGAGCTCGCGCCTGGTCAGCTCGAGCAGCAACGTGTTCTGGAACACGCCGCCGCTCAGCGCCACCACGTCGATCCCGGTGTGGGTGTGGACCGAGGCCGCGGCGTCGCCCACGGCGCGGGCCACGGCGGCATGGAAGCCGGCGGCCATCGCCCCCACGTCCACTCCGGCCCGCCGGTCGGCGACGATGGCGAGCAGGACGGGCGCCGGCTGCAGCTCGGCGCCGGTCATCTCGAACCGGTAGGGCGGAGCCGCGAAGGGGTTACGGTCCAACGCCGCCTCGGCCGCCCACTGCAGCTCCATGGCGGCCTGCGCCTCGTAGCCGGCCTGGTGGCACAGGCCGACCAGCGAGCTCACCGCATCGAACAGGCGGCCCATGCTCGAGGTCGGCCACGGTGCCGACGCCGCGAGCGAGCTGGCGCTCGAGCACGGCGCGCTCGTCGGCTCCGAGCGCCGCGACCGGCGCCAGGTCGTCGGACCACTCGATGCCCGCGGCCCACAGGTGCGCCAACGCGACGCGGCACGGCCGGCGGATCGCCGTGTCGCCACCGGGCAGGGGCACGGGGACCAGAGAACCGACGCGCTCGGCGTCGCGGTAGCCGGCGACGAGGATCTCGCCGCCCCAGATCGTGCCGTCGTCGCCGTAACCGGTGCCGTCGAAGGCCACGCCGATGACGCGTTGGTCGAGCGGGACACCGTGCTCGGCCATGACCGAGGCGATGTGCGCGTGGTGGTGCTGGACCTCGGCGAGGAGGGTGGCGGAGGAGCCGGCGTCCTCGCACGCCATCTCGGCCCAGCGCCGCGTCTGGTAGCCCGGGTGCGCGTCCGCAACCACCAGCGCGGCGTCGATGCCGTAGAGGGTGGCGAGCTGATCGGTCGAGCGCTCGAACGCCGCCCGGGTCTCGAGGCTGCCCATGTCACCGATGTGCTGGCTCATGAACGCGTCGCGCCCGGCGGCGAGGCAGAACGTGTTCTTCAGTTCGCCGCCGACGGCCAGCGTCGGTGGTGCGGCGAACGGGAGCCGGAGAGGGAGCGGTGCGTACCCGCGCGAGCGGCGCAGCGGGAGCTCCTCGCCCGTGTCGAGGTCCACCAGAAGCACCGAGTCGTCGCACGGGACGTGGATCGGACGATCGTGGACGAGCCAGGCGTCGGCGATCGCGCCCAGACGCTCCCGGGCGTCGGCGTCCTCGAAGCAGATCGGCTCGTCGGTCAGGTTGCCGCTCGTCATGACGAGCCGGTCGGGTGGCGCCGGCGTGCCGGGCGCGGCACCTGGGACCGGTGCGAAGAGGAGGTGGTGCAGCGGCGTGTAGGGGAGCAGCACGCCCACGCGGGGGTTGCCCGGGGCCACGAGCGCGGAGAGGCCGGCCTCGGTGCGGCGACGGAGCAGGACGATGGGGCGTTGGATGGAGGCCAAGAGCGCGGCGTTCGGCGGCACCGAGCTCGGCCAGGGTGTCGGCGGCGGCCAGGTCGCGCACCATGACGGCGAACGGCTTCTCCAGGCGCTGCTTGCGCACGCGGAGCCGCTCGACGGCCTTGTCGGAGCGGGCGTCGCAGGCCAGGTGGTAGCCACCGAGGCCCTTGATGGCCACGATCTCGCCGCGGGCCAGGGCCGCCTGCGCGGCGGCGAGCGCGGCGTCGGAGCCCTCGACGCGGCCAGCGCCGGCGCCGCCGGCGGCGTCCGGGCCCTCGAACCACAGCCGTGGGCCGCAGCGGACGCACGCAACGGGCTGGGCGTGAAAGCGGCGGTCGGTCGGGTCCTCGTATTCGGCGGCGCAGTCCTCGCACAGGGCGAAGCCGCGCATCGTGGTGTTGGGCCGGTCGTAGGGCAGGCGCAGCGTGATGGTGAAGCGCGGGCCGCAGTTCGTGCAGTTGATGAAGGGGTAGCGCGCCCGGCGGTCGGCCGGGTCGAACAGCTCGGCCAGGCAGTCGTCACACGTCGCGAGGTCCGGCGACACGAACGTGCGCGCCCCGACCCGCCCGCGGCTCTCCGCGATGGCAAACCCCGGCCGGCCGGTGGCCGGCACGCGCGCGCTCGCCACCCCGTCGACGCGCGCGGCGGCGGGCGCCTGGGCGACGAGCCGGGCCAGGAACTCGTCCAACGCTTCGGCCGGCCCCTCGACCTCGGCGAACACGCCCTCGGTGTCGTTGCCGACGTGGCCGGCCAGGCCGAGGCCGGTGGCCAGGCGGTGGACGTGGGGCCGGAACCCGACCCCTTGGACCAGGCCGGTCACGCGGAGGCGGAGGCGGATCGTCGTCTCCATCGCGACCAGGCCGGTCACGCGCCTGGGCCGCCGCGCCGCCCCAGCGTCACCGCGGCCTCGCGATGCATCCGCCCGAAGTTGTAGTACGCCGCGCACGCGCCCTCCGACGACACCATGCACGTGCCGATCGGCGTCTCCGGCGTGCAGGCCGTCCCGAACACCTTGCACTCCCACGGCTTGATGACGCCCTTGAGCACCTCGCCGCACTGGCACGCCTTGGGGTCCGCCACCCGCACGTTGGGGATCGTGAAGCGCAGCTCGGCGTCGAACGCGGCGAACTCGGGCCGCAGCTTGAGGCCGCTCTGCGCGATGAACCCGAGGCCGCGCCACTCGAAGTGCGGGCGCAACTCGAAGACCTCCGCCAGGACGGCGAGCGCCCGCGGGTTGCCGGCCTCGCGCACGACCCGGGCGTACTGGTTCTCGACCTCGCAGCGGCCCTCGCTGATCTGGGTGAGCAGCATGGCGATGGCGTGCAGGATGTCGAGCGGCTCGAAACCGGCGGTGACGAGGGGCAGGCCGTACTCGGCCGGCACGAAGCGGTAGGGCCGCTGGCCCACCACGGTCGACACGTGGCCCGGGCCGAGGAAGCCGTCGAGGCGGAGGTCGGGCGACTCGAGGATGGCGCGCAGCGGGGGGACGATCGTGACGTGGTTGGAGAAGACGAAGAAGTTCGTCACCCCTCGGGCGCGCGCCTCGAGCAGGGTGAGGGCGGTGGACGGCGCGGTCGTCTCGAAGCCGACGGCGAAGAAGACCACGTCGCGCTCGGGATTCTCGACGGCGACGCGCAGCGCGTCGAGGGGCGAGTAGACGAAACGCACGTCTGCCCCGTTGGCCTTGGCCTCCAACAGGTTCCCCTCGCTGCCCGGGACGCGCATCATGTCGCCGAACGAGGTGAAGATCACGTTCGGCTCCAGCGCCACGGCGATGGCGTCGTCGACGCGGCCCATCGGGATGACGCAGACGGGGCAACCCGGCCCGTGCACGAGCTCGACGTTGGCGGGCAGGACGTGCTCGATGCCGTGGCGGTAGATGGTGTGGGTGTGGCCCCCGCACACCTCCATGAACTTGAACGAGTGGTCCCCCGCCAGCGTGGTGATCTGCGCCACCAGCGCGCGGGCCGTCGTCGGGTCCCGGTACTCGTCGACGAAGCGCATGGGCGCCCCCTACGCGGCCGGCATCAGGCGGGGCCGCTCGGGTGAGCCGATGAGGGCGGCGACGATCTCCGCCCGCTTCTTGAGGACCTCGCCGGCGATGTCGGCGGCGCCCGAGACCAGGTCTCGGACCTCCTCGGACGTGTAGATCGTGTGCCAGGCGTCCTCCAGCTCGGCCCAACCCTCGGGCCCGGACCTGCTCCCGAGCGCGTAGCCGATGATCACGCCGATGATCACTCCCATCAGGTACCTCCTGTCTCAGTGGTGACGCGCGAATCCCAGAACGCCTCCAGCTCCTCGTCGTAGGCCCGGCCCATGAGCTGGAGCGAGGCGAGCGCCAGCGCCGCCTCCTCCTCGTCGATCTTCGACATGGCGAAGCCCACGTGGATGAGCACCCAGTCACCCGGGGCGAGCGGCTCGTCCTCCAAGAGGCCGACGTTGACGATGCGCGTGACGCCGGACACCTCGGCGCGGGCCAGGTGAGGGTTCTCCTTGGAGATCTCCCGCAGTTGGCCGGGGATGCCCAGGCACATGGCTCGTCTCCTCCTACTCGTCCTTGACCGCGAAGATCTCGACGCGGACGTCGACCACGGGCTCGACCTTGAGCATCAAGACCTTGGGCGGATCCATGCCGAAGTCGCGGATGTCGAAGTGCGACTCGCCGGCGAGGCGGACGGTGCGCTCGTCCACCTGGGAGATCTCCATCAGGTCCTCGTGGTGCCGCGACACGCCGCGGAAGAGGATGTCCCCGCTGACCCGGTAGCTGCCCTCCTTGCCGTCGCCCACCACGGAGTCGAGCACGCCCTCGATGCGGGGGTGCCGCTTGGCGTCGACGCGCTTTTGCATCTCGCGGTCTTCGAGGCGGTTCCCGGACTTCAGCCGCTCGACGTCCAGCGACAGGCGGCCGACCGGCGCGTCGGCCAGGTCGACCAGGCCGCTGCGCTCGAGCTCCAGCTCGACGAAGCCCTGGAGGCCGCTCGTGCTGGATTGGATCGGGTGCACGTTGGAGCGGGCCTCGATCCAGACGGTCGAGCGGTCCGGCACGATGACATAGCGGGTCAGGGGCATGGGGTCCCTACATCCGCCGGATGCGCAGGTAGCGCGCGAGGTCGGGCGCCGAGGCCACGCCGAAGACCACGGCGACGAGCACGGCCAGGGCGATCAGCCCGAGGAACACGTAGCCGACGACCGCCACGTGCTACATCTCTCGCATCTTGAGGTAACGCGCGATGTCGGGCAACGACCGGATGACGAGCCCGGCCACGGCGGCCACGATCAGGGACGCAACGAAACGACGGATCATCTTGGGGTACCTCCTTCAGCGGGGTGGGCGGGTCGAGCTTGCGCCGCGACGGCGTCGAGCACCTCGAGGCACAGGTCGGCGGCGTCGTCCACCACGGCGGCCACGGCCGGCGAGAGACCGATGCCCTCGCGCAGGTCGGCCGGCTGGCAGCCGACGATCACGACGCGCCCGACCGAACCTCCGAGCCGGGCCAGCGTGCCCAGGACGACGTCGGGGCTCATCGTGTGGGCGTCGATCATGGCGATGGCGGAGGGGTCCGCGACGTCGCCGAGCTCGGCGGCGCCGATGTCCGCCGCGTCCAGCTCGGGCTCGATCACGGCCAGCGTGCCCGGGGGCTCGCCGATGGGGACGGCGTCGATCAGCACGAGCGTGTCGTAGCCCTCGAGCAGCTCGTAGGCCAGGTGGATGCCCCGGATGCCGTAGTCCTCGGCTCGCACCCCCTCGGGCAGCGGGCGCTGGGCGAGCCGCTGGGCCACCTCGACGCCGAACGCGTCGTCGGAGAGGAAGACGTTGCCGATGCCGGCGACCAGGGTGTGGCCGCTCACGCCTGCTCCCCGGCGTCGGTGCGAGGCGGGAGGGGCTCGACCTCGGCGGGATGGAAGTACAGGTAGCGACCCTGCCAGACCAACTCGCCCGCCGCCGGGTCGTCGTCGAGCGTGACGGCCAGATGGAACCCGCCGTCGACGTCGGCGAACACGCCGGCGACCGTGGCGCCGCGGCCGTCGAGGAACATGTCCTGCGCGTCGGAGCGGCCCGACGGGTGCAGGCGGACCCGGGAGCCCTGCCCGAGCTCGATCCCGTCCACCGTCACGGTGTCGCGCCACGGGTCCACGGAGGCGTCGGTGGCCGGGTCCCACCACGGCTCGGCTTGCGCCGCCGTCGTCGGCCGGCGTCGGCCGGGTCGTCCGGCGTGCTCAGCGTCGGCCAGGCCGGCTCGACCGGGCGCATCTGGCCGTGCAGCCGGCCCATCGCCTCGGCGGAGAGCGTGTCGCAGCGGTCGATGATGGCGGCGGAGCGCGCGTCCGTGCCGCGTGCCTCGGCCTTCTCCGCGTCGGTGAGCGTCATGACGCGCAGCGCCAGGATCTCGTCGATCTCGGTGGCGTCGAAGAGGTCGCCCGGGCTCTGCTCGGCCACCTCGGGGTGGTCGTAGAGGATGATCGGCGAGGAGAGCACGACCGTCTCGTCCCCGACGACGACGGGGTAGGTGCCGTCGCTCCGGCACGTCCGCGCCGCCTCGGCCGCCTCGTCGGGCGGGTCGAGGAGCGAGACGAACGTGCGCGCCGTCGGCGGCCAGCATCGTGTGCACCGCCACGAGGCTCGAGGCCATGGCGTCGGCTCGCGCCGTGTCGTGGTCGTCCCACGCGGTGGCGTTCTCGACCGTCACCGCCACCTTCAGGTAGGGCGAGCCGTCGCCCGCGGGCGCGACGGCGACGCGCACCGACCCCTGCACCGGCCACCCGCTCGCGCACGAAGCGGCCGACCACCTCGCCGCTCTCGGCCGCCACGTCCTCGATCTCGGAGCCACCCTCGAGAGTGAAGGCACGCTCGGCCTCCGTCACCCCGCCGGCGCGGAGGTCGAGCGGCGGGAGGTCGACGACGCGGTCGAGCGCCTCGTCCCATTCGACGTGGCGCGTCCCGTCGACCTCCAGCGACTCGACCGCGATGAAGCCGGCGGCCGCGCCGAGCGCCGCCTCCTCGTCCGTCGCCGCCTCGACCCGCCGCCGCTGCGTCTGCAGGCACCGCACCCGCACGTGCAGGACGGCCTCGTCCGCCGCCGGCCCCGACGGCGGGGCGCCAGCAGGCACTCGGTCCGGGCCGACGCACCGCTCCGAGCCGTCCGCCTCGCAGTAGGCCGGCGGCATCAGCACGCCCCACTGGAAGCGCACCTGGTTCTTCGCCGACGACGCTCGATACGGGTAGAGCACGTACCCCTCGTAGAGGACCGCGTCGGCCACCCCCCTCGCCGTGGCGAAGCGGTCGTCCGCCGCCGCCACGGCGTCCGGCGCCGTCGTCCTCGTCGCCACCGTCACGGCAGCCCCTCCTCGGCTTCCTTGAGCAGCTGGGCGAACGCCTGGTCCCACGTCGGCAGCCCGCCGGTGGGCCTTGAACCGCTGCAGGTCGTCCAGCGTGTCGCGCCCGAGGCGGATGAACGCGCTGCCCGGGGTAGTAGGCGTCCATCGTGCTGCGCCAGACCGAGACGGGCAGCCGGTAGGACGCCTCCGACGACCACGAGAGCGGCACCGCCGCGAAGCCCGTCGTGCCCTTGGTGAAGACGGTGCCCGAGAAGAGGAGGATGAGCGGGATCTCCCCGTCGCCGAGCGCGTGCAGGTACTTGGCGGCCGCCACCTCGAAGTCGTAGGTGCACTCCACCGGCAGGTCGAACTCGGTGGCGCCGTCGAACCCGGCCGAGCGTCGTCGAGACGTGCGTCCAGGCAAAAGGGCGCAGCGAGTTGCCCCACTGCGGCGTCTCCCCGAAGAGCTCGTAGAGCTTCTCCTCCTCCTGCTCGCTGTAGCGGCGGCGCTGCGGCTCGATGCGGATCTGGCAGCGCAGGGCCGCCGCGTGGACCCGCTGCCCGTCCGCCTCTTCGATCCGGGCCCGGAACGCGATGGTCGGCACCGCCGCATGCGGCTCGGTCCGGGCGTCGAGCACCTCGAAGCGCAGGTCCGTCATCGCGGCCGGGCCCGGGCCCGCGACGTCGGCGAAGAAGTCGTCGAGCTTGCGGTTGGCCTCGCTGCCGCCGTCGAAGCCGCGCCACAGCAGGCGCAGGTGGCCGACCAGCTCGTAGCAGGCGTCGATGGGCACGATGAAGCACTCGGCTCCCCGCCGCGCCTCCCCGCCGGCCCCGCCGCGCTGCGGCCGCCGAGCCCCGACCCGGCCCGCACGAGGAACGCCTCGACGTCGGGCTGCATCGAGCTCGAGCGAGCGGGTTGGCCGACCACGACCTCGGCCCACGTGTCGAGCGGGAGCTCGGATTCGGTGGCGCCGGCCGGGCCCGGGTAGAAGGCGGCGACGCGCCCGAGCGAGGAGTTCAGGAAGAAGAACGCGACGCTGACGGGGATCTGCAGGCTGTCCCACTGCGCCGGCGTCAGCTCGAAGTCGTCGAACGCGACGTAGCGCTCGGGCACGCTGCGGAAGTGGTCGCCGCCCGCGCCCTCGACTCGAAGAGCAGGAAGCACCCCCGGCACAGCGCACATGAGCGTCCGCGAGTGCAGGTCGACGAGGTGCCGGTGCTCGGACGCGATGCGCTCCGCGCAGAGCTCGCAGACCTCCTCGGGCCGGCGCGATCGGACGCGGCGTGCTCTCCCGGATGCGCGCACACGGACCTCGAGGGCGTCTGTCACCGGACCTCGCACCTCGGACACCTCGGCCGGGCACTCGTCGTACCTCGGCTTGAGCCCGAGTGCGATGGGCACCGCCCCGCGGGTCATCCGCCCGCTGCCCGGCGCCGGGCTCGCTCTCCTCGACGACGATCCGCGTCACCTCGGGCGCCTTCTCAGGATGGCCACCTCGACGGCCCCCTGCAGCGTCGCGGCGGAGGACGGACATCCGTCGCAGCTCCCGAGGAGGCGGAGCTTCACGGCACCGAACTCGTCGTCGATGCGCCAGCAGCTCGACGTCGCCCCCGTGCTGGCCGAGGAACGGGCGGACCGAGGCCAGTGCCGCTTCGACCCGGGCCTCGAGGGAGTCGGGGTGCAGGCCGTGGACGAGCAGCAGGCTGGCGACCAGCTCGTCGGCCGCCAGCTCCGCCACCAGTCCGGGCGTCGCGCCCGAGACGATCTCGAGCACGCGCTCGAGCCCCGCCCCGTAGAGCTCCGAGACGAGGCGCAGCAGCTCCTCGGCCAGGTTGAGCGGTGCGCAGGTCCGCGCACTGCTCCAGCTCGAGTCAGGGCCTGCTCTATGCGCTCACCACTCTGTCGGACGTTCCGGGTTCAGGCATCGCTCCCTGCGTTCTGACGTTCTGAACGTTCAGAACGGTCAGAACAGCTCTTCGGCGTTGCGGCACCCCGGTCGGGCGTGTGCAGCTTGCGCAGCACCTTGCCCTTGCCGAGATACATGTGCACGCCGCAGGGCAGGCAGGGGTCGAAGCTGCGCACGGCGCGCATGATGTCGATGCCCTTGAAATTCTCCCGGCTGTTCTCCTCGAAGATGGGCGTGTTCATCACGGCGTCCTCGTAGGGCCCGGGTGTCCCGTAGCTGTCGCGCGGGTTGGCGTTCCACGGAGTCGGCGGGTACGGGTGGTAGTTGGCGATCTTCCCGCCCTTGATGACCATGTGGTGCGAGAGCACGCCGCGCACCGCCTCGGTGAAGCCGCACCCGATGCCCTCGTCGGGCACCTCGAAGGGCTCCCACGTCTTCGTGTTGCCCTCGCGCACCTCCTTCAGCGCCCGCTCCATGAAGTCGAGGGCGGCGGCCGCCGCGTAGGCCTGGAAGTACGTCCGGGCCCGGTCCCGCTCGATCGTGTTGGACCACTGCGGGATCTTCCACTCGAGGTCGACCGGACCGACGAGGGCGGACTTGGGCAGGTGGATCTTGACGCTGGTCCCGGTGGCCTCGAGGTGGTCCGTGTGCACGAGGCCCGACAGCGCCGTCGACCACAGCCGGGCGAGCGGCCCGCCCCCGGTGTCGAGGGCCAGGTGGTCGGTCCCGTCGAACCAGCGCGGCGACATGACCCAGCTGTACTTGCCGTCGAAGTCGCGCTTCTGGGGCTGCGGGTTGGTGTGCTGGTTCCAGGGGTGGCGCCGGTCGACGGGGTTCCCGAGCGGGTCCCGGGTCACGAACATCTCCTGGTCCTCCCAGTCGTCGTAGAAGGAGTGCCCGAGGAGGATGCGGATGCCGAGGTTGATGTCGACGAGGTCGTTGGTGACCAGCTTGCCGTCGACGACGACGCCGGGGGTCACGCCCATGGCCCGTCCCCACTGCGTCATGTCCTTGTACTCGAAGTTGCAGACGTCGGGGTCCTGGAAGGCGCCCCAGCAGCCGAGGAGGACCCGCCGCCGCCCGACCTCCTCGTAGCCGGGCATCGCCTCGTAGAAGAAGTCGAACAGGTCGTCGTGCATCGGCACGACCCGCTTCATGAACTCGACGTAGCGCATGAGCCGGGCGTAGTAGTCGGTGAACAGCTGGATCGTCGCGGTGGTGCCGACGCCGCCCGGGTACAGGGTCGACGGGTGGACGTGCCGGCCCTCCATCAGGCAGAACATCTCGCGCGTGTAGCGGCTGACCTGCAGCGCCTCGCGGTAGAACTCTCCGGAGAACGGGTTCAGCGACCGCATGATGTCGCCGATCGTCTTGTACCCGTGGTCGCCCGGCGTGCGGCGCCTCGGTCCGGTTGGCCTGCTCCAGCACGCCGGGGTTCGTCTCGGCGACCATCTTCTCGCAGAAGTCGACCCCGACGAGGTTCTCCTGGAAGATGTTGTGGTCGAACATGTACTCGGCGGCCTCGCCCAGGTTGACGATCGTCTCGCCCAGGGCGGGCGGGCGCACCCCGTACGCCATCTGCTGCGTGTAGCACGAGCAGGTGGCGTGGTTGTCGCCGCAGATGCCGCAGATCCGGCTCGTGATGAAGTGGGCGTCCCGTGGGTCCTTGCCCTTCATGAAGATGCTGTAGCCGCGGAAGATCGAGGACGTGCTGTGGCACTCGGCCACCTTCCCCGTACCGAAATCGATCTTCGTGTAGATGCCGAGGCTGCCCACGATCCGGGTGATCGGGTCCCACGACATCTCGACGAGGTTCTGCTTGGTGTCCTCTTTGGACTTCTTCGGTGAGGTGATCGTCGTTGCCATGCCCTACCTCCAGATCTTCTTGTAGCCGGTCTTGAGCTCACTGCCCGGCGTGCGCCACTTGGGCTCGTCGTCCAGCGTGTGCAGCGTGATCTTGCGGAGCCCGCGGATGGCGTTGCCGTACAGGCCGCTCGCCATCGTCGACACCCGCGCCCCGGGCGGTTCGTCCATGAACGGCATGAACTTGTCGGGAAAGCCCGGCATCGTGCAGCCGATGCAGATGCCCCCCACATTGGGGCAGCCACCGACCCCGTTGATCCAGCCGCGCTTGGGCACGTTGCACTTGACCACCGGGCCCCAGCAACCGAGCTTGACGATGCACTTGGGCGACCCGTATTCGGTCGCGAAGTCGCCCTGCTCGTAGTAGCCCGCCCGGTCGCAGCCCTCGTGCACGGTGGCGCCGAAGAGCCATTGCGGCCGCAACGAGTCGTCGAGCGGGATCATCGGCGCCTGGCCCGTCGCCTGGTACAGCAGGTAGAGGATCGTCTCGGAGAGGTTGTCCGGGTGCGTCGGGCAACCGGGCACGCAGACGATCGGGATGCCGGCCTTGGACGTCCAGCCCCACCCGAGGTAGTCGGGCACGCCCATGGCACCGGTCGGGTTGCCGGCCATGGCGTGGATGCCGCCGTAACACGCGCACGTGCCGGCGGCGAGCACCACCAACGCCTTCGGGGCCAGCCGGTCGAGCCACTCGCTCGTCGTCATGGGCTGGTCGGTCTCGGGGTTGTTCCCGAAGCCGCACCAGTACCCCTCCTTCTTGATGGCCTCGTTGGGGATCGACCCCTCGACGACCAGGACGAAGGGGTCGAGCTCGCCGCGGTCCGCCTTGAAGAACCAGCTGAGGAAGTCGTCGGCCCCGCCGGTCGGCCCGCACTCGAAGTCGATGAGCGGCCAGTGCACCGCGATCTTGGGCAGGCCCGGCAGGGCGCCCAACGCAATCTCCTCGATACTGGGTTGTGTCGCCGCGGTCAGGGCGACGGAGTCGCCGTCGCAGCTCAGCCCTGCGTTGATCCACAGAACATGGACCACTGCCTCTTCGGTTTCTGTCGCCGTCAAGGTTGCCTCCCCGGTCCTCGGCCGCGCGGAGGTGTGCGGCTCTTTGCAGTGTCACGGCGAGACAGGCCGGTGTAAATGAGTGTCTTTTGCAACCTCTTGCGGTTCGTCCGGCCGTCGGTGCCCCGTCCGGCCGCCACCCCTCGATTCGGATCCCCCTGATCGAGTCGATTGACGCCCCCGACTGCTGGGTACGAGGATCTTGAGGCCATGGTTACGGAATCGCGGGCTGGGCAGGCGCCGGCAACGGACGGTGCCGCGCGGTTCGGGTTGGCCCCGCCGCGCCGCTTCCTGCTGCCGGCGATCCTGCTGTTGCTCTCGGAGCAACCGGGCTACGGCTACGGACTCGTGGCGCGTCTGCAGCGACCTGCAGTTCGGGCACGTCGACCGGCCCGCCGTCTACCGGGCGCTGGCGGCGCTCGAGCAGGACGGGCTCGTCGAGGCGGCCGAGCCGCACCACTCCGCCTCGGCGCGGCGGATGTACGCCGTCACGCCCCTCGGCGAGCGCGTCCTCCGGGTGTGGATGGGCGTCATTCGGGAGGAGCACGTCCACTTGGGCGAGGTCATCCGCCGGTACCAGGGCACGGGACGGATGGACGCCGTGCTCTCCGAGGTCGAGAGCGGCTGGATACCCGACGTCGAACTGGGATGGTCGTCGGTGTCGACGACCTCCTTGTGGCGACGACGCCTCGTCCACCTCGAGGGTGGGGCGGACGATCCGGCCGACGACACCGACCCGGCGGTGCTCCCAATCGGTCACGGCGCGGTTTCCCATGACGATCGGCGCTATGCCGCCGCCGCGTCGGCCCAGGCGGCTTCGGGGAGCGCCGCCCCCGAGGAGCAGGAGCTGAGCCGCTTCGTCATCGACTCCGAACGTTCGGCCGTCCTGGTCGACGCTCGTTCGACGGTCGGGCCCATCTCCTTCGGCACCATCGGCGTCGAAGGATCGCTGTTCGCCGCGCTCGTCGATGGCGTCGTGAGGACCGACGTCGCACCGTCGGGCTGGCTCACCGTCGACGTGACGGCGCTGAGATCAGGGAACAAGCTCTACGACGCTGAGCTGCAGCGACGAATCAACTCGCGGCGGTTCCCGGCCGCCCGGATCGAGCTCCATGACTGCGTGCCCAGCGGGCCGGGCTCGCGGTATCGGTTGCGCGGGGATCTGACGTTCCACGGAATCTCGCGGGTCGCCGAGGGCACGGTGTGCGTCGAGTCGCTGTCCGACGACCGGATCGTCATCAGCGGCGAGCAGGTCTTCGACATGAGGGATTTCTCCGTGCCGTCGCCCACGCTGCTCATGCTGCGGTTCTTCCCCGATGTGCGGGTGCGCCTCCAAGCCGAGGCACAACGCATCGACGCCTGAACGGACAGGTCAGTCCGGGGCGACGACGCCGGGCCGCGGGCCAGACTGGTCGGTGACGTCCTGTCCGATGCCGCGGAGGCCGACCACCATGCCGTCGGAACCCACCGTCGGATTCGCCACGACTCGGATCACCCGCGGTTTGTGATCGGCGTCGAGAGTCTGGTACTCGAGGTCCAACGGTCTCGACCCGTGCACCGACTGCGTCATCGCGGCACGGACCGTGTCTCGATCTTCCGGAGCGATGAGATCCATATATGCCTCGAAGGTGCCGGCAAAGTCGAGCGGGTCGATGTCATGGATCCGGTGGAATTCGAGGCTCCACTGCACGGCACCCGTGCGCAGGTCCCACAGCCAGCTCCCGACGTGCGACAGCGCCTCGCCTTCTTCGAGCCTCACATCGATCTCGGCCAGCGTCGCCTGGGAGAGGCGCTGCTCGGTGACGTCCCGGGCGACCATGACCCACCCGCTCTGTTGTTGTGGCGCCGAGGCTGCCGCCGCTCGCGGGAGGGGCGCCAGGGAGAGCGACACCGGGGTGGGCAACCCATCGGGTCGGACGATCTCGGAATCGAAGTGCCGGATGCGTTCGCCGGCCGACACAGTGGCAAACAACCGATCCATCGCGTCGGCCCAGTGACCCGGAAAGAGTGTGCGCACCGATGTGCCGACGATTTCCGCCGATCGCCGACCGAACAACCTCTCGGCGCTGTCGCTGAAGAACGTCACGTTCGACGAGGGGTCGCAAAAGATGACCGCGTCGTCGGTCAGGTCGACGACGAGGGCGAAAAGAGCCTCCGCTGGGGCGTGCACGGGAGCTGTGTCGTCCACACTGTCATCGACCTGACCCATCAAGCCTCCGACCGGCCTCGCCCCCGAACATCGGTTGCGGCCCCGTTTGCTGCCTCGCCCGGCTCATCCTAAGTCTGGACGGCCGCGCCGAGCTGTCTGCTTCCGAACAGGCGACGAATTGGCCGCGGGTGGCTTACCCGGTACCGCAATCGGCGCAGCGTCCCAACATCGCGAAGTGGTGCGGGTCGATGGTGAACCCGAAGCGGGTCGACGCTTCCTGGGCCAGCCCGGCGAAGATGGAGTCGGGTACCTCGACGAGCTTGCCGCACTCCTCGCAGACGAAATGGCCGTGGACGGACGTGGCCAAGTGGTAGGTGGCCGGGCCGTGGCCGAAATGGGAGTGCACGACGACCCCGAGGCGCTCCAGCTCCTCGAGGTTCCGGTAGATGGTCGAGAGGTGGATGTCGGGCGCTTCGGCCTGCACCTCGGCGGCGAGTTCCTCGGCGGTCCGGTGCCCGCTCGAGGCGAAGAGAATCCGCAGGAGGATCCGTCTCGACGAGGTCACACGCCCACCGTGTCGACGCACCAGTTCGAGCGCATCCTCGAGCGTGCTCGCCTCCACCGGCGGCGCCGGTTGTGCCGGGGTTCGCCGACTCACGTTGCGATGGTACCGGTGCCGGATTGTGCGGTCCCGGCAGCGTGGTGATGCTTTTTGCACCTATTGCGAGTAAGTCGCATTAACCCATACTGTGCCAGGAGCCCATCGCACCGGAAGTCCGGGCGGCCGGCCGCGCAACCACCGAAGGGAGAGCTGATGGCGTTGACGGCAGCCCCGCTGGGCCTCCTCAAGTCCAGGCGCTGGCGGCTCACCAGGCAGGAGCGAATCCGGCTGGCCGCGATGGCGGTCGTGGTGCTCGCGCTGAATGTGATCGGCTGGTCGCTGCTGGCCGCGGCGCTGGGCGCCCATCTGCACGCTTCGCAGACGAAGGTCTTTGGATTCGGCACTGGTGTGCTGGCCTACACGCTGGGGATGCGCCATGCCTTCGACGCGGACCACATCGCGGCGATCGACAACACGACCCGCAAGTTGGTCGGCGACGGCAAGCGACCGCTCGGCGTCGGGTTCTCGTTCTCCCTGGGTCATTCGAGCGTGGTCTTCGTGCTCGCGCTGGCCCTCAGCTTCGGGATCCGCGCGCTGAATCTCCAGGTCAGCCAACAATCCTCGGGTCTCCACGCCGCCACGAACATCATCGGCACCTCGATCTCGGGCACGTTCCTCTACCTCATCGCACTGGTCAACCTGTTCGTCCTCGTCGCCATCTTCCGGCTTTACCGTCAGATGGGATCGGGCCGCTACGACGCCGAGGAGCTCGAGCGTCAGCTCCAAAACCGCGGGCTCATGAACCGGGTGCTGGGCCGCTACGCCCGGCGCATCGACTCCACTTGGAAGATGTACCCGGTCGGCGTCCTCTTCGGGCTGGGTTTTGACACCGCGACGGAGATCGCCCTGCTCGTCCTCGCCGGATCGGCCGTCGTGGGCGGTCTCCCCATCTACGCCATCCTCGCGTTGCCCGTGCTGTTTGCCGCCGGCATGTGCCTGTTCGACACGCTTGACGGCTGCTTTATGAACTTCGCCTACGACTGGGCGTTCGCCAACCCGGTGCGGAAGGTCTTTTACAACCTCACCATTACGGGGCTCTCGGTGGCCGTCGCTTTCTTCGTCGGCACGATCGAGATCTTGGGCCTGATCGCTCAAGAGGCCGATCTCAGCTCGCCGCTGTGGAATTTCGTCCGTGGGTTCAATATCAACATGGCCGGCTACGTCATCGTCGGCCTCTTCGTCGTGACGTGGGTGGCGGCCTTGGCGTACTGGCGCTTGGCCCGGGTCGAGGAGCGATTCGCGTTGACGTCATCGGGGTGCGGTGCGTCGATTGCGGATGGCGCGAACCCGTCGACCGATCCGGTCGAGGAACTCATGTCGGCCTAGTCCAATAGTCCTTGGCGGTGCTGGAATAGATATGCTCGGATTCGAGGTGTAAGCGATGCACGAATTGTCGATCTGCAGCGCAATCGCCGATGCCGCCACGCGGCACGCGGACGGCCAATCCGTGTCGCAGGTCACCGTGCAGATCGGTCACCTGCGTCAGGTAGTGCCGGACGCCCTCCAATTCAGCTGGGAGATCGTTGCGTCGACAACGGCGGACGAGCTCAGCAAGGCGGACCTGGTGATTGAGGAAGTGCCCGCCGTCGTCGAATGCTCGGGCTGCGGTGTCCGCACGACGCTCGACATGCCCATCTTGTCGTGCGGCTCGTGTGGCAGCTTCGATGTCGGAGTGATCAGCGGGGAAGAGCTCCGCATCTTGTCGATCGACTTGGTGGGCGCGTAGCAGTGGGTCGATTCCACGTCCACGCAGACGGCACAACGCACGATCATGTGCACAGCTCCGAGCACGAACACCGCGACGACGCCCACTCCCGCTCGGCGAGAGACGTCGGGGATCATTCCGGCTACACCGAAACCGGTCAGACGAGAATCACCATCCTGGAGGACGTCCTCTCCGAGAATGACCGCGTCGCCGATGACAACGCGAAGCGGTTTGCGGCTGCGGGGGTCCGGGCCGTCAACCTCATGTCGTCGCCGGGCGCCGGGAAGACCACGCTGTTGAGCAGAACGTTGGAGCAGCTGAGCCATTCGCCACCGGATCGGTGTCCTCGAAGGCGACATCGCGACCACGCTTGATGCTGACCAACTCGAGGGGAAGGGTGCGGCCGCTATCGCGGTGGTGAACACGAGCGCTGGGTTCGGCGGTGAGTGTCACTTGGACGCGGTGATGGTGCGCTCTGGTATCGCTCGACTGCCTCTCATGGAACTGGATCTCCTCATCATCGAGAACGTGGGAAACCTCGTCTGTCCCGCTGAGTTCCGGGTCGGGGAGCACGGCAAGGCGATGGTGTATTCGGTCACCGAGGGTGAGGAAAAGCCGCTGAAGTACCCGGTGATGTTCCGAGCGGTCGATGTCGTCGTGGTGAACAAGATCGACCTCCTGCCCCACCTCGATTTCGACCTCGACGCCTTTCTAGGCGAACCTGACTTCCGTCAACCCATCCGCGAAGATCATCAAAACGAGCGCCAGGAGCGGGGAAGGCATCGAAGAGTGGTGTGGCTGGTTGGCGGCCCAGAGCTCTGTCGCCTGAGCACCGACTCTGGAGTCAGAGAGATTGAATCGCAGCGATTCCCACTACGGGTTTGTTCAACGGCATGCCGCCGGCGGACCCGTAGAAGCCGGCGTCACCGAAGCTGAAGATCCCGCCGTCTCGCGCCACCATGTAATACCCCTTGGCGTCGGCGGTCCGGTCCATGCCGACGATCGGGGCGTTGAGCGGCGTCCCTCCCATCGATCCGTAGTAGCCGACGTCGCCGAAGCTGAAGATGCCTCCGTCGGAGGCGACCAACCAATAGCCACCGCCGTCGGGCGCCGCCGTCATGGCGACAATGGGCTTCTGTAGCGGCAGCCCGCCGGTGGAGCCGTAGAACGCGGCGTCGCCGTAGGCGAAGATCCCGCCGTCGGACGCCACGAGCCAGTAGCCACTCCCGTCGATCGTGGCGGCCATCCCGACGATCGGCTTGTCCAGCGCCGTGCCGCCCGTCGATCCATAGAACTGCGCGTCGCCATAGGAGAAGATGCCGCCGTCGGAGGCGACCAGCCAGTATCCGCCGCCGTCGGGTGTCGGGGTCATGCCGACGATCGGCGCGTTGAGGTGCGTGCCGCCGGTGGACCCGTAGAAGACCGCGTCGCCGAAGGAGAAGATCCCGCCGTCGGAAGCCAACAACCAGTAGCCGCCGGCGTCGGGCGTGGACGCCATGGCGATGATGGGCGCGTTCAGGTGCAGACCGCCCGTCGAACCGTAGAACTGGGCGCCTCCATAGGAGAAGATCCCGCCGTCACTGGAGACCTCCCAGTATCCAGGTGCGCTCAGCGGCTCGATGTCGATCGTCAACTGCGCAGTGCCGAGCAACTGGTTCGAATCGGTGACGCCGAAGGTGACCGGATACGCGCCCGAGATCGTCGGTATGCCGCTGATGGTTCCGTCGGGATTGAGACTCAGCCCGGGGGGCAGAGCGCCCGCTTTGACGGACCACGAGTAGGGCAGCAAGCCGTTCGTTGCTTGGAGCGAGCTCTGATACCGCACGCCGATGGTGCCTACGGTGAGGCTTGTCGTCGTCACGACCGGTGGCACAGAGAGGGTCTCAATGGTGCCGCCGAAATTCGTTCCTGCGCCCACGGCGACGCAGTTGACCGGTCCGGCACACGAGACACCGTTGAGGGAACCCACTCCGGAGGGCGCGGCGGTGTCGGTCCAGCTTCCGCCGCCGTCCGTGGTCTCGACGATCGACGTGCCTCCGACGGCGGTGCAGCTCGATGTAGAGACGCAGCTGATACTCGCAAGGGAGGTGCTCCCGGCCGGAGCGCCGAGGTTCGACCAGTTGGCTCCGCCGTTGGTCGTTGCGATGACGTCGTTGCCGACGGCGTAGCAGGTGGTGTCGGTTGGGCAGGCGATGCCGTCCAGAGCTCCGGTGTAGCCGCTCGGAACGGATTGTGGCGTCCACGTTTCACCACCATTCGTCGTGGCGAGAATGGCAGCGCCCGGGCCCGGTGAGGCCGAACCGACCGCGATGCAGTGAAGCGGGTCGGAACAGGCGATTCCGTTGAAGTCGGACACCGTCGTTGGCGCGTCTTCGCGGATCCACGATGACGCCTCCGTTGTTGGTGCCAATGATGCTTGGGGACGCCGAGATCGAATTGGAATCGCCGACGGCCTGGCAGTGGAGCTACTTGAACAGGAGACTGCGGTAAGAAGACCCAGTATTCTGCAGGTGCGCGATTCGGACGTCCAGAGTCGAGCCTCCATCGGTAGTGCCGATGAGTTCAGGACTTCCGAAGATGCCAAATCCGACAGCGGTGCAGTCGGAAGTCAGTAGCGCACGAGATGCCGTTAAGACCACTGACCTGAGGCGGAATCGACTTGGGTTTGCCATGCATATCCGTCGTTCTGAGAAGAGAGCACGGTGATTCACGCCCGCAGCAAAACAATCGACCGCAGTTGGACAGCGAGACCGAGGTGAGGTTGCTCGTGCCAGACGGTAGCAGCGTCTTCGATTCCAAGACAGCCCGCCGTTGTCGTGCTCATGATGTCGAGCCCGCTCCGCTGTTTCCGCTATTCCCGACTGCTACGCAGTCGAGCAGACGTTGAACACGAAATGCCGGTGACGTCGACCGCGTCACTAGGTGGCGGTCTGACTAGTCCACGTGCTCCCATTGTCGGTGGTCCCAACGAGATATGGGAGAGGTGCTCTATGTTGGTTCCGCCGGCGATGCAGGATTCAGCGTTTGGACAAGCGATGCAGCCAAGCTTGAGCCGACTCGGGATCGGAGGACTTGTCGAGCTACTCCAGATCAGTGAAATCAGTTGTACTTATCGATGGTTGCGTTCTCCGCCAGGCTAGTTCTCCGACCGCGACACAGTTGTTGAGAACGGCACGAGACAGTGAAGTCAGCGAAGCGAGTGCAGAGTTTGCGTCCGTATGGAGCAGCCCACGGTCCGCTGTTTTCGGTTCCGATAATGGCCGGGCCTGACATCGACGACTCCAATGGCGACGCAGGTGTGCTTGGTTGGGACACGAAACGCTCGACGAGCAGAATCTGTGTCGCTGGGACGGTTTGCGGCGTCCAGGTCGATCCGTCGGTGGTCTGTACGATCTCCGAAGTCCCGCGACAGCGGTGCATTCATCGGATGTGAAACAGGAAATCGATGCGCATGGAAACGCGGCAATCTTGCACCGTCCAAGCTCGATCCACCATTGGCGGATTTCAAGATTCCGGAGCCGCCGCCGGCGTAACAGATCGACGGCATGAAGGACAGGAGACGGTCGACAAGACTGGTCACTCCCAGTCGGAACGGTGATGACGTCCGTCCACGTCGATCCTCCGTCGTTCGAGACGAGAATCGACGCGAAGTTGCCGCCGTCGTCACCAACCGCGACGCAAGTGCTCGATGACGGCGCACACGAGACGGCCTTCACGTTGGGGAGCGGCTGGTAGGACGCCGTCGTTACCCACTGCTGACTCGTTGCTGAAGCCGTTTGGTCAGTTGGGATCGCCAGCAGGCCCAGAAGGCCAAGCGTCATCGCCACTGTCGATAGCGCGGCAACGACCAATCCCCGGACCGTTTTCACGGCCACCTCCTCCACCCCGGAGTGCGACTCCGAACAACGTGGCGATGGTATCCCTGCGACTTTTCGATGTATTGGCGCGGCGGGACACCGAGGAGAATGGTTTGCGCTCCCCCAGAATTGGGGGGTTGGTTTCTATGGTCGAACGACGTTCGCTGGAATGCGTCCCGCCAGAACGTCCACAACTCCCTGGCAGGCAAGACGTCCCATGCGGGTCCGGGTTCCGATGGTGGCGCTCCCGATATGGGGCAACAGGGTCAGTCTCGGCGCCGCGAGCAACCGGGGGTTCACGTTCGGCTCGCCGTCGTAGACGTCGAGGCCCGCGGCGTAGAGCCGGCCCGCCTCGAGGGCGTCGGCCAACGCGTTCTCGTCGACCACCGGGCCCCGGGCCGTGTTGACGAGCACCGCGGTCGGCTTCATCAGGGCCAGTTCCGCCGCGCCGATGAGATGGCGGGTCGACTCGGTCAGCGGCACATGCAGGCTGACGATGTCCGATCGGCTCAAGCAGCTCGTTCAACGTCGGGACGTAGCCCCCGAGTCCCGTGTCGTTCCGGGTGGTGTGCAGGACCTCCATGTCGAAGCCCGCCGCTCGTTGGGCAACCGCCCGACCGATGCGACCGAACCCCACCAGGCCAAGGGTCGCGCCGTGCACGTCGCGGGCCAGGTGGTTGCCGAAGCCCCATCCCTGCCAGCGGCCCTCGCGCAGATCTCGCTCGGCTCTGCGACGTCAACCTGGTTGCGGCAAGGATGAGGAGGAAGGCCAGGTCGGCGGTGGTGTCATCGAGCACACCGGGCGTGTTGCAGACCGTGATGCCCAGCTCGGTGGCCCGACTGACGTCGATGTTGTCGTAGCCGACGGCGGCGTTCGCCACGACCTGCAATCTGCCCGTCTTCCCGGACTCGAGCACGGCCGCGTCGATGCGATCGGTCAGGTGGCACACGATGCCGTCGAACTCCGCGGCCAAGGAGACCAGTTCGGCCGGCGTCGGCGAGCTCGCCGGCAGCACGATCTCGTGGCCGGCCTCGATCAGGGGGTCGGTCCCGCCCTCGGTCAGAGGACGGGTGACCAGGACACGAGCCACCTAGTGGGTCGTGTAGTTGATGGGACCGGCGCCCTTCACTCCGATGGCGAAGCAGAAGCAGTGGATCGGAGCGTTGTCGCTGATCGGGCGCAGCGAGTGCACCTTGTCGGGCGGGATGTAGACGAGGTCGCCTTGTGAGATCTCACGGTCCTCGCCGTCGATCGTCATGACGCCCTTGCCGTTCATCACGTAATAGAACTCGTGGGTGGGATGCGAGTGGGGGTCGACCAGCCCGCCCCCGGGCACCTCGAATTCGTTGACCAGTTCGAGGAAGCCACCGTCCGTGATGTCCTTGAACTCTCGGGATTCGATCATCCACCAGACCGGAACGGTGCCGTTGTGCTCGACGACCGGCGCCTTGGCCTCAATGCTGCGCACGTCCATCCTGAGGGCCTCCCAAGTTTTCCTAGACTGACTCCGGCGTCAGGTTAGGCGGTGGGGCCCCAGGGGCGCACCGCCGTGTCAGGGCCGGACCGATCAGAGTGAGAGCGAGAAATGTCGACAAACGAGTCCGGGAGCCGAGCCGTGTTGGCGGAGCCACTGAGCGAGGCCGCGTGGGCACCGTTCGGCTGGCTCCCGGTCGCTGACACGGACCCACGGGACGGCGAGCACCGCATGACCTTCGAGTGGGACGACGTGCATGTGAACCTCATCGGCCACGCCCGCAGCGAGGTGCCGGCGACCGTCGAACGGGTTGCGCTGCGAGATGCTCTACCGCCACGACACGCACACCCAGTCGGTGATGCCGCTCAACGTCCCGGCGGTCATCGCGGTGGCGCCGGCGGACATCGAGTTCGCCGACGAGCGCGACGCCGAGTTGATCCGCGCCTTCCGGATCGAGCCACTCGAGCCGCTCGTGCTGCACCGCGGCACGTGGCACTGGGGCCCGTTCCCGATCGAGGGTGACGAGGTCCGGCTCTTCAACGTGCAGGGGCTTCGCTACGCGGAGGACAATCGCTGCATGGATCTGGCGGCGAAGGGCCTGTCCGTCGACGTGGTGCTCTCATGAGTCGGTCGTCGACGGCGTGAGGGGCGTGAGCGGCGTGAGGGGCGTGAGGGGCGTAGGACAGGTGGGCACGTTGGAGCTTGACGACGCCGAAGAGGCAGAGGTCGTCTCGGCCTCGGTCGCCGACCTCGTCGAGGCGATCACGGCCCGGGAGGTCGGAACGGACGAGGCCGGGAACCCGGTCTTCACGACCGTCACCCCGGACTGGTGGCCGGGGGAGCGGACCTTCGGTGGCATGGTCGTGGCGCAGGCGCTGTACGCGGCCATGCAGACCGCGCCCGCCGGGCTCGGAGCTGCACTCGCTGCACGGCTACTTCCTCCGCCCCACGCCAGCCCGGGGTCGCAGACGACGCACGTCGTCGAGCGGGTCCGGGACGGGCGGTCGTTCAGCACGCGTGAGGTGACCAGCCAGGTGGACGGCAAGGACACGTTCCGCCTGGCGTGTTCGTTCCACATGCCCGAGGACGGCGACGACTATCAGCTCCCGATGGCGCCCGACGTGCCGACGCCGCAGGAGATCGAGGGCTTCGAGGCACCGTTCCCCTTCGACATCCGGGAGATCGGCACCACCGAGCGGCGCGCGGACGGCACGTATCGAGTCGACGCGACGCTGCTGGTTCCGCACGAGGGAGACGTTGCCGGACGACCCGGCGATCCACGCCTGCGTGCTGACCTACTTCTCGGACATGACGGGCGCGTCGTTTCGTCCGCTCAGCCTGGGGAGCTGGGGGACGCACACCGACGCCAGCCTCGACCACGCCGTCTGGTTCCACCGCCCCTGGCGGGCGGACACGTGGAGCCTGTTCGACATCCATGCGCTGGCCAACGCCGGTGGTCGCGCCACGATCCGGGCGACGATGCACGGCGAGGACGGCACCCTGCACCTGAGCATGGCGCAGGAGCTCTTGATCCGGAAGCTCGAGACGCCGTTGGTGTTCGAGACGCCGCCGTGGCTCGAGCGTGCGTCGGGAGGTGACGACGATGGGACTGCTTGACGGCCGGATCGCCGTGGTGACGGGCGGTGGCTCCGGCATCGGCCGGGCGACCTGCCGGCGCATGGCCGAAGAGGGTGCCCGCGTGGCCGTCGTCGACCTGGACGGGGAATCCGCCGAGGCGGTCGCGAAGGAGATCGACGGCCTCGCCTTCGGCGTCGACGTGGGGGACCCCGAAGCCGTGCGTCGCGTCGTGGACGACGCGGCGGCGCAGTTGGGCGGGTTGTCGATCATCTACAACAACGCCGGCACCTCCGCCTTCAACCGGCTGCACGAGATCGACCCGGCCGAATGGGACCGGGTGCTCCGCGTCAACCTGACGGGGGTGTGGGCCGGCATCCGGGCCGCCGCGCCGCACATGCTGGCGGGCGGCGGTGGGTCGATCGTGAGCACCGCGTCGATCAGCGGGACGCGTCCGGCTGCGGGGGAGGGGCCCTACGCGGCCAGCAAGGCGGCCGTGGCGGCACTGACGGCGTCGGCCGCCCTCGAATACGGGCCCGCCATCCGGGTGAACTCGGTGTCGCCCGGCATGATCCGCACCGCCATGACCGCGCCGTGGTTCCAGTACATGCCGGACCAGGAGGAGCGCTTCGTCAAGGGGACGCCGGTGGCTCGGGTCGGCGAGCCCGAGGACGTGGCCGACGTCGTGGTCTTCTTGTGCTCCGACCTGGCGCGCTTCGTCACCGGGCAGAACATCGTCGTGGACGGCGGGCTGACGCTGCACGGCTCGGGCGTGGACACGGTCTTCGAGCGGGTCTTCCCGGATCGCTGACCGGCCACGCCGCGTGGCTCAGCGCACGATCTCGACCAGAAGCACCCACGCGTTGTACACGGCTCCCGTGACGCCGAGGATCGCCGTCGGCACAAGCCAGTAGATGCCCCCGCCGACATGGGCGGCGAGCGAGATGCCGGCCACGAGGCCCGGAGCGATCGCGATCATGGTGGCCGTCATCCGCGAGATCGACCACAAGAGCGGATCGTCCGGCCGTTCGGCGCGGGTGTGTAGCTGGCTGCGCAGCGTGAGGACCAGGAGCGGCACCACGGCGACGAGGATCTCGGCGCCGAGCAAGCGGATGTCCTGGGGAACCAGCACGAGCGCGGAGCAGTACAGGACGAACAACAAGGTTGCCAGCGTCTCGGCGGCGCGGCTCGGGAGGAACGTCGGGCCTTTGAGGATGTGATCGAGGTTCAGCGCGACCGCCACGAAGAGCAGGCCGGTCAGCGCGGCGGACGCACCGACCATCGCCGTGAAGAAGCCCGACCAGCCGGCAGTGTCGAACGCGTGCACCAAGAGGGCTCTCGGGCCCGGCCTTCAGGCGTTCGGGTCGAAGAGCGCCCGGTAGAGCATGGTCGTCACCGTGTCGAGCGCGGTGTCGTCCACGGGCCGGCCGACGAACTCGCGGAGGTAGTGGAAGCGGTCCAGCATGGCCAGCGAGGCCAGTCCCGCTGTGTTGGGGTCGAGGCCGTGTCCCGACGAGTCGGGGCCGATCTGCACCGTGAGCGCGTACGAGATGCCGGAGAAGGTTCGCCGGATGGTGCGGCCCAGCTCGCGGTCGACGGTGGCCAGCTCGGCCCAGACGCGGAACAGCGGCGCGTACCGGGTCCAGAGTTCGGAGTAGGCCTGCACCCAACCCCGCACGTCCTCCCACTGGGGCACGCCCGTGCCGCCAGGCGCCGGAAGGACGCTGAACGCGTCGTAGACGTTCTTCGAGTCCTCCGCCGCCTCGGCGACGAGGGCGCGCAGCAGGTCTTCCTTGTTCGAGAAGTACAGGTAGAACGTTCCGTGGGACGTCTTCGCGATGTCGACGACGTCGTTCACCCGGGTGGCGTGGTAGCCGCGCTGGTCGAAGGCGACCATGGCGGCATCGAGAAGCTTGCGCATGGTGCGCCGTCCCTGGCTGCGTAGCGCCCGTTTGCTCGCCGGCGCCCCGATCGCGTCGGCCTCGGAGCCGGGGCGCGGTGATCGCCGTTCGTCTCGGGTGGAGAGGCGGACTTGGAGGCGGGCTTAGAGGCGGACTTGGAACGGGGACGCTTCGCCTGGACGTTCGCAGACCCGGTTTTCTTGGCGGTTGCCGTGCGGGCCGAACCCTTGGTCGTGGTCGCCGGCTCACGCGGGGCTCTCGGCGATCCCATGCCTGGTGAATGGTAGTGCCGAGCCTGATTGAAATGGCTAACCTGACACGGTGGTCAGGTTTGGTGTGGGGAAAATTTGAGGCGTGACCAGGTATTTCGCGCACTAACGCTCAGGGCGCTGCCAGTTTCGTGACCCCAGCCGCCTCCTCGCCGGCGAGCCCGGTGGTCACCTCACTCGACGATGCCGTGGCCCGGCACGTCCAGCCTGGCGACACCGTCGTTGTGGTGATGGGGCACAGCCGCTGGACGGCGGGCGCCCGGGAGCTGGCCCGTCAAATTCTGGGGGACCGACCCGGGCTTCACGCTCGTCATGACCAGCCTCGGCGCCCTCGGCGGGGCCTTCTTCCGCGGCGGCCTGGTGCGCAAGGTCGTCACCGCGTACTCGGGCAACAGCTTCCCGACCTACACGCCGAACCCCATCTTCCGTCAGGGCTACGAGTCGGGCGACGTCGAGGTGGAGCACTGGTCGATCCTCACGCTCAGCCAACGCCTCGAGGCGGCCGCCCGTGGGTTGCCGGCGATGGTCACCGGGTCGCTGGTCGGCTCGTCGATGGCCCAGAACGAAGCGTTCACCGTGGTGGACTCGCCGTTCGGTCCGCTCGGCGTCCTCGAGCCGCTGGCGCCCGACGTCGCGCTGGTCCACGCCGCTGCATCTGACCCGGCGGGCAACCTCGTGTTCTCCGAGCCGTTGCTCGACGGTCTCTGGGGCGCCTGGGCGGCCCGCCGGGGTGTCATCGCCACGGTCGAGCGCGTCCTCGACGACGTGGAGGGTCTGGGGCACCGCGTCCGTATCCCGGCACACCGGGTCTTGGCGGTGGTGGAAGCTCCGTACGGCGCGCACCCGGGTGGGTGCTACGCGCCGGGCTTGCCCGTCCGCAGCTACGGCGAGGACATCGCGCACTGGAGCAGCGCGGCCGACGCGGCGGCCCGCGGGGACTTCGACCGCTACGTCGAGGAGTGGGTGCTGGGCCCGAAGACCCACCAGGAGTATCTCGATCGGGTCGGCGCCGAGCAGTTGCAGTGGCTCGAGGCGCGTTCCGACCCGATGTCGTGGAAGGCCGACGCCGATGCCACGCCGATCGTCGAGGACCCCGAGGTGACGACCTGGGAGACCGCGGCGTCGCTTGGCGCGCGCGAAGTAGAACGTGTTATCGAAATTGTCGGGGCGGACGCCGTGCTGGCTGGTGCCGGCGTGGCGAACCTGTCCGCCTGGGTCGCCGTGGGCCGGGCGCGGCGCGGCGGGGCGCAGCGTCGTGCTCACGGCGGAGCTCGGGTTGTGGGGGTACCAGCCCACGCCGGCCGATCCCTATATCTTCAATCAGCGGGTGTTCCCCGCCACGCCGTACCTGTCGGACGCCTCGTCGGTCCTCGGGATGGTGATCGGTGGGCCCGCAACGACCACGGTGGGCTGTCTCGGGGCGGCCGAGGTCGACGCCAACGGGTGCCTGAACTCGACGGAGTTGAAGGGTGGGCGCTTCCTGGTCGGCTCGGGCGGCGCGAACGACGTCGCCAGCCGGGCCACCGCCTGCGTCGTCATCACGCTGGCCCGCCCGGAACGGCTGCCCGAGACCGTCGCGTACGTCACGTCGCCCGGCCAGCGGGTGACGAGCGTGGTTACGGACAAGGGGATCCTGCGTCGGGAGGACGGGGTGCTGCGGATCGCCGCGGTGCCCGCCGGTGACGGCACCGTGGAAGAGCGCGTCCGGGTGTTCGCCGCGTGCTGTGGGTACGAGCCGCCAGTGGCCCGATCGGTCCAGGAGTTGGCGGCCGTGCGATCCGAAGAAGTCCGCGCACTGCGGGACTTCGACCGCCGGAGGTTGTTCTTGGACTGACGTGAACGAGGCGGTGACGCAAGAAAGGGCAGGTGTGCCCGTCGGCGGTCGTGGTTTCTAAAAAGAGCATATGAGTGTGCAAGGGGTGAGCAATGGGCGTGAAGCCCTCCAAGTACAGTGACCAGCATCCCGGGGGGGATGCGCGAAGGATGATTGGGGACGGCATGCGAGTGAGACAGGGATTCAAGGCGGTATTGGCGACAGTGCTCGCGGGGACGGCCTTGGCCGCGACCATCGTGGTGTCGACGGCGACGAGCGCCGGCGCGCAGACGAGCAGCGCGCCCGGGGTGACGTCGAACTCCATCACGGTAGGGACGATCTCGACGCAGACGGGAGTGTTGGCGTCGAACTTCGGCTCGCTGATCTACGGCGAGCGGGCGTATTTCGACTACATCAACGCGCAGGGCGGCGTGAACGGCCGCAAGATCGACTACAAGTACGCCCTGGACGACGGTGGCAACCCCACCACGTTCAACCAGCTGGCCAACACGCTGATCAACCAGGACCACGTGTTCGCCGTGACCGGCGTGGGGACGGCGTTCTTCTCGCCCAACCTCTTCACCGAGTCGGGCATCCCGACCTACGGGTACAACGTGACCGGCAACTGGGCCGGCCCGAGCAACCTCTTCGCCGCCGGTGGATCGGTCGAGTACTACCCGGCCGGCGCACCCGAGGTGGCGTACGTGGCGCGCAAGACGCAGCCCAAGGCGTCCATCGCGTTCGTCGCCTACAACGTCGCGGCGTCGGCCGTCGCCTGCCAATCCGAAGAGGAAGCCATGGCGGCCGCGGGCTACAACATCAGCTACACGGACTTCAAGGTGGCCTACCCCGGCACGACCGTGGCCACCGACGTGCAGCGCATGAAGCAGGCCGGGTCCAACTTTGTCGTCAGCTGCATGGACGTGCAGGGCAACGTGACGATGGCACGGGCGATCCAGCAGTACGGGCTGAAGGCCACGCAACTGTGGTTCAACGGGAACGACAACCAGACGCTCGCCGCCAACGAGAGCCTCATGCAGGGGATCTACTTCGACATCTCGCACGTCCCCTTCGGAGCGTCGCAGTCCGAGTACCCGGGCCTGAAGACCTACATCACGGAGATGAAGAAGTACGAGCCGAACTACGTCGACGACGAGGTGGCGATCCAGGGCTGGGAGTCGGCTGCCCTCTTCGTGCAGGGTGTCAAGATGGCGGGGAACAACCTCACCCAGGCCAACGTGATCAAGGAGGACAACTCGATCACCGCGTTCACCGCGGGTGGGCTGCAATCTCCGGTCAATTGGAAGGACGCCGGCCACAGCGGCCATGCTCCTCCCTACTGCCTGGCCTACATCAAGGTGGTCGGGAACAAATACGTGCCGACACTGAACGAGGGGAAGAACGTGTTCAACTGCTTCGAGTCGCTCAGCCCGAAGAAGGACCCGGTCTTCCCGTTGCCGGCCGGCACGCCGGCGCCGTCCTGATCGCCGGCGGTTAGGCAGGAGCGGGGGACAGCGGCGCTGGGATGGAGCAGTTTCTCGGCTTCGCGCTTCCGGGGCTTCCGTATGGCTGCACCTACGCGCTCGTCGCGATCTGCCTCTGCCTGACGTATCAGGCGACAGGCGTCTTCAACTTCGCGTTCGGCGCGCAGGCGTTCGCCTCCGCGTTCATCTTCACGTACCTGACCCAGTACCACGGCTGGTCGGGGTTCGAGGCGTTCTTGGTGTCCGTCGTCGTGCTGGGGCCGGCCATGGGGTGGGCCTTCGACCGGCTGATCTTCCGGCACATCGCGAACTCCAACACGATCGCGAAGATGGTGTGCAGCCTTGCGCTCCTGGTCGGGATCCCGAGCCTGCTCCCGGTGATCTTCGGGCCCCAGAACCTCGACGCTACGGCGACCATCCTGCCGTTCTTCAACCCCAACACGGTCTACTTCACACTGTGGGGGACGCCGATCAACGGCATCTACCTGTCGACGATCTCGGTCACCGTGGTGGTGCTGATCCTGCTCACCATCCTGTTGCGCTACACGAGCCTCGGCCTGCAGATGCGGGCCGCGGTGGAGAGCCGGCGCCTGGTGCAGCTCGACGGGGTGAACGCGAACGGCGTGGTCGCGGTGGCCTGGATCGTGTCGAGCTTCATGGCCGGCCTGGCCGGCGTCCTCTTGGCCCCGATCTTCGGCGCCTTCAACTCGGACGACTACGTCACGCTGACGGTGACGGCGATCGCGGCCGCGGCCTGGGCGCTCTTGCGGTCGCTGCCGATCGCGGCCGCCGTCGCCGTCATCATCGGAGTGGCGACGACGGCGCTCCAGGGGTACATCCCACCGAACAGCTTCTGGAATGCCGCCGTCGTCCCCTCACTGCCCTTCATCATCATCGTGGCGGCGTTGTTGATCCTGCCGGGGATGCGCAGCCTCGACTCGAGCCGTGACCCCCTCGCCACGATCGACCCGCCGCCGCCGCCGATCGCCGCGGCGAGCCGGGCGCCGACCATGGACAAGATCATCCGCCCGCTGTGGTGGGTGGTCTTCGCCGGGTTCTGCGTGTCGATGCTCACCTGGATCCCCGACGCCTGGACGACGGTGTTCAACAACGGCCTGACGCTGTCCATCGTCCTGCTCTCGATCACGCTCATCACAGGGATGGCGGGCCAACTCTCCCTGTGCCAGGCGATGCTGGCCGGCGTCGGGGCGTTCACGGCGGCCCAACTGGCCAACCACCTGGGCCTGAACCTGCTCCTGGGCGGCCTGGTCGGGGCCGCGGTCGCTGCGCTGGTGGCCGTCGTCCTGGCGCTGCTGTCGCTGCGCCTGCGCGGGCTGGGCCTCGCCCTGATGACGCTCGCCGCCGCGTTGCTCTTCGACGCCACGTTCTTCAACACGACCTCCATCTCGGGCGGGCAGGAGGGGATCAGCATCCAGGCCAAGTGGTTGGGGACCAACGCGTTCTTCAACTTCGACGGCCACGCCATGTTCCTGCTCTCGCTGGGCGTCCTCGTCGTTGCCGTCGTCGTCGTCCTGCTGGTGCGCAAGGGGACGGTCGGCCGGAACCTGGCGGCGATGCGCGGGAGCGAGGTCGCCACCGCGGGCCTCGGCGTGAACCCGACGTGGCAGCGGATCATGGTGTTCGCCTTGTCCGGTGCGATCGCCGGCGTCGGGGGCCTGCTCCACAGCATGGAGCAGCAGGTGGTGAGCCCCACCGACTGGAACACCGACTTCTCGCTCGTGCTCGTCGTGCTCGTCGTCACCACCAGCGTGACGACGGTCGAGGGCGCGATCCAGGCCGGCGTGGGCTTCTTCGTGATCGAGCAGATTCTCACGACCGTCCTGCCCGCCCGCATCGGCGCGTCGAGCCTCACCGTCGTGCTGTTCGCCTTCGGCGCGCTGACCTACGCCGCCCACCCCGAGGGGGTGCTCGAGTACCAGAAGCGGCGCTGGAACCAGCGCTTCGAGCGGGCGTTCTTCAGCGGCGGCTCGCCGCCGACCTGACCCGCGCCACCCTGACTCGACCTCACACGCCAATGGCTAAGCCCCCGCTCCTCACGCTGCGCGGGGTGTGCAAGTCCTTCGGCGGGATCCAGGCCGTGCACGAGCATCACCTTCGACGTGTCATCGGGCGAATGCGTCGGTCTCGTCGGGACCGAACGGCGCCGGCAAGACCACGCTCTTCAACTGCGTCTGCGGGCAGCTCCGCCCCGAGATGGGCGACATCGTCTTCGACGGCGACGACCGCTCCTGGGTCTGCCGACCTACAGGCGCGCCCGCCTCGGCATCGGCCGGACGTACCAGAGGGTCGAGGTGTTCACCGACATGTCGGTGCGCGACCACCTCTTGGTCGCGGAGCGGGCCCGGCGCGGCGAGGGGCGGCTGTGGCGCGACCTGCTCAACCTGAGCAAGCCGACGACGGACGAGCTGGAGCGGGTCGCTGCCACGCTCGAGCTGGTCGGCATCACGCACCTGGCGGACACCTCGGTCAACGCGCTGGGCCTCGGGAACTGCCGGCTCGTCGAGCTGGCGCGGGCGCTTGCGGCGGAGCCCAAGATCCTGCTGGCCGACGAGCCGTCCTCGGGCCTGGACCTGCACGAGACGGCCGAGGTCGCGGCCGTCCTGCGCACCGTGCAGCGCGAGCGGGGCACGGCGGTGCTGCTGGTGGAGCACGACCTAAGCATGGTCGGTGACGTCGTCGACCGGGCCATCGTCATGGACCTGGGCGCCATGCTGGCGGAAGGCACCTTCGACGAGGTCATGGCCGACGCGAACGTGCGCCACGCCTATCTCGGCCAGATGGGGGCCGCATGAGCACGATCGTCGACACCGGCGTCGACGATGTCGTGGCGACCCGCCGGACGACGCGTGCTGTCGCTGCAGCAACGTGTGCGCGGCCTACGGGCCCTACCGCGCGCTGTTCGACGTGACGTTCCGGGTGCCGCCGGGCGGCGTGGTGGCGTTCGTCGGCTCCAACGGTGCGGGCAAGTCGACCGTGGCGCGGACGGTGACCGGCCTCGTCACGGCGACGTCGGGCCGGGTGATCTTCGCCGGCGATGGACGTCACCGGCCTGGCGGCGTACAAGATCGCCCGGCTCGGCATGGCCCACGTCGTCGAGGGGCGGGGCGTGTTCTCGAGCCTGACCGTCGAGGAGAACCTGACGATCGCCTTCCGCCAACGCGATGGACGAGCCAAGCTGTCGGCCAACCTCGAGCGGGCCTACACGGCCTTCCCCATCCTCGGCGAGCGGCGCAAGCAGATGGCCGGCACGTTGTCGGGAGGACAGCAGCGGCTGCTTGTCGCTGGCCAAGGTGCTCGTGGTGCCGTCGAAGGTACTGGTGGCCGACGAGCTGTCCCTCGGCCTGGCCCCGGTCATCGTCGATCAGGTCTACGAGGGGCTCCAGGAGATCAACCGCAACGGCACCGCGTTGGTGGTCGTCGAGCAGCAGGTGCACCGGGCGCTCGAAGCTGGCGAACTGGGCGGTCGTGCTCGACCACGGCAGCGTGGCCTACGAGGGCGACCCGACGGGCGCCAGCGAGGTCGTCGAGGCGCTGATGGCGCGCCGGGAGGAGGCGGCCGCCACCGGTGCCGCCGAAGCCGAAGCCGATGCCGTGCGGGCCGCGGCGGGAGGCACGCAACCGCCGGTTCGGCCCCGAGGGCTAGCGGCAGGGCAGAGTCAAGAGTCCGAGGAGCAAATCGAGGCTCCTCGAGGGCGCAGATCGGGCAGATCGAGAGGCATGCAGATGAGAGAGCCAGTCATCGTCGACGTCGTGCGGACGACGTTCGGCAAGCGAGGCGGATCGTTGGCCAACTGGCACCCGGCGGACCTGCTCGGCTTCGCGCTGACGACGCTGGTGGAACGCACCGGCGTCGACCCCGAGCGGATCGACGACGTCATCGGCGGCTGCGTGACCCAGGTGGGCGAGCAGAGCACCAACCTCGCCCGCAACGGCTGGGTGTCGGCCGGGCTGCCGCAGACCGTGCCGGCCACGACGGTCGACCGCCAGTGCGGCTCGTCCCAGCAGGCGGTGCACTTCGCCGCCGCCGGGCGTGGCCGCCGGGCACTACGACCTCGTCGATCGCCTGCGGCGCCGAGGTGATGAGCCGCGTGCCGCTGGCGCAGCAACGCCCGCGGCGGGACGGGGCCGTTCCCGCCGTCGTTCCTCGAGCACGTCGACGGACGGCTGTGGACCCAGTTCCGGGTCAGCCAGGTGCTGGCCGACCGCTACGGCATCACGCCGCGAGGAGATGGACGCCTACGCGCTCGACGTCGCACCGCCGGGCGGCGCAGAGCTGGGACTCCGGGCACTTCGAGCGGGAGGCGGTCCCGGTGCCGATCAAGGCCGAGGACGGCAGCCTGACCGGCGAGTTCCTCCGCGCCGACGAGGGCATCCGTCGCACGTCCACGCTCGAGGGGCTGGCCGCCCTGCCGCCCGCCCAGAGCTGGGAGCCCGAGACGGCGCCCGGCATCACGGCCGGCAACTCGTCGCAGGTGACCGACGGCGCCGCGGCCATGCTCATTGCGGAGCGGGCGACGGCCGAGGAGCTGGGCCTGCCCATCCGCGCCCGCTTGCTGCACTTCGCCGTCGCGGCGGACGACGCGGCCATCGTCCTGTCCGCACCGGTGCCGGTGACGCACAAGCTGCTCAAGCGCTCGGGCATGACGGTCGACCAGTTCGACGCGGTGGAGTGCAACGAGGCCTTCGCCGCCATCGCACTGATGTGGCAGAAGGAGTTCGCCTACGACATGGAGCGCTTCAACCCGCGGGGCGGCGCCATCGCCCTCGGCCACCCGCTGGGCGCCAGCGGCGTGCGCCTGATGGGGACGCTGCTCAACCACCTGGAGGCGACCGGTGGCCGCTACGGCTACCAGACGATGTGCGAGGGCGGCGGACAGGCCAACGGCACCGTCATCGAGCGGCTGGGCTGACCCCTTCTTCGTCTGCCGCTTGCGCGGCCATCAGCGGCTGGATCTTCTTCGTCACGACGAGCCACTCGGTGAGGAAGGTCACGCCGGGTATCAGCCCGGCGGCGAACATCAAGATGATCCACGGGATGGGCAGTCGCGCCTTGAGGGCGAGGTAGCCCGCGGTGATCAGGTAGACGATGTAGAGGTAGCCGTGGCCGACGCCGAAGACGGCGAGCTCGAGCTTGAAGCTCCCGGCGCCGGCGAGGTGCAGGAAGAAGAAGAAGAACAACGGGATGATGAGCACGCCGACGATGTTCGCCATCAACTGGTAACGGAACAGCGCGCCCTTCAGGCCGCGCTCGGTCAGCCTCACTGGGCGCGCCGGACGACAACCGTCTCGCGGTTGCGCCAGGTCTTGGCTCCCTTGGACGCCAGTTCGGCGAGGCGCGCGTTGTACGCCGCGAGCTCGGGGTCCTCTCCGGCGGCGACGAGAGGCTCCTCGGCGACGTTGGGAGTCGTCATCGGCGAGGCGGCGACCTCATCGGGCGGGCGCGACGACGCCGAGAGGTCGAAGGTCTGGGCGTCGGCGTCCGTGTCGGCCTCGGCCTGTTGGCGGAGCATGCCCTTGAGCCCGACGCTGTCGTAGTCGGTGTGGATGAGCATCCACCAGAAGATGATGGCCAGGAGCCCGAAGACGGGCCACATCACCGAGTAGACGTAGCTCAGCTGGTTGCCGTCCGCCGCCCGGTTGACCTGCCACCAGGCGGCGACGGCGCAACCGGGGACGAGGATGAGGGCTGCCACGTGCAATGTGATGGCTCGACCGGAAAGCCAGCGTTCACGCACGTTGGCCATGATATCTGGGCAGGGTGAGCGAGCGATTGCGCCTATAACCTGGCCCAATGCTCCCCGCCGTGACCCGGCCCGAACCGCCCTTCGTGGGCGACGACCGCACGATGTTGCCGCCGTGGCTGGACTACCAGCGCGCCACGTTGCTGTGGAAGTGCGAGTTGCTCGACGGCGACGCGCTGGTGCGCCGGAGCGTGCCGCCGTCAACGCTCAGCCTGCTGGGCCTCGTGCGGCACATGACCATCGTGGAGTGGAGTTGGTTCGAGAAGGTCTTCGCGGGGAGATCGACGGCGGAACCGATCTCGACGGACGACGACGTGGACGCCGACTTCAACGACCTCGACCCGGCTCGGGCGATGGAGGACATCGAGCGGTTCCAGCGGCAGTGCGACATCTCGCGGGAGATCGTCGCCGTAACCCCGAGCATGGATGCGCTGGCTGCCGCGTGGAGGGAGCCGGAGCCCATGTCCCTGCGCTGGATCATGGTGCACATGATCGAGGAGTACGCCCGGCACAACGGGCACGCCGACTACCTGCGCGAGCTGATCGACGGCGCCGTCGGGGAGTGAGCGGCGTGGCGGGCGGTGGCGGCGGGAACGGGAAGGCCGGCGGCAAGCGCTCGGGCGCCATCACCACCGAGCATCGCTACGAGCTCCCGCTGCCGTGCGAGTCGGTCTGGTCGCTGATCGGCCAGGTGGAGGGCTTCCGGTCGTGGTGGCCGTGGTTGCGCCAGTTCGAGGGCCAGGGCCTCGCGGTCGGCGACGAATGGCGCTGCACGGTGCAGCCGCCCGTGCCGTATCTCGTACGGTTCCGGGTCGTGATCGATCACGTCGAGCCGCCGACGCTGGTGCGGGCGCGCGTGCTCGGTGACGTCGTGGGGGACGCGACGTTGACGCTCGAGGCGTCGTCGGAGGCGCCGGACTCTGGCTCGAGCTCGAACGGGAACGGGCGTCCGGCCGGCACCGTCGGCTGCATCGCCCGCCTGGAGAGCTCGCTGGCCCCGGGCAACAGGGCGCTGGGGGTCGTGTCGCGCTTCGCCGCGCCCGTCGCCCGCTTCGGGCACGACTGGGTGTTGGACTCCGCGGCGCGGCAGTTCATCGCAAAGGCGGTGGAGCCCGCCCTGGGCGACCACACTTCGTAGGCGTGAAGCTTCCCTATCGGCAGATCATCGGCTCCGCCATCGGTGCGGTGCTGGCCGCGCTCATCGCATCGAGCTTCGGCGTCAAGGGCACGATCATCGGCGTCGCCATCGGCTCGGCCGCCGCGACGATCGGCTCGGCGCTCGTCATGCAGTCGATCGAGCGGGGCCAGCATGCGGTCAAGCAGGTCGCGGTGCGCGTCCAGGACGGATCGACGGCGCCGCTGTTGCGCCGGCTCGGTGGGACGGCGTCGTCGGGCGAGGCTGCGTCTTCGCCGGCCGACGCCGCGCCGACGCAGGTGGTCGGCCCGGCCGCCGAGGAGACGGCGAAGATGGAGTCCGGCGGGGCGTCGGCGGACGAGACGAACCGCCTCGAGATCTCTGCGGTCGCCGATGCGCCGGTCACCGAGCGCCTCGAGGCGGAGACGGTGCCGGTGCCGACGCATGCGGCAGCGGGGACAGACGGGCGGGGCGAGAGCAATCCCGGCGACGGCTGGCTGATCGGCCGGAGGTTCTCGTGGAAGGCCATCGCCGGGACCAGCGCCATCGTCTTCGTGCTGGCGCTGCTGTTGATCACCGCCATCGAGCTGATCGCCGGCAAGCCGTTGGCGTCGATCTTCGGCAGCAACGACACCGGCCCGACGATCTCCAACATCCTGGGCCCCTCGTCGTCGGGCTCGACGACCACGACGACGACGTCGCCCGTGGGCGCCACCACGACCACGACGAGCTCGTCGACCACGTCGTCGTCGAGCACGACCACGTCGTCATCGAGCCCGAGCGGCACGACGACGACCACGACGCCCACCACGTCGACGTCGACCACGACGGGCGGCCTCGGGGCGACGACGACCACGACGACCACGACGGCGTTGCCCTAAGCGCAGAACTGGACCTCGGGGCGGCGGGTCAGAAGTCGCCGCACGTCGTGCCGCCCTTGATCTCGGTCAGCGGCGTCGACGGGGCGCTGGCGAAGAACTCGAGGACGAGGCGATCGCTGCCGGTGGTGCCGGGCACCACGATCGACCCGCCTTGGAGCCCCGAGAAGTCGGCGGCCGGGTACAGCGGCTGCACGTCGCGCAGCGGCATCCCGAGCGTCGCGCCGGTGCTTGTCTTGAGCAGGGGGTCGCCCGGCCCGACCCGGGTGCGTCTCGGTGCCCACGGCGGCCAGCCCGCCGCGCTGGTAGCGGTACCCGCTCAGCTGGCCCGAGGTGAACTCGAGCGACAGGTCGCCCCACTCGACCTCGGTGGTGCCCGGGCAATTTCCCGCCGTCGTCTTGGCCGGTGGGCCCAGGTAGCCACCCATCGCGGCGACGGCGTTGGCCTGCGGGCTCCCGACGTCGACGACGCCGAGCCCGTCCGCGCCGAGCACGATGTTCTTGGGCCCGAGCGTGACGGGCGTCACGGTTTTCGGGGGCCGCGACGTCGTGGCGCCCGCGGACGCCGCGTGCGGGGGCGTCGTCGAGGAGCAGCTCGCCCCCACGACGGCCAGGAACAGGAGGGCGGCGACGATGCCGGGTAGCCGGGCCGCTGCGCTACCAGCCCTTGAACTCGGCGGGGCGCCGCTCGACGAAGCTGGCGATGCCCTCCTTCATGTCCGCCGTGTACGTCACGAGCTCCTGGCCCAACGCCTCGTCGTGGAGCGAGGTGGTGCGGTCGACGTCGAGGGCGCGGTTGGTGAGCCACTTGGCCACCCAGATGGCCTTCGTCGGCCCCTGGGCGAGCCGGCCCGCCATCTCCTCGAGGGTGGGCTGCAGGTCGCCCCGCGACACCAGGCGGTTGACCAGCCCGATGCGGTAGGCCTCGGCGGCCGGCACGTCGTCGCCGAAGAAGAACAGCTCCTTGGCCTTCTGGATCCCGACCAGCCGGGTGAGCAACCAGGCCCCGGCGGCGTCGGGGGCGATGCCGCGCCGGATGAAGACCTCGACGAACTTGGCGTCGTCGGCCATCACGACGAGGTCGCAGGCCAGGGCGAGGTGCATGCCGCCGCCGGCCGCGGTGCCGTTGACGCCCGCGATGACGGGCTTTTCGCAGTCGAGGATCGAGGTGACCAGGGCCTGCCAGCCGTCACGGATCATGCGGGCGGCGTCGCCCACGACGTCGTCGGGCGCGTCGTCGGGCTTCGGACGCGGCGCATGGCGGCCCCCGCGCAGATCGGCACCGGTGCAGAAGGCCTTGTCGCCGGCGCCGGTGATCACGACCGCACGGACGAAGAGGTCGGAGGAGGCGTCCCGCACCCACTCGGCGAGGCGGTCGCGCATGAACTGGGTGATGGCGTTGCCGGCCTCGGGGCGGTTCAGGGTGATCCAGCAGACGCCGTCCTCGATCCGCCGGATCAGGTCGTCCCCGACCGGGTCCCCCCCGGCGTCGGTGCTGTCGGTGTCGCTCATCGATCTCCTCGGCTCCGTGGTGGGGTGACCGTATATGACGTCCCTGGCAGTGTCGATCTAGCTGGGTCGTTAGCCTGAGGGATCGTGCCCGGGCCCTACGACGTCACGCGCGACGAGCTCGCGGCGATGCTGGCGGGCGAGCCGCCCTTCCGGGCCCGGCAGGTCTGGGAGGGCCTGCACGTCAGGGTGCAGCGGCCCGACGAGATGACCGAGCTGCCCGCGCCGCTGCGCGTCGCGCTCGAGGCGGCGCTCCCGCCCGCGCTGACCGAGGTCGACCGCCGCGGCGCCGACGGGGGCGAGACGACGAAGTGGCTCTGGTCGCTGGCCGACGGCGCCCGCGTCGAGTCCGTCCTCATGCACTACCCGGACCGGGTGACCGTGTGCGTCTCGACCCAGGCCGGGTGCGCCATGGCGTGCGAGTTCTGCGCCACGGGCCAGGCCGGCTTCCAGCGGCACCTCTCCGCGGGCGAGATCGTCGAACAGGTCGCCGTCGCCATGCGCGCGGCGCAGCCGCGCCGCCTCACCAACGTGGTCTTCATGGGGATGGGGGAGCCCCTGGCCAACTACGACCGGGTGTGGAGCGCGGTGCTCCGGCTGCAGGGCGAGATGGGGCTGTCCGCCCGGCACCTCACGCTGTCCACGGTCGGGCTGGTCCCCGGCATCCGGCGGCTGGCGGCCGAGACCCTGCCCGTCAACCTCGCCGTCTCGTTGCACGCCGCCAACGACGAGTTGCGCAACCAGCTCGTGCCGATCAACCGCCGCTACCCGTTGGCCGCGCTGCAGGCGGCGTGCCGCGCGTACATCGACGCCAGCGGCCGGCGGCTGTCGATCGAATGGGCGCTCATCGACGGCGTCAACGACCGGCCCCAGGACGTGACCGAGCTCGCCGGCTTCGCGCGGCCGCTCGGTGCGCACGTCAACCTGATCCCGCTCAACCCGACGCCGGGGTACCCGGTCGTGGGCTCGGCGCCGGCGCGCGTGCGTGCGTTCCGCGACGAGCTCGGTGCGGCGGGCGTCAACGCCACGATCCGCGTCACCCGGGGCGCCGACATCGATGCCGCGTGCGGGCAGCTGGCGGCGGCGGCGGCCGCGGCCCCGGCGAGCGCGCAGCCGGTCCGGTTGGCCCGCGGCGCCGCCGGTCACTAGAAACGGTGTCCATGTCGAAGGCGAAGAAGTCAGGCGTCGTGCGCCCCTCGTTGTTCTGGTTCCTGTTGCTCGACGGCGGGATCGTCGTCCTGGCGCGGCTGGCGCTCAGCCGCAGCGCCTATGACCAGGCCGGGGGGATGAGCGGCGACCGGCTCCCGCCGCGCGAGGTCCTCCAGGTCATGCTCGTCGGCACGGCGGTGATCCACGCCGGCGAGGCGGTCGTCGCCGGCCGGATGGCCCGCCGACGCGGGCTGTCGCCGCGGGGGTGGCGGCTGCAGACGCTGATCGTCGGCTTCCCGTCGTTGCGGGCGCTGCGCCGGACCGCCCTCGCCTGACCGGCCGCTCGGCGCCGCTCGGCCACCGCCCCGGGCACGGCAAGCTGGCGCCATGACAGACACCGAGACGTTCCTCCTCGCCGGCCGGCCCGTCCGTCGCATGGGCTTCGGGGCCATGCAGCTGCCGGGCCCCGGTGTGTTCGGGCCGCCCCAGGACCGCGCCACCGCACTGGCCATCCTGCGCCGGGTGGTCGAGGCGGGCGTGAACCACATCGACACCGCCCAGTTCTACGGGCCCAACGTGGCGAACGAGCTCATCCGCGAGGCGCTGTACCCGTATCCCGACGACCTCGTGATCGTCTCCAAGGTCGGGGCGCGGCGTGACGGCACGGGGCAGTGGCTGGGCGCGCAGCGCCCCGACGAGCTGCGGGCCGGGGTGGAGGAGAACCTCGCCACGCTCGGCCTGGACCAGGTGCCGGTGGTCAACCTGCGCCGGCACCCGGGGGGCGACGTGTCGTTCGACGAGCAGCTCGGCGCCATGGTCGCGCTGGCCGACGAGGGGCTGATCGGCGGCGTCGGGCTCAGCACCGTCACGCTCGACGAGTACCGCCAGGGTGCGGCGGCCACCCCCATCGCCTGCGTGCAGAACGCCTACAGCGTCGCCGACCGCTCCGATCAGGCGGTCTTCGACGCCTGCGCCGCCGACGGCGTGCCCTACGTGCCGTACTTCCCGCTCGGCTCCGCCTTCCTGCCGGACAAGCCGGTGCTCAACCACCCCGACGTCGTGGCGGTGGCGGAGCGGCTCGACGCGACGCCGGCGCAGGTCGCGCTGGCCTGGCTCCTCCAGGGCGCGCCCAACGTGCTGCTGATCCCGGGCACGTCCTCGCTCGGGCACCTGGAGGACAACCTGGCCGCCGCGGATCTCACGCTCGACGAGGCGGCCCTCAAGACCCTCGGCTAGCAGCGAGGCGGCTCGCGGGCGAACCAAACGACCCCGCCGTGCGTCCTATCGGACGCGGGAACCGCACCCGCCTGCACGGGAGGTCGCACCATGTCCGAACAGAACGAGTCGCCGCCGGAGCTGTCGTCGCCGCGCCACCGGTGGCGCCCGAGCGGAAGGGCCGGGGTCACCGTGGCCGTCGTGCTCGGCGCCCTCGTGGTGGGCGGCGCCGCCCTCGGGCTCGCGCTCGGCGCCGGCGCGAGCACGCCCGGGGCGGCGGCCCCGAATTGCGGCTCGTCCCAGCCGCGCCTCACGGTGCAGGGCACCGGCCAGGCCCAGGGCACGCCGGACCAACTGAGCGCCGTGTTCGGGTTCTCCAGCACGGCGTCGTCGTCGGCCGCCGCGCTGAGCCAGAACAACGGCGAGGTGAACGAGGCGCTGCTCGCGCTGGCGAACAACGGGGTGGCGCGGTCGGACGTGCAGACGACCGCGCTCACGCTGGCGCCGCAGTACTCCTACCCCCACGGGGTCCAGACGCTCACCGGGTACCAGGCCACGAACACCGTCACGGCGACGCTGCGCGACGTCAAGACGGCCGGCACCGCCGTCGACGCGGTGGTCGGCGCGACGGGGAACGCCGCGACGATCAACTCGCTGTCGTTCTCGTTCGCCGATCCCGCCCGGGTCGAGGACCGGGCGCGGACCCAAGCGGTGCACCAGGCGGTCTCGCACGCCGCCGCCATGGCGGCCGCCGCCGGACGCCGGCTCGGCCCCGTGTGCTCGCTGACGGACAACACGCAGCCTCCGCTGTACGAGCCCGAAGCCGGCGTCGCCTTCGGCGCCTCCAATGGCGCTTCGGGGTCCGTGCCCGTCGAGCCGGGCAGTCAGACCGAGTCCGACCAGGTGACGATGGTCTACGCGCTGGCCTCCCGCTGAGCGGGCCGGCACGACAGGGAAGCCGTCGCCTCAGTCCACCAGCGCGTCGAGCACCCGGCCGAGATGCGTGTGCAGGAGGAAGTGGCCCGCCCCGTCGACGACCTCGAGCCGGCCGGTCGGCAACTGTCCCGCCAGCGACTCGGCGTGCGCTCGCGGCAGCAGCGTGTCGGCCGCCCCCTGGAACACCGTGACCGGGACGTCGACGTCAAAGAGCGCGAAGTCCCAGTCCTCGGCCAGGGTCGCGTAGTCGTCGACCACGCCGCCGGGGCCTTGGCGGGTGGCCTCGCGCAGCCCCGAGGCGGCCTCGGCCGGGGTCATCGCCTCCACCACCGAGCGGTCCTCGGGCGGCAGCGCCCGGGTCAGGGACGAATGGACGAGGCGCGCCGGCGCGTCGCGCGGACGCCCGCACGACGAGGGACGCCACCGCCGGGCGCCGCCGCGCCAGCGGGAACAGCAGCTGGTCGAGGCGCAGCCCGAGCTGGCGGGCCGACAAGGGGGCGACGAGAGGCGCCATGCCGCCGACGGTGGCGGCACGTGCGACCCGCCCGCCGAGCCCCGCCGCGCAGGCCAGTGCGAACGGCCCGCCGGCGGACCACCCGAGCACCGCGCAGCGCTCGACGCCCAAGAGGTCACACGCCGCGCCGACGTCGGCCGCCCAGTCCGCCACGCGTCGTCCGGGGCGAGGCCAGCGGTCCGAGCCGCCGATGCCCGGCCGCGCCAGAGCGACGATCCGCACCGAGCGCGCCCGCGCCGCCTCGTCGGCGAAGGCGATGTCCTCCGGCGCGCTCGAGGCCGCCGTGGCAGTAGACGATCGGGAACCCGTCGGGGTCGCCGTAGGTGTGGCCCTCGAGGCGCCGCCCGTCGGGCAGCGCCAGCGACGCGACCGAGCTCAGCGGTTCTTCCAGTTCGGCGCGCGCTTCTCGGCGAAGGCGCGCGGCCCTTCCTTGGCGTCCTCGCTGCTGAAGACCTCGCCCGAGATCTCCGACTCGATCCGGTACGCCTCCCTCATGTCGGTGGCCAGCCCGCGCAGCACCGACTCCTTGGTCTTGCGGACGGCGAACGGGCCGTTGGCCGTGATGCGGGACGCGTAGTCGCGGGCCCGCTCCATCAGGTCGGCCGGCCGGCAGACCTCGTTCAACACCCCCATCTCGTAGGCCCGAGCGGCGGGGATCTGGTCGGCGCACAGGAGGAACTCCATGGCGGCGGGGTAGGCGATCTGGCGGGGCAGGCGCACGGTCGTGCCGCCGCCGGCGAACAGGCCGCGCTTGGGCTCCATGACGGCGAAGGTGGCCGTGTCGCTGGCCACGCGGATGTCCGTGCCGCCCAGCATCTCCATGCCCCCGGCGACGCACGTGCCGTTCACCGCCGCGATGATCGGCTTGTAGAGCTTGACGCCGCGCAGCACGGCCTTGACGCCGTCGTCGAGGCGGTAGCCGTCGATCTCGCTGACCTCGCCGGCCTTCATCTTCTGCTGCAGCTCGGTGATCTGCGGGATGTACGTCTTGAGGTCGGCGCCGACGCAGAAGTCCTTGCCCACGCCGGTGACGATCGCCACGTACGCCTCGTCGTCCTCGCCGAAACGGTCCCAGGCGCGGCGCAATTGGTAGAAGTGCTCCATGTCCATGGAGTTGCGCGCCTCGGGACGGTTGATCGTGATCGTGACGACGTGGTCGTCACCCGCGACGTAGTCGACTGACATCGGGCTCCGTTCTCTCTCGGCCTCGGATCGGCGAGGCGGTGCTCAGGGACGGCGGGCCAGCGCGGCCCAGCGGCGGGGCCGAGACAGCGGGCGGATCTACTTCTTGTCCGTCATCTCGCTGAGCCGGGCCGAGAAGCTGGCCACGCTCACGATGCCGTCGTCGTTGGTCTTCGTCTGCCCGCGGGCCCGCGAGACCGAGCGCGACGTCGACGTCGGCCGCCTCGGCCCGCAATGCGGCCACCGTGCAGTTCTCGCGCGGCCGCACGCTGAACGGGTCGAACCGGAAGTGCCGCATGGCGTTGAGGTGCGTCATCTTGTCGATCTCCGTGTCCGACACGCCGTCCAGATACTTCATCAGCGCCTCGGGGGACTGGGGCCAGGTCGAGTCCGAGTGCGGGTAGTCGCACTCCCACGTGATGTTGTCGATGTTCATGTACTGGCGGCTCTGCACGCCGAAGGCGTCGTCGATGAAGCACGTGATGACGCGGTCCTTGAAGACCTGGCTCGGCAGCTGGTCGCCGAAGTCCTGCCCCGTCCACTTGTGGTGGTGCTGGTAGACGTAGTCGATGCGCTCGAGCGCGTAGGGGATCCAGCCGATGCCGCCCTCGGAGAGCGCGAAGCTCAGGTTCTTGTACTTGCGCAGGATCGGCGACCAGATCAGGTCGGCCGCGGCCTGCACCATGTTGATCGGCTGCAGGCTGATCATCACGTCGATCGGGGCCTCGATCGACGTCATCAGGATCTGCGACGACGAGCCGAGGTGCATGCAGACGACGGTGCCTTCGTCTTCACAGGCCTGCCAGAACGGGTCCCAGTGGTCGTTGTGCAACGACGGCCAGCCGAGCTTCTCGGGGTTCTCCGAGAACGTGACGGCGTGGCAGCCCTTCTTGGCCACCCGGCGCACCTCCTCGGCCCCCAGCTCGGGGTCCCAGATCACCGGGATCGACAGCGGGATGAAGCGCCCGGGCTCGGCGCCGCACCACTTGTCGATGTGCCAGTCGTTGTACGCCTGCACCATGGCGCGGGCCTCGTCCTTGTCCTGGCGCCGGGCGAAGAGCTGGCCGCAGAACTGGGGGAAGGAGGGGAAGCACATGGAGCCGAGCACGCCGTTGACCGACATGTCGCGCACCCGCTCGTGCACGTCGTAGCAGCCGACGCGCATGTCGTCGAGCGAGGTGGGCTCGATCCCGTACTCCTCGGGCGGGCGGCCGACGACGGCGTTGAGGCCGACGTTGGGGATCACGTTGCCGTCGTAGAGCCAGACGTCGGTGCCGTCCTCTTGGCGGACCAGCTTGGGCGCCGCGTCCTCGTACTTCTTGGGCAGCAGGCCGTCGAACATGCCCCGCGGCTCGATGACGTGGTCGTCGACGCTGACCAAGATCATGTCTTCGGTGCGCATCTGTGTCCTCCCCTTGTGCCCTGACCCGTGGGCCATGGACCGAGCGGCCCGGGAGCCCGACGGTTCCCTGACATCCGTGTCACAACCTTATGCGCCCCCCACGAGGATGTGCGAAGCAGCCCCGGCGCCACCCGGGCGCATGTCAGCCTCAGAATCTCAGCTCGGCACCGTGGCCGCCGGGGCCGGTGGGTCCGGCACGCCCTGGTAGCCCAAGAGCAGCTCGGGCAGCGGGTTGGCCGGCGCGGCCAGCGTCGGCGGCTCGGCGAAGGTCATGGCGGAGGGGTCGAGGAAGTCGGCCAGCGTGGCGGCGTTGGCGTCGCGCGCCGTCAGCGCCGGCAGGTTCCACTGCTGCTCGATCGTGGCCAGCACCGAGGTGTGGTCGTGCACGACGTCGGTCACCGCCCCGGGCATGGCGTACGGGCTCACGACCACGACGGGGACCCGGACGCCGTACGTCCCGTAGGTGCCGGGCTGGTTGCTGGCGCTCAGGTCGGGCGCGATGTCGTCGGGGGGCACGGCGGCGGGCGGGGGCACGTGGTCGTAGTACCCGCCGTGCTCGTCGTAGAGCCACACGAGGAGCGTGCGGTGCCAGGCGGGGCTGCACATCACCGCGTTGACGACCGACGCCACGAACTGCTCGCCCAGCTGGATGTCCTCGGGATGCTCCTCGGACTGGCACGTCGTCTCCAACACGAGGTCGGGATCCGCCGCGAACGTCGGGATCGGCGCCGGCAGCTCGCCGATGATGCTGGGGATCTCGCCCTGGACGGCCCCCATGTTGCAGTCGACCAGGCTGACCGCGGGCAGCGTGCCGGCGGCGGCGTCGACGAAGAACTCGGCGACGGGCCCGATGTTGAGCGGGTGGCGGAAGAGCGTGTCGACGATGATGGCGGTCGTCGGCACGTCGCTGAAGTAGTTCTTCCAGCTGATGCCGTGCTGGCTCAGCTGATCCCAGATCGTGCCGTTGGCCGGGTACACCGTCACGTTCGACGTGTCCGTCGAGATGATGCCCGACGCCGTGCCGGCCATGTAGAAGCGCCGGTTCGGGTACGTCTGCGCCGGCGCCGAACAGAACCAGCGGTTCGCCAGCGTGAACGTCTTGGCGAGCGAGTAATAGAACGGGAGGTCGTCCTCGGTGTAGTACCCCATCGACCCCGGACCCGTGGCGGCGAAGCCGTCCATGGCGCCGCCGTCGATCTGGAGGTGCGTGTCGTCCCACGACTGGCTCCCGGTGTCCTGTGCCCCGATCGCCCCGGTCTGGTGGTACGCGAACATGCGCTCGTCGCCGATGGGGTTGAAGTTGACCGGCTCCTCCTCCGCGTTGAACGTGAACCCGTCCGCCAGCGGCTGGCCGCTCACCGGCAGCATCCCGAAGTAGTTGTCGAACGAGTGGTTCTCCTGCATCACCAGCACGATGTGGTCGAACGGGAACGAGTTCGTATACCGGCCCACCGGGAGCGACGGGAACGGCAGGGCTCCCGCAGTGCGCAGCGGCGACGGCGTCTGGGCGCCGGCCGCCCCGTACTGCCCCACGGCCCCTGCGGCGGCCGCGGCCGTGGCGGCACCGAGGCCGGCCCGCAACACCGACCGGCGGCTGTACGTGCGGCGTTGACTCATGGTCGTGCTCCTCTCGCTCGGGTGGTCCTCATTGCGGCACGGTCGGTCGCACGGGCGTCGTCTCCTGGGTGGGCATTGCGTTGCTCGTCGGCGGCGGGTAGGCGATGCCCGCGTCGTCGAACGTCCCCAACAGCGCGTTGGCGATCACCTCGGCGTCCACCTGCGGCTCCACCAGCGACGCGGTGGGCAGCTGCGGACGGGTGGTGTCCGCCGGCTTGCCGAAGGCGAGCGCGCTCGTCAGGTCACCCGTGACGCTGCGGCGCCACGCCGAGAGGTTGGGCACCTCCACGCCGAAGCGGGTCTCGATGAAGCGCAGGGTCGACGTGTGGTCGAACACGTCCGTCGCCACGAACCCGCCCTTCGTGAAGGGCGACATCAACAGGCACGGCACGCGGAAGCCCAGCCCGACCGGCCCGGCGACCCCTTCGGCGTCGGCGGGCAGCGGGCTCATGCTCAGGAACTCGCCCGGCGTGCCGGCCGGCGCCACGGGAGGCGCCACGTGGTCGAAGAAGCCGCCGTTCTCGTCGTAGTTGAGGATGAACAGCGTCTTCGCCCACACGTCGGGGTTCGACAGCAGGATGTCAAGGACGGTCTGGACGAGGTTCTCGCCCCACTGCGGAGCGGTCGCCGGGTGCTCGCACTGGAGGATGGACCCGTGGATCCAGCTGACGCTCGGCAGGTTGTCGGCGGCGACGTCCGCGATGAAACCGGCCGGGAAGTTCTGCGCCAGCCCGTTGGCCGCGAGCTCGAGCCCCTTCGTCGTCTGCTCGGTGAACGCCTTGAAGTAGGGGAGCGGGTTGAAGAACAGCAGGCCCGTGGGGTCGTTGTAGACCTTCCACGAGACGCCCGCATCGAGCAGCTGCTCGGGCATCGTGGTCCAGGTGAACTTCCCCGCCTGGGCCAGGCGCCCGGCCACCTGGGTCACGAGGCACGGGCCGCCGTTCTCGCCCGAGGGGTCGATCGTGGCGGACAGCGACATCACGCGGTTGGGGTCGGTCGGGCCGAAGACGGAGCAGTGGTACGCGTCGCAGATCGTGAAGGCGTCGGCCAGGGCGTAGTAGAAGGCCAGCTCCGAGCGGTCGAAGTACCCCATCGTGGTGGCGAAGTTCTTCACGCCGTCGGCGCGCAGGTGGGCCTCGATGAAGAGGTCCATCGCACCCTCGTTCCAGCTCAGGTGCTGGGGCCCCCACTCGTGGGAGATGTCGTTCGTGCAGTCACCGTTGTCCTTCGGGAAGTGCTGTTCGAGCGGGAACGGCTCGATGTAGCCGAAGGGGTCGACGCCGGTGCCGGGCACGTAGCCGTACTGCTGGAAGACCGGCCTCGGGCTGCCGCCGATGACGTTCGTGATGACGTTGGGGTCGGAGTACCCGCGCACACCCGACAGCGTGCCGAAGTAGTGGTCGAAGGACCGGTTCTCCTGCATGAGGATGACGACGTGCTCGATGTCCGACAGCGTCGGGTTCGACGTCGCGCTGAGCGACGCCGCTCGCTCGATCGTGGCGCCGGCCTTCGACGACAGCCCGCCGGAGACGACGGCACCGGCCGCACCCGCGGCACCCGCCCCGATGGCCAACCCGCCCTTCAGGACGTCGCGTCGGGTGAGACCGCGTCGTCCGGTAGGCCTTCGATCCTCAGGCCGCGCGCCCCTGTCCATGTCCGCCTTTCCAGAGTCCGAGATCTCCCGCCCGCCACGGGCGCGTGGAGTCGTACGGATTGTTAACGCATTGGGATTGACCGTATTGCACCGACCGGCCCCGTGCGGGTGCATCGCGCGCCGAGTTCACCCGGCCATCGCGTAAAGGAAAGCCGCGCGCCCGGTCGGTCGGGGGGAGGTCAACCAGGGGCTACCCGGTGGTGGCTTGGGGTGACTTGCGGGGTACGTGGGGTGACTCGGGCGTTGCGGCTTCAGGCGCTGGCCACCTGCAGGTCGCGTGCGGGGGCGGCCACGCCGCGCCGGGGCAGGATGATGTCGTCGATGATCCCGTAGTCGCGGGCCTCCTCGGCGGTCATGTAGTGGTCGCGGTCGATGTCCTTGGCCACCTGGTCGACCGGCTTGCCGGTGTGGTGGGCGATGATCTCGGACATGCGGTGCGTGAGGGCGAGCACCTCGCGCAGCTGGATCTCCATATCCGACGGCGCCCCCCGCGTCCCGGCCGAGCCCTGGTGGATCATGATCCGCGCGTTGGGCAGCGCGAAGCGCTTCCCGGTGGCGCCGCCCGAGAGGATCATGGCGGCCGCCGACATGCCCATGCCGCAGCAGATCGTCGACACATCCGGCTCGACGTGCTGCATGACGTCGTAGATCGCCATGCCGGCGTAGGCGAGGCCGCCGGGGGAGTTGATGTAGAGGTAGATGTCGCGCTCGTTGTGCTGCGCCTCGAGGAACAGCATCTGGGAGATGATCAGGTTGGCCACCTGGTCGTCGACCTCCTGGCCGAGGAACACGATCCGCTCGCGCAGCAACTGGGAGTAGATGTCGAAGGCGCGGTCGCCGCGGTTGCCCTCCTCGATCACCGTGGGGACGAGGACCTGGCGCAGCTGACGGTCGGGGTCGAGGTGGCGATCGAGGTGGTGGCGCATGGCGGGGCTCCTGACTCGTGACTTCGTGCTTTCTTGCTGCTTGGTGCTTGGTGCTTTCGACGTTATACCAAATATGAGATAATGGTGCACCGTGAGCGCACGCCGGCACCCGACCGTCTTTCCCGGCTTCAAGGAGATGGCCGAGCGCCGCCGCGCGGTCTCTGGGCAGCTGCTCGCCCTGCGCCGGGAGAAGGGGCTGTCCCAGGCCGAGGTGGCCGCCCGCATGGGTACGTCGCAGTCGGCGGTGGCGCGTTTCGAGGCCGGTGACCTGGACGTCCGGCTCTCGACGGTCGAGCGCTACACCACGGCGCTCGGCGCACGGCTGGAATGGAGGATCGAGCATGGGTGATTTCGACGACCGGGGCCGGATGGAGCGGCCGGAGTGGCCGTGGTTGCCGCACCCGGGGCTGCCCGGAGTGCCGGGACTACCCGGAGTGCCGGGGCTGCCGGGGCTGCCCGAAGTCCCCGGGATGCCCGGCGGGTTCGGCGGCGACCAGCTCTCCGACGTCCTCGCCCGCCGCCTGATGGAGCAGCGCGTCGTGCTGCTCCACGGCCCGCTCGACGCAACGACGGCCACCCGCGTCGCGGCCGAGCTCATGACGCTCGATGCCGACGGCGACGACCCGGTGACGCTGCGCCTCGACTGCGGTGAGGCGGGCCTCGCTCCCGCGCTGACCCTGATGGACGTGATCGAGCTGATGGGCGTGCCGGTGCACGCGCTGTGCTTGGGCCAGGTGGCCGGCGGCGCGGTCGGCGTGCTTGCCGTCTGCGCGCATCGCTCGGCGATGCCCAGCACGCGGCTCCTGCTCTTCGAGCCGCCGACGCACATGGAGGCGCACGTGCGCAACGTGGCGCAGTGGGCCGAGCTGCGGGCCGACGAGCGGCGCCGCTTCTGCGAGCGGGTCGGCGCTGCGGTCGGGCATCCCGCCGGGGAGGTCGTCGAGGATCTGGAGCGGGGGCGCTTCTTCGGTGCGGCCGAAGCGGTCGAGTACGGGCTGCTCGACGAGGTGTGCCGGCCCGACGCCGACATCCGCTCGCTGCGCGGCTCGGGCCCGGGCTCGGACTCGCAACGTTCGTCGTCGTCACCGACGCCACCCGCGCCGCCGTCGACGCCGATGGGGTTCCGCCCGCTGCGCTGAGGACGCCTAGCCCTGGGGAACCTCGAGATGGATCGTGTCCGTCGGGTTCCCGTTCGGCTCGGCCCCCCGGTACGTCGCGGTGAGGACCGTGAAGGCGCGGCCGTCGGGCGTCGACCGCACGCCGGAGAGCGTGATCTTCGCTGGGTAATCCTTGAACACACCGTCCGCGCAGTCCGGCGTGCAGTCGTTCTCGTAGACGGTGCCGTTGGCGTGCGCCCCGGTGCGCGTCCAGGCGGTCCAGGTGAGGCCCTTCGCCCCGATGCCGGCGTCGGCGCACGCCACGACGATGGACGAGGGCTCCACCTCCAGCGTGACGGGCGGCGGGCCCGAGCAGTCGGCGAGGACACCCGGGCGGCCGGTCGCCGATGAGGCCGAAGAGGTGGTCGGAGGGGGGGACGCCGTCAGGCTCCGGGGTGCGCTCCCCGTGCAGCCGGCGAGCGCCACCCCCGTCGCCACTGCGACCGGCGCGAGCCACCACCACCGCTTCCCCGTGCGCATTGACGTGGAGTGTCCCACCTGGGCCTTCGTCCGCGGCGTCGGCCCGGCGACCACGGCGTGGCGTGCGTACGATCGGGTCATGCCAGCCGCCCACGAGCCACGGATCGCACCGCTCCCCCCAGAAGAGTGGGACGACCGGCTGCGCGCGATCCTCGAGGCGTCACCCGGCGGGGCGGAAGAGCCGATGCACATCTTCGCCACCCTGGCGCGGTCCCCGGACCTCTTCCGCCGGTGGATGGGCTTCGGCGGGGCGCTCCTCTACGGCAGCCTGCCCAGCCGGCTCTGCGAGCTGGTGATCCTGCGGACGGCCTTTCGCTTCGACGGGTTCTACGAGTGGGCGCAGCACGTCGAGATGGGCCAGGCCCGCGGGGTCAGCGTCGAGGAGATCGAGGCGTTGGGGGGAGATGCGCTGGCGCAGCTCGACTCCGTGAAGTGGACGCCTCTCGAGCGCGCCGCGCTGGCCGCGGTGGACGAGACGCACGACGACGGTGAGGTGTCCGACGCCACGTGGGTTGAGCTGGCCGCCCACCTCGACGACGCCGGCCTGATCGAACTGCTCATGCTGATCGCCCACTACCTGATGCTCACGACCGTCCTTCGTTCGCTCCGCATGCAACCTGAGCCGCGCGCGCTCGCCCAGGCGAGCCTCGTGCGCGGCGGTCCCCGGCCGGACGCCTGATGAGCGCCGTGACTAGCGCCGTGACCAGAGGCCCGAGGCCGTGAGCCCCGCGCTCGAGGGACGCTGCATCGCCGTCGTCGGTGCCGGGACGCAGCCGTCACGCGACCCGGACGCGCCGCTCGGTAACGGGCGCGCCATTGCCGTCCGCGCCGCGCGTGGAGGGCGCGTCGGTCGTGTGTGTCGACAAGGACGAGCCGTCGGTCGAGGAGACGTGGCGCCTCATCACCGAGGAGGGCGGCAAGGCGGCCATCGTCGTCGCCGACGTGACCACCGAGGAGGGCTGCCGCCTCGCCGTGGGCGACGAGTCGGGCCTGACCCCCGACGGCCTGGTGCTCAACGTCGGCACGGGCTTCGGCATGGGCGTCGCCGGCACGTCGCTCGACGAGTGGGACCGCACGTTCGCCCTCAACCTGCGGGCGCACTTCATGGTGGTCAAGCGGGCGCTCGTCACGCTGCCCGACGACTCGTCCATCGTGTTCATCGGCTCGGTCGCCGGCTTGCAGCCCGGCAGCCGCATCCCCGCCTACGACGCCTCCAAGGCGGGCCTCATCGGGCTGAACCGCCACGTCGCCCTGGAAGGAGCGCGCCGAGGCATTCGGGCCAACGTGCTCGCGCCCGGCCTGATCGACACGCCGCTCGGACGCGCCGCTTCGGCGGGCCGGCCGTCGCGCACGTGCACGCCCGTGCCGCTCGGCCGTCAGGGTACGGCGTGGGAGGTGGCCGCAGCGGCGATCTTCTTGTTGTCGCAGGACGCCAGTTACATCACCGGACAGGTGCTGGCCGTCGACGGAGGGCTGACCCTGGTATGAGCGGCGTATGAGCGCCGCCCATTCGGCCCGGCCGAGCTCCGGTTCGCGCGCCACGCCGCAGCAGCCGCGCGTGGGCCGCCGCCTGGCCCGCTTCAACCGCGCCGTGACCAACCCCGTGGCGGTGCACCTGGCCGGCTTGCTCCCCGGCACCGGCGTCGTGATCCACGTGGGACGACGCAGCCGCCGCGTCTACCGCACGCCGGTGCTGGTCTTCCGGACCAAGGACGGTTTTCGGATCGCCCTGATCTACGGACGGGACTCGGACTGGGTCCAGAACGCCCTGGCGCACGGCGCGGTGCGGTTGGTCACCCGCCGCCGCCAGCACGAGCTCTCCGCGCCCGAGGTCGTGGTCGACCCGCACCGCCAGCACGTCCCGTGGCTCAGCCGCGGCTTCCTGCGCGCGCTGCGGGTGTCGGAATTCATCGACTTTCAGGCGGCGCGCTAAGGCGAGCCGCGGAATGAAACGTCTTCATCCTGCTGAGAGCTCTTTTGCCGGGAGCAGGCAACCTTCGGCCTCCCCGGGGGGGTTAAGGCTGGTGATGGACGATCGTCGTGGGCAACGCCAGGCGCAGGTCGAGTTCGAACGCTTCGTCGAGGCGTCCGCGGACCGACTCCTGCGGGCCGCCTCCGTGATCACCTGGGACCTCGCCGAAGCCGAGGACCTCGTCCAGGAATGCCTCCTCCGCGTCGCCCGGCGTTGGCCACGCGTGCGCAAGATGGACCACCCGACCGCGTACGCCCGTACCGTGCTCGTCCATCTCGCGCTCGACGAGGGGAAGCACCGGACGCGCCGCCGGGCCGAGCTGGCCGAGGCCGCCGCCGCTCCGCTCGACCAGCACCAGGACGATGCTGCGGTCGGCGTGCTCGGCCGCGTCGAGGTCAGTGCGGACCTGATGCAGGCGCTCGGCGAGCTGCCACCCCGACAACGCGTCGCGCTGGTGCTGCGGTACTTCGAGGACCTCTCCGAGGCGGACGCCGCCGAGGCGATGGGTTGCTCGGTGGGCACGGTCAAGAGCACGACGTCCCGGGCGCTCGACCGTCTCCGCACGCTCGTCGAGGCGCCGCCGCCGTCGGCGAACGGCAAGGGCACCACCGCGGCGATGTACGAGATCGCCACCGATCCCACGAACCTGAACGCCCGGAAAGACACCTGCGTCGTCACGCCTGACGTCCGCACCAACGAAGGGAGCATCACCTCATGAAGACAGCATTCGAAGAGCAACTGAGCGGCGCATTTGCGCAACGAGCGGCGTCCGTCCCGCGCGAAGCGAGCGAGCGCCTGCGTTCGGTCGACTACCACCCGCGCCGCCACCGACTCGGCGTGCCCGTCGCCGTCGGCGCCGCCGCAGCGGCCAGTGCGGCGACGGCCGGGACGGTGCTCGCCGTCGTCCTCGGTGGCGCGGCGCCCGCGTACGCCGGCTGGAGCCCGACGCCGACGTCGTCGGAGACGGCGGCGCCCTCGTCCCAGGCCAGCCAAAGCTGCCTGAGCTCGATGCCCCCCAGCGAGCCGGGCGGCCAGCTCGGCTCCGGGGCCTGGCAGCCCGTGCTGACCGACGTGCGCGGGCCGTTCACGGTCGCGTTGTTCCAGAACTCGGGCGCCTATGCGGCGTGCTTCACGAGCGCGTCCTTCACCGAGGTGAGCCAGGTCTCGGCGAACAACGGCTCTGCGTCCAGCGCAGGCAGCGCGAATGGCACGGTCCGCGACCTGGGAGCCGGAGGGCCCGCCGGCGGCATGTCGTCGGCGACCGTCGGAGGCACGAGCTCGGGCGATCTGCAGAACGTCGTGCAGACACACACCTCTACGACCGCGGACGGCGCTTACACCCTCGTCGACGGCCGCGTCGCCTCCGGCGTCACCGCGGTCACGCTCGTGCTCGAGAATGGACAAGACGTCGTGACCACCGTGGCTGACGGCTGGCTGATCGCCTGGTGGCCCGGTGACGCAGCCGCCACCTCGGCGCAAGTCACCAACACCTCGGGCACCACGACCGAAACGTTGCAGTCGGCGGACAAGGGCCCGGCAACGCCGCCCGCAGGGTTCACGCCCGGGGCGTGCGCCGCCGCTTCCGGAGCCGCCAACGCGTCCAAGACGCCGACGGGTGCGGCGACGAACGTGCCGGTGCATTGCATCGGCTCGGGTGGGGCAACCACCGGCATCGCCGGCAACAGCGGCCCTGGGCTCTCGACTAACACCGGGAACACCGGCGGAGCCTCGCTGAAGACCGAGGGATGACCTCGACGCATGGAGGTCGCCCGCCCTCAGGCAACGATCTCCATGCGCAACCCGGTCGCGTCGACTTCGCCCCCCAGCCGCAGGCAAGAACCGTCCGCGTAGCGCCGGGCGGTCCAGGCCAAGGCGAGGGCGTCGAGCACGTCGTCCGGCTGTGCTCCCGAGGCTCGGGCCTCGAGGAGCGCGGGGACGTCGACACCAAAGTGCTCGTGCAGCACGGCAATGCGTTCGGCCCGTCCATCGGCCGTTCGCTTGCTGTGCTGCATCGGCGCGTCGCCTTGCATCACCGCGAGGCTGAGCTCGGGCGAGGCCTCGAAGAGACGTCGCTGCAGATCGGGGGACTGCACGGCGTCGACCTCGGCGATCTTCGCCACGATGTTGTAGAGCTGCTTCGACAACGCCTTGCCACTCGCCTCACGCGACCGGGCACACGCCTCCTCGTACGTACGGCTTCCGAGCACGGCGCGTACCGGGGCGGGGAAGACCGAGCTGCGGCGGGGCCCGAGCCGTAGGCGGGCTTCCGTGTCGCAGGCACGCGGCCCGGTCGCCGCCAACCCGATCGGGATATCGACGGCCACGGCGGTGAGGTCGCCCGCTTCGAGGGCCCCGACGACCTCGTCGACCTGGGGAACGACGCGGACCTCGACGAAGGCGGGCTCGGCGACGGGTCCGCTCGCCGGGACGGAGGCCAAGACCCAGCCGCCCCGGCAGCCGTCGAGGCCCCCGACGCGGGGCACGGCAGCGCCGGGCCGCGCGCTCAGACCAGCTCCGCCCAGTTCACCTGTTCCTTCGGCGTCAGCGTCACCGGCCGCCCGATCAGCTCGTCGTCCTCGGCCGCCGCCAGCGCCGGCACCCCGCCCTCCAAGAACGCGTAGCAGCGCCCGCCCCCAGGGACGTCGCAGATCACCAACGCCTTCTCGGGCTCGCCGTCGCGGCCGTGCAGCACCGAGTACGTGGCGACCGTCGCCGGCCCGGAGGGCGAGCCCACGATCGCTACCGGCTCCGCTGCCGCCACGTACGGAGAGGGATCGGCGACGACCCCGCCAGCCGGGTCGGTCGACCACACGCCGTAGGCGTGCTTCTGCATGTGCATGCCGACACCGCTGACCACCCCGTACGAACCTGGGTCGCCCCGGAGCCGCTCGGCCATCGCCGCCAGCGAATGCGTCATGTAGTTCGATCCCGGGCCCCCGTGGTACGGCAGACCGCCGGTCGCGGTCACCGCGGCCGCTCGCGCGTCGGACTCGCCGATCCCCAACGCGTCCAACCCGAAGCACACCGACGACGCGAAGCACGAGTACAGGTCGAGGTGCGCGACGTCGTCGACGCCGATGCCCGCTCCCGACAAGGCGGCCGCGGCGGCCGCCGCCATCGCGGGCGACCGCCACAGCTCGGGGTGTCCGGCCACATGCTCGGGCTCTTCGGCATAGCCCCAGCCGCGCAGGTACACGCGCCGATCCTCGGGCACGCCGAGCGCGTCCGCCTTCTCGGCCGTCGCCAGCACCACGGCCGCCGCCATGTCGACGTCCATGATCGACGTCATCAGCTTCGTGTACGGGTAGGCCACCATGCGGTTGTCGGGCGTCGCCGTCGCGATCTCGTCGGCCGAACGCGCCACGGGGAACCAGGCGTGCGTGGGGTCCGCCGCCGCCACCGTGGTCATCGCCGCCATTACCCGTCCGAGGGCCGCACGATGCTCGGCCAACCCCCGCCCCAGGTGCGCCCGCCGTGCGTTGTCGAACAACGCGAAGGTCAGGTACGCCTCGAACACCGAGTGGCTGATCTCGGAGGGATCGAACTGCATGTCCATCGGGAACGGCCGCTTCTCCGCCGGCTTGAAGGACCATGCCGGTTTCTCGCCCGCCTTCTTCAGACGGCGGACCGTCGCCAACGCCTCCGCGCCGACGAGGAGGGCGAGGTCGAGGTTGCCCGCCCGCATCTCGCGGGCCGCCTCGACGGCCAACACGTGGGGGACCGAGCCGCCGATCCCCGAGTAGCGCCGCCGCGACGGCGACGCCCCCAGCCACTCCGACAGGCGCTGGACGGGGTCGTCGTATTGCCAAGACTGCGAGTAGACGACGTCGACGCTCTCGAGGGCGCCCAGGAGCCTCCCGGCATCGGGTGTCCCGGCGTCCAGCGCGGCGGACCGGGCAACGTTCGCCCACATCTCGAGCGGCTCGGGCGCACGCTCGTCGCCCACGTCGGAGGCGTGCCACGTGCGGCGGGCCACGCCGATGATGCAGGCGGCACGCGGGTCGGCGGCGGGGCTCATCGACGGGTCAACAACGACGCCAGCGCCGCTCAGGAGCGTGACTTGCCGGGCATGGCGATGGCCCGGTCGGCGATGATGTTCTTCTGGATCTCGGTCGAGCCACCGCCGATCGTCGAGTAACGCTGGAACGCATACAGCCGCGTCCACTTCCCTCGGTCCACGGAGTCGGGCCCCCCACGAGCGAGCAACCCGGCGGGCCCTAACAAGTCAACCGCCAGGTCGGCCAGCGTCTGCGCCATCGACGACCACGACAGCTTGGCGAACGGCACCTCGGGCCAGTTCTTCTCGCCCTTCATGATCTTGGAGAGTGCGCGCAGCGACAGCAGCCGGGCCAGCTCGATCTCGGTCCACAGATGCGCGACGCGGTCCCGCAGGGACGGGTCCTCCAGCGCGCCCGGGTTCACCGAGCGCGCCGCCGAGACCACGGCGCGGAGGTCCGCCGCCAGGATGGCGATCTGCGACGCGATGCCGACGCGCTCGAAGCCGAGCGTGCCCATGGCCACCATCCAGCCGGCGCCCTCGTCGCCCAGGCGCCACGACGCCGGGATGCGGGCGTCGGTGAAGAAGATCTCGTTGAACAGCTCTTCGCCCGCCATGTCGCGGATCGGCCGCACGTCGATCCCCGGCCGTCTTCAGGTTCATGATGAACGCCGTGATCCCCTCGTGCTTCTTCCCGCGCTCGATGGCGCTCGGGTCCGTCCGCAACAGGAACAGCCCCCACGTGGCCAGGTGGGCGGACGAAATCCAGATCTTCGAGCCGTTGATCACGTACTCGTCGGTGTCCGGGTCGTAGATCGCGGTCGTCCGCAGGTTCGCCAGGTCGTTGCCCGCCATCGGCTCGCTGAAGCCCTGGCACCAGTGCTCCTCGGCCTCGAGGATCGACGGCAGCCACTGCGCCTTCTGCTCGTCCGTCCCCCACTGGATGATCATCGGCCCGATCTGCCAGATCCCGTTCGTGTTGAACATCCCCGGCGTGCGGTACTCGGCCATCACCTCGGAGTAGAGGAGCCGCTGCATGGCGTTGATCGTCCGCCCGTTGGCGTACTCGGGGCCCCAGTGGATGGCGGCCCACCCGCCTTCGTGGAGCTTGCGCTGCCACTTCTGGCGTCGTTGCTGGCTGACCTCGCCGCTCAGTTGCGCATCGTCCCCGATGGCCTCGGCCTCGAGGAAGGGCGGCAGATTCTCGTCCAGCCAGGCGCGCAACTCATCGCGGAACTTCTCGTCCTCGGGTGCCAAGGCGAAATCCACGGGGTGAAGGGTAGCCGACCGACCGTGTACCCTGACGCCCGTGTCAGGGAACGGCGCCACCCGAATGGGCGCCTTCCTGACCTCCTAGTCGGTTCGCACTCACGGTTTCGGAAGGGGAGGGCGGTGGACTTCACCTACGACGACGAGCAGCTGGCGCTTCAGGACGTGGCGCGCACCGCGCTCGAGCGCGAGTGCAGCCCGCAACTCCTCCGCGAGCTCGCCGACGGCGACGACGGCATCACGCCCGCGCTGTGGTCGACGCTCGTCGACCTCGGTTGGACCGGCCTCCTCGTCCCGGCCGACTCCGGCGGCACCGGCGCCGGGTTGCTCGAGACGTGCATCGTCTTGGAGCAGATGGGGCGCATCCCGCTGCCCGGCCCGTTCTTCTCCTCGGCGGTCGCCGCCACGCTGGCCGCCCGCGCCCTCGGCGCCACCGAGCTGCTCCCCGACCTGGCCGCCGGCACCCGCCGCGGCACCATCGCCCTCGGCGAACAGGGCCACGGCGAGCCGCTCGCCACCGTGCGCACCCGCGCCCGACGCAAGGCGGCGCAGTGGGTCCTCACCGGCACCAAGCCTTTCGTGATGGACGGGCACAGCGCGGACTGGGCCATCGTCGTGGCGCGCAGCGAGGAGGGTGTGCGCTCCTACCTGCTCGAGTCGCCGTCGACGGCGGCCGGCGCCTCGGTCGAGCTGGTGCCGTCGCTCGACCCGACGCGCAAGCTGGCGCGGCTCGTCCTCGCGGACACGCCGGTCGTCCCGCTCGGCCCGCCGGGGAACCAGTCCCACGTGTGGCAGCGCGTGCAGGACGACATCGCCATCGGCCTGGCCGCCGAGACGATCGGCGCGGCGGACCGCGCGCTGGCGGAGGCCATCGCGTACACGTCCGAGCGCATCGTCTTCGACAAGCCCGTCGCCACGTACCAGACCGTGCGCCACCGCCTGGTCGAGATGTTCCAGCAGGTCGAGATGGCCCGGGCCGGCTCCCAGTTCGCCGCCTGGGCCTCGGACACCGAGGCGCCGGAACGGGCCCAGGCGGCCGCCATGGCATCGAGCTACGCAGCCGAGGCCGGCGTCCGGGTGACCGGCGACGACATCCAGCTGCACGGCGGTGTCGGCTTCACCTGGGCCAACGACGCCCACTTCCTCTTCAAGCGGGTGAAGCAGAACGAGGTCCTCTCGGTGGCGCGGGCGCCCAGCTGCACCGACTGGCGTCGATTTTCATAGAGTCTGCGTGAGTGACTGACACCTCCGGCTCTCCGAGCGCCTCCGCCGGCGTCGCCACGTCGTCCCGCTTCGAACTGCGCCCCGTGCCGGCCGAGCTCGCCGAGCGCTATCGGCGCGACGGCCAGTGGGACGACCGCACGCTCGGGCAACTCCTCGTCGACTCGCTCCGCGAGGATCCCGAACGTCGCTTCCGGATCTGGTCGCCGACCAACCCCTACCTGGGCACCGTGGGCGAGGTGTACGAGGAGGCGCTGCGGGTCGCCGGCGGACTGCGCGCCCACGGCCTCGGCCCGGGCGACCTGGTCGCCTTCCAGCTGCCGAACCGGGTCGAGGCGGCGATCACCTTCTACGCCTGCACCATCGTCGGCGTCACCCTCGTGCCCATCGTGCACTTCTACGGCCCCAAGGAGGTCGGGTTCATCCTGCGCCAGAGCGGGGCCCGCGCCCTGATCACCGTGTCCTCGTGGGGCAAGCGGGACTTCCTGGCCGAACTGGCCACGATCCGTGACGGCCTCGACGATCTCGAGATGGTCTTCGTGGTCGGCGATACCGACGACACCGGCGGCGCGCCTGATCTCCTGCCCTTCGACGAGCTGCGCCTCGCCGAGCCGATGGACGGCCCCGTCGCCCTGGACCCGGACACCCCCGCCGTCATCGGGTACACGTCGGGCACGACGGCCGATCCCAAGGGCGTCGTCCACACGCACCGGACGCTCGGTTGTGAGGTGCGCCAGCTGAGCGGGCACCAGGCCAGCCGTGACCGCGCCTCACTCATCGGCGCGCCGGTCGGCCACGCCATCGGCATGCTCGGCGGCCTGCTCTGCCCGTTGGTCGGCGGCAAGGCGATCTACATGATCGACGGTTGGGACCCGCCGACGGTCCTCGACGCCATGCTCGAGGAGGACATCTCCGCCGGCAGCGGCGCCACCTATTTCTTCACGAGCCTCCTCGACAGCCCCAACTTCACGCCGGCGCACGTCGAGCTGATGCGCTTCACCGGTCTGGGCGGCTCGCCCATCCCCGACGCCGTGGCCGAACGGGCCGACGAGCTCGGGATCCTGCTCACCCGCGCCTACGGCAGCACCGAGCACCCCTCCATCACCGGCTCCGAACACGACGCGCCCCGCGAGAAGCGCATCCACACCGACGGCCGGCCCATGGACGGCGTCGAGATCCGCACCGTCGACGAGGAGGGCAACGACGTCGGCGTCGGCGAGCCCGGCGAGATCATCTCGCGCGGCCCCGACCGTTTCGCCGGGTACACCGACGCCACGCTCAACGCGGAGGCCATCGAAGTGGACGGCTGGTTCCACACGGGCGACATCGGCGTCATCGACGCCGATGGGTACCTCACCATCACCGACCGGCTGAAGGACATCATCATCCGCGGCGGCGAGAACGTGAGCGCCGCCGAGGTCGAGCAGTTGCTGGCGCACATCAAGGGCGTGGCGGAGGTCGCCGTCGTGGCGGCGCCGGACGAGCGCTTCGGCGAGCACGGCTGCGCGTTCTTCCGCATGCAGCCCGGCGCCGAGGCGCCTGACCTCGACGCCGTACGGGCGCATCTCTCCGAAGCGGGGCTCGCCCGACAGAAGTGGCCCGAGGAGCTCCGCGTCGTCGACGAGCTTCCCCGCACCCCGTCCGGCAAGATCCAGAAGTTCGTGTTGCGGGACCGTCTGCGCTCCGGCGGCTGAGCCGGCCTCCGCCCGCGCCGCGGCACGCGTCCGTCCCGCACCCGTCCCGTCCCGCCCCGCCACACCGTCCCCGCCTCAAGCTCACTCCCGCGAATTCCCAGCGCTGCATCACGGGTTGACGTACGCTCGGCCTCGGCGGCCGGGGAGGGGGAAGGACGAAACGAAAGGCGGCAGAACGATGAATCGGATTCCGGCCAAGCAGGTCGAACTCTTGAGCAAGGTGCCCCTGTTCGCAGCGTGCTCACGCAACGAGCTGAGGGACATCGCGAAGCTCGGCACACCGATCGAGGTCGAAGAGGGCGCCTACCTCACCCAGGAGTCCAAGCCCGGGCGCGAGTTCTTCCTCGTCCTCGACGGCACGGCCTCGTGCCGTGTCCGCAAGAAGGAGGTCAGGCGCTTCCGCCCGGGCGGGTACTTCGGCGAGCTCGCGTTGCTCTACGGCGGGGTCCGCACGGCCGACGTCGTAGCCGCCTCGCCGATGGAGCTGCTCGTCTTCGACGGCCGAGAGTTCCGCTCGATGCTCATGACGACGCCGAGCATCGGCGTGAAGATGCTGGCGAACTTGGCCGAGCGCCTGACGTCGTCGAACGGGCAATACAGCGACTGACCCCTTCGACTGGCCCATCCGACTGACCCCTCCGACTGACGCCTCGGGCTCCGGCGGAGTCACGCCGCACAAAAACGCAGGCGCGCCGAAGCGGCACGCCTGCTGACCTTTCCCTGAATTTCGATCCCGCTCCGCAGGATGCCGCCGTAACCCGCCGTTCCGCCGCTCCCGCTACGGCGGCGGCCGCTCGTGGTTCCGCAGCCGGTTGTGAAAGCCGCACAGCAGCCGGCCGTTCTCCTGGGTCGTCCGTCCACCGTGCGACCACGGCAGGAGGTGATCGGCCTGGCACCGGAGCCCGGGCAGGTCGCAGTAGGCGTGCACGCACTCGCGGTCGCGCAGCTCGATCGCACGCCGCGTCCCGCCGGTGAACAGACGCTGGGTGGGGGAGACCTCGACCCGGCCCGACGGCTCCATGACCGCACGCTCCAGGTCGGCCACCGACAGCCAGGGCACCAACTCGCCCGGTGAGACCACGATGCCCTCGGCCAGCTCGCACACCCGCCCGACAGCGTCGGCCAGTCGACGAGCACGCTGAAGAGCGGCGCCGGCGGGTCGCCGCACGCCGTCCGGCTGCACGAGGGAGGAGCGCGCCGCCATCTCCACGAGGGCATCGGCCCGGCGCTGGGCCGGCGTGCGCCACAGGTCGTCGGCCGCCGGGTTCCCGCCCCGCTCCTCCCTGGCCCGGGCCCAGTCGGCCTTGAAGAACTCCTCCTCGATCCGCTGCAGCTCGTTCGACACGATCGACCCCGAGATCGGGTCCAGCGTCATCGAGCCGAGGAACATCCCGTTCAGGCTCGCCTCGAGATACACGTCACGACGGGACCGCCGCTCCTCGGCCGCCTCCTCGGTGCCGTCCGGGTCCGCCAGCTGATCCCAGTACGCCACCGCCCGGGTGAACTGGTCGAAGCGCAAGCGCTTGGCCTGCTTGACGAGCAGCGCCTCGTCCCGGGCCAGCGTCTCTTCGTTGCCGGGCCGGCGTACGGACACGACGGCGTCCAGGTGCGCCGCGGTGATGGCACCTTCCGAGAACGCCTCGGCCACCACCGGGAGGTGACGGAGGTGGCGACCCCGACGCACCATCCGGCGCGCCGCGGCCTTCGGGAGCCGGCAACTGCGGGCCATCCACGCCGTCGCCGTCTTGGCGCCGTCGGCGGCCCAGTCGCCCGAGGCGTCGTAGGCCGCGGCTCGCCGTCGACAGCACCGACTCGAGGCGGGAGTGCTGCCGGACGAGCTCCTTGATGGAGCCGGCGTCGCAGTGCGCCTCTGCTCCCTCGGCCAGCAGACCGTCGATGGCTGCGGCCAATTCCTCGATCCCGTCGAGCCCATCGACCACATCGAACCACTCGGTTGTGACACGGAACGGACGCAGAACCCCGCCGAAAACACACGAAAATCAGGCCCATTTCACCGCCCCCCGACCGACCGTTCTCCGGCACGGACCTGAAGCGACGACAGAGAGGAAGGAGCGACGGTGATGGCGATCTGCACGTTCTGCGGGAACGACATGATCCACGGGACGAGTTGCTCGGAGGAGCGGCTGCGCATCGGCGACATGGACTACGAGCCGATTCGATGGGGCGACGAGAAGGGCTACCCCTTCCAAGACATGACGGAGCGCTGCGGTGATTGCAACGTGCCCAAGGGCGCCGTGCATCACCACGGGTGCGACCTCGAGCAGTGCCCCGCTTGTTACAGCCAGGCGCTCTCGTGTGGCTGCCTGGACGACTGCGCGCCGGGCGAGACGATCGGTAGGACGGTGACCAAAGGCTGAACGCCACCGGGACGACGAAGCATGAAGGAGGGCGGACGGGCGCCGGCCGCCGGAACGGGGTGCGGCGTGCTCACGTCGGTGGGCGTCGCCAGGCCTTTACGCGCTCAGGCTCCGGCGCGCCCCTCGAGCGTTCTCCTTCATGAGTTGGACCTCTTTCTCGATCTGCGCCAGCGCCCCCGCCGCCGCGGCCGCCTGCGTGGCCTCGTCGAGGCCCTCGGGGAGCGTGAGCCACAGGGAGAGGATGGCCTCGCTGTGCCCGGCGCCGAGCGGGTCGACCACGAACTCCTCGTAGGCGTCGCTGGCCCCGGACATGCCGGCCGCCACGAGCGTCGGCTCCTTGGCGTCGACGATCCACAGCTCGATCGGTTGGCCCGTGCCGGGCCGGCGCGGGTCGGAGAGCGTGAAGGTGTAGCGGGCGCCGGCCCCCAGCGCGCCGCCGACGGCCTGGGGCTCGCCCTCGCTCACCCGCTCGATGTCGCTGACGTCGGGGTTGTACGCCGGCAGGTTCATGAAGTCGAGGCGGTAGCGCCAGACGTCGTCGGCCGAGGCGGCGATGGGTGCGCAGGCGACGGCGGTGGGGTCGGAGTCGGGGCGGGCGGAGGTCACGGCGCCAGTGTGTGTCGCCCCCGGGGCGGGCGCAAGTGCCGGCGCCGTCCCGCCCGTACACTCGCCGCCGTGAAGGTCGTCGGCCTGTATCTCGTGCGCAACGAGGCCGACGTGATCGAGACGAACCTGCGGCACCACTTCGACAGCGTGATCGACGAGGCGATCGTGCTCGACAACGGGTCGACCGACGGGACGCTCGAGCTCGTCGCCGAGCTGGCCCGGGACCTGCCGATCCAACTGTCGAGCGAGACCGGGCACGTCTACCAGTCCGACCGCACGACGCGGCTGGCGCGGCTCGCCACGCTCGAGGGGGCCGATTGGGTGCTGCCGATCGACGCCGACGAGTTCTGGGTGGGCACGGTGGCGCCGTTCCGCGACGTCCTGGCGCGGACGCCCGCCGAAGTGCGCGCCCTGTTCGTCGAGCTGGTGAACTTCGTGCAGCGCCGCGACGTCCTCGTCGCCGAGCCGGGCTGCGTCGAGACGATGACGATGCGCCCGGCCCGTCCCGTCGGGCCGGTGGCGGACACGCCGCGACTCGTCAGCGACGAGGAGATCAGCTGGGTCGAGGTCGAGCACACGCCCAAGTCCGTCCACCGGGCGGCGCCGGACATCTTCATCCCGGCGGGCAACCACCTCACCGGGATCGAGGGGGGCGTGGCCACGGACGAGCTCACCTGCCTCCACGCCGGCGATCAGGGCGCGGTCCGTGCTGGCGAGGAAGCTCGACCACGGGCGCCGCTCCATCGAGGAGGAGAGCCCGCCCGGGTCGTCGTGGCATCTCAAGCGGTGGTGGGGGCTGGCGCGCGCCGGCACGAGTTCGACCGCGAGTGGGCGGCCCTCACCTAGACCCAAGACGGCGCCATCACCGTCGGCGGCCGGGCCCGGCCGCTCGTCGCCGACGACCGGCTACGCGACGCCGCGCGTGCCGTCGCCCCGAAGGTGCACGTCACGCGGCGCGACACGGCCGGGCCGACCGACGAGATGGAGCCAGCCGTCGGGGCCTACTTCTGCGCCCTGGACACGGTGCCGGGGTGGTTCGATCCGCTCGACTTCCGCGTCCTGGTCGAGCTCGACCGGGTGCAGCGCGCCCACGGTGTGACGGGGGACGTCTTCGAGATCGGCGCGTACTACGGCAAGACCGCCATCCTCTTCGGCCACCTGCTCGGCGCGCCCGGCGGAGCGCTTGACGGTGTGCGACGTGTTCGAGCACGCCGAGCCGATCGACGCCGAGAGCTGGCCCGTCCTCAACCACTGGTACGCCGGCCTGACCCGAGGACGACGTTCGAGGAGCAGTACGAGCGCTTCCACGACGACCTGCCGGAGGTCATCGTCGGCCTCTCGGAGACGATCGACGCCGGGGCGCGGGGCGGCACGTGTCGCCTGGTGCACGTCGACGGCGGTCACGGCTACGACGTCGTGCGCGGCGACGTCGGCGACCGCGCAGACGATGCTCCGTCCCGGCGGCGTCGTGGCGTTCGACGACATCTCGGCGGCGCACAACCCGGGCGTGGCGTTGGCGGTCTGGGAACTCGTCCTCGGTGGCCGCTTCGTCGCCGTTCTGCCTGACGCAGGACAAGCTCTACGGGACGTGGGACGCGGGCGGCGTCGACTGGACCGCCGCGCGTCGACGCCTGGGTGGACCGGGAGCCCGAACTCGGGAGCGAGATCGTCACGTTGGCCGGGTGGCCGGTGCGCCGGTTGTTTGCGCTGCCGCCGCCACGCCGGCGAGGTGCCCGATCGATGGTCGTCCCCGAGTTCGGCGAGCTCGACGCCCGTCTCGCCGCCGACCCCGCGGTCGGCGCCGGCCTCACGAGCGTCGTCGGACCGACCCGGCCTGACCCCCTAAATGAGGGGCTGTCCGTCGGCGCCCTCGACGCAGGCAGCCGCTCGGGCCGCAGGATCTCGGCGGTCTCGCGGGCCCGCTGCATGGAGAGCGCGACCAGGTCGTCGCTGTCGTCCGGCGAGCGCCCCGGCGGCGTGCTGCACGAACGTCCCGACGACCATGGCGCTCAGCATGCGGGCGACCGACGCGGCGTCGGAGCGCTCGGCCAGGTCCGGTCGGTTCTTGGTGATCCAGTGCTCGATGGAGCTCTGGAACGTCGTGAAGAGGTCGAGCCCGACGGCCCGGGCGGTCGTCTCGGCGCGGATCGCCTCACCGACCATGAGGCGCACGAAGTCCTCGACCTCGAACATCGAGACCAGGATGTCGGCCAGCAACTGCGCCAGCGGGGAGTCGATGTTGTCGTACTCGCGCGGGTCGAGGCGGGGCGTGGCCACCGGGAGGAACCCGTGTTCCACCAACACCGCCTCGAGCAGGTCGCGCTTGGAGGGGAAGTAGTGGTACAGCGACGCCACGTTGAGGCCGGCCGCGGAGGCCAGGTCCCGCATGCTCGTCCCGTCGACGCCGCGCTGGGCCATGAGGGTGAGGGCGATCTGCAGGATGCGACTGCGGGTGGCCGAGCCTTCCCCGGGCGGTGCGCCCCTCGGCCCGCCGGGACCACCGGAACCACCGGAACCACCGGATCCGCCGGAACCGGCCGCGACCGCTCCGGCCTGTGTGTGGGCGTCCAACGTCGTGTCCATGTCACTCTCCGCTCACTGAACCCTGAACATCGGGAAACTTCCGCCGTCACCGGCGCCCGCCCGGCACGTCGAAGAGCTGTCGGACCCCACCCCCTGAGCTCGACTCCCCAACCGTCGTTTTGCTATATATGACACGGGTGTCAGAGAACACCCGAGGTGATAACACCCAAACGTAGGGGGTCAGGGGGCGAGATGCCAGGCATTGACGCGGCGGCCGATTCCACCGCCCCGCCGTTCGACCCGTACGAGCTGAAAGACGTGGTCGGAGGGACGATCCGCGACCCGTATCCGAAGCTCCACGAGCTGTGCCGGCAGTCGCCGGTGCACACCGGGCCGGTCGACCTGGGGGAGGGGGCGGACCTCTACGACCCCTCGAAGCCGGCCCCGGTCACCGTCTTCGGCTTCGACGAGGTCGTCCAGGTCCTGCGCGACCACACGACGTATTCCTCCACCGTCTACGCCGACGTCACCGAGATCGTGATGGGCCGCACCATGCTCCAGATGGACGAGCCCGAGCATCGCAAGATCCGCGACCTGGTCGCGTCGAGCTTCCGCTCCAAGATGCTCGAACGCTGGGAGGAGGATCTCGTCGCCGTCGTGGTCAACGAGCTCGTCGACACGTTCGTCGGACGCGGACGTTCGGATCTCGTGCGCGACGTCACGTTCAACTTCCCGGTGCAGGTGATCGCGCGCATCCTCGGGCTGCCGCGCGAGGACTACCCGCGCTTCCAACGCTGGGCGCTCGAGCTGACGAGCGTCGCCACCAACTGGGAGCGCGGCGTGGCCGCGTCGACGGCGTTGCGCGACTACTTCGCGGACGTGATGGAGGAGCGGCGGGCCCACCCCGGCGACGACCTCATCAGCGACCTCGTGCGCGCCGAGGTCGACGGGGAGCACCTCAGCGACGAGGAGATCTTCTCCTTCCTGCGGCTGCTCCTGCCGGCGGGCGTCGAGACGACGTACCGCGCCTCGGGCAGCCTGCTCTTCGCCTTGCTCAACGACCGGGCCCAGATGGACGCGCTGTACGGCGACCGCTCGCTCTACCCGCAGGCGTTCGAGGAGGTCGTGCGCTGGGAGCCCCCGGTGACCGTCATCCTGCGCCGCGCCATGAAGGACACCGAGCTGGCCGGCGTCGCCATCGAGGCGGGCGCCGACGTGGCGCTGCTGATCGGCGCGGCCAACCGCGACGAGCGCAAGTACAGCGACCCCGACCGCTACGACATGTTCCGCAGCCAGCGCCAGCACGTCGGCTTCGGCTTCGGCGTCCACGTGTGCCTGGGCATGCACCTGGCGCGCATGGAGTCGCGCATCGCGATCAACACCCTGTTCGACCGCCTCGGGCCGCTGACACTCGACCCCGACGCCGACCCGCCGCACATCGAGGGCCTCGCGTTCCGCTCCCCCCTCTCCCTCCCGGTGGTGTTCGACGCGCGATGACCCCGCCGCTGCCGTTGGCGGCGCCGCCGAGTCCGCCGGCGTCGGGAGCGGCCGCCGGGACCGGTGCCTCCAGAGGAAGAAGGTAAGTTCGCACGCATGGCCGATACGAGCGAAGGCACACCCCTGGACGTCAAGATCGACTGGGACCTCTGCATGGGTTCGGGCAACTGCATGTTCTGGGCGCCCGACACGTTCGACCTCAGCGACGACGGCCACGCCGTCGTGACCGACGTCGGCGCCAGCTCCGAGGAGAAGATCCGCATCGCGGCCCAGGGGTGTCCCGTCGGTGCCATCTCGCTCTGGCGCAACGGCACGTCGGTGCCCCTCGAGGAAGGCGGCTGATGCCGATCGCCGTCTCCGAAGAGCACGAGTCGCTCCGCCAGGCCGCCCAGCGCTGGCTCGAGACGCACTGCCCGCCGACCGTGCCGCGCGCGTTGGCCGAAGCGGTCCCGACGCCGGCGTCGGCGCCGCCCTCGCCGGAGCTGCCCCCGGTGTGGGAGAAGATGGCGGCGCAGGGTTGGCTCGGCCTGCACGTGCCCGAGGCGGACGGCGGCGAGGGCTTCACGTTGGCCGAGGTCGCCGTCGTGGTCGAAGAGCTCGGAGCCGTGCTGTTCCCCGGGCCGCTCCTGCCGACGCTGCTCGTGTCGGCCGCCCTGGCGCGGCACGCCGACGCGGAGGTGCGCCACCGGCTCCTGCCCGGCCTGGCCGACGGCTCGGTCACCGCCGCCGTGGCGTTCGGCTCGACGACGACGGCGGCGTCGGCGTCACGCGAGGCCGACGGGACGATCACGCTGCGGGGCGACCTCCGCCCGGTCCTCGGCCTGCCCGCGGCGCAGCTCGTGCTCGTGCCCGTCGACGGCACGTCCGAGTGGTGCCTGCTCGATCGAGACGTGCTCGGCGACGACGTCAGCGCCGAGCCGTTGGCCGCGCTGGACCCCACGCGGCCGCTCGGCGCGTTACGTGTCGCCGGCGAGCTGTCTCTCCCGGTGGCCGACCAGATCCTCGTGCCCGACGACACGGTGCGCAGCCTCGCCTTCGTGCTCACGGCCGCGGAGAGCGCGGGCCTGGCCCGCTGGTGCCTGGACACGGCGTCGGACTACGCGAAGATCCGGGTGCAGTTCGGGCGCCCAATCGGCCAGTTCCAGGCGGTGAAGCACGCGTTGGCCGACATGCTCGTCGCGGTGGAGCAGTGCGCCGCCGTCGCCTGGGACGCCGCCGCCGCGTGGAGCGAGGGCGGCACCGACGACGCCGCCGAGGGCAATCGGCACCTGAGCGCCCGGATCGCCGGGGCCGTCGCTCTCCGTGGCGCGGAGCACTGCGCGAAGCAGTGCATCCAGACGCTCGGCGGCATCGGCTTCACCTGGGAGCACGACGCGCACCTCTATCTCAAGCGCGCCATGGCCAACCTGCAGCTGGTCGCCGGCGGCGACGTCGGGGCGATCGAGCTCGGCGTGGCGGGACGGGCCATCGACGGCGCCCGCCGCAACCTGACGGCGGACCTACCGCCGGAGGCCGAGGCGCTCCGCGCCGAACTCCGCGGCGTGGTCGAGCGCGTGGCCGCCGCCGGTGCGGACGACCCTTCGGGGCAGGCGCAGCGCGCCGCGCTCGCCGAGGCCGGCCTGATCATGTCCCACTGGCCTGTCCCGTGGGGCCGGGGCGCCTCGCCGCTCGAGCAGCTGGTCATCGATGAGGAGATGGAGGCGGCTGCACTGGCGCGCCCGCATCTGGCGGTCGGGGCCTGGGCCCTGCCGACGATCATCGCCCACGGCACGGACGCCCAGCAGGAGCGGTGGGTCCGGCCGACGTTGCTCGGCCACCTCAGCTGGTGCCAGCTCTTCAGCGAGCCGGGCGCGGGCTCCGACCTCGCCGCGCTGAGCACGACGGCGGAGCGGGTCGAGGGCGGGTACGTGCTGAACGGCCAGAAGGTCTGGACGTCGCTCGCGCAAGAGCGCGGACTTCGGCATCTGCCTGGCGCGCAGCGATCCGGACGCCCCCAAGCACGCGGGGATCACGTACTTCATCGTCGACATGCACACCGAGGGGCTCGACATCCGCCCGCTGCGCGAGCTCACGGGTGCGGCGATGTTCAACGAGGTCTTCTTCAACGACGTCTTCGTCCCCGACGACTGCGTCATCGGGACGCCGGGCGACGGCTGGCGGATCGGGCGCACGACCCTGGCCAACGAACGGGTCTCGATGTCGTCCGGTGCGTCGTTCGGCAACGGCATCGAGTCGTTGATCCGCACGATGGCGCGCCGCGCCGAACGCGGCGACGCGGCGCCGGCGAGCCTGCAGGAACGCCTGGGCCACCTCATCGCCGAGGCGCAATCGGTCGCGTTGCTGGGCCACCGCTCGACGTTGCGGACCCTCTCGGGCGTCGACCCGGGCAGCGGCTCGAGCGTGCGCAAGCTCTTGGGCGTCGAGCACGAGCAGCGGGTGCAGGAGATGGGCATGGCGCTCTACGGCTCCGACGGCGCCGTGCTCGACGGCAAGGCACAGCGATGGGAGGAGGGGTTCCTCTCGACGCGCTGCCTCACCATCGCCGGCGGCACCAGCGAGGTGCAACGCAACGTGATCGCGGAGCGCATCCTCGGTCAGCCACGGGACCCCGAGCCCGGCCACTGACGCGCCGCGTCGAACGCGGCGACGACGGTTCGCCGGCCGAATGAGCCCCGTGCCATAGTTGGCCATGCGCCTCGCCCCCGACCAGTCGCTCGTCGAATTCCGGCGCGCGTTCAACGAATGGTTGGACTCGCATCTCCCGAGCCCCGAGGTCGTGGCGAAGGAGACGCGCAACTCTTCGGCGCACCTTCCCGACTGGGCCCGGCGATTCCAACGCGAGCTGTTCGAGGCGGGGTACCTCGTCCCGGGCTGGCCGCCCGAGCTCGGTGGCCGCAACGCGACACCGCAGGAGCAGATGGTCTACTTCGAGGTCGTCGCCGAGCGACAGGTGCCCCGTTCGTGCAACCCACAGGGCCTGTCGATCTGCGCCGCCTCCGTGGTCGAGTTCGGGACCGACGAACAGAAGGAGAAGTTCGTCGTTCCCACGCTCAAGGGCGAGGTCACGTGGTGCCTGGGCATGAGCGAGCCCAACGCGGGCAGCGACCTGGCGTCGCTGACGACGAAGGCCGAGCGGCGCGACGGGCACTTCGTGGTCAACGGGCAGAAGGTATGGACGTCGGGCGCCCAGGACGCCGACTACTGCCTGTGCTTCGTGCGCACCGACCCCGACGCACCGAAACACAAGGGCATCAGCACGCTCATCATCGACATGACCACGCCGGGCATCACGTGCCGGTCGTTGCCCGAGCTCACCGACCCCTACCACGCCGACTTCAACGAGGTCTTCTTCACGGACGTGGAGGTGCCCGAGGAGAACCTGCTGGGCGAGCTCAATCACGGGTGGACGGTGAGCCAGGGGTCGCTGCGGCACGAGCGAGGGATGCTGTGGATCAAGAACGCGAACGGATGGAGCGCACCATGCGCGGCCTGGTGCGCGTCGCCGGCCGTCCCGACGGCCGCGGCGGCACGCTGGGCGATGATCCGCGGCTGGCCGAGGCGATCGGGCGCCTGGCGACCGACACGGCGGCCATCCGCTGCCTGGGCTACCGGGGCTTCGCTAAGTCCGTCCGTGGCGAGATGCCCCCCGAGCACATGGTCCTGAAGCTCTTCGCCAGCGAGGCGCAACAGCGCGCCTGCGAGGTGGCCCGCGACGCCCTCGGCGTCGAGGGGCTCGACCTCGATGGTCCCGGGCCGAACCGCTTCAACGAATGGGACATCTCCCACTTCGACGTGGAGCCCGAAGAGGTCATGGGCGCGTTCTACGACGGCGCTTGGGCCGACCAGTACCTCCGTTCCTTCTCCAACACGATCGCCGGTGGCACGTCGGAGATCCAGCGCAACATCGTGGCCGAACGCGTGCTCGGCTTGCCGCGGGGGTAAGCCGGCCGCGCACCTACGTGTGCGCGTGTTGTCCGGTTGTCTTGTTGTGCAACGAGGTGTCCGTGCCGCGCCGTTGCGCGCGCATGGCGTTGCGGTCCGGGTGCATCACGGGGGCCTTGCACGTCTGATGCAGGAACACCCCCGATGCGCCCGTGATCGATTGCACAACAAGTCAACGCAAAAGCACAACGCCAACAACGGAAAAGCAACTGATTTCCAACGACATCACCGCAGGTAAAGCAGCGATTTCGATTCACACCATTTAGTCAAAATGTCCCATGTCATTGGGAGCGCACTTTCCCGATACTGACCTCTCGTAGGGCAATGCGAGGGGGGAAGTGCAGTGCTTGGTCGTGCTCAGCGTCGCGTAGCAGCGCTCATCTTGCCGATCGCAGTCTTGGTCACCGCCACCCTGGCGGCCGGACTGTCGACGCCCGCCGGTGGCGCCGGCATCCTCCCGCCGAGCAACCCGCCGGCCAACATTTCGCCGAGCAGCAGCGACTGGCTGACGTCGATCGACACCGCCCGGGCGCAAGAAGGCCTCGGACCATTGAACGTCTCGGAGTCACAACTCGCTGGGCTGCCGATCGACGAGCAGCTGTTCACCGTCGTCAACGAGGAGCGCATCGACCGCGGGCTTCCACCGATGGACTACCTCACGTCGCAGCTCGACTCGTACGCGCAGTCCGGAGCGAACTCCGGCACCGACCCGTCGTTCCCGTCGGCGGTGACCGGTGGCGCGCCGCTGACGTACGGCGGTGCCGTCTGGGCCGGCGGGCTGACCTCCGTCCTCGAGGCGGACTACTACTGGATGTACGACGACGGCTACAGCGGCCTGTCGACCACGAACGACGCCTGCTCGCTCCTGTCGGCGGGCGAGTGCTGGGGGCACCGCGACATCATCTTGCACTCGTTCCCGAACTGCCCGACCGGCGCCCCCGTGCTGTCGATGGGCGGGGCCTACTCGGCGAGCGGCTACGGCGGCGGCTCCCTGGCCGCCCTCATGGTGAGCACGTGCGCACCACCGAGCGACATCACGATGACGTGGGGCCAGGCGGCCACGACGGCGCAGACGAGCTCGACCACCATCGGCATCGCCCCGCTGCCCAACGGCGCGGGGTACTGGGAGGCCGAGGCCAACGGCACCGTGGCGGCCTTCGGCTCGGCCCCGAACCTCGGCTCGGTCACGAGCGGGCTCAACGCGCCGATCGTGGGCATCACGCCCACGCCCGACGGCGGCGGCTACTGGCTGGTCGGGTGCGACGGCGGCATCTTCAGCTTCGGTGACGCCCAGTTCTACGGATCGACCGGCTCGCTGCGCCTCAACAAGCCCATCGTCGGCATGGCCTCGACGCCCGACGGCCGCGGCTATTGGCTCGTCGCCTCCGACGGCGGCATCTTCAGCTACGGCGACGCGCCGTTCTTCGGGTCGATGGGCGGCCATGCGCTGAACCAGCCGATCGTGGGCATCGCGGCCGACCCGGTGACCGACGGCTACTGGGAGGTGGCCACCGACGGCGGCATCTTCAGCTACAACGCCCCGTTCTACGGCAGCACGGGCAGCATCAAGTTGAACAAGCCCATCGTGGGCATGGAGGCCGCACCCAACGGGCAGGGCTACCGCTTCGTGGCGTCCGACGGAGGCATCTTCACCTACGGCAAGGCCCCCTTCGACGGCTCGACCGGCGGCACCCCGCTGGTCGCCCCCGTCGTGGGCATGGCGGCCGACAACGTGACCAACGGCTACTGGCTGGCCGCCGCCGACGGCGGGATCTTCACCTTCGGCGGGGCCTCGTTCCTCGGCCGGCTGATCAGTTCGTAGCGCGAAGAAGAAAAGACAGAGAAGAAGGCCGGCGAGAAGCCGCATTCTTCGGCCGAGTCGGGCCGAATTGGCGCCGAACTGTGGACTGGGTGGCACCGCCATCGCCGTCCGGTGGCAACCACGTTGCACCGCCGCGTGTTGCACAACTTTTAGGCAAAAGGCCCCATGTAACTGAGTTACCCCTTCCGTACCTTGCTGTTGAGGGACCGAGGAGAACGAGGGGGAAGAACCGTGCACCATCGTGTCCACTGTCGCGTCGCGAAACTGCTCCTGATCGTCGGCATCGTCGCCGTCAGCGCGCTCGGCGTCATCGCCGGGAGTGCGCCCGCCGGCGCTGCGGGGATCCTCCCGCCGAACAACCCGCCCGGCGACATCGCACCGAGCAGCAGCGACTGGCTGACGTCGATCGACACGGCCCGGGCGCAGGAGGGCGTCGGCCCCATGAACGTGGACGAGTCGCAGTTCGACGGCCTGCCGGTCGACGAGCAGCTGTTCGTCGTCATCAACGAGGAGCGGATCGACCGGGGCCTTCCGCCGGTGGACGACATGACCACGCAGCTCAATTCGTACGCGCAGGGGGGAGCGGACGGCGGGACGGACCCGTCCTTCCCGGCGACGGTGACGGGAGGCGCACCGGTGACGTGGGGCGGCTCGATCTGGGCCGGCGGCCTCTCGACGGTGCTCGAGGCCGACTACTACTGGATGTACGAGGACGGATGGGGTGGTGCGCTGACGTCGAACATCGCGTGCAACCTGCTGAACCTCGGGAGTTGCTGGGATCATCGCGACGTCATGCTCGCTTCGTTCCCGACGTGCCCGAACGGTCCGCCCGTGCTGTCGATGGGCGCGGCGTACTCGGCCAACGGTTCAGCCGGGGGATCGTTGGCCGCCATCATCGTCGGTTCCTGTGCGCCGCCGACGGACGTGACGCTCTCCTGGACGCAGGTCAGTTCCGAGGTGTCGTCGAGCGGGGTCATCGGCATCGCCCCGCTGGCCAACGGCGCGGGGTACTGGGAGGCCGAGGCCAACGGCACCGTGGCGGCCTTCGGCTCGGCCCCGAACCTCGGCTCGGTCACGAGCGGGCTCAACGCTCGCCGATCGTGGGCATCACGCCCACGCCCGACGGCGGCGGCTACTGGCTGGTCGGCACCGACGGCGGCATCTTCAGCTTCGGTGACGCCCAGTTCTACGGCTCGACCGGCTCGCTGCGCCTCAACAAGCCCATCGTCGGCATGGCCTCGACGCCCGACGGCCGCGGCTATTGGCTCGTCGCCTCCGACGGCGGCATCTTCAGCTACGGCGACGCGCCGTTCTTCGGGTCGATGGGCGGCCATGCGCTGAACCAGCCGATCGTGGGCATCGCGGCCGACCCGGTGACCGACGGCTACTGGGAGGTGGCCACCGACGGCGGCATCTTCAGCTACAACGCCCCGTTCTACGGCAGCACGGGCAGCATCAAGTTGAACAAGCCCATCGTGGGCATGGAGGCCGCACCCAACGGGCAGGGCTACCGCTTCGTGGCGTCCGACGGAGGGATCTTCACCTACGGCAACGCCCCCTTCGACGGCTCGACCGGCGGCACCCCGCTGGTCGCCCCCGTCGTGGGCATGGCGGCCGACAACGTGACCAACGGCTACTGGCTGGCCGCCGCCGACGGCGGGATCTTCACCTTCGGCGGGGCCTCGTTCCTCGGCCGGCTGATCGCCTGCTCTAGCGGCCACGCCGCCGCGGATGGTAGAGCACCCCGCGGGCGGTGAGGTCGTCGAGCTCCGCCTCGCTCACGCCGACCAGGTCACACCAGATCTCCTTGTTGTGCTCGCCCAGGCGGGGCGCGCCGACGGGCAACGGCGCCGGGTTCCTCGCGAGCCGAGGGAAAGGTGCCTGCTGGCGGATGGCACCGATGACCGGGTCGTCCACGGGCACGAGGTCGCTCCGTTCGGCCATGTGGGGGTCGGCGAAGATGTCCGCCGCGCTGTAGGCGGTCCCGACCGGCACGTCGTGTTCCACGCAGCGCGCGGTGACCTCGTCCGCGGTGAGACTGGCTACCCACGCCGCCACGATGCCGTTGATCTCGTCGCCGTTGGCGGCGCGATGCGCCAGCGTGTCGAAGCGCGGGTCGGCCGTCAGCTCGGACCGGCCCATGGCGGCGCAGATGCGGGCGAAGTTCGCGTCCGAGGCGGCGACGATGCACACGAACGTGCCGTCGGCGGTCGGGTAGTTGTCGAGCGGCGCCGATTGGCCGACGCGGTTGCCCTCGCGCTCGCGGACGATGCCCAACCGGTCGTAACCGGCGAGCGTCCATTCGAGGATGCGCAGGATCGACCCGTACAGCGGCGCGTCGATGACCTCCCCCGATCCGCTCGGCCCGGTCGCACCGGCGTGGCCACCCGAGGCGTCGCGCCCGTAGAGGGCGGCCACGGCGGCGACGGCGGCGAACGTGCCGGTCAGGTAGTCGGAGATGGTGACGCCGGGGCGCACGGGCGGGCGGTCGGCGTCGCCGGTGATGTGCAGCAGGCCGCCGAAGGCGATGCCCAGGCGGTCGAGGCCGGGGCGCTCGGAGTAGGGCCCGCTCTGGCCGAAGACGCTGACCCGCACGTACACGAGGTCCTCGGGCAGGTCGTCGGGGCCGAGACCCCACCGTTCCATCGTGCCGGGGCGGAAGTTCTCGCACAGGACGTCGGCCGTGGCCACGAGCCGCTTGAACAGCTCCTTGCCCTCGGGGTGGCGAAGGTCACACGTCACGCCCCGGCGGCCGCGGCCCTCGACCGCCCACGACAACGAGTAGTCCGGGCCGTCCTCGACCGGGACGAACGGGCCCATCGTGCGCATGAAGTCGCCCCCGCCGGGCAGCTCGACCTTGATCACGTCCGCGCCGAGCTCGCCGAGCAGCCCGGCACAGAACGGGGCCGAGATCCGGGTGCCGACGTCGATGACCCGGATGCCGCGCAGCGGGCCCCCCGTCGCGTCGGTCATGTCTGCGGCTGACCCTGGTCCCGCTCCGCGATGACCTCCTTCATGGAGCCCTTGGCCTTGCGGGCCGCGAGCGCGTTGAGGGCGGTGGCCGAGTTGTGCACCCAGTGGTGGGCCATGAAGTGATACTTGAGCGCGTCGCGCTTGCCCATGAGGTTGGCCGTCTCGTTGATGGTCTCCTTGACCGTCTGGGCCGTGACGGGCGGGACCAGGGCGACCCGCTCGGCCAGCTCGCGCGTCCGGTCCTCGAGCTCGGCCCGGGGGACGACGCGGTTCACCAGCCCGAGGCGCCACGCCTCCTGGGCGTCGATCGTGTCGCCGGTGAAGAGGAACTCCTTCGCCTTGCGGATCCCGAGCTCCCAGGGCTCGACGAGCAGCTCGACCCCGGCGCCGGTGAGGCGGAGGACCGGGTTGGAGAACACCGCGTCGTCGGCCGCCACGATGAGGTCGCACATGGCCGCCAGCATCAGCCCGGCGGCGACGCAGCTCCCTTGGACCGCGGCGATCGTCGGCTTGCGGAAGTCGTGGATGCGCAGGCAGCGGTCGAAGTACATCGTCTTCTCGTGGTGGAACTTCCCCTCGGGCGTCTCGCGCATCGCCACCCACGGATCCGAGCCGTCGTCTGCGACGAGTGCCTTGAGGTCGTGGCCAGACGAGAAGTGCTTGCCCGCACCGGCCAGGATCACGACGCGGACGCTGTCGTCTGCGTCGGCCAGGTCGAAGGCGGCGTCGATCTCGTCGATCAGTGTGGAGTCCTGGGCGTTGGCCACTTCCGGCCGGTTCATGGTGATCGTGGCCACGGGCCCGTCCACCTGATAGATGATCTTCTCGAAGTGCGGTGCCTCGTCGGCCATGTCGGTCATCCTCCTGCCGCCATCCTGCCGTGTCGGGCCACGCTCCCGGCCACTCGATCAGCCCCGGGGCAGGCCGAGGACGCGCTCGCCCACGAGCGTCCGCTGGATCTCGTTCGTGCCGGCGAAGATCGACGACGCCTGGTAATAGAGCCACGAGCGCTGCCAGGCCCCGTCGGCTGGGTTCCCCGGCGCCCCTTCCCACAGCGGCGAGGCCTCGCCCAGCACGTCGAGCGCCGTCCGGTGCAGGCGCTTGGACATCTCGCTCCAGTACAGCTTGAGGGCGCTGCCCTCGGGGCCGGGTGCCTCGCCCTTCGATAGCCGGGTGAGCGAGCGCCAGTTGTGCAGCTGGAACAGCCGGACCTCGGTCGCCGCCTGCGCCAGCTCTTGGCGCAGGCGCCAGTCGTCGAAGCTCCCGTTGTCCTGGGCCAGCCGCAGCAGCTCCTCGATGAGCTGGGTGTGGATGACCAGCTGGCGTGGGTTGATGCCCCGCTCGTGGGCCAGCGTCGACCCGGCCACCGTCCAGCCCTCGCCCTCGTTGCCGACGCGACGCTCGTCGGGGACGAAGACGTCGTCCAGCTCGACCTCGTTGAACTCGGCCTCGCCGGTGGATTGCACCAGCGGATGGACGCCCACACCGTCCGCGTGCAGGTCCACGATCAACGCGGTGATGCCCTGCTGGCGTTTCGGCGCGTCGGGGTCGCTCCGGGTGAGACACAGACCCCAGTCGGCGAACTGGGCGTAGGAGGTCCAGACCTTGCGGCCGGTCACGCGGTACCCACCGTCCACCGGCACGGCGCGGGTGGTCAGCGACGCGAGGTCGCTGCCCGCGTCGGGCTCGCTGAAGAGCTGGCACCACAGCTCGTCGGCCGAGAGGATCCGTGGCAGGAAGCGCGCCTTTTGGTCCTCGGTCCCGTGCGCCAGGAAGGTCGGGCCAACCAGGTTGATGCCGATGCGACCGACCAGTTCCGGCGCCCGTGCCCGCGCCAGCTCCTCGATGACCACGTAGTTCTCGAGCGCACCGAGGCCACGCCCGCCGTACTCCTCGGGCCACGTGACGCCGACCCAGCCCGCCGCCGCCAGGTCGGCCTGCCAGCGGCGCCCGAAGGCGACCGTCTCGGCGAGGTCGTCGAAACGGGGAGGCAGTCCGACGCCGTACGGCCACGGCAGGTGTTCGGTGAGCCAGCCCCGGAACGCGTCGCGCAGCTCCTCTTGTTGCGCCGTGGAGCGGAGATCCATCCGCCGCAGCATGGCACAGCCGACTTCCGAGGTGACACCCGTGTCAGCGGTGACCGTAGACTGCGCCGCCGTGGACTTCGACCTCTCGGCCGACCAACAGGCGCTGCGCGAAGCGGCGGCGACGCTGCTCGAGGGCAGGGCGGGGCACGACGCCTTGCGGGCACGGGTGGGCACGGGTGCCGTCGTCGGCACGCTGCCGGGCGCCGGCGACGCGTCGGCGACGGCCGGGCGTCCGCGGCCGACGCGCCGCGGGGCTATGACGCGGCAGTGTGGGACGCCATGTCCGAGCAGGGTTGGCTCGCCATCGAGTTGCCCGAGGACGAGGGTGGGCTGGGACTCGGCCTCGTCGAGGTCGCCGTGCTCTGCGAGGAGGTGGGACGCCGACTCGTGGCGGCACCCTTTCTCCCTTCGGTGGTGGCGCTCGGAGCGTTGAGCGGCGCCGAGGCGCGCGCCGACGCCGGGACCAAGGAGTGGCGCGAGGCGCTCAGCCAGGGCTCCGCGGTGGGGTGCGTCGTGTTCGCGCCGGACGGCCGCATCGCGGTGACGCCCGCCGGGGCCGAAGGCGAGGTGCGCCTGGACGGTTCGATGCCGCCGGCGCTGTACGCGCCCTTCGGCCAACGTCGCCGTCGTCGTCACCGGCGACGCCGTCTACGCGGTCGATCTGCGAGGCCGTCGGGAATCCCGAGCCCGTGGCCGCCATGGACCGGACGCGTGAGCTCGGGGTCCTTGTCTTCGACGCGACGCCGGCGCGGCGAATCGGGGGTGCCGACGCCGCCGCGCGTGACGCTCGACCGTGCGGCGACGCTCGTCTCGGCCGAGATGCTGGGGGCGGCCGACCAGGTGCTGTCGATGTCGGTCGCCTACGCCAAGGACCGCGTCCAGTTCGGCAAGCCGATCGGCTCGTTCCAGGCGGTCAAGCACATGCTGGCCGACGCGCTCGTCGACGTCGAGGGGATGCGCTCGACGGTGTACTACGCCGCCTGGTGCGCCGCCGCCGACGATCCCGACCACTCGCTGGCGGCGAGCATGGCCAAGGCGTGGTGCTCCGATGCCTCGCGACGCGTCATGGGGACCGGGCTCCAGGTGCACGGGGGCATCGGCTTCACCTGGGAGCACGACATGCACCTGTACGTGAAGCGCGCCCAGCTGGACCAGGTCAGCTACGGCGACGCGTCGCTGCACCGCGACCGCATCGCGGACATCCTGCGCACCCGGTTGGAGTCCGGCTCCGCCCTGTCCTGATCGGCGGCACACGCCGCCGCGCCCGCACCGGCGGCGCTGGGTTACGCCTTGAGCGAGCGGACCAGGACGTCGCCGATCTCGATGAAGACCAGCGTCTCGGTTTCGACGCCGTGCGCGGCGGTCCGTCCGTTGCTCAGGGTCTGGGGCGGCACGACGATCCGCACCCGCGCCGCGACGAGATAGCCCGAGCGGATGATCGACCGTCTCGTCCACCTGGCCGCTCGCGGTGACGGCCTGCGGCTCGCACGTCGTCCCGCCCGTGCGCGGCACCCGGGCGGTGTAGTCGGCCACGGTCTCGGTCCTGGTGTACGTGTCTTCTTTGGCGTCCACGCCGTCGGACCCTGCACCATGGCGGTGTAGGCGCTCAACGCGCAGGAGATCGCCGGCTGGTGCAGCACGATGACCGTCTTCGAACTCGTGCCGACCGGGTAGATCCTCATGCGATCCGGTGCGACGAAGTCGACGACATGCTCCTGCGACAAGGTCCCACTCTGGGGCCCCGACGACAGCGTGTTGACCAGGTCCATCAGGAACGACGTGGAACCCGTCGGCGAGCCGAACGTCGCGGCGGTGGCGTTCTGCACGGAGATCGTCGTCGCAGTGGGGGCTCCGGCGAAACCTATGACGGCGAAGACCACCGCCCCGACGGTGAGCACGGCGAGCAGCGCGAATGGGATGAGGTTCCGGCGAGGCATCCGGCCACGCTAGTTCCGGCTTCCGCCTAGCCGGCGGTACCCCCGCCGTGGCGGCGACCGGATCAGCCCGGTCTCGGCGGCCCGACGGCGCAACGCCGCCCGGTCGGCCTTGCCCGAGCCGAGGAGCGGAAGGCGCTCCAGTCGCACGACTCTTTCGGGCGTCTTGAAGGTGGCGATGCCCCGGCTGGAGAACCAGCGACGGCACTCGTCGAGGTCGAACGGCGCGGCGGACTCGACGAAGGCGGCCACGCGCTCGCCCATGAGGGCGTCCGGGTAGCCCACGGCGACGGCGTGACGGACGTCGGGGTGCGCCTCGAGCGCCGCCTCCACTTCGGAGGCCGAGATGTTCTCGCCGCCGCGGATGATCACGTCCTTCAGGCGGCCCACGATGCGCAGCCAGCCGTCGTGGTCGACCGTGGCGAGGTCGCCCGTGCTTGAACCAGCCACCCCGCGCGATGACCGCCGCGGTCTGGGCGGGATCGGCGTAGCCGGCGAACATCTCGGGCCCGCGCACCCAGAGCTCTCCGGCGGTGCCGCGTCGCCGCGAGCGCGCCGGTCTCGGGGTCGGCGACGCGGAGCTCCACGTGCCCGACGGCGCGCCCGTCGGTGTCCCGGGCGATCTCGAAGGGGTCGTCGTTCGTGCTCGTGGTGACCGTGGGGGCCTCGGTGGAGCCGTAGGTGCGCTTGACGCGGCAATCGAAGGTGCGCGCGGTGTCCTCGATGAAGGCGGGGGTCACCGACGCGCCACCGCTGGAGATGAGCCGGACCGAGGACACGTCCACGCCGCCGCCCGCCGCGCCGCCGAGCGCCGTGCCCATGGCGATGAAGAACGTCGGCGGGCCGGCCATGAACGAGATGCGCTCGTCCCGACGAGCCCGAGTGCCTGCTCGGGGTCGAAGCGCCGCATCAGGACCGCCCGCATGCCGGCGGCGCCCGGGACGAGCACGCCGTTGAGCAGCCCGGAGATGTGCGCCATGGGTGCCGGCATCAGCACGGCGTCGTCGGGGCCGAGACCGTGCACCCGGGTCATCAACGAGGCCTTCCAGCTCAGGCCGCGGTGGGTGTGCAGCACCGCCTTGGGGATGCCGGTCGAGCCGGAGGTGAACAGGACGAGCGCGACGTCGGACGGCTGCGCCGGCCCGGTCCCGGCCGGCACGGGCGGGCCGCCCAACATGTCGGCCAGCGCGCCGGGGTCCGAAATCACGTCGGGCCCGAGCTCGAGCACGAGCGCCGGGTCGATCTGGGCCAGGGCGCCCTCCACGTCGGCCGCGCCGAAGGAGTGGAGGACCGGGGCGGCCACGGCGCCGAGGCGCCAGCACGCCCGGGTCAGGACGGCGGCGGCCAGGCTGTTCGGCACCTGCCACGCCACGGCGGCGCCCTGGTCGTGGCCCCACGTTCCCTGAGGCCACCGGCGACGGCGCCGACGAGCGCATCGGCCTGGGCGGCGGACAACCGCGTCGTCGCCGTCGACGATGTCGCCGCCGTGCGCCGAGATGAGGGTCGTCGAGCGTCGGCACGTCCCAGGGCCCGCCCGGCGGCGGTAGGCGCGGGCCTGGCTCGGCACCCAGGTGGGTCGGAGGCGGGCCGTCACGGCAGGGCACCATACCCGGGCGCCACTAACGTGACGCCGATGTCAGGCCGGCCGTCGGAAGACGCATGGATCTCGCGCTGAAGAAAGAGGACGAGGAGTTCGCCTCGTCCTTCCGGGACTGGCTCGACGATCACCAGCGGCAGCCGCCCGCCTTCGTCGACCTGGCCGAGGAGGTGGCCTGGGGACGGGAGTGGCAGGCGACGCTCGCGGCCGACCGCTGGGTCGGGGTGCACTGGCCCGAGGCCTACGGCGGGCGAAGCGCGACGCCGGTGCAGGTCGCCCTCTACCAGAGCGAGTACGCCCGCTCCCAGGCGCCGCAGCCGGTGAACCGGGTCGGCATCAACCTGGTCGGGCCGACCCTGCTGGCCCACGGCACCGAGGACCAGCGCCTGCGCTACCTGCCGCGCGATCCTCTCGGCCGAGGAGATCTGGTGCCAGCTCTTCAGCGAGCCCGACGCCGGCAGCGACCTGGCCTCGCTGTCGACACGCGCCACGCCGGTCGAGGGTGGCTACCTCGTCACGGGCCGCAAGGTCTGGACCTCGTACGCGCAGTTCGCCACCTGGGGGCTCTGCCTGGCGCGGACCGAGCCCGACGCGGCGCGGCCGCAGCAGGGCATCAGCGCCCTGATCGTCGACATGTCCGACCCCGGCGTCGACGTGCGTCCGCTGGTGCAGATGACGGGCGACGCCGAGTTCAACGAGGTGTTCCTGACCGACGTCTTCGTCCCGTCCGAGCACCTGATCGGCTCCGAGGGTCACGGGTGGACGGTGGCGGGATCGACGCTGGCGCACGAACGGGGGACGAACTTCCCGTTCAAGGAGCAGGTCGTGCACGAGACCTATCTCGCGCGGCTCTACGACGAGGCGCGCGCGCAACGGTTCGCTCGACGACCCGATGGTGGCGGACGCGCTCGCCGGTGCGTACGTGGAGCTCGGCGTGCTGCGCCTGCACAATCTCCGCACGCTGACGCGCCTGGGGCGAGGGGAGGAGCCCGGTCCGGAGTCGAGCTGGATCAAGCTGACGTGGACGTCCATGACGCAAGGTATGGCCGAGGCCGCGCTGCTCGTGACCGGTCGTGATCCGACGTCGGCGGAGTCCGGGCCGTGGGCCCGTCAGTGGCTCTGGAGCAAGGCCGCCGGGATCGCCGGCGGGACGTCACAGGTGCAACGCGACATCATCGCGGGCAGGATCCTGGGCCTGCCTCGCTGAGTCGGTCGCGACCCGCAGCCACCGCCGCGCGGTTCTACGTCTGCGCGCGCTTTGCCGTCGTGCGGCGGCGGTGGCGGACGAACCACATCATGATGAGCACGCCGACCGCGAGGCCGACGATGAACGTGACGATGTCGTGCACGGTGTGGTTCCCCGTGACGAGGCGGCCGAGACCCGAACGCGCTCGCCGCCACGGAGACGGAGAAGGCGAGCGACGCGATCAGGTTCCACAGGACGAACTGGCCGTGGCGCATCTTGGCCGTGCCCGAGACGATGGCCGGCGTGAAGAAGACGGCCAGGCGGCCCCATCGCGCGTAGGCCGCCTCGCCCTTCTCGACGATCCGGCGCCGTCCTTCTTGATGCTTGCCCGGGCGATCGAGCAGGACGCGCCCCCAGCGATCCCCGACCGCGTAGCCGATGAGGCCGCCGACCTCGCCGGCCGCGGTCGCCACCAGGACGACGACGCCCAGGTTGAGCTTGCCCTGGCTCGCCGCCACCCCGGCGGCCGTCAGCGCCGTGGCGCCGATGGCCGGGACGCCGGCCCACGACGCCGCGACGGCCAGGAAGAGGAGCAGGTACTGCCACCAGGTGTCCACGGCCACGCCCGCGGTCGCGAGGACCATGGCTCGACGTGGCTCAGCCGAAGCCGCCGGAGAGGGGGGAGCCGCGGGGGCTCATGTGGCCGGCGACGGGTCTGGCGCGCCGGGGGCCCCGGCGTGGCGGACTGTGGCGCGTCGGAACCGGCGAGCAGGGCAATCCCCACGATCGCCACGAAGAGGCCGACGAACGCCGCGCTCGAGTGTCCCGTCCCGCTCTTCGAGATCGTCTCCCCGTACACCGCAATGCCGAGGACCACGCTGGTGAAGAGCGTGACGGAGTTGGCGGAGGCCATGGCCGGCGCCAGTATGCCCGTCTTCAGGGCGGACTGTTGCAGCGCGAACCCGGTCAGCGCGGACAGGATCAGGACCCAGACCGACCAACTGCTCAGCAGCGAGCCGATCCCGCCGCCGATCTCGACCACGAAGGTCTTCGTGACGGCCGCCTGGAGGCCGAAGCCGAGCCCGGCCGCGGCGCCGATCGTCAGCGCCATCGCCGCACCGCTGAAGCGCCGTCCGAGCGCGACGAGAAGGACCACCAGGACCGCGATGGTCAGGCAGGCGATCCACCACGACGCTGCGCTCGGATGCGTCGTGCCGCCCTGCGGCTGGCCGGCCGAGATGAAAAAAATGATGCCGAGGACGGTCAGCCCGGCTCCGGTCAGCTCACGCCGCCCGATGTGCTGGTCGGTCAGCCACACGCCCAGAGGGAGCGCGACCACGAGTTGGAGCGCGGTGAGCGACTGCACCACGACGAGGGAGGCACGGTCGAGCGCGGCGGCCTGGAGGACCCAGCCCACGGCCATGAGGATCGCCCCGGCCAGCCAGACCGGACGCCGCAAGATCTGCACGAGGAAACGCGGGTCACCCGCGCCCGCTTCGGTGCTGAGCGTCCCCTTCTGTTGCAACACGGTGCCCAGTGCGAAGAACAGGGCGGCCACGATCGCCAGGGCGGGGCCCATGCGGCCAAGGTTAGGCCTGGGCCGCGCCGTTGCGGCGTAATCTCGGACCGTGCACGAACCGGACCTCTGGGCTCTGCGCGCCGCCGACAACCTCGCCGCGGCACGGAACGACCTGGCCGCGACGCGGCGCGAGGACGAGCCCGACCACGTCCGCTTGCTCGAGACGCTGCTCTCGTGCGAAGGCGACATCGTGTTGTACCGGCCGCACGAGCAGCACTACGCGGTGGGCTTCGGCGAGTTCGCCGACTCGAACCACGTCGCCGTCGTGGTTCCCGGCGTGGGCGGCGGGACGAACCTGTGCGCCGACTGGATTCCGGGGTCACGCAACCTCTACGAGGCGGCCGAGTCGACCACAGTGGTGCTGTGGAAGGGGTACGACAACCCCGCCGACATCCTGGCGGCGGCCGCGGGGTCGATCGAGTGCACCGACTCCGTCGTGAAGGCGGCCCAGGACCTCACCGAGTTCGTGGCGTCGCTGCCCGTCGGACCCGACCACTCCGTCACGATCGTCGCCCACAGCTTCGGTTCCGTGGTGACCGGCGCCGCCTTGGCCGACTGCGGACTGCGCTGCACCGACGTGGTCGTCGCCGGCAGCCCCGGCATGACAGTCGACGACCTGCGGCAGCTGCACATGGAGAGGTCACACTTCTTCGCGGAGCAGGCGCCCGGCGACGCCATCGCCGAGCTCGGGATCTTCGGGACGGCGCCGACGGCCCCGACGTTCGGGGGGCAACGACTGCGCACCAATGCGGACGACCACCCCGTCGTGCATGCGCACTCGAGCTACTTCGAGCCGGGCTCCGAGGCGCTGGAGAACATCGTCGCCGTCGTCACCGGGCGTTACGCCGACCTCGTCAGCCACCACTCGACGGTGGCGGAGACGGCAGGCGCCCTGGTGGCGTGGTGCCTGCGGCTCCCGGTGGTGCCGGTGCGAGCGGCCGGTCGCCACTATCGCGGTCCCGGCTTCCGGGCCCTCACGAACGCCACGCGGCTCGTCGAGTTCGGGGCCGCCCAGACGGGCAACTTCGTCAGCGACGCCCTCGACGAGAGCGGACGCGCTGCCGCATGGATGGCCCACCGGGTCGTCCGGGGCCCCGCCGTCCGGCGCGTCCCGCCCATGTGACCCACCCGGCTGCGGCATCCCCACCCCGAAGCGTCGAGACCCCGGAAACCTGACACCAGTGTCAGCAACGGGGGCGGGCGCCACGCTACGTTTTGCCCGGTGCCCGTCTGGTTGAGCGAACAGGAGTACGCGACGTTGCGGGCCGCGTGCCAGCAGATGATGCCGTCGGGGTTCGGCGGGCCCGGAGCCGACGAGGCCGGCGTCGCCGACTACATCGACAGGCTCCTCGGCGCCTTCACCTTCGACCCGCCGCGCATCTGGGCGGGCGGGCCGTCGTCGGGTCGCCACGGCGGGGACGCCCGCTTCGGGGACTTCGTCCCGCTCACGAGGCTGGACGAGCTGGCGTGGCGCATGCGCATCGAGGGGTCACTGGGCCTGGCCGAGCGTGAATTCAACGGACCGGTAATCGGGTTGCAGCAACGCTACCGGGACGGCCTCGCCGCCTTCGGCGCCGACTTCGCCGACGTCGACGGCAAGGAGCAGCGAGCCCGGCTGCGCGCCGCCGACGACGAGTTCCGCGAGCTGTTGTGGGAGCACTGCTGTGAAGGCATGTACGGCGCGCCCGAGTACGGCGGCAACCGCGGCGGCATCGGATGGGCCTACATCGGCGTGGAGGGGGACGTGCAGCCGCGGGGCTACACCGACGCCGAGGTGTCGGAGCCGTGAGCGGCGCAGCCGCCGACCCAGCCGGCACCCCTGACGCCATCGTCATCGGCTCCGGACCGGGCGGCGCCACAGTCGCCGAGGTGCTGACGCGCGCCGGCTGGTCCGTGGCGATCATGGAGAAGGGGCGCAACCACCTGCTCGACCCGGCGGACATGACCAAGCCGTCGGGCGACTACTCCAACGACGAGATCAAGTTCATCTCGCGTTACTTCCTCGGCCCCGACCCGCTCATCGAGCCGCGGGCGTTCCGGCGCAACGCCGCCGAGGGCGAGCACACGCACGTGGGCGAGGTGAACTCCATCCCGACGACCGTTGGCGGCGGCGGCACGCACGCCGACGGCAAGGTCCCGCGCTTTCGCGAAGAGGACTTCCGGCTGCGCAGCCTGCACGGCCCGCAACCCGACGCGCACGTCGACGACTGGCCTCTCGAGTACGCCGAGCTCGAGCCGTACTACGCGGAGGTGGAGCGCGCCATCGGGGTCGCCGGCCGCGCCGGCGCCAACCCGTTCGCCGCGTGGCGCTCGGGCCCCTACCCGATGCCATCGGGGGCCCCGATGTACGGCGCGTTGCTCTCGTCCAAGGCCGCCGAGACCATCGGGCTGCACCCCTACGAGGCGCCGACCGCGGCGAACAGCATCGCCTACGACGGGCGGCCCGCCTGCAACAACTGCGGGTTCTGCGCCTTCTTCGGCTGCCCCATCCACGCCAAGGGCGACCCGGTGGCGCTGCTCACCAAGGCGATGGCCACCGGGCGGGCCCACCTCATGCCCGAGACGTTCGTCACCCGGATCTTGACGAAGGGCCGCCGGGCGACCGGCGTGGAGTACATGGACGCCGACGGGAGCACGCACACCATGTCGGCCGGCCTCGTCGTCGTGGCGGGCGGCGCCATCGAGACGCCCCGTCTTCTGCTGCTCTCTGGCCTGGAGCACCCGTCGCTCGGGCGCCACCTCATGGTGCACTTCCAGACGATCGTGGTCGGGCACTTCCCCGCGCTCAGCCTGCACCCCGAGAAGGGGCGCGCCGTCACGCACGTGCACGACGACGCCATGGTGCAGGACGACGCGGCCCGCGCCGCCGCCAAGGACGCGGGCCTGCCCTGGATCCGCGGCGGCCTCGTCGAGCACAGCGGCGGCGGCCTGCCGATCATGTCGGCCCGCTACTCGCCGTGGGGCAGGGCGCACGCCGAGGCCATGATCGCCGGCGACCTGCGCGACCACATGTGGGCCTTCATCATGCAGGGCGAGGACCTGCCGTACGCGACGAACACGGTCGATCTCAGCCCGTCGATCCGCGACGCCCGCGGCTATCCGGTGGCCCGGGTCACGTACGAGCCCGGCACGCACGAGCTGGCCGCGTCCAAGCACCACGGCAAGATCCTCCAGCGCGTCCTCGAGGAGATGGGGGCGGAGTACGTGATCCACACGTCGTCACCCGGCGTCTCGTACCACGGTATCGGCGCCACGCCGGTGCCCGAGAGCCGTCACGTCATCGGCACGGCGCGCATGGGCGACAACCCGGACACGGCGGTCTGCGACCGGTGGGGGAGGGTGCACGAGTGGGACAACGTCGTCGTGGCCGACTCGTCGGTCTTCCCGACCGCCAGCGGCTACGGCCCGACGCTGACCCTGGTCGCGCTGGCCTCCCGGGCCGCCCATCACCTGGCCGGCTCCGAGCCGATGGGCCCCATCGCCGCCGAGACGGCCTGAACGGGCCCCACGGACTCCCAACTTCCGCCCAAATCTTCGCCCCCCGATTGCAACCGGGCCGCGACCAGTCAGGCAACCGCGGCGGAGAAGGCTGACGCCGAAATCAAAGGATGCGCCGCCCGGGAGGACGGGGTCACCCACCGGATCGGAAGGGAGTCAGCATGCTCACAGCGGAACGTGTCGACATCGTCGAATTGCTCGAGGATCTCCCTCCCTTTTCGATGTGCACCACCGACGTCCTGGGCTCTTTCGTGGCGCACGACGCCATGCGCGCCCACTGCGGCCCCGGCGAGATGCTCTGCGGGTTGGCGCAGGACCACAACCTCTATGTTCTGCTCTCGGGCGAGGCCGTGTTGCGCGTCGGCTCCGACGTCACCATCCGTCTCGAGCCGGGCGACTACTTCGGCCAGCAGGCCCACCGCCATCACCGCGTCATCGGCACCGTCGCCGCCGTGACCGAGGTCGAGGTCCTCGTGGTCGGCCAGCAGGACCTGGCCCGCCTGGAGCTCGCGTCCTCGGCGTCGCGCCACCCGTCACGACTCGAGGCACCGCCCGAGCTGACGGCGCTCACGGGCGGCGGTGCCCGCTACCGCCGGTTGTTCCGCCGCAACTGAGCAGCGGGGTCGCGCGGGAGGTCGCCGGGACCCGGTCGTCGTCCTGGGGCCCTGTGCCGGGTCGCGCCGGCCGGATGGGCGATGATGAACCGATGGAAGCTGAACTTCGGCACGTCTCGATCCACGGACACGACATCGCGTACCGCATGGAGGGCACGGGGCCTGCACTGTTGCTGCTCCACGGGATCGCCGGCAGCTCTCGGACCTGGCGCGACGTGATGCCGCTCCTGACGGAGCGCTTCACCGTGATCGCGCCGGACCTGATGGGCCACGGCGGGTCCGAGAAGCCCGTCGGCGACTACTCGTTAGGTGCGTTCGCCAGCGGGGTCCGTGACCTGCTCGAAGTCATCGACGTCGGCCGGGCGACGGTCGTCGGCCAGTCGTTCGGCGGCGGGGTGGCCATGCAGCTCGCTTACCAACACCCCGAGGTGTGTGATCGCCTCGTCCTCGTCGCCAGTGGTGGTCTCGGGCGCGAGGTGAACTGGATGCTCCGCGCCATGGCGTTGCCGGGGAGCGAGTACCTGATGCCCGTGATCTTCCCGGGTTTCGTTCGTGACTGGGGAGACTCCTTGTTGCGCGTCATCACCGATCGTGGCGTCCGGCTCGGTCGGATCAGCGAGATGTGGAGCGCCTACGCGTCGTTGGCCGAGGCGGAGAATCGTGGGGCGTTCGCCCGCACGCTCAGATCCGTCATCGACCCGGGTGGCCAGACGGTGAGCGCGATGGATCGTCTCTACCTGGCTTCGTCGATGCCGACGCTGATCGTGTGGGGCGATCGCGACGACATCATCCCCGTCAGTCATGCGCACGCCGCAAGCGAGGCGATTCCCGGCTGCCGGCTGGTGATCATCGAGGGCGTCGGCCATTTCCCGCAGGTCGAGGCACCGCAGCAGTTCGTGGCTGCGTTGACCGACTTCATGGCGACCACGGAGCCGGCGCACCTCGGCGCCCGGGACCGCCAACGGATGCTCAAAGAGCGTGTGGTGGCCATCGAGCAGTAGGCGTCCGGACGTGTCTCGTCCGACGCCCCCGCGCCCGAGAGCTGGATCGGCCTCACTCCAGGGTCCAGACTCCGGAGATGGGTCCGCCCGCCGCGCTCGACGGCAATCGCTGACGTGACGGTCACGATCATCTTCGCCTTGGCGGCCGCCTTGGCGAACGCCGTGCATCTGATGGCCCAGCACGCGGCCAGCATCGGCGTCTCCGATTCGCACCGCGGCCGGAAGCTGGTCGCCCACCTGATGCGCCATCCCCTCTGGCTCCTCGGATGGGTGGCGGCCGCGGCCGGGTTCGCCTTCCAGGCGCTCGCGCTCCACAGCGGCCAGCTCTCGATCGTCCAGCCCCTCCTCGTCACCGAGCTCGTCTTCGCACTGCTGCTGCGCCGGTTCTGGGTCCGTCAGCACATCGCCAAGATGGCGTGGACCGCGGCGCTGATCACCTGCGCCGCGCTGGCGGTCTTCCTGACCGCCGCCCAGCCTCACGGCGGGCACCTGCAGCCAGACGCCGCCGACTGGGCGACCGCGCTGGCCGTGTTCGGCGGGGCGGTCGCGCTCCTGGCCGCCCTGGCCCGCTGGGGGACGGCGGTGCGTCGTGCGGCGCTCTACGCCACCGCAGCCTCCATCACCTGGGCCCTGATGGCGGCGTTCATCAAGGCGACCACCGATCTGTTGGCGGCGTCGGGGCTCGTGGCCACGTTCGAGCATTGGCCGCTCTATGCGTTGATCGCCTCGGGGGTCGTCGGTTCGGTGCTCCAGCAGGCCGCCCTGCAAGTTGGGCCGTTGAGCGTGTCCCAACCGTTGATCGTCGTCGTCGACCCCGCGGTCGCCATCGTGTTGAGCGTCTGGATCTTCGACGAGCGCTTCACCGTCGGCCTGGCCCGGAGGATCGTTGCGGCGGTGGCCTTCGGCGTGATGGCGCTCGGAGTCACGGTCTTGTCGCGGACGGCGCCCTCCGATCTCGACCGGTCGATGTCGCTCACTCCTCAAGACACCTGACGAACATTAGGCCGCTAGGTCACGCCGAAACCCGAGGCCGGGTTGGCCTCCCGGCTCCGCGGGGCCGTCCGGAGCAAAGCCGGCTTTCGTGAGCACCCGCTGCGACGCCACGTTGTCGAAGGTGGTTGCCGCCCTCAGGGTGTGCAGACCGTAGTGCGTCGCCGCCACGCGACAGAGCTCCCGCACGGTCGCGGTCGCGACCCCGTGGCCCGCCTCGTGCTCCGCGACCCGGTACCCGAGCACAGCCGAGCCGTCGGCGACCTCCATGAGGTTGAACCGGCCGAGCACCGTGCCGTTCTCGTCGACCAGCACGTGGTACAGGGCGGTGCCGGCCTCCTGCTCGGCGAGCAACGCGTCGAACGACTCGTCGAAATGGTCGAAGAACGCGTCGCCGCGATCGGTGATGAAGGTGGCGAAGTAGGCGCGGTTCGCCGTCTCAAAGGCGAGGACGGCGGGCGCGTGGTCGGCGTGGAGGCGCTGCAGCTCGCGCACCGAGGCACCCTACCCAGACACGAGCGCGGCGTTCGTCTCGAGCGACCGGGCCCAGGTTCGTGCGGACGGGACTACCCGAAGTCGAGCCCGTCGGTCGGCGCCACCGGCTGGATGTCGGGGAGCCTCCGCATCCGGAACGAGTTGCCGAGCCCGAGGAGCCCGGCGATGGCGGGCACCAAGAGCGCGACCTGCAAGGAGCGGTTGCGGGCGTCGGTGTTGATGGCGAGGACCGCGTCTTGCACAGACTTGGGCTCGTCGGAGATCTGCTGCTGGAGCTGCGTATTGCTCATGATCTCCGCGTCGGTCTCCATCTCGGCGGCTATCTGGTGTTGCTGGTCCGGGGGGATGGCGGTGCTGGCATAGGTCATGTTGGTGAAGCTCATGGCGAGCGCCCAGAGCATGAGGCCGCCCGCCACGGCCAGCCCGAAGGACAGGCCGAAGGAGCCCGCGGCAGAATTGACGCCGGCCGCCTCGCTGACACGCTCCTCGGCGATCGGGGCGAGGGTGAAGTTGTTCAGCTGGGAGACGAGCAGGCCCAGGCCGGAACCGGCGACCAGCAACGGGATCACCAGGTACCACCCCGAGTCGACCCGCGGCACGAGGGGGATGATGGCGCCCAGGCCGACGGTGACGAGCGCGAACCCGGTCAGCACGATGTTGGCGGGGCGCCGGTTGGTCAGCTTTCGGCCGGCCAGCATCGCCATGCCGAACATCGAGAGCGACAGCGGCGCCAGGGACAGCCCCGCCTCCATGGCGTTGTATTCGAGCGTCATCTGCAGGAACAGCGGCAGGGCGATCATCGCCCCACCGAGAGTGATCTGCTGCAGCATTTGCTGGGAGATCCCGATGCGGAAGTTCAGGAGTTTGAAGAGGCCCGGGTCTATCAACGCGGGCTTGCCCTCACGCTTGCGCTTCACCAGCCACCAGGCGAACGCGGCCAGAGTGACCGCACCGACGCCGATGATGAAGCCCACGTAGCCGCCGCCCTCCTGCCACACCAGGATGCCGAGGACGACGCCGCCCATGCCGACGACGGAGAGGACGGCACCGACGAGGTCGATCTTGCGCGCTCCGGTGTACGGAACGTCCTTGATCAGTCGGATCTGCGAGAGGACGACCAGGACGATGACGACTTCGAGCCCGAACCCGACGCGCCACGACAGGTAGGTGGTCACGAAGCCGCCGAGGAGGGGGCCGACGGCGGCGGCGATCGCCGCCGAGGCGCCGACCAGCGCGTAGGTCCTCTTCTGGGCGGCCCCGCTGAAGTTGCCGTGGATGAGCGACTGCATGGCCGGCAGGAGGAGCGAGGCGCCGAGGCCGCCGATGATGGCCCAGAAGATGATCACCGGCACCAGGCTCTGGGTGAGGGTCATGGCCAGGGCGCCGACGGCATACGCGATCAGCCCGATGACGTACGCGCGCTTGCGGCCCATCAGATCGCCCAGCTTCGAGTTGATGAGGATGAAGGCGGCCGAGATCAAGGCCTCCAGGGCGATCGCCGACTGGACGCCGCTGGCGGTCGTGTGGAGCTCGGTGACCACCGCCGAGATGGACACGTTCATGAACGAGGTGTCCACCACCAGGATGAACATCGCGGCCGCCAGAAGAAGCGCAACCCTCGGATTCCCGCCCTCGGGCGGCGCGGCGTCTCCGGGGGCGCTAGTCACGACTCAGGCGCGAGAACCGGGCCGCTCCCATACAGAGAAGTGAAGCAGGGATCTCGGCCGCGCACCCGATGCACCGGTTACGGGCGGAATCCGGCGGTCGAGGGATCCTCCCGAGAGTGCAGCAGCGCTCAGACCGACACGGTCGCCGCCGCCGGCGACGTGCGCTCGGGCAGCAGGAGGATCCCGCCGACGAGGAAGCAGATCGCGCCGACGAACGTGCCGAGGTTGGTGAGCGCCAAGCTGACCAGCTGCCCGTTCGGCTCCACGTAGGACGCGATGGCCGACGCACCGAAGGCGATCGAGCCCAACATGTTGAGCGCGGCGATCCACCAGGAGACGTCACCGGGCCGCCAGGCGAAGCGCCCGTGACAGATCTCCGCCCAGGCCAGCCAGCTCGCGACGAGGAAGCAGATCGATCCCAGCGCGTCGGGTCGCCACACCGGGTGGTGCGTGGGCGAAGCGCCCAGGCCGACGACGAGGGCGCTCAGGGTGGTGCGGTTGAACCAGAGCGTGCCGACGAGTTGCACCAACGACGCCCACCAGTCGATGCGCGCCGGTTGTGCCACGAAGAGCTGCCGGAGACGGCGCGGCGGCCGTCGGTCGCGGTCGAGCGAGAAGTGTGGGCTCGTCGTCGCCGCCTCGAAGTACTGCAGAAAGGCCGCCGTCGTGAAGAAGATGGAACCGATGAAGTACGTCAGGTTGTCGGAGTTCGTCCCGACCGCGTCGGCGTAGGCGGGGAGCGCGCCGAGCGCGAAGCAGGCGGAACCGATGGCGAAGAGAGGGCCGATCCACCAGGCGATCGCCCGGGGCGCCCACCACGTCGATCCGGCGCCGGCGCCCCGGGGGTGCTTGCGGTGCCAACGCGAATCCCACACCAGACGCGAGCCGTCGGGCCGGGTCAGCTCCTCGCGGCTGACGAACGGGCCGAGCCCCCTGGTCCGTCCGCGCGACCAGCCCTCCGGGACGTTGACGTAGGCCTGCGTCATGGGAGGCGATGCTCGCGCATTAGGGGAACACCGCCACGCGCCCCGACAGGCCCGACCGCCGCTAGCGCACCCCGCGCGTCAACAGCATCGTGCCGGCGATCGGCCCACCGCCGTTGGCCACGGCCGCCACCTCGACGGCCCGCCCGCCCGGCCGCACGACCTGCCGCTCGCCGCCCTCGCCGCGCAGCTGCACGCACGCCTCGTGGATCAGGCCGAAGCCGTGCAGGCGCCCGCCCGAGAGCTGGCCGCCGGCCGTGTTCAGCGGCAGCAGGCCGTCGCGGGCGATGTTCGCCCCGCCCTCGACGAACGGGCCGCTCTCGCCGCGCCCGCAGAACCCCAGCGCCTCGAGCCACGTGATGGCGAGGATCGAGAAGCCGTCGTAGAGCTGAGCGGTGTCGACGTCCGGCTGGCGTCAGCTCGGTGCGCTCCCACATGGAGGCCCCGGCGTCACGCGCCGCCATCGTCGTCATGTCGTCGAACTGGTCCCAGCTCGGCCGCCCCCGCAGCGCCGTGCCGACGGCGTTGATGTGCACGGCGGGGTGGTCCAGATCAGGCGCATAATCCCGGTGGGACACGATCACCACCGTCGAGCCGTCGCACGGTGCGTCGCAGTCGTACAGGCACAGCGGCGTCGTGATCATGCGCGCCGCCAGATAGTCGTCCATCGTCATCGGCTCGCGGTAGATCGCATTCGGGTTCAGCCCGGCGTTGGCCCGGTTGTTGATCGGGATCGCCCCCAGCTGCTCGCGCGTCAGCCCGAACTCGTGCATGCGGCGCGTCGCCACCATGGCCAGCCAGTTGGCCGCCGACACCGCACCGAACGGCAGCGACCACTGCATGAAGCCGCCGAAGCGCGGCACGCCGCCCCCCCCGCCACCTCCGCCGCCGATGCCCTGGCGGCCCCCGGTGCCCTGCACCGAGCCCTCGGTCACCGTCCGGTACACCAACACGTGCTTCGCCAGCCCGGCGGCCACGGCCAGCGACGCCGAGATGACGGCGCGCATCTGCCCGGCGCCCTCGCCGCCGCCGTCGTGCCAGTTGAGCGACAGGCCCATGGCGTCTTGGACCTCGGGTGACGTCGGGCCCGCGAAGCCGCCCGTCCCGGCGCCCATCCCGGGATACGTCGACAGCCCGTCGATGTCGTCACGCGTCAGGCCGGCGTCCTCGATCGCCCGCAGCCCCGCCTCGATCGTGAGGTCGATCTCGCTGCGCCCGAGGCGCCGCCCGATCTCGGACTGCCCGATGCCCGAGATGATGGCCCGCCGCTCGAGCGGCTCCTCCGCCGTCGCGGGGCTCACGACGCCGGAGCGGAACCCGAGCCGGGCTCCTCGGCCGGGGTGAAGAGCGGGATCCACACGTCGTCGCTGTGCTCGAAGACGACGCGCACCGGCAGGCCGACGTGCACGTCCTCGGGCTCCACGTCGACGAGATTCGTCGTCAACCGCACGTCGGGCTGCTCGTCGATGGAGACCCAGGCGATGATGTACGGGTCGCTCCCGGGGATCCACTGCTGATGGTTCACGGTGTACGTCTCGACGTGGCCCCGCCCGCTCACCGCCTCCGGACCGAGGTCGCGCGACAGACAACGCGGGCACGCGGGGCCGGGCGGATGGATGAAGAACCCGCAGTTGTGACAGCGCAGGAGCTGCAGCACCCCGTCCTCGCCCGACGTCCAGAAGAAGGCGACGTCGTCGCTGAGGCGCGGCAGGAGACGCAGCGTCGGACCGTTGGCGACCATGAGCCGCATGTTGGCACAGGCTCCGCGCCGGGCGCCCGTTCGGCCGACCGCCCGCTGCGGCCGGGAACCGTCCCCGGCGGGCCCGATCGGGTCAGCCGGCCAGCACGCCCGCGTCGACGAGCGCCCGCCGCGCCTCGTCGACCCCACGCACGTGACGGGTGCGGAAGCCGAAGTCTGCGGCCCCCTCGACGTTGACCACGTTGTCGTCGAGGAACAGCACCCGCTCCGGCTCGACGGGAAGACGGGCGGCCACGGTCTCGAAGATGGCGCGGTCCGGCTTGACGAGGCCGAGTTCGAAGGACAGGAACCGGAACTCGAACGAGCCGGTGATCGGCAGGATCTCGTAGTGCGCGGACCACTGCAGCGCGTTCGTGTTGCTGAGGCACCCGACCCGCACGGCGGCGGCGGTCTCGGCGACAAGTTCGGCCGCGCCGGCGTAGGGAACGCCCTCCCAGCTGGCGAACGCGGCGAGGAAGTCGTCCGGCGACACCGGCAGCTCCCAGTCTGCGACCACGCCGCCGGCGAACTCTTCGTCGCTGCATCGTCCAGCTTCGAGGAGCTGGACCCAGCGGCAGCCCAGCCAGCGCGCCCAGAGCTCCTGCTCGCTCTCGATCCCGCAGAGTTCCCTCATCGGAGCGACCCCACCCGCCTGGATCAGCACGCCACCGAGGTCGAAGAGGACGACGTCGACGGAATTCTCCAAGGGATCCTCGGCGGCCACCCGGCGACTCTAACGGCGCGTCTGACGCGTCTGGCGCGCCTGTCGCTTCGTCGCCGTCTGCACCGCGCTCCGGCCGAGCGTGAGGAGCAGCGCCGTGGCGTCGTCGACGAGCTCGTCGAGGGTCATGTCGAGATGCCCGTCGAGCCAGGTGACCACGAGCTCGGTGAGGCCTCCCGTCAAGATGAGTGAGGCGACCATGCCGATGCGGTCGTCGGCCGGTCCGGCCACGCGCCAGGCGTAGCGCTCCACGAACTGCGCCATGGCGAACATGGCGTCGCGCCGGCGCCGGGCGAGCGCCTCCAGGCCGAGACCTTCGGAGAAGAGGATCCGACCCCGGCGTGGGTCGTCCGCCGCGTAACGGACGACGGCGTCGACGACCGCATGGGCCTGGGCCTCCGGCTCGGGGCTGGCGTCGACCGCGGCCGTCACCGCACAGCGCAGGCCCTCGGTCGCCACGCGGTCGTACACCGCGATATAGAGCGCCTCGAGGTGCTCGAAGCTCTCGTAGAAGTACCGGGCATTCAGCCGGGCCTCCACGCAGACGCCGCGGACGGTGAGCCCACCCCCGGTGTCGGCTCCGAGCAAGGCGTAGGCGGCGTCCACCAGCCGGTCCCGGCGCTCGGAGCGGCGGGCGTCGATGGGGACGCCGCGCCAGGAGCGACCGGCACGGGCGGTGTCGTCGGGACCACGTGGCTTCGGTCCGGGTCGGCTGCGGGTGGAGGGAGCGGTCATCTCATTTGATTTGGTAACGCTCGTTACCATAATCTTCCCGGCACTGCCGAGGTGGCACACCAGGGGCACGACGCTGAGACGAGGGACGCATGAAGATCTCGATGACGTTGAACTACGCCGGGGGGCACGAGCAGTCGGCCAAGCAGGCCGCCGAGCTCGAGAAGGTCGGCCTCGACATCGTGTGGGTGGCCGAGGCCTACAGCTTCGACGCCCCCACGTTCATGGGCTACCTGGCGGCCAAGACGGAGCGGCTCGAGATCGGCAGCGCCATCCTGCCCATCTACAGCCGCACGCCCACGCTGATCGCCATGACGGCGGCCGGACTGGACGCGCTCTCCGACGGCCGCGCCGTCCTCGGCCTCGGCGCGTCGGGGCCGCAGGTGATCGAGGGCTTCCACGGCGTGCCCTACGACCGCCCGCTCACCCGCACCCGCGAGATCATCGACATCTGCCGCAAGGTGTGGGCGCGCGAGGCGCCGCTCACCCACGACGGCGCGGTGTACCACATCCCGTTGCCCGAGGGGCAGGGCACGGGGCTCGGCAAGGCGCTCAAGATCATCAACCACCCGGTCCGTCCGCGCATCCCGATCTGGGTCGCCGCCCTCGGCGAGAAGAACGTCGCCATGACGGCGGAGGTGGCCGACGGCTGGCTGCCGATCTTCTTCGTGCCCGAGAAGGCGAAGGACGTGTTCGGCCCGTCGCTCGCCGAGGGTGCGGCGAAGCGCGACGCCTCGCTCGACACGCTCCAGATCGCAGCCGGGGGCATCTTCGCCATCGGCGAGGAGTCGGAGGTCGCACCGATCCGCGACCTCGGCCGCGCCGCCGCCGCGCTCTACATCGGCGGCATGGGCGCCAAGGGAAAGAACTTCTACAACGCGCTGGCCCGCCGCTACGGCTACGAGAAGGAGGCCGCGGAGATCCAGGACCTCTACCTCTCGGGCAAGAAGAGCGAGGCGGCCGCGCTCGTGCCCAACGATCTGTTGGAGGCGACTTCGCTCTGCGGCCCCGAGTCGTACCTGAAGGACCGGATCGCCGCCTTGGCCGAGGTCGGGGTCACGCATCTCAACGTGACCCCGGTCGGGGCCGACCCGGTGGCGATGATCGAGAAGCTGCGGAGCTGGATCTGACGCGAAGGGGATCGAGCCGATGAGCGTCCCAGACGCCGGTCGTCGTGGCCGGCGGCAGCGTCGCCGGTCTGGCGACCGCGTTGGCGTTCGGCCGCCAGGGTCACGAGGTCACCGTGGTCGAGCGCGACCCTCTCGCCGAGTTCGCCGACGCCGAGGCCGCGTTCGCGGCGGAACGGCGTGGTGCGCCGCAGGCCCACCAGACGCACGGCTTCCTGGCCCGGCTGACGGTGACGCTGCGCCGCCAGTTCCCCGACATCTGGCAGGCGCTGCTCGACGCCGGGGCCGAGTCGATGACGCTGACCCGCGGCCTCGGGCCTCCCGAGGAGGGCGACGACGACCTCAACGTGCTCATCGTGCGGCGGACGACCTTCGAGTGGGCATTGCGGGAGGCGGTGCGGCACGAGCCCTCCGTCGAGTACCGGCCCGGTCTCGAAGTCACCGGCCTCATCGGCGGACCGGTCCCCGGCGCGGTGCCGCACGTACGCGGCGTCCGGCTGGGCGACGGCACCGAGCTGGCCGGCGACGTCGTCGTGTGCACCGGTCGCCGCGGCCCATTCGTGTCGTGGTTCGGCGACCTCGGCGTGGAGGTCACCGAGGAGGTGACCGACACCCACATCGTCTACCTGACGCGCTGGTATCGCAGGCCGCTCGGCACGCCGACTCGACATCGACGCGCGACTCGGGGGCGACTTCGGCTACCTCAAGTACCTCGCCGTGCCGTGCGACGGCTCGACGTTCTCGGTGACGCTGGCCGTGCGCTCGAGCGACCGCGAGCTGCGCAGCGGCTCCTGATGGACCCCGACGGCCTTCGACCGGGCCTGCCAGGTGCTGCCGGGACCGGACCGCTTCGTCGACGCCGGGCCCGTGGTGCCGCTCGGACCGGTGCGCCCGATGGGCGGGTTGATCAACCGCCTGCGGCACTTCACCGCACCGGACGGCTCCGCGCTGGTGACCGGGGTCCACGCGGTCGGCGATGCGCACACCTGCACGAACCCGATGTACGGGCGCGGCTGCGCGTTCGCCTTCGTCCAGGCCACCCTGTTGGCCCAGGCCTACGCGGCCCACGGCGACGACGCGGCCGAACGGGCCGCCACCTACGAGACGCTCTCCGCCCGCGAGGTGGAGCCCTGGTTCCGGACGTCGGTGGTGATGGACTCCATGGGCGACAGCGACGGCGTGCCGAAGGAGCCCGACCCCATCGGCGCGGCGCTTCGGGGCGCTGGTGGCCGACGTGATGCTCGGACAGTCGGCGGATCCCGTCGTCGCCCGCGGCCTGTTGCGCATGATCAACACGCTGGTCCGGCCCGACGAACTCATGTCCGATGCCGACTTTCGTGGGCCGGGTAGCCTCGTACTTCACCGGGCCCGAGGCGGACACATCCGAGCTCGACTCGCTGCGGGTGAGACGACGCGACCTGCTGCGCGTACTTGCGGCATGAGGGATAGGGGGCAGCACCGATGCACGACCTGGTCATCAAAGGCGGGACGATCGCCGACGGGACGGGGAAGCCCACGCGCACCGGCGACATCGCCGTGGACGGCAGCGTCATCACGGAGGTCGGCGACGTCGACGGCGCGGCGCGGCGCGTCATCGACGCCGACGGACTGCTCGTCACGCCGGGCTGGGTCGACATCCACACCCACTACGACGGACAGGCCACGTGGGACCCCGAGGTCTCGCCGTCGGGCTGGCACGGCGTGACGACGGTGGTGATGGGGAACTGCGGCGTCGGCTTCGCACCGGCCCGCGACGCCGACCGCGAGTGGCTCATCCAACTGATGGAGGGCGTCGAGGACATCCCCGGCACCGCGCTGGCCGAGGGCATGAGCTGGAACTGGGAGACCTTCGGCGAGTACCTCGACGAGGTCGAGCGCACGGCCCGTGTCCTCGACGTGGCGAGCCTCGTCCCGCACGGCGCGCTGCGCGCCTACGTGCTCGGCGAGGGCCGGGCCAACGACGCCGCGACGGCGCAGGAGATCGCCGAGATGGCGGCCATCGTCCGCGAGGCCGTGCATGCAGGGGCCATCGGCGCGTCGACGACGCGCACCGTGTTGCACCGGGCGAAGGACGGTGAGCTGGCGGCCGGGACGAACGCCGCGGCGGACGAGCTCATCGCCATCGGCGAGGCGCTGGGCAAGGCGGGGCATCGCGTGTTCTCGGTGGCCAGTGACCTCTGGGACCTCGACCACGAGTTCGCCTGGATGTCGGAGATCTCCATCCGGGCCGGCGTGCCCGTGACGTACCAGGTGCTGCAGGCGGACTTCAATCCCGAGCTCTGGCGCGAGTGGATCGACCGCGGCGTGGCGGCCAACCGGCGCGGCGCCTGGCTGGTGCCCCAGGTCGCCGGGAAGCCGACGTCGCTCATGGTGGGGTTCCAGTCGGTCACCCATCCGTTCTGCCCACCACCGCGCCTACCAGGAGATCGCGCACCTGCCGCTCGACGAGCGGGTGGCGCGGCTGCGCACGCCGGAGGTGCGGGCCGCCATCCTGGGCGAGGAGCCCGCGCCCGGCGGCTTCGTCCAACTGCTGCGCGGCAACCTGCACAAGCTCTTCCCGCTCGGCGACCCGCCGGACTACGAGCCGCCGCCCGAGCGCAGCGTGACCGCGCTGGCCGCGGCGCAGGGCCGTTCGGTCGACGAGGTGCTCTACGACCTGATGCTCCAGCGCGACGGCAAGGAGCTCTTGTACCTGCCGCTGCTCGACTACTCGGCCTGCAACCTCGACGCCGTGCGCGAGATGCTGACGCACCCGGCCACGGTGCTCGGCCTGGGTGACGGCGGCGCCCACTGCGGCGTGCTGTGCGACGCCAGCCTCCCGACCTTCATGCTGGCGCACTGGGCGCGCGACCGCAGCCGGGGCGAGCAGCTGCCGGTCGAGACCGTGGTGCACCTGCAGACCCGCCGCACGGCCGAGCTCTACGGCTTCCGCGACCGCGGGCTGGTGGCGCCGGGCTACCTGGCCGACCTGAACGTCATCGACCACGACGCCCTGGCGCTCGAGCCGCCCGAGATGGTCTACGACCTGCCGGCGTCGGGCAAGCGCCTCGTGCAGCGGGCCCGCGGCTACGCCGCCACGGTCAAGTCGGGTGTCGTCGTGCGTGAGCACGACGAGGCGACGGGGGAGCTGCCCGGTCGCCTCCTGCGGGGGCCCCAGCCCCAGCCAATCGCCGCCGGCTGACGACTCGCTCGTCAGCGCGCGTCCGGGCCGGTGGCCCGCAGCGCGTCGGCGAAGCCCCGCACGACCAGCGAGCTGATCTTGCCGTCTTCGAGCTCGAACACGTCACGCACGCGGCTGTCCGCCCCGCCGATGTGGACGTCGATGTCGACCGTCACCGTGGAGCCCTCGACCTCGAGGGGGAGGGGCGTGGGGCGGAAGTCGTCGAAGGTGAACGTGCGCTCGGTGTAGTAGGCGAGGATCTCGTCGTGCCCGTGGCGCACGTCGCCGTCGACGTCGAAGCTGGCGTCCGCCGCGAAGAGGCTGCGCAGCAGCGCGGCGTCGTGCGCCGTGACGGCCGCGAAGTAGTCGCCGATGGTCCCCGCCGCTCCGTCGTGCCGTGGACCGAGGCGGTAGATGCCGCCGGGCGTTCAGCCCGAGCACCTTGGCCTGGGTCGCGGTGGGGCACGGGGCGAGGGTGTGGCGCAGCGCGTCGACCGCGCCGGGGAACGTGGCGTCGTGGTGCGGGTAGTCGCTGCCCCACACGATCCGCTCGGGGCCGACGAACGGCGCCAGCGCCGGGAGCGTCTGCTCGTCGACCTCGAAGCTGATGGCGCACTGGCGGGCGAAGTACTCCGAAGGGCGCAGCCTGAGGTCGGGGCAGAAGCCGCCGAAGGATTCCGCCTGCTCGTCCAGCCGCTCGATCCAGAACGGGCCCCAGCCCCCCGACGACTCGAGGAATACGACGCGCAGTGCGGGGTGGCGTTCGAGGACGCCGAACGCGATGAGCTGCGCGCACGCCAGCATCTGCTCGAAGGGGTGCGAGACCGCGTGCAGGATCAGCGGGTTGAACGGCCGGTCCGCGCCGAGCGTCGGCACGATGACCGAGCTGCCCTCGTGGATCCCGATCGGCACATCGAGCTCCTCGGCCGCCTCCCAGACGACGTCGTAGGCGCGGTCGGAGAGCGAGCGGCCGAGGCAGGGGTTCGGTCGTACGAAGCCGGCCACGAAGCCCAGCTCGCGTGACGGCGCGGCGCAGCTCGCGGGCGGCGGCGGCGGGGTCCTGGAGCGGGAGCAGGGCGGCGCCGAAGAGCCGGCGCGGGCCGGCGGCGCAGTAGCCGGCCAGCCAGTCGTTGTAGGCCGCGGCGAGGGACACGGCGGCGGCCGGGTCCGACACGACGGAGAAGTACAGCCCGATCGTCGGATACAGCACGGCCTGGTCGATCCCCTCGCCGTCCATGTCGGCGAGCCGCAGCACCGGGTCCCACCCGCCGCCGAGCGCGTCGGCCAGGGGGCGGAAGGTGGCGGGGTCGTCGAAGGTGGAGCCGGGGCGGGCCAGGTTGCCGAGCGGCACCGCCAGGATCTCCGTGTCGCCGACGACGACGTGCTCGTAGCCGTGGACGTCGGCGGTGATCGTCGGGCGGATCGCATCGGGCAGCCCCGCCCAGGCGGACTCGGGCTCGACGACGTGGCCGTCGGCGTCGACGACCGGCCCGGCGCGCGGCGGGAGCGGCAGGGCCGCGCCGTCGCCGTCGTTCACGCGCCCGCGGTGCGCCAGTCGTCGACCGGGGGCAGCGGGTGGCGGAACAGCCGGGCCGCGTTGCCGCCGGCCACCGCCCGCAGTTCGTCGTCGGGCAGCGAGCCCCAGTTCTCGACGAGGACGCGCTGCGTGTCGGGCCACGACGAATCGGCGTGCGGGTAGTCGCTCTCGACCATGATGTGGTCGACGCCGATCTGGTGGCGTTGGCCCACGGCGGACGGGTCGTCGATGGAGCAGAACCAGAAGTTCCGCCGCAGCACCTCGCTCGGCAGCATGTCGGTCGGCCACGAGTGGCTCTCGGAGCCCGAGGCCGAGTGCGTCAGGACGTAGTCGGCGCGGTCCATGAGCATCGTGACCCAGCCGATGCCGCCTTCGGACATGGCGATGTTGAGCTTGGGGTAGCGCAACGCCACGCCCGACCACAACCACTCGCCCGCCGTGAGCAACGCGTTCACCGGGAAGAAGGTGGGCCACAGCTCGAAGGGGCCGTCGTGCGACGGCAGCGGCGCCCAGCCGGCCGACCCGGTGTGCAGGCAGATCACGGTGCCGGTCGCCTCGCAGGCGGCGAAGAACGGGTCCCAGACGCGGTTGAAGACCGAGGGCAGGTTCATGCCGCGCCGGGAACTCGGGGAAGCTGACCGCCTTGAAGCCGCGCGCCGCGTTCGCCTCGACCTCCGCCGCGGCTACCTCGACGTCGTTCAGCCACGGCAACTGCAGCGGGATGATGCGCTCGGGCGCGGTACGCCGCCCACACGTCGAGGTGCCAGTCGTTGAACGCGCGCATGCACGCCAGCCCGAGGTCCTTGTCCTGCGCCCGTGAGTACACGGCGCCGCAGAAGCCCGAGACGAGCGAGGGGAAGCACAGCGAGGCCCAGATGCCGGCGCGGTCCATGTCCTCGACGCGGGCGGCGATGTCGAAGCAGCCCGGCCGCATCTGGTCGAAGCGGGCCGGGTCCATGCTCCACTCGTCCTTGGGGCGGCCGACCACGGCGTTGAGCCCGACGTTCGGGTAGAGGTTGCCCTCGAACACCCACGTCTCGGCGCCACCCTCGAGCTCGACGACCTTCGGCGCGCCGTCGGCCAGCGCGGCGGGCATGCGTCCCTCGAAGAGGTCGCGCGGCTCGATCAGATGGTCGTCCACCGAGATGACCGGGACCTTCACCGGACGCGGCTCGGGATCGGGCAGCAGGGTGACCTGCGGCACGACGGCGGCGGGCGTGCTCGGTGTCTCGACGGCTCCCACGGAAAGCTGACATTATCGTCAGGGAACTCGTCTCGCCCGGGGGTACGCATGACCACACACGTCGAGGACGTCACGACCGGCGTCGGTCTGGTCATCGACGGCGACGTCGAAGCCGGGCGGCGACGGGCACCTATGCGGTGACCAACCCGGCGCGACCGGCCGAGGTGGTGCTTCGAGGCCCCGGCGACCTCGCCCGACCAACTCGACCGGGCCGTGGAGGCCGCCCGCCGCTCCCAACCCGAATGGGCCGCCTTGTCGATGGACGGAGCGGGCCCGACACGTCATCGCCGCCGCCGAGGCCGGGGTGGCCGCCGTCGAGGCCCAGGACCTCGCCCGCTGCTGACCCGCGAGCACGGCAAGGTGATGGGAGGCCGTGATCGACGCCGCGCCGCTCGGCGGCATGGCGTCCGCCTTCGCCCCGCTGGTGGCCGACGCGCTCGGCCCCGCGGACCGTGAGCGGCGGCGCCACCACCATCGAGTGGGAGCCCCACGGCGTGGTGGCCGCCATCCTGCCGTTCAACTGGCCCGTCTCGGTCATGGGCAACAAGATCCTGCCCGGCGCTGCTCGCCGGCAACACGGTGGTCGTCAAGGCGCCGCCCACCTGCCCCGGGGCCGTGCTCCTGATCGCCGCCGTGATGGCCGCGGCGCTGCCCGCCCGGCGTCCTCAACGTGGTCAACGGGCCCGGACGCCGCGCTCGGCGCGGGCGCTCGTCGGCCATCCCGGCGTCGACATGGTCTCGTTCACCGGCGGCGTCGCCACCGGCCAGGCCGTCATGGCGGCGGCCGCGGCCACGACCCGCCCCGTGGTGCTCGAGCTCGGCGGCAACGACCCCGCCATCCTGGCCCCCGACGTCGAGGTCGACGCCGCGTTGGCCGACCGGCTCGTCGAGGCCGCCTTCCGACGCAGCGGACAGGTCTGCATGGCGATCAAGCGGCTCTACGTCCACCGCGACCGGTGGCCGAGACGTGGAGGCGCTGCCGCGCGCCGGCTCGCCCGCGAGGTCGTCGGCGACGGCCTGGCGGACGAGGTGACGATGGGGCCCGTGCACACGGCGGCGGCCCGCGACCGGGTCGAGGCCTTCGTCGCGGAGGCCGAGGCGGCCGGGGCGGTGGTGCACCGGCCGGGACGGCTGCGCGCCGAGGACGAGGGGTCGGGCGGCTACTTCGTCTCGCCGGCGCTCGTGGAGGCACCTCCGGCCCGGATCGCAAGCATCGTGCGCGAGGAGCAGTTCGCCCCGGCGCTCCCGGTGATCCCCTACGACGACATCGACGACGCGGTCGCCGCGGCGAACGACACCGCCGTTCGGCCTGTGCGCGTCGGTGTGGAGCAACGACGACGCGCTGGCCTCCGACACCGCGGCGCGCCTCGACGCGGGGATCGTCTTCGTCAACGCGCACGGCATCGAGCGCCATGGACATGTACGCGCCGATGGGCGGGTGGAAGCAGTCGGGCTTCGGCGTCGAGCTCGGGACCGAGGGCATGCAGGCCTTCGCCCGCCAACGCGTCCAGGTGCGGCGCCCGGGCCCGGCACGGACTGGAGGTACACGCATGACGGTCGTCATCAGGGGCGGGACGGTGGTCGACGGGACGGGCGCGGCGCCGCGCCGCGCCGACGTCGTGATCGAGGGCGAGCGCGTCGTGGCGATCGGGCCCGACGCCGCGTCGGCGGCCGACGACGCCGAGGTCATCGACGCCGACGGCATGCTGGTCACGCCGGGCTTCGTCGACCTCCACACGCACTACGACGCGCAGCTCTCGTGGGACCCCAACGCCAGCCCGTCGCCGCTGCACGGGGTGACCACGGTGCTCGGCGGCAACTGCGGCTTCTCCCTGGCGCCGCTCGGGCCCGAGCACGCCGACTACATCAGCCGGATGATGGCGCGGGTCGAGGGCATGCCGCTGGCGGCGCTGCGGGCCGGCGTGCCGTGGGACTGGACCTCCTTCGGCGAGTGGCTCGGCCGCTTCGACGGCGCGCATCGCGGTGAACGCCGGGTTCCTGGTCGGCCACTCGACGCTGCGCCGGCTCGTCATGGGGGAGCGCGCCGTGGGTGGCGCGGCCACGCCCGAGGACGTGGCCGCCATGGTCGCCGCGCTGCACACCGCGCTCGACGAGGGTGCGCTCGGCTTCTCCACGTCGCAGGTGCACACGCACAACGACGGCGACGGCCAGCCGGTGCCCTCGCGGGCGGCGGCCCGCACCGAGATGGAGCGGCTGGCCGCGGCGGTGCGCGACCACGACGGGCACCACCGTCGAGCTGATCGTGGCCGGGCTGCCTCAACGGGTTCACCGCCGAGGAGATCGACTTCATGGCGACGATGTCGCTGCTGGCCGACCGCCCGGTCAACTGGAACGTGCTCGGCGTGTCGGCCATGAACCCCGACGGGGCGTGGAACCAGCTGGCCGCGGGCACGGCGGCCGCCGAGCGAGGCGCGACGGTCCTGGCGCTCACGCTGCCGCACACCATGCAGATGCGCCTGAGCTTCGAGCACGGCGCGATCCTCGACGGCCTGCCCGGCTGGCGCGAGGTGTTCGCGCTGCCCGTCGACGAGCGCATCGCGGCGTTCTCCGATCCCGAGACCCGCCGGCGGCTGGACGCCGGCGCCCAGTCCGACGAGGCCGGCATCTTGCGGCACCTGGCCGTGTGGGACCGGCTCATGATCGAGGAGACGTTCGCGCCGGAGAACAAGAAGTTCGAGGGTCGCACGGTGCGGCGACGTGGCCGCCGAGCGGGGCATCGACGCCGTTCGACGCCCTGCTCGACGTGGTGGTGGCCGACGGGTTGCGCACCGGCCTGCGGCCACCGATCCCCGAGTCCGAGGAGGACTGGGTGCTTCCGGGCCCAGGTCTGGCAGGACCCGCGTGCCATCGTCGGGGGGTCCGACGCGGGCGCGCACCTCGACACGATGTGCGGCGCCATCTACTCGACCTCGATGCTGGGCGACGGCGTGCGGGCGCGGGCTGCTCAGCTGGGAGCAGGCGGTCCAGCAGCTGACCGACGTGCCGGCCCGGCTGTACGGGCTGCGCGACCGGGGCCGCCTGGTGCCCGGCGCCTACGCCGACGTCGTGGTGCTCGACCCCACCGCCATCGGCCACCGCGCCGTCCGCACGCGCGACGACCTGCCGGGCGGCGCCAGCCGGCTGTACGCCGAGGCGATCGGCATCGGGCGCGTGCTCGTGAACGGGACCGAGATCGTCCGCGACGGCGAGTTCACCGGCGACGGTCCCCGGGCGGGTGCTGCGCTCGGGCACGCGACACCGACACGGTGCACGCCGGGTCGGACTGGGCCGGCGCCGCGGTCTGAGCGGGCTCAGAGCAGCCGGGTCGGCAGCGCCACCTCGCGCGTCTCGCCACCCTCGCGGGTGAGCGAGTAGGCGAGCTTGCCCTCCACCTCGGTGAACGCCTCGACCAGCTCGGTGCCGAAGAAGACGAGGCCGGTCCCGTTGTCGGTGGCGTAGCCGTCGGGCAGGGTGCCGTCGGCGATGAGGCGGTGGACGAGCGGCCGGCGCTGTTCCTCGACGTCGTAGTGCGGGCTGTTGGAGTAGGGGAGGAAGCCGAGCCCGTCCGTGATCGGCTGGAGCGTCGGCCCGAACGAGTCGGTCGTCCCGCCCACGTGCCAGCAGATGGAGCCGGCGGACACGCCCTTGAGCACGACGCCGGCCTCCCAGCACTCGCGCAGGATCTCGTCGAGACCGTGCAGGCGCCAGAGGGCGAGCAGGTTGGCGGTGCTGCCGCCGCCGACCCAGATGACGTCCTGGGCCAGGAGGTGGGCGCGGACGTCGGGGTAGTTCGGCATCGGGAACAGCGTCAGGTGCGAGCTGACGAAGCCGAGCTTGGCGAACGCGTTGTGGTCGGCGGCCAGGCGCGGACCGGTCGTCGCCCGTGGCGGTGCCGAGGATGCACAGCTTGGGGTGATCACCCGCCCGCGCCAGGTCGGCCGCCAGGCGGTACGACGGTCCCGGGTCGCAGGTTCGTCGGATCGGGCCCCTCGAGCTGGAAGCCGATGGAGGTGGCGACGATCGTCGGCTGGCGGGCGGCCATGTCAGGCGGGTGCGGTAGCGGGGTCGGCGGCGGGCGCGCTCAGTCCGGGAGCACTTCGGGGTTGACGATGTGCAGCGGGCGCGCCCCGGCCATCAGGCGGCACAGGTCCTCGGCGATGGTGCGGGTGTGGTTCGACTCGGTGTCGTACGTCGCCCCGCCGATGTGCGGCGTCAGGACGACCTGGGGGAACGTGGTCAACGGGTGGTCCGTCGCCAGGAACTCGCCCTCGAAGTGGTCGAGGCCCGCCGCGCCGACCTTGCCCGACGCCAGGGCGGCGACGAGGGCGTCGGTGTCGTGGATCTTGGCGCGCGCCGTGTTCAGGTAGACGACGCCGTCGCGCATCTTGGCGAAGGCGTCCGCATCGATCATGCCCGTGGTCTCCTCGGTCACCGGCGCGTGGATGGAGATGATGTCGGCGCGGGCGAAGAGGTCGTCGAGGGTGCTCGTGGCGTCCGGCGCGTACGGGTCGTAGGCCAGCACGTCCATGCCGAGGCCGCGCAGACGCCAGCGCAGGGCGCGCCCGACCGCGCCGAGGCCGACCAGGCCCACGGTCTTGCCGGCGAGCTCCCAGGCCCGGTAGCGCTGGTAGGGGATCTTGCCGTCGCGGTAGATCTCGCCCTCGCGCACGTCACGATCGGCGGGGACGATGCCCCGGGTGGCGGCGAAGAGCAGGGCCACGGCCAGCTCGGCCACGGCGTCCGCGTTCCGGCCCGGCGCCCGCAGGACCGGCACGCCGGCGGCCGTGGCGGCGGGCACGTCGACGTTCGTCGGGTCACCCCGGCAGCTGCAGACCGCGGTGATCGGCTGCTCGTAGAGCTCGGGGCCGCACGTGTCGCTCTCGACGACGACGATCGAGGCGCCCTCGGCGGCTACCCGCTCGGCCAGCTGCTTCGCGTTGTAGATGCGCAGGGTCGGCTGGTCGAGCCACGAGTCGAGCACGAGGTCGGCCAGCTGGCCCAGCAGGTCGAGGCCGGGGCCGCTCACCGCCGCGGTCACCAGGGCCTTCTCCCGAGAGGGTGTCATGCGTCCTTATTCTCCTTTGCCGGCGGGCGTCGTCCATAATGACCTCACCATGACACTCGTGTCAGATTCGTGAGCCCCCCGGCGCGGCCCGTCACCGTCGGCGTCGACGTCGGCACCACGTCGGTCAAGGCGCTGGCCGTGGACGAGGACGGGACCGTCGTGGCGCGCAGCCGGGTGGCGCACAGCGTCGTGGCGCCCGAGCCCGACATCCTGCGCCACGACGCGAAGAAGGCCTGGCGTTCGGGCCCCAAGCGAGCCTTCGACGAGGTGACCGCGCAGCTGGTCGACGGGCCGCACCGCTTGGCCGGTGTCGCCGTCGCGTCCATGGTGCCGTCGCTCACCGCGGTGAACCGGTCCGGGGTGCCGCAGCTGCCGGGACTGCTCTACGGCGACCGCGAGGGGCGCGCCGCCGTGCCCGCCGGCGACGGCGCCGTGCTGCTGCCGGGCACGATGCCCGACGCCGAGGGCTTCTTGGCCTGGGCGGCGGCGTCGATGCCCGACGCCAGGGGCTACTGGCCGTGCCAGGCGGTGGCCACGTACGCGATCTCGGGCGTGCCAGCCATCGACACCGGCGTGACGGCGTCGCTCGGCGCCCTGCACACCCACGGCCGCTGGAACGCCGACCTGCTCGACTCGCTCGGGGTGCGTGAGGCGCAGATGCCCGCCGTCGTGCCGATGGGGCAGGCCGCGGCGACCCTGCCCGGGAGCGACGCCGTGATCACCGGCGGCACCATCGACGCGTTGTGCGACCAGATTGTGGCCGGGGCGTACCACCCGGGCGACGTCCTCGTGATCTTCGGCGCGACGCTCATCGTGTGGGTCGTGTGCGACGAGTGGCTCGTGGCGCCGGGGCTCATCAGCTACCCGCACACCACGCCCGACCGGTTCCTGATCGGGGGGCCGTCCAACGCCGGCGCGCTGTTCGTCGACTGGGCGCGACGGCTCCTGCGCGGCACCCCGAAGCCGGGGCCCGAGCGCGAGCGCCTCGACCCGCGCCTGGGCGACCCGGGCAGGGTCCCGGTCTGGCTGCCCTACGTGCGCGGCGAGCGGACGCCCTTCGACGACCACACGCTGCGTTCGAACCTGTACGGGCTCGACATCGGATCGGGCGCCGAGTCGCTCGAGCGGGCCGCCTACGAGGCGAGCGGTTTCGTCGTGCGGCGCATGATGGAACGCTGCGGCGCGAAGGCGACGCGCGTCGTGGCGAGTGGAGGTGGCTCGCGCGTCACGGCCTGGATGGCCGCGGTGGCGGACGCGACCAACCTGCCCGTCGACGCCGTCGCCGTGCCCGAGGGCGCCGCGCTCGGCGCCGCGTTCTTCGCCCGCATGGCGGCGGGGCTCGAGACGTCGCTGGACGACTCGGCCCGCTGGTCCGCCGTGGGCCGGCGGATCGAGCCGGACCCGGCGTGGGTGCGCGCGGCGGACGCGCGGTACGAGAAGTTCAGCGAGCTCGGCACGGGCACGTAGGCCGTCCGGCCCTGGGCGCGGGCGCGCCTAGCCGTTGGGCGTGAAGGCCACCTTCAGGGCGCCGCTGCGGTCCTGACGGGACAGGGCCTGGAGGGCGGGCCACCACTCCTCGAGCTCGAAGCGGTGGGTGAGCATGGGCGTGATGTCGAGCCGGCCGTCCTCCACGAACTGCAGGTAGTGCGCGATGGCGTGGCGGCGGGTGCCCTCGAAGTCCTCGATGCCGAAGGCGTTGGACCCGGCGATCGTGATCTCCTTGAAGTAGATCGGCGTCGACTCCCAGCGTTCGGGCGTCGCGACGCCGGTGTAGACGAGCTGCCCACGCTCGGCCAGCACGCGCACACCGACCTCGAGCGTCTCCGCCTTGGCGATGGAGTCGTACACGACGTCGATGTGGCCGGGGTGGGTCACCGGGAGGCCGTCGAGCGGCAGGTGCAGCACGGCGCCCGACCAGGCGGCGAGCTCCTCCACGAGGGCCAGCCGCGGCTCGTGGGCGAAGACGGCGGCGGCGCCGAAGCGCCGCGCCATCTCGGCCTGGGCCTCGAAGCGGGCGACGACGCCGACCTCGACGCCCGGGTAGAGCGCGGTGAGGATGGCGACGCTGGTGAGCCCGAGCGCACCGGCTCCGTAGACGAGGACCCGGCCGTGCGGCGGGGGCGGGTGCCGGACGATGGCGTGGAAGGAGACCGAGAAGGGGTCGGCCAGGACGGCGGCCTCGTTCGAGATGCCGTCGGGCACCGGGATCAGCATCGAGTCGTGCGCGGCCATGCGTTCCGCCCAGGCCCCGGGCGCGCCGGTGATCACGCCCACGTGGACGCCGGGGCCGAGGTCACCCTTGGTGAAGCTCCAGCACAGGCTGAGGTCGCCGGCCTGGCAGGGCGGGCACACCGGATCGATGCCACGGGGCGCGCACGTGAGCCACGGGTTCAGGACGACGCGCTGGCCGACGTCGAGCCCCCGGGCCGCCGATCCCAGCTCGACGACCTCGGCGACGACCTCGTGGCCCGGGACGTGCGGCAGCGACGAGAACGCGGCCATGGGGTTGTCGATGTCCCCGGTGTTGAAGTCGCCGAGCACGAGCTTGGCGTCGGAGCCGCAGATGCCCGACAGGATCGGCCGGGTGACCACCCAGTCGGGGCGGACGAGCCGCGCGTCGTCGATCTCGTGCAGGCCGAAGGGGATCTGCACCAAGGACCGCTCTGCCTCGTCCTCGGGGGTGGGGCGCACCTCCGCCGCGTCGGGCGGCGCACCGAAGATCAGCGCCTTCACGAGCCGGCCCGGTCGTTGAGGGCGCGCATGCCGACCATGAAGGCGTCGATGTCCGCGGTCTTCGCCTCGATGACGGCCTTCATGTCGGGCAGGTAGTGCTCGAAGCGGTCGCTGTCGATCGCGTCGATCAGCGGCCCCGCCATCGATTCGGGCGACTCCTTCGGCCCGTCGTACAACGGGTCGTCGTTGTCGGGCTGGTCCCAGATCTCCGTGTCGATCGCGCCCGGGCAGGATGAGCTTGACCGTCACACCCGTGCCGTCGAGGTCGATGGCCATGGACTCGCTCCACCCCGCCAGGGCGAACTTCGAGCCGGAGTACGCCGCCTCGGCCGTGATGCCCGAGACGCCCGCCCAGGCTCGAGACGTTCACGATCGTGCCCGCGCCGCGCTCGAGCATGCGGGGGAGCACGGCCAGCGAGATCGCGACGGGCGAGAGGTAGTTGATCCGCATCGTGCGCCCGACCTCGTACATGGTGAGGCGCGTCACGTGGCGCCGCATCGGCACGGCCGCGTTGTTGATGATCACGTCGAGCCCGGCGTAGTGGTCCCAGATCTCGAGCGCCAGCTCGGCCGCCGCGGCCGGATCGGACAGGTCGGCCGCCCAGCGCTCGGACCGCGGGGAGGTGGCCCGGCAGGCGGCCAGGACCTCGTCGAGTCGTTCGGCCCGGCGTGCCACCAACGCCACCGTGTCGCCGCGGGCGGCCAACTGGCGCGCCACCGCGGCGCCGATGCCCGATGACGCGCCGGTCACGAGGACCGTGCGGCCCCCCGTCGCAGCACTCACCAGCCAACCTCCCCCCGCCGCACGGCACGTTCGGCGCCGGAGCATGCTCCGGTCTTTCGGGGTGAGCGAGGGGTCTCGAACCCCCGACCTCCAGGACCACAACCTGGCGCTCTAACCAACTGAGCTACGCCCACCGAGGGGCATAAGTGTGGCACATCACCCAAGGGGCGAAGGCACGGCGAGCCGCCGTGCGGAGCGGCCACTTCGTGCGTTCGAACGAATGCGCACGCCCGTCGAGAGAGCTATGTCAGGCTGTGCGGGCCGGCGACGCGCCGGCCCTGCCCCGGTGGCCGAGCGGACTTAGGCAATGGACTTCTAATCCATTTCACGCAGGTTCGAATCCTGCCCGGGGCGCCGAAGGGGGCCACGCCAGACAGGTACGTTGGCCGCACATGGGCAGCGCTCACCAAGACCGTCACCGCGAGGGCTGGCGGCGCACGGCGAAGGACACGCTCAAGCCCTGGCGGGACCGCGTCGTCCACCGACTCGGCGGCATCGATGCCGCAACGCGGGCTCACCTACGAGGAGCTGGTGGGCCTGCTGTACCCCCACCTGCCCGACGACCTGCGCGCCGAGGTCGACGCCGCCGCGTCCGGGGACCTGGCGCAGGTCTCGACGATCCGCCGCATGCTCGGGTCGATCGAGCACCAGGTCGCGCCCACCGCGTTCTCGGTGCAGTTGAGCGAGTGCGGATGCCGTGCTCGTGCCGCGTCGGCGACGTGGAGCTGCTGTGCGACGCGGCCGACGCCGCCGTGACCCCCGGGCTCCGCTCGGGCGACGTACGAGCCGCATCTCACCGCGGTCTTCGAGCGGTACTGCCGCCCGGGCATGACCGTCGTCGACGTCGGCGCCAACCTCGGGTACTTCTCGTTGCTGGCCGCGCGGCTCGTCGGTCCGGGCGGCCGGGTCGTCGCGCTCGAGCCGAACTCGGAGAACTGCCGGCTCCTGTTGTCGTCGTTACGGCGAAGTGGGGCCGCCAACGTGGAGTTGCTGCCGGTGGCGGCCGACACCGCGCCGGGCTGGGCCTACTACTCCACCCACGTGGGCTCGAACGGCGGGCTGATCGACGACGGCGACCTGCTGGCGCGCTTCGGCGTCGTGGTCCCGACGTTCCGGCTCGACGACCTCGTCGACGGGCCGGTCGGGTTGTTGAAGATGGACGTGGAGGGCGCCGAGGGCCGCGTGGTGGCGGGGCGCCACGCGGATCATCGAACGGGACCGGCCGATCATCACGACCGAGCTCAAGGAAGAGATGCTCCAACGGGTGTCGGGCCGGTCGGTGGCCGACTATCTCGGCTACTTCGGGGACCTCGGGTACCAGCCGTCGCTGTTGGACACGCAGACCGGTGCCGAGAAGCCGTACGCGTCCGTGGCCGAGCTGCTCGACGACTGGGGCGACAGCGACGAGTTGCGCGACGTGTTGTTGCTCCCGTCGCCGCGCTGATCCCGGCCCGCCCCGGGCGCATACTGGCGGCGTGCAGATCCGCATCGAGGGGCGCGACGTGCCGTGGTTGTTCGGATGGACCGCCAGCTCTTGACCCGCCTGGCCCGGTGGACCGGCTGCGTGGTGGCCGCGTTCCTCGCAGCCGCGGGCGCGGTCACCGCGCCGGCGGACGCGCAGGCGCCGTCTCCGACCAAAGTGGCGCTCCACGCGCTGCACTTTCCCGACTCGTTCGCGCCCCAACAGGTCGTGGCGGCTGCCGGCCGGCTGTGGGTGCTCGGCGCTCGAGCGCCCTCGGCGCTGACCGGGTGCGACCTGTGGGAGGTGACCCCGTCGACGTTGGCCACCCGGGCCTTTGCGCTGCCTGACTGCCCCACCGACGTGTCCGCCGGGGACGGAGAGGTCTACCTGCTGGTGAACGTCGTCGAGCGGAGACACGAACACCCGCGACTACCACGTCGAGGTCTTCGACCCGGCGACCGGCCTGGCGCAGGTGCTCGCTCCGGTGGTGCTCCAGAACGTCGGCAGCGCCGTCGCGCACACCGACCTGACGTTTGGCGACGGCTCACTCTGGCTCTACGGCTACGCCACGGGCACGCCGGAGGTCGTCCGTATCTCGCCGGTGTCCGGCGCGGTCGAGGGCACGATCGTCAACGCCCCTCCGATCGGCGGCCTCTACCCGGCCGTCGCCGCCGACGCCGCCGGGGCGTGGCTCGGTGGTGGCCCGGGCGGCACGGCGCAGCTCGACTGGGTGCCGGCCAACACCACGACGGCGCGGGCGACGTCCTACGCCGCCCCGACGGCGAACAGCGCGATCCTCTGGCTGGCCGCGCACGGCGGACGGGTCTGGGCCGGAGTGGCGACGTACACGCAGGGCGCCCGCACCACGTCGGTGACGACCCGCCTGGTCGCGCTGTCCGACGACGGCAACGTGGCGGTGCGCTCGGGGAGCGAGCCGGTGGGCCTGTTCCCGGCGGTCGCCACGCCGGACGGGCGCCTCTGGGGCGTCCAGTACGCCCGGAAGTGCGGCGGCCGCCGAGGAACTGCTCGCGATCGACCCGACCACCGCCACGTCACGCGCCGTCGGGCTCGCTGGCCTCGCCGCCCGAATGCCTGCGACAACGAGGACGGCGGCTCGGAGCTGGCGGTCGATCGGGCGGGACGTCTTCGTGCTGCTCACCGGGGCGGCCCGGCACGTCCGTCCTCTACCGGGCGTCACGACCTGACCGCGGACCGGCCCGGCCAGCGCGTCGAGCAGCTCGCCGACGTCGTTGGTGACGACCAGACCCTCGACGTGACGCGCCTTGATGAACCCCTGCGCCACCGCGTGCCCGATGAAGCTCAGCAGGTCGTCGAAGAAGCCGTCGACGTTCAGGATCGCCGCACCGCTTGTCGTGGAGGCCGAGCTGGGCCCAGGTGACGGACTCCATGAACTCCTCGTAGGTGCCGAAGCCGCCCGGCAGCATCACGAAGGCGTCGGAGAGCGAGGACATCAGCGCCTTGCGCTCGTGCATCGTGCGCGACGACGTGGAGGTCGCTGAGCGCGTGGTGGGCGATCTCGTGGCCGGCGAGGGACTCGGTGATCACGCCGGTGGCCCGCCCCCCGGCCGCGATGCGCGGCGTCGGCGACCACGCCCATGAGCCCGATCGAGGCGCCCCCGTAGACCAGCCCGACGCCGCGCGCGGCCAGGCCGCTGCCCGACCGCCGCGCGCGGCCTCGGCGAAGGCGGGGTTCGACCCGGGGCTCGATCCGCAGAACACGCAGACGGCACGCGGGCTCACGCCACGCTCCCCTCGGGGACCGAGACGGCGCCCGTCCGGTGCGGGCCGCACCCGCCTGGGCCGCCGCACGATCGTCTCCGCGGCATCGCTGTCGTGAATGGAGAGCGAGAAGAACACGCCGACGAGCGCAAAGCCGGCGGAGGCCAAGAATGCGTAGGTGGTAGGCGGTCAGGTCGGGCGATGCCGTCGCGCCCGAGCCCTTGACGGAGCCCGACGCCGATCAGCACCGTCGAGAGGATGGCGACGCCCGTCGCGCTGCCGACCTGCCGCATGGTGTTGAAGAAGGTGGAGGCCCGGCCCATGGAGTCGGCCGAGATCATGGCGAAGGAGGCGGCCTGGTTGGGCACCATCACCTGCGCCATCATCCAGCCGAGCACGAACATCAGGCCGCGGATCAGCCACAGGTTCGTGGTCACGGTGATCTGCGTCAGCACCAACATGCGATGCGCGCGAGCCCCAGGAGCCCGCCGGTGATGTGCCGGCGTGGACCGATGCGCGGGTAGATGAGGCGGCTGGCGAACTGCGCGCCGATCATGACGCCGAAGGCCTCGGGGAAGGTCGAGAGCCCCGACTGGAGGGCCGACAGCCCGCGGGCGTCCTGGAAGTAGAGCGGGATCAGGTACAGCATGCCCAAGAACGCGGCCGCGGCGAGGAACATGATCGACGTTCGTCGAGCGGAACAGCCGCCCCGACAGCAGGCGCAGGTCGACCAGGGGTCGCCGGGTGCGGAGTTCGACGAACGGTGAAGGCAACGAGCAGCGCCGTCCCGACGACGCACGAAACGACGACCGTGGTCGACGACCATGACTGCGAGCGGGCCCTCCGACACGCCGTACATGAGGAGGCCGAGACCGACGCCACCGAGGACGAAGCCCGGGACGTCGAGGCGTCCCGCGTCGGTCGTGCCCAGGCGCTCGAGGAAGAGCGCACCGAACGTCACCGCCGCGATCCCGAGCGGCAGGTTGACGAAGAAGACCCACCGCCAGCTGAAGTCGGTGACCAGGAAGCCGCCGAGCACCGGACCGAGCGCCGGGCGCCATCGTCGTCGGCACCGTGAGGATGCTGGCGGCGCGGATGCGCTCGGCCGGTGGGAAGACCCGGTAGAGCATGGCCATGCCGACCGGTGCCATCATTCCGCCGCCGGCGCCCTGGATGATCCGGAACAGCACGAGTTGGTCGATGTTCTGCGCCAGGCCGCACAGCACCGATCCGAGGGTGAAGACGACGATGGCGACGAGCAGGACGCGTTTGCCGCCGAAGCGGTCGCCGAGCCAGCCCGACGCCGGGATGAAGACCGCCAGGCTCACCAGATAGGCGATGACGATGCCGTCGACGGCGGTCGGCGCGATGTTGAAGTCGCGCCCGATCGTGGGCAGCGCGACGTTGACGATCGTGATGTCCATGATGTTCATGAACATCGCGGACACGAAGACGGTGCCGACCACGACCTTCTGATTGAGTCGTGGGAGTGCCACCGTCGTGCCCTTCGTTCCGTGTCTGTCGGGAGGAGCGGTGACGGGGTGGCGACCGGCCGACCTCACTGCCCGGCTCCGCCTCCGACACTAGGCGCCACCGGATCGGCCTCGGTGCGCGCGGCCCGAGTTCTCCGGGGCACGGGACCCGCCGGTGCCCGAATTTCGGTCACACCAGCCCCTAACCTGACGCCCATTCGGCGCGGGAGGGCGCAACAAGCCCTCGGAGAAAGGCAGAGATGACGACGGCCATCGGGATCGCAGGCGTCCGCCGCTTCCGCCCGGCGGCCGTCGGCACGCCCGCCGCCCTCGTCGCGGTGCTCTCGCTCGTCGTGGCGACCCTCGCGCCCGTGCTCTCGTCGCCGGCGTCGGCGGGTGAGCACCCGCTTCAGTCGACGTCGCACACGGTGTGGTTGTGCCGCCCCGGGCAGGCGTCCGATCCCTGTGCCGGCGCACGCACCGCCACCAGCGTGACGGCGACCGGCGCCCAGAGCCCATTTTCGACCACGGCGACCGCGCGGGCCACGTCGTACGACTGCTTCTACGTGTACCCCACGGTGTCGACCGAATCGAGCCTCAACTCCGACCTGGCGATCCAATCGCAGGAGACCGACATCGCCGAGGGCCAGGCGTCGCAGTTCTCCTCGGTCTGCAACATCTGGGCCCCGATGTACCGACCAGGCGACCGCGGTCGCGCTGGACGACGGCGAGGCGAACACGTCGGCGGTGATCGACACGGCGTACGAGAGCCTGCTGAGCGGGTGGAAGGACTACCTGGCCCACGACAATCACGGCCGACCCGTGATCTTCATCGGTGATTCGCAGGGCGCCGCCTTGTTGATCAAGTTGTTGCGCACGCAGGTCGACCCGTCGCCCCAGCTGCGCAAGCGTCTCGTCTCGGCGATCCTCCTCGGCGGCAACGTCCAGGTCCCGACCGGTCGCGACGTCGGCGCCAGTTTCAAGCACATCCCGACCTGTGCCTCACCCCGGCAGACGGGCTGCGTCATCGCCTACTCCAGCTTTCCGTCCGAACCCGGATCCGACGCCGAGGTCGGCCGTGCCGGTCAGGGCGTGAGCGTGGTGTCGGCGCAACCGACCACCGGTCAGCAGGTCGCCTGCGTCAACCCCGTGACCTTTTCCTCGGGCACCGGGGACCTCGTCTCCATGTACCCGACCTCCGTGGAGGGGGTGCTCGGCGTCACGACACCTTGGACGGCGTTCCCCGACCTGTACTCCGCCCAGTGCATGCACGACGGCACGGCGACCTGGCTCCAGGTCGAGCGCACCGACTCGCCGCGGCGCGACAGACGGCCGTCGATACCGAGTGAGGGCCCGCAGTGGGGGTATCACATCTACGACGTGAACCTCGCGCTCGGCAACCTCGTCCTCGACGTCGCCTACGAGGAAGCCGGCTACCACTGACCGGTCCGCCGTCCCAGGGCACACCGGCGTGAGCGTCGCCGCCTCCTCGGTTCCGCTGCGCGGTCCTAGACTCGGGCGATGGTCAAGGTCATCGCGGTCGCCAACCAGAAGGGCGGCGTGGCCAAGACGACGACCGTGCAGTGCCTCGGGGTCGCGTTGGCCGAACAGGGTCGCCGTACCCTCGTCGTCGACCTCGACCCGCAGGCCTGTCTCACGTATTCATTGGGCTTCGACCCCGACGACCTCGGCACGTCGCTCCATGACGTCCTGGTGCGGCGCGAGCGCTTGGCCGACGTGGTGCAGCGGGTGCCGGCGATCGAGGGAACGCTCGACCTGGTCCCGGCGACGATCGACCTGGCCGGCGCAGAGGTGCACCTGCTGAGCCGGACCGGTCGCGAGCACGTGCTCGCCCGGGCGCTCATGCCGGTCGTCGGCGACTACGACGCCGTGCTCATCGACTGCCCACCCTCGCTCGGCGTGCTCACGATCAACGGCCTCACCGCCGCCGAGGCGGTCATCGTGCCGCTGCAGTGCGAGGCGCTCAGCCACCGTGGTGTCGGCCAGTTGCTCGAGACGGTCGAGGACGTGCGCCAGTTTGCCAACGAGAAGCTCCGCGTCCTCGGCATCATCCCGACCATGTTCGACAGCCGCACGACACACTCGCGCCAGGTCTTGTCCGAGGTGGGGGAGCGCTATGGGCTGCCGCTCTTCGAGCCGCCCGTGCCGAAGTCGATTCGGTTCGCCGAGGCGCCCGGCTTGGGTCGGTCGGTGCTGCAACACGCGCCGACGTCCCCGGGGGCCGTGGCCTATCGCTCGCTTTCCACGAAGGTGTACGACGCCATGCAGAGCGCCTGACATGCCCGACCGGTCGCAGGACAAGTCACCCGATCCGCTCGGAAAGCGGGCGCTCTTCTGGGTGCCGTCGGCGGCCGACGCGGGATCGGATGCGCCGGGCGCGGGCACGACCGTCGCGCTGCCGGTGGGCAAGCGCGCCCTGTTCTCGGGCGCCCGGCCCGCACCGGACAGCTTGGTCAACAGTTCGGGCAACCCGTTGGCCGAGCGCGGATCGGTCACCGTCGTCTGTGAGCAGTGCCGCGCAGACCTCGCGCGTCGGCGTGCTCGACCTCCTGATCTTCCAGTTCCCGCTGAGCGTCTGGCTGCCACGGGGCCGGTTCGACCACAAGATGACCTGTCCGACGTGCCGCAAGCGCGCGTGGTGCAGCGTCACCCTGCGGCGGGACTGAAGCCCTCTCCGCCCGGCGGTCCCGCTCCGGGCTCGCCACCTGCGTCCTCGTCTTCGGCCTCCACGTCCTCGTCGGCCGCATCGTCCTCCTCCCCCTTCGGCTGGACCGTGGGCAGCCGCCCCGTCAGGCCTAAGCCGAGCAGGGCCAAGAACGCCAGGACGGCCAGGGCGGCGCGCAGGCCGTTGATGCGGGCGGACGCGTTGTCGTCCACGATCGCCTGCGCCGTGTCGGAGGGCACCCCGGCCTTTTCCAGCGTCGCGCCAAGGTCGGCGTCGCTCACGAACGGGATGCCGGCCGAGAGTTGCACCTGCGCCTGCGCCGCCATCTCCTGGGGCACCGCCGGGTCGCTCGAGACGCGCACCGAGGAACGTGGTCGTCAGCACGGCGATCAGCACGGTCCCCGCCAGTGCGGTCCCGATCGAGGCGCCCAGGTTGGTCACCGTGTTCTGAATCCCGCCGACCTCCCCGCTCTCAGAGGTGGGCAGGGACGAGACGGTGACGCTCCCGAGCTGTGAGGCCAGGCTCCCCACGCCCAGTCCGATCAACAGGAGGGGCCAGGTGACGACCTCGGGTCCCGCGCCGGCGTCGAGCGCCATGATCAGGATCACGATGCCCAACGTGATCATCGCGAAGCCGAAACGCACGACGCGACGCGGCGACGCGGCGGGGAACAGGCGGGGGACCCCCACCGCGGCGACGAGCAGCGTGACCGAGAGGGGGAGCAGGCGGACGCCGGTCGCCACCGCGGAGAGCCCCAGGGCGACCGAAAGGAACAGCGGGATGACGAAGAACAGGCCCGACTGCAGGAGGTATTGGAAGAAGAACGAGGTCAGGCCGGCCTGCAGGCCGCGCACACGAAGCATGCTCGGCCGGATCAGGACCGCGTGGCCACCGTGCAAGCGCCAGTTCTCCCAGAGCACGAAGAGCGTCAGCACGCCGGCCCCGCCGAGCATGAGCCAGATGACCGGCGATGCGCCGAGCCACTGGGGCGCATCGGGCTTGGGCTGCACGAAGCCCCACGTGCCGGCGCGGATGATGCCGAAGACGATCATCGCCAGCCCCACCGCCGAGAGGAACGTGCCGACGAGGTCGAGCTTGACGTCGCGCTCGGCCGGGCTGTCGGCCATGCGGCGTGACAGCCCCAGGATCACGAGGACGAAGAGGACCTCACCGGCGAAGACCCAGCGCCAGCTCGCGTACGTCGTGAACAGCCCGCCGATCAACGGCCCGAGCGCGACCGCGATGGCCGCCGCCGAGATGACGAGCCCGTAGGCCCGCGGGCGCTCGGAGGGTCCGAAGTTCGTGGCGACGAGCGCCACCACCGCCGGCAGGATGAGGGCCGCCCCGAGACCCTCGAGCACGGACCAGCCGATGATGAGAACCGTCAGCGTCGGGGCCAGGGCGGTGATGCCCGATCCGCACCCGTAGATCACGCAGCCGATGACGAAGGTCCGCTTGCGGCCGAGGATCTGACCGATCTTGCCGCCCGTGATCATGAAGGCGGCCATGACCAACGTGTAGAGGGTGATGGCCACCTGGATCCCGGTGACCGTCGTGCCCACGTCCTTCGCCACGGTGGCGATGGACACGTTCATGACCGAGCTGTCGAGGGCCATCAGGAACTGCGCCGACGCCAGCGTCAGCAGCACGATGCCCCCGGCGGACCTCGCGCCGTTCCCGTCCTGCGCTGCGGTCACCGCCGCATTCTGGCCCAGGGTGCCGTCGAGGCCCGGATCCGCCCCGGCGATCGAGGAGGCGAACGACTACTTCTTGGCGGCCGACGTGTTCAGGGTCACCGCGGCGCGGATGAGCGCCTTCAGCGCCTTCTCGTTGACCTTCTCGCCCTCGTGGAAGTCGATGGCGCGGCGCACGTTGCCCTCCAGGCTCGAGTTGAAGAGGTGCGACGGATCCTTCAGCGAGGCGCCCTTGGCGAAGGTCGCCTTCACGACGCTCTTGTAGGTCTCACCCGTGCAGATGATCCCGTCGTGGTACCAGGTCGGCACGCCCCGCCACTTCCACTCCTCGACGACGTCGGGGTCGACCTCCTTGATGAGGGCACGCAGGCGCGCCAGCGCCTCGCCCCTCCAGTCGCCGAGCTCCTTGATCCGTGCGTCGATGTGTTGGGCGGGGGTCTTCTCTTTCGGCACGGGCGGCATGCTAGCGAGGGTGTCGCGACCGCGTTGGTTGCCCGCCGGAGGCGCTGCGGTCACACTGACGGGCTTGGGAGCAGCAATGGGCGTGATCACGAGGCCCGACGGCGCAGACTCGTTGCAGGCGGTCGCCGAGGCCGCCGGACCGTGGGATCTCCGCGTGTGGGCGGCACCCTCGTGCGCGGCGGGGTTGATCGTGATCAGCGCGCTGAGCATGGGCGGCTTCTGGCTGCGCGGCGCAGTGGTCATCGGAGTCGGCGTGCTCGTCCTCCTCTCGGCGGTGGCCTGGGCCGGACGAGTGGATCGCGCGACCGCGCTCGTGCTGGCCTCCTGCGGCGCGCTCGCCGCGTGGTGGTTCGTGCCGCGCGCTGGCGACGGGGCAACCACTTTCGTTCTTCCCCTTCGGGGTGTCGCTCGTCGGGTTCGCTGCCGCCTTCGCGGCGATTCGGCCCCTGACCCGGAAGCAGAAGGAGATCGGGGCCGTCTTCTTGGCCTCGATCGGGGCCCTCGAGGCCGCGGCAGGTTTCTACGGGATCACGATGCGATCGACCCCGCTGGCCATCGCGGACCAGGGGCTCTGGCGCCTCGCCAGCACCGTCACGTACTCCAACGCGGCAGGACTGATCCTGGCGATGTCCCTCCTCGTCGCGCTGGGGCTCAACGAGAGGTGGTGGTACTCCCGCGGGCTCGTGAGCCTCTGCGTGGCGGGGATGCTGGCGACGCAGAGCCGGGGCGCCCTCATCGCCGCCGCGTGCGGGATGCTCTTCGTCCCGCTCGCCCGGTACCGCGTGCTGTGGCTCCCGCTGGCCTGCGGAGCGATCGCCGGGGTCGTCGCGGTGGCGACGTCGCCGAGCCCGCACGCCGAACCGATCGTCGGCGTCGCGCTCGTGCTGTGCCTGGGCGCCAGTGTGGCGCTCAGGCCCGTGGCCGTCGTGCTGGCGACCCCCCGGCGGGTGACGTTCGCCGTGGCCGGCGGGCTCGTGGTCGCCGGGCTCACCGCGATCGTGGTGCACACGGCGCTCGCCCTTCGTCTCCTCACGTCAGCCGCGTTGTACGACCGCAGCCCCGAATGGTCCTCGGCGTACCACCAGTTCCTGGGCGCGCCCTGGTTCGGGGTGGGACCGGATCGACTCATCCCATTGCTCGGAGGCCACGGGACAGCTACTCACTTTGCCCACAACGAATACCTGCAAGTGGCTGCTGACGCCGGTGTGGTCGGCGTGGCGCTCTTGCTCTTCGCCGCGGTCGCGGTGGCCAAGAGCGTTCGGCGCACGGACGTGGGCACCTCGTGCGCCCTCGGCGCCCTGATCGCCTTTGCGCTCTGCGGCGCCTTCGACTTCGACTGGCATCTCCCGGTGATCGCTCTGATCGGGGGGTGTGCCGCCGGGCTGGCGGGCCGCGCCGCGTCGGAGGTTCCGCGCGACGAGAGCCGCCGAGGTGCTCCTCTTGCGCAGCCGTGTGAGGAGTTGGAGCTGGGACGAGATCCAGACGCGGCGTTCCCGCGTGCTCCTCGACCTTCTCCTCGTCCCTGAGGCACCGGAATCGGCCAGGGGGACGAGGCGGCCATGTAGCCTTTTCGGAGTTTGACCACGGGATGTGGCGCAGCTTGGCAGCGCGCCTGCTTTGGGAGCAGGAGGTCCGGGGTTCAAATCCCCGCATCCCGACCAGTCGCGGGGGAGGACGGCGTCGTGCAAAAGGGGAACAGCGCGGGCGAGTGGCCCCTCGTCGGCCGGGCCGAAGAGCTGGCCTTCCTGCGCCGGCTCCGTCGGACCGGGCCAGGGACCAGTGCGTTCATCAGCGGGGACGCCGGCACCGGCAAGTCGAGGCTCGCCCACGAGGCCCTCGACGAAGCGGCCGGCGAGGGCTGGGCGACGCTCGCCCTTCGAGGGAGCGCCGGCTACGCCGGCATCCCGTTGGGACCGTTCCGCACCGTGCTCGAGCTCGCGGGAACGTCGGACCTGACTGAGCTGAGCGAGGCCGTGGTCCGACGCCTCGAGGCGATGCGCTCCGCCAAGGGACTGCTGCTGCTGGCCGACGACTGTCAGGACGTCGACGAAATGTCTGCCGCCCTGCTGCATCAGCTCGTCGCGGCGCGCTCGGTCGTCGCCCTCGTGACCACGAGAACCGGCACCCAGACGCCCCCGGCCATCACCGACATCTGGAAGGACGGGCTCGCGGAGCGGTTCGAGCTGCACAACCTCTCCCAACTCGAGACGACCCATCTGCTGACGAAGGGTCTGGGCGGCACCGTGCAGGACAGCAGCGCCAACCAGATCTGGCAGGTGACGGCGGGGAACCCGCTCTACCTGCGTGAGGTCGTCCTCTCGAGCCTGGAGACCGACGCGCTCAGGGAGGTCGACGGCGAATGGCGCTGGCGGGGCGAGTGGGCGACCGGCACCCGGCTCCAAGAGATCGTGGCGGCGAGGATGGCGGGCCTCGATCCCGCTGAGCTGACGGCGATGGAATTGCTGGCGCTCGCCAGCCCGCTGCCCGTCGCCCTCCTCAGCGCGCTGACGACCGCCAGCTCCCTGACCCGGCTCGAGGCGCACGGCCTGGTCGAGACGGAGCGAAGCGACGGGCGTCTCGAGGTGGCCATCGCGCAGCCCCTCCACGCCGAGGTGCTCCGAGGCAGCATGCCCGCACTTCGGTGCCAATCGATGCTGCGCAACCTGGTGGAGGCGCTGCGGGCGACCGGATCGACGCGCACGGCCGACCGTGTCCGTCTGGCGTGCTGGTCGCTGGAGCTGGGCGACGAGGTCGACCCGGTCTCGCTGGCGCTCGGCGCGGACGCCACGCTTTCGCGGATCGGGGCGGTCATCGCCGCCCGCTTGGACGAGATCCTGCCCGACGCCGACCGGGAGACGACCACGGGCGGGCTCGCCGTCCCGCTCGATCACGACATGGCGATTCGGATGGCCCGAGCCGCGTACGCGCAGAGCGGCGGCCTCGGTGAAGGCATCGCGCTGGCCAGCGCGCTGGCGTGGACGGGGGCGACGGTCGAGGCCGAGGCGGTGCTCGCCGAGCTCGCCGCGAGCGTGGAGCTGGTCGAGGACCGCCTCCGTGTGGCCCTCGGTCTGGCCTGGGTGCGCTTCTGGAGGCGCTACGACGTCGAGGAGTCCCGGGCCGGTCTGCTCGAGGCCGTGACGGAAGCGGAGGCGTTCGGCGTCGACGCATTGTTGCTGGCGCAGGCCTACGAGCAGTTGGCGGGCATCGCACTGAACACGGCGCAACCCGCGGCCGCGCTCGCCTATGCGGAGCGGTCCGCCGCGGCACAAGGCGTCGAGTTGGGGCTCTCCGTGGCGGCCGCGGTGGCCGCCGCCTCGCTCGCCTACCTCGGTCGATGCCGCGAGACCCTCGCCTTCGTCGAGCAGGCGGTGCCCCCGGCCCTCGAGCGCGGCGACCCGCTGGTCGTGCCGCAGCTGCTGGTTGCGCAGGCGGCTGCGCTCTCGCACGGAGGAGAGCTCGAACGGGCCCGCCAATTGATGGAGTGGCTCCGCGGCGTGGCGCTCGACGACGGGCTGCTCGACGCGACCGCCGTCTTCGGGGTCGTCCTGGGCGAGATCCTCCTGCGGCAGGGCCGCGCGGGGAGTGCCGCCCGGATCTTCCAGGACTCGTGCGGGCTCCTGACCGAACGGGATCTCTTCGGCTACCGGCCCTGGGCCCTCGCGGGACTGGCGCGGGCGCGGGCGTTGTGCGGCGAGCCGGACTCGGCGGCGGTCCTGCTCGACGAGGCCCACCGCAGCCAGGCCATCGGCCGCCACTACGACATGTCGCTGTTTTTGGCGGAGATCGAGCTCCATCGGGTCGCGGGCCGGACCGACGCCGCCGTCGCGGCGGCACGCGCCGCCGTGGCATGGGCCCGGGATGCGGGGATGGCGGGGTACGAAGCGCAGGCACTGGAGTCGTGGTGGCGGATCGCCCCCTCCGGCGAGGTCGTCGCACGCCTGGGGGAGTTGGCGTCCCTCACCGACAGCGCGCTCGTGGCCGCCTTGGTCGAGCACGCGCGGGCCGCCCTGGCGTCGGACGCCGAGGCCTTGCTCGAGGTGGCCGATCGGTTCGCACAGATGGGCGCGTGGTGGCTGGCGGCGGAAGCCGCCGCGGCCGCCGTGGCCATCCTCGCGTCCGCCGGTTCGGCACGGGCGGCGAGGTCGGCGACCCGCACGGCGACGGGCTACGCCGAGCGGTGTGACGGCGGCCGGCCGGTCATCGACGCGACGGCGGGCCCGGTCCGGCTCACCAAGCGCGAACGGGAGGTGGCCGCGCTGGTCGCGGCCGGCACCTCGACGAAGGAGATCGCGGCGCGCATGTACCTCTCCCCGCGTACGGTCGAGAACCATCTCCATCGCGCCTACATCAAGCTCGGGGTCACGGATCGGGCCGCACTGGCCGCTGCGCTGGCTCCCGAGAGCGCCGCCCCCGCCTCCTACCCGTGAACAGCACCTGAGTAGGTGAACGCCCGAAATCTGAGTACGACGTACTGAGGCTCGGGCACCGGCCCTTCCTTACCGTCAGAGGGGTGAACCGATCGTCTGCGCTGCGGCTGCTTCCGGCACCCCATGCGGTGGCGATCCGGCTGCGAGACGAGGGCCACGGCAGTCACATGATCGCCGTTGCGCTCGAGATGGACGACGACCAGGTGCCGACGCTGTTGTGGATCGCGGACAGCAAGCTCGCCAACCTCATGGCCCTCGACGACGTCACTTCGCCTCGCACCGATCGCTTCGGTGGTCCACACGCCACTCCGGCACTTCCACAACGAGACGAAGGAGCTTGATCATGAGGTACAAGAAATTGTTCATCGGCATCGCCACGTCGACGGCGGCGCTTGCCGTCGGTGCGGGCGTGGCGTTCGCCGCCTGGTCGGCGTCTGGCTCCGGCTCCGGCAGCGGTGCTGCCACCGTGGCCCAGTCGCTCGTCGTCACGCCGGTCACGCCGGCCGGCGCCGGTGCGTCGATGTACCCCGGCGGCCCGGCCGGTGCGGTCTTCTTCAACATTCAGAACCCGAACCCCTACGCAGTCACGATCACCGGGGCGTCCTGGGGCACGCCGACCTCGACGAACACCAGCAGCTGCCCGAGCGCGAACGTCAGCTTGGACGCGGCTGCGCCGACGACCGTCAACATCAGCATCCCGGCCTCGTCGACCGCGTCCAACGTGCAGATCAGTGGAGTGCTCGACCTCGCCCATGCGGCGCCCAACGGCTGTCAAGGCGTGGCGTTCGACATTCCAATGACCGTCACCGGCGCCCAGCAGTAGCGGACGCGCCCGGCCCGCCAGCGCACCGTGCCGATGCCACGTCAGTCGAACGCCGACACGGCCTCGGGCCGCACGGCCATCCTCTGGGCCGGCGTCCTCGGGGTGCTCGTGGTGGCCGGCGCCCTCGTCGCCGTGTTCCTGACGGCCGACGCAACGGGGACCGCACCCCGCGGGCGCGAGAGCGCGGGGACACAAGTGACGACCGCATCCCGGGCCGCTGAACCGGCCCGGGATGCGGTCTCGCCCCCTCACGCGTTCTCGATCGCGGGACGAGTCGGCGGCCTCGTCCCGGGTGAGACCGCGGCCCTCGTGCTGACCGTGTCCAACCGGGAGAGGGTGGCAATCAACGTGACCTCCATTACCACCACGGTCGGCGACGCGTCGAGCCGCTGCCGGGGGACCAACGTCAGAGTGGCTCCCTTCGCCGGCGACCTGTCGATCCCGGCTGGGGCGACGGGCCGGGCCACCGTGGCGGTCACGCTCATCCACTCCGCGGCCGACGCCTGTCAGGGCGCTACGTTCCGCTTCGCCTACCGCGGCCTCGCCCGGGTCCCGTGACGACGCCCACAGGCCGCACCTGCGTCCGACGGCGCGCCTGGGTGGCCTTGGCGGGCCTCGCTTTCTCCCTCTCGTTCGCACCCGCGTCGGCCGCCTTCGCCTCCTGGTCCACTCCGGGCTCAGGGGAGGGGACAGGCGCCGCCACCGTCATGCCGAACGGGACCACACCCACCGGCGTCGTCGGCAGCACCTCCGTCACGGTCTCGTGGGTGGCGTCGACCTTGCCTGGGGGGTCGCACGTCGAGGGCTACGTCGTCGGCCGCGTCAACGCGGTGACCGGCGTGCCCGCCACCGTGGGCAGTGGCTGCAGCGGCGTCGTCTCGGCTACGACCTGCACCGAGGCGTCAGTCCCTGCAGGCACCTGGGTCTACACCGAGACCCCCGAGCAGCTGAGCTGGAAGGGCGGAGTCAGCCCGGACAGCGCGCCGATCGTCGTGCCCTGACCAGGCGGCCCCGCGTCAGGCCCGCTCCACCGCCAGCACCTGCCACTCGTCGGGCACGCCCTTGAGGTTGTGGCGGCCCCGGTCGTCGAAGACGATGCCCGAGCCCACCACCAGGTCGCGCACCGTCCCGGTGACGAGGACCTCACCGGCGGCCGCCATCGCACTCACCCGCGAGGCGATGTGGACGGCCAGCCCTCCGATGTCGTCGCCCCGCAGCTCCACCTCGCCCGTGTGCAGGCCCGCCCGCAGCTCCAGACCCGAGCTCCGGGCCGTCGTCACCATCTCGGCGGCGCAGCGCACGCCCTGGGCCGGCGCGGCGAAGCGGGCCAGAATCCCGTCGCCGGTGTTCTTCACCAGGACGCCGTCGTGCCGAGCCAACAACCGGGAGAAGTTGACGTCGAACTCGTCGAGCACGGCCCGCCACTGACGGTCGCCGGCCGCGGCCGCCCGAATGGTCGAGTCGACGATGTCGGTGAACAACACCGTCGCCAACAACCGCTCCGCCGCGTGCACGCTCCGCTCGCCGGTGACGAATTCCTCCATTTCGTCGACGATCGAGTCGAACTCGCCCGCCCACGGCAACAAGTCGGGCCCCGCGAAGGTGACAAAGCGCGCCCCCTCGATGCGTTCGGAGAGGTAGCGGCCGTGCTCGACGAGGTCGATGAAGCCCTCGGTGCGTGACATGAGCAACGTGGGACACGCGACGTCGGGGACACTGTCCCGCACGTCGGACGTGAACGTCACCAGATTGAACGCGACGGCCGTGGCGGGACTGGCCCCGCGGCGGGCCGCCCGGCCCCACCACTCCTTGAAGCCCACGCGGTGGGCCAGGCTCGGGGCGAAGATCGCAATGTCCTGGGGCACGCCGTCGCCGACGAGCGGGACGTCGAGTCGCAACTCCTCGTCGGTCGTCATCTCCGCGGGCACACCGAAGCCGTAGTCGTCCGCTGCCCCCACCCGCGCCGTGCCGTTCATGAGGATCAGGCCGGCCACCCGGTCCGGATGATGCGCGGCCAGCCACAGGGCCGCCATCGACCCACCCGTCGACGCCATGACCACGGCCCGATCACTTCCTGCGGCGTCCATGACGGCGAGCGCATCGTGCGCCCACCCCTCGATCGAGGGCGCCACGCCCGTGGGCAGCGGGTCGGAGAGGCCGAGGCCCCCGGCGTCGAAGCGGATGAGGCGGCTGAAGGCGCCGACGCGCTCGGTGTAGCGCAGCCAATTGGGCTCGTCGACGGTCTCATCGATGCTGATCATGAGGCCGTTGTTGAACTCCAGGACGTCGACGGTGTCGGGCGACGCGTCGAGGCCCCACACCTGGTAGCCGATGTGCACGCCGTCGCGCACCGCGTACTGGGTGAGCGGTGCCTCCATACCCGTTGCGGTCTACCGGTCGGCGAACGGCCTCCGTGCGCCCGACGAGTGCGCGCCAGCGTCAGCGCGCCGCGCACCAGGCGTCCGGGCAGTTCTCCGGTGGCCTCGCCGTCCTCGAACGTCACGACGCCGTTCTTGATCGTCTTCGCATACCCCGTGGCCCGCTGCAGCAGGCGGCGGCCCCCGGCCGGCAGGTCGGCCTGCACGAACGGCACCCCGAGCGCCAACGCGTCGTAGTCGATGAGGTTGAAGTCGGCCAGCGCGCCGGGCTCCACGGTGCCGCGGTCGGACATGCCGTAGAGCCGGGCTGTGTCGTGCGTCTGCTTCTTCACGATGTACTCGAGCGGCAGCGTCGCGCCGCGGGTGCGGTCCCGCGTCCAGTGCGTGAGCATGAACGTCGGCATCGACCCGTCGCAGATCGTGCCGGAGTGGGCGCCGCCGTCGGAGAGCCCGAGCAGTCCCCGCGGGTGCTGCACCATGTCGTAGACGTGGTCGAGGTCGCCGTTCGAGTAGTTCAGGATCGGCAGGTACAGCAGTCCGTTGCCGCCGTCGCGCGCCATCTCGTCGTAGGCCACCTCGAGCGGTGACACGCCCTGCGCCGCCGCCAGCCCGGCCAGCGAGCGCTCCGGTCCCGGCTCGTAGTCGGGTGGGTCACCCAGGACGTACGTCCGCCCGTACGCCTTCTCCATCGACTCGGCGACGGCCGGCGACGGTGGCGTCCACGACACGATCGAGCGGCGCACCTCGGGGTCGGCCAGCGCCACCGCGAACTCCTCGGCGCTCAGGTGCCGCTCGGCGCAGCTCGCCGTACGCCGGGATCTCGGAGAAGAGGCAGTACGTCGCGTAGTGCCCCGTGAGCAGGCCCGTGGCCCGCCCCGCCACCTGGGGGTAGAGCTGGGCGCCCTCGGCGCACGCCTCGAGCGAGGCGGCCATCTGCTTACGCCACAGCTCGGGATCGTCGTCGACCTGCAAGAGCGCGAACGACACCGGCCGCGCGATCGCCGCCGACAGCCGTCGCATCCAGTCGACCTCCTGCCACGGGTCGTCCAGGTGTTCGTTGGCGACGCCATACGGCGCCAGCTCGAACACGCCGGTGCCGGCGTCGGCCAAGGCCGCGCCCACGCCGAACAGTTCGTCCTCGGCCGCGTACGTCCCCGGCACCACTTCGCCGTCGACCGCCCGATGCCCGAGGGTCCGCGACGTCGAGAACCCGAGGGCGCCCGCACGCAACGCCTCCGCCACGATCGCCCGCATCGCGGCGATGTCCTCGGCGGACGCCGCCTCGTTCTTCGCCCCACGGTCGCCCATGACGTACGCCCGCACGGCGCCGTGGGGGACCTGGGTGCCGACGTCGACCGTCCAGCGCCGGCGCTCGAGTGCGTCGAGATACTCGGGGAACGTCTCCCAGTCCCACTCGATCCCCTCGGCCAGCGCGGTGCCGGGGATGTCCTCGACGCCTTCCATGAGGCCGATGAGCCAGTCGTGGCGGTCGGGCGCAGCGGGCGCGAAGCCGACGCCGCAATTGCCCATGACGAGCGTGGTCACCCCGTGCCACGACGAGGGCGCCAGCTCGGGGTCCCAGGTCGCCTGGCCGTCGTAGTGCGTGTGGATGTCGACCCAGCCGGGCGTCACCAGCAGCCCTTCGGCGTCGATGACCCGGGTACCGCCGCCCGAGATCTGCCCCACGTCGGTGATGCGGCCGGCGTCGACTGCGACGTCGGCCACCCTCGGCGCGGCGCCCGTCCCGTCGACGAGCGTCCCGCCCTTGATGATCAGGTCAGGCACGCTCCGCATCGTCTCACGCCGGACGGCGGCGCGCTCGCCGCGGCGTGGCTCCCCCTCGGAGCGCTGGGTTCAGACCTTGGCCTTGCCCAGGATGCGGTTCATCTTGGTGCCGCACACCGGGCAGGTTCCCTGGGCGGCACGGCGGCCGTTGGCGAGCTCGACTTCTTGTCCGTCGAACTCACGCTTTTCGCGGCACTTGACGCAGTACCCCTCGTAACTCGCCATGGCAACTCCTCTGTTCGGTGATGGCCTTGGACGGGGGTCGAACGTAGCGGGAGGGTTACAAAAAAGGGGGGATGGTCACATCGGGGCGGCCCGCCCGAGGGCGGCGGCGCCCGGTAGCTTGGTCCTCGTGACAGACAACGGTGCAGGTCAGGACGGTGGTTGGCGGCAACGGGGACTGGAGGCGACGGAAGGCCTCAAAGAGACCTGGGAGGGCCTGGCCGAGGCCAGTTTCGAGCTGTCGTCGACCGAGTGGGCGCTGCCCACCGTGTGCCCGGGGTGGGACGTCAAGGACCAGCTGTCGCACCTCATCGGGATCGAGCGCTCGATCCTGGGCGAGGCGCCGCCGCCATGGGACGGCCCGCTCGGCGACCACGTGAAGAACGACTTCGCGTCCATGAACGAGCCGTGGGTCGCCGTGCGGCGACCGCTCGAGGGGCGGGCCGTGCGCGCCGAGTTCGTCGACGTCACCACGCTGCGGCTCGCGGCAGCTGGGGCAGCGGAGCGAAGAGGAGTGGGCCGTCGTCGGGTTCAGCCCCGTGGGCCAGGTCCCCTACGCAGTCTTCATGGAGGTGCGCGTCTTCGACAGCTGGGTCCACGAGCAGGACGCCCGACGCGCCCTCGACCGCCCGGGCGGCTGCGGGAACCGCGCGTCCGCCCTCTCGCTGGACCGGGTGCAGGGCGCCATGCCCTTCGTGGTCGGCAAGCAGGCCGGCTGCCCCGACACGACCGCCGTGCGGTTCGAGGTCTCGGGCCCCGGGCACGACGCCCGCGCGTTCACCGTGCTCGTGGACGGCAAGAGGGCACGAGAGGCGGGCGATGACGTCGCGCCCACGGTGACCCTGGCGCTGTCGGGCCTCGATTTCCTCCGACTCGGCTGCGGACGGGCCACGGCGGAACAGGTCGACGCCGCCGGCGGCGTGGCGATGGAGGGCGACGCGGCCGTCGGCCGCCAGGTCCTCGGCGCCATGAACTTCATGTTCTAGATCCGGCGACGGACGGCCGTCCGGCGAGCCCTGCGGTCGGCCACTCGGCGGCACCGGTAGAGTTGTCGGCTCGTGATGCGTGCGACCACAGAGTCCATAGAGGGAAACCTCGTCCGCCTGAGCGTCGAGATCGACGAGCCCGAGTTCGACCGAGCCATGGGTGACGTCGTGCGCACGTTGGCGAACCAGGTGCGCGTGCCGGGGTTCCGTCCCGGCAAGGTGCCGCGCAAGGTGCTCGAGGCGCGCATGGGCGGCGCCGGCGCGTTGCGCGCCGAGGCGCTGCGCGAAGCGTTGCCCGACTTCTACGCGCGCGCCGTGGTCGACACCGAGCTCGACCCGATCGCGCAGCCCGACATCGACATCACCGGCGGCGAGGACAGCGGCGCGGTCTCCTTCGACGCCGTGGTCCAGGTCCGCCCGCTCGTCTCCATCCCCGGCTACGACGGTCTGCAGGTCACGTTGCCGAGCCTCGCCGTCACCGACGAAGAGGTGCAGCGCCAGCTCGACCGGCTGCGCGAGAACGACGCCGAGCTCGACGTCGTCGAGCGGCCCGCCATCGACGGCGACCTCGTGACCATCGACCTCCACGGCAACGACGCCTCAGGGGCCGAAGTGGTCGGCGTCGACGACTACCTCTACGAGGTGGGCAGCGGCACGGTGGTGCCCGAGCTCGATGCCGAGCTGCACGGCGCCAAGGCCGGCGCCATCGTCGCGTTCGACTCGGCCAACCCCCAGAGCCCCGAAGAGCAGATCGCGTTCCGCGTGCTGGTGAAAGAGGTCAAGGTCAAGAAGCTGCCGGCCGAGACCGACGAGTGGGCCGCCGAGAGCTCGGAGTTCGAGACGATGGCCGAGCTGCGCGCGGACATCGAAGAACGGATCCGCCGGGTGAAGCTCGTCCAGACCCAGATGGCGCTGCGCCAGAAGGCGCTCGAGGCCTTGAGCGGCCTCGTCCCCGAGGAGGACGTGCCCGAGGTCCTGGTCGACGCCGAGGTCAACGAGCGGCTGCACGATCTCCAGCACCGGCTCGAGGCCCAGAAGCTGGGCCTGGCCGAGTACTTCCAGGCCACCGGCACCTCGCCCGACGAATTGCTGGGCGCCGTGCGGGTGGACGCCGAGGCGGCGGTCAAGGCCGACCTGGCGCTTCGCGCCTTGGCGGACGCTGAGGAACTTCCGCTCAGCGAAGAGGACCTTGATGCCGAGATTGCCACCATGGCCGAGCGGATGGACACCACGCCGGCCGACCTCCGGCAGCGTCTCGACACGGCCGGCCGGACCGGCGCGGTACGCTCGGAGCTGCGCAAGGGCAAGGCGCTGGAGTGGCTGCTGGACCACGTGGATCTCGTCGACGAAGAGGGCAACCCGATCTCCCGGGACGACCTCAAAGTGGATGCTTCGGGGGACGGCGAAGTCGAGCAGGACGAAGAGACGAGTGAGGATGCAGAGGATGGCTAGTCGCCTGGAGGCGTACAACTACAGCGTGCCTTGGGTGGTCGAGTCGACCAACCGGGGCGAGCGGCAATACGACCTTTATTCGCGTCTGCTCCGTGAGCGGATCATCTTCCTCGGCACGCCGGTCAACGACACCGTGGCCAACCTCGTGTGCGCGCAGATGTTGTTCCTCGAGTCCGAGGAGCCGGACAAGGACATCCACCTCTACATCAACTCGCCCGGCGGCGAGATCACGGCGCTCTTCGCGATCTACGACACGCTGAAGTTCATCAAGGCCGACGTCTCGACCTTCTGCTTCGGCCAAGCCGCATCCGCCGCCGCGGTGCTGCTGGCGGCCGGCGCCAAGGGCAAGCGCTTCGCCCTGCCGCACGCACGCATCCTCCTGCACCAGCCGTGGGGCGGGGTCGAGGGCCAGGCGAGCGACATCGAGCTGCAGGCCAAGGAGATCCTCCGCATGCGCGACCTGTTGTCGGGCATGCTGGCCGAGGACACCGGGCAGACGCAGGAGAAGGTGGCCCAGGACACAGACCGTGACTTCATCATGACGGCCGAAGAGGCGGTGACGTACGGCGTGATCGACGAAGTGATCACCGCCCGCACGATTGCCCCGCTCGAGGCCATCGGCGCCGTAGCCTCGTAGGACCAGTCGGACAGAGTTCGGACGGACGGGAGAAGCGTAGGGTGGCCAAGTTCGGTGAGGGCGGGGACCTCGTCAAGTGCAGCTTCTGTGGCAAGACCCAGAAGCAAGTCAAGAAGCTGATCGCCGGTCCGGGTGTCTACATCTGCGACGAGTGCATCGACCTGTGCAACGACATCATCGCCGAGGAGCGTGACGAGTCCACCGAGCTGAGCTTCGAGGACCTTCCGAAGCCCCGCGAGATCTTCGACTTCCTCAACGACTACGTCGTCGGGCAGGAGTACGCCAAGAAGATCCTGTCGGTCGCCGTCTACAACCACTACAAGCGGGTACAGGCCGGCCCGCCGGTGGCCGAGGACGGCATCGAGCTCTCGAAGTCGAACATCTTGCTGCTCGGCCCGACCGGTTGCGGCAAGACGCTGCTGGCCCAGACGCTGGCGCGCATGCTCAACGTGCCGTTCGCCATCGCCGACGCCACGGCGCTCACCGAGGCGGGCTACGTGGGCGAGGACGTCGAGAACATCCTCCTGAAGCTCATCCAGGCCGCGGACTACGACGTGAAGCGGGCCGAGACCGGGATCATCTACATCGACGAGATCGACAAGATCGCCCGCAAGAGCGAGAACCCGTCCATCACGCGTGACGTCTCGGGCGAGGGCGTCCAGCAGGCCCTCCTCAAGATCCTCGAGGGCACTACGGCCTCGGTGCCCCCCCAGGGCGGGCGCAAGCACCCGCACCAGGAGTTCATCCAGATCGACACGACGAACATCCTCTTCATCTGCGGGGGTGCGTTCGCCGGGCTGGACAAGCTGATCGAGAGCCGCATCGGCAAGCGCGGCATCGGGTTCCGCGCCGAGGTGCACCGCAAGGACCGCGACGACGGCGAGATCCTGCGCCACGTGCTGCCCGAAGACCTCATCAAGTTCGGGCTGATCCCCGAGTTCATCGGCCGCCTGCCGGTGGTCGAGCGCGGTGTCGCCGCTCTTCAAGGACGCGCTGGTGCAGATCCTCGTCGAGCCGAAGAACGCCTTGACCAAGCAGTACGAGCGGGTCTTCGCGCTCGACAACGTCGAGCTCGAGTTCACGCCGGACGCCCTCGAGGCGGTCGCCGAGCAGGCGCTGCTGCGCGGCACCGGCGCCCGCGGCCTGCGGGCCATCCTCGAAGAGGTGTTGCTCGACGTCATGTACGACCTCCCGAGCCGTACCGACGTGGGCAAGTGCGTGGTGGACCGCTCCGTCGTGCTGGACCGCGTGGCGCCGACGCTCGTGCCGCTCGGGGGTGCGCCGGTCAAGTCGACGCGCTCGCGCCGCGCCGCGTCCTGACCGAGCCGGACCACCGGCGCGATCGGGAGCCGGTCGCCGTGGAGCCGCCGGCTTCCCCGGCCTTCGAGGGCGTCGACGACGCGCTCGCCTGGCTGGACTCCCACATCGACTTCGAGGCGCACATGCCGCGCCGGCGCGCCCTGCCCACGCTCGACCCCATGTGGGCGCTCACCGGGCTCCTCGGTGAACCGCAGGCGTCGATCCCTTCGGTCCACATCACCGGGACCAACGGCAAGGGGTCGACCTCGGCGATGGTCACCATGCTGCTCCTGGCGAAGGGCCTGACCGTCGGCACGTACACCAGTCCGAACCTGCACACCGTCACCGAGCGCCTGGCGCGCAACGGTGAGGCGATCGACGACGCCGCCTTCACGGAGGTGGTGTCCGAGCTGGCGCTGCTCGAGTCGCTCCTGGAGAACCGGCCCACGCGCTTCGAGTTGCTCACGGCCGCCGCGCTGTCGTGGTTCGCCCTCGAGGCCGTCGACGCCATGGTCATCGAGGTCGGGCTGGGTGGGACGTGGGACAGCACGAACGTCGTGCACGGCGACGTCGCCGTCCTGACCAACGTCAGCTTCGACCACACCGACGTGCTCGGGCCGACGCTCGAGGGGATCGCGGCGGACAAGGCGGGGATCATCAAAGAGGGCAGCCGGGCCGTGGTGGGCGAGCTCGAGCCGGGGCTACTCGAGATCGTGCGCCAGCGCGCCGACGAGGTCGGCGCGGCCTCGCTCTGGGTGGCCGAACAGGACTTCGGCTGCGCGTCCAACCAGGTCGCGGTGGGTGGCCGGCTCGTGACGCTGTGGACGCCGGGGGGGCGCTACGAGGACGTCCTCGTCCCGCTGCACGGCGCCCACCAGGGGCGCAACGCCGCCGTGGCCCTCGCCGCGGCGGAGGCGTTCTTCGGTGAGCCGTTGGCGCCCGACGTCGTCGAGGAGGGGTTCGCCGCCGTGCGCGTGCCGGGCCGCCTGGAGGTGTTGGGTCGGCGACCGCTGCTACTGGTCGACGGCGCGCACAACGCGGCCGGCATGGCGGCGTTGAGCGACGCGCTCACCGAGGAGTTCGCGGTCGACGGCGAGTCGGTCGCCGTCGTGGGCATGCTGACCGGACGCGACCCGTCCGCCATGCTGGCGCCGCTCGCGGCCGCGGGCGTGCGCACCGTCGTGGCCTGCGAGCCGGAGTCGCCGCGCGCGATGCGCGTCGGTGCGGTGGCCGAGGCGGGACGCGCACTCGGGCTGGCGGTGTACGAGGAGCCCGACGTGCGCGACGCGGTGCGCGTGGCGCGAGGCATGGTGGACGCCGACGGCCTCGTCGTCGTCGCCGGCTCGCTGTACGTGGTCGGCGCGGCCCGCGCCGACGTGTTGGCCTCGAGCGTGCCGTGGGAGGACGCCGGGCGCTGAGCGGCCCGGCGCCGGACGCGGGCGCGGCGGGATGCGGCGCGGGCGGGCTCGCCCCCGTCCGGGGTTGTGTAGTGTCCCCTCTTCGTGGACCGCACCCTTGTCATCGTGAAGCCCGACGGCGTCGAGCGCGGCCTGGCCGGCGAGATCGTCTCCCGCCTCGAGGCCAAGTTGCTCCGGCTGGTCGCCGCCGAGCTCCGCACCATCACCAAGGAAGTGGCGGAGACCCATTACGCCGAGCACGCGGAGCGGCCGTTCTTCGCCGACCTGTGCGCGTTCATCACGCGCTCGCCCTCGCTCGTCATGGTGGTGGAGGGCCCGAAGGACACCTACGCCGTCGTGCGCCTGATGATGGGGACGACCAATCCGGCCGAGGCCGCACCCGGCACCATCCGGGGCGACTTGGGCATCGAGACGACCGAGAACCTGGTGCACGGATCCGATTCCCACGAGTCGGCGGCGCGGGAGATCGCACTGTTCTTCCCCGGCCTGGCGAACTGAACGCCAGGCGGCGGCAGCCTCCGTTGAGGCCGCCGCAGATGCCCAGTTCAGAACGCAGTTCTGCCGTGTCCGCCTTGTGAACGATCGCGGTGTCCCATAGCCTGTGGGCGCACCAAAGGGCGCCGGTCCCCCCCGGCACCCCCCACATTCCCTCCGGGAGAGTTCCAGTTATGGCAGAAAATCGCCTTTCCTTGCTTGGTCGTGACATGGCCGTCGACCTCGGGACCGCCAACACTCTGGTGTACGTCCGCGGCCGCGGGATCGTCCTCAACGAGCCCTCCGTCGTCGCCGTCGACATCAAGGACGGGCGCCCGCTGGCCGTGGGGTCAGAGGCCAAGCGGATGATCGGCCGCACGCCGTCGAACATCCAGGCCATCAGGCCGCTGAAGGACGGCGTGATCGCCGACTTCGAGATCTGCGAGAAGATGCTGCGCTACTTCATCCACCGGGTGCACCAGCGCCGCTTCGCCAAGCCGCGCATGGTCATCTGCGTCCCGTCGGGCATCACCGGCGTCGAGCGCCGGGCCGTGATGGAGGCGGCCGAGTACGCCGGTGCGCGTCGCGCCTACATCATCGAAGAGCCGATGGCCGCCGCCATCGGTGCCGGGCTGCCGGTGCACGAGCCGACGGGCAACATGGTCGTCGACATCGGCGGCGGCACGACCGAGGTCGCCGTGATCTCGCTCGGTGGCATCGTCACGAGCCAGTCGGTGCGCATCGGCGGCGACGAGCTCGACGAGGCCATCGTGTCCTTCGTCAAGAAGGAGTTCAGCCTCGCCCTCGGTGAGCGCACGGCGGAGGAGATCAAGATCACGCTCGGCTCCGCCTACCCGTTGGAGCAAGAGCTGCACGCCGAGATCCGCGGCCGTGACCTCGTCAGTGGCTTGCCCAAGACGATCGTCGTGTCCACCGAGGAGATCCGCCGGTCGATCGAGGAGCCGGTCTCCGCGATCATCGACGCCGTCAAGGTGACCTTGGACCGGACGCCACCCGAACTGGCGGCGGACATCATGGAGCAGGGGATCGTGCTCACGGGCGGCGGCGCCCTGCTGCACGGGCTCGAGTCGCGCCTCCAGCACGAGACCGGCATGCCCATCGTGGTGGCCCGGGACCCGCTGAACTGCGTCGCCGTGGGCAGCGGCCAGTGCCTGGAAGAGTTCGAAGCGCTGAAGCGGGTGTTGATCACCACCTCTACGCGCTGACGTATCGGGTTTCTCCTGGGTGGCTCGGTCACGGCGGTCGCGCCGCACGCTGACGGTCGTCGTCCTCGTCGTCCTTTCGCTCTCGCTGATCTCGCTCGACCTCAACGGCCGCACGCACAGCCTCACGTCGGGCATCAAGTCGGTGGCGAACGACATCTACTCGCCGCTGCGTCAGGGCGTGGTCGACATCGTCAGCCCCATCGGCAACTTCTTCGCCGGTGCCTTCAATTACGGCGCCGTGCAGACGGAGAACGAGCAACTGCAGAGGGCCATCGGCCAGTTGCGCGCGACGCAGGCGGAGAAGGGGTTCCAGCAGAACCAGCTGCGTGAGCTGACGCAGCTCGAGAACCTGCCCTACCTCAACGCACTCCCCACCGTCACCGCGCAGACGCAGGACGAGTACTCGTCCAACTTCACCGCCACGATCACCCTCGACAAGGGACGCGCCGACGGGGTCGATGTCGGCTACCCGGTGGTCGGTGCGGGCGGGCTGGTGGGCCAGGTCATCCAGTCGTTCCACCACAGCTGCGTCGTGCGCCTCATCACCGACGGGCAATCGAAGATCGGCGTCGTGTTCGGCCCGAGCAACCTCTACACCGCCATCGTCGACGGCCAGGGCCCGGGGAACGACCCGACGGCCGACCTCGTGCCGCCGCACACGCCGGTCCACAAGGGCGAGGTCATGTCGACCAGCGGCCTCCAGGCCGCCGAGTTCCCACCCGGCATCCCCGTCGCCACGGTGTCCACCTTCCACACGGCGGCCGGCGCCAGCCAGGAGTCCATCACCGTCGAGCCGACGGCCAACCTGAACCAACTGGCCTACGTCGACGTCGTCCAGTGGGCGCCCCCGACGTGACCGCCCGCTCGATCCTGCGCGTGGCGCTGGTCATCTTCATCGTGCTGATGGTGCAACAGACGGTGATGATCGCGCTGCGCATCGGCGGCGCCCACCCGGACCTCCTGTGGCTGCTGCCGATCACCGCCGCGCTGCTCGACGGTCCCGAGACGGGCGCCATCGTCGGATTCTGGGCCGGGATCACCTTCGACCTCGTGCTCCCGACGCCCTTCGGCCTCTCCGCCCTGGTCGGGACGATCCTCGGGTACTCCGTGGGCGCGCTCACGACCGCCGTCGACCCGCGGGCGGCCTGGCTCAAGCCGGTGGCCGCGCTCGCGGGCAGCGTCGCAGCGGACATGCTGTTCGCCGTGCTCGGCGCCATCCTCGGCCAGGAACAGATGGTCCAGATCGATTTCGTGGCCCTCTTCCTCGTCGTGGGCATCTCGAGCGTCGTCCTGGTGCTGCCCGTCAGCCGGCTCATGCGGTGGGCCCTGGCCGGCGAGAACCACCGCCGTTCGCTCGTTTCCGCGCAGTCCGACGCGCGCCTCTGGTGAAGCGCACCCTCCGCCACCCGATCCGCGGCGACCGGCTCCACCTCAGACCCGCCACGCGGGCCCGGCGCAGCCGCTCGTGGCGCGGCAACACGCCCCGGCTGCGCATGCGGCCGCGCAAGAGCGTCAACGTCGCGTCGCTCGTCGGCTCGCCCGAGGAAGAGGAGTCGCGGCCGAACCTGCGGCTGCGGATCATCGCCGTCGTCGTGGTCGTCCTGTTCGGCGTGCTCGTGCTGCGGTTGTGGACGCTCCAAGTGGTGGAGGGAAAGTCCTACGCCGCCGCGGTGACGCGCAACCAGGTGCGCGTCGTCAGCGTCCCCGCACCGCGGGGCGAGATCGTCGACCGCAACGGCACCGTCTTGGTGTCGAACGACTCCCAGCAGGAGATCCTGCTGTCGCGCGCCGAGGCGGCGCAGAACCCGGGCATCATCGGCCAGGTCGCGGCGCTCGTCGGCGAGACGCCGAAGCAGGTGCAGGCGTCGGTGAACAACGTCCAGTACAGCCCGTACGAGCCGGTGCCGGTCGCGGTGGGCGTGTCGACGTCGACGGTCCAGTACCTCCAGACGCACCAGTCCGACTACCCCGGGGTGAGCGTCCAGACGGTGGCGCAGCGGACGTACCCCCAGGGCGGGACGACCGGGACGCAGATCCTCGGCTACGTGGGCGCCATCCCCTCGAGCTACCTCGCCGCGCACCCCAACCAGGGGTACACGCAGGGGAGCCAGGTCGGCCTCAGCGGGATCGAATACCAGTACGAGCCGTACCTGCGCGGCGTCGACGGCCGCCAGGCCCTGAGCGTCGACGCCAGCGGGACCGTCGTGGGGACGCTCAACACGACGGCGCCCCAGATCGGCGACACCGTCGTGCTCAACATCGACAGTGGCCTCCAAGAGGCGGTCGAGCAGGACCTCCAGCAGCAGATCCTCTCCGACCGCCAGACGTTCGACGGCGTCGACGGCCGATACCCCTCGGCGCCCAACGGCGCCGTCATCGTGATGGACCCGCAGAACGGGCAGGTCCTCGCGCTGGCCTCGTACCCGAACTACGACCTGAACGAGTGGGTCGGCGGCATCTCGCAGGCGAACTACAACGCGCTCCAGGCGAGCACCGCCGAGAACAACTACGCCATCCAGGGCCTCTACACGCCGGGGTCGACGTTCAAGATCGTCACCGCGACGGCGGCGCTGCAGGACGGCCTCTGGAACACGGGGCAGTACTACGACGACACGGGCACCTTCAAGATCGCCGGCTGCCCCGCCCCGGGTGTGGTCCTCGACACGGGCTGCGTCCTGCACGACGACCCCGGCGACAGCGGCGGGTCCTACAACATCTCGGGCGCGCTCACCGTGTCGAGCGACTCGTTCTTCTACAACCTGGGCGAGATGTTCTGGGAGGACCGCGGCACCTACGGCGACACGCCCATCCAGAACGAGGCCACCGACTACGGCGAGGGCACGATCACCGGCATCGACCTGCCGGGCGAGGCGCAGGGCCGGGTCGACAGCCAGGCCACGCGGCTCAAGCTGCATGCCGAGGCGCCGCAGGCGTTCCCGAACACCTCGTGGTACACCGGCGACAACATCGAGATGGCGTTCGGCCAGGGCGCGACCGTCCTCACCCCGCTCGAGCAGGCGGTCACGTACTCGACGTTCGCCAACTGGAACGCCAGCACCGCCCAGGGCACGCGCTACGCGCCCGAGGTGGCGTCGCAGGTCGTCAACCCCGAGACCGGCAAGGTGGTCACGTCGATCGCCCCCAAGGTCACCGGGCACGTGGCGATCTCGCCGACGAACTACCAGGCGATGCTGCAGGGCTTCGAGGGCGTGGTCTCCAACCGCATGGGCACCGCCTACAACGCGTTCTTGGGCTTCCCGACGAACTGGAACCTGGCCGGCAAGACGGGTACCGCGTCCAACCAGGCCGGCCAGGAGCCGAACAGCTGGTTCGTCGCCTTCGGCCCGAACCCCAACCCGCAGTACCTCGTGCTGGCGGTCATCGACCAGGGCGGCTACGGCGCCGACGCTGCGGCCCCGCTCGTCCGCAACGTCTTCAACTACATCTACGCCAACCAGGACCAGGTCGCCGGCACCGTGAAGACCCCGACGCCGACGAACCCGGCGAGCCAGAGTGCGCCGGCCTCCAACGTCCCCTTGGGGACGCCGACGACCACCACGACGACGACCACGCCGAAGCCCGGCACGACCGGGACCACGAGCCCGGCCGGCCCGACGACCACCACGACCAGGCCCAGCGGCGGTTGAGCGTCCCGTAGGGTTGGGCCGATGGAGAGCCTCTGGCCGCAGATCGAGCGACTCCTGCTCGGGGTCGCCAAGCCGGCGCGCTACATCGGCGGTGAGCAGGGCGCGCAGACGCCCGAGCACGGGCCGGACAAGGTGGCCTGGCTGCTGGTCTACCCCGACACGTACGAGATCGGCCTGCCCAACCAGGGGCTGCAGATCCTCTACGAGATCCTGAACGAGCGGCCCGACGCGGTGGCCGAACGGTCCTACGCGCCGTGGGTGGACATGGAGGCCGCCATGCGCACGGCGGGCCTCCCCCTCTTCAGCGTGGAGCAGCACCTGCCGGCCGAGGCCTTCGACGTCCTGGCCTTCAACCTGTCGGCCGAGCTCGTGTACACGAACGTGGTCAACCTGATCGACCTGGCGGGCCTGCCGCTGCACGCCGCCGAGCGCGGGCCCGACGACGCCCTGGTGGTGGCCGGCGGCCACTGCGCGTTCAACCCCGAGCCGCTGGCCGACTTCGTCGACGCGTTCGTGCTGGGCGACGGCGAGGAGGTCGTCGGCGAGATGACCGCCGCCATCGTGGCCTGGCGCGACGGTGCGGCCGCCGGAGCCCGGAGCCGCGAGGACCTGTGGCGGGCGCTGGCCGAGATCGAGGGTGTCTACGTGCCGGCGCTCTACGAGCCCGAGTACGCCGACGGCCGTCTGGTCGCCACGCGGCCCCGCGACGAGCGCGTCCCGCGGGAGGTCACCAAGCGGACGGTGCTCGACCTGGCGGAGTGGCCGTACCCGCGGCGCCCGCTCGTCCCTCTGACCGAGGTCGTGCACGACCGGCTCAACGTCGAGGTGTTCCGCGGCTGCACGCGCGGCTGTCGCTTCTGCCAGGCGGGGATGATCACGCGCCCGGTGCGCGAGCGGCCGGCGGAGCAGGTACGCGACATGGTCCGCCAGGGGCTCGAGTGGAGCGGGCACGACGAGGTGGCGCTGACGTCGCTCTCGACGGCCGACTTCTCGGGCATCGAGGACACCGTGCGCGAGATCGTGAACGACCCCGACCACGACGGTCGCGTCTCGGTGAGCCTGCCGTCGCTGCGGGTGGACGCGTTCACCGTGGGGACGGCCGCCGAGATCCAGAAGGTGCGCCGCACCGGGCTGACGTTCGCGCCCGAGGGCGGCACGTGGCGCATGCGCACGGTGATCAACAAGCTGATCACCGAGGAGGACCTCTACGGCGCGGTCGACGCCGCGTTCAGCCAGGGGTGGCGGCGGGTCAAGCTCTACTTCCTCATCGGCCTGCCGACCGAGCGCGACGAGGACGTCCTGGGCATCGCAGAGCTCGGGGCCCGGTGCGCGGAGATCGGCCGGCGCTACCAGAAGTCCGTCACCGTGGTCGCGTCGGTGGGGGGGTTCGTCCCCAAGGCCCACACGCCGTTCCAGTGGTTCGGCATGGACACGACGGCGGAGCTCGAGCGCAAGGTGGCGTTGCTGCGCGCCGAGGCGAAGCGCGCCCGGGGCCTCACGATCCGGTGGCACGAGCCCGCCGCCACGGTGGCCGAGGGCCTGGCCAGCCGCGGCGACCGCCGGATGGGCGCCGTGATCGAGCGCGTGTGGCGCGCCGGCGGGACGTTCCAGGAGTGGTCCGAGCGTTTCGACCTCGCCATGTGGGAGGACGCGCTGGCGGCGGAGGGACTGAGCTTCGACGAGGTGTGCCACCGCGACCGCGACGAGCACGAGGCGCTGCCGTGGGACCACATCTCGGCCGGGCTGCACCGCGACTTCTTGTGGGGGGACTGGCAGGACGCGCTGGCGAGCGTGGCGGTCGAGGACTGCCGCTGGACGCCCTGCTACGACTGCGGCGCCTGCACGGGGGGCGGCCTCGAGCACGTCGTGGCGTCCGCCGTCCCGCCGGCCGGCGGGAGCCAGGGGACGGGCCAGGACCTGGCCGAGGGGCACCGCATCCCGGTCCAGCTCGTCACGCGTGCCTCCTGAGGGACGGCGCCGGCTGCGCCTCCGCTTCTCCAAGGCGGGCAAGATCCGCTTCACCAGCCACCGCGACGTGGCGAGGATGTGGGAGCGGGCGCTGCGCCGCAGCGGGCTGCCCGTGGCCTACTCGGAGGGCTTCGTGCCCCACCCGCTCGTGAGCTTCGGGCTCGCCCTGCCGACGGGGTGCGAGTCGCACGGCGAGTACCTCGACCTCCGCCTGGGGCCGGCGGAGCCGGGCGAGGCGCCCGTGGACGGCCTCCCGGGCGTCCTGAGCGCCCTGCTGCCCGAGGGCATCGAGGTCCAGGTGGCGGCGTTCGTCGAGGATACGGAGGGTTCCCTCCAGCAGGAGGTAGGATCGTGCGATTGGGAGTTGGAGGTACTTGGCGTGCCTGGTGAGGAATTGGCGGAGCGGGTGGACACGATGCTCGCTTCTCCGACCCTGACCATCCGGCGCGAGCGGAAGGGTCGTCCGAGTGAGGACGACATCCGCCCGGCCATCCTGGCGCTGTCGACCACCAGCCTCCTTGGTTGCCTCCGGGCAGAAGTGGCCACGCACCCACGTGGCGTCCGGCCGGGGGACCTCGTGATGGCCCTGGGCACCGACGCGGTGCCCGGCCGGGCCTGGCGAACGCATCAATGGATCGAGCGCGACGGCGCACGGTTCGAGCCGCTCGCGCTGAGCGGACCCGAGACCGGTGCCGCAGCGACACAGAACGCAAGGAGGGGTCTCCCTCATGTCCGAGACCGAATTCAGCCAGACCCCGGAGGCACACCCTCCGGAGGGCCGACCAGCGGAGGGTGCGGAGAGCACTAGCCCGTCCGCTCCGCCGCGGGCCGCCCAGCCCCCCAAGCCCAAGATCGGCGACACCCGCCCGGCGCCAGCGACGCCGCCGCCCCCGCGGCCCGCGGCGAAGGCCGCGCCGGTCGTCCCGTTGGTCCGGCCGGGCGCCACCGAGCGCAAGGAGGGCCGCACCGACGTGGCCGAGCCCTCCGCGCCCGCCCCCGAGAGGGCGGAGCGAGGCGAGCGGGCCGACGGCGCAGAAGAGGGAGAGGGCGGCGAACGGCGAGCGCGCAACCGGCGTCGCTCGGGCCGCGAGAAGCGCTCGCGGCAGGTCGGCCGGTACCTGGTGTGCGTGCACGTCCAGCCGCACATGACCCAGATCGCCATGCTCGAGGGCCGCTCGCTCGTGGAGCACTACGTGGCCCGGGCGTCCGACGACACCAACCAGATCGACGGCAACGTCTACCGGGGCCGGGTGCAGAACGTCCTGCCCGGCATGGAGGCCGCCTTCGTCGACATCGGGATCCCCAAGAACGCCGTGCTCTACCGGGGCGACGTGCGCTACGACAAGGACGACATCGAGGGCGGGGCGTCGAACCAGCCGCGCATCGAGGACGTGCTCAAGGCGGGGCAGACGATCCTGTGCCAGGTGACGAAGAACCCGATCGGGGCCAAGGGAGCCCGCCTGACCCAGGAGGTGTCGCTGCCCGGGCGCTTCGCCGTCCTGGTGCCCAACTCGAGCGCCTTCGGGATCTCCAAGCGCCTCGGCGACACCGAGCGGCGCCGGCTGCGCCGGATCATCGACGAGGTGAAGCCGGCCGGGCACGGCATGATCGTGCGCACGGCCGCCGAGGGCGTCTCGGCCGAGGAGCTCCAGCGCGACGTGACGTCGCTCGTCGAGCAGTGGAACGCGATCGAGGCGGAGGCGAAGAAGTCGAACCAGCCCGGGCTCTCTACCGCGAGCCCGACCTGGCGGTGCGGATCCTGCGCGAGGAGCTCAACTCGGAGTACCGCGGCGTCGTCATCGACGACCGGGCGCTCTACGAGCAGGTGCGTGACTACGTGACCGCCGTGAGCCCGGACCTGGCCGAGCGGGTCGAGTACTACGACACCGAGGAGGAGGGCCTGCCGATCTTCGAGCGCTACCACGTGCACGAACAGCTGCACAAGGCGCTCGATCGCAAGGTCTGGCTGCCCTCGGGGGGTTCCTTGATCATCGAGCGGACCGAGGCGTTGACGGTGATCGACGTCAACACGGGCAAGAACGTCGGCAAGACGAATCTCGAGGAGACGGTCTTCCGCAACAACCTCGAGGCGGCCGAGGAGGTGGCGCGCCAGCTGCGCCTGCGCGACATCGGCGGCATCATCGTCATCGACTTCATCGACATGGAGATCCGGGAGAACCGGGACAAGGTGGCCTCGGCGCTGCGCAACGCCCTGTCCCGGGACAAGACGCGGACCCAGGTCTTCGACATCTCCGAGCTGGGCCTGGTCGAGATGACCCGCAAGCGGATCTCCGAGGGGCTGCTCGAGACCCTGTCCACCGAGTGCATGGTCTGTGCGGGCCGGGGCTTCACCCTCGACGATTCCGTCCTGCGCTGATGCGCTAGGATTTTCGTCTTATGTACGCCGTGATCAGGTCCGGAGGAAAGCAGGAACGTGTGGCCGAGGGCCAGCGCGTCCGCGTGGAGCTCCTGGGCCAGCCGGTGGGCGCCGAGGTGTCGCTCGAGCCCGTCCTGGTCGTCGACGGCTCGACCGTCCTGGCGACGCCCTAGCAGCTGGCCGGGGCCTCGGTCACGGCCAAGGTCGTGGGCGAGGAGATGGGCCCCAAGATCAACGCCATGACGTACAAGTCCAAGTCGAACCAGCGGCGCCGGTGGGGCCACCGCCAGCACTACGCCACGCTGGAGATCACCGCCATCACGGCGAAGTAGCCGGATCGGTCGAAGAGGAGTCTGCAATGTCCAAGACCAAGGGAGGCGGGTCCACCCGCAACGGCCGCGACTCGAACGCCCAGCGCCTCGGGGTGAAGCGGTTCGACGGCGCGGCCGTCACCTCCGGCTCCATCATCGTGCGCCAGCGCGGGACGAAGGTCTACCCGGGCGTCAACGTCGGCATCGGCGGCGACGACACGCTGTTCGCCACGGCGGACGGCGTCGTGAAGTTCGGCGAGCGGCGCGGCCGCAAGCTCGTCAACGTCGTCACCGACTGAACCTCAGCGCACGAGCGGGCCGATGCCCGCTCGCCTCAGCCTGACGGCCGGGAGTGCAGCTCGATCCCGTTGCCCCAGGGGTCGCTCGTGAACGCCTGCTGGCGTCCGGTCGTCCCCACCGGCACCGGGTCGCTCACCCGCAGGCCACGGGCCCGGAACTCGGCCACGGCCGCGCCGAGGTCGTCGAACACGAGGGCGAAGTGCTGGCCCACGTTCTTCGGGACCTCGGCCTCGATCAGGTGGACCTGCTGGCCGCTGGCCGTGTCGAGCCAGGCGCCCGGGGAAGCCGAAGTCGGGCCGGGTGTGGTTCTGCACCAGGCCCATGGTCTCGGTGTAGAAGGTGATGCCCGCCGGGCACGTCGGGCACGTTGATGGCGACGTGGTCGACGCCGACCGGCTGCCACCAGGTTGCGTCACGGCAGCGAGCCTACGACGTGGCGGACGATGGCGGCCACGGCGGGGGTGGTCGGCCGTCCCGACGGCGGCGATCGCCGCCGGCTCGCTCATCGGCGTCTCGGCCGAGGCGGCCGGGTTGGTGACGACGGCCAGGCCGAGCACGTCGACGCCGGCCTCGCCGGGCGGCGATCGTCTCGAGCGCGATCGACATGCCCACGACGTCGGCGCCCGATCGCCTTGAGCATGCGGATCTCGGCCGGCGTCTCGAATTGCGGGTCCCGGCACCTGCGCGTAGACGCCGGGCCGCTCGGCCAGCGCGGCGGTGGCCGCCGGGTCCGGCGTGGCCAGGGCGAGCGTGCGCAGCGTGGGCGAGTAGGCGTCGACCATGTCGACGAAGGACGGGCCCACCAGCGGGCTGCGCCCGGTCAGGTTGAGCTGGTCGTCGAGCACCATGACGCGAGCCCGTCGTCGAGGTCGTCGCGGATGCCGCCCACCGCGGCGGTGAGGATCACGGTGGTGCAGCCCGCCGCGATCCCGGTGCGCAGCGGGTGCACCGCCTCGGCCGGCTCGATCCCCTCGTAGAGGTGGCTCCGCCCGCCCAGCACGAGGAGGCGGCGCCCCGCCCAGGACGACCGACCAGCCGTGCGCGTGGTGCCCGGCCGCGGTGTAGGTGGGGAAGAAAGGCAGCGTGTCGAGCGGCACCCAGTCCTCCTCGGCCCCGAGGAGCTCGGCCACGCCCGACCAGGCCGCTGCCGAGCACGACGAGCACGTCGTGGTGCTCGACGCCGATGCGACGGGCCAGCTCGCGGGCGCTGTGGCCTGCCCGCTTGACCGCATCGTCCATGGCCTGATGGTAGAGGGTGGGGACGCCGGCGCCGGCCGCGTAACATCGAGCGGGCATGCCCTCCACCTCTCGGCTGCTCCCGCCGTCCCTGCATCCCCTGGCCCCGCTCTCGGGCGACGAGATCACGGCGGCCCGCGAGATCGTCTTCGCCAGCGGTCGCGCCGAGGTGCCCACCGACGCGCTCCGCTTCGCCTACGTCGGGCCTGTGCGACCCGCCCAAGGACCTGGTGCGGGCGTTCGACCGCGGCGAGAAGGTGCAGGTCGACCGTCGGGTGCGGCATCGTGCTGCTCGAGGGCCCCGAGGCCGACGTCACCGAGGTCGATCGTGTCGGTCACGCGGGGCGAGGTGGACCGCTGGGAGGTCGTGCGCGACGTGCGGCCGCCGCTCCAGATCGAGGAGTCGATCCACGTCCTGGCCGCCCTGCACGACAACGCCGAGTGGAACGCCGCCCTCGAGCGCCGGGGGGTCGTCGACCGCTCCCTGGTCCAGATCGACCCCTGGCCGGCGGGCACGTTCGGCGCTGGACGCACGAGGAGGGCCGGCGGATCACCCGCTGCCTCGCCTTCTTGCGCGAGTCGCCCGACGACAACGGCTACGCCCGGCCCCTCGAGGGCCTGATGGCCTTCGTCGACATGGGCCGGGGCGAGGTCCTCGAGGTGGTCGACCTCGGCGTCGTGCCGCTCCCGCCCAAGTCGGGCAGCTACTACCCCGAGGACAACGGTCCGCTGCGCACCGATCTCAAGCCGCTCGAGATCACCCAGCCCGAGGGCCCGAGCTTCGACGTCGACGGCAACCTCGTGCGCTGGCAGAAGTGGTCGCTGCGCGTCGGCATGGACCCGCTCGAGGGCCTCGTCATCTACACGGTCGGCTACGAGGACGGCGGGCGCGTCCGCCCGATCCTCTACCGCGCCTCGGTGAGCGAGATGGTGGTGCCCTACGGCTCCCCCGACCCCATGCACGCGTGGAAGAGCGCGTTCGACGCCGGCGAGTGGGGGCTCGGGCGCATGGCCAACTCGCTGACGCTGGGCTGCGACTGCCTCGGCGAGATCCGTTACTTCGACGACGTGTTCGCCGACGAGCAGGGCAAGCCGCGCACGCGCCCCAACGCCATCTGCCTGCACGAGGAGGACTACGGCATCCTCTGGAAGCACGTCGACATGGTCTCGGGCCGGACCGAGGTGCGCCGCTCGCGACGCCTCGTCGTCAGCTCCATCGCCACCGTCGGCAACTACGAGTACGGCTTCTACTGGTACTTCTACCTCGACGGCACCATCCAGCTCGAGGTGAAGCTGACCGGGATCATGTCGACCATGGCCGTGGCCGACGGCGACGCCGGCGCGCACGCCAAGATGGTGGCGCCCGGGCTGGCGGCGCCGTACCACCAGCATCTGTTCAACGTGCGGCTCGACATCGAGGTCGACGGCCCCGACAACGCGGTCTACGAGGTCGACGCCGTTTCCTCGGGTGCACCGGGCACGCCGGAGAACCCCTGGGGGAACGTGTTCGGCACGACGGCGACGCTGCTCGAGTCCGAGCTGGCGGCCCGGCGCAACGTCGACCCGTCGCGCAGCCGCACCTGGCGCATCGCCAACCGTTCGACCAGCAACGGCGTCGGCGAGGCCACGGCCTACAAGCTGCTGCCGGCGTCGACGCCCACGTTGCTGGCCCACCCGGAGTCGAGCGTGGGGCGGCGCGCCGCGTTCGCCACGCACAACCTGTGGGTCACGCCGTTCGACCCCGAGGAGCGGCGGGCCGCCGGCGACTACCCGAACCAGCACCGCGGCGGCGCCGGCCTGCCCGAGTGGACGGCGCAGGACCGCCCGATCGTCGACACCGACGTCGTGCTGTGGCACACGTTCGGCGTCACGCACATCCCGCGGCCCGAGGACTGGCCGGTGATGCCCGTCGAGTACACCGGCTTCACCCTGGTCCCGTTCGGCTTCTTCGACCGCAACCCCGCGCTCGACGTCCCGCCCTCGGCCGACCACTGCGCCGACCACGATCAGGACTGATGCCTGAGCACGGCACGCGCCGCCGAGTACCACCCGCCGGTCGAGGAGTACCTCGAGACCATGCTCGGCCTGGCCGAGGAGGGCGTGCCGGTGATCCAGGCGCGCATCGCCGAGCGCCTCGGGCGCTCGGCCCCGTCGGTGTCCGAGATGCTCGACCGCCTGATCGACGACGGCTACGTGACCCGCGAGGGGCGGCGGCTGTCGCTGACCGAGAGCGGGCGCGCCCTGGCCGAGAAGGTGGTCCGCAAGCACCGGCTGGCCGAGCGCCTCCTCGTCGACGTCATCGGGCTCGAGTGGCACAAGGTGCACCGCGAGGCGGGGCGCTGGGAGCACGTGATCTCCGACGACGTCGAGGCGCGCCTGGTCGAGCTGCTGGGCGACCCCGCCACCTGCCCGCACGGCAACCCGATCCCCGGCTCGCACTCGGCGGCGCCGGCGGTCGAGACGCGGCCGCTGGCCGAGGTCGACGTGGGGGAGCGGGTGCGGCTCCTGCGCGTCAGCGAGGAGGTCGAGCTGAACCTGGGCTCGCTGACGCTGCTCGACGAGGGCGGCTTCATCCCCGGCGCGGTGGCCCGCGTCGGCGGGCGCGACACCGACGGCACGATGGAGGTCACCGTGGAGGGCGGCGACGAGCGCCTCCGCGTCTCGCGCGACCTCTCCGACCGCCTGTTCGTCGGCGTGCCGTGACCCTGCGGCTGATCGCCGACGCCGTCTTCACCGTCGACGCCGACGACCGGGTGCTCACGCCCGGGGCCGTCGAGGTCAGCGACGGGCTGATCTCGTGGGTGGGCGACCCGGCCGAGCTGGCGCCGCCCAGCGCCGGCACCGAGGTGCGCGAGCTCGGCGGCGTGCTCATGCCGGGCCTGGTGAACTGCCACGGGCACTCGCCCATGACGCTCGTGCGCAGCGCGGGCGACGGCCTGCCGCTCGACCGTTGGCTGACCGAGTCGGTCTGGCCGCGCGAGGCCCGCCTGGCCGACGAGGACGTCTACTGGGGCATGACGCTCGGCGCCGCCGAGCTGTTGACCAACGGCATCACCACGACGTGCGAGCAGTACCGGCATCCCGCGCCGGTCGTCGAGGCCGTGCTCGACGCGGGCATCCGGGCCGTCTACACGCCCGGCATCTTCGAGGTGCCGGGGTCGCCCGACGGGCCGGGCCAGCACTGGGAGGTGCTGCTGGCCGAGGCGTGCGACGCTGTTCGACGCCGAGGACGGGCGCGCCGGCCGGCTCCATCTCGGTTTCGGGCCGCACGCCGTCTACACCGTCCCGCCCGAGGGACTGCGCGAGATCGCGGCCGAGGCGAAGCGCCGCGACGCGCTGTTCCAGATCCACCTGTCCGAGACCGCGGCCGAGTGCGAGGACGTGCTCGACCGCTACGGCCTGAGCGCGCCCGCGCTGCTGGCCGACGTCGGCGCGCTCGACGGGCGTGTCCTCGCCGCGCACGCCGTGTGGCTGGACGACGACGACCTCGCGTTGCTGGCGCGCGCACGACGTGGCGGTGGCGCACTGCCCGGGGTCCAACGGCAAGCTCGGCTCGGGCGTGGCGCCGCTCCGGCGGCTGCTCGAGCTCGGGGTCCGGGTCGGGCTCGGCACGGACGGCCCGGCCTCCAACGACGACCTGCACCTGTGGGACGAGATGCGCCTGGCGGCGATCTTGGCCCGGGCGCTGGCCGGCGACCCCGGGGCACTGAGCACGGCGGCGGCGCTGCGCCTGGCGACCAGGGGTGGCGGCGACGCCCTCGGCCTCCCGGTCGGCGCGCTCGAGGTGGGGCGGCCGGCCGACGTGATCCGCCTGCGCACCGACGACCCGCGCTTCACGCCGTCGGTCACCGAGGCCGAGCTGCTCGGGCACCTGGTGTGGGCGGGCGCCGGCTACCTGGTGACCGACGTCTGGGTCGGCGGTGCGTGCGTGGTCGAAGGCGGCCGCTGCACGCACATCGACGAGGAGCGCGCGCGGGACGAGGTGGCCCGGCGCGCCCGTCGATTGCTCGGCTCCTAGACCCGTAGGCTTCCTCCTTATGCCCGGCTTCGTCGATCAGGCCCAACTGCACGCGCCGCGGGCGACGGCGGCGCCGGCGCGGTCTCGTTCCGGCGCGAGGCGCACGTCGATCGCGGCGGCCCCGACGGCGGCGACGGCGGGCACGGCGGCGACGTCTGGCTCGTCGCCACTGAGAACGAGTCGTCGCTCCTCGGCTTCAAGGACCACCCCTTCCGCCGCGCCACCAACGGCGGGCACGGGTCGGGGCAGAAGCGCCACGGCGCGCGGGGCAAGGACGTCGAGGTGCCGCTGCCGGTCGGCACCGTCGTGCGCGGCCGCGCCGGCGACGTGGTGGTCGACATGACGCCCGCCGGGACGCGCTTTCGGGTGGCCGAGGGCGGCCAGGGGGGGCGGGGCAACGCGCGCTTCCTGTCGAACCGCCGGCGCGGCCCCGCCTTCGCCGAGCAGGGCGAGGCCGGCGGCGAGCACTGGCTCGACCTCGAGCTCAAGCTGATGGCGGACGTCGCGCTCGTCGGGTTCCCCAACGCGGGCAAGTCGACGCTCATCTCGACGGTGTCGGCGGCCAAGCCGAAGGTGGCGGACTACCCGTTCACCACGCTGGAGCCGCATCTCGGCGTCGTCCGCATCGGCGGGGCACACGACGGCACCGAGTTCGTCGTGGCCGACATCCCCGGCCTCGTCGAGGGCGCCGCGGGCGGCCGCGGCCTCGGGCACCAGTTCCTGCGCCACATCGAGCGGGCGCGGGTGCTCGTCGTCCTCCTCGACCTCGGCGCGCCGCTGGTCGGCGGCGCAGCCGGCGGCGGCGCAGCTGCGCGTGCTGCTGTCCGAGCTCGAGGCGTACCGGCCCGAGTTGCTCGAGCGGCCGCGGCTCGTCGTCGGCAGCAAGGCCGACCCTGTCGGCCGGCGCCGACGTCGAGGGCGCCGACACCGAGGGCCCCGCATCGTGCGACCTCCTGCTCTCGGCCGCGACCGGCGAGGGCGTCGACACGCTCGTCGACCGGCTCGCCGTGCTCGTGCACGCGGCCCGGGCCGACGCGGCCGCCGGCGAGGCCGACCTGGCCGCGTCCGAGGTCGTCGTGCACCGACCGGTCCCCGAGGGGGTCGACGTGCAGCGGACCGGCGCCGGGGCGTGGCTCGTGCTGGGCCGCGCCGCCGAGCGGGCGGTGGCGTTCTCCGACCTCACCGACGCCGGCGCCCAGGCCGAGGCCGTGCGCCGGCTGCGCCGCCTCGGGGTCGATCGCGCGCTGGCCCGCGCCGGCGCCCGCGAGGGGGACGAGGTCACCGTCGGCGCCATGACCTTCACCTGGGGCGAGGACGTGCTCCGTGATCGCCGTCGTCAAGGTCGGGTCGTCGTCGGTGACGGCCGAGACGGTGGCGCGCCTGTGCGGCGAGATCGTCGCGGCACGCCGGCGGACGGCCACACCGTCGTCGTCGTCACCTCGGGCGCCATCGCGGCCGGGTGGGCCGCCCTCCACCCCGACGGCCGAGCGCCAGCGCCCGGCCGACCCGGCCGTGCTCCAGGCCGTCTCCGCCGTCGGCCAGCACCGGCTGATGCGCCTGTGGCAGGACGGGCTCGAACCGTACGACACGCTGGCCGGCCAGGTCCTGCTGGCCCCGCTCGACTTCGTGCACCGCACGCAGTACCTCCACGCGCGCGGGACGCTGCGCCATCTGGTCGACCTCGGCGTCGTGCCGGTGGTCAACGAGAACGACGCCGTGGCCGACGAGGAGATCCGCTTCGGCGACAACGACCGGCTCGCCGCGCTGGTGGCGCACCTCGTCGGCGCGCGAGCTGCTCGTCCTGCTGACCGACGCGCCGGGACTGCTCACCGCCGACCCGCGGCGCGACCGCGAGGCCTCGCTCATCGAGGAGGTGGTCGAGATCGACCAGCAGCTCGAGCGTCTGGCCGGCGGACCGGGCAGCGCCGTGGGCAGCGGCGGCATGGCCTCGAAGCTGGCCGCGGCCAAGATCGCCACCTGGTCGGGCGTGCGCACCGTGATCGCCGACGCCGGCCGGGCCGGCGTCCTCGGCGCCGCGCTGGCGGGCGAGGCCGGGGTGGGCACGGTGTTCCGGGCCCGGGAGAGCCGCCTCAGCGCGCGCAAGCTGTGGATCGCCTTCGCCCTCGGCGCCTCGGGCAGCCTCACCGTCGACGAGGGGGCGCGGGCCGCCCTCACCGGGCGCGGGCGCTCGCTCCTGGCCGCCGGGGTGGTCGGCTTGCACCGGCACGTTCCGGGCCGACCGACGCCGTCGAGATCGCCGGGCCCGACGGCGCAGGTGTTCGCCAAGGGCCTGGTCCGGGTGCCGGCGGCCACGGCGGAGGAGTGGATGGGCCGGCGCAGCCAGGTCGTCGTCCATCGTGACGACCTGGTCCTTGTAACCTGACCCGATGACCTCGCCCGCGTTGGAGCAGCTCGCGGGCCGCGTCCAGGCGGCCGCCCGTGTCGTCGCCCGTTCGACGAGCTCGACGCGCGACGACGCGCTGCGCCTGGCCGCCGACCTCTTGGACGAGGAGTGGCCGACGCTCGTCGAGGCGAACCGGGTCGACCTGGAGCGGGCCGAGGCGGCCGGCATGGTCGAGGCGGCCCGGGACCGGCTGCGCCTGACCGAGGCACGGGTGCACGCCATGGCGGCCGGGCTGCGCAAGGTGGCGGACCTGGCCGACCCGGTCGGCGAGGTGACCGAGGGCTGGGTGCGGCCGAACGGCCTGCGCGTGACCCGGGTGCGGGTGCCCCTCGGCGTCGTCGGCGTGATCTACGAGAACCGCCCGAACGTCACGAGCGACGCCGCCGGGCTCTGCCTCAAGGCCGGCAACGCCGCCTTCCTGCGCGGCTCGTCGTCCGCCCTCGAGTCGAACCGCGCCGTGGTCGCCGTCCTGCGCCGGGCCGCCGTCAAGGCCGGCCTGCCGGAGGACGCCGTCGCCCTGGTGGAGGAGACCTCGCACGAGACGGCGGTCGCCTTCATGCGGCTGCGCGGGTACATCGACTGCCTCATCCCCCGCGGCGGGCCGGCGCTGATCGCGTCGCTGGTCGAGCACGCCACCGTGCCCTACGTCCTCGACGGCGACGGCAACTGCCACATCTACATCGACGGCGCGGCCGACCTGGCCATGGCGCACGACCTGGCCGTGAACGCCAAGACGCACCGCTTCGGCGTCTGCAACGCCGTGGAGACGATCCTCGTGCACCAGCGCGTGGCCGCCGAGTTCCTGCCGCGGCTGGCCGAGTCGTTGACCGCGGCCGGCGTCGAGATCCGGGCCGACGAGCGCGTGCGGGCGCACGTCCCCGACGCCGTCGCCCGCCACCGACGAGGACTTCGCGACCGAGTTCCTGGGCGCCGGTGGTGGCCATCGGGATGGTGGACGACGTCGGCGACGCCATCGCCCACATCGCCCGCTACAGCTCGGGGCACTCGGAGGCGATCGTGACCTCGGACGTGGCGACGGCGGATCGGTTCGTGGCGGAGGTGGACGGGGCGGCGGTGTTGGTGAACGCGTCGACGAGGTTCGTCGACGGCGAAGAGCTCGGGCTCGGCGCGGAGGTGGGCATCTCCACCCAGAAGCTGCACACGCGCGGCCCCATGGGAGTGAAGGAGTTGACGACGTTGAAGTGGGTCGTGCGCGGCGACGGGCAGGTGCGGGCGTGAGCGACGCGACGACGACGAACGGCGCGCCTGGGGCTGCCCGAGGCCGGGCCGCCCCGGTTCGAGTCCCTCGATACCGTGCGGGTCGGCCTGGCCGAGGTCGGCTACCTGGCCGACGACTCCATCAGCGGCGTCGTCTACCTGGCCGACCGGCTGGGCAAGCCCGTCCTGGTCGAGGGGCCGGCGGGCACGGGCAAGACGCAGCTGGCCAAGTCGGTGGCGGAGCTGACCGGCGCCCGCCTCATCCGGCTCCAGTGCTACGAGGGGCTCGACGAGTCCAAGGCGCTCTACGAGTGGAACTACCGCAAGCAGCTGCTGCGCATCCAGGCGGGCGAGCACGGCCAGGGCGAGACCGAGGGCCCGAGCTGGTCCGAGCTCGAGGAGGACATCTTCTCGGAGGACTTCCTCCTCACCCGCCCGCTGCTCGAGGCGATCCGCGCCACCGAGCCCATCGTGCTCCTCGTCGACGAGGTCGACCGCGTCGAGCTCGAGACCGAGGCGCTGCTGCTCGAGATCTCTGAGCGAGTACCAGGTGTCGATCCCCGAGCTCGGGACGGTGCGGGCCACCCAGCTGCCCATGGTGTTCCTCACCTCCAACAACACCCGCGAGCTGTCCGAGGCGCTCAAGCGGCGCTGCCTCTACCTGCACATCGACTACCCCGACCTCGAACGCGAGCGCGAGATCGTGCGGACGAAGGTGCCGGGGATCAGCGAGGAGCTGGCCGACCAGGTGGCGCGCATCGTGCGCTCGCTGCGCACGCTCGAGCTGCGCAAGTCGCCCTCGGTGTCCGAGACGATCGACTGGGCGCGCACGCTCGTCCTGCTCGGCGTCGAGACGATCGACGCCGCGGAGGCGAGGAACACGCTCCACATCCTGTTGAAGTACCAGGCCGACATCGAGCGGGCGTCCAAGGAGCTCCTGTCGGCCTCGTCCAGCTGACTCGGCGAGGCCCGGCGTGCTCGACCTTCTCTCCGGCTTCGTCACCGAGCTGCGCCGCGCCGGCCTGCCCGTCTCGCTGACCGAGCACCTCGATGCGGCCGAGGCCATCAAGCACATCCCGCTCGAGGACCGCGAGGCGCTGAAGTACTCGCTGGCGGCGACGCTGGTGAAGTCGTCGTCGCACTGGCGCGCCTTCGAGACGGCGTTCGAGGTCTTCTTCGCCGTGCGCCCCGGCGCCGGCGGAGCGGGCGACGACGGCGAGCTCGGGGAGGGCGAGGGCGACACCGAGACCGAGGGCGCCCGCGGCGAGGGTGGCGAGCGCGGCCAGGGCCGCTCGTGGAAGGGCGGCGGCGGGGGCGAGGGCATGACGCCCGAGGAGCTGGCCGAGCTGTTGTTCAAGTCGCTGATCTCGGCCGACGCCGCCATGATGAACGTCGTCGCCCGCAACGCGGTCGACCGCTACGCCGGCATGGAGCCCGGGCGCCCCGTGGGCGGGACGTACTACCTGTACCGGACGCTGCGGAACCTCGACCTCGACGGCGTCCTGGAGCGGCTGATGTCCCAGGCCCAGGCCGGCGCCGCCGGCGGCGCGCTCACCGACCTCGAGGAGCGCCTGGCGGCCGACGAGTACAAGGCGCGCATCGACAAGTTCCGCCGGGCCGTCGAGACCGAGATCCGCCGGCGCCTCGTCGAGGACCGTGGCGCCGAGGCCCTGGCCAAGTCGGTGCGCAAGCCGCTGCCCGAGGACATCGACGTCATGCACGCCACGCGCGACGAGCTGGCCCTGCTGCACCGGACCCTGCACCCGCTGTCGCGCAAGCTGGCGGTGCGCCTGGCCCGCAAGCGGCGCCACGGGCGCAAGGGCCCACTCGACTTCCGCGCCACCATGCGCCGCTCGCTCTCCACCGGCGGCGTGCCGATCGAGCCGCGTTTCCGCCACCCCCGGCCGGCCAAGCCGGAGATCTTCGTCATCGCGGACATCTCGGGCTCGGTGGCGAGCTTCGCCCGCTTCACGCTCCACCTCGTCTACGCCATCTCGTCGCAGTTCTCCAAGGTGCGCTCGTTCGTCTTCGTCGACGGGATCGACGAGGTCACGCGGTTCTTCGAGGGCGTGGTCGACCCGGCCGAGGCCGTGTCGCGCATCAACACCGAGGCGGACGTCATCTGGGTCGACGGCCACTCCGACTACGGGCACGCGCTGACCGAGTTCGAGCGGCGCTGGGGCGACCAGGTGACCTCGCGCTCGTCGGTCATCATCCTCGGCGACGCGCGCAACAACTACCACGCCTCCCAGTCGTGGGTCGTCGAGGACCTCCAGGCGCGCGCCCGCCACGTCTTCTGGCTGAACCCCGAGCCGCGCGACTACTGGGGCTCGGGCGACTCCATCGTCGGCGAGTACGGCGCCCACTGCGACGACGTCGTCGAGTGCCGGACCCTGCGCCAGCTCGAGAAGTTCGTCGGCGACCTGGCGTGACGTGACGTGAAGCTCCGCGCCTGGATGCGTGGCGATCCCCTGCGCGAAGCCGCGGGTGCGCCGCCCACCACCGACCGCGTCGACACCGCCGCCCCCGAGGCCGCCACCGGCGTCCTGCGGGTCTTCGCACCGGCGCCCGACGCCGCCCGCATCGTGCTCGTCCGCCACGGCGAGGCCGAGTGCAACATCAACCGCGTCGTCGGCGGCATGAAGGGCTGCACCGGGCTGTCGGTGCTGGGGCGCCGCCAGGTCGCCGCGCTCGCCGACCGGCTCTTCGAGTCGGGGGAGCTGCGAGATGTGACCACGCTCTACTCCTCCGTCCTGCCCCGGGCCGTCGAGACGGCCGAGCGCCTGCGCCCCGTCGTCGGCTCCGGGCCCGCCGCGCTCGGCGACGTCGTGCAGGACTGCGACCTCTGCGAGCTGCACCCCGGCGAGAGCGACGGCCTCTCGTGGGACGACGTGGTCGAGCAGTTCGGCGTGCCCGACTGGGACCAGGACCCGACCGTGCCGATCGCGCCCGGCGGCGAGAGCTGGACGAGCTTCATCGTCCGCGCCTCGGACGCGGTGCGGGCGCTGGCCCGCCGCCACCCCGGCGAACGGGTCGTCGCCGCCGTCCACGCCGGCGTGATCGAGGCCACGATGATCTCGTTCCTCGGCATCCGCCCCGAGGTCTACCGCCGCGGCTGGCTCCACATCGTCCACGCCTCCATGACCGAGTGGGCGTGGGTGCCGTCCGAGGACCGCTGGATCCTCCTGCGCTTCAACGACGCCTGCGATATCCCCCTCGCCTGAGCTACGCCCTGCTCCTCATAATTTCCCGCAGGAAATAGCAAAACCCGCATACACATAACCCGCAGCCCCTATACAGCGCGAACTCCCCGCCGGTGTCCGCGCCTATACGAGTGCAAAATTCTGCGCGCCACTTCTTTTGGCACCGCTGCTGAGGCGGCCCCGGCCCGGCCGCCGGACTCGGTCCGGGGGATTCAGGCGCGGCCGCCGGACAAAAAGTCCTCACTCAAGGGGGCGGGGGCGCAGGCGAGCCACGCGTCCTCGATCGCCTCTCGCAACGGCTTCTTGGTGGCGGCCTTGAGTTGCACGAGGACGGCGGCGAAGCCGTCGAAGTGCGGGATGGTGAAGAAGCCGCGGGCGCCGGTGGCGAGCACGGCCTCCTTGTCCGCCAGATCGGCGGTGCGCAGCGCCAGGATGGGCCCGGCCGGTGGCGTGGTGTCGCCGAAGCGCTTGAGGTCCGCCTTGGAGAACGGGCGTTCCCAGGCGAAGGCCTTGCCCCCGACGAACCAGGTGCGGTTGCCGTGGCGTTCGCCCTCGGTCACCTCGGGCAGTGCGGTGAGCACGCGCGCCGCGTCGTCGAGGGTGACCACGGGCGCAAAGCTACCGCTAGCGTGCCGAGCCATGTCCGCTGCCGCGTTGCTTCGCTCGTGACGGCCGCCCGTGGCCTCGACCCCGGCGGGTTGCGTCGGCTGCACGACCGACTCGCCGCGCACGTCGACTCCGGTGCCGTCCCGGGCGTGACCGCGCTCGTCGCGTGCGGCGACGACGTGCACGTGGAGGTGCTCGGCACGCGGGCGGTCGGCGACCCCGCGCCGCTGCCACGCGACGCCATCTTCCGCATCGCGTCGTTGAGCAAGCCGATCGGCGCGGCGGGCGCGATGGTGCTGGTGGACGACGGCGTCCTGTCACTGGGCGACCCGGTCGAGAAGTTCCTGCCGGAGTTGGCCGAGCGGCGCGTCCTGCGCACCCTCCACTCGGCGCTCGACGACACGGTGCCGGCCGAGCGGCCGATCACGATCGAGGACCTGCTGACGTTCCGGATGGGGTTCGGGAACATCATGGAGCCGGGCGACTACCCGATCATGGCGGCCGAGATCGAGCTCGGTCTCCGGACGCTCGGGCCGCCGTGGCCACCGCCGCCGTTCGGGCCGGACGAGTGGATCGCCCGGTTCGCCACGCTGCCGCTCATGGAACAGCCCGGCACGGTGTGGCGCTACAACACGGGGGCGCAGGTCCTCGGGATCGTGCTCGAGCGCGCCAGCGGGCAACCGCTCGAGCAGTTCCTGCGGGCGCGCCTGTTCGACCCGCTCGGCATGGCCGACACCTCGTTCAGCGTGCCGCCCGAGAAACAGGACCGCTTCACGACCGCGTACATCCCCAACCTCGAGACGGGGGCGCTGGACCTGCTGGACGAGCCGGGCACCGGATCGTGGAGCGCGCCGCCGGCGATGGGGAACATCGCCGGCATGCTCGTCGCCACGCTCGACGACTTCTGGGCCTTCGTCTCGATGCTGCTGGCCGACGGACGCCACGATGGTGAGGCCCTGCTGTCGCCCGACGCCGTGCGGGCCATGACCCGCAACCACGTGAGCGCCGACCAACGCGCCGGCGGGCCACCGATCCTCGAGCCGGGTGACGGGTGGGGCTATTGCATGGCGGCGCCGCTCGACGACGACGGCGGCACGCCGCCGGCGCCGTCGGGCTTCGGCTGGAACGGTGGCGCCGGCACGGTCTGGCGGAGCGACCCGGCACGGGGGCTCACCGGCATCATGTTCACGTCAGCGGGCCATGAACTCGCCCGTGCCGCCGCCGCACTTCGTCGACTTCTGGTCCGGGGCCTACGGGGCGCTCCTCGACTGAGGCCGGTCCTCCGGCGTCGCGACGGACGCACCGCTACGCTGAACCCTCCGGCACACAAAGGGGATCTCCCATGTACAAAGTGCTCGTGGTCGGCACCGACGGCTCCGACACCGCTGACCAAGCGGTCGCGGCGGCGGCCGAGATCGCACGCTCCTGGGGGTCGGAGCTGCACATCGTCACGGCGGTGCGTGCGCCGCGCTCGACCACGGCATCGGCCGCGGCGACCGGCGCACCACTGGTCGACTCCGGTGCGGGGGACGCGCTCCTCGACGAGACGGCCCGCCACGTGGGGGAGGAGGCGTTGCGGAAGTACGGCGATGGGCTGGCGGCGGAGGCGCACGCCGCGCAGGGCAACGCGGACGACGTCATCTTGGCGACGGCGGTCGAGGTGGGGGCCGACCTGATCGTGGTCGGGAGCAAGGGGATGCGTGGCGCCCGGCGCTATCTCGGCAGCGTGCCGAACTCCGTCGCCCACGGCGCGCACTGCGCCGTGCTCGTCGTCAAGACTGACTAGGGCGAGCCGGGGCCTTTTCACCGTCGTGGCGCCGGGGAAGGAGAACATCTTCGTCGGCGAGATCGCGTCGCACTACGACGACGACTCGACGGGCATGTCCCACCCCGCCGTGGTCGAACTCACCGTGGACTTCCTGGCGTCGTTGGCGGGGGAGGGGCGAGCGTTGGAGTTCGCCATCGGGACGGGCCGCATCGGCCTGCCGCTGAGCCGGCGGGGCGTGCCGGTGGCGGGCATCGAGCTCTCGGCCGACATGGTGGCGCAACTGCAGAAGAAGCCGGGGGCGGAGGCGATCGACGTCACGATCGGCGACATGACCTCGACGAGGGTCGACGGGCCGGTTCCGGCTCGTCTACCTCGTCTTCAACACGATCGGGAACCTGGTCACCCAGGACGAGCAGGTGGAGTGCTTCATCAACGCGGCGGCGCACCTCGAGCCCGGGGGCTGCTTCGTGATCGAGGTGCTCGTGCCCCGGCTGCGCAGCCTTCCGCCGGGGGAGACGGCGCAGGTCTTCGACTTCTCGCCGACGCACATCGGCTTCGACGAGATCGACGTCGCCCGCCAGCTCGGGGTCTCGCACCACATCTGGTTCCGCGACGGACGGGCCGCAGAAGTTCTCCACGCCATGGCGACTCGTCTGGCCCGCCGAGCTCGACCTCATGGCGCGGATCGCCGGGATGCGCCTGCGCGAGCGCTGGGCGGACTGGGTCCGCTCGCCCTTCACCGGCGAGAGCACCAGCACGTCTCGGTCTGGGAGAAGACCACCGACTGAGTGCGGGATCGCAGCCGATGAGCGTCACACGCCCCGGGCCGCGCCTCGTCCTCGTGACGGGCCTGCAGGGGACCGGCAAGTCGACGATGGCCGACGTCGCGGCCGCCGAGCTCGGCGCGGCCGTCCTCGGCCACGACTGGGCCATGAGCGGGTTGCGGCCGTTCCCCGAGGTGCAGGCGGCGCTCGACGCCATGGGCGGGCGTGGCGCGGACACCGCAGCGTCGGCTGGTCGATCCTGTGGGCGTTGGCACGCGCGGAGCTGCGCCGCGGGCGGCCCGTGGTGCTCGACGGGGTGGCGCGGGCGCCCGAGGTGGCGGGGACCCGTGCGCTCGCTCGGGAAGAGGGCGTGCCGAGCCTGGTCGTGCTCACCGAATGCTCCGTGGCGGAGGTCCACCGCGACCGCATCGAGGGGCGCGAGCGCGGCATCCCCGGCTGGTACGAGCTCGAGTGGGACCACGTGGCCCGGGCCCGGAGCGAATGGGACCCGCTCGACGACGTCGACGTCAGGCTGGACGCCGTGGCGCCATTGGACGACAGCGTCGCGTCATTACGAGGTTTCTTGGGGCGCTGGTGTCGGGGGGAACGTGATCGCCCGAGCCGCGCGAGCGCGTTCAGCAGGCGTAGTCCTCGTCGAACTGCGCGCTGTTGTACTGGACGATCTCGGGGGGGCCGGGGAGCTGCTCTCCGTTCGCGACCTGATTCGCGTAGTCGGCACATGTGCCGGGGCCACTCGGCGAGGGCAGGTAGTCGGCCATCCAGTACGGAACCGAAGGGGTGTAGTCACCGACGATGCCGTTCCAGTTCTCCGGACTGGCATAGATGCCGACGTCGGCCACGCCTTCTGTCTCGTGGAGCGCGTTCAGGGCGCCCTGCACGAAGTTGGCGTTCTCCTGCGTGCTCGAGGACCAGTTGGAGATCGTGTTGTTCTCGACGTCGAGCCACCACGGGACGGTCGCGTCGACCCCGGCATTGAGCGCGTCCTGGTACGCGTGCATACCCGCCTGGTAGCCCGCATTACAGGCCTGGTCGCCGTTGCATCCTGGCTCGCTCGTCGACGACGCCTCGTAGTTCAAGAAGGTGTAGAGGTTCAGTCCGCCGCCCGCCCAGGCCGCCTCGGCGGCCAGGCACGGATTCGTGTTGCCCGACGAGGATCCGTCGACCTGCACGATGCCGATCGTGTGGTCGCCGCTCGGGAAGTTGCCGCACTGGAATCCGCTGATGTCGTAGCCGTAGGAGCCCGAAGGGAACGTCCCCCCGAAGAACCCTGCGCTGCCCGGCGCCTCCGCCATGCGCGACGATCGGTCTGAACAGCGGCGAGGGCGCGGACCCGTAATAGCTGGCCGACCCGAAGTTCGACACCAGTCCGGTCGAGTCCGTCATCCAGTACCCGTCGTCGCTGGGCGTCGTGGCCGCCGACACGATCGGGTGCTTGATCGGCAGACCGCCGAGCGAGCCATAGAACTGGGTGTCGCCGTAGCTGAACATGCCGCCGTCGGAGGCGACGAGGAAGTAACCGGCGCCGTTCGGCCCCGGCATCATCCCGATGATCGGCTTGTTGAGGACCATGCTCCCGGTGCTCCCGTAGAACTGCGCATCGCCGAACGCGAAGATCCCGCCGTCGGAGGCGACCAGCCAGTACCCCTTCCCGTCAGGCGTCGACGCCATGCCCACGACCGGCTTGTTCAGCACGCAGGCTCCCGGTGCTGCCGCAGAAGTGCGCGTCGCCGTAGGAGAAGATCCCGCCGTCGGAGGCGACGAGCCAGTACCCGTTGCCGTCGGGCGTCGTCGCCATCCCGACGACGGGCTTGTTGAGCACCATGCTCCCGGTGCTCCCGTAGAACTGCGCGTTGCCGTAGGCGAAGATGCCGCCGTCGGAGGCGACCTCCCAGTACCCGGCGCCGCTCGGCGTCGCGGCCATGCCCACGACCGGCTTGTTGAGGACCGTGCCGCCGGTCGACCCGTAGAAGGCCGCACCGCCGAACGAGAAGATGCCGCCGTCGCTGGCGGCCAGCCAGTACGCCGGCGTGGGCGTGCTCGCCCCGGCGGGGGCGGGCGCGGCGGAGGGGAGCGCCGCCGAAACGACCACGGCCAGGACCGGCAGTGCGGTCGCCAGGACGGCGAGGATGAGGCGGCGGATCAACTTCTCAGGAACTCCGCCACCCGGAAGGCGAGATCGAGCGCCTGGCGTGCGTTCAGCCGCGGGTCACACGTGGTCGTGTAACGGGCCCCGAGGTCGCCCTCGAGGATCTCCTCGGCCCCGCCGAGGCACTCGGTGACGTCGTCGCCGGTCAGCTCGATGTGGAGGCCGCCCGGCCACGTGCCCTCGTCGCGGTGGACGGCGAAGAACGCCCGGAGCTCGGCCAGGATGTCGTCGAAGCGCCGGGTCTTGCGGCCGCCGCCGCTGGTGAACGTGTTCCCGTGCATCGGGTCGCAGGCCCAGACCACGGGGTGGCCCTCGGCCTCGACGGCCCGGATCAGCGGCGGGAGCAGGGCTTCGACCCGCTCCGCCCCCAGCCGGGTGATGAGCGTCAGCCGCCCCGGGAGGCGGTCGGGGTTCAAGAGCTCGCACAGGGCGAGCAGCTCCTCGGGCGTGCAGCCCGGGCCGACCTTGACGCCGACGGGGTTGCAGATGCCGCGGGCGAACTCCACGTGGGCGCCGTCGAGCTGGCGGGTGCGCTCGCCGATCCACACCATGTGCGCCGAGCAGTCGTACCAGTCGCCGGTGAGGGAGTCGACGCGGGTGAGGCACTCCTCGTACGGGAGGATCAGCGCCTCGTGGCTCGTGAAGAAGTCGACCTCGTGGAGCCCCTCCTCGGCCGAGAGGTCGATGCCGCACGCCGCCATGAAGCGCAGCGCGCGATCGATCTCCGCCGCGACGCGCTCGTAGCGCTGCCCCTCGCTCGACGACGCCACGAACTGCTGGTTCCACAGGTGCACCTGGGACAGGTCGGCAAAGCCGCCCTTGGTGAACGCGCGCAGCAGGTTGAGCGTGGACGCGGACTGATGGTAGGCGGCCACGAGTCGCTCAGGGTCGGGTCGCCGCGCGTCGGTCTCGAAGGCGTCGTCGTTGACCATGTGGCCGCGGAAGGACGCCAACTCGACGTCACCGATGGTCTCGGTGTCGGTGGAGCGGGGCTTGGCGAACTGCCCGGCGATGCGCCCGACCTTCACCACCGGCACGCCGGCCGCGTACGTCAGCGCCACCGCCATCTGGAGGATGATCTTGAGCTTGTCCCGGATGGAGTCGGCCGTGAAGTCGGCGAACGACTCCGCGCAGTCACCGGCCTGGAGGAGGAAGGCCTGCCCGTTGCCCACCTCGGCCAGGTCGCGGGTCAGATGACGCGCCTCGCCGGCGAACACGAGCGGAGGGAGCGTGGACAGCCGTGCCTCGGCCTTTTTCAACGCGTCGGCGTCGGGCCAGACCGGCTGTTGCGCGGCGGGGAACTTCCGCCAGGACGCGGCGCTCCAGGAGGCGGACTCGGGGCGGCTCGTCACCCGAACAGGTTAACGCCGTAGGCTCCCCGTTCATGGCCGCCTTCCGCTTCGCCATGCAGGTCTCCGGCGCCGCATCCCCCGCTGCCTGGCGGGACCTGGCGCGCAAGACGGAGGACCTCGGCTACTCGACGCTCTACGTGCCGGACCACCTCGACGACCAATGGGCCCCGATGGTCGCTTGCGCGGTGGCGGCGGAGGCGACGACGACGTTGCGCGTCGGCACCCTCGTCCTCGACAACGACTTCCGCCACCCGGTGCTGGTGGCCAAGGAGGCCGCCACCCTCGACGTCGTCTGCGGCGGCCGCTTCGAGCTCGGCATGGGGGCCGGTTGGCTGACCGCCGACTACGACCAGTCCGGCATCCCGATGGAGCGCCCGTCGGTCCGGGTGGCGCGCCTGGCCGAGAGCCTCGAGATCATGCGCATGCTGTGGCAGACCGGGACCGCGACGTTCAGGGCGACTACTACCAGGTGACCGAGGCGAAGGGGACACCGGCGCCGGTCACGCCGGGGGGCCCGCCGCTCGTGATCGGCGGGGGCGGCCGGCGCATCCTGACGTTGGCCGGCCAGTACGCGGACATCGTCAGCGTGGTGCCGAGCCTCGCGGCGGGGCACATCGGACCGGAGGTCGCGGCGGAGGCGGTGGCCGACAAGTACGTCGAGCGCGTGCGCTGGGCGCGCGAGGCCGCGGGGGAGCGCGCCGACGACCTCGAGCTGCAGTGCTGGACGGCGGCGGTCCAGGTCGTGCCGAACGCCCACGAGGTCGTCGAGGCGTTGGCGTCGGTCTTCGACCTCACCCCCGACCAGTTGCGCGCCGCGCCGCTCGCCTTGATCGGCAGCACGTCGGAGATCATCGAGACGTTGCGCAAGCGACGCGAAGAGCTGGGCTTCAGCTACATCGTCGTGCACGAGGCCGAGATCGACGCGCTCGCGCCGGTGATCGCAGAGCTTGCCGGGACCTGAGCAACCCGAGCGGATCGGGATCCTCGGGGGGACCTTCGACCCGCCGCACGTCGGCCACGTCGCCGCCGGCCGTGCCGTCATGGAGCAGCTGGCCCTCGACCGGCTCCTCCTCGTCGTGGCGAACGACCCGTGGCAGAAGTCCGGCCAGCGCGCGGTCTCACCCGCCGAGGACCGCTTCGCCCTGACCCAGGCGTTGGCGGAGTCGATCCCGGGCGCGGAGGCCAGCCGACTCGAGATCGACCGCGGCGGGCCCAGCTACTCGGTGGACACGGCCGAGGAGGTCCTGGCCCGGGCCGCTGGCCACCCGGTCGAGTTGTTCCTGGTCGTGGGCGCGGACCTGGTCCCCGAGCTCGGAACCTGGCACCGCGCCGGGGAGCTGCGCGACCTCGTCACGCTGGCCGTCGTGTCCCGGCCGACGGGCGAAACGCCGGGCTTGGCGCCGGGATGGCGCGCCGTGTGGGTCGACGGACCGCAGGTCGCCGTGTCGAGCTCGGAGGTCCGCGACCTGCTGGCGGCGGGTGCCCCGGTGGACGGGTTGGTGCCACCGGCGGTTATCCATTGCATTGCCCGCCGCGGTATGTACGCTGTGCCTAGATGAGCGCCATGCCGGCCGGGTGGACGGAGCTGTCGGACAGTCCTCGCGTGGGCGATGGGCCGGTTCAGGCCCAGCGCCGGGCCGATCGTCGGGCGGAGCTCAAAGTGGCTCGGCGCTCTCGTCAACGCTGGGCCGTCGCCGCCTGCTCCATCTTGGCCGGCGTCTTCGGGTTGACCGTCGGGATCCTGGACGTGCTCCATTGACGCAGGGGTTGGGCGTCCACGTCCAGCTGCCACCCGCCGCGGCAACCGCAGCGGAGTCGGCCGACGCCAAGCTCGGCCGCGAGACGGTCGTCCTCGGCATGGGGGAGCTCTTCGGCGTCGTCGACGCGTTCGTCATCACGAGCGCGCAGAACACGCGCCACGTGCGCACGCTCGTCGAGGAGATCGAGCGCGGCGTCAAGGAAGCGCACGGGTTCAAGCCGGTGCGTACCGAAGGCCTCAGCGACGCCACGTGGGTCCTGATGGACTACGGCGACTTCATCGTCCACGTCTTCCTGCAAGAGACGCGCGACTACTACGACCTCGAGCACCTCTGGTCCGGCGCACCCCGCGTGCCCTGGCGCCGCGACGTCGAGAACGCCGGCTGAGCACGCCGTCCGTTCCGAACCGGACCGCCACCCCACGCCCCCGCACCCCCGAACCCCGCCCGCTCAGGTCGGCGCGCCGAGGAACTGCAAGAGGTAGACCGGCCCGGCCACCTGTGACCCGTTGGCGATCGGGACGCTCGTGCGCTGACCCTCGATCTGGAAGATGACGCCGGTGCCGAGCCCCACTTCGTTCACCACCGTGGACACCACCTGCGCCACCGCCTGCTCGGTGGCGGTCCCGGCGATCTCGGAGAAGGCGGTGTTGAAGTTCACGGTGACGACGTTGGGCGAGGTGGTCCCCGCCGAGATCACCGTCACGTCGCTCGGGATGGCGGTCGTGAGCCCGGCGGCGGAGTCCCCGCTGGTCGGCCCGGCCAACAGGGCGCTGATGATGGACTCCAGCGGTGCCGGCGCGCTCACGAGCCGGTCGACCGGCGTCAGCGCGTCGTTGGCGGTGGCGTTGAGGAAGTACACCTTGACGCCGACGTAGGACGACGGCTTCGGCTGCGTCGTCGTGGTCGTCGGGGGATGCGGGTCGAGCAGATGGAACGGCACGCGTCGACGACGCGATCGCACTGGGCGAGCCCTGCGTGGGGATGGCGCAACCCGCCGCCAACGCCGCCAGGGGCACCAACGCCACTACGGCCGACGCCGCGCCGCGCCCGCGCGCTCGCCCACCCACCGGCGCCACCCCGAGCGCAGTCCCAGCGCGCTCAGGGCGTCGCTCCCGGCTCACCGACGAGCTCGTCCAACTCGTCGCCCTCGTCCTCGTCGCCGCTCGAGAGCACGGGGAGCGAAAGCACGAAGCGCGCCCCGCCGTCGGGCGAGGACTCGACGCGCACGGCCCCGTGCATCACGGCCATGTGCTCAGCCACCAAGGCGAGCCCCAGGCCGGTCCCCGTGCCCGTGCCCCGCCGTCCCGAGGCCGAGCCGCGGTAGAAGCGCTCGAACACCTTCGTCCGCTCCGCCGGGTCGATGCCCGGCCCGGCGTCATCGACGCGCACCTCCACGAGCCGATCCGGCGCACGAGGCCCGTTGGTCGCGCCCGAGCCACTCGAGCCACCCGGGCCGCCCGACCCGCTACCCGAGCCCTCCCCCGGCTGCGATCCCGGCCTCACCGCGATCGTCGTCACGCCGCCGCCGTAGTGGTCCGCGTTCTCCATCAGGTTCACCAGGACGCGCTCGAAGCGCCGCTTGTCGACGCCGACGCGCCACGTCTCCACCTCGGGGTCCACGTCGACCTCGGGCGTGCCGTGACGGCGGCCGTCCATGTGCCCGAGGCCGGCCTCCACCGAGCGCCGGACCAGCTCGGAGACGTTGACCTCCTCCAAGAAGACGTCGGTCGAGCCGGCGTCGGCCCGGGACATCTCGAGGAGGTCGCTCACCATGCGCTGGAAGCGCCGCAGGTCGTCGCTCAGGAGCTGCAGGGCGCGCTGCGAGCGGGCCGGCAGCCGCTCGCGGTCGGTCTCGAGCACGCTGACCGCCGCCGACAGCGTCGTCAACGGCGAGCGCAGCTCGTGGCTCACGTCCGAGTTGAACCGGGCCTCGCGCTCGATCCGCTCCTGGAGCTGGTCGACCATGGCGTTGAACGAGGCGGTCAGGCCCACGAGGTCGGGGTCGGCCGCCTCGATGTCGAGGCGCGTGTCGAGCTCGCCCCCGGCGATGGCACCCGCCGCCTCGGAGACGTCGGAGAGCGGCCGCAGCAGTCGTTGGCTGGCGAAGCGCCCCAGGGCGATCCCGAGCAACGTGGTCACTGCGCCGGCCACGAAGAGCGTGACGCCGAGGACGCTGAGCGTGTGGTCGAGGTCCGAGAGGTCGAACACCTCGAAGTAGGCGGAGTGCACCGCGGGGATCGGCAGGCCCACGGCGATCTCAGCCGTGCCCGCGGCGTTGCGGTACGTCTGGGTGGCCGCCGTCCCGTCCAGCACCTCGTGGCGCAGCGACACCGGGATGGAGGACGCGTTGACCGACAGCGACGACACGTACGCCTTGGAGCGGTGGTAGAGCACGGAGTGGGCGTCGGTCCCCGCGTCGATCTGCGCCAGCAGCGACACGTACTGCGTGTCCCCCGACTCCAGCGTGCTGCGCACGAGCGACGCGTTGGAGAACGCCGTCTGCTGGGCCGCCGTCTCGCGGCCCTCCAGCAGGAAGTGGCGCACCGTAAAGTACGAGATCCCGCCCAAGAAGACGGAGAGCAACAGCGCCCCGAGGCCGAAGACGGCCGTGATGCGGGCGCCGATGCCCAGCTTCACGTCAGGGGACCAGCTTGTAGCCCATGCCCCTCACGGTGAGGATGTGCTGGGGCACCGCCGGGTCGGCCTCGACCTTGGTGCGCAAGCGCCGGATGTGGACGTCGACCAGACGCCCGTCGCCGAAGTAGTCGTAGCCCCAGACACGGTCGAGCAGCTGCTCGCGGCTGAGCACCTTGTTGGGCGACGCCGCCAGCTCGCACAGCAGGCGGAACTCCGTGCGCGTGCAGTGCACCTCGTCGCCGTTCAACCGGCGCAGCACCCCCTGCTCGGGCAGCAGCTGCAGGTCCCCGAAGGTCAGGGCGCCCGGCTCCTCCTCGGCCGGCCGCGCCCGGCGCAGCAACGCACGGATACGCGCCGCCAGCTCCTTGGCCACGAAGGGCTTGGTGACGTAGTCGTCCGCCCCGGCCTCGAGCCCGGCCACGACGTCGTGGGTGTCCGAGCGGGCGGTCACGATGATGATCGGCACGGCGCTGCTGCGCCGCAGGGCCCGGCAGCACTCGAAGCCGTCCATGCCGGGCAGCATGAGGTCGATCAGCGCAACGTCGGTTGGCGCCTCGGCGAACAGGTCGAGGCCCTCCTCGGCGCTGGCGGCGTCCTTTACCTCGTAGCCCTCGCCCTCCAGGGCCAGGCGCATGGAGGACCGGATGCGTTCATCGTCCTCGACAACCAGGATGCGACCGCTCACAAACCTCACACTCGGCCACTCAGCTGATCCAGATCTGGGTCGGCCAGATGGACCCACCGATCATGCCAAAGGCGGACTGCCCCTGTGGCGTGGTGGGGTTGTTGAAGTTCTGGACGTCGGGGTTCCCGACCACCGCCCAGACCGCCCGGTCGGTCCAGAGGTAGGGCAGGTCGACGGCGAGGCGCTTGTTCACCGTCTTGTAGGCGGCCTCGCGGACGGTCTTCTCGCTGTTGGCGCGGCCGGCCAGGAGGGCGGTCTCGATCGTGGGGTCGGCGTTGCGGGCCATGTTGATGGAGAGCGCGCCCGAGCTCACCGTCGTCGTGCTCCAGAAGATGTAGTTCAGGTCGGGGTCGACCGCGCCGAACTGGCGCCAGCCCGAGGGCCTGGTACTTGCCGGCCAGGGCGTTGTTGATCGTGTCGTTCTGCTGGACGATGTTCGTGCTGACCTTGAACCCGACGGCCTTCCAGGCCTGCTCGAGGTACTGGGCGGCCCGCAGCGCGGCCGGCGAGTTGGTCGAGCCGTAGGTGAAGGTGATCGGCCCGCCGTTGGCCTTGGCGGCGGCGGAGACGAGCTTCTTCGCGTTCGACGGGTTGTACTTGGGGTACGACGGTCGTCGAGTAGTACGGCGACCCCGGCACGAAGAGGCCGTTGCTGACCGGCAACACGCCCTCGTCGATCACCTGGGCGTACTGCTTGCGGTTGATCGCCTGGGCGGCAGCCAGCCGCACGCTGGCGTTGTTGAACGGCTTGGCCAGGCAGTTGAGCTGCACGCAGTTCATGTCCGGCTCGCCGGCCACGTGCGTGCTGTCGTCGATGTACGAGTAGCTCTTGTTGCCGCGGAACTGCGTGATGATCTGCGGCGTGTCCGTGATCATCAGGTCGATCGTGCCCGACTTGAGCGCCTCGGCCCGGGCCTCCTCGTCGGGGATCGGCTTGAAGGTGATCGACGAGAGGTACGGCATGCCCTTGCGCCAGTAGTTGGGGTTGGCCGTGGCGGTGAAGTGGTCGTTGGGGACCCACTCCTTGAAGACGAACGGCCCCGTGCCGACCGGGTGCGTCGTCCCGTTGGGGTTCGAGAGCATCGACGGCGCCGCGATGTACGCGATCTGGCCGCCGATCCCGCCGGCCAGGTAAAAGGGGAACGGGATCCAGGGTGCCTTGAACGAGATCGTGGCCGCCAGCGGCCCCGTCTGCGTGATCGAGATGAGCGTCGGGCTGAGCACGATGCCGGTGAGCAGCGACTTGGACTGCGCCACGAGGTTGGTCACGAGCGCGGCGCCGTTGCACGGGGTGCCGTCGTGGAAGACGAGGTTCGGGCGCAGGGTGATCGTCCACGAGGTGTACGACGCGTTGGGGACGACCGACTGCGCCAGGTACGGCGCCCAGTCGCCGTTCTGGAGGATGATCGTCAGCGGGTCGAACACGGTGCGGGCGTACATGACGCCGACCTCGTCGAAGCGGGCCTGGGTGGGGTCGAACCCCGACTCCTCGGCGTCGACGCCGAAGACCAGCGAGCCGCCCTGCTTGGGGGTGCCTGGTGCTGACCCCGTTACGGCCCGGGCCGTTGGTGACGGCTCCCGCCACGTCTTCCCATCCGATGCCCAGGGCTGACGCCCCGGCGAATCCTGCCGCCGCGGCCGCGCCGCCGGCAAGCAGACGTGCGGCGATCGAATTTCGAGGCCATCGTCCCTCCGTTTCCACGAACCCAGCGGACCCCCCGAAGGTTCGCGGCTGACGTTAGTTCCCGGGATTGCACGAATGCGGGCACTACCGTGGGATCCGTGTCGGATTCAGTGCCTGACGCCTGGGATCTCAGCGGCTTCGATGCCTGGCTGAGCGGTCGCGCGCCGGCGACCCGCAAGGCGTACACCAGCGATCTGGCCGCCTTCGCCGAGTGGATGGGCCGCCTCGGCGTCGACGGCCCGGCCGAGGTCGAGCGCCTGCACCTGCGCCGCTATCTCGCCTCGCTCGGCACCCGGAAGCTGGCCCGGGCCACCGTCGCCCGCAAGGCGGCGGCACTGCGCGGCTACTTCTCCTGGCTCTTCCGGCAGGGTCGCATCGCCGCCGACCCGGCCCGCTCCCTGCGTGCCCCGACCGGCGGCGGGCGGCTGCCCCGCGTGCTGTCCCAGGGCGAGGTGGGCACGCTGCTCGACGCGCCCGCCGATTCGCCGCTCGAGCGGCGCGACCACGCCGTGCTCGAGCTGCTCTACGCCGCGGGGCTGCGCGTCTCGGAGCTCTGCGGCCTCGACCGCGGCGACGTCGACCTGCGCGCCCGGACGGTCACCGTGCTCGGCAAGGGCTCCAAGCAACGCCGCCTCCCGATCCACGAGGAGGCGGCCGAGGCGCTGCGCGGGTGGCTCGAGCACGGGCGCGCCGCCATGGCCGGCCCGCCCGAGGCCGTGTTCGTGAACCAGCGCGGCGCCCGCCTCGGGCCCCGCGACGTCCGCCGCATCCTCGACCGCCGCGCCGCGTCGCCGACGCACCCGCACGCCCTGCGCCACACGTACGCCACGCACCTGCTCGACGGGGGGGCCGACCTCCGGGTCGTCCAGGAGCTCCTCGGGCACTCGAGCCTGGCGACCACGCAGATCTACACGCACGTGAGCAAGGAGCGTCTCCGCTCCGTGTACGAGGAGACCCACCCGAGGGCCTGAGCCCGAAAAGCCCGAGGCCCTGGGGGCCCGCTGTGCACCGAGCGGCTAGAGTGGCACGGCCCGCCACCGCGGTGGGCTGCTGCACCTGACCGTCATCACCTGGTGCGTTTCCACGGTCGCCGCCCGCGGGCGGCGCTGCGCCAGGGGAGCAACCGACTGGAGGAACACTTCTATGGCCGTCGTTTCCATGCGACAGCTCCTGGAGGCCGGGGTCCACTTCGGCCACCAGACGCGCCGATGGAACCCGAAGATGAAGCGCTACATCCTTGGTGAGCGCAACGGGATCTATCTCATCGACCTGCGCAAGACGCTCGGCGGCATCGAGTCCGCCTACACGTTCGTGCGCGACCTCGTCGGCGACGGACGGGACCATCCTCTTCGTCGGCACGAAGAAGCAGACACAGGGCCCGGTCGCCGAGTACGCCGAGGCCTGCGGGATGCCGTACGTCAACCAGCGCTGGCTCGGGGGCATGCTCACCAACTTCGCGACGGTGTCGGGCCGGGTGAAGCGCATGCAGGAGCTGCGCGCCATGCAGGCGGCCGGCGACTTCGACGGCATGCCCAAGCGGGAGGCCCTCCAGCACACCCGTGAGCTCGAGAAGCTGACGCGCAACCTCGGGGGCATCGCTCAGCTCGAGCGCCTGCCCAACGCCGTCTTCGTCATCGACACGAAGAAGGAGCACATCGCGGTGACCGAGGCGCGCAAGCTCGGCCTCCCGGTCGTCGCCGTGGTGGACACCAACTGCGACCCCGACGTCATCGACTACGTGATCCCGGGCAACGACGACGCCATCCGCTCGGGCTCGCTCATGTGCCGGGTGGTCGCCGACGCCGTGGTGGAGGGCCGCTTCATCGCCGACCACCGCCGCAAGATGGCTCCTCCGGCGCCGGAGGAGAGCGCTGACCCCGAGCCCCCGCCCGCGCCGGGCGCCCCAGCAGGTCCCCCCGAGCCGGTCGAGGTGGCATAGGCGTGGCCAGCTACTCCGCCAAGGACGTCGCCACCCTGCGCCAGATGACCGGCGCCGGGATGCTCGACTGCCGCAACGCCCTCGAGGAGGCCGACGGGGACCTCGACCGGGCGGCGCAGATCCTCCGGGAGAAGGGCCAGGCCGGTGCGGCCAAGCGGTCCGACCGCGAGGCGTCGGAGGGCGCCGTGGCCGCCGTCCGTTCCGGCGACGCCGCCGCCGTGGTCGAGCTGCGCTGCGAGACCGACTTCGTGGCGAAGTCCGCCGAGTTCGTCGCGTTGGCCGACGAGCTGGCCGCCCTGGTGGCCTCCAAGGGGGTCGACGCGGTCGGCGAGCTCGACGACGAGATCGAGCGGTTGCGCTCGACGCTCAAGGAGAACATCTCGGTCGGCACCGTGCGCCGCCTCGTCGCCACATCCGGTCAGGTGGTGGACACGTACCTCCACCAGCAGGCTGGCCGCGGCGTCAACGCTGTCGCCGTCGTGCTCGAGGGCGGCAGCGACGAGCTGGCCCACGACATCGCCGTGCACATCGCCTTCACCAAGCCCACCTTCCTGAGCCGCGACGAGGTCCCCGCCGAGGAGGTGGCGACCGAGCGCGCCACGCTCGAGACGATCTCGCGCAACGAGGGCAAGCCCGAGGCCGCGCTCGAGAAGATCGTCGACGGCCGCATGAACGGGTGGTTCAAAGAGCGCGTCCTGCTCGACCAGTCCTACGTGCGCGACGAGAAGCAGACCATCGCGGCCATGCTCGGCTCGGCGCGCATCGTGGCGTTCGCGCAGGTCGTCGTCGGCGCCTGAGGCGCTGAGGAACGTGGGAGAGTCGCGCCGCATCGTCCTCAAGATGTCGGGGGAGGCGCTTGCCTCCGCCGCCTCCGACGAGACCATCGACGCCGCCACCGTCGAGCGCATGGCCATCGAGATGGCGCACGCCATGGAGGCCGGCGGCCTGGAGCTGGCGGTTGTCGTCGGCGGCGGGAACATCTGGCGCGGCACGACCGGCGAGAGCAGCGGCATGGACCGTGCGACGTCGGACTACATGGGGATGCTGGGCACGGTCATCAACGCCCTCGCCCTTCAGGACGCGCTCGAGCAGCAGGACCAGCCGACCCGGGTGCTGACGGCCCTGTCCATGGCCGAGGTGGCCGAGCCCTACATCCGTCGGCGGGCCATCCGGCACCTCGAGAAGGGCCGGATCGTGATCTTCGCCGCCGGCATGGGCAACCCCTTCTTCACGACCGACACCCCTGCTGCGCTGCGGGCGGCCGAGATCGGCGCCGAGCTGCTCTGCAAGGGCACCCACTCGGGCGTGGACGGCGTCTACAGCGCCGACCCCAAGCTCGATCCCAACGCCACCCGCTACGACGAGATCTCCTTCATGGAGGTGATCAACCGTGACCTGCGGGTCATGGACCTCACGGCCATCACCTTCTGCAAGGACAACAATCTCCCGATCCGGGTCTTCGACCTCATGATCCCCGGCAACATCGGCCGTGCGCTCAGCGGTGAGCAGATCGGTACGCTGGTCCGCTAATGGACGAGGACCTCGCCGCCCTGGTCACGGACGACACCAAGGAGAAGATGGCCAAAGCCATCGACCACGTCCGTCACGAAATGGGCAACGTCCGCACCGGCCGGGCCTCTTCGGCGCTCGTCGAGCCGCTCCTGATCGACTACTACGGGACCCCGACGCCGCTGCGCCAGCTCGCCGGCTTCAGCGTGCCCGACGCGATGCTCCTCGTGATCTCGCCCTACGACAAGGGCTCCCTCTCCGCAATCGAGAAGGCCATCCAGACGTCGGACCTGGGCATCAACCCCACGAACGACGGCACCGTGATCCGCCTGGCCTTCCCGCCGTTAACAGAAGAGCGCCGCAAGGAGATGGTGAAGGTCGTGCGGCACAAGGCAGAGGAGGGGCGCGTGGCAATTCGCAACCTGCGCCGCGCGGGACGACATGACCTGGAGGCACTCCAGAAGGATGGTGAGCTGTCCACCGACGAGCTCGAGCGCGTCGAGAAGGACCTCGAGAAGCTCACGCACGAGCAGGTTGCGTTGATCGACCAACTGCTCGCGCACAAAGAGCAAGAGCTCTTGCAGGTCTGAGAGCGACGAGCGACATGACCGACGGCACCGACGAGCACGACGAATTCGAATTCGACATCACCGTCGAGGAGGGCTTCTCGAGTTCCACCTCCGCCTCGGAATCCGACTCCGAAAACGCCGACGCCGAGGCCGACGCCGAGCCGCCCACGAGCTACCACTCCGGGCGCGTGCGCATCATCGGCGCCGAGCCGGCGGGGGACGCCGTGCGCGAGGTGACCGGCCCCGTCGAGGAGGGCGGCCCGGAGCTGCCGCACTGGAACGACGCGCCGACCGGGCAGGTCCCCGCCATCCTCGACCGCAGCAACGGCGAGGAGCAGCGCCTCGCCCCGCCCACCTGGCGCGAGGAGGACCACGACTGGGAGGCGCAGGAAGACGTCTTCGAGCCGTCCATGCTCTCCGAGGACCTCCCCGCCGTCGGCGCCCTGCTCGGCGAGCGGCCGAGCCGGGAGGACGACGTCCGCCAGCCGTGGCATTTCGAGTCGGACGACACGCTCATCATCCCGCCCGAGCCGGAGCTCGAGCCCGAGATCTCCGAGGCGCCGCCGGAGCTCGTCGACGAAGAGCCGGTCGACACCGGGCCGCGTCGGCGGGTGTCGACCCCGCGCCGGGCCCGACGCGAGGCGGAGCACGCCCGTGAGCCCGAGCCGGTCGCCTGGCCCGAGGAGGCGCCGGTCGACGAGCCTTCAGCCGAGCGCGACCAGGAGTTCGAGACCTCTGCCGTCGCGCCGCAGGTGCCGTCGAACGTCTCGCCCGCCGCATCGGCCGCCGCCGCCTCGCGCCTGAGCCCGCCGCAGCCTCCCGAGCCCAAGGTCCGCACCCCGCGCACGTCGCGCTCGACCGTGCCGCGCACGGGGAACGTCGACACCGGCGGCGGCACGTCGGGGCGCGACATGCGCGTCGCCATCGCCGTGGGCGTCGGATTTGGCGCGATCGGCCTCGCCTGCTTCGCCGCCGGCACGGTGGCCTCACTGGTCCTCGTCACCGCGGTGGTCCTGTTGGCCACCGCCGAGGGGTACGCCGCCTTCCGGCGCGCCCACTACCACCCCGCCACGCTGCTCGGCCTCGTCGCCGTGCTTTCGTTGATGATCGAGACCTACAACAAGGGCGTCGCCGCGCTGCCGCTCGTCCTCGTGCTCCTCGTCGCCGGCTCGTTCATCTGGTACCTGGCCCGCGTCGAGCCGGCGGCCGACCCCGTCTCGGGGATGTTGTCGACCGTGTTCATCTTCGTGTGGATCGGGGCCTTCGGCTCGTTCGCCGCGCTGTTGCTGGACCCGACCCTGTTCCCCGACCGCCACGGCATCGCCTTCCTCCTCGCCGCGGTGATCGTCACCGTGACCGACGACGTGGCCTCGCTGCTCGTCGGCTCGGCCATGGGCCGCCACCCACTCGCGCCGTCCATCAGCCCGAACAAGACGTGGGAAGGCGTCATCGGCGGTGGCCTGGCCGCCATCCTCGTGGCGGTCGTCGTGGTGCACTTCATCCACCCGTGGACCGTCAGCAAGGCCTTGCTGTTCGGGATCGTCGTCGCCATCGTCGCCCCGCTCGGCGACCTCAGCCAGTCGATGGTCAAGCGACACCTCGGGCTCAAGGACATGGGCCGACTGCTGCCCGGCCACGGCGGCATCCTCGACCGCTTCGACGGCCTCCTCTTCGTCCTTCCCGCCACGTACTTCGTGGTCAAGGCGCTTCACCTCGGCTGAGCCGATGCGTTCCGTCAGCCTGATGGGCTCCTCGGGCTCGGTCGGCACCCAGGCGCTCGACGTCATCCGCGCGGAGCCGCAGCGGTTCCGGGTGCACGCGCTGGCCGTCCACCGCTCGGCCGACGTGCTGGTCGCGCAGGCACACGAGTTCCTCCCCGCCGTCGTCGTCATCGGCGATCCCGCCCTCTACGCCAGCGTGCGCGACGGCGTCCCCGCCGGCACCGAGGTGCTCGCCGGCGAGGAGGGCCTGGCCGAGGCGGCCCGCGGCGCCGACGTCGTCCTCAATGCCGTCGTCGGCTTCGCCGGCCTGCCGGTCACGATGGCGGCGCTCGAGGCGGGTCGCCGCCTGGCCCTGGCCAACAAGGAGTCGCTCATCGCGGGTGCGCCCATCGTCCAGAAGGCGCGCAGCACCCCCGGCGCCGAGATCGTGCCGGTGGACTCCGAGCACTGCGCGCTGCACCAGTGCCTGGCCTCGGTGCAGCACACGACCGACGTAGCCCGGTTGCTCCTCACGGCGTCGGGCGGACCGTTCCGGGAGTGGCCGCCCGAACGGCTCGCCACGGTGACGGTCCAGGACGCGCTGGCGCACCCGACGTGGTCGATGGGCCCCAAGATCACGATCGACAGCTCGACGCTCATGAACAAGGGCCTCGAGGTGATCGAGGCGCATGAGCTCTTCGGCATCGACTACGACCGCATCGACATCGTCGTGCACCCGCAGTCGATCGTGCACTCCATGGTCGAGCTCCGCGACGGCTCGACGCTGGCGCAGTTGGCGACCACCGACATGCGGTTGCCCATCGGGTACGCGCTGGGATGGCCGGACCGTGCCGCGTCCGCCTTCGGCACGCTCGACTGGTCCGAGCCGCGCACGCTGACGTTCGAGGCGCCTGACCGCGCCGCCTTCCGCTGCATCGACCTGGCCTACGCCGCCGGCCGGCACGGCGGCTCGGCCCCGGCGTGGCTCAGTGCGGCCAACGAGATCGCCGTCGAGTCGTTCCTGGCCGGCGCGCTGCCGTGGGCGGCCATCGCCGACGTCGTCGCCGAGACGCTCGACGCCTGGGAGGACGATCACGTCGACCAGGTCGAAGGGGTGTTGGCGGCGGACGTCGAGGCGCGCCGGCGGGCCCGCGAGATCCTGGCCCGCCGACTCGGCGTCTGAGGCGGGCGGTAGCGTTGAGGGCACCGATGGCCCTCACCGTGCAGGACGCGCCTGCCTCTCCGCCACCGCAGGACACGCTGCCTTCGGACAGCCCGCCACCGTCGCAGGGCAACGCGGGGCGCCTCCTCCAGCTCCTGGTCGCCCTCGCCCTGATCACCGGCCTGTTCGTCCTGCTCGGCTGGGGCGATCTCCTCCTCTTCATCGCGATCCTGATCGTCATCGTGATGCTCCACGAGCTGGGGCACTTCGCCACCGCCAAGTGGGCGGGCATGAAGGTCACCGAGTACTTCGTCGGGTTCGGCCCCCGGCTGTGGTCGGTGCGCAAGGGCGAGACCGAATACGGCGTGAAGGCCATCCCCGCCGGCGGCTACGTCCGCATCATCGGGTTCACGTCCACGGAGGAGGTGCCCGAGGAGGACGAGGCGCGGGCGTACCGGAACCGGCCCTTCGGCAAACGGATCATCGTGGCCTCGGCCGGGTCGATCATGCACCTGATCATCGCCTTCGTCCTGGCGATGATCCTCGTCCTGAGCTTCGGCCATCTGACGAACAACTACACGGTCCAGTCGCTCGAGCAGTGGCCCGGGACGCAGACCCCGGCGCAGATCGCCGGCCTCAAGGCCGGGGACACGATCGTCTCCATCAACGGCAAGACGTTCTCCAACCCCAACACCATGGAAGACGTCATCAAGAGCTCGACCGGCAAGCAGCTCGAGCTCGGCGTCGAGCGCGACGGCCGGCTCGTCCATCTGACCGCCACGCCGAGGAACGGCAAGGGCGTCAAGGTCGACGGGCAGTCGCTGGACAACCGCGGCTACCTCGGCGTCGAGATCAAGCAGGCGACGGCGCCGGTCGGCCTGCTCGCCTCCGTCGGCAACTCGTTCAGCACCATGTGGCAGGTGACGGACGAGGAGGTCGTGGGGCTCGGCCACACGTTCTCGCCGAGCGGCGTCGACTCGGTCTTCCACCAGGTGACGAACTCGAAGGACGCGCAGTCCGTCGCCGAGAATCCCGGCAGCCAACCCCGGCCGGTCTCGATCATCGGCATCGCCAACCTGGGCGCCCAGACCGAGCAGGCGGGGCTGCAGTCCGTGCTGCTGCTGCTGATCACGATCAACATCGTCTTCGCGATCTTGAACATGCTCCCGATGATCCCGCTCGACGGCGGCCACGTCGCCATCGCGGCGTACGAGTGGATCCGCACCAAGAAGGGCGGGCCGTACTACCGGGCCGACATCACCAAGCTCTTCCCCTTCGCCGCCGCGATCCTCGCCATCCTGGTCGTCCTCGTCCTCGCCGGCATCTATCTCGACATCACCCATCCGCTGCAGTTACCGCACTGACGTGGAGGTGACATGGAGCTGACATCCTCCCTCCTGTCGGCCCGCCGGCCGACCCGCCGCATCACGATCGGTGGCGTGCCCATCGGTGGCGGCGCGCCGATCACCGTGCAGTCGATGACGACGACGAAGACCGCCGACGTGGACGGGACGCTGGCGCAGATCTACGCGTTGGCCGCCGCCGGCGCGGACATCGTGCGCTGCACGTGCAACGAGGAGGCCGCAGCCGAAGGGTTGGCGCACATCGTCCCCCGCTCGCCCGTGCCGATCGTGGCCGACATCCACTTCCACCACGAGATGGCGCTCGCCGCGCTCGAGGCCGGCGTCCAGGGCCTGCGGCTCAACCCGGGCAACCTGCGCAAGGAGGCCGAGATCAAGCAGGTCGCCGCCGAGGCGCGTGACCGCGGCGTCCCCATCCGCATCGGCGTGAACGCCGGCTCGCTGCACCCCGACCTCTACAAGAAGTACGGGGGCGCCACGCCCGAGGCGCTCGTCGAGTCCGCCCGCAACGAGCTCGCGTTCTTCGAGGAGGTCGACTTCACCGACGTCAAGATCTCGGTCAAGGCGTCGAGCGTCGCCCTGATGATCGCCGCCTACCGGCTGGCTTCCGAGACCTTCGACCACCCGCTGCACCTCGGCGTCACCGAGGCCGGGCCGCCGCCCGGCGGCCTGGTCAAGGGGACCGCCGGCATCGGCACGCTGCTCGCCGAGGGCATCGGCGACACGATCCGCTACTCGCTCACCGCCGACCCGGTCGAGGAGGCCCGCGCCGGCCGCCAGCTGCTCGAGTCGCTCGGGCTGCGCGAGCGCAAGGGCCTCGACCTCATCGCGTGCCCGTCGTGCGGCCGGGCCCAGGTCGACGTCATCGCCGTGGCCAAGGAGGCGCAGGAAGCCCTCGAAAAGCTCAACCTGCCGATCCAGGTCGCCGTGATGGGCTGCGTCGTGAACGGGCCGGGCGAGGCGCGCGAGGCCGACATCGGCATCGCGGCCGGCAAGCAGAAGGGGCACTTGTTCATCCGCGGCAAGATCATCCGCGTCGTGCCCGAGGACGAGATGGTCGCCGCACTCGTCGCCGAGGCCGAGCGCCTCGTGGAAGAGGGCGTCGAGGCGCGCATCGCTGCCGCCGACTCGAGCGCCGAGGCGGAAGCGGAGGCCGACCGGCGCGCGCTGATCGACGACACGGGGGCCGACCCCAACCACACCTCGGAGAAGATCGAGATCATCCGCCGTCACTCGGACAACTAAGGGGCCGCTACCCTTCTCCGATGGGTAAAGGCGGCGCGAGCGCCATCGTCACGCGGGAAGAGGACTTCCCCCGCTGGTACCAAGAGGTCATCGCCCGCGCCGAGATGGCGGACAACGGCCCCGCCCGCGGCACCATGGTCATCCGCCCCTGGGGCTACGGCATCTGGGAGCTCATGCAGGCCGAGCTCGACCGGCGCATCAAAGAGGCCGGCGCCGAGAACGCGTACTTCCCGCTCTTCATCCCCGAGGCCTTCCTCAAGCTCGAGGCCGAGCACGTGGAGGGCTTCGCGCCCGAGCTCGCCGTCGTCACCCACGGTGGCGGCAAGGAGCTCGAGGAGGCGCTCGTCGTGCGCCCCACGAGCGAGACGGTGATCAACAGCTTCTTCTCCAAGTGGATCCAGAGCCACCGCGACCTGCCGCTGCTGATCAACCAGTGGGCCAACGTCGTGCGCTGGGAGCTCCGCCCCCGCCTCTTCTTGCGCACCACCGAGTTCCTCTGGCAGGAGGGCCACACCGCGCACGCCACCGAGGCCGACGCCCGCCGCTACGCGCTGCAGATCCTGGATGACGTCTATCTCTCGACCATGGTCGACGCGTTGCGCGTCCCCGTGCTCACGGGCGAGAAGACGGCCCGCGAACGTTTCGCCGGCGCCAACAAGACGTGGACGTGCGAAGGGATGATGGGCGACGGCAAGGCGCTGCAGATGGGCACCAGCCACGAGCTCGGCCAGAACTTCGCGCGTCCCTTCGACATCACCTTCTCGAACACGTCGGGCTCGACCGAGTACGTGTGGCAGACGTCGTGGGGCGTCTCGACCCGGCTCGTGGGCGCGCTCGTGATGGCGCACGGCGACGACTTCGGCTTGCGCCTGCCGCCCGCCGTGGCGCCGGCGCAGGTCGTCGTGATGGTCGTCAAGGACGACGCCGCCGTGGGGGAGGCCGCCGCCCGCATCTCCGCCGAGCTCCGCGCGGCGGGTCACCGGGTGCGGCTCGACGACCGCACCGACACGAGCTTCGGCCGTCGCAGTGTCGACTGGGAGCTCAAGGGGGTCCCGGTCCGGGTCGAGGTGGGGCCACGGGACCTGGCCGAGGGCAACGTCACCGTGGTCGTGCGCCACCTCCGGGAGAAAAGGACCGTCCCCCTGGCCGGCGTCGGGGCCGAGGTCGACGCCGTCTTGGCCGCGGCCGACCGAGACCTGCTCGCCGAGGCCACCGCCTTCCGTGACGACCGTACGGCGGAGGTGTCCACGTTGGAGGAAGCGATCGAGGCCGGTTCCGTCGGGTTCGCCCGGGTCCCCGTGCGTGCCCTCGGGCCCGATGGGGAGGACCGCCTGGCCCAGCACGCGCTCTCCGTGCGCTGCCTCCAGCGCCCCGACGGCTCGCTCGCCCGGCCCGGCGAGGCGGAGGACGAGCTCGTGGCCGTGGTCGGCCGTTCGTACTGACTTCTGGATTGCTATAATTTCCTAGCTGTCCATTAAGAATCAGTACCTCGTTGAAGCGTGGGCTGCGGCCCACGCTTTCGCTTTGCGGGGGCCCAGTTTTTGACGATCAGACCACGAGCGCAGTCCAAGCCCGACCGAAGGAGGTGACGGGGATGACCAGGGAGACGACAGATCTGACCGGTGCCCTGTCACCGGTCGTCGAGGGCCACGGCCTCGAATTGGTCGACGTGGAGCTGCAGGGGAGCCAGCTGACCGTCTTCGTCGACCGCGAGGGCGGTGTGGGCCTGGACGACCTGGGTGACGTGACCAAGGAGGTCTCGGCCACGCTCGACCAGATCGACCCCCTGCCCGGCCGCTACACGCTGACCGTCTCGAGCCCGGGCCTCGAGCGCCGGCTCCGCACCCCGGCGCACTTCGCGCGGGCGGTGGGCGAGACGATCACCGTACGGGTGGACGCCGGCACGGCAGAGGTCCGGCGGCTTACAGGGACGCTCGCATCGGCGGACGACACGGGGTGCATCCTGACCGGGGCCGACGTTCCGGGCGGCGAGGAGCGGATCAGCTACGAACAGATCGAAAGGGCGCGGACGGTGTTCGAGTGGGGACCGGCACCGCGACGTGCGAAGAATGAGAGGGTGAAGCGGCCATGAGCAAGACCAACTTCGAATTCCTCGATGCGTTGGGCCAGATCGCCCGCGACAAGGGGATCTCGGTCGACACACTGCTCGACGCCCTTGCCAATGCACTGGTGGCGGCGTACAAGCGTCGTCCCGACGCGGCCGAGGAGGCCGTCGTCACCATCGATCCCGATTCGGGCGAGATCCGGGTCTACGGCCAGGAGCTCAACGAGGAGGGTGAGGTCATCCGGGAGTGGGACGACACGCCCGACGACTTCGGGCGCATCGCCGCGCAGACGGCGAAGCAGGTGATCCTCCAGCGGATCCGCGAGGTCGAGCGGGACATGAAGTACGAGGAGTACGCGGGACGGGAGGGCGACATCGTCACCGGCATCGTCCAGCAGACCGACAACCGCTACACCCTCCTCGACCTGGGCAAGGTCGAGGCGCTCCTACCCCAGGCCGAGCAGGTCTCTTACGAGCGTTATGAGCACGGCGCGCGGCTGAAGGCCTACATCGTCGAGGTCCGCAAGACGACCAAGGGTCCCCAGATCGTCGTCAGCCGCACGCACCCCGGCCTGATCAAGCGGCTCTTCGAGCTCGAGGTGCCCGAGATCGGCTCGGGCGTCGTCGAGATCAAGGCGGCGGCCCGCGAACCGGGGCACCGCACGAAGATCGCCGTCTGGTCCAACGACCCCAACGTCGACCCCGTGGGCGCCTGCGTCGGTGCGCGGGGCTCGCGTGTGCGCATGGTCACCAACGAGTTGCGCGGCGAGCGCGTCGACGTGGTCCCCTTCTCGGACGACCCGGTCGAGCTCATTCAGAACGCGCTGGCTCCCGCCGCGGGTCCGCGAGGTGCGGCTCGACGAGGAGACCGGGACCGCGACCGTCATCGTGAGCGACTTCCAACTTTCGCTGGCCATCGGCAAGGAGGGGCAGAACGCCCGCCTCGCGGCACGGCTGACGGGCTGGCGCATCGACATCAAGAGCGAGACACAGCTGGCCGAGGAAGAGGCCGGCGGCTACGGCGACCAAGAGTGGGCCGAAGGCGAGTGGGTCGAGGACGAGAAGGGCGACCTGGTGTGGAAGCCGGCCGAGGGTGGCGAGGCCATCTCGGCGGCCGAGTGGACGCACGCCGCTGAGGACGCGGTCGAGGAGGCCGGCGCCGGCGAGAGCAAGGAGTCGGCCGAGGTGGCCGAAGCGGTCGCAATCGCCGACGCGGTGGAGGCGGTCGAAGTCGCCGAGGCGGTGGAGGTGATCGAAGAGCTCGACGCTGACGACGGCGTCTGACGCTCGTGGGCTCGAGGTCGGGGCCGAGACGTCAGAGGAGGCCGGGGCATAACGCCGACACGGACGTGTGTCGGCTGCCGGCACCCCCGGCCGGCAGACCGCCTGGTCCGGATCGTGCGGCGGCCCGACGGGTCGCTCGGGGTCGACCGCCAAGGCGGCGGACGGGGGGCCTGGCTGTGCCGGGAGTCGCTCGACTGCCTGGAGCGGGCGGTGCGCCAGCGCCGCTTTGACCGGGCCTTTCGGACGCCGGTCGGAGCCGACGAACTGCAGAGGTTGAATGCGCACCTGGGTGCGGCGTGGGAGCGCCCAGCACCTGATGTGCGAGGATGAGGGGCTGGGTTGACGCCGGGCCCCGCAAAAAGACAAGGACGAAGAGAACCACTTGCCGAAGAAGATTCGCGTCTATGAGCTGGCCAAAGAGCTAGGCCTCACCAACAAAGAAGGGCTGGAGCTGGCCCTTTCCCTCGGGATCGGGGTCAAGAGCCACTCGTCCTCTATCGAGGACGCGCAGGCGGACCGCGTCCGTCGCAAGGCCGACGCCGAGGGGTTGCGGCGCCCCGTCCAACCCGAGGAGCCCGCACCGGCCAAGAAGGCCGCAAAGAAGGCGGCACCGGCGGCCAAGAAGGCTGCGGGCACCGTCACGTCCTCGTCGGGCACGGCTACCGCGCCGGCACTCCGTCGCGGAGGGCGGCGCTGCAGCCGCTGGCACCGAGGCGCCCGCGCCTGCGAAGAAGGCTGTCGCCGCATCGACCTCAGGAGCCGTGACCGCACCGGCCAAGAAAGCTCCGGCCCGCAAGGTGGCCGCGGCGCCGTCGAGCGCGCCCGAGCCGGCTGCTGCGTCGGCCGGCCCCGATGGTGGGTCCGCTTCAGAAGCGCCGCCGCGCCCGTCGCGTCTCGTGACCAGCCGTCCCGCCGCAGCACCGGCGCCCGCAAGTAGCCGCGCCGGTGGCGCCGTCGACCGCTCCGGCATCCGGTGGTGGCGCCGCGGCCCGTCCACCCGCGGCCCATGCGCCCGCGGCGCACGCGCCTGCCGCCCACGCGCCAGACACGGCGGCCGCGTCTGCACCGGCCGCTCCGCACCGGCTGCGTCCTCACCGGCTGCGTCCGCTCCGGCTGCGCCGCCCGATCAGCGTCGGCCCCGCCCGCCGGTCAGTCCGACGGGCAAGCCTGTACCGCCGCCGCCGGGTCCTCGGCCTCCGCTCGGACCGAGCGGGCGACCGATCCCGCCCCCGCCCGGCATGGGCGGGCGCCGTCCCAGCGCGACCACGCCCTCGGGACCCCGTCCCGGTGGTGGCTCCTACCCGCAGCGCACCGGCGGCCGACCCGCGGGTGGCGGTGGCTTCGGCGGCCGACCCGCCGGTGGCGGTGGCTTCGGCGGCCGACCAGCGGTGGCGGTGGCGGTGGCTTCGCCGGACGTTCCGGCGCGGGCGCACCGTCGGGTGCCCCACCGCCGGGAGGACGTGGGGGCATGCCGGGTCGGCGGCCTCCGCAACGGAGGGCGCGGCGACGCCGGCGCAACCTCGAAGAGCTCGAGCCGACGCAACTGACGACGTACCAGCCGTCGACGGCACCGGTACCCGAGGGCGAGATCATCATCGAGCGCGGCTCGACCGCGCGCGACCTCGGCCCGAAGCTGAACCGCAGCGCCGGCGACATCGTGCGCTTCCTGCTGTTGCAGGGCGAGATGGTCATGGCCACGCAGTCGCTGACCGACGACATGATCGAGCTGTTCGCCGCCGAGATCGGCGCCGACGTGCGCCTGGTCGACCCCGGCGAGGAGCGAGAAGCCGAGCTGCTGAACCGCTACTTCGAGGACGAGGACGAAGAGGACGAGGCCGACCAGCGGCCGCGCGCTCCCGTCGTCACCGTCATGGGCCACGTCGACCACGGCAAGACGCTGCTGCTCGACAAGATCCGCTCGGCCAACGTCGTGGCCGGCGAGGCGGGCGGCATCACGCAGCACATCGGCGCCTACCAGGTGGAGTGGCAGGGCCACCCCATCACGTTCATCGACACGCCCGGCCACGCCGCCTTCACCGCCATGCGGGCGCGCGGCGACGCAGGTGACCGACATCGTGATCCTGGTGGTGGCCGCCGACGACGGCGTCATGCCCCAGACGATCGAGGCCATCGACCACGCCAAGGCGGCCGAGGTGCCGATCATCGTCGCCGTCAACAAGATCGACCGGGCCGAGGCCGACCCTCAGCGCGTGCATGCAGCAGCTCTCCGAGCGCGGGCTGGTGCCCGAGGCGTGGGGCGGCGACACGATCTTCGTCGACGTGTCGGCGCTGCAGGGCACCGGGATCGAGAACCTGCTCGAGCAGATCGTGACCGTGGCCGAGGTCGAGGAGCTGACGGCCCGGGTCGAGGGCGAGGCGCGCGGCGTCGTGCTCGAGGCCAACTTGGAAGCGGGCCGCGGCCCGGTGGCGACCGTGATCGTGCAGCAGGGCACGCTCCGCGTCGGCGACCCGGTGGTGGCCGGCGCCGCCTGGGGCAAGGCCAAGGCGCTGGTCGACGACCAGGGCGACCACATCAAGGAGGCGCTGCCGTCGACGCCGGTGCAGGTGCTCGGGTTCTCCGAGCCGCCCAACGCCGGCGACGAGATGCGCGGCGCCAAGGACCTGGCCCGGGCGCGCACGCTGGGCGAGGCACGGGCGCAGCGCTTCCGCCTGTCGGGGCACAAGCCGGTGGCGGCGGCGACGGGCGCCCGGTTGGAGGACCTGTTCGAGCAGATCTCGCGGGGCGAGACGGCGACGCTGAACATCGTGTTGAAGACCGACATGCAGGGCTCGCTCGAAGCGGTGACCGAGTCGTTGAAGCGTTTGGAGCGCGACGACGTCAAGCTGAGCTTCGTGCTCCGCGGCATCGGCGGCATCACGGAGAACGACGTGCAGCTGGCCGCGGCGTCGAGCGCCACCATCATCGGCTTCAACGTGCGGCCGGACAAGCGCGCCCGCGACCTGGCCGAGTCGTCCGACGTCGAGATCCGCACCTACGAGATCATCTACAAGCTGCTCGAGGACCTCGAGGCGGCCATGCTCGGCCTGCTCTCGCCGCTCTACGAGGAGATCGTCACCGGCGAGGCCGAGGTACGCCAGATCTTCCGGGTGCCCCGCATCGGCGCCATCGCCGGCTGCTACGTGCGGGAGGGCAAGATCACCCGCGGCTCGAAGGTGCGGTTCCTGCGCGAGGGCACGGTCATCTGGAAGGGATCCATCAATACCCTGCGGCGCTTCAAGGATGATGTGCGTGAGGTGGCGTCGGGCTTCGAGTGCGGCATCGGCCTGTCCGACTTCCAGGACCTCAAGGAAGGGGACCTGATCGAGACCTACGAGGAGCGCGAGATCGCCCGGACCTGATCGGCCTCGGCCCTGAGCCGGGGGTCCGTGTGGACGGGCCTCGGGGCAAGGGGCCACAGACGAGTGCCACAGGGAGTGACGAGACGCACGTGAGGGTTTGGGCACGTGTGCGAGCGGAGGAGCTGACGCGGTGAGCGTGAAACGGCGCACGGCGACGTACCCGCGGGCGTTGCGGGTCAACCAGGTGTTGCGACAAGTGGTGGCGGAGGAGCTCGAGCGCCTGTCCGACGCCGACGAGGTGCCCGATGCTGACCGTGACGTCGGTCGAGGTGGCGCCCGACATGCGGACCGCCGTGGTCTATCTGGCGTCGCTCGACGAGACGACGGCCGCGGTGCTCGAGGAGCAGCGCGGGCACCTGCAGCGCCTGATCGGGAAACAGATGACGATGAAACGGACGCCCCGGCTGCGCTTCCAGGCGGACCCGGCCATCGCGGCGGGGTCGCGGGTCGAGGAGCTGTTGCGCGGGTTGCACGAGGGCGAGCCGCCGTCCGCCCGGTGAGGCACGTCCGGTCGTTGCGCTGCGTCGGGTCGGCGAGCGGGAGTCGATGAGCGTCAACGGCCTCGTGGTCGTCGACAAGGAGGCGGGCTGGACGTCCCATGACGTGGTGGCGCGCTGCCGGCGACGTCTTCGATCAGCGCCGGGTCGGTCATGCCGGGACGCTGGACCCTGACGCCACCGGCGTGCTCCTGGTCGGCCTCGGCCGGGTGACGCGCCTGCTGCGCTTCTTGACCGCGCTGCCGAAGACGTACACGACCGACATCGTGCTCGGGACGGCGACGTCGACGATGGACGCATCGGGTGACGTCGTGGGCACGTACGACATGTCCGGGGTCGGTCCGGGCGACGTGGCCCGCGCCGCGGCCACGCTGACGGGGGAGATCGAGCAGGTGCCGCCGATGGTGTCGGCGGTGAAGGTCGGGGGCCGCCGGCTCCACGAGCTGGCCCGCCAGGGCATCGAGGTGGAGCGGCGCCCGCGCGCGGTGACCGTCTACCGGTTCGCGACGCTGCCCGACCCGTCGCGCCCGGGCGTGTACCGGGCGGAGGTCGAGTGCTCGTCGGGCACGTACGTCCGCGCGTTGGCGGACGATCTCGGGCGGGCGCTGGGCGGAGGGGCGCACCTCGACCATCTGCGCCGCACCCGGATCGGCTCCTTCGGGCAGGCCGACATGCGCCCGCTCGACGCGATCGGCCCCGAGTCGGTGCTCTCGCCCGCCGAGGCCATGCGCGATCTCGACGCCGTACGGGTCGACGCCGCGGTGGCGGCCGCCATCCGCAACGGGCTGCCGCTCGACCGGGTGCCGCTCGGTGCCCCCGGCGACGGCCCCTGGGCGATGCTCGACGCGGCCGGCACGTTGCTCGCGGTCTACGAGGCGACGGAGACGGACCGCATCCGGCCCGCCGTCGTCGTGGCCGGGGACTGACGGACGCCCGACTACCCTCATCGCGCGATGCCCCCGACGCCTGGACCAGGTACCGCCGTCACCATCGGGGCCTACGACGGGGTCCACCTTGGCCACCGCGCCCTGCTCGGTGACCTGCGCGAGCGTGCCGCCGACGCCGGCCTCTCGACCGTGGTGGTCACGTTCGACCGCCATCCCGCCGCGGTGGTGCGGCCCGACTCCGCGCCCAAACAGCTCACGAGCCTCGACCAGAAGCTCGAGCTGCTGGCCGACTGCGGCATCGACCGCACGCTGGTCATCCCCTTCGACGAGGAGCGGGCGAACGAGACGGCCGAGGACTTCGTCAAGGAGGTCCTGGTCGACGAGCTCGGGGCGCGCCTGGTCGTGGTGGGCGAGGACTTCCACTTCGGGCACGGCCGCAAGGGCAACGTCGCGCTCCTGCGCGAGCTGGGCGCCCGCCACGGCTTCGAGGTCGTGGGCGTGCACCTGACCGACCAGGGGAGCGAGCCGGTCTCCTCCACCCGTATCCGCGCCCTGCTGGCCGAGGGCGACGTCGAAGAGGCCGCCCGCCTGCTCGGGCGCCCCCACGAGGTGCGGGGCCCCGTCGTGCGGGGGGACGGGCGGGGCGGCCCCGAGCTCGGTTTCCCGACGGCGAACGTGGCGGTGCCCGACGACATCGCCCTGCCCGCCGACGGGATGTACGCCGGCTACTTCGCCGGCGCCGACGGCCAAGCCCGCCCGGCCGCCGTGTACGTGGGCCGGCGCCCCACCTTCTACGAGCCGGGCTCGGCCCCGGTGCTGGTGGAGGCCTACCTGCTCGACTTCGACGGCGACCTCTACGGGCAGCCGGCCCGGGTCTCCTTCGTGGGCCGGGTCAGGGGCGACGCCCGCTTCGACTCCGCCGAGGCGCTGATCGAACAGATGCACCAGGACGTGGCCGAGGCCGAGCGGATGCTGGCGGCGGCCGATCTTCCCTGATCAGCGGCTGGCTGCTAGCATGGAATGCGGCCGGGGAAGGGTTCCTGGCTCACTCCGACAACGTTTCTCCGAGGTTCCTCTATGCCCGACACGCAGGCCACCATCGCCGAGTACCGGCTCCACGACACGGACACCGGCTCGCCCGAGGTGCAGATTGCCCTGCTGTCCGGACGGATCAACCACCTCACGGAGCACCTGAAGGAGCACAAAGGGGACCACCACACGCGGCGCGGCCTGATGAAGCTCATCGGTCATCGCCGTCGGCTGCTCGACTACGTCCGCAAGAACGACGTCGAGCGCTACCGCACCATCATCGGCCGTCTCGGCATTCGACGGTAGCGGCGGCACCCACAGACACGGGCGTCTCCAGCAGCTGGCTGCCAGTTGCCGGTCACTTCGAAGCACGAGGTGGTCGACCACTGGGAACCAGACGAGAAGATGCCCCCGACATACGAGGAGCATCATGTCTGATGCCATTTCCGTTTCGGCCCCGATCAGCGGGACCGATCGCACCATGTCCTTCGACGCGGGCAAGCTCGCCCAACTCGCTGACGGCGCCGTCCTGGCCCGCCTCGGTGACACCGTCATCCTGGCCACCGCCACGGCGGCCCGGTCGGTACGGGAGGGGACCGACTTCTTCCCCCTGACCGTCGACATCGAGGAGCGAACCTACGCCGCCGGCAAGATCCCGGGCTCGTTCTTCCGCCGGGAGGGCAAGGCCTCGGACCAGGCCATCCTGACCGACCGGCTCATCGACCGGCCGCTGCGCCCGTCCTTCCCCGACGGCTTCCGCAACGAGGTCCACATCGTGGGCACCGTCGTCGGGGCCGACCAGGTCAACCCGCACGACGTCCTGGCCATCAACGCGGCCTCGGCCGCGCTGATGCTGTCGGGCATCCCCTTCGACGGACCGATCGGCGCCGTGCGCGTCGCCTACACGACCGAGGGCGCCTGGATCCCGCACCCGACCTTCGAGGAGGGCGAGGAGAGCACCTTCGAGCTCGTCGTGGCCGGGCGTGCCCTGACCGAGGACGCCGACAGCGAGATCGCCATCATGATGGTCGAGGCCGGCGGGACCGAGAAGTCCTGGTCGTACTACGAAGAGGGCGCGCCGAAGGTCACCGAAGAGGTGCTGGCCGAGGGCCTCGAGGCGTCCAAGACCTGGATCCGCGAGTCGATCAACCTCCAGCGCGAGCTGGTGGCGGCGTACGTGGCCGTGCGCGGCCCGATCGTGACGATCCCGTACTCGACGTTCAGCGACTACGAGCCCGACGTGTTCGAGCGCGTGCAGGCGGTCGGGACCGACGCCATCTCCAAGGCCAACCTCGTCACCTCCAAGGCGGAGCGCAACGCCGCGCTCGACGCCGCCGGCGAGGAGATCCGCGCCGCCCTGGGCGACGAGTTCGCCGACCGGCCGGGCGAGGTCAAGGCGGCCATCCGTGGCCTGACGAAGAAGCTGGTGCGCAAGCGGATCGTCGACGACGGCGTGCGCGTCGACGGCCGGGGCATCGCCGACATCCGGCCGTTGTCGGCCGAGGTCGACCTCCTCCCGACCGCCCACGGCTCGGCGCTCTTCCAACGCGGCGAGACGCAGGTGCTCAACGTGACGACGCTCGGCATGCCGCGCATGAACCAGCTGCTCGACACGATCACCCCGGTCGAATTCAAGCGCTACATGCACCACTACAACTTCCCGCCCTTCTCGACGGGTGAGACCGGCTTCATGCGCGGCCCCAAGCGCCGCGAGATCGGCCACGGCCTGCTGGCCGAGCGGGCCCTGTTGCCCGTCGTGCCGAGCGAGGAGGAGTTCCCCTACGCCATTCGCGTGGTGTCCGACGTGCTCTCCTCGAACGGCTCGACCTCCATGGCCTCGGTCTGCGGGTCGAGCCTGTCGCTCATGGCGGCGGGCGTGCCGGTCAAGGCGCCGGTGGCGGGCATCGCCATGGGCCTCGTCTACGACGGCGGCGACGTACGTCACCCTGACCGACATCCTCGGCTCGGAGGACGCGTTCGGTGACATGGACTTCAAGGTGGCCGGCACGGCCGAGGCCGTCACCGCGTTGCAGCTCGACACGAAGATCGACGGCTTGCCGGCCGACGTCCTGGCCAAGGCACTGCTCCAGGCCAAGGAGGCCCGGCTCACGATCCTGGGCGTCATGGCCGGTGCCATCGCCGAGCCGCGGACCGAGGTGGCCTCGAGCGCGCCGAAGATCGTGTCGATGGAGATCCCGATCGACAAGATCGGCGAGGTCATCGGGCCCAAGGGCAAGGTCATCAACACGCTCCAGCAGGAGACCGGGGCCGACATCGCGGTCGACGACGACGGCGTCGTCGGCACGGTGACCATCGGCGCCAAGGACGGCAACGCCGTCGCCGAGGCGAAGCGGCGGATCTCGCTGATCCTCGACCCGCCGACGGCCGATGTCGGCGCCGTCTACGACGGCAAGGTCGTCAACATCACCAAGTTCGGCGCCTTCGTGAACGTGCTGCCGGGCCGCGACGGCCTGCTGCACATCTCGAAGCTCTCGTCGCTGGCCGGCGGGAAGCGCATCAACAACGTCGAGGACGTGCTGACCCTCGGCCAGCCGGTCGAGGTGCGCGTCGACGACATCGACCCGCAGGGCAAGGTGTCGCTCTCGCTCGCCTCGGCGCCCGAGGCTCCGGCCGGCGGCGGCGACGGTGGCGGTAGCCGTGGCGGCGACCGTGACCGTGGCGGCGACCGTGACCGTGACCGTGACCGTGGGCGTGGGGCCAACGGCGACTCGGCGCCGGTTTCGGCTCGGCGGCGCGAGCACGACGACCGCGCCCTCCTTCGAGGACGCGTTCGAGGCCGAGCTGGTGGCCGACCTCGGCGACCTGGGCCCTGGTGCGGCGGAGTCCGACACCGGCCGCAGCAACGACCGCGGATCGACGACCGCGATCGGTCGGCCGCGTGGCCGCTCCCGTCGTCGTTGATCGAGACCTCCGTTCTGCCGTGCGGCATCCGCCTGGTCACCGAGACCATGGCGGATGTCCACTCGGTCGCGGTCGCCTACTGGGTCGGCACCGGCTCGCGTGACGAGCCCGGCGAGCTCGCCGGGGCCTCGCACTTCCTCGAGCATCTCTTGTTCAAGGGGACGGAGCGTCGCTCGGCCGCGGCGATCGCAGAGGCGCTCGACGAGGTCGGCGGCGACTGCAACGCCTTCACCACCAAGGAGTACACGACGTTCTACATCCGCCTTCTGGCGGAACACCTGTCCCTCGGGCTGGACATCCTGAGCGACATCATGTGGGCGCCGGCGCTGCGGGAAGGCGACATCGAGGCGGAACGGACGGTCATCCTCGACGAGATCCTCATGCACGCGGACGAGCCGATGGACCTGGCCGCCGAGCGCTGGCAAGCGTCGTTGTTCCCCGGGCACCCGCTCGGGCGCGACACCTTGGGGACGGCGGAGACGGTGCAGCGCATCACCCGCGACGACATCGCGAGCCTTCCTGGGCAGTACTACCGGCCGGACAACATGGTCGTCTCGGTCGCCGGCGACTGCACCCACGAGGCGGTCGCCGCCGACCTCGAGCAGCGTTTCGCCGGGGTGCGAGGGGGCGAGCGCGCCCCGCCGGGTCGCCCCGGGCCCCGACGCCGTCGCGCTCGACGTGGTGCGCCGGCCGACCGAGCAGGCGCACCTCGTGTACGGCGCGCGGTCAGTGTCGCGCTTCGACGAGGGCCGGTGGGCGCTGTCCGTCCTCAACCACGTGCTGGGCGGCGGCCTCTCCAGCCGCCTCTTCCAGAAGGTGCGCGAAGAGCGCGGCCTCGCCTACTCGGTGTGGTCCGAGCGGGCCGGCGTACGAGGACACCGGGTCGTTGGCCGTCGTGGTCGGCACGGCGCCCGAGCACGTCGACGAGGTGCTGCGCATCGTGGAAGGCGAGCTCGATCTGCTCGCGAGCGACGGCGTGACCGAGCGTGAGCTGGCGGTGGCCAAGGGCAACCTCCGCGCCGAGATGCTGCTGTCGGGCGAGGACTCGGGCGCCCGGATGAGCCGCCTCGGCGCGTCGCTCCTGCTGCACGGCGAGGTGCTCACGGTGGACGAGGTTCTGGCGCGCATCGACGCGGTCGACCTGGACCAGGTGCGCGACGTCGGCGGCGCGTCTGGCGCAGGCGCCGCGCACGATGAGCGCGGTGGGTCCGTTCGACCCCGAGAGCTTCGAGTCCCACCTGCCCGCCATGGCCGCCCGGTAGCCTCGCGCCATGATCAGGGTCGGTGTGGTCGGCGCCGGCGGCCGCATGGGCCAGGAGGTCTGCCGCGCCGTGCAAGGGGCGACCGACATGGCGCTCGTCGCGGCGATCGACCCGGCGCACGTCGGGAGTGACGCCGCCGGGCTCACCATCGTGGGGGAGGTCAACGCGTTGGCCGACCTCGGCGCCGAGGTGGTCGTCGACTTCACCATCGCCGAAGCGGTCCGTCACAACGTGACGCACTACGCCAAGCAGCGCATCCATGCCGTGATCGGGACGAGCGGGCTCGGAGACGATGACGTGACCCGCATCAGGGAGGCCTTCGACGGCAGCGGCGCCAACGTCGTCGTGGCGGCGAACTTCGCCATCGGCGCCGTGCTGCTCATGCACTGCGCGCAGATCGTGGCGCCCCACATGGCCGGCGTCGAGGTGATCGAGCTGCACCACGACGCCAAGCGTGATGCGCCTTCGGGGACCTCTTTGCGGACGGCCGCGCTGATCGCCGAGGCCCGGCGTGCGGCGGGGAGCGAGCCGCTCGGCCCGGACCCGACGACGGACTTCGTGCTGGCCGGGGCGCGCGGGGCCGAGGGGCCGGGCGGGGTCCACGTGCACTCGGTCCGACTGCCCGGGCTCGTGGCGCACGAGGAGGTCGTCTTCGGCGCGGCGGGCCAGAGCCTGAGCCTCCGTCACGACTCCTACGACCGCACCTCCTTCATGCCCGGCGTGCTGCTCGCGGTGCGCGCCGTTGGCTCCCGGCCCGGCTTGACGCTGGGCCTGGAGCCTCTGCTCGGGCTATGAACCCCGAGGTCCGCGAGCGGTCTGCTGCGCGCCACGTACGACTGCGTGGCCCGCTGGGGGTTGGACAAGACCACGGTCGAGGACGCAGCACGCGAGGCGGGCGTGTCGCGGGCGACGGTCTACCGCTACTTCCCGGGCGGGCGCGACGAGCTGATCTCCGCGGTGGTCGGCTGGGAGTTCGCGCGCTTCTTCCTGCGTCTGTACGAAGAGGTCTCCGACGCCGAGACGCTGGAGGAGGTGATGGAGCGGGGCCTGATGTTCGCCCACCGCGCCGTCGTCGAGCACGAGGTGCTCCAGCGCATCCTCGTCACCGAGCCCGAGATCCTCCTGCCGCAGATGACGACGAACGCCGACCAGACACAAGGTCTCGTCGCCTCGTTCCTGGCGCCGTATCTCGTGCGTCATGGCATGACGGAGGGGGCGGACCTCGACGTGGCCGCCGACTTCCTCGCCCGCATGGTGCTCTCGTACATCGCGTCCGCCGGGTCGGTGGGACCTCAACGACCCCGAGCAGGTGGCGCTGCTCGTCCGGTCCGAGCTGCTCGCGGGCATCCGGTGAGCGGGACGGCGCCCGAGCCGGCGCCGCCGCCTCCCTGCTACCGCCACCCCGACAAGGCGGGCCCGGTGGCGTGCGCGCGCTGCGACCGCCCCATCTGCACGGACTGCATGGTGTCGGCCGCGGTCGGTTGGCAGTGCCCGGAGTGCACCGAAGACGGGGGCGAAGCGCTCGCGCCAGGTCCCCGCCTTCACGCACACCAGCCGTGGCCGGACGGGCGTCGTGGGCTCGACGAACCCCACCCCGCTGGTGATCGCCATCATCGTGGCGAACGTCGTGGTCTTCTTCCTGGAGCGTTTCGGCAACGACGCCTACGTCGTCGACAAGTACTCGCTGCAGCCGCTGCTGATCCACTACCAGCACCAGTACTACCGGGTGTTCACGGCGATGTTCATGCACGCCAACTTCCAGCACATCCTCTTCAACATGATCGCCCTCGTCATCGTCGGGCCGCCCCTCGAGGTGCTGCTGGGCAAGGCGCGCTTCCTGGCGCTCTACCTGATCGCCGGGTTGGGCGGGAGCGTGGCGTCCTACCTCCTCAGCCCGGCCAGCATCCTCGGGCTCGGCGCCTCGGGGGCGATCATGGGCGTCATGGCGGCCTACGTCGTCATCGGGCTTCGCCGCCACCTCCCGATCGCCCCGGTGGTCGCGCTCTCGCCCTGAACCTGTTGATCGGCTTCACCGGGAGCATCGACTGGCGGGCGCACCTGGGGGGCTTGGTCGTCGGGCGCCTTGCTGGCGTTCGTCTACGACTACGCCGGCGACCTGCGGGACCGCGACCACGGGCCTGGTCCTCACGGTGGGGGCCAGCGTGGGCGTCCTGGCGGTGCTGGGGCTGCTCCTGACCGGGGTTGCACCCGGGCACGTGAACTGGAGCTAGGGGGCCGGCCTCGGGAGGGTCGGGGCCCAGGTCGACGGGGTCGTTGACACTGAGACAAAAATCGCCATACTGTTTCAGCAGTGGGTGTGGCAGCAGCACGTCGGACCGGGGGGTCCCGGGCTCCCTCAGGGGAGGGACGGGGTGGCGTCGTACGCCACCTCGGAGCCGACGACCGCTCGTCGACCCGGGTCCGCCTGGTCGACGGGGCGCTGCGCTGCCTGGCCCGGCAGGGGATCGCCAAGACCACGGTCGACGACATCGCCCGGGAGGCCGGGCTGTCGAGGGCGACGGCGTACCGGATCTTCCCCCGGGGCAAGGACGACATCTTCGCCGCCGTCGTCGAGACCGAGGTGGCCCGGCTCTTCTCGTCGCTCGCCGTCGTCATGGGCGAGGCGCACGACCTCGAGGACATGCTCGTGGCGGGGATGGTCGAGTCGGCCCGCCAGCTCCGCTCGCATCAAGCGCTGGGCTACCTCCTGGCCTACGAGCCGGGCGCCGTCCTGCCGACGCTGACCTTCGCCGGGCAGGACCGGGTGCTGCTCGTGGCGGGGGACCTCGCCGCCCCGTTCTTCGCCCGCTGGCTCGAGCCCGAGCAGGCCTCACGGGCGGCCGAGTGGGCCGTGCGCATCGTGCTGGCGTACTGCTCGGACCTCCAGGCGGACACCGACCTCACCGAACCGGGGCAGACGCGGGCGCTGGTGCGCGCGTTCGTCTTGCCCGGGATCTTGGCGCTCGGGGTCACGGCGGCCAGCACGACCGCAACCGCCAGCGTCAACGTCACCACCAACTTCGACGTCAGCGTGACGCCCGGCGAGCCGGGTCGCGACCAGACGAAAGATCTCTTCAGCAGTGCAAACCAGACAACCACGACCACCATCAAGGGGGCGGTGCAATGACCACGCTCGAGAACGAGCAGGAGCAATTCGGATCCAACATCGATCTGATCGGGCGGGAGAACATCGACGACCTCGAGGCGGTCCTCAGCGTCGTCGGGCACTACGACAAGGAAGGCTTCCACCGCGTCCCGGACAACTGCCCCGCGGAGTTCACCTGGGACTACCAGAAGGGCGCCAAGCCGCAGCTCGACAAGCTCTACGAGAAGGCCAAGAAGGCGCAGTGGAACGCGCAGACGGACCTGGACTGGTCGATCGAGGTGGACCAGGAGCAGGTCGTGATGGCCAACGCCGAGGCGAACGCCGCCCAGATGCAGTGGGACGAGTCCGCACTGGTCGGCACCGTGCTCGAGAAGTGGGACGAGAAGCGGTTCTTGGAGTTCGGCATCCAGAACCAGAACTGGCTGCTCTCGCAGTTCATGCACGGCGAGCAGGGCGCGCTGCTCTGCACGGCCAAGATCGTCGAGACGGTGCCGTGGATCGACGCCAAGTACTACGCCGCCACGCAGGTCGTGGACGAGGCGCGCCACGTCGAGGTGTTCTCGAAGTATCTCGACGAGAAGCTCTCGGGCCACTACCCGATGAACGCGCACCTCGGCATGCTGCTCGACGACATCGTGTCCGACTCGCGCTGGGACATGACGTACCTCGGCATGCAGATCATGGTCGAGGGCCTGGCGCTGGCCGCCTTCGGGTTCATCCACATGATGACGACCGAGCCGCTGCTGAAGAAGCTGCTGCGCTACGTCATGGCCGACGAGGCGCGCCACGTGGCCTTCGGCGTCCTGAGCCTGCAGGAGTACTACAAGGAGCTGAACGCGTCGGAGCTGCGCGAGCGCCAGGAGTTCGCCTTCGAGGCGGCGATCCGCATGAAGGACCGCATGGCCATGCAAGAGGTGTGGGAGCGCATGGAGGTGCCGACGGCGGACGTGCTCAAGATCATGCAGGCGGCGCCCGAGCGCGACGACTTCCAGATCCTCTTGTTCTCCAAGATCGTCCCGAACCTGAGGAAGCTCGGGCTGCTCGACGCGGCGGACGGCTGGCTGCGCCAGAAGTTCACCGAGATGGGCGCCATCGCCTTCGAGCACCTGACCGACTCGACCGAGGACGAGGACGCCTTCGCCGACGGGTCGCCGGCCGAGCGCAACGTCGCCTGATCGCCTTCGCCCGATCAGCCGACAACTCGCTGGTAGCCTGAGGGGCCAATGAGCCCCACGCAGGACGCGCCTCGCTTCGGGCGGGTGATCACCGCCATGGTGACGCCGTTCGACGACGACGGCGCCCTGGACCTTGGCGTCGCCGCCGAGCTGGCGCGCTGGCTGGTGGCACACGGGAGCGACGGGCTGGTCCTGTCCGGCTCGACCGGCGAGAGCGCCGTCCTGACCGACGACGAGAAGGTCGCGCTGTGGGAGACCGTGGCCGGCGCCGTCACCGTCCCGGTGATCGCCGGCACCGGCTCCAACGACACGGCCCACTCGCTCGACATGACGCGGCGCGCCGTGGCGTGCGGCGTGGACGCCGTCCTCCTGGTCACGCCGTACTACAACCGGCCGTCGCAGAGCGGGATCTACGAGCACTTCCGGGTCTGCGCCGAGGCGGCGGGCGACCTGCCGGTGATGCTCTACGACATCCCGGTGCGCTCGGGGCGCCGGATCGCCACCGAGACCATGCTGCGCCTGGCCCGCGAGGTGCCGCAACATCGTGGCGCTGAAGGACGCGGCGGCCGACCCGCCGACCACGGCGCACCTGATCGCGCAGGCGCCGGCCGGCTTCGAGGTCTACAGCGGCGACGACGTCATGACGCTGCCCTTCCTCGCCGTGGGAGCGATCGGCGTGGTGAGCGTGGCGGCGCACTGGGTCGCCCCGCAGTTCCGCCGGGTCATCGACGCCTTCGTGGCCGGCGACCTGGCCACGGCCATCGCCGGGCACGCCGAGCTGCTCGACTCCTTCGACTTCGAGTCGACGCCCGAGTTCCCGAACCCGCTGCCGGCCAAGGCCGTCATGCGCGCCCTCGGTCTGGCCGTCGGGCAGTGCCGCCTGCCCATGGGACCGGCGACGCCCGAGCTCGACGCCCAGGCGGCCAAGATCCTGGCCGCGGTGGGCCAGCCGGCGGTCACGGTCGCCCCGCTTGGCTGACCGCAGGCAGAACCGGCCGAAGCCGGTGCGGGTCGTCTTCCTCGGCGGACTCGGCGAGATCGGCCGCAACTGCGCCTGCATCGAGGTCGAGGGCCGCATCATCGTCCTCGACTGCGGCGTCATGTTCCCCGACCCCGACATGCCCGGGGATCGACCTCGTGCTGCCCGAGTTCACGTACCTGCACGAGCGCGAGCCGACCGGGTCGACGGCATCGTGCTCACGCACGGGCACGAGGACCACACCGGCGGCCTGTCCTACCTGTTGCGCGAGCTGCAGCGCCCCGATCTACGGGTCCGAGCTGACCGTCGGGCTGGCCCGGAACCGGATCGACGAGGCGGGCCTGGGCGACCAGACGCGCTTCGTCGTCGTGCGCGACGGCGAGCGCGTGCAGGTCGGCGCCTGCGACGTCGAGTTCATCCCGGTGACGCACTCGGTGCCCGAGTCGATGGCCATCGCCTTCCACACGCCCCAGGGCGTGATCCTGCACTCGGGCGACTTCAAGATCGACCTGCACGCCCGTCGACGGGCGCCGCACCGACATGGCGCGCATGGGTGAGCTGGCCGCAGACGCGAGGGGATCCGGCTCCTCCTGTCCGACTCGACCAACGCCGAGGAGCCGGGCTTCACCGAGTCCGAGTCGAACGTCGGGGTCGTGTTGCGCCGCGTCTTCGCCGCGCAGACGGGCAAGCGGCTCGATCGTGGCGTGCTTCGCCAGCCACATGCACCGCGTGCAGCAGATCATCGACGCCGCCGTGGCGAACGGGCGCAAGGTGGCGACGCTCGGGCGCTCCATGGGCAAGAACGTCGAGCTGGGCACGCGCCTCGGGATCATCAGCATCCCCGACGGCGTGCAGATGGACATCGAGGACGTGGACGATCTGCCCGGCCGGGCAGGTGTGCGTGATCTCCACGGGTTCCCAGGGCGAGCCGATGTCGGCCCTGTCGCTCATGGCCACGGGGGAGAACAAGTGGCTGCGCATCGGCGAGGACGACGTCGTCGTCATCAGCGCCCACCCCATCCCGGGCAACGAGTGGTCCGTGGGCCAGGTGATCGACGACCTGCTACCGCCGCGGGGCCGAGGTGATCCACTCGAGCGCCGAGGCGCGTGCACGTCAGCGGGCACGCCCGCCAGGGCGAGCTGCGCACGCTGATGTCGGTGACCAAGCCCGAATGCTTCGTCCCGGTCCACGGCGAGTACCGCCACATGGTGCACCACGCCCGGCTGGCCCTGTCCATGGGCATCGACCCGGCCAAGGTGCTGCTCTGCGAGGACGGCGACGTGATCCAGCTCGACGCCAAGGGCATCGCCCGCGACGGGAGGGTGCCGGCCGGATACGTCTACGTGGACGGGACGGTGGACGACATTGAGCACGGCGTGCTGCGTGACCGCAAGAAGCTGTCCGAAGAGGGCGTCGTGATGGTGGTCGTGACGGTCGACACGCAGCAGAAGCGAGCTCAGCTGCCCGCCGGTGATCGAGACGCGGGGCTGGGTGTACGCGCCCGAGGCCGAGGAGCTCCTCGACCGAGGCGAGCGAGGTGGTGAGCGCGGCGGTGACCCAGGCGCTGCAAGGACGGGGCGCACGACATCGAGGTGCTGAGCCGCCACACCCGCAAGGCGCTCGGGCGCTTCGTCGGCGAGCGCACGCGGCGCCGGCCGATGATCGTGCCCGTCGTGTTGATGGTCTGAGGTGGCGTCTTCGTCGCCTGGCCTGTCGACTGACGGCACGCCGAGTCGCACCTAGCGCCCGAGGAACGCCACCAGCTCGGCCACCCGGTTGCTCACGACGGCGTCCACCCCGGCCGCCACCACGCGGGCCATGTCGTCCACGGCTCGTCGACCGTCCACGTCGACACCGAAGCGCCCGGCCTCGTGCACCGCGTCGACGCCGCCCTCGCGTCACGAAGCGTGAACATCGGGTTCCAGTACTCGGCCCCGAGCTCGTCGAGCAGGCCAGCGGGGGGTCGTCGCCGTCCGTCCAGGTCAGCCCGACGCGGGCCCGCCCCGACAACCCGCGCAGCAGCCGCAGCGCCTCGACGTTGCCCGTCACGAACAGGCAGCGGTCCAGCGCGTCGGCCGCCAGCACCTGGTCGAGGGCGCCCACCACGACCTCGCGTCGGGTGAAGTCGACCATCAGATCGACCTGGCGGTACGGCGTCGAGCACCTGGCGCAGGGTCGGGATGCGCACGTCGCCCGTCCCCGAGGCGCGGTCACCTCGGAGAGGTCCAGCTCGCCGACCGAGGCGTCGCGCCCCCACAGGCGCAGCAGCGACTGGTCGTGCAGCACGACGATCGCCCCGTCGCGGGTCCGGCGCAGGTCGAGCTCGAGCATGTCGGCGCCCTGGGCCACCGCGGCGGCGAAGGCGGGCAGCGTGTTCTCGCGGTGGCCCGACCGGGTCGCCACGGTGGGCGATGGCGACGGCACCGCGTCGGGCTCGAGGACGACGTCACACGACGATGCTCGGCGCAGCCCTCGGACCGCGCGCCTACGAATTGCCCGAGTAGACCGCGCCCGCCACGTTGGAGATGATCTGGTTGAGCGCCGGCTCAATCAGGTTGTCCACCGCCGCCTGGGTGATGTGCACGCCGTCGGGCCCCGGGCCACGATCCCGTCGACGACCGACGGGTAGGCCCCGCCCGGGTCGAGCACCGAGTGCAGGTCGTCGATCGACACGTAGGGGAACTCCTGGGCCACGCCCTCGACGATCTGGTTGTACGCGTCGACCAGGTCGTTGGGCGTCCCGTCGGCGAAGTACGGCGCGGTGGAAAGGATGACCGCACCGCCGTCGGAGTGGGCGATCTGGACCGCCGCCTCGAGGTTGGACTTGATGTAGGCCGAGTAGTCCGCGTCGGCCAGCGTCTCCTAGGTCCCGTTGAACAGGCGGATCTGGGTCTCCCAATAGCCGGTCTGGATCACCGTCACGTCGGGATGGAAGCGCGAGACCACCCACTGCAGCTGGTCGTCCCAGTACGGGGCAGGCGCCGGGGTTCTCGATACGACGGACGCCGGCTTGCTCCAGACGTCATCGGGGCGCCGTTGGTGTACCCGCAGCCGGCCGCCGCGCCGTCGTCGACGGCGTACGGCGGGTTCGTCTGCGCGATGTACTGGCCCTCGTAGAGCGAGAGCGAGTCGCCGGAGAAGGCGACCCGCACGCCGCCGGCGTGCGTGGCCTGCGGCCCCGGCGCCTCGTTCATGATCGACACGACCGCCGGGATCGCCGCGGTGAACGGCGCCGGGAAGAGCGGTGGGTGCAGCGGGGACTGGGCGCTGCCCGGAGAACTGCGCGTCGCCGTAGGTGAAGACCCCGCGTCGGCGGCGACGAGCCAGTAGCCGTTGCCGTCGGGCGTGGGCGCCATGCCGACGATGGGCTGGTCCAGCGCCAGGCTGCCGGAGGAGCCCCAGAACTGCGCGTCGCCGTAGGTGAAGATGCCGCCGTCGGAGGCCACGAGCCAGTAGCCGTTCCCGTCCGACGTCGCCGCCATCCCGACGATCGGCTTGTTGAGGTGGATCGAGCCGGTCGAGCCGTAGAACTGCGCGTCGCCGTAGGAGAAGATGCCGCCGTCCGCCGCGACGAGCCAGTAGCCCCCGTCGTCGGCCGTGGCCGCCATGCCGACGATCGGCTGGTTGAGGTGGAGCGAGCCGGTCGAGCCGTAGAACTGCGCGTCGCCGTAGGAGAAGATGCCGCCGTCGGACGCCACGAGCCAGTAGCCGCCCGCCGTCAGGCGTCGCCGCCATGGCGACGATCGGCTTGTTCAGCGGCAGGCCGCCGGCGGAGCCCCAGAACTGCGCGTGTGCCGAACGTGAAGATGCCGCCGTCGGACGCCACGAGCCAGTAGCCGCCCGCTCGGGTCCGCCGCGCCACCGACGATCGGCTTGTCGAGCGGCACGCCGATGGTGTCGCCGTAGTAGCCCGGCGCCGCCGAACGTCATGACGCCGCCCGCCGCGTCGACGATGCGCGTAGGACGACGTGGTGGCCGCCGGAGCGCGAGGCGCCGGCCGCGCCGGCGTGGCCCAGGTGCAGCGCGGCGGGCACGCCCGGCACCGCACCGGGGGACGTCACGAGCGTCAGTGCGCCGGCGGCGAGACAGCGTCGCCAGTCCGATCAGGGCACGGCGACCCGCCCAACGAAGATTCGTTCCCGCGCCCCGCATGAAGCCCAGATCATAGGGACGCCCACCTGCGCCAACCGCGCGCCCCCGCTCGGCGGCTACAGCAGGCGCAGTTGCCCGCCGGCGCTGTCGCGCCTGACTCTCCGGGCGCCGTTCCTGGCGTGACACTTTCACCGGCGTTGCCTCGCCCGGCGTGCCGTCACCGTCGCCGTCGCCGTCACCGGCGTTGCGGTCGGGTCCCGCGCCCGCGGCCGCGGTAGCGGTCACGCCCGTCACGCCGCACCGCCGGGCCGCCGCGCGCACGATGCCCTCCACCGCGCTCGCGTCCAGCGTCCTCCTGGTACGCCCCGCGCCGGAAGCGCCCGCCGGTGCAGGCGCACCAGGTCCGGCCGGGCCCGACGCCAGCCAGTCGAGGTAGTGGCCGCGCACGGTGCCGCGCAGGTGCAGCGCCACGCCGTTGATGGACGACGGCGCCGGCGGCGGCGCACGCCTCGACGACCTCGGTCAGCTGGGCCTCACCGTCGGAGAGCCCCGGCAGCACCGGCGCCACCAGCACGCCGCAGCGGATCGCCCAGGTCGGTCAGGCGGCGCAGGGCCTCGACCCGCCGGTCCGGCGGGGGCGTGCCCGGCTCGGTCAGCTTCCAGACGTCACGGTCCAGGGTCCCGATGGAGAACGACACCGCGACGTCGGTCCGCTCCGAGGCGGCGGCGAGCAACGCGCGCGTCGCGCAAGACGAGCGTCGACTTGGTCAGGATGCTGAACGGGTTGCGCGCCGCGGAGAGCGTCTCGACGATGCCCCGGGTCAGGTGGTACTTGCCCTCGGCGTGCTGGTACGGGTCGGTGTTGGTCCCCATCGCAATGTGGTCGCCGACCACTTGGGCGAGCGCAGCTCGGCGCGCAGGCGCTCGACGGCGTTGACCTTCACGACGATCTTGCGCTCGAAGTCCTCGCCGATCCCCAGCCCGAGATAGTCGTGCGTCGGCCGTGCGAAGCAGTAGACGCAGGCGTGGCTGCACCCTCGATACGGGTTGATCGTGTGCCGGAAGGGCACGACGCTCTCCGGCGGCACCGTGTTGATGATGGTCCGCGCGTTGACGTGGAGGAACTCCATCCCGGCGTAGGCGCCCTTCCCGACGTGGCGTTCGGCGACCCGTTCGTCGGGGAAGAGCGTGCCCCTTCTCCTCGGTTTCGGCCAGGGCCCAGCGCAACGCCATTGAGTTAGGATAGCGAACATATGTTCGTAATTCAACGGCCGGGATGTCCACAAAAACAACCAGGTCAGGCAGTAGTCTCGACCTGCACTGTGGTGACCAAGACCCGCGGAGGGAGCACCACGCGTGCGCCCTCGCGCGCCGCTGCCAAGAAACCGGCCTCCCGGGCCCGACGCCCCGCGCCGCCGCCGGCGCGGCCGCCCTTCTGGCGCGTCCAGGCCCGCGACCTGTGGGCCGTCGCGCTGATCACGCTCGGCGTCCTGCTCGCGCTCGCGCTGTGGGGCCGCCAGCTCGGGCCCGGTCGGCCGCGGCACCGACACGGCGTTCGCGCTGCTGGCCGGCTGGGTCCGCTTCCTGCTCCCGCTCGTGGCCGCCGGCGCCGGCGTCGCGCTGCTCGTCGACCGCGGCCCGCGCCAGGCGCGACGACGAGCGCGACGAGGGCGACGAGCCGTCCGCCGGGGCGGACCCGTGGCGCCTCGCCGTCGGCACCGTGCTCGGGCTCCTCGGCGTGTGCGGGCTGTTCGAGCTGGCGAAGCACACGCCGCTCGTTCTCGAACTCGCACGGGTTGAAGAACGCCGGCGGCTATCTCGGCGCCGTCGTGGGCCGGCCGCTGCACGCCGGCCTCGGCACGGCGGGCGCGGCCGTGCTCCTCGTCGCCGTCGTGCTCGTCGCGCTCCTCATCGCCACCGGCGTCTCGGTCGCCTCGGTCGGGCGCGCGTTGCGCACCGGCACGGTCGCCGCCGGCCGGGCCGCCGGCGCGCTGTGGCGCGGCAAGCCGCTCGTGGTCCTGCCCGAGAACGGTGCATCCGACGACTCCGGTGGAGGCCGGCCTCGACGGCTCCCACCGCCCGACGTCGCGGAGGACGACGCCTCGGACGCTCGGCGCCGCCGGCCGAGCCGACGACTCGGACATCGACATCCCGCTCGACCCCGAGCCCGAAGCCTGAGCCGGTCGCCGAGAGCGAGGCGCCGGCCCCCGCCGTCGCCCGCGCCCCGGGCGAGTGGGTGCTGCCGCCCCTGCTCAGCATGCTGACGGCGTCGAAGAAGCTGCGCCTCGACCAGCGCCAGGTCGACGCGGCGGGGGAGGAGCTCGTCCGGGCGCTCGCCGCGCACGGCGTCGAGACCCGCCTCGTCGGGAGCCGGGTCGGCCCGACGGTGACCCGCTACGAGATCGAGCTCGGCCCGGGCGTGAAGGTGGCGCGGGTCACCAGCCTGTCCAAGGACATTGCGTACGCCATGGCGTCGCCCGACGTCCGCATCCTGGCGCCCATCCCGGGCAAGTCGGCCATCGGCGTCGAGGTGCCGAACCGGACCCGCCAGCTCGTGGCCCTGCGCGACATCCTCGACTCCAAGGAGGGGAGGGCGGCGGCGCACCCGCTCGAGGTCGCCATGGGGCGCGACATCGCCGGGCGGGCCGTCATGGAGAACCTGGCCGAGATGCCGCACATCCTCATCTCGGGCTCGACGGGCTCGGGCAAGTCCTCGTGCATGAACTCCATCATCACGTCGATCCTGATGCGCGACACGCCCGATCGGGTCAAGCTGATCCTCGTCGACCCCAAGCGGGTGGAGCTCGGCCAGTACGACGGGCTGCCGCACCTTCTCGAACCCGGTGGTGGTCGACCCCAAGCAGGCGGCCAACGCGCTCGCCTGGGCGGTCAAGGAGATGGAGCGCCGCTACGGCCTGCTGGCCCAGCACGGCGTGCGCGACATCACGGGCTACAACCAGCTGGTGGCGGAGGGCCGCATCGAGTCGCCGGCCTCGGACCGACGCCTCGTGCGCGACGTGGCGGCGCGGGCGCTCGGCGAGGACCACCCGGCGGTCGAGGACGCGGACGAGGCCATGGCCGAAGAGGAGGCCGATCGAGCCCGAGCCCTTCATCCTCGTGGTGGTCGACGAGCTCAACGACCTCATGATGGTGGCGGCGCGCGACGTCGAGGACTCCATCGTCCGCATCGCGCAGATGGCGCGCGCCGTCGGCATCCACCTCGTGATCGCGACGCAGCGCCCGTCGGTCGACGTGATCACCGGCGTGATCAAGGCGAACATCCCCAGCCGCATGGCCTTCTCCGTGTCGTCGCTGGCCGACAGCCGCGTCATCCTCGACCAGCCGGGCGCCGAGCGGCTGGTCGGCAAGGGGGACATGCTGCTCCTCACCGCCTCGACGAACATCCCGCGCCGGCTCCAGGCGCCATGGGTCTCCGAGGAAGAGGTCCGCGAGATCGTGGGCCACTGGAAGGCCCAGGGCGGGCAGGCCGAGGCGATCGTCGGGATCGAGGCGTCATCGACGACGGGCCGGGCGGCGTCCGACGCCATGGACGACGAGGACGACGAGCTGCTGGTCCAGGCGCGCGACCTCGTCGTGCGCTCACAGCTGGGTTCGACCTCCATGCTGCAACGCAAGCTCCGGGTTGGCTTCGCCGCGGGCCGGCCGCCTGATGGACCTCTTGGAACAGGCCGGCGTCGTCGGACCGAGCGAAGGGTCCAAGGCCCGGGCCGTGCTGATGACGCCCGAAGAGCTCGATGCGCTGAGCCGGCGGTGACCCCGGAGAAGCCGGCGCCCCTCATGGTGGCGCCGTTCCGATCTGGACTCGTTGCGCGAGCCGCCGCCCGACGAGCCGTCCGAGCCGGGCCGTCGCGCCCGCCGCCGGGACGCGCCGCGTCCCGCCAGCGAGCGGCGCCGCCGGCGCCGCCGTGTCGCTCGTCCCGCTCGTGCTCGGCGGTCCTCGTCGTCGCGGCCGGCGCGTTCGTCGGGGTCCGCCTCAGCGCCGCTGCCCCGGCCCCGTCAGGTGACGCTCGGTGCTGTCCGGGGTCGGTCGACGTCCCCGCCAAGACCGTGCCGCTCCCGTGGCCGACCACGGGCCAGGGCGCCGTCGCCATCCCCTCCGTCGGGGTCGATGAGGTCTCAGGCCCGCAGACAGCCGGTGCCGGTGGCCAGCCTCACCAAGCTCATGACGGCCTACGTCATCCTGCGCGACCACCCGCTGGCGCGCGAACGAGTCGGGACCGAACATCACCGTCACGCAGGCCGACGTCGACGACTACAACACCGACACCGTCTCGGACGACTCGAACGCGCAGGTGACGGTCGGCGAGCAGCTGACCGAGCTGCAGGTGCTCGACGGCCTGCTGGTCCACTCGGCGGACAACTACGCCGACCTGCTGGCCGCGCTGGGACGCCGGCAGCATCCCCGCCTTCGTGACGAAGATGAACGCCGCCGCCGCCGCGCTCGGCATGCGCCAGTCGCACTTCGCCGACGCCAGCGGGGTCATGCCGCAGTCGGTGTCCACGGCGGGGGACATCTTGAAGGTGGCGGCGGCCCGACATGGCCAATCCGGTCGTCGGCGTCCATCGTGCAGAACACCTCGGTCACGCTGCCGGTGGCGGGGACGATCTCCACGTACACGCCGCTGCTGGGGCTCGACGGCATCATCGGCGTCAAGTCCGGCTTCACGACCGTGGCGGGCGGGTGCGACGTCCTGGCCGTCATCCGGTCCGTGCACGGCCATCCCACCCTGCTGCTGGCGGCGGTGACCGGGCAGAGCGGAGGCGAACGCGCTGGGCCAGGCCGGGCTGCACGGGCTGGCGCTGGTGAACGCGGTGCAGCCGCTCATCGGGACGACGACGGTGCTGCGGCGCGGCGTCGTCGGCCGCGCGACGTCACCGCGGCGGGCCGACGATCGATGGCGCCGCGCACGGCGGGGTCGGTGTCGATGCTCACGTGGCCGGGCGTGCAGCGCCACCCGCGTCTTCCACCCGATGCGCCAGCTGAGGGACCAGGCCCGCCGGGGCGCGCGCGTCGGCACGGTCGTGGTGACCGTCGGCACCCAACGCGTGGTCGTCCCGGTGCGGCTCAGCCGCGACGTCCCCCAGCGCTCGCTGCTCCAGCGTCTGTTCTGACGGCGCTGACCGCGTAGCCTGAGCGCCGTGCGCGCCCGGGCCCCCGCCTCCTCGGCCAACCTCGGTCCCGGGTTCGACACCCTGGCCGTGGCGCGTCGACCGCTACGTCAGCGTGGAGGTCGAGCCGGCCGACTCGTTGCGCGTGCACACCGAGGGGGAGGGGGCGGGCCTCTTCGACGACGCGTCGCACCTGGCGGCGCGCGTGGTGGCCGAGGTCCTCGGGCACGAGCGCTTCTCGGTGACGATCCGCTCGCAGATCCCGCGTCGCCCGCGGCCTCGGCTCTTCGGCCGCCCTCGCCGCGGCGGCGGCCGCCGCCGCCGGAGCCGACGACCCCTTCGCCGTGGCGGCCGCGTACGACGGGCACCCCGAGAACGCCGCCGCCAGCGTGTTCGGCGGTCTCGTGGCGGCCACCTCGGTCGACGGCGCGCCCGTCCACGCCGCCTTGCCGCTGGCCGACGCACTCGAGCTGGTGGCCATCGTCCCCGATCGGAACCTGGCCACGCCCGAGGCCCGCGGGGTGCTGCCGGACCGGCTCAGCCGCGAGGACGCCGTGTTCAACCTCGGCCGCATGGGCCTGCTGGTCGCCGGCCTGGCCGACCCGGCCGCGCTGCGGCCGGCGGCGACCGAGGACCGGATCCACCAACCGGCCCGCACGGCGCTGTTCCCCGAGGCGCCCGCGTTGCTGGCGGCGCTGGTCGAGGCGGGCGCGCACGCGGCGTGCTGGTCGGGCGCCGGGCCGACGCTCATCGGATTCGTGTCGCCCGACGCGGTCGAGGCGGTCCGGGCGGGCGCCGGCGCCGCGCTCGCCGCGGCGGGGATCGAGGGCCGGGTGCTGTCGCTGCGGGTCGACCGGCGCGGCCTGGTCTACGGAGACGAGGCGGTGGTCGCGCTCGAGGGCCCGGGCTAACCGCCGACCGCGCTGTTGAGCTTGTTCACCGCGCTGCGCAGCTGCGCCGATGGCGCCGTTCAGGTTGAAGTTGTTGAGGACCTGGTTGTAGTTGGACTGGGTGGGCTGGGCGTCGCCGAGGATCTCGAGACTGTTGGCCAGCGTCTGGGCGTCGTTGCGGGCGCGCGAGCACGTCGCTCTGCGGCGCGGTGAAGCCCTTGCCGACCGCCAGCAGGTTGGCGTAGGTGTGCACCTGGCCGCCGAGCGTGCGGTCCGCCGTCTCGAGGCACACCACGGGCTCGAGGCCGACTTGCACGACGTCGCCTTCGATTCGTAGTCGCGGTCAGGTTCGTCGAGCACCGTGGCGTCCGCGTGCCTGGAGCGAGGAGTCGACGACCCGCTCGACCCGGGGACGATGCACCGGGCGACGACGAGCCCGATCCGGGCTCGAGCTGCAGGCGGCCAGCGCCAGCGGCAACGCCGCCAGCACCCAGGCGCACGGGCGGAGTCGTCTCGGCACGGGGCGGGCCACGGCGGACGATCGTACGCGCTGGGCCTCCGTAGACTCGTCCGGATGCCGCGGCGATATTTCATCCGCACGTTCGGGTGCCAGATGAACGAGCACGACTCGGAGCGCCTGGCCGGCCTGCTCGTGGCCGACGGCATGGAGCCGGCGGCCACCATGGAGGACGCCGACGTGGTGGTGCTCAACACGTGCTGCATCCGCGAGAACGCCGACCAGCGGCTCTACGGGACGCTCGGCCGGCTCAAGGAGCTGGTGGACGCCAAGCCCGGCCTGCAGATCGCCGTCGGGCGGCTGCCTGGCCCAGAAGGACCGCGAGCGGATCCAGGAGAAGGTGGGCTGGGTCGACGTGGTGTTCGGCACGCACAACCTGGCGCACGCGCCCGTGCTGCTGCGCCGGGCGCACGACGAGGGCCCGCTGATGGAGATCCTCGACGCGCCCGAGCCCGAGGCCGGCACCGAGCCGCTGCTCGGTCCCGGCGCCGTGCGGGAGCTGCCGTACGCGGCGTGGGTGAACATCCAGACCGGGTGCGACAACTCCTGCGCCTTCTGCATCGTGCCGTCGGTGCGCGGCCCCGAGGCGAGCCGGCCCCATGGACGACATCGTGGCGAGGTGGCAGCTGCTCGGCCCGCCGGGGCGTGACCGAGGTCACGCTGCTCGGCCAGAACGTCAACTCCTACGGGCGCGACATCACCAAGCGGCGGCCCCTCTTCGCCGACCTCCTGCGCGCCGTCGGCGCGGTCGAGGGCATCGGGCGCGTCCGCTTCACGAGCCCGCACCCCAAGGACCTGCGCCCCGAGACGATCGAGGCGATGGCCGAGACGCCCGAGGTCTGCGAGCAGTTGCACCTACCGCTCCAGTCGGGCAGCGACGCCGTCCTGCGCGCCATGCGCCGCGGCTACACGGCCGAGCGCTATCTGCAGCGGCTGGCGGCGGCCCGCGCCGCCATCGACGACCTGGCCGTGACGACCGACATCATCGTGGGCTTTCCCGGCGAGACGGACGACGACTTCGAGGACACCCTCGCCGTCGTGCGCGGAGGCCGGCTACGACAGCGCGTACACCTTCGTCTTCTCGCCGCGCCCCGGGACGCGGGCCGCCGCCATGGAGGACGACGTTCGTCCCGCCCGACGTCGTGGCCGAGCGCTTCGCCCGGCTCAAGGACGTGGTCGACCGCGCCGCGCTCGGCCGTCATCAGGCGCGGGTCGGACGCGTCGAGGAGGTGCTCGTCGAGGGCGTCAGCCGCCGCAACGAGGCCACGCTGACCGGGCGGACCCGGCAGGGCAAGCTCGTCCACTTCCCCCGCGCCGACGCGGCGGCCGCGACGCGCGGGCGCGCTGGCCCGGGTCACGGTCACGGCCGGCCATCCGCACCACCTCTCGGGCCGGCTCGAGGAGGTGACGGCCCGGCCGCGCCACCGCGTGCAGATCCCGGTGACGAGCGGTTGACCGCGGTCGCACTGGTCGGCGTCACCGCGGCGGGAAAGTCGGCGGTGGCCCTCGACCTGGCCCGGCGGCGGGGTGACTGCGAGATCGTCTCGGTCGACTCCATGTGCGTGTACCGCGGCATGGACATCGGCACCTCCAAGCCCGACGCCGAGGCCCGTCGCGCCGTGCCGCACCACCTGCTCGACCTGGTCGACCCCGACGAGGAGTTCACCCTGACCCAGTTCCAGCAGGCGGCCGCCGGTGCCGCGTTGGAGGACATCGAGCGGCGCGGCCGCCACGCCCTGCTGGTCGGGGGCACCGGCCTCTATCTCGCGCTCGGTGGTCGACGACCTGGCCATTCCGGGTCGTTACCCGGAGGTGGCGGCGTCGCTCGAGGCCGAGCTCGACGCCGGGCGCGTGGCCACCGGCGACCTGCACGCGCGGCTGGCCGCACTCGACCCGGTCGGGGCGGCCCGCATGGAGCCGACGAACCGGCGCCGGGTGGTCCGGGCGCTCGAGGTGACGCTCGGCGCCGGCCGGCCGTTCTCCGAGTTCGGGCCCGGGCTCGAGGCGTACCCGTCCAGCGGGGTGCCCCAGGTCGGTCTCGCCGTGGTCGCCCGACGAGGTCGGACCGGCGCATCGCGGCGCGCTTCGACGCCATGGTCGACGCCGGCCTGGTCGACGAGGTCCGAGCCCTGGCCGCCCGGCCCGGGGGACTCTCGCGCACGGCCCGCCAGGCGCTCGGCTACCGCGAGATCCTGGCCCACGTCGAGGACGGCGCCCCGCTCGACGAGTGCCTCGACGACGCGGTCCGGCGGACCCGGCAGTTCGCCCGCCGCCAGGCCTCGTGGTTCCGCCGCGACCCGCGCATCACCTGGGCCGCCGGCCCGGACGAGGCGACGGAGCAGCTCGAGCAGGCGCTCTCGGTGCACGGCTGAACGACGTCAGCTGCGAGAATGGGATCGTGCACGCCTCCAAGCACGAGGGCGCCGGCAACGACTTCCTGGTCGTGCTCGACCCCGACGACACCATCGAGCTTCTCGGTGGGCCAGGTCCGCCTGCTGGCCGACCGCCGGCGCGGCATCGGGGCGGACGGGATCATCCGGGTCGCGGCCGGGGCGTGACGGCACGGACCTGTCGATGCAGCTGCACAACGCGGACGGGGGCGAGGCCGAGATGAGCGGCAACGGCATCCGGTGCCTGGCCCAGGCGGCGGTGGACGCCGGCTGGGTCGCGCCGCCGCGCTTCACCGTGGCCACCGCCGCCGGCGTCCGCACGTCGACTACGCGGCCGGGCCGAGGACGGGCTGGGCCACCGCCCGCGTCGACATGGGCCCGGCGACGCTCGGGCCGGACCAGCCCCAGGAGTTCGACGACCGCCGGGCCCGGACGGTCGACGTGGGCAACCCGCACCTCGTCCTGCTCGGCCCGGACACGGCGAGCTGTCGAGTCGCCGAGCTCGGCCCGAAGCTGGCAGGCCGCGTTCAGCGGCGGGGTCAACGTGGAGTGGATCACCGTGCTCGGCGACGACGACGGCGAGTTACCTCGACTTCCGGGTCTAGGAGCGCGGGGCCGGCGAGACGCTGGCCTGCGGCACGGGCAGCGTCGCTGCCGCGGCGGCCGCCCGGAGCTGGGGTGTCGGTGGCGGCCGACGTGGTGCGGGTGCGGAACCCGGGCGGCATGCTCGAGGTGACGCTCGGGGCGGACGACGAGGCCACGACGTACCTGGCCGGCCCCGTGCGCAAGGTGGCCGACATCGAGATCCACCCGGGGATGCTCTCTTGAGCAACGTGTTGCCGGGGACGCTCATCGAGCGCGCCTTTCGGGAGCGCATCATCCTCGTCGGCGTCGTTTTCCCCGGCGGCACGACCGAGATGGTCGAGGACGAGCTCGACGAGTTGGCCCTGCTCGTCGACAGCGCCGGCGCCGACGTGGTCGGGCGGGTCATCCAGCGACGCGACGCACCCGACCCGGCGACGTTCGTCGGTCGCGGCAAGGCGCAGGAGATCGCGGCGCTTGAGCCAGAGCCTCGACGTGGACACCGTCGTCTTCGACGACGAGCTCACCCCGGCCCAGCACCGCAACCTGGAGAAGCTCTTCGGGCGCACGGCCATCGACCGCACCGCGGTGATCCTCGACATCTTCGCCCAGAACGCGCGCAGCCCCGAGGGCAAGGCGCAGGTCGAGCTCGCACTGTTGCGCTACCGCTTGCCCCGTCTGCGCGGGCGGGGGACCGCGCTGAGCCAGCAGGCGGGCGGGATCGGGACGAGGGGTCCCGGTGAGACGCAGCTCGAGGTCGACCGGCGCCGCCTGGTGCGCCGGATGCACCGCCTCGAGGCCGACCTGCGCGAGGTCGATCGCACGCGCACCCTGCAGCGGCGCAGCCGCGCCCGCGGTCGCCATCGGGAGCTGGCGCTCGTCGGCTACACCAACGCGGGGAAGTCGACCCTGCTCAACCGCCTGACCGACGCGGGGGTGCCGGCAGCCGACCGGCTCTTCGTCACGCTCGACCCCCGGACACGCCAGCTGTCCCTCCCCGGCGGCGAGACCGTGCTCGTCACCGACACGGTCGGCTTCGTGCGCAAGCTGCCCCACGAGCTCGTGGAGGCGTTCCGCTCGACGCTCGACTCGGTGCACCTCTCCGATCTCGTCGTGCACGTCGTCGACGCGTCCGCACCGAACACCGAGGCGCAGATGGCGGCGGTCCACGAGGTGCTCGGGCAGATCGGGGCCGCCGGCGTGCCTGAGCTGGTGGTCGTGAACAAGGCGGACAAGGCCCCCGACGAGGCCAAGGCGCTGGCCCACGCCCTGCCGGGCTCGGTCGTCGTCTCGGCGCGCACCGGCGAGGGGATCGACGAGCTGTTGCGGGTGCTCGGGGACCGCCTGCGGGGGTCGGACCGCGTCGTCGAGCTCGTCGTGCCGTGGAGCCGGGGCGACGTGCTGGCCGCGATCCATCGCGAGGGTGAGGTGGTCGGCCAGCGCGACGGGGAGGAGTCGGCCACGCTGCAGGTGGTGCTCGACGACGTGGGCAAGGCGCGCTTCGCGGAGTTCCTCGCGTCATGACCTTCCGCCTGCCGCCCTACCCCTACGACCGGCTGGCCGGGCTGGCCAAGCTGGCCGAGGCGCACGAGGGCGGGATGGTCGACTGTTCCATCGGGACGCCGTGCGATCCGCCGTTGCCGGCCGTGGTCGACGCGCTGGCGTCGTCGGGCACCGAACGCGGGTATCCCGCCTCCGCCGGCAGCCCGCAGCTGCGCGAGGCGGCCACGCGCTGGCTGACACGGCGCTTCGGACTCGACGACGTGGCGCCCACGTCGGTGGCGGCGTGCGTCGGCACCAAGGAGCTGGTGGCCTCGGTGCCGCACATCCTGGGACTGCGGACGCCCGAGCGCGACACCGTGTTGTATCCGGCCGTGTCGTATCCCGACGTACGCCATGGGGGCGGAGCTGGCCGGCTGCCGCGCCGTGGCGGTGCCGCCACCGCCGGGTCGGCTCGGCGGGCTTGACCTCGGTGCCGTCCACGCCGACGACGCTCGGCGGGCGCTCGTGCTGTGGTCCAACTCGCCGTCGAACCCCACCGGCGGCCTGGGGGACCTGGGCGCCGAGGCCGCGTGGGGCCGCGACCACGACGTCCCCGTCTTCTCCGACGAGTGCTACGCCGAGTTCACGTGGGACGGGCCGCCGCGCTCGATCCTCGAACACGGCGCCGACGGCGTCGTGGCCGTGCACTCGCTGTCGAAGCGGTCGAACCTGGCCGGCGTCCGGGTCGGCTTCTACGCGGGCGACCCCGAGCTCGTCGAGTTCCTCCGGGCCGTGCGCCAGCACGCCGGGCTCATGGTCCCGGGGCCGGCGCAGGCGGCGGGCGTCGTCGCCCTGAGCGACGACGCCCACGTCGAGGCGCAGCGCGCCCGTTACCGGGAGCGCTTGGCGTACCTCGCCGGCGTGCTCGATGCCTACGGGGCCCCCGTCACCTTGCCCGAGGGCGGCTTCTATCTCTGGGTGCCGGTGCCGCCGGACCGGTGGCCCGATGCGTGGACCATGGCGGAGGCGCTGGCGAACGACGGCGGGTTGCTCGTCAGCCCGGGCGATCTCTACGGCGACGCCGGCGCGGGTCACGTGCGCGTCGCCGTCGTGCAGCCCATGGACCGGCTGGCGCTGGTGGGGGAGCGTCTCGGTAGGGTGAGCCATGGCTGATCTTCAGGCACAGATCGAGGAGCTCTGGGAGCACCGCGGCGAGCTGTCGCCCGCGGACGCCGACGCCACGAGGCTCGTGGAGGAGGCGATCGACCTCCTGGATGCGGGCGAAGCCCGCGTCGCCGAGGTCGACCCGGCGACCGACGAGGTCGTGGTGCACGAGTGGCTGAAGAAGTCGATCCTGATGTTCTTCTCGGTGCGTGGGATGCAGACGATCGAGCTCGGCCCGTTCGAGTACGCGGACAAGCTGCCGCTCAAGCACGGGTTCGCCGAGGCCGGCGTGCGCGCCCTGCCCGGCGCGTCGGCGCGCTGGGGCTCGTACCTCGCCCGGGGGGTCGTCCTCATGCCCTCCTACGTCAACATCGGCGCGTGGGTCGGCGCGGACACGATGGTCGACACGTGGGCGACGGTCGCTTCGTGCGCGCAGATCGGCGAGCGCGTGCACCTGGCGGGTGGGGTCGGCATCGGTGGGGTGCTCGAGCCGCCCAATGCGGTGCCCGTCGTCGTCGAGGACGATGCGTTCGTGGGCAGCCGCTGCATGGTGACCGGCGGTGCCCGCATCGGGAAGGGCGCGGTGTTGGGAGCCGGCAGCTTCCTCGACCCGTCGATCCCGGTCATCGACGCCGAGACCGGCGAGGAGCTCTCGCGGGGGGTCGTGCCGCCGTGGTGCGTCGCCATCCGGGCCAGCCGGCGGCGCGAGTACCCCGGCGGGGAGTTCTTCGTGCCCTGCGTCCTCGTCATCAAGCGGCTGACCGAGGGGGAGCGCCACGACAAGGCACAGCTCAACGCAGGTGCTGCGCGACCACGGCGCCAGCACCTGAGCGGCCATGACCGATCTGCTTGGCCGCCACGGTCGACCTGATGGCGATGCCGTCGGTGAGCGGCGAGGAGGACCAGATCGCCGAGGCCGTCCACAAGGTGCTCGCCGGCTGCCCCTGGCTCGAGGTCGAGCGGGTGGGCGACAACGTCGTCGCGCGCACCTTCCTCGGGCGTGAGCACCGGCTCGTCCTGGCCGGCCACCTCGACACCGTGCCACCCGGCACCGGCGCGGATCCCCTCGTCGACGGCGACACCGTGTGGGGCGTGGGCGCCTCGGACATGAAGGGCGGGCTCGCCGTGATGTTGGACCTCGCCACCACGGTGCCCGAGCCGGCCGTGGACGTGACGTGGTGCTTCTACGCCCGCGAGGAGATCAGCCGCAATCTGAGCGGGCTGTTCGAGCTGTGGGAACGGCGGCCCGAGCTGCTGGCGGGTGACGCCGCGATCCTGGGTGAGCCGACCCTCGGGCTGGTCGAGGCGGGATGCCAGGGGACGATGCGGGTGCAGATCACGCTGGGCGGCGTGCGCGCCCACACGGCGCGTCCGTTCACCGGCCGCAACGCGATCCACCGCCTCGCCCCGTTGCTGCAGAGCGTGGCCGACTGGCCCCCGCGCGAGGTGGTGCTGGACGGCTGCACGTACACCGAGCAGCTGCAGGTGGTGTCCGTCGAGGGCGGCGTGGCGGCCAACGTCGTCCCGGACGAGGCCCGGGTCACCCTCAACCACCGGTACGCGCCGGACCGCACCGAGGTGGAGGCGCAGGCCTTCCTGCACGAGCTTCTCGATCCACTGCTCGAGCTCGACGACGGTGACACGTGGGAGCTGCTCGACGCCGGCGACGGTGCGCCCCCGTCACTGGACCACCCGTTGCTCAAGTCCCTGGTCGAGAAGAGCGGGGCGGCGCCCAAGGCGAAGGTGGGCTGGACGGACGTGGCGTCGTTCTGGGCTCACGGCGTGCCCGCGGCCAACTTCGGCCCCGGTGACCCGTTGCTGGCCCACCACCCCGACGAACGCGTGACGCGCCCGCAGCTCGAGCGCGTCCGCGAGGTGCTCGTCGCACTGCTGACCTGACCCGGGGGATTCTCCCGGGTCGCCCCCGTGCGCTCAGCCCGCGCCGAGACGCGTCACCGCGCGCTGCAACAGATGCAGATCGTGCTGTCCGGGCAACCGGTCGACGCGGCGGTCGATCCGCTCCAGGATCTCACGGCCCTTCTCGCCGTCGAAGAGGTAGCGCACGAGGAAGCCGACCTCGCGGTTCGGCATCACCCCCGAGCCCACGGGGCGCCACCACTGCGACAGCGCGACGCGCGTGAGGCGCTGGGCCCGCGGGCTTTCGGCCAGACGGCGGGTCGCCTCGGACGCATAGAAGTCGATGTGCGTCCCCTCCTGTTTCATGATGCGGCGCAGGAGCTCGCGCAACGTCGCGTGCCCGGCGGTCTCGGAGAGACGCGCGTAGCCGGCCTGGGTGGTCCACTCGTTGATCGCACCCCACGTCATGTGGAGCGCAATGAAGGCTTTGCCGGCGAACGCCGCCGAGGCGATCGTGGACATCGTCGTCACGGCCTGGCGGCGTCGGTGGCCGTGACGCAGCGCCGCGACGCGAGGCGCTCCCGCCACCTCACCGTGTGCCTCGAGGACCTGTCCGATGGCCTCTCCGTGCCACATCTCCTCGTAGACCCAGCAGGAGAGGAACGACGTGATCTCGGGGTCCTGGTGGGCCGGCGTCAGCAGGAGGTCGCGCAGGTAGCAGACCGTGTGGTGCTCGATGTCGTGCATGTAGCGCAGCGACCGGAGGGCGTCGGGCGACAGCGGCTGGTCCCTGAAGTCGTCGAAATCGACGCCTTCGAGATCGAGCCGTCCGGCCCGGGCTTTGTAGGAATCGATGGTGGTACGCATCCCGCCTACTATCCGGAGCACAAGCAACGCCCGGATGAGCCGAGCGGGGTCCATCCAGATCCGGGAGCGGGTCCGAACAGGTCAGAGATGTCCCACATCGATGAAGCCAGCGACGCCCAGCTGGTGACCTCCGTCGCTCGCTACAGCGAGGTGGCCCTCGCCGAGGTGTACCGGCGCCACGGCCGGGCCGTCTACGGCCTGGCCCGGCGGGTCCTCAACGACGCCACCGAGGCCGAGGACGTGACCCAGGAGGTCTTCCTCCGCCTGTGGCGTGCGCCCGACCGCTTCGATCCCGACCGGGGGTCGCTGCGATCGTTCCTGCTCGCCCAGGCGCACGGTCGAGCGGTCGACGCGGTCCGCTCCTCGAGCTCGCGCCGGCGGCGCGAGGTACGAGACGCAGCGCACACGGCGCACGCGGCGTACGACATGCAGCACGAGGTGTGGGACCTCGCCCTGGCCGACCAGGTGGCACGGGCGATGAGCGAGCTCTCCGACGACGAGCGCCGGGCGATCGAGCTGGCCTACTTCGAGGGGCAGACGTACCGCGAGGTGGCGCGCTCGCTCGAGCAGCCCGAGGGCACGGTCAAGAGCCGCATACGCACCGGGATGCGCCGCCTCAAGGTGGCACTGGCGGACGCCGGCGTGCGAGGGGTGGACGCATGATCTCCCACGAACGCGCGAGCGAGCTCCTCGGCGCGTACGCCCTCGACGCGGTGGACGGCGACGAGCTCAGCGAGGTCGAGGGGCACCTCGCCACGTGCCCACGGTGCCAGTCCGAGCTCGACGGCCTGCGTGAGGTCGCGGCGGCCATGGGCAATTCGACCGAAGTGCTGCCCGACGGGCTGTGGTCGAGCATCGCCGAGCAGCTGGACCACGGCCGCCTCGAGGAGCCGCCGCCCATGCCGCGCCTCATCCCGTCGAGCCCGGCGCCGTTCAGGGCCCCACCGTCGGGCCGGACGCGACGCGCCCGCAGCGCCGTGCTGGTGCTCGGCGTCGTCGCGGTCGCGGCGAGCGCCGTGGCCGTCGTGCTGGGGATCGACCTCGTCCACTCGCAGCGCAACGTCACGAACCTCCAGCAGGCGGCTGCGCACCGGCCAGCGACCGCGCCACGCTCGCCGGCCGAGGTTGCCCTGCACACACCCGGTCACCGCGTCGTGACCCTCGAGAACGCGGCGAGCGACGCCTTAGCGGAGTTCGTCATCGTGCCGGCCGGCCGGGGATATCTGGTCTCGTCGAACCTCCCCGCCCTCGGGTCGGGCCAGACGTACCAGCTCTGGGGGATCGTCGGTTCGACGTCGATCTCCCTCGGCCTCCTCGGCGCGTCGCCCCATGGGTCCACCTTCACGATCACCGGCGCCACGTGGGCCTCGAAGCTCGCCCTCACGGCCGAGCCCAACGGAGGGACGGTCGCGCCCACCGGGGGCATCGTCGCGAGCGGGCCGATCTGACGACTGTCTGACGCTCGGGCCCAGCTGTTAGCTTCACCGCTCATGCCCGAGGAAGCCGCACCCAAGAAGAAGCGCCCCATCGAGATCGGAGCCGAGGCGGAGCCGGTCAAGCTCGGCTCCATGCTCTTGACCCTGGTCGAGCCCCACCGCGGTCACGAGGTCGCCTACAACCGCTGGTACGAACGGGACCACTTCTATTCCGGCTGCATGGTCGGCCCGTACAACTTCGCAGGTGGACGCTTCGTGGCCACGGCCGACCTCAAGGCCATGCGGGACCCCGACCCGTCGGTCATCACGGGCGAGCCCGCCCGCGGCTCGTATATCTCGGTGTACTGGGTGCTCGACGGCTACTTCGATGTGTGGAACCGCTGGGCGTTGCGCCAGGTCAACGCGTTGCACGCGGCCGGGCGGATGTTCCAAGAGCGCGACCACGTGCACACGCTCCTCTACAACTTCGCGTGGGAGCAACGACGCGACCCCGACGGCGTGCCGGTGGAGCTTGCGCTGGACCACCCGTACCGTGGCTTCGTCACCACCTTCATCGATCGCGCCGACGACATCACCAACGAGGAGCTGTGGTCGTGGCTGCGCTCCGAGCACCTGCCCGGGCTGTTGCCGGGGTCCGACGCCGGTCTCGTTGCGGCGTTCACGCCGATCGCGCTCGAGGTCGATGCGCCCGGCGACGTGCCGCGTGAGTCGGCCAAGGACAACCGGACCGTGTTGTTGTGGTTCTTGAACACGCCCCCCGAGGCGGCGTGGGAGCCGGTCATCGCAGAACACCGTCGCCGGCTCGAGTCGGCCGGCAAGGGGACGGTCGTGGCGTCCCTTCCCTTCATCCCGACCATCCCCGGGACCGACACCTACACCGACGAGCTCTGGCTGGACTAACCGGCCTTTTGGCCACGTCGACATTTCGTAACTCGGCAGGGTCGGCGGCAGACGCCCCCTGAGGAGGCGACGTGGGGCATGCTGTCGAGATGACGGTCCTCCCCCAGGACGACGTCGAGGTCGTCACGCTGTGGCCCGACGGCCCGCCGACTCGGATCGAGAACCTCCCGCCCGAGGTCGCGTACGAGGTCCGAGAAGGGATCGCGGCGGGAACGACGTTCCTTCGCAATATCTCCGAGCCGACGTTGACGGTGTACGCGCCGCCCGGCGTCGCCAACGGGGTGGGGGTGATCGTGGTGCCCGGCGGAGGGTGGACGATCAACGCGTGGACGCACGAAGGGCTCGACGTTGCGCGCTGGCTGGCAGGTCTTGGCTACACCGCGTTCGTCCTCAAGTACCGCGTGCAGGGATCAGGTGCCGATCAGGACGCGTTCGAGGCGGGGATGGCCACCGTCAACGCCAGCCTGACGGAGGGCCTGTCGGCCAGGAAGCTGCCGAGCCGCATGGACGACCTCATCAGCAGCAAGAGGTATCTCGAGGCGAGAGCCGCGTGCGCCGACGACGGCCGTCGCGCGATCCACCTCGTACGCGAGCAGGCTGACCGCTTCGGGATACGCGCCGGGTCGATCGGCATGATCGGCTTCTCGGCCGGGGCGTTTCTCGCCGTCGACGTCGCGCTCGACCCTCGCGCCGACCCCCTGGCGTTCATCGCCCCGATCTACGGCGGCGAGACCCGTGGTGCTCCCGTTCCCGCAGACGCACCACCGATCTTCGGCGCCGTCGCCCGCAACGACATCTTGGTGAGGATCGTCGAAGGCCTGCACGCGGACTGGTCGGCGGCCGGCCGGCCATCGGAGCTCCATGTGTTCGCCCGAGGAGCGCACGGGTTCGGGATGATCCGTCAGGGACTGCCGTCGGACCACTGGATCGATCTGTTCCTGGCGTGGCTGGAAGACCTGCAGCTCGCGAGCGAGTGACCGATCCCTGTGAGCACTGAGACAGTCGCTGCGCTCGGCCGGGCGATGGCCGACGGCACCACGAGCAGCCGTGAGGCCGTGCTGGCGCACCTTGCGCGCATCGAGCGGCTCGACCCGCTCTTCGGAGCGATCCGGTCGCTGGTGCCCGACGCCGTCGAGCAAGCCGAGGCCAGCGACGAACACCGTCGCCGGCACGGGCCTCGCAGCGCCCTCGAGGGCATCCCTGTCGTCGTCAAGGACAACATCGACGTCGCCGGTCAGCCCACGACGGCCGGAGCGGTCGCGCTGGCGGGCTCGGTCGCCCGAGCCGACGCCCCTCTCGTCCGACACCTGCGGGAGGCGGGCGCCGTCATCCTCGCCAAGACGAACCTCTCCGAGCTGGCCAACTTCCTCACCGACGGCATGCCTTCGGGCTACTCCTCGCTGGGCGGCCAGGTCCTCAACCCGTACGACCTGGCGGCGACTCCGAGCGGTTCGAGCAGCGGCACCGCCGCCGCCGTGGCCCTGGAGATGGCGCCCGTCGGGATCGGGACGGAGACCGACGGCTCGATCATCAGCCCCTCGGTGCGCCAGAGCCTGGTGGGCATCAAGCCCACCCACGGCTTGATCAGCCAGGACGGGATCGTGCCCATCTCACCGAGCCAGGACACCGCCGGTCCGATGGCGCGGACGGTGGAGGACGCCGCCGCGCTCCTCGTTGTCATGGCGGGTCGCGATCCCGTCGACGAAGCGACCACGGAGGCGCGCCTCGGCGTCGACGCCCTGCGGTCGTGGAGGCCCGAGGCGCACGCCCTGCGCGGGGCGCAGCTCGTCCTCATCCGCCCGGGCTCGGACCTCGGAGGGGAGACGGAGAGGAAGGGGCCGGTAAGCGACACCGTCGTTTCGGCGCTGGCCTCGGCCGGAGCCGGACTGGCCGACGCCGCGATGCCCGAGGTTGCCCGGGACGACGAGATGTACGTGCTGCACTACGAGTTCGCTCCAGCCGTCGATGCCTACCTGCGCCGGATGGGTGACACCGCGCCGATCGGGTCCCTCGCCGAGTTGCAGGCGTGGAACAACGACCACGCGGGGCTCGCCCTGAAATACGGCCAGACGCATGTCGACCGGGCCGTCGCCATCGATCATGACGCGGCACGCAGCGAGTACACCGAGGCCCGCCAGCGCGACCGGGACACGGTCACGGAGGCACTTGGTGCTGCACTGGGTGACGCAGACGCCCTGATCTTCCGCGCCGAGGAGGGGGCGACGTGGGCGGCCCGCTCCGGCTGGCCGAGCGTCTGCGTGCCGATTGGCTACAGCCGCCGGTCGCGCCGCCCGCTCGGTCTCACCCTTGTCGCTCGAGCGTGGTCCGAGGCCCGGTTGCTCTCGCTGGCCGCCGCCATCGAAGGGGTGTGTGGCTTCCGCGCACCGCCCTCCGAGGTGAACCCGGCGGTCTTTGCCAGCCGGGGGCTGTGAGGACCTGGCGGCTCGTCGGCTCGCGTCTGACCTCCGAGCGCACAGCCTTCAAATGGCCAACCGGTTAGTCAGCACGTCGCTGGGGACTCAGCTGTCCGGTGTGACCGCTTCCAATCGGCGCCGAACCTCCGAGGTGTCCACGCCGAGAGCGCCCAGCAGCACCGCCGCGGGATCCGGGGGTTGGAGACCGAGGATCTGGGCCAGCACCTCGGGGCCGGTGACCTGGAGCTTCCGATGACCCTTGGGCTTGTACGCCTCCTCCAGCACTTTCTTTGCCGCGGGCGTCAGGCGGAACCGATCTTTTCTCGCGACGTCTCTGATCCTCGGCTTCTTCGGCACGGCCCGCATCGGCAGTGCGGGCGCGTCGGCGCGGGACCCCAGGCCCAAGGCGCCCAGGGCTTCGTGATCGAGCGACTCGAGGGCCTGGCGAGCTTGCTGCAGGCTCACACCCAAGGCGACTTCGATCGACGGGTCCTCGAACAAGGCGAGCAAAATGTGATCGGTGCCGGTTCGGCGATCACCCCTACGACGAGCCTCCTCACTGGCCTGCAGGTAGATGGCCCAGGCGTGCAGCACTTCTGGAGCGACGGATTCGGTGGTCATGATGTCTCCTTGTATTTGGTGTGCACGGATTGGCGGGTGATGCCCAGAGCGTCGCCGATCTGCTGCCACGACCAGCCTTTTTCCCGGGCCGACGTGACGTGGTTCGCTTCGACCCTCTCAGCCAGGCGATGGAGCGCCAACGAGGCGCGAAGCCCAATTGCCGGGTCATCCGACGAGAGATTCGCGCTGAGCTCTTCGATGTCCATGGTTGTCAGTCTAAACTGACATCCCTGCTGTTGTCAACCTAAACTGACACGGCCGATCGTCAGACCGGGGTGTCCCTGAGCGCCGGCCCGGGGCTACCCCAGCCGGGTCGCGGTGATCAGGACCGTCTCAAAGTTCATGACGAACGAGCCGCCGTAGTCGTCGATGGCAGCGCCGATGGCTTCGAACAGACGGTCTCGGACCGCCGGTTCGAGGGCGGTGTGATCGCTCCGTGTCACGAGCTGGTCCAGCCACTCATCCCGCCGATAGGCCCGCGTCCAGGGGAACCACTTCTCTGTCGGCGCACCGAAGTCGGGCTCCGCCGAGATGGCGTCGATCTCCGAGTCGAGTCCGGTCTTCACGTCGGAGGACCGGCAGGCCGCGTATCCCTGGAAAAGACGGTGACCGCCCGGCGGCACGACGCTCGCGTACACCTCCTCGAGAGCGTCGGCCAGAACATCGGGCTGAGCCCCTGCGTTCCAGATCAGACAGAGCTTGCCGCCCGGGCGCAGCACCGAGGCCGCCTTGGCGGTGGCGACGGGGAGGTCGAGCCAGTGCCAGGCCTGCGCCGAGGTCACCCGGTCGAACGTGCGACCAGCAACGTCCCAGGCTTCGAAGGCCGCGATCTCCACGTCGACGCCATGACGGCGGGCGATCTCCGCCATTTGCGGCGCGAGTTCCACCCCCAGCACCATGGCGCCGCGTTGGGCAATCTGCCGTGCAGCAATCCCGGTGCCACAACCCACGTCGAGAACGTCCAGGCCCGCCGGCACCGGACCGAGCAGCTCGTCGATCACCGCATCGGGATACGTCGGCCGGAACCGGTCGTACGCCTCGGCTTCCTGGCCGAACAATCTCGAACGCTGCAGGGCGAGAGGGCGCGCGGCCAAACGGTCGCGTTCGCTGGCATCCACGGGCGTCAGCCTGCCCCAGATCGCCGCGAAGGGTACGTCAACGTACGCAAACTGAGAGCTAGCCAGCCACCTCTGCGACCACGACCGACACGTTGTCGTGACCGCCTTGAGTGATGGCCCGATCGATCAGACTGTCGGCAACTTCAGCAACGTCGCCGCCTTTGGCCAGGGCACGGGCGATCTCCTCGCTTGACACCTCGTTGAACAGGCCGTCACTGCAGACGACGACTCGGTCTCCTGCTTCGACGGCGACGGTTCTCTGGTCGATCTCTACGTCGGGCCCGACGCCGAGTGCTCGGGTCAGAACCCCATGGTGAGGGTGCTGCAGTGCATCCTCTTCCCGTAGCTCACCACGCTCGATCAGTTCGGCCGTGACGCTGTGGTCCTGGGTGAGCTGCGTGAGCGCTTCCTGATGCCAGAGATAGGCCCGACTGTCGCCCACATTGACGATGGCAAGTCGGCCGTCGACGAGGAGTCCAGCCGCGCAGATCGTGGTGCCCATGCCCTCGAGCCCGGGTTGGGCACCGGCTCGGTCCCGGATCGCCCAGTTCGCGGCGCGGACCGCCGCTTCGAGCTCGTCGACGGAGCGGCCTGTGAAGACCGCTGGAACCACGCCGGCCGCGGTGCTCGCCGCGATCTCGCCACCTGGGTGCCCACCCATCCCGTCGGCCACGAGCGCCAGACGGTTGCTGGTGACGATGGCGTCTTCGTTGTTCTCGCGTACCTGGCCGATGTCGCTACGACCGGCCGCTCGCATGGTGATCATGAGCTCCTCCTCGGAGTCTGGGTGAACAGTCGTGACGAGTGGGTCCTCGCCTGCCGTCAAGAGAGAGCGGGCGAGGGCAAGTCCTCTGTGTCGGGCGTCCGCATCGGTGTGGAGCTGCGTCTCCCACGCATCGAGCTGTTCCCGAGATGGCCGAAGCATGAAGGCGCGGATGTCGGCGAGCGGCACGTTGGCTTGTCGCAGAGCGTCGATCACCTGGGCATCAGCCAACTGGCCCGGCGCGTAGTAGCGGTACCCTGAACCCGGATCGACAGCCGCTGGGGGGAGGAGCCCCTCAGCTGCGTACGTCCTGAGGCGCTTGGGCGAGAGACCCGAGCGCTCCGAGAACTCACCTATCGTCATGAGGTCGTCCACGAGATGAAGCATGAACCCTCCCCGGTGGTGAGAGTCAAGTGAAGCATTGGAAGAGCGATCTAGAGAGCGGAGCTGGCGATGACCTCAAAGTCTGATTTCACGGCTGAAGAATGGCAGTTGATCCTGGAGGCGCCACCAAGTGCTGGACTGATCGTCGTCACCGCTCAACGTGGTGGCTCGTTCCGCGAGACCGTTGCGATGGCGAAGGCGTACGTCGAGGCGCGCCAGCAACACGGCAAGAGCCAGCTCCTCGATGACATCGTCGCGGCGAAACCAGAGCGAGATCACACGCACTACCACTCACCCGAGGAGCTCAAGCAGGCCGGTCTGCAACACCTGCGCGATTCGGTCGCCCTGCTCGGGAAGAAGGCCACGCCGGAGGAGCTCGACGAGTACCGACGCTTCATCGTCACGCTGACGCACAGAGTCGCGGCCGCGCACCGGGAGCACGGTCAAGAAGTGAGCGCGTCCGAGCAGGCCGCGATCGACGAAATTACCGAAGCGCTAAACGCGACCGTCGCATAACAAGCTCGCTTGGAGGGTCTCCATCGAGCAGCGCCGGAGTCCGCCGATGCTGTGACCGTCCCCTACGTGCCGACGGGAAGACGGCGCTTCGCTATCAGGCCAGAGTCCGGCCAGCGCACATGGTGCACGAACCGAAGCCGTTCCATGGCCCGGATGACCAGCGCGCTGGAATCGATCTGGAAGCGCTTGACGCCGTGGCGCGCGGAACCGGGCGCCGCGTGGTGGAAGTTGTGCCAGGCCTCGCCCATGGACGGCACCGCCAGCCACCAGACGTTGCCGCTCTCGTCCGATGTCTTGAAGGGCCGGCGTCCCGTGATGTGGCAGACGGAGTTGATCGAGAAGGTCACGTGGTGGAGCACCGCCACCCGGACCAGGCTCCCCCAGAAGAAGGCCCAGAGCGCGGCCTGCCACGACCATAGCCACAGCCCACCGACCACCGGGGGGATCAGGATCGACAGGGCCACCCAGAGCGGGAACGAGCGCGAGATCCCCGAGATGACCCGGTCCTTGCAGAGGTCGGGTGCGAACTTCTCCTGAGACGTCTGGGCTTCGAACAGCCAACCGATGTGGGAGTGCCAGAAGCCTCGAGTAAGCGCCGCAAGTGTCGCCCCGTAACGCCAGGGCGAATGTGGATCGCCCGAGCGGTCGGAGAATCGGTGGTGCTTCCGATGGTCAGCGACCCAGCGCACGATGGGGCCCTGGATGGCCATGCTCCCGGCGATGGCCATGGACACTTCCACCCACCGTCGGGCGCGGAAGGCCCGGTGTGTGAAGTAACGGTGAAATCCCACGGTGATCCCGTGGCCGGTGATCACGTACATCGCAACCGCGATGACCACGTCCTGCCAGCTCAGGCCCCAACCCCACAGGACGGGCACCGCCACGATCAGGGCGACGAACGGCACTGCGATGAAAAGAGCCAATGCCAACTGCTGCCACGCCGTCTTGACGTCCGAGGGGTCCACCGGGACGGGGGCTTCGAGCTCAGCAGGGGGCTTGACCGCGGTGTCCGTCATGGTGTGTTGGCCTCTCCTCTTCGACATCTTCCATCCGGCCGGGAGTCCCGATCAGTCACCGGATGCCTTTGACCGTACGAGGGTGAGATTCGAGAGCAGCCCACCGTCATGGGTAAGCCCTACTGCATAACGCTCTCGCGCGAAGAATACGGCGGTCCCCTGAACCATAGGTGGGATGCGGGCAGCCCGGGACAGCGGGCCCGTTCAGCCCCTCGCCAGGATCTCCACGTGCGGGGTCACGAAGACCGCGTCGGGCGCCGCCGCCCAACGCCCGAAGGCCGCGGCGATCGCCTCGAGCTCGCCGGTGTCGCTCAAGCCGTACGAGACCGCCTGCTCGCCGAAGCGTGAGTAGCGCACCCGGTCGGCCCACAGCCCGCCCCACCACGCCCGCGACTCGGGGTCGGCGAACGTCCACGTCGAGCTCGATACCTCGACCTCGCTGAACCCCGCCTCGAGCGCGTGGCCCATCAGGCGCGGCCCGATGCAGGCGTCATGCCCGTTGTGCGCCGTGACGGCGAGATACAGCTCCATCCACCGGTCGAGCAACGGGTCGTGCGGCGCCCACGTGAACGCCGAGTAGTCGGAGTCACGCGCCGCCAGGACGCCGTCGAGCGCCAGCACCCGGCGCAGCGACACCAGCGCCCCCACCGGGTCGGCCAGGTGCTGGAGCACCTGGTGCAGGTGTACGACGTCGAACGACGCGTCCGGGTACTCCAGCGCGAACAGGTCGCCCACCTCGAAGCGCAGGTTGGTCAGCCCGAGGCCCTCCGCGTGGGACGAAGCCTGCGCTACCACGTCGTCCGACGCATCGATGCCCACGACGTCACCCGGGGCGACCAGCAGACGCGAGGTCGGCCGTGATCGTGCCGGGGCCACACCCCACGTCCAGCAGCGACAGCCCGGGCGTCAGCGAGGGAAGCAGGTACCCCGCGGAGTTCTCGGCTGTGCGCCACGTATGGCTGCGTAGGACGGATTCGTGGTGTCCGTGCGTATAGGTCACCGGTACATTGTGACGTGCCCGAATTGCCCGAGATGCAGGCTCTGTCCGAGCGCCTCGACGCACTCCTCGGCGGCGCCACGCTCCGGCGGGCCGACCTGCTCGGATTCTCGTCCCTCAAGACGTACGCGCCGTCCCCCTCGGATCTCAAGGGGCACCGGCTCCTCCACGTCACCAGGCGGGCCAAGTACCTCGTGTGGGAGTTCGACGACGGCAACCGGATCGTGCTCCACCTCTCCCAGGCCGGCCGCCTCGACGTCGAGGAGCCCCCCAAGAAGACCAAACCCCGCGGCGCCGTGGCGCGCTTCGTCTTCGGCCAGGGCGACGCCGGGCTCGACGGTCCGGGCATCGGCCTCCTCGTGCGCGAGTACGGCACCCAGCGCAAGGCGTCGTGGTGGGTGCTCGCCCCGGGTGACGACGGGCCGTTGGCCCGTCTCGGGCCCGAGCCGGGCACCCCCGAGTTCGCTGAAATTCATCCGCCACAGCGACTCCAAGCGCCAGTTGACCACGGACTTGCGGGACCAGCACACCGTCTCGGGCATCGGACGGGGCTGGGGCGACGACATCCTTCAGCGGGCCCATCTCTCGCCGTTCGTCTCGCTGCGCTCGCTCACGGCCGAACAACGCGAGGCGCTCATCACCGCGGCCAACGACGTCATGGCCGAGGCGCTCGACCTCGAGCGCAAGCGGGAAGGCGGCCTCTCCGAGTCGAGCCTGGGCGGCCGCTTCAATGTCCACAACCGAGTCGGCGAGCCGTGCCCCGAGTGCGGCACGAAGCTCGAGCGCGTCTCGTTCGAGTCTTACGAGATGGCGTACTGCCCCAGCTGCCAGACCGGGGGCAAGAAGCTCGCCGACCGCCGCCTCTCCCGCCTCCTGAAATAGCTATGTGATCGGCACGCGTCTGCGGCCGATGCTCCAAAGTTCCACCTTGAGCTCAACAAACTGGCCCGAAGTGTTGAGGCGGACCCCTATACGGCCGAAGGCACGACCGCCGAATCGAGGTCAGTTCAGGTGTCGCAGCACCGTGACGACCTTGCCGAAGATCGTCACGTCCTCCGCTGATCCGTCGAAGATCATCGGCTCGTACGACGCGTTGGCGGGCGTCAGCACGACCTTGCCGCCCTTGCGGCTGAAGTTCTTGACCGTCGCCTCGCCCTCGCCAATGCCCGCCACCACGACGTCGCCGTTCTCGGCGTCGGGCTGCTGGCGGACCACCACATAGTCACCGTCGAAGATGCCGGCGTCGACCATGGAGTCCCCGCGCACCCGCAGCATGAAGGACGGGCCGTTCCCGGTGAACTGCGCCGGCATCGGCAGCAACTCCTCGATGTTCTCCTCGGCCAGCACACCCGTCCCGGCCGCCACGTCGCCCACGAGCGGCACGTTGTGCACCGCGGCCGCAGGGAGCTTGCTCTCGGTGTCGGGGTCGAAGTGCACCTGGATGGCCCTGGGCTTGCTCGGGTCCCGGGAGAGGTAGCCCTCCCGCTGGAGCACCGCCAAGTGCGTGTGCACGGTGGCCGACGAGTTCAAGCCGACCGCCTCGCCGATCTCGCGCACCGACGGGGGATAGCCCCGGTCGCGCTGGCTGTCGGCGATGAAACTGAGGATCTGCAGCCGCTTCCCACTCAGGACCTCGGCCATCGGCTTCTCCTTCGGAGTTCACCCCGGCCTACGCCGGGCCCCTCCCTGGGGCGAACATCAGTTCGTGATCCACCACGATACCGACGCCGTCCCTCGATAGCAAACATCTGTTCGCTCTGGTGCCCCCTACGTCCGCGGACCTCACCTTCGTCGGATGCAGCGCCAGGCGGCATCTGCCGGCACCGACATCTGAAAATGACTTTGGGTCCAATTCCTGCCAGAAGACCCTGTTGTCAGGGAGTTGATTGGTATACAACCGAGATTGCGGCATGGAAGAGATGGGCCCTGGGAAGCCCGCTCCCTGTGCCGGAGTGCGGGCGGTCCCTACACGGGTCTCCTTATTTCTTACCTCTCCCCGCGTGGGGACAGCCCGCGGAATGCGGGCGGCAGTGCCCGCGGTGGCGATCCGCGGTGTGCTGCTACCGGGGATGATGGAAGCCAGACTTTCGACGCGGAGGTAGGGGATGGCCACGAAGATCGCACGCCTGGTGCCCGAGCCCAGAGCGATCCCTGATCTCCATGCGACCATGGCCTCTCGGGTCGCAGCGGGTCGTGCGGCCCGGAAGCGCGCCCCGCGGAGCGGTATTGGCGTGTGGGAAGAGAAGTCGCGTGGGCACGACGCGCTCACCACCGTCATGGCGCAGAGCGAGAGCCGACTGCCCGATGTCGTGCCGCTGCGGCACTACCGGATGTCACTGTCACCGTGGAATTACTACCGAGGCGCGGCAGGGGTGATGGCCGCCGACCTCGCGTCACGCCCGAACAGCGGCCTCGAGGTCCAGCTTTGTGGCGACGCGCACGTGTTGAACTTCGGCCTGTGGGCCACCCCTGAGCGCAACCTCAATTTCGACCTGCGCGACTTCGACGAGACGCTGCCGGGCCCGTTCGAGTGGGATCTGGCGCGCCTCGCCACCAGCATTGTGGTCGCGGCGCGTGAGAACGGAGTGAAGCCCGCCCGGGTCGACGCCGCCGTGCGAGCGGCGGTCGATGCATATCGGCACCGCATGTACCGCTACGCGCAGGAGTACGAGCTCGACATTTGGTACGACGGCATGCGGGTCGAACGGTTCGTGCGGCACTTCGAACATGCCGACCGCGGCCAAGTCAAGGTCTACATCGAGAAGGGCAAGAGGACGAAGACCAGCATCGGCGCCTACCCGAAGCTCACGGCGATTGCCGCCGGGCGTCCCCGTATCACCCCACAGCACCCGATCCGCGTGACCTTGTCCGACGAGGAGCAACGCGATGTCGTCGACTCGTTGCTCGACGGCTATCGCTACACCCTTCGCGAGGACCGTCGCGCCCTCTTCGACCGGTTTGCCGTGGTGGACGTGGTGCGACAGGTGGTCGGAGTCGGCAGCGTCGGCATGGTCGTCTACCTCGTGCTCCTCCAGGGCCGCTCCGGTGCCCCCTTGTTCCTCCAGTGCAAACAGGCGAGTGCTTCGGTCTACGAAGCCCAGCTTCGCCCGGCCGCACAGGTCAACCACGGCGAACGGGTGATCGACGGCAAACGGATGGTGAAGTCCGCTACCGACATCTTCGAGGGTTGGGGGTCGTTGGGTGCGCGTGACTTCTACGTCCGCCAATACCGGGACATGAAGCTCATCGTCTCGACCGCCTTGATCGCGCCCCGCCTCGCCCAATTCGCAACGGCCTGTGGCACGACGCTCGCCCGCGCCCACGCCCGTTCAGGGGACTCGATGGCCATCGACTCCTACATGGGCACGGGCAACGCGTTCACCAAGGCCATGGTTTCCTTCGCCTATCGCTACGCCGATCAGAATGAGAGCGACCACGCGCAGCTCGTATCGGCAATCGCCAGCGGTGAGTGTCCGAGCACCGGAGACTGACGTTCGCCACCCTCCGGTCAACCCGTGGGTCTAGAAGTGCGAGGCGAGCCACGCCTGAATGGCCCGCAGTCGGAAGAGCAGCGTGAGGTGCCCGTCGGTGTCAGTCAGGTGAGTATCGACACCCGGGATGCGTCGTGCGCCCGCCCTCCGTGGTGACCGTGAGCGTCTCGCTGCTCATGCGACCGCACGCTACCCACCCCTGAGTGCGCTGACTGTCCTGCGATCGCGCCGGGCGAAACGACGACGGCCCCGGCCAGCTCGTTCGGACAAAGTCCCTGTTCCAGGCGCTGTCACAGCGGATTTCTATGGTTTCCTCATGTACGAACAGCAGTTCGCACGAACGGTTGACAGCGAACAGGTGTTCGTGTTCCAATGGGACCTTAGCGAACAGGTGTTCGGATCAGGAGGACGCCATGTCGGTCGCATTTGAGCTCGAGTACGAGACGTGCCGCCCTCGGCTGTACGTCCTGTCGGACCAGCCGGCGCGGACCGCACCTTCCCCCCGGGTGCGCCGCCGCCGGATGGTCCTGGCGGTCGTCGTGCTGGGGCTGCTCGTCCTGCTCGCGTTGCCGATCCGGGCCCTCGGCGGGAGCACTCTGGCCCAGGCGGCGCCCTCGCAGGGCCAGGTCTACGTGGTGAAGTCGGGCGACACGCTGGCGTCCATCGCCGCCCAGGCCAATCCCGCCCGGGCGGGAGCGCTGATGCAACAGCTCGCACGCGAGATCGGCTCGAACGTCGTGGTCCCGGGGGAGCACGTTTTCATTCCCTGACTATCGTCAGCGGTGTGCGATGTCCCTGGTGCAATGTCGATGACGACCGCGTCGTCGACTCGCGCCAGGCTGAGGACGGAGGAGCGATTCGACGCCGCCGCGAATGCCTCGGCTGCGGTCGCCGCTTCACGACCTTCGAGCGAGTCGAGGAGGTGCCGCTGTGGGTCGTCAAGCGCAATGGCCTGCGCGAGCCCTTCGACCGGGCGAAGGTGGTCGAAGGCATACGAGCCGCCTGCAAGAACCGACCCGTCTCTGATCTTCAGATGGAGGAGCTCGCCCAGGCCGTCGAGGACACATTGCGCGCCCAGACGACAGAGCCGACCAGCCAGCAGGTGGGTGTGGCCGTGCTCGAACGCCTCCAGGCGCTCGACGACGTCGCCTACCTGAGGTTCGCCAGTGTCTACAAGGGGTTCGAGGAGGCGGGGGACTTCCAACGAGAGGCAGGGCTCCTGACCAAGACCACGGAGCCCAAGAGAAAATGATCGACGAGACGCCCGCCGTCGCGTTGGCCGTCTACGCCCATCCCGACGACGCCGATGTGGGATGTGGCGGGACGCTGGCGCGTTGGGCCAAGGGCGGAAGTGCGGTGCATCTGATCGTGTGCACCGATGGCGGCAAGGGGACGCGTGATCCCTCCGTGCAACCGGCGAAGCTCGCGGCCGAGCGGGCTGATGAGCTTGAGGAGTCGTCGGGGATCATCGGCTTGGCGACGGTGGACAACCTTGGATTTCCCGATGGCGAACTGCTGGATACCGACGAGTTCCGGCGAACCTTGGTCGCTCGTGTGCGGGCACTCCGACCTGACGTCGTCTGCGGGCATGACCCGACCGCGATCTTCTTCGGTCAGGACTACTTCAACCACCGTGACCACAGGATCGCCGGATTGGCCCTCCTCGATGCGGTGGCTCCTGCCGCAGCGCTCCCGCACTATTTCCCCGACGCAGGGCCACCCCACCAGGTGTCCACTGTCCTGCTCTCCGGCACCCTCGAGCCGGATGACTGGGTCGACGTCAGCGACACCATCGAGACGAAGGCGGCGGCGGTCGAATGCCACAGAAGCCAATTCGCCGGCCAGAGCGGTTGGGCCGGCGAGGCGGTCCGTCGGCGGGCGGCCGAAGAGGGCCGGAGGGCGGGCGTGGCGTACGCCGAGGGCTTCCGCCGGTTGTCCCTCGGTGCCTGAACCACGCGACGTCCCCACCATCCTGCACGTCGACATGGACGCGTTCTTCGCGTCCGTCGAGGTGCTTGACGATCCGTCGCTTGCGGGAAAGCCGGTCATCGTCGGCGGTGCTGGCGCGCGAGGCGTTGTGGCCTCGTGCACGTACGAAGCTCGGGCCTACGGCATCCACTCGGCCATGCCGTCGTTGCGAGCCCGCCAGCTGTGCCCCGACGCCATCTTCTTGTCGGGTCGGCACAGCCGCTACGCCGAGGTGAGCGCACAGCTACACAAGATCCTCGAAGACGTGACGCCGATGGTCGAGCCGATCGGCCTCGACGAGGCGTTCATGGACGTGGTGGGCGCCGTCCGGCTGCTCGGTCCGCCCGAGCTCATCGCCCGGGACCTACGCGACCGGGTCGAAGACGAGCTTCGTTTGAAGTGTGCGGTCGGAGTGGGACGATCCAAGATGCTCGCCAAGCTGGCGTCGCGTGCGGCCAAACCACGTGCGAGCCGCGCCGGACTCGAGCCCGGCTCCGGTGTGTACGTCGTCGAGCCCGACCGCGAGCTCGATTTCCTCCACGCACACGACGTCGAGGCACTGTGGGGCGTCGGACCCGCGACGGCCAAGCGCCTCCACGACCTCGGAGTCCGCACGGTCGGCGACCTGGCCGCGCTGCCCGAGGACGCCTTGGTGCGACGTTTGGGCAAGGCGAGCGGTGCCCATTTGGCGGCCCTGGCCCGCGGTGACGACCCCGATCCGGTCAACCCGAACCGTGCGAACAAGTCGTTAGGTCACGAGGAGACCTTCAGCGAAGACTTGGTGGACGCACTCGAGCTGGAGCGCCACGTGCTGCGCATGGCCGATTCGGTGGCGACCATGCTGCGCGGCGCCTCGACCGCGTGCCGCACGGTGACGGTCAAGGTCAAGTTCAAGGACCTCTCGTTGATCACGCGTTCGCACACGCTCAGCCGTCCCATCTCGACGGGCGGGGCTATCGGGCAGGTGGCTTCGGCGCTCCTGGCCGGCGTCGATCCGGGTGAGGGCATCCGGCTGTTGGGTGTGAGCGCGTCAGGACTCACGACAGCGGGTGCGGACCAGCTCTCCTTCGACCTCGGTGACGGAATGACCGAGGCGAATCAAAGCGCCACGGCCGTCGAGCAGTCGTGGCAGGACGTCACTGTTGCGGTCGACGCCATCCGGAACCGCTTCGGCAAGACCTCGGTCGGCTCGGCGGGACATGTCACCGAGGACGGGGTGCAGATCCCCGCACGTCGGGACGCCCCTTGGGGCCCGGACGAGTAGGCGGCCACCAGCGGATCCAATAACCGTGTGGGTGGGTGTCCGCGAGCCGCTCGGTCTCGCCCCCCGGGCCGATGTGCACGAGTGTCGTGGCCAGGTCTGGCCCGTCGCGTGGCACCGGCGACGGCGGGGTGGGTAGGCCCGGAGTCTCGAATGGCGACTCGCAGTAGAGATGATGGACCGGTCGGTCCATCCCGATCGCGCGGATCTCGGTGGTGAGGGCTCGCTGCTCGGCCTCGTCGAGGTACGCCGCCACCCATGAGTGGAAGATGACGAGCGGCGTCGCGTCGTCGATTGTCGCCACCACTCGCCGCAGATCGGTGAGCATATTGCCGCGCTCGAGGCGTGGCGGATGCGCAGAGCCGCGGACGTTCGACAAGGCGGCGCGCAGGCGGCCGAAGCGGATCGGGTTGTCCGGCCACTGGCAGGCGAGGAGCCACCGCGCCGCGTCGTCCGAGAACGGGTCGACGGGGGAGAGGTCGAGTCCGACGCGCTCCGCCATTAGCGGGGGAATGAGCGCAGGCAGCGAACGCACGTCGTCTCGGGCCGAGCAGTCGATCGAGACAGCGGAGCCGTTGGCACCCGCGGTCAGGACGCTGCCGTCGGCAGCGGACTCGTACGTGTAGGAGTAGTCGTCGAAGAGCAGATTCAGCCCGGCCGAGGTGCCGAGGTCGAGCAACGACAGCGGGACCTCCCTTCGGTGCTGCGATGCGATGTAGCAGAGACCCGGGAACAGCGAGCTGCATCGTCCGACCTCGTTGGTCTGCGTGCTTCGGGTGGCGATCAGATCCTCGAGCTCCGCCCGATACGCGTCGCAGAATCCGGTGAACGCCGCCGTGACCGAACCCTCCGGCCGCCGGAACGGCCGACCTTGCACCTCCGCCACGGTGTCGTAGTAGGCGGCCAGGGGATCCTCGACGCCTGAGAGCAAGAGGTAGTGCACGGCGGCGAGGAGAAGGAGTGGTCGCCGCTGGGGGAGGGGAGCGCCGTCGAGCAGGGAGAGGACCGCGCGCATCGTCGGCCACATATCGACAGATCTCCGGGTAGATCACCCCGCCGTCACGCTCGACGGTGGCGGCGAAGCCGCGGAAGTGGTCGGGCAGTGGCAGCTCGACCAGCACGAGCGGTTAGAAACTGGCCGGCAGCAGCGGGCTGATAGCGCCGAAGAAGAACCAGAGGAGGACGAGGAGGCCGACCGTACCGCCCCCGTAGATCAGCCAGCGCTGCCGGCGGAAGCGCCACGCCGCGTAGAGCACCCCACCGCCGACGACGAGGAACAGCGCCCCCCAGAACAACGTCTGGGTGAGTTGGACGCTCGAGTCTCCCGCCAGGTCCCCGCTGGTGGGGTCGGAGTGCAGCTTTAGCGTGGGGAGACCCTTGTTGGGGAACAGTTGTGAATGCGCGAGCTTCGCTTGGACGATCAGCCGCGTCGACGCGCTGAAGCGAGGGTTACACGTCGTGAGCGTGAGGTAGTTGGCGAAGACGTTGTTAATCACGCTGGTGTCGCTGGGGGAGACGACGAAACTCTTGGTCGTGTTGTAGACGAAGATGCCCTGGAGCGTCGTCACGACGATCGGATCGCCGACCTTGACGCCGTCGAGGTTGTAGAAGGGATGGCCGTACGTGGTCCGGTGCCCGGCGATCGCCGCGTTGCCGCCCTGTCCAGGCATTGGCGTGCCGATGTAGTGCCCGGGGCCTTTTCGCAGGTCAGGGGTGTTCGTACCTTCGACGACCACCTGGTTGATTCCGATGACCGGGATGCGGATATCTCCGATGGGTTCGCCTTCGGATGGGTCGCCCGTCCTGGGGGCGGTGACCGGCGGCCCGGTGGGCATCTTGTCGAGGGCGGCGGCCTCGGCCAGGGCATGGCGGATCTCCTGGCTGTTGGTCTCCGACTCCAGGGTGCTCCGCAGCTGGTTCTGGGTATGCGATTCGAGGATCGACGTACCCCAGATTTGGTACGCGGTGAAGAGGAGTACGAGGACCCCCGCCCCAATCAGAATCTTTCCAGTAATTGAAACCGTTTGGCGCAACATCGGATTGAAAGAGACTAGGGCGCTCCGGAATGGGTACCCGGTCAGCCCCTAAGCCTTTCCCTGCTAACGCCCGAAGGCGCTCGGGCTTACGCCGCTACCGTGACCAGGGTCCCAAGGGGGGTGAGCGGGAACACGACGGCCGCATTGGAAGGCGGCATCTCCACGCAGCCGTCGCTCTGGGGGAACCCGTAGGAACCCCGAACGTAGCCGTGGAGGGCGTCGCCGCCGTTGAAGTAGCTCACCCACGGGATCCCGGGGTCGACGTAATGCGAGCCGTCCGGGTTCGTTCCGCTCATGGTCGTCACCGTGTAGCGGGCGTAGACCGGGTACGTGCCCAGCGCAGTGGGGGCAGCGGCGACGCCGGTGTTCGCCGGCGTGCTGTAGACCTCCACCCCGTTCTTGAACACCGTGGCGGACTCGGGCAGTGACTCGCTGACGAGTACGTAGTCCCAAGGGTTGGCGTCGCCCTTGTTGCTCTGGATGTCGGCGAGCAGATCGGCCCACACCTGAGGTCCGGCGAGACCGTCGGTCTTCAAGCCGTTCTGGTTCTCGAAGTTCATGACGGCTCCGGTTGTGATCACGTTGCCCGTCCCGGGTGTCCACAACGTCGTGAGCGACGCAGGCTGGTCCTGCCAGCGCCACGAGAACGTCCCTACTTGATCATCGGTCTCTTGCGACGGCGACGTCACGGGCGAGGCGGGCGTGAAGGTCAACGGCAGGTAGCCGAGCTCCGCGAGCAATTGCTGGAGCCGGAGGGTCGAACCCGGTGCGACCGTGAATTGAGAGGTGACGTTCTGGGCGAGACGCTGACCCTCTGAACCCACGACGCCCGTCGCGCCGCCGGGCACGGTGATCGTCTCGGTCGCGCCGGGTATCAGTGGGCCGCTCGCCTCGTACTGCAAAAGAGTCGGTGAGAGCACAGCCCAGGATCCGGCAACCGCCGGGCTCAAGGTCGGCATCGGGCTGGTCGGCGCCAAGTCGGTCGAGAACTGGACCGAGATCGTCGAGCCGGCGACGACGTTCGTCCCGGTCGGCGAGATAGAGGCGACGGTGAGAGCGGGCGGCGGCGCGCTCGGTGTCGCGGCGGCCTGCGACCCGAAATGCTCGACCGCGACGAAGCCGCCGGCCGCGAGCAGAACGGCGATGGCACACACCGCCGTCACCACCCAGCGACGTGAACGCTGCTTCGGGGCCGCGTGCTCTCCAGAACTCATGGCATGCGGAGTCTACCGGGGCCCAGCAGGGCCCAAAGTCCCTAATTCCTCCTCAACGGCCGCTGTGATCGCGCTGAGGCGTTCGGGTTCGACGACCTTGGCGCCCCCGGATTCGCGAACGTAGAACGCGTCCACGACCATCTCGCCGATCGTGGAAACACGGGCTGATACCACGTCGAGCCCGGCCTCGAAGAGAGCACGCGTGATGCGGTGCAGCAGACCGATCTCGTCGAGCGCTCGGATCTCGAGGACCGTGGCGGTCTCGGAGGCGTCATTGTCCACGCTGACGTCGCTCGCAGGCAGGTGCGCGGCCGAGCGCCGTCGCGGCGGGTAGATCCGCTCGCGCTCCGAGAGCTGCTCGCCGAGGGCAAGCCGATCGGTTAAGACCGCGGCGAGGTCGTCACGGAGTTTCGCCGTGTCGGGCCAGGTCCCCCGCGCCACCTCGACGGTGAAGACCTCGACCGCCACGCCAGCTTCGCCAGCGACGTTGGCCGCGCGGACGTCCATGCCGTTGAGCGCAAGCGCCCCGGCCACCGAGGAGAAGAGCCCGAGGCGGTCTGGAGCAGCAACGATGACCTGCGGGGGTTGCAGGGAGACGGACGGCAGCCCGGTCGCCCGCACCTCGTCGATCAGCCCGCGGTGAGCCGCCACCAGGAGGTCCGGCGGTGGCGGTGCGGCGGCCTCACCCTGAAGGACCTTGTCGGCGCGCTCGACGAGGTCGGCGACGAGCCCGGCCTTCCACGCCCCCCAGGCCGAGGGCCCGGTGGCGCGGCTGTCTGCCTCGGTGAGGGCGGCGAGCAGGTGGAGGGTCGTGCGGTTGCCGGCGGCCCGGGCGACACGGTCGATGGTGGTCGGGTCATCGAGGTCGCGGCGAGTGGCGGTGTCGGGTAGCAAGAGGTGGTAACGCACGAGGTCGACGAGCACGTCGACGTCCTCGGGGGCGAAGCCCATGCGTGTGGCAAGGCGTTGGACGACCTCCATCCCGACTTCCGTGTGGTCGCCGGGGAAGCCCTTGCCGATGTCGTGGAGCAGCGCGCCGACGAGCAGGAGATCCGGCCGGTCGACCGTATCGGTGAGCCCGGCCGCCAACGACGCAGCTTCGAGGAGGTGCCGGTCCACGGTGAACCGGTGATAGGCGTTGCGTTGTGGCTTGTTGCGGACGGCGGCCCACTCGGGGATCAGGCGCACGAGGAGTCCGTGTTGGTCGAGCGATTCGATCTTGTCGACGGCGGGCGCGCCAAGGGCGAGCAGCGCGACGAGCGCGTCCCGCGTCGCCGGGGTCCACGGATCGCTCGGCGGCGCCATGCGGTCGGCGAGGCGGTAGAGCGAGCCCTTCGCGATGGGGCGGTCGAGCTCGGCGGCCACCGCGGCGAGCCGCAGGGGGAGCGAGGCGTCGTCTGAGACAGGGGCCGACGGGGTGAGCGCGATCTCTCCGTGGACCTCCACGAAGTCTGGACCGAGATCGGTCCGGACTGGGTCCCTGTCGGTGTCCGGCGCGCGCCGGCGAAAGCGGTGCTTCGGTGGCGGTGTGGGGTCCCACAGTTTGCGGCGACGCCAGACATCGTCGGCAACCCACGCGATCTGACGGCCCGCCGTCGACACGGCGAGCATCAACGCGTCCGCGTCGGAGAACTCGAGCGCGTCGGCCACCTGGTCCTGGTCCTGGAGGAGCAGCCGGTCGTGCTCGCGTTTGGCCATGCGGTGCAACTCCACCCGAATGGCCGTCAGGAGCGCAGTGGCGTCGACGAGCGAGTCCAGGTCGGCGTAGTCGGAGAGGAGCGGCGCATAGGCCGAGATGGCGCGCAACACGTTGACGTCGCGCAATCCGCCGTGACTCTCCTTGAGGTCGGGCTCGAGCAAGAACGCGACGTCGCCGGCCGTGGCGCGGCGCTCGGCCATCTGGACCTCGAGCCTCGGCAGGTACTGGGTGCCCAAGCGGTCGCGCCACGCCGCCTTGGCCTTCTCGATGAGGGGATCGGCCAGCTTGGCCTCGCCCCAGACCACGCGCGCATCGAGGAGGCCGAGGGCGACGCGGAGGTCCTCGGCGGCGGCGCTAAGGACCTCGGCAGGCCGCCGCACCGAGTGGTCGAGGTGCACGCCCTCGTCCCAGACGGGGTACCAGATGGCGTCGGCGACCGCCTTGATGTCCCTGAACCCGCTGTGGAGCAGGACCACATCGAGGTCGCTGTAGGGGCACAGCGAGCTCCGCCCGTAGCCGCCGACGGCCAAGAGGGCGAGATGGCGCTTGTTGTCGCCAGCCGCCCGATCGGCCAATTCGGAGAGCCACTCGTCAGCCTCGGCGGCGTAAGCCCGGCAGAATTCCTCGCCCATCAGCCCTGGTTGAGCCAGGAGACGGGCCCGCCGATCACGGAGTGACGTATCGGCGGGCATGGCGGGAACGTAGCATCGGGGTTGTGAGTAGAGACATAGAAACCAGGAGCGGGAGCAAGACCCCGATGACGTTCACGCATGCGGTCGCGATGACCGTCGTGGCGGTGGTCGGGGTCCTCGTCGCCTTCTGGATCTTGAGCAGCCTGGCGGGGATCTTCTTCTTCTTCGTGAAGATCATCGTCGTCATCGCCGCCATCGCCGCGGTGTTCTGGCTGGTCTCCCGTCTTCGGCACCACTAGCCGGGAGCAAATAGGGCCGGTCCGGCGGAGGCTGGGGCCGGGCCACGGTGGCAGTTAGGCTGACCGCCCTGCCGTGTAGAGGCGCGGCGGCGTGGCCGAGTGGTTTAGGCAGGGGCCTGCAAAGCCCCGTACGGCGGTTCGATTCCGCCCGCCGCCTCTTTATCGACGCTCCTCGTGAGAGTCGACCGGCGGCGTTGTGTCACGCGACCCCTGAAGGACTGGGATCCGCTGATGTTTCGTGTTGCCTGCCGATCTCCGCTGCTGCGTAGCGGCTTTCGACGTCGAGCTTCCGCAGCAGATTCGAGACGTGAACACTGGCGGTCTTCTTGCTGATGAAGAGACCCTCGGCGATCTGGCTGTCCGTCTTCCCAGACGCCAGGTAGCCCAGGACCTCGACTTCGCGTGGTGTAAGGCCCAAATCATGTGCAACCTGAAAGATGTGTCGAGCCTGCGGTGTTTCCACATCCAGACTCACACGAGCTCGTTGGGCTAGTTCCTCGGCTTTCGCTTGCAGAGTCTTTGCCCCAATCTCGCTACTCGTGCGCCAGGACTCGAGCAGGACCTTGGCCGCGCGCCGGGCTTGGAACGCGACCCGAGAAGCGCCTCTGCTTGACGCAAACGGCAATATGCAGCGGCGTACCGCCCGCCTAGTGCGTCCCATCGGTCGACGGACTTCTCCCACAAGGCGGCGGCATCGGACCCCGACAGCCGAATGGCTTCGGCCTCGCACTGCAGGGCAAGGGCAGCGGCTCTCGGTAGCGGCTCTGTTCCCCGTTGTCGTGGAAGATCCACCAGCATCTGGGCCTTCTCGGTCAGCTCGGCGGCGAGGAGAGACGCTTTGTCCTCGTCGAATCGGAGGCGCTTCCGGCGTGCCTCGTCCCGCTGGTCGGCCAAGGCGCGGGCGCCGATCGCACAGATCTCGCACGTAGTGTCCTGGTCGTCGGTACCCGCTGCTTGCGCCAGCGCGAGCTCGACATCGCGATAGGCGTCCGCGGGGCGGCTCTCTTCCAGCGCCAACTCGGCCCGAAGCAGGTAGAAGGTGCCCCGGAACTGCAGATCAGAGAGGTCAGCGATGAGCTCCTCGATGCGCCCTAGTGCTGTCCTAGCCTCTGCGAAGCGCCCTTGACGCAGGTAGAGGGTCGCTCGACACATGACGGGGTGCGTTTCGCCACAGGCGCCGCCCCCAACTCCATCTCCAATCTCGTCAAGGAGCCGGCTCGCCTCCTCCCAACGCCCCAGCAGGATCAGGGCGTCGATACTGTTGAGCGCCGCGTGTTGGAGCCGGACACCCACCAGTTGCTCGCCCTCGGACAGGCCTTCCAGCGTCACCGCTGCGGCTTCCTCCAGACGGCCGGCCTGGAAGAGGACGTGCACCAGGTTGTTGTACGCCTTCCTCAGACTGTCGGCGTTGTCGATCTCTTCGGCAATCGCTACGGCCTCCTGGGACGACGCGACCGCTTCATCGAATCGACCCTTCTCTACCAGGCATACCCCCAAACGGCTGTGGTTGGTGCTTACATCCGAGCGGTTGCCGACGGCGCGGCACATCTCGATGGCCCGTTCGGCAACTGAATGGCACTCTTCGATACGAGACATGACCAGCAAAGTGCAGGCCTGCTCGGAGAGAATCTGCGACAACTCGAACGACGGTTCTCCCGAGGGCAGCAGTCTTGCTGCCGCCTGTAGGGCGGCGAGTGACGCCTTCAAATCGCCATTCGAAGCGAAGCGGGCCAACCGCACATAGGCCATGGCCTTGCGCTTCGGATCGGCCTGTGCGTCGATGGCCTCGATCGACTGTCGGGCGAGCTCCATGGCCCGTGGCAAGGAGTCGGCGAAGAAGGCGGCATCGGCGGCCTGCTCCAACAGCGCAGCGCGATCGACCTTGACCACGGACGAGGCTGTCTCGTTTCCGAGTCGATCCCAGGCCAGAAGCGCACGCGTCAGGTTGAGCTGCGCTTCGGCGAAGGCGAACATCTCTGCCTCGGCTGTTGCCGCAGCCTCGCAGGCAGGCAGCGCCTCGATCCACACTCCGGCTTCCCACCAGTGGGTGGCTAGCTCCACCTCGCGCCAACCCGGCTCCTCGGGGACCAGTTCCGGATAGGCGGTGAGAACGGCGGCCACGCGGTGGTGGACCCGCGCACGTTCGCCCGGCAACAGTGTGTTGTACACCGCCTCCCTCACGAGGTCGTGGTGGAACCGATAACCCCTGCGGTCGCCGTCGACGACCAGAAGGTGGGTGGCTACTGCTTCAGCTACGGCAAGGTCCAGATGGTCGTCGCTCAGGTCGGACACATGGGCGAGGAGGCGGTGTCCGATCCGCGGACCGATGACGGCTGCCGCATCGAGCATCCGCTGGCAAGGCTCCGCCAGGCGCCGGACCCTGGCCACAACCACCTCTTGCAGGTCGTCGGGGACGTCATCGGCCCCTGCAGTGAGAAGCTCTTCGACGAAGAAGGGATTACCTCCCGTGCGCGCCGCCGCCGTGTCCACCTGGGCTCGCTTGGGCCGATGGCCGAGTAGTGCCGCCATGAAAGCTTCGAGCTCCTCGCCCTCGAGGCCCACGAGCTCCAGGCGCGCCACACGGTCGACCCGAAGCAGCTCGGCCACCAGCTGCCGCAGCTGGTGCTGATCGCCGGGTTCGTCGGAGCGGTAGCTGGCGACCAACAGGATCGGGTAAGAGGCGAGGTTGCGACAGAGGTAGTCGAGCAGGCCGAGGGTGAAGGTGTCGGCCCAGTGCACGTCCTCGAACACCGCGATCAGAGGAGCCAAGCTGCTCAGTTCCACGAGAGCTCGTGCAAGGACCTCGTAGGTCAGCGTTTTTGCTACTTGGTGAGCCAGGGCCGAGTCCGACCTGTCGGGCTTCACTCCGTGCGCACGCAGGCCAGCGAGTGAGACGTCGGTCCGTGCCGACGACATGCCGACTGCTTCCATGGCGGGTCGAAGAGCCTCCACTTCGGGCCGGCCCTCGAGCTGGCGCTCCAGATCCCTCAGAAGACCCACTACCGATGCGTATGGCAGGGGACGTCCCTCAGCCGGCAGGCAGGCGCCGATCGCGGTCAGATAGCCCAAGCCCTTCGCCCGTGTGCACGCTTCGCCGATGAGCCGGGTCTTGCCGATTCCCGCCTCGCCGCCGACGAGGATCGTGGCCCCCGAAGACCGGCGAACGGTCTCGAGGCGGGCCGCGAACTCGGTGAGCTCCGGCTGACGTCCAACCAGTTCCTGAGGAGCGAGCCCGCTCGTCATGGAGAGATTGTCGCGCGCTCCGCCTTCGAATGCCCCAGGAGCAGCGCTGGGAGTAGACCGGCCTTCGAGGTCACTCCAGCGCTCTCCCTCGCGGGGTTCTTTCAGCAACCTGCCGACCGGTAGTGACCTACTTGCTGGCAGATCCCGGTGTCCGAACTCTGCACCTGCGTCTTCACTGCCGGGGTTGTGCCCGGGGCCGAGCTGGAACCGACGGTCACGTGTCCGACGACGAAAGCAGCCGCGAGCAGGATGAGAATGGTCGCTGTCACGAGAAGCATCCGCAGGGTTCGTCCCGTCGCCTGAACGGGGCCCGGCGCTGAAACAGAGGTCACTGTCATGTCCATTCCTTTCGCTATCCACCGGTCCGGATCAGTGGTCCCGGTCGGTCGGATCCCCGGCCTGCACTCAGGATGTGCTCTTGGCCTGGTCCCGGCATCGGGAGACCTCCTTAGATTCGCTCGCGCCGATCCGTATTTGAACCTGACATTTGTCGTTTCGGCGTTCCCGAAGGCGTCGACGGAGCGCCGGTGCGGCTTCTCATCTCATGCCACCGTGATGCCACCTGAGCCATGAACCAAGCCGAACGTCCGGGCACGCCAATGCACTGAGAGCTGGAACGATGGTCTCGGATGCACCGTCACAGACCCCGGAAGCGCTCCTGCAAAGCCCCGTACGGCGGTTCGATTCCGCCCGCCGCCTCTTCCTGCCCTCCTGATGCTGCAATGGAGAGGGTGGACGACGTATCAGCGGGGCCAGTCAGTCAGGCGGAGCATTGAATGAGTGACAGCCCGACCCGGGTCGGTGGCACATCTCGCCTGGGGTGGCAGACCGGGACGAACGACCGGATGGCCCTCGGTGAGGAGCCGGAGACTCGTCGGCGGATCGAGACCCGGCGCGTGGATCGCCCCGATCCGGGAGGGGCCAGAAGGGCCGGGTCCGTACCCCGGCGTGAGCCGGAGCGCCCGCCGCGGAGCGTGCGTCGGCCGCCGGTGGTGCCGGAGTTCACATCGATCCCCGGGACGCGTGGGGCGAGCGAGGTCCCGACTCGCCGGGCGCGTCTGTCGGGCCGAACCTGGCGCAGGCTCACAGTCGTATTGGGAGCGGTCGCCGTACTGATCACCGTCGCGGTGACCATGAGCGGCGCCTTCGAGCACAACGACTCCTTCCCGGCACCCAGCGCGGCGACGCTTGCCGGCTTGAGCGTGCCGCAGCGCGTCGTGGCTCTCGCGCAGAGCCAGGTCGGGTACGCCACCCAGCCGTCGAACTCGTACTGCAACAAGTTCAGCGCCTACTGGGACGCGGGCCAGGCGACCTGCGGGAGCGGGCTGAGAAGCGAGGAGTGGTGCGCCGACTTCGCCGCGTGGGCGTGGCGGGAGGCCGGGGTGCAGTTCACGTACGGCTACGCACCGGGAGAGATCAACGGCGGGACCATCAGCTTCTACGAATGGGCCGTCGACAACGGGCTGTGGCACCCGGCGGTCAGCGGCTACGTCGCCTCGCCAGGGGATGTGGCGGTGTACGGAATCACGCTGGGGGCAAACCCGTCGGCCGCGCACGTGGCGATCGTCGTGGACGATCCGGGGGGACAGGCGGGCCCGAACGTCGTCAACGGTGACGGGGACCAGACGGGCTATTCGGTCGTGGAGGCGGGCAGCGACCAGCTCACGGTGCACACTGCGCAGGACAACGTGTCCAATCTCGACGGGTACGTGAGCCTGCCGTAGCTCCGCTCAATGGTCCGGCACCAGCTGGGGCGTTGTCTCGTTTTCGAAAGCGGTTGCCCCTAAGAAGTAGAACGGGCGATCTGCAGATCGAACTTCGACGAGAGTAGGCAGCGATCATGACGTTCGTCCCATACGACAGGCCCGTCCGTGCGGCCTTCGTCGGTCTTGGCCGCATCTACGACCTGAACGTCCGGGCGTACAGGGGGAACCCCGACGTCGAGGTTGTCGCGCTCGTTGACCCCGATCCCGAACGTCGGGCCCAACGCCAAGCCGACTGGCCCGAGGCGCGTACGTTCGCCACAGCGGCCGAGCTAGCCGCAAGCGGTCTGGAGGTCGATGCGGCCGAGGTCCTGCTCCCGGTCCCGCTGCATCCCGACGGGGTGTGCGAGATGCTCGGCTACGGCTGGCACCTGAACCTGCAGAAGCCAATGTGCAGCGAGTTGAGCGAGGCCGAGCGGATGCTCGAGGCGGCCCGCGCCAACGACCGCGTCCTGCGGGTGATGGAGAACTACCTGTTCTACGAGCCGTTGCGGAAGTTGAAGGAGACCGTCGAATCGGGGGACCTCGGCGCCGTGAGCGGTTACCACATGAAGATGGTGGGGAGCGGGAGCGGTGGTTGGGAGGTGCCGTACTCCAGTTGGGAGTGGCAGTTCAAACAGATGCGCCGGGGCAGGGGCATCTTGGTGTTCGACGACGGCTGGCACAAGCTCTCGACGGCCCTTTGGTTGTTCGGTCCGTTGCGCGAGGTGCGGGCCTGGGTGGGTGCGACAGAGGTCTTCGAGGGCATCTCCATCGATGCACCGACGACGATCGCCTGGGAGCACCAGAACGGCATCCGGGGCGCGTGGGACATCACGCTGGCCCCCGAGATGTACCTGCGCTCCGACTACTACACCAACGACGAACGGTGGGAGGTCACCGGTCGACGCGGCTACTCGCGGGTGAACCGGTGCACGGGTCGCGGTATCCAGCAACCCAGCCTGGAGACCTACGTCGACGGGGAGATGCGGACCTTCCACGCGCTCGACGACGACTGGGGCAGCAGCTTCCGGGACTCGGGGCGGCACTGGCTGCGCTGGCTCCGCACGGGCGAGGGACCGTTGCTGTGGAGCGGGGCGGAGGCCGTCGACGTCCTGAGGTTCGCCTTGGCGGTGTACGCCAGCAGCGAAGCGGGCGGGGCGGGCGTCGACCCGGCATCTATCCCCGTGAGCTGACCCTCCTCGCATCGGCCGGAAGACGGATCGTCCCGGCAGCGAAGTCGGGCCGCCCGAAGGCCTCTACGTCCGGGCGCGGCCGCGGCGCAGTTGCTCGAGCCGCTTCTCCGCCGTGGCCGCCTGATCGCGTGCCTTGCTCGCCTGTCTGAGCGCCACCGTCAACGCCACGCGGAGTCGCTTGAGGTCCGCCTCCGTCGTGGTAACCGCCTGCTGGGCCTTCTCGACACTGGCATCGGCGCGCTGCGCATCGCGTCGCGCTTGCACCGCGTCGCGCTTCGCCTTCGTCACTTGTGTGCTCGTCACGGCGGCGCCACCGGCACGGCTGGGGGCACGCGTGGCGGGGCGAGGTGCGTCGCTCCGGGTGGATGGCGCGAAACCGAGGCCCGAATAGTGCAGCCCGTTCGTCAGGTCCCCCTCGAGAAGGTATTGCGCGCTCTGGGCGTCCGAGAAGGCAGCGTCGAGCGTGGCCTCGAGTTCGAGCTCCGCCGCCTGCGAGACCGGTTGAGCGTCCCGGTCGGCGATCGCAAGCGCCTGGCGCGCCAGTTTCGTGACCGTCTCCTGCTTCCGCTTCGTGGCCGAACGAATCTGGGCACCTTCGAGGCTCCGGGTGGAGCGCAGGGTGGCGCCGAGTTCGATGAGCCGATCGATGTCCCGCGGTTGCTGGCGGACGAGCACGTTGGCCATCCAGGCGCCGACGGACGGCTTGCGCAATTGCTTCAGAGACGTGGCCAGAACCTTGTCGCCCGCCTGGCGAGCCTCCGATGCCCGGGCGTCGCGCGCGGCGATGAAATCTTTCGGGGGCATGCCGTAGAGCTCGGCGGCGATCGTGGCCAGGTCCACCGCGCCAGTCTGCCCGTCCCCGGAGTCGCGGACCGGGTTGGGGGATCTCAGGGCGATGCGACGAAGCTGAAGCGCACCCGCCGGTCCGGGTTGTCCACGTTGAGGTCGACGAGCACGAGGGACTGCCAGGTCCCGAAAGCGACCCGACCGTCGATGACGGGCAGGGTGACCGACGGACTCACCAACGCGGGCAGCAGGTGGTCGGCCCCGTGCCCGGGCGAGCCGTGAGCATGACCGTAGCGAGCGTCGCGGGGGAGCAGGCGCTCGAGCGCGGCGAGCAAGTCGGACTCGGAGCCCGAGCCCGTCTCCATGAGGGCGAGCCCGGCGGTGGCGTGCGGCACGAAGGCGTTGACGAGCCCGTCACCGAGGCCGGTGCAGAACAGCTCGAGCTCCGGGGTCAGATCGACGATCCGGTGTCGGGAGGTGTCGGCGTCGATCTCGATGGAGTGCATGACCCGGACAGTCTGCCGAGCTCAGGGTTGCACCGCCACGTCCAGGTCGACCGGGGGCAGCGTCAGGCCGAGGCCGGTGCGCAACGAGAACTGCACCGTGTAGTTCCCCACCGCCCCGGCCGTCGAGGGTAAGGGCCACGGTGGCGGGCTTCGGGCCGGCGCACGTGGTGGAAGAGGTTCCGCTTTGTGACTGGAGCTGGAGCGCGCCCGACGAAGGGGTGACCTGTGGCCCGCCGGGTCCCGGACGTGGCGCGCCACGAGACCGTCGTCGGGCCGACGTTCGCGGAGTCGACGCCGAGCTCGACCGACGCGGACTGGCCCGGGACGAGCGATAGGGCGCCGCTCGGGGAGGAGAAACCGACGGCCGGGAACTGGCCGGCACCGTAGGACGGCGGGCGTCGGCCGGCGAGGCGCCCCACGACGCATCAGGCGTGCCCGACAGCGTGAAGTCGAGGGTGCCGCCGCTCCCGAGGACGGACGACGGCAACCAGGGGAGGTCCCAATTGCCGGCGGCCGTGGACGACGAGGACGTCGGGGTGCAGCCTGGGGTGTCGATGAGCGGCTGTGCGATGCCCGAGGCGGTGAGCGCATGGATGTAGGGCCGGGACGCCGCCGCACCCGGGGCGTGGAGGACGAGGCGGTGGCCGTCAGGCAACACGATGGACTCGTGTCCGGGAAGAGCGGACTCGCCAAGCGCGAGGTCGGCCGTGCCGGGAGTGACGGGGAAGAGGCCGAGGGCGGCCCACACGTACCACGAGGAGATGGCGCCGAGGTCGTCGTTGCCCGGCTCGTCGACCGGTGCGTCGGCGTACTCGGTGTCGGCGATGGCCCGGACGACACGCTGAGTCTGCGCCGGCGCGCCGAAGTAGTCGAACGCCCACGGCGCCCACTCGCTCGGCTCGTTGCCGGACCAGTCGTAGGGGGCGTCAGCGCGTCGCGTTGAGCTGGGTGAAGAAGGTCCGAGCTTGGCGGTAGCAGCCTGGTCGCCACCCATCAGCGCCGGCGAGGCCGGCGAGGTCCTGGGGAACGTCCCAGGTGTACTGGATGGCGTTGCCCTCCTCGAAGCCGGTCTGCCCGCCGGGCTCGAGCTGCGAGGTCTCGAAGGCCTGGCCGGGAGGGAAGCTGCCGTCGGGGCCGCGGGCCTGGATGTATCCAGTGGCCGGGTTGAAGAGGTACTCCCAGTTCGCGGCGCGCCGGCGCATCGTCGCGGCCAGCGTGGTGTCGTGCTCGGCGTCGGCGAGGCGGGAGATGGCGAAGTCGTCGATGGCGTACTCGAGCGTGGCCGAGCCGCCGATGGAGTAGTCGATGGAGGTCAGGTCGAGCGAGCCCGCGTTGACGTAGTGCTGGGACAGGTACTGGCTCAGGTACTGGCGTTCGATCTCGAGCCCGTGGTTCGTCTCGTCCTGCGTCGCGCCCTTGACCATGTAAGTCAGCGCGGCCTGGACGTCGAAGTTGCGGACGCCCATGGCGTAGGCGTCGGCGATGATCGGGTCGGCCGAGTCGCCGTTGATCTGCGACTCGTCGCCGCCCACGATCTGCCATTTGGGCAGCCAGCCGTCCTGCTCGGCGCTGTCGACCAGCGACTGGACCATGTCGCCGACGGCGTGGGGGTCGAGGAGGGACTCGAGCTGTATCTCGCTGCGGTAGATGTCCCACTCGGAGAAGTTGGCGTACTCCTGCGCGTGCCGTGGTCGGTGTGGACCTTGCCGTCGGTGCCGGCGTAGTCGCCGTTCACGTCGGAGACGACGTTGGGGAAGAGGAGCGAGTGGTAGAGGGCGGTGTAGAAGGTGTGCTGTTCGGTCGGCAGTGCCGCCGCCGACGGCGATGCGGCCGAGGACGGCGTTCCACGCATCGTGCGCCGCGGTGGCCACGTGCTGGACCGACCACCCGGGGTCCTCGTCCTGCAGGTTCTGCGCGGCGTCGGCGGTGCTGACGAACGAGATGCCCACCTTCATGAGCACGGTGCGGCGTGGCGGACGTGGGTCGAAGGTGACGTAGGCGCCGCAGGTTGTGCCAGTGCAGGTGGTCGACCCGGGCGCGGTGCCGGCGTTGCCGAAGGTGCCGGCGGAGCGGAAGTCGTCCTCGAACAGCGCGACGAAGTGCAGCGTGTAGTTCGGTCCCGGTCCCGACAGAACTGTCCGCTCGTGACCTGTCCCTCGATCTCGTCGTGGCCGACCACTGTCGACGCTGGCGGCACAGACGGGGTTGGCGCTGTCGGCGACCTTGAACAGCGACGTTCGCCTGGCGTGGCCCGACGGGAAGGTGAAGGCGGCGATCCCGCTGCGCTCGGTGACGGCGAGCGTGGTGGTCACCGGCGCGGGGCTGTGCAACTGGACCTGGTAGCGGCCCGGGGCGGCCTGACTCGTCGGTGTGACTGAAGGCGGCGAGGGTCTTGGCGGGTGTGACGCCGATCGGTCCGATGGTGGGGAGGATCGGGACGTCCTGGTACGACGGGCATCCAGTGCCGCTCAGGTGGGTGAGGCTGAAGCCGTTGATCTGGCTGTCGGCGTCGTCGTAGCCACCGCCGGACTGGACGGCGTTGGGCTCGGTGTCCGGGCTCCACTGGATCATGCCGAAGGGGAGGTCCGCGCCGGGGAACTCGCCGACGGTGCCGGGGCTGACCGGGCCCGTCCCGGTGCCGTCGAAGGGATGGACGAGGGCAGCGGGGTCAGCGACGAGTGCCGGGAGGGCAGGCGTGGTGGCCGCCGCCGGCGCAGTGGTCGCGGTCGTCGCGATCGTGGTGCCGAGCACGGCGAGCAGCACGGTCGCGAGCGGGGCGACGAAGGGCCGGTGGGCGCCGTGCCGCACGAGGCGACGGCGGCGGCGGCGACTCGACATCGGGGTGACGGTAGCCGTCGACCGGGACGAAAGTGCAGCGTGAGGGCGGCGGGTATCCGCGTCTGTGTCACATCGTGCTGCCATGCTCGCCGGGATGGCTGATTGGACCGAGGGGGAGGTACTCGGTCTCGACTTCGAGACCACGGGTGTCGACCGCTTCAGCGACGTGCCCGTCTCCTACGCCTTGGTCTCGGTGGTCGACGGCGTAGCGGTGCGCAGCTGGTCGGGTCTGATCGACCCGGGCCGGGAGATCCCGACCGACGCCACCACGGTGCACGGCATCACGACCGAGCGCGCGCGTACCGAGGGCATGCCGCTGGTCGCGGCGATCGACCTCGTGACCGACGCCGTCCTGGCGGCGGGGCGGCGGGGCGTGCCGCTCGTCGGCATGAAGCTCGACTACGACCTGACGATCCTCGACGTGCTCGGGTCGACACTCTTGGGCAGGGCCTGCTGGCGCAGCGGGCTGGGCGGGCCCGGTGCTCGACGCCGGGGTGCTCGACCGCCACTTCGACGGCGAGCGCGAGGGACGGCGCACGCTCGGTGACCTGTGCGCGCACTACGGCGTCGACGCTCGAGGACGCGCACGATGCCTGGTTCGACGCCGTGGCGTCGGTCCGCGTGCGTCTTCGCGCTGGCCGATCGCCACGGCGCACTGCGGACGGCCGGGCTGACGCGTCTGCACGAGGCGCAGATCGACTGGCACCGCCAGTGGACCGAGGACTGCGAGGCGTGGCGCCGCACGCAGGGGAAGAGCCCCATCGACCCACGGGAGTACGTGTGGCCGGTCGCCCCGGCGGTGCTTGGCGGGCGGCGGCGTGAGCGCGTCGGCTCTGAGGTCCGCTACTTCTTGAGCAGGTCCCAGACCATGTCGACGCCCTCGTCCTCGGCGAGCACGACCTTGGCGGGGTGCTTCTTGTCGATGTGGCCGACGAGCCCGTTGTAGACGGAGTAGCCGACGAGCTCCTGAAGGCGCCGGGGGAACGTCTTGACGAGCGCAGGCGGGACACCGAGCTGCTGGTTCTCCTGCTGGCGGATGTAGCCGGCGCAGTAGTTCATGGCGATGCCGACGCGTCGTTGGTCGGTGGTGTTGGCGCCGCCGCCGTGCCAGAGGCTGCCGACCCAGACGAGCACGCTGCCCTTCGGCATCTCGGCCGGGATCGTCTCGTAGGGCTCGAGCGGGTTGGGGGGCTGGTCGAACAGGTGGCTCCCCGGCACGAGCCGCGTGGCCCCGTTCTCCTCGGTGAAGTCGGTGATGGCCCACATGGTGTTGCAGATGATCGGGACGTGGGGTCGGGTGAGCGGGATGAGCTGGTCGTCGGCGTGCATCGGTTGCGCCTGCTCGTCGGGCCCGATGGCGATGGAGGAGAGGGAGGAGATGAGCAGCCCCGGATCGAGCACGCCCTCGACGACGGGCAGGACGTTGGGGTGGACGGGGATCTTCTGGAACGTCTGTCCGTGGACGAGGAGGTTGTAGACGCGCGCCGTGTGCAGCCCCTCGAAGAGATTGTCGGCGGGGACGACGCCGAGGTCGTGCTCCAGCTTCAGGAGGGCCTCGTCGATCTCGTCGACGAACTCCGGCTCGATCGCATCGGGGAGGATCGTGTAGCCGTCCTCGGCGATCCGCCGCAGGTGGTCATCCATGTCGGGCGGGGGGTTCGTCGTCGTGTCTGGCGCTACGGTCACGCTCCCAATTGTACGGGACAACGGTGACGCTGAGCTGCGGCGACGTCCCCGAGTCGGCGAAGTGGGGAATTGGCCCGGTGGTAAGGTCTCTCGGAACGGGCCGTTGGCGCAGTTGGTAGCGCACTTGCATGACGCGCAAGGGGTCAGAGGTTCGAGTCCTCTACGGCCCACGCCTGAAGTCCTCCCAACGCTGTGAGAGTTCGGTAGGTCTGTCTCACCGTGGCTCCACCACCTCTGTCCCACTACTCGGCCCGGCTTCGGCTCCTGGGCGACAGTGGCTCCGGTACCTCTGTCCCACTCACTCCATTGATCGAACCGCCGTTTTGACGTTGGTTGGTGTTGGCCTTTTGGTGCGCCAGCGTCGGTGCCGGCAGCCCAGCGGCTCAGGCGTCGGGTGGCGCTGGTTCCGACCAGGCGGCTCGCTCCAGGGTCCCGTCGATCGCGGCCTGAGCGACATTAGCGAGCGGAAGCCGTTGCGCACGGGCGTAGGACCGGAGTCGCGAGAAGGCGTCAGGCAATGAAATCCCACCTCGTTCGGAGATGACGCCTTTGGCCTGTTCGATGATGATCCGACTCTCGAGCGCCTGAGTCAGCTGTTCGTTGACTCGTCGGCCTTCGGCGGCGGCCCCATGTTGGAGGATGCTGATCGCGGCGAGGTCGGCAAATCCTCGCGCCACGATCAAGTCATTCTCGTCGATTGGGGATCCTTCGAAGCTGAAGAGATTCAATGCACCGATGGTGGCGTCGCGGAGTCGAAGCGGCAGCGCGTAAACCGATCGGAAGCCGGCCGCACGCGCCACTGCGGCGAATTGAGGCCAGCGCTCTGCGCCTTCGTCAAGGCTTATGCAATCCACCCGTTGCCCGGTGCGAAAGGCGTCGAGGCAGGGACCCTCGTTGGCTTGTAGCTCAAACAGCTCAACGACCTGCATCGCATCGCTCGACGACGCTCCGAGCCGCAGCTCACCGGGGGGTGAAGCCAGCATGACGCCGGCGGCCGAGAATCCGAGCAGATTCACGCATCGTTGCGTCAATCCCGTCAGCAGCTCGACGACATCGAAGTCGTCGATGAGGTTGTCAGCGATCTCGACGAGCGAGTGCACTATTTCTTGGTCTCTTGATGTCTCCACGGCACCTCCCGGTCCCGTATTGATGCCCGAAGAACAGGAAAAGCTTTCTTGGGCTCTCTCTGGGTGATGATAGATCTTGCTAGACGGATTCAGGTCCCCCTCTGGAGAATCTGCGGCGACGGCTCACGACATCAAGCGCGACGTCTCTGACCAGTCGATTCTCGGCAAATGCGGCGGCACGGAGGCGAATAAGTGCCTCGGTGATGCTCACCTCGGCTTGGACCGAGACCATGCCGGCGGCGTTGTTCACGACGAAGTGAAAGTCCGCACCAGATTCGAGAAGACTTTCCATCGCGGCGGGTGAGGCTGACGCCTGCGTGTCGAGCACCCAGTGAGCGATGACCTGAGCCATTGCCAACGCATCAGCATGTTTCTCTGTGCTGAGCTCGCCGGGCCTGTCGTGATAGAGGTTGAGGGCACCCAGCCGAGCCGAGCCGACGCGGAGCGGGAAACCGAACACTCCACGCACCCCCGCCTCGAGTGCCGGCGGACTGAACGCGAGCCACCGGGGCACCTGCGGGCGGGCCAGATTGGGCTCCAGGACGACCTGGTCGAGTCGATACGCGTCAATACATGGACCCTCCCCCAATGTGTACTGCAGCTCCTCGATGAGGCTGCTGACGCTGTTGGTGGTGCAGAGCGAACCCTGCGGGACGTCACCAGACATAAGCATGACTCCAGCACCGCTGACGCCGACCACCTCGGTCGCGACCTGGCAGAGTTGTGTCGGCGACTGATGGCGACCGCTCTTGGCCTCGAGCTCTGCCAGGATCCGAGCGAGCCTCTCGCCGGGCACGCGCTAGATCCGTTGTCGGGAGGAGCGCGGTCCGCGGTCCTTGCCGATCCAATGAGTCACTGATCGTTCCTGTCGCAGTGGGCTGCGCTCGATTGGAGCCGACCACCGTCATATGGATCCTGAGATTCCATTCTGCACCCTACTGGCGTGCAAGAAAGGCGAACTCTGGAGGTTCCGGAGACTATTGGCATGTCATCGGTGGACCGAACGGGCGCTCCTTCACTGATATATGACCAGGTGGGGAGAAGGCCTTTGTGCCACGCACATCCGCCGCTACCATATTGAGTACTCCGCCCGGACCCCGCGGCCCACTACGAAGCAACGAGGGAACCGGGCATGGACAGCGATGAGCGGCTCGCCGATATTTTGAGCGAGTTTGCCCGCACCATGCTGACCGACTTCCCGATCCAGAGGATTCTCGACCATTTGGTTGAGCGCATCGTGGAGATGATGCCGGTGGACGGGGCCGGGGTCAGCCTCATTTCGCCGGGCGGAAGCCCGCGGTACATCGCCGCCTCCAACGGAACCGCAATGGACTATGAACGGCTGCAATCCGATCTCGGCGAGGGTCCCTGCATGGACGCCTATACGAGTGGTCAACCGGTCTGCGTCGAGGACACGAGGGAGGAAACCCGGTTTCCCGAGTTCACGCAGAGGGCGCTCGGGGCGGGTCTGGCGGCAGTCTTCGCGTTTCCACTTCGTCACGGCAATAGCCAACTCGGAGCCCTCGACCTTTACCGAGACACCCCCGGCCCGTTGGAGGCCTCGCGTTTAGAGTCGGCTCAGACCTTGGCCGACGTCGCCGCCGCCTACCTCATTAACGCTGGCACGCGTTCCGAGCTCGAGGCCTCGTTGCTCCGATCCGCGAGGCCGCCTTGCATGACCCGTTGACCGGATTGGCCAATCGGGTGCTGCTCTTTGAGTTCCTGGACCAAGCTCTCCGGAGAGACTTCCGATCGAGGAAGTTCACAACGATCCTTTTCTGCGACATCGACCATTTCAAACTGATCAATGATGCCTTTGGCCACCGGGTCGGCGATGAGCTCCTCATGGCCGTGGCGGAACGTCTGAGCGGACTCATGCGACCGTCAGACGTCCTGGCGCGACTGGGAGGCGACGAGTTCGTGATCCTTTGCGATGGGCTGGAAGCGATCTCACAAGCGACGACGATCGCCCAGCGAGCCATAGATTCGTTCCAGACGCCCTTCACTTTGTCGGTCGGGCGAGTAGAAGTGACCTTGAGCATTGGCATCGCGGTTGATGGAGACTCCGCCCTTGCGTCGGATGACCTTCTCAATGATGCAGATAGAGCAATGTACGAGGCCAAGCGTAAAGGTGGCGCACGGTGCCAGCTCTTCGATGATTCCGGCTCGCGACCCTTCGGTCAAGAGCAGTTTCTCGAGCGACTTCTGCTCTCGACCTCAGGGACCAATGAGACCGATCAATTCGACGCGATGGTGACGGACTTGCCCACATGACGTGCAAGGAGAGCGTGAACGTTGGCGTCTCCGACGATCCTTGGGTCGGTGCGGTGCCATCGGCTGCCGTCACGGCTGTCGACAGAGCGCCGACGCCGAGCGTTTCGGTGCCCGGTCTGACGTCGCCACAGAGATGTCACCGCTCATGCAATCAACTCCGCCATGCGACTCGGTCCGCCACGCACTGATCGAGACCGTGCAGCTCGAGTCCGGACGATCCGCGCATGCCTGAGCCTGAGGGGCCGTTAATTCTTAGTCAACCTTTACTGGCCGAATGCCTTGGCGATGTAGCCAACGGTACGATGACCCCACATCAAGAGCGCGGCCTCAGCCGCCGGAGAATTTCTTGTCTTCCCTCGTAGCAGCACTGCCCGGCGCGCCGGCCCTTGGCCAGCCTCGCCCCGTCGCCCTGACCTTCCAGGGCGTCACCCATCGCTATGGCTCCCGCATCGCGCTCGACGGGCTGGACCTGGAAGTCGGCCAGGGTGAGGTGCTTGCGCTGCTCGGACCGAACGGAGCCGGGAAGTCGACAACGATCTCTGCGCTGCTCGGGCTCGTGCGGCCCCAAGTTGGTCGCGTCGAGGTTCTCGGCACCGATCCACGCCAGGCGGTGGCGGACGGCCGGGTCGGCGCCATGCTCCAATCGGGCTCCGGCATCGGCCTCCCACCCGGGGTCCGCGTCGAGGACGCTCTCGACCTGGTCCGGCGGCTCTACCGCCGGCCGGCGCGGCGCGGACAGATCATCGAACGCGCCGACATCGGTGCGCTCCTCCGTCGGCGCACCGACCGCCTCTCGGGCGGCCAGGCGCAACGGGTCCGCTTCGCCATCGCGATCGCAGGCGACCCCGAAATCGTGTTTCTCGACGAGCCAACCTCCGCGATGGACGTGGAGTCGCGCCAGGGCTTCTGGCGGATGATGCGAGACTTCGGCGACGAGGGCCGCACCGTGCTCTTCGCCACCCACCATCTGACCGAGGCCGACGACATCGCCGACCGCGTCGTGGTGCTCAACCACGGCAAGGTCGTGGCAGACGGCCCCGGCGCCACCATCAAGGCGGCCGTGGCCACCAAACGGCTCCGCTTCGTCACCGACAGGCCGAACCGCGGGGAGCTCTCCGAACTCGATGGCGTCACGGAGATCGACATCTGCGGCACCGGCGTCTCGATCGACTCGCTCGATGCCGACGCCACAATCCGGGACCTGGTCGGGCGGGGTGTCCCATTCTGCGACCTCGAGATCACCGGCGCCGGGCTGGAGCAGGCCTTCGTGGCCCTGACCGGGTGCGACTCCGTCAAGGGGGCGCTCGCGCTCATGTCGGCCCCCGCCCCGTCCGGCGACAGATCCGGGGGAGACGGCCGGTGACCGACCTTTCGATCGCTCCGCCGGACCTCTCCGACGGCCTTGGCGTGCGCGGCCCTGCGGACGCGGACCTCACGCCGCGCGACGGCTGGTACGGCCGCCTCACGCCCCTTTGGGCCTACGGCCGGTTCGAGGTCGGTCGCCTGTTGCGGAGCTGGAAGTTTCTCGCCATCACGGTCGGCTTCCCCGTCGTCTTCTACATGCTCTTCCTGAGCGACCGGACGGCTGGGCGCGTCGTCGACGGCACCGTGCCTTGGCGTGTCTATCTCATGGTCTCGATGTGCTCCTTCGGTGCACTGGTGGCGGCGCTCAACGCCGGCGGCACTCGACTCTCGATGGAACGAGCCTCGGGATGGGCCCGCCAACTGCGGATCACCCCAATCCCGGCGTGGTCGTATGTGGCCACCAAGGTCGTCGCCAGCATGCTCGTCGTGCTTCCGGTGATCGTGTTGGTGGAAGCGGTCGGTGCAGGCTTCGGCGGCGTCCGCTTGCCTGCCGGGACATGGATCAGCCTGACGGTCCTGCTGTGGGCCACCTCGCTCCCGTTCGCCGTACTGGGCGTCTTCATCGGCTTCGTGGTGGCGACCGAGGCCGCGTTTCCCGTCGTCACTGGCCTCATGTTCGTGCTCGGCTACTTCGGGGGCCTCTTCAACCCGGTTGACGAGATGCCGGGCTGGCTCCAGTTCGTCGCTCACCTCACGCCGAGCTACCACCAACTCGCGCTGGCCCTCGCGTTTCTCGACGGCCAGACGCTGGCCCTCAGCAATTGGCTGGTCCTGGCCGGCTACGTGGTCGTCCTCGGATTGGCCATCGTGTGGAAACACCGGGTCGAAGAGGCCCGAGGGCTCGCCTGATCCAGCTCCACGCCAGAGTCGAGCAGGTGCGCGACGGCCGGTGGAGTCAGCTCATTCCGAACCAGCGCCGGCGCCGGCTGGCCCCGAACTCCACCTTCGACGCGGCGATCTCCTCCGAGGCCTCGGTGAAGGTGCCAACGGGCTTCGGGCCGCTCAGGAAGTCGCCGTCGAAGCGCGCCACCTTGGGTCCACCGAACTCGATGTAACACGTCACCTTGCCCTTGAACGGCTCGGGGGCCGCACCGCCGCGGAGCTGGTGGACGAGCACATCGGCCAACGTGTCCGCCTCGCCCTCGGCCATGACGCCGACGCGGGGCACCGGGGCGCTCGTGATGTCCCCGACGGCGTAGACGTTCTCGAACTTCGTCGCGAAGGTCTGGTGGTCCACCGCGATCCATCCGTCCTCTTCGACCAGCGCGGACTCCTCGACCACCCGGGGCGCCCGGTGCACGGGGATGGCGAGGAACAACGAGTAGGGGATCGTGCGCCCGTCGCTGAGCGTGGCGGTCTTCGTGGCGGGATCGAGCGCGGTGGTCCGGGTCTGCGGCCACCAGCCGATGTCCCGCTCCTCGCACGCCTTCAGGATGCCGTTCGAGGCCTGGTCCGAGATCGGGATCGGCTTGGGCATCGGGCTGATGACCTTGATCGTGCTGGCGTCGCGCCGCCCCCGCTTCTCGAGGTAGTCGTGCAGCATGATGGCGGTCTCGAACGGTGCGGCCGGGCACTTGAAGAAGGTCCCCAGCACACCGACGATGGCGTCGCCGCCCTCGAAGGTGGGAAGGATGCCCCGGACCCGGTTGGCCCCTTCGACGGAGTAGTACTCGGTTCCCTCCTCGACCACGCCCGGCGTTGCTGCCGGGTCGAGGTCGGCGCCCAGCGCCACCACGAGGATGTCGGGCTCGTAGGTGCCGCCGTCCGTGACGACGCGACGACGCTCCGGGTCGATGGCCGTGATCGTCTCGCGGACGAAGCGAACGCTCGGCTTGGCGATCCTGGCGTAGGGGAGTCGCACCGCGTCGAGATCGGCTCGACCGAACATGAGGTCGAGCTTGGAGAACCCGAACACGAACGCGTCGCTGCTGTCGATGATCGTGACGTCGACCTCGTCGGGGACGTCCTCCGAAAGCCGCGTGGCCAGTTCCAGCCCGGCGAAGCCGGCACCGAGGATCACGACCTTCTTCATCAAGTCCTCCTACCACCCGAACCAGCGCCGGCGAGCGAGCCTCCGCAGTATGGACCAGATGGCGCCCGGCCGCCCTCAGTCGGGCACGAAGACTGCGTGCGTCGGCGTGTCGGGCTCGCCGTCGGCCAGCGCTCCCAGCATCGCCGGCAGACGGTCGAAGCCCGCGGTGCCGCGGTCGATGGCTGCGAGCGGGAGGTCACTCTCGGCGAGCAGCCGCAGGCCCTTTTCGTAGTCGGCCACATCCACGCCCAGGACGCCGATGAGCCGGATCTCCTTGTAGACCAGCAGGTCCAGGTTGGACCCGGCCGGCATCGGGCCTCCCCGGATGCCGGCGACGACGACCGTGCCCTCGCCGCGCACGATGTTGAGCGCCTGGTCGAAGGCCGCGGGCGACTTCGCGGTGACGTCCACGACGACGTCCGCACCGCGTCGAGTGACGCGGCGGAGCGCGCGGGCGGGATCCTCCTCGGTGACGTCGACGACAAGGTCGGCGCCGAACTCGCGGGCGGTCGCGAGCCGGGACCGATCACGCGGGCCGGCGCCCGTCACCATGATGAACTCGGCGCCCGCCGCGCGCGCCGCCACCAACGAGCACAGGCCGCGTATCCCGGGACCGAGGATGGCCACGACGTCCCCCGGTCCCGTTCCGGGCAGCGTGGCGGCCCAACGGACGCCGGCGCCCATCGGGTTGAAGAGCGTCGCCGTCACGGGGTCGAGCGTGTCGGGGACCTTCAGCAGCATGCTGTCGGGGCTCAGGTACTGGTAGCGGGCGTAGCCGCCCCAAAGGCCGGGGGTGCGGTCCGCCGGCACGAAGCCGTAGGAGTCGCCGATCCCGTGGTTCCGGCAGTGCCGGTAGTCACCGCCTGCGCAGGGTTCGCACGCCCGGCAGGCCTGGAACACGCCCACGGCGACGCGATCGCCCGCCGCGACGTCCCAGCGTGTGGCGGCCGCGGGGCCGATCTCCTCGATGACGCCGACACTCTCGTGCCCGGGGATGAAGGCGAAGCCGCCGAACAGGTGGCCCGAGAACTGCTCGTGGTCCGTGCCACACAGCCCGCACGCCTCGACCCGGAGCAGCGCGTCGTCCTCGCCGATCTGCGGGCGCGGGAACTCACGCCGGCGCAGCGTCCGGGGTGCCTCCAGCACCAGAGCCGGGACGGTCACGCGCAGCGGTTCTCGGCTCCGCTGGTCAGCGGGTCAGCTCGAGGCCGGCGAACGTCCCGTCGTTGCGCCAGTTCTCCAAGAGCTTGAAGAAGGCCATCGGGCCGAGGCCGTAGGACGTGCCGAGGAATCCCCCCGCCGCGGGCTGTCCCTCGTTGTTGTAGTAGCCCGGCGTGCATTGCTCCTGGAAGGCCCGGAAGTCGCGGGCTGACTCGGCGAGCGTCTGCAACCACTCCGTCTCAGCCTCCTCGGTGGCCTCCACGACGAGGTCGTCGTCGATGGCGTGGCGCATGATGTGGCACGCGTGGCGGCTCGCCTCGTCGAGCAGGTGCGGATAGTTGACGGTGAACCCGCCTTGGGTGTGGCCGAGGACGAACATGTTGGGGAACCCATGGACGTGCATGCCGTGGAGGGAGCGCATGCCGTCCGTCCAGTGCTCCGAGAGCGTGATCCCGTCCGATCCGACGACGTCGTAGCCCGACCGCCTCGTGTACGCCGTCCCGACCTCGAAGCCGGTGGCGAAGATGATGCAGTCCACCTCGTACTCTCGCCCGCCGACGACGACGCCCCGTGCGGTGATCCGTTCCACGCCCCGTCCGTCGGTGTCGACGAGCGACACGTTGGCGCGGTTGAACGCCTGGAGATAGTCGTCGTGGAAGCACGGCCGCTTGCAGAACTGCCGGTACCACGGCTTCAGCGCCTCCGCGGTGCCGGCGTCCTGAACGACCGTGTCGACCCGGGCGCGAATCTGCTCCATCTTCTCGAAGTCGGCCAGCTCGAGGACGGCCCCGATGTCACCGCCGGCCCCTTCGGTGCTGTCGCGGTCGCGCAACCTCGTGAGGAGCTTGCCGATGATGTCGGTCCATCCGTCCATCACCAGGTCCTGTTCGGCGATCCCGCCGGAGGTGAGGATCGTGAAGTTCTCCACGCGCTCCTGCTGCCAGCCCGGCGCCAGGCCGGCCGCCCAGGACTGGTCGGTGGGCCGGTTGCCGCGGACGTCGATGGAGGAGGGGGTGCGCTGGAAGACGTAGAGCTCGGACGCGGCGTCGGCGACGTGAGGGACGACCTGCACGGCCGTCGCGCCCGTCCCGATGATCGCGACGCGCTTGTCGCGCAGGCCGGTGAGGTCGCCGTTCGAGTCGCCCCCCGTGTAGGAGTAGTCCCAGCGGCTGGTGTGGAAGGTGTGGCCACCGAAGTTCTCGATGCCGGGGACGCCCGGCAGCTTGGGGCGGTGCAGCGGCCCGTTCCCCATGACCAGGAAACGCGCCGACATGACGTCGCCGCGATCGGTGCGGATCGTCCACCGGCGCCGGGCGGCGTCCCACTCGATCCCGGTGACCTCGGTGGAGAGACAGGCCCGGGAGTACAGGTCGAAATGGGTGGCGATGCGGTGACAATGCTCGAGGATCTCGGGGGCGTGGGCGTACTTCTCCGACGGGACGTACGACGTCTCCTCGAGCAGGGGGAGGTACACGTAGGACTCGACGTCGCATTGGGCACCGGGATAGCGGTTCCAGTACCAGGTGCCGCCGAAGTCGCCGCCCTTCTCGATGATCCGGATGTCGTCGATCCCTCCTTGGCGGAGGCGGGCGCCGGTGACGAGGCCGGCGAAGCCGCCGCCGATGATGGCGACCGTGACGTCGTCGGTCAGGGCGGGCCGGTCGATGCGGTCGACGTAGGGGTCGTGGAGGTAGTCGGCGTAGCGGCCTGCAATCTCGACGTACTGCGCGTTGCCATCGGCGCGCAGCCGCTTGTCGCGTTCGAGGAGGTACTTCTCCCGCAGGGCCTCCGCGTCGAAGTCGGTGCTGGACGTCATCGCCGCACGCCCGCCCACGCTTGCCTGCTCAACGTCCCGATTGTCCCCGTCATGTGCGTTCGGCTCCTGCCTCGGCCGCGCAGCGTACCAAGGAGGTTCATCCTGCGTTCCGTCGGACCCCCGCATCGGCGGACGACCCGCCGACGGGGCGGTTACCCGCCGAAGCCCGTCCCGAAGCCGCTGTTGCCGGTGTCCCCGGTGTCCCCGGTGGTCCCGGTGGTCCCGGGGCCGCCCGCGGGGGCCGACGCCGACGCCGACGCCGACGCGGTCCTTGTGATCACCGCGGCCCGGCGGGGTCGGGACGGTCGACGGCACGGTGGTGGTGGTGGTCGTCGTCGTGGTCGTCGTCGTGGTGGGCACGGTCGCCCCGGTGCTCTGCAGCACGCTGGCGACGTCTTGGAACTGTTCCTGGGTGATGCCGCCACCGGCGAGGAGGACACCGGCCAGATTCAGCGACTGCTGGGCGGCGGACTCCCGGCGGGTCCCTGGCTTCGCCGCGGCCGTCGCGTCCAGCGACGAGGCCATCGCACGGTCGCCCGGGAGGCCGGCTCCGGCGAGCGACGTCGCCACGCGTCTGATCGCGGTCGCCTCAGCGACGCTCGGTGAGGGGTGCACGACCGCCGCGGTGCGCGATGTCGACGGGGAAGACGGCGCCGTCGGCTGGCCGCCCTCGACAACGAAGAGCAAGAGGAGCACGGCCACGATGGCGGCGGCTAGCCCGGGCAGGACATAGCGGGGCCAGTGTCGTCGGTGGGCTCGAGGCGGCGGTGCCGGCGGCGCGCGGAACAGCGAGGTCGGAGGAAAGGCCGCCGTCTCCCCGACGAGCTGCTGGGTCGTGCCCGGGCCGGCGACGGCCGGCGCAGCGCCACGACCGGCCGACCGGAGCGCACGCTGCATCTCGTCGGCCGAGCCGAACCGCTGGCGCGAGTCGGTGACCAGCGCGCGGATCGCGACCGACCCGAGTGCGGGCGGCAGGTGCGGATCGACCGCCGCTCCCGGCGTGGGCCTCCGACCACACAGCGCTTCGACCATCACCGCCCCGACCGAATAGAGGTCGGACTGGACCGTGGCCGAGTGTCCTGCTCGTCGCTCGGGCGCGAGATAACCCGGGGTGCCGAGCACCACGCCCGTCATGGTGAGGTCGATCGTCGGATCCGAGCCGCCCCCGGCGTCGAAGCTCTTGGCGATCCCGAAGTCGGTGATCACGGCGTGACCGTTCTCGTCCAGCAGGATGTTGCTCGGCTTGATGTCCCGGTGGAGCACGCCGCACTTGTGCGCGGCGGCGAGCGCGGCGAGCGTCTCGCCGGTGAGCGCGACGACGCGCGGGGCGGGGAGCGGGCCGCAGGCGATCTCGTCGCGGAGCGTGCGGCCCGGGAGTCGCTCCATCACCAGATAGGAAGCTGACCCGTCCTCCCCGTAGTCGAGGACGGCCACGATGTACGGATGCACCAGGCGTGCCGAGATGCGCGCCTCTTGCTGGAAACGCTTGCGCATGCCCGGCAGCGTGCCGATCTCCGGCCGCAGGACCTTGACGGCGACCGGACGCTCGAGCCGTTCGTCGAAGGCGTCGAACACCCTGGCCATCCCGCCCTCGCCGAGCAAGCCGTTCAGGCGGTACCGGCCTCCGACCATTCCGACGACGGCGCGCGCCTCCACCCCTGTTGTGTACCCGCGCCGGGCGTCGCCTACTCCTGGCGGAGGACGTCCTGCGCCGGGTCGTCGCCGGTCAGGCGGGGGGCCCGGGACCCGCCGCCAGCTCGGCCATTTCGCCCATGACCGTGAGGACGTCGGTGGGCGAGTCGTCGCCGAAGTCCCGGTACAGGGCGCGGACATTGGCCACGAGGCGCTCGGCCTCGCCCCAACCGGCATAGGGACCCAGGTCGATGTCCCGCGCCGCGTCCAAGGGGGACATACCAGCCGCGTGGCGCGGCCGTGCCTCCGAGGTGAGGTACTCGAAATAGCCCTTGAGGTCTGCGACAGCCGTTGGCGTTGCCAGCGGTCCGTGCCCGGGCACGATGACGGAGGCGCCGAGGTCGAGCACACGGTCGCAGGCGGCGACCCAGTTGGCGACCGGGCCCGCCCAGACGATCGGGTGACCGCCGTGGAAGAGGATGTCACCGGTGAACACGACGCCGTCGTCGGGCAGGTGGACCACGACGTCGCCGCCGGTGTGGGCCGGGCCCACCTCGAGCAGCGTCACGTGACGGTCCCCGACGCTGAGCTCCAAGCGGCCCTCGAACGTGGAGGTCGGCGGAACATCAGGGATCTCGTCGAAGGAGAAGGGCGCAAAGATGCGCCCCAGGAACTCGCCGGCGGGGCCGAGGGACGGTGCGGCGCGCATGACGCCCGCCATGGCCGACGGGGGCAGTTGCGCCATCTCTTCGGCACACCGCGCCGAGGCGACGATGTCCGAGCCGGAGAGGAGCGCGTTGCCGTAGCAATGGTCCCCGTTGGCGTGCGTGTTGACGACGGTGCCGATCTCGCGCGCGGCAGGCGTGACGCGCCGCATCGTCTCGAGCATCTCTGCGGTGAGGCGGAGGTCGAAGAGCGTGTCGACGAGGAGCGAGACGCCGTTGCCGGTGACGAGCCCGGCATTGGACCACCCCCACCCGCCGTCGGGCTGGAGGTAGCCCCAGACTCCGTCCGCTACTTCGTGGAGCCCCTTGGCATAGGCCATGGGGAGCATTCTGGCTCCCGCTGAGGCACGCCGTCCCGTCCGCGGCGGGGTGTCAGAGACCGACGGAGGCCAGCGCGGCGGTGATCGAGGGATCCGTCGAGACGGTCGGCGAGCCCGTCGCCACGAAGGGCGCACCGCCGAACTCGTTGACCAGGATCATCTCGGCGGTCCGGGTGGCGAGTGCCTGGCACGTCACGGTGGGGTTCGACCCGCCCAATGCGTTGGCCAGGGCCGAGTTGTCGGCGACGTACAGCCCGTCGACGAAGCGTGACTTGGCGTTCTCGTCCAGGACCGAATCGGCGTCGGATGTACCCATGCGCATGGTCGACTGCACATGCAGGATGAGTGGCGGCCAGTCCATCCGGACCACCTGCGTGGCCCCGGCCCCGCGGAGCAGCTCGCCGGCGCGGCGCGCCATGAACTCGCGGTTGGCGATCGTGCGGGCCGAGCGCGTGCCCCGCGGGAACTCCACCTTCGCCACCGGCCCGTTGTTGTCCGCGTTCAGGGCCGACAGCGACACCCGGTTTTGCGGCTCGACGTCGTCGTCCGTGATGACGAGCACGTTGACGAGCTTGTCGATGTTGGCGAGGATCTTTTTCATCGCCAGTCCCATCGGCCGGCCCGGGACGCCGTCCCAGGCCGCGTCGCTGAGTCCTTGGCCCCCGAAGTCGGCCTCGTTGGCGCCGTTGTCGTAGTAACCCTGCATGCCGGCGTTGGAGAACATCAGGCTGAAGGCCTGGATGGCCGGGGGGAGGCCCACTTGTTCGAGCGCGCCGTGCCCCGGCCAGTCCACCCGGGCGGAGGACCCGACGCCGCGCGAGCTGAAGGTGTCGGTGTCGAAGACGCCGACGAGCCAATCGAAGTAGTGGTCGGTGTAGCCCCGGCCCACCCAGTCATTCGGGTTGGGCAGGCCGCTGTTCAGCCACAGTCGTGGGTTCTCCGTGGTGCCGCCGGCGAGGACGACCACGTGCGCCTCCTCGGTCGTCGAGGCGCCGCTGTTGGTGTCGCGCCACGTCACGGCCGTCGCTCGGGCAGCGCCGTTGACGGTCGAGGTGGCGATGTTGGTGGCGAAGGCGTTGGGGATCAGCGTGACCGCCTTGCCGTGCGGGGCCCACGAGCCGGGCAGGCCGGCCGTCAGCGCCATCGGGACGTAGGACACGAGCGTCGTGCGCTTCGCCTTCTGGTTGAACGGCGAGCCGAACGGCTCCTTGCAGCCCTGGAAGCAGTAGCCGCAGAACGTGCAGCCGGTGCCTCCGGGGGAAACGTTCTGGCCGAGTGGCACGGTCGTCAACCCGGCGGTCCCACCCGGTTGGAGGATCGCGTTCTCCTGCGCCCGGTACGAGGGCTGGGAGATGTTCTTGTTCGTGTTGTGCGGGATCCCCAGGCTGGCCGCACCAGAGAAGAAGACCTCCTCCTTCGTCCCCTCCGCCGCCGTCTGCACCGGGAGGGTCGCCTCCACCCACTCGTAGTAGGGGATCAGCTCCTCGTACGTGAAGGGAAAGACGCGCGGGTCGTAGTCCGCTGCGTCGGCACCGTCGTAGCCCATGAAGACGCCGGGCATCGCCCGCGGGCAGTTGCCGTAGTAGTGCAGCGTGGTGCCGCCGACGCCGGAGAGCTGCCACAGGAAGGAGTTCTGCGGCGTCTCCCGGTACCAGGCCGGCTGCGAGCGGTCGCCGGGACCGAACCGGAAGTACCCGGTGAGCGGGTTGTTGGCGTCGTTCTCCAGATGCGTCCAGTCCGTCTCGGGGTTGTTGTAGAACGGCCCGGCCTCGAGCAGGATCACGTCGAGCCCCTGTGCGGCGAGTTCCTTCGCCACCACGGGCCCACCGCCGCCGGCACCCACCACGATCACATCAACGGCCATCGCGCACCTCCCGACCTGTCCCGTCCGTCATCATTCGCTCGCCGCGGTCTCGCCGCCGAGATACCCCTTCGAATTCGTCCCAGCCTTCGACGGGCCGGTTGTTCGGCGCCAGGACGAGATAGTTCGTCAGGTTCCAGCCGACCGGTGTGGACGTCACGGTGCGCGTCGTGGCGTCGAACACGCCGAACTCGCTGAAGGAGCCGAAGGCGGCGAACTCGACCAGCGCGCCGGCCAGGAACTCGATCAGTCCCGAGATGGAGTCTTTGACGGGTTCGGTGATGTTGCCGTCGATGGCGGCGGCAACGTCGGACGCCTCCGTCTCCAGGAGCTGGAAGGCCTTCGTCTTCTCTGCGAAGCTCAGGCGGGAGAAGGGCGACAAGAAGTCCCCGTTGACCGCGGCCGGGTCCACCAGCGTCGCCGCGAAGTTGAGCAGGAGCGCCACGAGCAGTGACAGCGGGACCGTGGTCTCACCGGCGAGCAGCAGCTGGAGCGCCTTGTCGAGCTCGTCCGCGAGATCTTCGAACAGGAGTGGCACCTTCACGGCTGGGAGGTTGGCGTTGATGCCCGTGGTGAGCGCCTGGACCAGTAGCAGGAGCGGCTCTTGGGGGACGGGATAGAAGTTGTCGAGCGCATTCAGCATGAACGCGGCACCGTCCGCCGCGACGCCACCCGGCGTGAGGTCGGACGCGCCTTGCGCCACCGAGTACGCGTCAGGGCCCGGTACCACGAACGCAACGAGGCCGTTCATGGTGTCCAGCGACAAGGCATCGAAGATCGGCGCAAGGTCGCTCAAGCTCGGAGCCGCCGCGCCGGCCGGCCGGGCCTCGACGAGAGCGGGGACGTCGACCAATGTGATCGCCGCACCGATCACGCCGGTCCGCATCAGGAACGCTCGGCGTCCGTACCGTTGCCGGCTTGCTTCTGCCATGCTCACCCCCACCTGGTGAACGCCCCCCACGACGCGGCATCAATGTAGCAAGGCGTACTCCCAAGCAGCCGTTCGGCTGACGCGCGGCCCGTGACCTGCGCCTGCGCCCGATCGCAGGGCACGGGCGTACGTCTCCGCCGCGACGTCTCCGAGGGGCGACGAACGTCAGGCGTTCCCGCCGACGCTGGCCGTCCTCCCCGCGACGGAAGCGACAGCCGAACGTGTCGCCGACCATTGTGAATAATTGATGAACTCGGCGTCTCAGCTGCGCATTTAGGCGCACCTCGAAGAGGCGCTGTGGTACACACTCAGGCGACTCTCATAGGCCACGGGCACCGCGCGGCGTCCGACGAGATCGCAGAGGAGACGTCCACCATGCAAGAGCGCAGCCCGGCCGAGGTCGTCCGACTGGTGAAGGACGAGGGGGTCGAGGTTGTGGACCTCCGGTTCTGCGACCTCCCCGGTCTCATGCAGCACTTCTCCATCCCCGCCCACGGCCTCACCGAGGACGGCTTCAGCGAGGGCTTCGGCTTCGACGGGTCGTCCATCCGGGGCTTCCAGCAGATCCACGAGTCGGACATGATCCTGCTGCCCGACCCCTCCACGGCGGTGATCGATCCCTTCCGCCAACACAAGACACTCAACCTGAACTGCTTCGTGCACGACCCGTTGACGCTCGAGCCCTACAGCCGCGACCCGCGCTACGTGGCGAAGAAGGCGGAGGCTTACGTGAAGTCGAGCGGCGTGGCCGACACGTCGTACTTCGGCCCCGAGGCGGAGTTCTTCATCTTCGACGACGTGCGCTTCGGCCAAGACCAGCACTCCGCCTTCTACCAGGTCGACTCCGTCGAGGGGATCTGGAACTCGGGCCGCGACGAGAGCCCGAACCTTGGCTACAAGCCGCGCTACAAGGAGGGCTACTTCCCGGTGCCTCCGATGGATCACTACCAGGACCTGCGGTCCGAGATGATCCTCACGATGGAGAAGATGGGCATCGAGATCGAGGTGCAGCACCACGAGGTGGGCACCGCCGGCCAGGCCGAGATCGACATGCGCTTCGACACGCTGCTGCGCATGGCCGACAAGTTGATGCTCTACAAGTACATCGTGAAGAACGTCGCCTTCGCGGCCGGGCTCAGCGCCACCTTCATGCCCAAGCCGCTCTTCGACGACAACGGGTCCGGCATGCACGTGCACTCATCGCTGTGGAACGGCGGCGAGCCGCTGTTCCATCAGGAGGGCACCTACGCCAACCTGTCCGACATCGGGCGCTGGTACATCGGCGGCATCATCAAGCACGCCCGTTCGGTGCTCGCGTTCGCCGCGCCGACCACGAACTCGTACAAGCGGCTGGTGCCCGGCTTCGAGGCCCCGGTGAACCTCGTGTACTCCCAGCGCAACCGCTCGGCCGCGTGCCGCATCCCGGTGTACTCGCCGAGCCCCAAGGCCAAGCGCGTGGAGTTCCGCTGCCCCGACCCCAGCTGCAACCCGTACCTCGCGTTCTCGGCGCTCCTGATGGCCGGCCTCGACGGGGTGGCCAACAAGATCGAGCCGCCACCGCCGGTCGACCACGACCTCTTCGAGATGCCGGCGGACGAGCTGGCCAAGATCGGGCAGGTGCCGTCCTCGCTCGAGGAGGCGATGGAGGCGCTCGAAGCCGACAACGACTACCTCAAGGCCGGTGGCGTCTTCACCCCCGACCTGATCGAGACGTGGGTCGACTACAAGCGTTCGGCCGAGATCGACGCGGTGCGGCTGCGGCCGCACCCGTGGGAGTTCCAGCTGTATTACGACATTTGATCTGGGTCAGTAGACCCAGACGGTCGTCCCGATCGGGTCGATGTTGGCGGCCCACACCCATTCGATCGCCTCGTTGCTGATGCGGGCGCAGCCGTGTGAGACGGGCACCGGAGGGACGTTGCTGTCGCCGTGGATGGCGTAGCCCTCGTAGAAGAACCTCGGCATGAACAGGGTGCCCAGCGAGTCGGTCACCGTGCCGTCCACGGTGCGGAAGGTCTGGAAGACCCCGGTCGGCGTGGTGGCCACGTCGGTCTGGCCGTCCTCGGTGTACGTGTAGCCCCCGCCCGTCGACGTGTTGAGCGTCCAGATCAGTTGGCCGTTGTTCACGACCATCAGCAGGTCGTCTTCCAGGTCGATCTGGATCGCATAGCCCGACTCGGGGCGCGGCGTCGGGCGTACGCCCGCCTCGAGCGCCGCCCAGGTCGACGGCCCGACGACGCCGTCGGTCGGCAGGCCCGCGGCCTTCTGGAGCGCCCAGACCGCCTGCTCGGTGCTGTCGTCGAACGAGCCGCCCGTGGTGTCGACCCAGTAGCCCAGCGTGTAGAGCTGTTGCTGCAGCGACGACACGGCTGCGCCGCTGGCGCCCGGACTGAGGGTGGGCGGCACCGGCGGGGGAGAGCTCGGCAGGATCCAGTACCCGCCACCGTCGGGCGTCGCCGCCATGCCGACGATCGGGTTCGGGTTGGGCTGGCCGCCCAGCGACCCGTAGAACGTGGTGCCGTAGTTGAAGATGCCCCCGTCGGACGCCACCAGCCAGTAGCCCTGGGGCGCGCTGGCCATGCCGACGATCGGCGCGTTCAAGGGCTGGCCGCCCATGGAGCCCATGAACGAGGCGTCGCCGTAGCTGAAGATGCCGCCGTCGCGCGCCACGAACCAATACCCGCCGCCGTCGTGCGTCGTCGCCATGCCGACGATCGGCGCGTTGAGTGGCTGGCCGCCACGCGAGCCGTAGAAGGCGGCGTCGCCGTAGGCGAAGATGCCGCCGTCCGAGGCGACGAGCCAGTAGCCCTTGCCGTCGGCGGTCGCGGCCATGCCGACGATCGGGGCGTTGAGCGGTTGACCGCCGCGCGAGCCGTAGAACTGCGCGTCGCCGTAGTTGAAGATGCCGCCGTCGGAGGCGACGAGCCAATAGCCGCCCCCGTCGGGCGTCGCCGCCATGCCCACGATCGGCTTGTTGAGCGGGATGCTCCCCGCCGAGCCGTAGAACTGTGCGTCGCCGTAGTTGAAGATGCCGCCGTCCGTGGCGACCATCCAGTAGCCGTTGCCGCTGGCGGTCGACGCCATGCCGACGACCGGCGCGTTCAGCTGGAGCCCGCCTGAGGGCCCGTACGAGTTGGCGTCGCCGAAGTTGACCGGCTGCGCCGGGTTGTCCGGGTAGGCCGCGCCTGCGGTGCCCGGTGCCACGGCCATGAGGCCCGGCACCAGGGCGAGGCCGCCGACGAGCGCCATGACCAGACGGCGGCGCAGCCGCCGCGGCACCCGGCCCGTCGCGTCGGGCGTCGTTGGATGCTGGGTCAGGGGTTGGCATCGCCACTCCTTTGTCGGCTGCGGGCCGACGTCGCCGCTGGGGGGCTCGCAGGGGGCCCGGGCGTCGCCTACCTGGTCGAAGGTCGTTCACTGTACCTCTCCCGTTTCGGCCGCTGTGGGCGCTCAGGTCTCTCTCGGCCAGCGGCCAGCGGCTCCTCTATCACGGTCGTCGCGCCGCGAACCCTTGGCCGCGGTGCTCGTCGAGCGACGGCGCCGGACCGGCAACCTCGGTCAGCGGCAGGCGAATCGGGAAGGAGGGGAAGGGGGCACTGCCCAACATGCCGCGGCGGTCGAGCACCGGAGCCACCGGGACGGAGACGGCCGTGAGGGCGTCGACGAGCTCGTCGCGGCCCCGCCCCTCGATGGCGGTGGCCACGTGGCGCTGCATTTCCGAGCCGCGGGCGGAGCGTTCCTCGAAGCCCAGGCCCGCGAGGTCGCCGAGCCCGAGCTCGGCACAGAGGTCCGTCCAGAAGTGCTGTTCGCTCAGGACCCCGAGCGCGACCTGTCCGTCGTCGGCGGTGCTGAAGAGGCCGTAGCCGGGGACCGGTTGGGACGGGCCCTCGGCCGCGTCGTCGGCGTCGCGCCCTCCGCTGCGTCCGGTCCACGTCGCGAGCACGTCGGTCATCGAGACGTCGAGGTACGCGCCCTCGCCCGTCGCTTGACGGCCGAGGACGGCGGCGCAGATGCCGAAGGCCGCCGACATCCCGCCGGCGAGGTCGGCGACGGGCAGGCGCGGCATCGCGGCGGTGCCGCCCTCGGGGGCGAGGGCGCCGGCCCACGCTTGGTAGTTGACGTCGTGGCCCGGGAGGTCGGCCCGCGGGTCCTCCTGTCCGTAGCCCGAGATGGAGCAGTACACGATCGCCGGCTTGGCGGCGCGTAGCGTGGCCGCGTCGAGCCCGAGCCGCGCCATCACGCCCGGACGGAAGCCCTCCACCACGGCGTCGGCCTCCAGTGCCAGTTCCATCGCCCGCGCCCTGTCGTCGCCGTCCTTGAGATCCAGGACGATGCTGCGCTTGCCGGCGTTGACCGACTCGAAGAGCTCGGGGTACTGGCGCATCGGGTCGCCCCCCGGCGGCTCGACCTTGAGGACGTCGGCCCCGAGCGCCACCAGCAGCGAGGTCGCGTAGGGCCCCGGCCGCCAGATGCTCAGGTCCAGAACCCGCAGGTCCCCGAGGAGTGCCGCGGTCATCGGGCGCCGAGTCTTGCATTCCGGCCCGCGGTTACCCTCATCGAGTGCTCGGCTTCTTCTCGTTCACCGAGATCACCGACCCCTCCGCCCACGAGGCCTACAACGCCTGGCACCAGCTCGATCATCTGCCCGAGCAGTTCACGCTCGACGGGGTGCGGTTCGGCCAGCGCTGGGTCCGCTCGCCCCGCTGCAAAGACGTCGAGGTGGCGACGGGCACGCTGCTCGAGCCCTTCCATTACATGACGCTCTATCTGCTGCGTGACCGCGAGGCGGTCGCGCCCTTCATGGCGCTCGGGCAGCGCCTGTACGAGGAGGACCGGTTCTTCACGGCCCGGCGCGCGCTGCTCTCGGGGCCCTTCGACGTGGTCGGCTCGTGGGCCGCGCCCCGCGTCGCCGTGTCCCCCGGGGCCGTGCCGTTCCGGCCGTCCCACGGTCTCTACGTCGTCGTCGGCCCGCCCGTCGACGGCGGCGCCCTGGTGGACAACCCCGGCGTGGCCGGGGCGTGGCAGTTCGCCGACGGCGAGCGCACGGTGACGGTGGCCTTCGTCGACGGCGATCTCTGGCAGGTCGCGGACGATGTCGGGACCTCCCTCGCGGGCTCGGCACCCGGGCCCGAGTGGGCGGGGCCGCTCGAGCGAGTCGATGCCTTCCGGTGGGACTGGTTCGCTACGCTGACGCCCCAATGACCAGTCAAAGCAAGTCGAAGGCCCAGCGCAGGGCCGAGGCGCAACGCCGCGCCGCCGAGCAGCGGCAGGCCGAGCTGCGCAAGAAACGCACCCGTCTCGCCGCGCGCCTCGGCGGTCTCGTGGTGGTGATCGCGCTCGTCGTCGTGCTCATCGTCGTGTTGAGCAGCGGAGGCACCTCGACGCCGCCGCAGTTCAAGAACCCCCACATCTCGGGGCTCCAGCCCATCCCGGCCTCCATGACGTCGAGCTGGAAGCAGCCTGCCGCCACGACGCCGGGTCCCGAGACGATCCCGGTTCCGAGCGGCCCGAAGCTGGCCACGTTGATCAACGTCGCCTCGGGCCAGACGGTCGACGGGGTCCAGTGCCAGACGAACGAGCAGACGCTGGTCCACGTGCACACGCATCTGACGGTCTTCGTGAACGGTCAGGCCCGGGTGATCCCCTACGGCATCGGGATCCCCGGGTTCCAGGCCGTCCAATTGCAGGGCGGGCCCTTCGTCGAGACCGGCACCTGCTTCTACTGGCTGCACGTCCACGCCAACGACGGCATCATCCACGTCGAGTCGCCGAGCACGAGCGACACCTTCACGCTCGGCCAGTTCTTCGACGAATGGGGCCAGCCGCTGAGCACCACCCGGTCGGGCCCGGCGTCGGGCCAGGTGACCGTGTTCTTCACGTCGCCCGGCAAGCCGGCGCAGATCTACACCGGCAACCCGCGGAACCTGCCGCTGGGCGACCACTACCAGATCCAGCTGGACGTGGGAACGCCGATCGTCGCCCCCGTCCAGATCACCAACTGGGGCGGCCTGTAAGATCGTGGAGGTCGATGCGATCGTCGTCGGCCTCGGACCCGGAGGGGAGACAGGTCGCCGAGGACCTGTGCGACGCCGGGCTCGACGTGGTCGGGATCGACGCCGAGCTGGTCGGCGGCGAGTGCCCGTACTGGGGCTGCATCCCGTCCAAGATGATGGTGCGGGCGGCCGACCTGCTGGCCGAGGGGCGGCGCATCCCGGGCCGGGCCGGCTCGTCCGTCGTCACGCCGGACTGGGCGCCGGTCGCCGGACGCGATCCGCGACGCCACCGACGCGCTGGGACGACCGCGTCGCCGTCGAGCGCCTCGAGGACAAGGGCGGCCCGCTTCCGGCGGGGGCGCGCCCGCGTCACGGGTCCCTCCACTGTCGAGGTGGACGGCGAGACCGTGACGGCACGCCGGGCGCTCGTCCTGGCGACGGGCCAGCGGGCGTTCGTCCCCCCGATGTTCGAGGGCGTGCCGCACTGGACCAACCGCGACGCTGATCGACGCCGATTCCGTGCCCTCGTCGCTGCTGGTCATCGGTGGCGGCTCCGTCGGGCTGGAGCTCGGCCAGGTCATGGACCGGTTCGGGTCCGCGGTCACCATCGTGGAGGCGGGGCCACGTCTCGCCAGCTCCGAGGAGCCCGAGGCCTCCGAGCTGATCACCGAGCAGCCTGCGGCGCGAGGGCGTCGAGATGCACACGGGCGCCACGATCGAGCGCGTCGAGCCCGTACGGTCCGACGGGCGCACGCGTCGAGCTGGCCGGCGGGACGGTCTTGGACGCCGAGCGCATGCTCGTCGCCACCGGTCGCCGCAGCGACCTGCGGGCACTCGGCGTCGGCGTGCTCGGGCTCGACGAGGACGCCCGCAGCCTCCCGGTCGACGGCCGCATGCGGGTGATGCCCGGCGTGTGGGCCGTCGGCGACGTGACGGAAAGGGCGCCTTCACCCACGTCGCCGCGTACCAGGCGCGTCTGTGCGTGGCCGACATCTTGGGACGGCCGCTCCCCGACGCCGACTACAAGGCGTTGCCGCGGGTGACGTTCACCGATCCCGAGATCGGCTCCGTCGGGCTAACCGAGGCGCAGGCCCGCCGGGAGGGCGGCGACGTCGACGTGTGCAGGAGTCGATCAAGGACTCAGCCCGGGGGTGGATCTACCGGGGCGAGGGTCTCGTCAAGCTCGTCGCCCGCGACGGCGTGCTCGTCGGCGGCACGGCCATGGGTCCGTACGGCGGCGAGGTGATGAGCATGCTGGCGCTCGCCGTGCACGCCGAGCTCACGGTCGAGACGCTGCGGACGATGATCTTCGCCTACCCGACGTTCCACCGGGCCGTCGACTCGGCGTTGTGGTCGCCGAGCAGCGCGGCGAAGATGGCCGGGGCCTGATGCGGGCAGCAGCGACAGGTGGCCCTCACCCGGCACGACGGTGACGGTCGCCTGCGCGATGTGCCGCTGCAGGAAGGCGCGGTAGCCCGGCGGTCCGGTCCGGTCGTCTGATCCCTCCCAGATCTGGACCGGGACGCGGATCTCCTCGAGGGAGAACCCCCACGGGTCGCCGAAGATGCGGTAGTCCTGGACGCAGCCCTCCGTCCCCTGGCGCACCGCCTCGCGCACGAAGGCGAGGGCGAGGTCGGGCGGTCCCCATTCGCGCAGCACGGTGCGGTCGGGCGGCGGGAACGAGCGCATCGCGGCGTGGAGCAGCCGCGCGTTGCTGGCGTTGACGATGCTCGCCTTGAGCACCGCCGAGGCCAGCCCCGGCGTCCGGCGCGTCAGGAGCAGCAGCGCCCGGTCCGACAGACTCAGCCCCTTCGTCGTCCCGTACAGGTCGAGGGGCACGGCGCTCGACAGCAGCGCGGCCGCGGTCACCCGTCCGCCCATTTTCGCCGCGCAGACGGCGGCGTACGGGCCGCCCGCCGACCACCCCATCACGGCGAACTGCTCGATGCCGAGCGCGTCCGTCAGGTGCGCCACGTCGGCCGGCCAGTCGAGCAGCCGGCGCCCGGGTTGGAAGGTCGACAGCCCGATGCCGGGGCGGTCCGGCGACACCAGGCGCACACCGCTGGCCCGCGCCGCCTCGTTCGCCGGCGCGGCGTCGAGCCGTGAGCTGAGCCCGCCGTGGAAGCTCAACACCGGGAAGCCCGCGGGATCCCCGTACTCCTCGTAGGCCAGCTCCCGTCCGTCGGGGAGCGTCACCGCCGCCGTCACGGATGCACCTGGCCGGCCGGCCGCCGCGACCACGGCGGTGCGCACGCGGCGAGGGCCGCGCGGGCAGCGAGCCAGCAGGTGCCTGCACGGATGCACGCTATAGGGTGCGGGCATGAGCGCGAACGTCGACGAACTGGTGGACGGCCTCCTGGCCGACTTCCCACCTGCCTCCACGCCGGCGCAGAAATTCCTGGAGGAGCAGTTCGATCGCGGGCTGGCTTGGCTGCACTTCACCCCGGATGCCGGTGGCCTCGGGCTCACGCCGAAGGACCAGCAGCGCGCCCAGGCGCGCCTGCACGCCGGCGGTGCCCCGTCCGCCGCCATGCGCAATCCGATCGGCTACGGCATGTGCGCGCCCACCATCGCCACCCACGGCACCCCCGAGCAGAAGGCGCGCTATCTCCGCCCGCTGTTCAGCAACGAGGAGATCTGGTGCCAGCTGTTCAGCGAACCGGGTGCCGGTTCCGATGTCGCCGGCCTGTCCACGCGCGCCGAGCGGGACGGCGAGGAGTGGGTGCTCAACGGGCAGAAGGTGTGGACGACGCTGGCCCACATCTCCTCGTTCGGGCTCATCGTGGCGCGGACGAACCCCGACCTGCCCAAGCACAAGGGAATGACCGCGTTCCTCGTCGACATGCACGCCCCCGGGGTCGAGGTGCGGCCGCTGTTCCAGATCACGGGCGAGGCGGAGTTCAACGAAGTCTTCTTCACCGACGTCCGCCTGCCGGACAGCGCACGCCTCGGCGACGAGGGTGAGGGGTGGGGCGTCGCCGTGACGACGCTGATGAACGAGCGAGTCTCCATCGGTGGTGCCGTGGGCCGCCGCAACAGCGGGCCGATGGCGGAGGCCATGCGGATCTGGAAGGAGCGCTGGCAGGGCGACACCTCGCAACGCGCCATGGCGCTGCGCGACCGGCTGGTCTCGAGCTACATCCGCATGGAGACGCTGTCGATGACGAACGCCCGGGCCTCCGCCACGCGGAAGGCCGGCACCCCGGGTCCCGAGGGCTCCGTCGCCAAACTCGCCTTCGCCGAGGAGAACAAGCGGGTCTACGACCTCTGCATGGACCTGCTGGGCAACGACGCCATGCTCTTCCCGGCCGGCTACCCGATGGTCAGGCCGGATCTGGTCGGCATGGGCTCGACCGACGTACACAAGATGTTCCTGCGGGTACGCGCCAACTCCATCGAAGGTGGCACCTCCGAGGTCATGCGCAACATCTTGGGCGAGCGCGTCCTTGGCCTCCCCGGCGACGTGCGCACGGACAAGGAGCTGCCATGGAAGGAAGTCCCACGCAGCTGAGCGCGCCGACCCGGTGAGCGCGCCCGACCTCAGAGCCGAGAAGCGCGCCGCTGCGCTCGCCGCCGCGTCGGTCGTCGAAGACGGCATGTGCGTCGGCTTGGGCACCGGCTCGACGGTGGCCGAGCTCGTCCCGGCGCTCGGAGAGCGCGGGCTCGCCATCACCTGCGTGGCGACCTCGCCGGCGACCGAGGAGTTGGCGCGGGTGCATGGCCTCGACGTCCGCCCGTTCACCGACGTCGATCGCCTCGACGTCGCCATCGACGGGGCAGACCAGGTCGACCCGGCCGGGTGGCTGGTCAAGGGCGGGGGCGGCGCGCACACCCGCGAGCGCATCGTGGCCGCCGCCGCCGACCGCTTCTTCGTCATCGTGTCGTCGAACAAGCCGGTGGCGCACCTGCACCCGCCGATCCCGCTCGAGTTGCTCGCGTTCGGGCTGGCCGCCACGCTGCACGCCCTGCCCGACGCCGAGCGACGCGACGCCCCGCCGACGCCCGACGGCGGGGTGCTGGCGGACTACCGCGGCGAGGTGGGCGACCCGGCCACCTTGTCCGGGCGGCTCGACGCCGTCCCCGGCCTGGTCTCCCACGGGATGTTCCCGCCCTCGATGGTGCACGCGGTCTTCATCGCCCGCGGCGAGGAGGTCGAGGTGCGCCGGGTCTCCTGAGCAGTCGGGCCGGGCTTCGTTCGGCCGGATCGTGCTCCGAGCGAGGTGGTCGGGACGGGATTTCCGAGTCGACGCTCCTCCGAACTGCTCGCCCGTACGCGTGCTCAGGGCACACGCGCTCCGAGTACGCAGAACTCGTTTCCCTCAGGATCTTGCAGGACGGTCCACGTCTGCGCCCCTTGCCCGATGTCCGCACGCGTGGCTCCGAGCGCCAGGAGTCGGTCAACCTCGGCGTCCCGGTCCTCCGGGCGAAAGTCGAGGTGCAGCCGGTTCTTTGCGGTCTTCTGCTCTGCGACCGGCACGAAGAGGAGTCCAGGGAGACGATCAGCCGCCGGTCTGATCTCGAACTCATCAGGATCGTCGTTGACGACAACCCAATCGAGCGCCTGCCGCCACCAACTCCCGAGCGTGGCGGGGTCGCGTGCGTCGATGATCGTCTGCTCCCACTCAAGGGTCATTGGACGAGCCTAAGAGGTCAGGTCCGTGCGGGAGGCCCCGAGATCCCGTGAGCGGCCCGAGCGGCCCGCCGTCCGTCTCAGGCGGCGGGGTGAACGTGACGGGCAACGCGGTGGGGGAGCGGAACACGTCGCCCCGGATGTGTGGGTCGCCGGCGTCGGGCCGCAACTCCAGGTCCTCCAGCCGGTCGAAGACGCGGTTGAGCAGCACCCGCGTCTCGAGGCGCGCCAGGTGCATGCCGAGGCACATGTGCGGCCCGTGCGCGAAGGCGATGTGCGGCTGCGACGGCCGGAAGATGTCGAAGGCGTCCGGGTCCTCCCAGCGCGTCTCGTCGTGGTTGGCCGAGCCGATGTGCGTGGTGATCACCTCGCCCGCCTCGATGTGGACGCCGCCCAGCTCCACGTCGCAGGTGGCGGTGCGGGCGATCGAGAGGAGCGGCGGCTCGCAGCGCAGCGCCTCCTCGATCGCCTGGGGCAGCAGTGTGCGGTCGGCCTGCAGCGCAGCCAGCTGGTCGGGGTGCGTGAGCAGCAGGTACAGGAGGTTGCCCGACGAGCGGTACGTCGTCTCGGCGCCGGCCGGCAGGAGCAGGCGCAGGAAGGAGTAGATCGCCTCGTCGGTGAGCCGCTCGCCGTCGACGTCGGCGGCGACGAGGTCGCTGATCACGTCGTCGGCCGGATGGGCGCGCCGTTCCGCCACGATCCCGGCGAAGTACTCGCGCAGCGACTCGGACGCCGCCAGGCCCCGGTCGATGTCGGCGACGAGGCCGATCAGCTCGATGCCCAAGCGGTGGAACTGTGGGAAGTCCTCCTCGGGCAACCCCAAGAGCCGGGCGATGACGCGGACGGGGAATTGGAACGTGAGCTGGCGCACCAGGTCCGCCTCGCCGTCGGCGGCGAACGCGTCGATCATCTCGTCGACGATCGGCGCGATGTACTCGGGCTCCCAGCGGGCCAGGGACTTCTCCCGGAACGCGTGCGCCACCAGGTTGCGGTGGCTGCGGTGCTCGGGGTCGTCCATCCCGAGGATCATGTGGCCCATGACCATGCCGATCGTGGCGTCGTAGCCCGTCGAGGTGAACGTCTTCGGGTCGCGCAGGATGCGAGAGCAGTCCTCGTAGCGGTAGGCGATCCACTCGGGGGAGGGGTCGAACCCCTCGGGCAGCACGTCGGGCGAGATCGTCATCCCCTTGCTCACCGGGGCGGTGCGGCGCTTCTCCGCCAGCGCCGGCCACGGGTCCCTCGTGGTGCCGGCCACGACGTCGTCGAAGGCGGCGAACGGGTCGTACTCGTGGGCTTCGGACACAGCCATGGCGCGGCTCCTCCCCGAGGTGCGGATGTGACTTCGACGTCAGGTTAGGGGCCGGTGCCCTCGGCGCACCACCCGCCCGCGCCAGGGCGGCCCCCGGCGCGACCGCGTAGGCTCCCGCCAGCATGTTGACCCTCCGCACCCCTGACGATCGCTTCGACGGCCTGCCCGGCTACGACTTCGCGCCCCACTACGCCGACGTGGCGGACGGCGACGGCGGCACCCTGCGGGTGCACTACCTGCGTGAGGGCGACCCCGCCGCGCCGGTGGTGCTGCTGCTGCACGGCGAGCCGTCGTGGTCGTACCTCTACCGCAAGATGATCCCGGTCCTCACCGCGGCCGGCCTGCAGATCGTGGCCCCCGACCTCGTCGGCTTCGGTCGGTCCGACAAGCCCGCCGAGCGCAGCGACTACTCGTTCGCCCGCCACGTCGAGTGGATACGCGAGCTGCTCTTCGACCGGCTCGACCTGCGCGACGTCACCCTGGTGTGCCAGGACTGGGGCGGCCTCATCGGGCTGCGCCTCGTCGGCGAGCACCCCGAGCGCTTCGCCCGCGTCGTGGCGGCCAACACGTTCCTCCCGACGGGCGACACCAATCCCGGGCGAGGCGTTCTTCGCCTGGCAGAAATTCTCCCAGGAGGTCGAGGAGTTCCCGACCGGCGGCATCGTGCAGGGCGGCTGCGCGAAGGGGATCACCGACGAGATCAGGGCCGCCTACGACGCGCCGTTCCCCGACGAGTCCTACAAGGCGGGGGCCCGCGCCTTCCCCATGCTCGTCCCGTCGCGGCCCGACGACCCCGCCCACGACGCCAACGTCGCCGCCTGGGTGGGGCTGGCCGCCTTCGACCGGCCCTTCCTGTGCGCATTCAGCGACAGCGACCCCATCACCCGCGGGCGCCGACCGCAACCTCAAGGAGCGGATCGCCGGCGCCAAGGGGCAGCCGCACACGACGATCGTCGGCGGCGGCCACTTCCTCCAAGAGGACTGCGGAGAGGAGCTGGCCCAGGTCGTCGTCGACTTCGTCCGCGCCAACCCGTGAGACCTCGGAGCACCGCGTCGTCATCGTCGGCGCCGGGTTCTCCGGCATCGGCATGGCGGCCCGACTGCGCTCCATGGGCATCGACGACTTCGTCGTCCTCGACCGCGGGAACGACCTCGGCGGCACCTGGCGGGACAACTCGTACCCGGGCGCCGCGTGCGACGTCCCGTCGAACCTGTACTCGTTCTCCTTCGCGCTGAACCCGGACTGGACGAGTTCCTTCCCCTCGCAGGCGGAGATCTGGGACTACATGCGCGCCTGCGTCGACCGCTTCGACATCGGCGGGCGGCTCCACTACGACCACGGCGTCGACGAGGCGCGCTGGGACGAGCGAGGCGGAGCGCTGGCGTCGTGCGCGCCGCGGGGGAGGAGTACGTCGCCGAGGTGCTGGTGTGGGCGACCGGCTCGTTGAGCGAGCCCCAGGTCCCCGAGTTCCCGGGCCTCGACGGCTTCCGCGGCAAGGTCTTCCACTCGGCCAAGTGGGAGCACGGGCTTCGACCTGACGAACAAGCGCGTCTGCGTGGTCGGCACCGGCGCGTCGGCCATCCAGTTCGTGCCCCAGATCGCGCCGAACGTCGAGCACCTGTACCTCCACCAGCGGACGCCGCCGTGGATCGTGCCCCGGCGCGACCGACCGATCTCCCGGCTGCGCAAGCTCGCCTACCGCAAGATGCCCGCGCTCCAGCGGCTGTCGCGGTTGCGCATCTACGCCACTCTTCGAGGCCCTGCTCGGGGTCTTCGTGGGCCGCAGCGACCGGCCCAAGGCGCTCGTCCGCAAGCGCGCGCTGGACCACCTGCGCAAGCAGGTCCCCGACGAGACGCCTGCGCGCCAAGCTGACCCCGCACTACGAGCCCGGCTGCAAGCGCCTCCTGCTCTCCGACGACTACTACCCCTCGCTCACGCTGCCCCAACGTGGAGGTCGTCGACTCACCGGTGGCCTCGTTCACCGCCCACGAGGTCGTGGGCCAGGACGGCATCGCCCGACCGGTCGACGTCGTCATCATGGGCACCGGCTTCGAGGCCGCCGAGCCTCCCTACGCCGAGCACATCGTCGGCCGCGACGGCGTCCGGCTCTCCGAGCTCTGGAAGGCCGACGGCGTCGAGGCGTACGCCGGCTCCACGGTGGCCGGCTTCCCCAACCTCTTCCTCATGATCGGGCCGAACTCGACCTTGGCCCACAACTCGATGATCTACATGATCGAGTCGCACATCAACTACATCGCCAGCGCCCTGGCCTTCATGGCCCGGCCCGGCGTGCGGACGGTCGAGGTCAAGCGCGGCGTACAGCGGCGCTACAACGAACGCCTGCAGGCCGCGGCTCGAGCACTCGGTGTGGGTCGACGGCGGGTGCGGCAGCTGGTACCTCGACCACCGCGGCCGCAACACGACGTTGTGGCCCGACCACACCTGGAAGTTCCGCCGGCTCACCCGGCGCTTTCACCCCGGCGAGTACACGCGTCCGCGCGTAGGCGCGCAGCGCCAGCGCGCCCAGCACCGACGGCGAACAGCGGCCAGCGCGCCGATCTCGGGCAGCACCGTCGTCAGGCCCACGTGGTCGTAGATCAGCTTGATGAACGCGTCCATCGCCCAGGCCTGGGGCACGAAGTGCCCGACGACGCGGATGGCCGGGCTCACGACGTCGAGTGGGTACATGCACCCGCCGAGCAGCCCGCACACGATCCCGAGCACGACGGCCACCGAGATCGCCTGCTCCTCGGTGCGCGAGCGCACGCTCACCAGGGCGGGCGGCGCCCGAGTAGGCCAGCGACAGCATCGCCAGCACGAGGAACACCCCGAGCGGGTTGCCCCAGTGCACACCGAAGATCAGCGCGGCCGACCACGAGCAGCCCCAGCGGACTGCCCGGCCGCCACGAACAGGCTGGTGGCGATGAGCGCGGCCACGACCGTGCGCCGCCGCACCGGGGCCGCCGCGATGCGTCGCATGAGCCCGAGGCGGCGCGTCTCGACCGCGCCCGAGGCGAGCAGCATGACCGTGATGCCGAGGAACAGGACGAGGTCGGCCGGCGCCACGTAGGAGAAGGGACTGAGCGCGGCGGGCACGTCGGTGTGGGCGAGCGTCACGTCGGTCACCTTGGTGCGGGTGCCCTCCGCCGCCATGAGGTCGAGCAGCGCGACGACGTCCGTGCGGGCTGGCGACCGCACCGGTCGAGGCGGACTGGCTGACGAACTCGCACGCGTTGGTGTCCCGGCGCGGCGACGGCAGCGTGATCAACGCCGCCGACCACCCGCCCGCGGAAGATGTCGTCGCACAGCTGCGCCCGGTTGGGCTCGATGCGCACCTTGAGGTCGGCGTGCGGTCGACCAGCTGCACGAGCCGGGCCGAGGGGTGCAACAAGTCCGATGGGCTCCTTCGGGCTCCCGGCCAGCAGGCCCGTCACCAAGATGAACAGCACCGGGAACACGGTGGCCACGATCAGGTAGCGCCGGTCGCCGCCGGCCCGGCGCAGGTTGATGCGCAGGATCGGGATCACGGCGTCACCATGTGGCGGACCCGGCGTCATGGCCAACCCGCCCGTCACGAGCGCGATCAGGCACAGCACGGCGAAGGGGCCGAGCACCGACGACGCCGGATCCGCGCAGGAGCGCCAGGCGGCCGAAGCCCACGAGCGCCCATCCGTTGGGCGTGCCCGAGGCTCAGCACCTGGAGGAACTCGGGGAGCGCGCCCGGCGGCAACAGGTTGCCCCCAAGCAGCGCCAGGAGGAGCCCGACGATGAGCGACGCCGCGAACGCCTCTTGCGGGGTGCGGGCGAACGAGGTCAGGAACATCCCCAAGCCGCACATGGCGGCGGTGGCGCCGACGCACATCAAGAGGACGCCCAGCGGCGCGCCCCAGTCGGCGCCGAAGACGGCGACCGTCACCCCCCACACGATCAGGATGGAGGCGAGCCCGGTGAGCGCGATGGCCAGCAGCTTGCCCCAGACGATCGTCCGCGGGCGCATCGGCGCCGCCGCCAGCCGGGCCAGCGTGCCCGTGGCGCGTTCCATCAGGAGGGAGCGCATGCCGAGGCCGCTCCCGATGAACAGGAACACGATGGCGATCGACGGCGCGAAGTAGTCGAGGACCGCCTTGCCCCCGTTGCCCAGCATGCTGGTCTCCACGGAGATGGCCGCCGGGTCGGTGGACGTCCCTCGGTACAGGCGGCCGGCGTACATCCGGCTGGCCAGCCCGGCCGCCAGCGACTCGGCGTACTCCTCGGCCGATGAGCGCGTCGGCCCGGTCGACGACGTCGAAGCCCGGGGGAGGGCGTGGCACCGGGCGACACCATCGGGATGAGCAGGTGCGCCCAACGTCTTGCGGCCCGCGAGATCGGCGATGCCGCCGTCGAGCGTGCCGTCGGCCACCTCGCGCTTGAGCGTGTGCGCGTCCGGCAACGAGGTGCACGGTGACGTTCGGCGGCAGCTGGCTCGCGTGCACGGCGGCGCGCACCAGCGCCGGCGAGCTGCCCGAGACGCCGATCGGGCACCGCGGCGTTCGACGCGTTGCCCGAGAAGGCGAAGCCGAGGATCGCCGCGATGGCCAGTGGTGCCACCAGGCAGGTGATCACCGCCGAACGGTCGCGGATCCGCCGGCGCAGCTCGTTGGCGGTGATGGCCCAGATCAGCGGTCGGTCCTGTGTGGTGCCCTCGCGTCGACCGCACGGCGATCAACGTAGCTCGGCGAGGATGACGACACTCCCGTTCGGCCGGTGGGCGACGTCACCGAATGGGAACCCGAAGCCGAGAACTGGCTTCGCTGGGCCCGGACGCCCGGCCACGACGCCTACTGGTACTACCGCGATGCCTTCTTCGAGCTCCTGCCGCCTCCGGGAGCGCACACGATCGAGCTGGGCAGCGGCGAGGGCCGGGTGGCGCGCGACCTGGCCGAGCGAGGCCATCGCGTCATCGGCGTCGAGCCCTCGCGCACGCTGGCGCCGCCACGCCCGCGATGCCGACGACAGCGGGCGCGTACGTGGTCGCGGACGGCGCCGCCGTCGCCGGGGCGTCCGGGGCGTTCGACCTCGTCGTGACGTACAACTCGTTGCAGGTGGTGGCGGACATGCGCGCCACGGTGCGGGAGGCGGCGCGGCTGCTCCGGCCCGGTGGCCATCTCTGCGTCACGGTCAGCCACCCGGCCATGGACCTCGGGCGCTTCGAAAAGACCGACGGCGGCCTCGCCTTCACCGTGCGCGCCGGCTACTTCGAGTCCGCCGCGTCGAGGACACGATCGAGATGGATGGACTCAGCGTCACCTGCCGCGGCTGGACCTACACGCTCGAGGACTACATGGCCGCCTTCGCCGCCGCCGGGCTGGTCGTCGAGGCGCTGCGCGAGCCCAAGCCGACCGCGCCCTCGCCGAATTTCGAGCGCTGGAACGACATGTCCGCTCTTCTTGATGGCTCGCCTGCTGAAGCTGCGCTAAGCGGGCCGGCGCCGATTCAGCCGGTCGTCGACGTGGTCGACGTCGTGACCGTCACGTTGCCGAGCGGCGTGATCCCGGAGGAGGCGATGGTGAACCCCGCCCCGCTGCTCAGCGTGCACTTCATGCCCGTCGTCAGCGAGAGGCAGGTGATCGAGCCGAGCGTGATCGAGGTCTCGTAGTTCAACGTCGGTGTGTTCTCGCCGGCGTTGGAGAGGCAGGTCTGGCCCGAGCACTTGGTGAGCGTCCCGCTCGCGGTGAGCGTCGCCGACTGGGCGGGCGACAGCGTCAGGCAGAGCGCCTGGTTCACCCCGGCCGGGCCGTTGGCCGAGTCGATCTCGCAGCTGATGTTCTTCGTCGGCGAGTAGAACTCGGTGACGGTGGCGGTCTGGGAAGCAGCGTGCCCGTCGTGGTGGTCACGGCACCCGTCGTCGCTGTCGAGTGGCCGGACGTCGAGCTCGTCGCGCTGTGCGAGGCGGTCGAGGTCGTGGTGGAGGAGGCGGAGTTGGACGGCGAGCTCGAGCACGCCGCGGTCGCCAAGGCGACTACGGCCACGCCAACGAGGATCGCCCATCGCCCGGAGATCCGCCTAGCCGTCACGACCCGAAGCGTAGGGCGGCCGCCTCGCCGACACCCGGATACTGCTTCCCGACCACGATTGGCGGCAGGGGAGAGACGGTACGGTGGCCGCCAGTCACAATCGGCCCTCGTGAGGACGCGGGCCCTGCTCGGGGGTGGACGGTGGCCAGCATCGAATTCGGGGGGAAGATCGGCAACGACTGGAGGGACTCGGAGCCGTGGTGGCCGCCCGTGCCGACACCACCGGCCGGCGCCCCGAACGTCGTCCTCGATCGTGCTCGACGACGTCGGCTTCGCCCAGCTCGGCTGCTACGGCTCCGACATCGCCACGCCCGTCGATCGACGGCCTGGCGGCCGAGGGCATCCGTCTCGCCAACTTCCACACCACGGCACTCTGCTCGCCGACCCGTGCCTGCCTCCTGACCGGCCGCAACCACCACCGCAGCGGGATGGGCCGCGTCGCCGACCTCGCCAGTCGGCTTTCCCGGCTACTGGGGCCGGCCGCCGCGCGAGAACGGCTTCCTCTCCGAGGTCCTCCGGGCCAACGGCTACGCCACCTACGCCGTCGGCAAGTGGCACCTGAGCCCGGAGGACGAGACGAACATGGCGCGCTCGCGCGCCACCTGGCCGCTCGGCCGGGGCTTCGACCGCTGGTACGGCTTCCACGGTGGCGAGACCCATCAGTTCGTCCCGGCGCTGTACCACGACAACCACAGCGTCCGTCCGCCGCGCACCGTCGAGGAGGGCTATCACCTGAGCGACGACCTGGCCGACCGCGCCATCGAGCACCTCGGCGACCTGCGGGCCGTCGACGACGAGCTGCCCTTCTTCCTCTACTTCGCCACCGGCGCCTGCCACTCGCCGCACCACGCGCCGGCCGAGTGGATCGAGCGCTACCGCGGTCGCTTCGCCCAGGGCTGGGACAGCTGGCGCGACGAGACGTTCGCCCGCCAGCTCGCGCTCGGGCTCCTTCCCGAGGGCACGGTGCTCTCGCCGCGACCGCCGTGGGTGCCGAGCTGGGACAGCCTCGACGAACGCGAGCGGCGTCTGGCCGAGCGCTTCATGGAGTGCTTCGCCGCGTTCCTCTCCTACACGGACGAGCAGATCGGCCGCGTCCTCGACTTCATCGACGAACTCGGCGACACGGACAACACCGTGGTGCTGGTGGTCTCCGACAATGGCGCCAGCTCTGAGGGCGGCAAGGAGGGCACGATCAACGAAGGGACGGCTGTCGAACTTCGACGGTGCCGGCGTCGGACGAGATGTTCCGCGCATCGACGAGATCGGTGGGCCGCGCGCCCACAACAACTACCCGTGGGGCTGGACGATGGCCGGCAACACGCCCGTTCAAGCGCTGGAAGCGCGAGGTCCACGAGGGCGGCGTCGCCGATCCGTGCATCATCCGGCTGCTCCGGTACGCCGGCGACCGCGGCGCGGCGGCGTGCGCCGCCAGTTCGCCCACGCCATCGACGTCTTGCCGACCGTGCTCGAGCTGGCCGGCATCGATGCCGCCGGCGAGCCATCGACGGGATCGACCAGTCGCACCTCGACGGCATGAGCTTCGCCTACGTTCTCGACGAGACGGGCGACGCGGCGCACCCGATCGCCACCACACGCAGCACTTCGAGATGCTCAGCTCGCGGGCCATCTACCACGACGGGTGGAAGGCGGTGACGTTCCACCCGGTCGGCCCGCTCTATGACGACGGGCTGCGCTCGAACGCGCCCTGGGACGACGACGTGTGGGAGCTCTACCACGTGGCGGAGGACGTCTCGGAGGCGAACGACCTCGCCGCCGAGTTCCCCGAGAAGCTGGATGAGCTGGTGTCCGCTGTGGTGGGACGAGGCGACGACGCAACGACGTGCTGCCGCTCGACAACCGAGTGCTCGAGACGATGGCGCACAAGCACGACGGCCGCCGCTATCAAGAGGCCTACCGCTACTTCCGGACGGCGCGGAGGTCCCCGAGTGGGTGGCCGTCGACGTGCGCAACCGCTCGCATGCCATGACGGTCGACTCGAGACGCCTGCAGGCATCGTTGCCACACGGCACACTGCTCGCGCTCGGCTCCGCGCTCGGTGGATGGTCGCTGCATGTGCTCGACGGACGGATGCGCTACGTGCACAATCTGCACGGCCAGACCTCTACGAGGTCGTCGGCGCCACGGTGCTCACGCCCGGGTCGCCATCCGTCGAGTTCCGCTTCGACAAGGACGCGGGCGCGGGCGGCACCGCCGTGCTGCTTGTGGACGGCGAGACGGTCGGGCGAGGCCGACGTGCCACGGTTCACGCCGGTCGCCTTCAACGAGGTCGGGGCGGGCCTGACCTGTGGCTACGAGTGGGGTCCCGCCGTCGGGCGAGGACTACGAGGCGCCGTTCCGCTTCAACGGCACGATCGTGCGGGCCGAGGTCAGGGCGACCGGTCCGATCGTCCACGACCCGGTGGCGGATGTCGCCGCGATCCTGGCCTCCCAGTAGCCCACCGTCCGAAGAAAGCTCAGAACCCGGTGCCGGCGATGATGGCTCCGTTGAGGTGCTTTCCCGCCATCCCTCCGTCGTTGGAGGCATCGCCGAAGGTGTCGACCGTGCCATTGGCAGAGGCGACCCAGTACCCACCTCCGTCGAGAGTCGTAAATATCGCATTGGCCGGGTTCAGGCCGCCGAACTGCCCGCCAGCGCTTCCGAAGTTCCCTGCATCGCCGTAGGCATTGACGGTTCCGTCAGCGTGCAGGACGTAATAGCCGCCGCCGTCCGCGGTCGGCACCGCAGACGTGACGGGACTCGAAGACGCACCAGGAGCGCCGAAGAAGGGAGCGTCGCCGAAGGCGTAGACGTTGCCGGTAGCAGTCACGAGCCAGTAGCCGTACCCGATCCATCCGGCATGACCGCCACGGCAGGGCCGGAGCAGCCACCGATCCCTGGGCAGGACCCGGCAAAACGAGCGTCTCCAAACGCAAAGACGCCACCGTGGGCCGCGACCATGAAGTAGCCGTTGCCACTGGTGGAGGGGACCATGCCAACGATCGGCGCGTTCAGGCTGTTCGGAAGGCCGGATCCCGCTGGGTGCAGACCGAGTTGGGGGATGGATCCGTAGAATTGCGTATCGCCGAAGGAGAAGATCCCACCGTCTGAAGCGACCAGCCAGTAACCGCCATAGTCCGCAGACGGGGTGATCCCTACCACCGGCCGCTGAAGTTTGAGCGAGCCAGTCGACCCGTCGAAGTTGGCTGCGCCGAAGGTGAAGATGCCGCCGTCCGATCCTACGAGCCAGTAGCCGTGTGGAAGTGGCTCGACCGTGATGGAGTACGCCGCTGAACCGGTGTTCCCGTTCGTGTCGGTCGCTTGAACCGTGAAGTCGAACGTCTGGCCGGCCTGTGCGAGGTCGTCCGGTGCCCCGGAGAACTTGCCGTTCGTATCGAGGAACAGGCCATCGGGGAGGGAGCCGGACGTGAGATGATACGTGTACGGCGCGACGCCGTCGGACGCCTGGATGTAGTCCGTATAGGGCTCTCCGATGCTGGCGGGTTCCATCGAGCTCTCGGGAGACATGGTCAGCGGGAACACCGATTCTTCGTTCGGCGCTCCACAGGGCGAGATCACCTGGTTGTTCCCGTCGTCGCCGGTATAGATCACGACCCAGGAATACGTGCCCGCCCCTCCTTGCGGAAATGCCGTCGGCGAATGGTAGGTGCCGTCACCGGATACCGGAACTGGGTCGATTCCGTCGGCTTCCGGTAGCCCCGAGCACGTTGGATCGTCGGGCCCGAAGGCCAAGAAGATCAGGTCGCCGCCCAACGACCCCGCTCCTCCCTCGAGCGTCGCACTGTCCGAGAAGCCTTGCGAGTAGCTGTAGATCGATGGAATCGAGGCGATGGTCGTCATCGAGGGCGTCGCACGGTCGATCTCTTGGACGTAGATGGCATCTGGGGGGGCGGCCTGATCAGCGCTGGCGTCTTCGCTGCCCACGATTGCGCAGGCAGTCTCACCGCAGGAGACACTGGTGAGCTCGATGGTGCCGTATCCCGTTCCTCCCGGGCTTGCCGGGGGGGCGAAGGTTCCGCCGCTCTCGAGATAGATGTCGGATTGGATCCCTAGGTATTTGTCGGGATACGTGCCGATGATTTCGCAGTTGCCCATCGAGGTGCACGACACACCATTGAGCACGTCGGCTACCTCGTAAATCGGCGGCGTCTGCAGATCCGCAGGCGCCGCCAGAATGGAGGCCGTGGTGAAGGTGCCCGTCGTGGTCGTGACCAACAGCGGGTACAGCGTTGTTCCCTGCTCGGCCCAGCCGACCGCTTCGCATGACGTTGCCCCAATGCAGGACACCGCCGAGAGAGACCCAGAGGTCATGCCCGGAGGAAGAGTGGCCGCCGTCGAGGTGCCTGGCACGCCACTCGCGATGTCGATCGACATCGGCGAGCTGGCACCGTATTGACCGACGGCGTAACACGACGTCGCGGAACCGCAGGACACCGAATTCAATCCCACTGAATCGCCACTGTCGCCGGGCGGGGGGGCGCTCCGACGGCTTGCGCGAAGGTCCCGCCTGTCTGCACTGCGACGAAGCCGGCTGTGGTGCTCGACGAGGTCCAGTAGTACCCGACGGCCACGCAATCGCCCGGGGCGGTGCAGGACACACCGTTGAGAGAAGCGGCTCCGGAAGAGTCGAAGTTGCTCGGAAGCTCGAGGTCAACAGACGATCCGAAAGTGCCGCTCGTCATTGTTGAGGTGATAAGCGTTCCGTTCGCATCGCCGACCGCTGTGCACGAACCCGACGCACTGCAGGAAACGCCGGTGAATTCTGAGCCGCCAGGCGCACTCGGGATTACCGACTGGGCGAATCCACCTCCGCTGACGGTTGTCGATGCCGTCGCAACATCTACGCCGGTAAAGGCGGGATTTTGTGCACGGCCGACCGCCACGCAGGGCCCTGAGGGAGGACAGGAGACGGCATTCTCAACCGAGAGCGGATCTGTGTATCCGCTCGGTACGGGAATCGGAGAGGCCAGGTAGCCGGGGGTGAGCGTAGGTGAGGCATTTACGGAGTGGGCGGGACCGCCCACCGTGGCAAAGCCGACCACAATCACGACGCTCACCACAGAAAGCATCCCCCGCCGCGGCATTGTCGCCCTCCCTTGCTAGGTCCGCTGAACCTGGCCGGGAACTCTAGACGTTCCGGTTCGAAACGAATGGGCTTTCGTAGGCTCGGATGCCCTACCCGAAGCTGGGTCGCTGTGTTCGTGTGCGCTTGAGCTCGTAGAAGCCCTCGGTCCCGGTGCAGAGCAGGACCCCGTCCCACAACCGGCCGGCCGCCTCGCCCTTGGGTGCCGGCGTCACCACCGGGCCGAAGATGGCCTCACCGTTGTAGTGGATGACGGGCGTGCCGACGTCGCCGCCCACCGGCTCCATGCCCGCATTGTGCGAGGCCTCGAGCGCCTCGTCGAACTCCTCCGAGTTGGCGGCGTCGGGCGAGCTCGGCGGGCAGGCCCAGCTCCTCCAGCGCCTCGGGCACGATCTTCGGCCGCTCGTTCTCGTCACGGCCGCGCCCTCGACGTGGATGCGCGTGCCGAGCGCCGTGTAGAGCGGCAGCAGGATTTCGGGCCCTTGAGCTGCTCGGCCGCCATGCAGACGCGCACCGGCCGCTGGCCTGCGCCAGGCGCGCCCGGTACTCGTCGGAGAGATCGTCCCGGTTGGCGTTGAGAATGGCCAGCGACATCACGTGCCACTCGGTCTTGATGTCGCGCACCCTCTCTACCTCGAGCATCCAGCGCGAGGTGATCCAGGCCCAGGGGCACAGGGGGTCGAACCAGAAGTCAGCGGTGTCTTTGTCGGTCATGGGATTCCTCCGTCGACGCGTAGGACGGCACCCGTCACGAAGGACGAGGCGTCGGTGGCCAGGAACATCGCCGCGCCCACGATCTCGGGAGGCTCGCCGGCCCGTCCGAGCGCATGGTGCGGCATGCCGCCTTCGAGAATCCTGGGGTCCCACGCCTTGGAGATGTCGGTGAGGAACGGCCCCGCCATGATGCAGTTGACCCGCACCGTCGGCCCGAAGGCCTTGGCGAAGCCCTCGGTCAGCGCGTTGAGGCCGGCCTTCGCCGCGTCGTACGGCAGCATGTGTGGCGCCGGCCGGATGGACCCCGGCTCGAGACGTTGATGATGGACCCACCATATGGGCCGTCGGCCATCTTCGTGCCGACGAGCGCGGTGAGGCGGAACGGTCCCTTCAAGTTCACCCCCATCACCTTGTCCCACAGCTCTTCGGTGACCGACGGCAGGTCGGGATAGAGGGGCGACATGCCCGCGTTGTTGACCAACACGTCCACCCGGCCGAAGGCGCCGTACGCCTGCTCCACGAGGCCCTCGATCTCGTCCCAGTGGCCGACGTGGAACGCCACGGGCAGCGTGTGCGGTTCCATCGCCTCGACCTCCGCCGCGACCTCCTGGCAGGAGTCGAGCTTGCGGCTGGCGACCACCACGTCGGCGCCCGCTGCGGCGAAGGCGAGCACCATCTCGCGCCCGAGCCCCCGGCTGCCCCCGGTCACCAGCGCCACCTTGCCGGTCAGCGCGCCGTCCTCTGCCATGGTCCCTCCGTCTCTTCCGTCGCGCCACCACCGCGGCGCCAACGTCTATTGCGTCTTCAACAGCTCCGCCACCGCCTCGGTGACGGCCTTCGCCATGGGGATGTGCAACGACTCGTTCGGGCCGTGCGCGTCGAGTGGGGGCCGAGCACCCCGGTCGCCACGAACTGCACGCCGGGGAACCCCTTCTGCAGGTCGGCCAAGAACGGGATCGAGCCGCCTTCGCCCACCGCGCCTGACGCATGCCCGAAGCGGGCCGTCGACACCCGGTCGAGCGTCGCCGCGATGGCGGGGTCGAGCGGCGGGGCCACCCACCCCTGGGCGGCCGCCTCGACGTCGATCGTCACGTGCGCCCCCTCGTCGGTGCGGATCGCCGAGATCAGTGCGTCGCACGCGACCTGGGCGTCGACGTCGGGCGGCAGCCGCACCGAGAACTTGAGCGTGGTCGACGGCCGCAGCACGTTGCCCGCCTCGAGCGGCTTGGGCAGCCCGTCGGCGCCGACGACCTCGAGCGCCGCGCCCCACGTGCGCGGGCCGCTGTGCCACGGTCCTCGCCGAGCAGGTGCAGCCCGTCGACGGTCGGATACCCGCTGTCGGGAAACTTCGCCGCCAGGATCTCGAGGTTGGCCCGGTGGTCGGCGGGCATCCCCGCCCCGATGAGTTCCGGCAGAAGGATGCGGCCGTCCACCTCGTCCTCGATCCCCGACAAGATGCGCCGCAAGATCCGGAACGACGATGGCACCACGCCGCCGCCCTGCCCGCTGTGGATGCCCTCGGTCAGCACGTCGACGGTCACCGTCACGATGAGCATCCCGCGCAACGACGTCGTGAGCCACAGGCGGTCGTAGCCGAGCCGCCCGAGTCGAGGCACAGAACGAGGCGCGGCGTCCCGATGCGCGGCGCCAGATGTTCGAGGTACGCCGCCAGGTCGGGGCTGCCGCTCTCCTCGCTCGCCTCGATGAGGATCAGCACCCGGCCGTGCCCACCGCCCGCGGCCGCCAGCCCCGTCACGGCGGCGAACGTCGAGTAGCCGTCGTCCGCCGTGCCGCGCCCGTAGAGCAGGTCGCCCTGGCGCACCGGCTCGTACGGACCGAGCCCCTCACGCCATTGGCCGAGTGGCGGCTGCTTGTCCATGTGGCCGTAGATCAGGATCGGGTCGCCGGCGCCTCCGTTGTCGACGAGCAGCACCGGGGTGCGCCCGGGGAGCTGCACGACCTCGGTGGTGAGCGCGCCGTCCTGGGCGCTGCACCCAGTCGCGTAACAGCTCGGCCGCGGCGGCGATCGCGCCGCGCTCGGCCCGAGTCCGGGTCGAACGCGGGGGAGAGGCACGGGATGCGGGTGTACTCCGAGAGCGCCGGGAGGATCCGTTGCTCCCAGGCGGCGTCGATGGCGTCAGTCATCGCCGGTCGCCCCCTGATCGGGCCCTCGATGCGGACGCGGTCTCGGTCAGTTCCGCCAGTCGTCCGAGCGTCTTGGTCATGGCCTGCGCCGTCTGCTTGCCCACCGGCCCCATCGCGAGCATGAACCGCTGCTTGTCCTGAGTGATGTCCCACGTCTCACGCACGAGCGTGCCGTTACCGGCCGCTTCGAGCTCGTAGCGCCAGATACGCCCACCGACGAACCGTCCGAGCGGGCCCGACAGCGTGGTCTGCCACGCGATCCGCTTGTCCGGCTCGAACTCGATCACCTTGTTCGACATCGAGTACGGCACGCCCAGCTTCATGGACATGCCGAACGTCGAGCCGAGCGACAGGTCCTGTGGCTGGCCGGGCTTCAACTGCTGTGACCGAGCCCGACCCGTCGAACCTCGGGGTGACGCGAGGCATCGGCCACGATGGCGAATATGGCGGAGGCGGGCGCCTCGACGACCCGCTCCACGCTGACGACCTTGTCTCCCACGTTGCGACCTCCCGTGCTCAGGGCGATGACACGATGACGTTGCGGGCCCCCCGAGCGTGTGGGCCATCAGATCGCTCAGCTGCACCCACTCGAGCGTGGCGGCGTGCGTCGACGCCAGGACGACCGGCGGGGCCGCCCCGGCCTCGAGCGCCTCCTGCCAGCGTGGCGCACACAGGCACCACTGGTCGCCCGGCTGAAGCCCGGCGAAGCCGAATTCGGGGTGAGGGGTCGACAGGTCGTTGCCGACCGAGGCCGAGAAGGTGAGGAACTCCGCCGTCACCTTGGTGCAGACCGTGTGCACACCAAGGTCCTCGGCGCCGGCGTTGCAGCACCCGTCGCGGTAGAAGCCGGTGAGCGGGTCGTAGTTGCAGGGCTCGAGATCTTCGCCGCAGGACGTTCTGTGCCATGGCTCCATTTGACCACGGCGTTGCCGCCGGCCGGTCTACGTACTCCTCGAGGGCGTCGCCTTCGTAGCGGTCGATCCACGTGAAGGAGCTGACGGGCGCCCGCTTCAACCGGCGTGGCGCGGCGATGGGGTGTCCCAGCACGACGAGCGTGGCCGCGACGATGGTTTCGGGGATGCCGAAGAGGGTGCGCAGGTCCGCCTCGTGGCGGACGGCCACGGTCGTCATGACGCCCGACAGCCCCTCGGCGCGGGCCGCGAGCAGCAGGTTCCACACGAAGGGGTAGATCGAGGCGCCGCCGACCATTGTGTAGCGCGGGAGGTCGCGGTCGACGGTGGCCAACACGCCGAGATCGGCCAGGACGAGGAGCAGCGCAGGCGCGGTATCGAGCGTCTCGGCGAAGGCGGGCGCGGCGGCACCGGCTTCGGCGAACTGGTCCGCCGTAGCCAGCGCCTCGGCCTCCTTGTCGCGGTCGCTGAGCGGCGACCACGGCGTGAACCCGGCAGAGGCCAAGGCGAGGTACTCGTACCAACCGGAGACGTAGAGGTCGCGGAGGGCGGCGTGTGCCGTGGGGTCCTTGACCACGATGACGCGCGAGCCCTGGCGGTTGCCGCTCGCACTCGGAGCGAAGCGTGCCGTATCGAGCACGCGGGCCAACACGCCGTCTGACACGGGCTCGTCGCGGAACTCGCGGACGGCGCCGGTGCTACGCAGGGTCGTGAGCAGATCGAGGTCCACGAGTTGCCCACCGTAGTGGCCGCTGCTTATGTCTGAGGCATGACGGGGTACGTGGACGCGGGCGACGGAGAACGACTGCGGGCGTTGGCGCCGTTCCCCCTCGCAGTCGCACCCATGGCCGGCGGGCCCTCCACGGTCGAGCTCGTCGTGGCGGGCGCACAGGCGGGCGCGTTCGCCTTCCTGGCCGGGGGCTACAAGAAGGCGGGCGAGCTGCGCGCCGACATGGCGTCGGTGCGCGTGGCCGGCGTGGACCGGTTTGGGGTCAACCTCTTCGTGCCGGGTGCACCGACGGGGGTGCCTGATCGCCTCGAGGGCTACGTCGCGTCGTTGCGGCCCCTCGCCGAGTCCTTCGGGACCGAGCTCGGCGCGGCCGTCTGGGACGACGACGACTACCCGCGGAAGCTCGAGCTCGTGCTGGCCGAAGCGCCGGCGGTGGTGAGCTTCACGTTCGGTCTGCCTTCGCTCGACGCCGTGCGCGTGCTGCGGGCCGCCGGCTCGCTCGTGATGGTCACCGTCACCACCCCGGAGGAGGCGACGGTGGCGCTGGACGTCGGCCCCGACGCTGCTCTGCCTCCAGGGTGCCGAGGCGGGCGCCCACCGCGGCAGCCTGGCCAACAACGACCGACCCGACGCCGACCGCCCGGTGCGCGGCTGTTGGCCGCCGTCCGGCGGCGCACCCTTGTGCCCCTCGTGGCGGCGGGCGGCGTGGGCGGCCCCGAGGACGTCGCCGACCTGTTGCAGCGCGGGGCGACGTTGGTCCAAGCGGGCACGGCCTTCCTGCGCTGCCCGGAGTCGGGGGCGCCGCCGGCCGCCAAGGGGGCGCTGGGGGACCCGGCGTTCGGAGCGACCGCGGTGACCCGAGCGTTCAGCGGCCGCCGGGCCGCGCCGTCGTCAACGCCATGGTGCGCGAGCACCCCGGTGCCCCGCCCGTGTATCCAGAGATCAACAACGCCACGCGCCCGCTCCGAGCGGCGGCGGCGAAGGCCGGCGACGCCGGGCACATGAGCCTCTACGCGGGCACCGCCTTCCGTGCCGCCGAGGAGCGCCCGGTGGCCGAGGTGGTGGAGCGGCTGCTGTCAGGATGGCGCCGGTGACGAGCCGCCGGCAGACGAAGACGATCGAGTTCACGCCGCCGGAGGTCGACGGCGTGGCGGATCAGTTGGCGTTCCTGCGCGACGCCGGCGACGGCTGGATCAACCTGTTGCCCGGGGTGCCGGAAGGCTCCAGGGAGCTGGAGACGCAGCCGGCGGGTTTCTTCGCGTTCTTCGGCACCCGCCAACCACCGGTCACCATGGCGACGGTGATGCCGGCCCACAAGGAGCAGCGGCACGCCGAGGGCATGTCGGTCGGCCTGATGCACCCGACCGGGAACCATGCCGTCGCCCGTCTGGCCGACGTGGGGGTGAAGGTGCCCGAGGGCTGGGTGGTGCGCCAAGACCACGCGGTGTCGAGGGCTCGGCGCTCGCGCACGTCGCCGAGTGCGGCTCCCGTGGACATCGTCACCTGGTGTGTGCAGGCGGGAACCGCCCTGTGCCGGGCCGAGATGACGGGCCGTTGGCAGGCCGTCGTGTACCTGCCGTAGGACGGGGGTTCGAGGCGACGATGGCGACCGGTGCACGGCGCGACGACACGGCGCTGGCGGAGGGGTTGGCGCGGCCGGGTGGCGGCGCATCCGGGGGAAGTGCCGGGAGGATCCGGTGCCGATGATCCTTCGCCGGTCGCGATCACCGGCGTCGTGCACGCCGACGGCGGCCTGGCGAACGAGACCCTGCTCGTCGAGCTCGGCCCGGGTCGCGACGGCATGGTCGTGCGCCTGCCCCCGCTCGACCCGACCTTCCCCGACTACGACCTGGGCCCCCAGGCCGCCGTGCAGAACGCCGCGGCGTCGGCGGGCGTGCCCGCCCCGGCCCCGGCGGTGGTCGAGAGCGATGCGTCGTGGATCGGCACCCCGTTCCTCGCCATGCCCCGGGTGCGCGGGGACATCGCGGGCCCGGCGCCCGTCTTCGACCCCTACGTGCTCGAGGCGGACCCGGCGCGCCAACTGCTGCTGCACGACGGCCTGATCGACTCGGTGGCCGCGATCCACGCCGTGCCGTGGGAGGAGGCGGGCTTGGGCCGTTTGCTGGCGGGCCCCGGACTCCGCTACCTCGTCGACCACTGGGTCGCGTACGTCGAGTGGTCGTCGGAGGGCGACCCGCTGCCTGCGCTCGCCGAGGCCCTGGACTGGTGCGGCCGCCACGTCCCGCCCGAGCGCGCCGCCGTGCTCCTGTGGGGCGACGTGCGGCTGGGCAACCTCGTCTTCGACGAAGACGGCCGCGTCTGTCGCGGTGCTCGACTGGGATCTCGCCGCCGTGGGCCCGCGAGATGGATCTCGGCTGGCACTTCGGGCTCGAGTTCATGATGGAGCAGCTCTTCGGCCAGCGTGTGGCCGGGTTCCCCTCGAAGACCGCGGCGCTCGAGCGCTACGAGGCCCGAACGGGGACGACGACGCAGAATCTCCCGTGGCACGAGGTCTTCGCGCGCGTGCGCCCTCGCCATCAACGACCGCCACCAGCGCATCACCGGCGACCCGCGCCGGCGGGACAACCCGATGGGCGCCGTCCTGCTCGGCCGGCTCGAGGCGGCGGCCGCCGGCGCCTGAGGTCGGCGTGCGATGCTGTCAGCGCATACGGGTCGACGCCGGCCCACCCGCCTTTTCGCACCGATGAGGAGCCCACATGCCCGACACCGTGTACCTACCCGACCGGCTCGAGGTGACTCGGGCCATCCCGGCGCCTCCCGCCGCCATTTTTGACATCGTGCGAAGCCCTGCGGGGCACGTGGCGATCGACGCCTCGGGCATGCTGCAGGACTTCTCGGGGGAGCCGGCGGAGAAGGTCGGCGACACGTTCGTGATCCATATGGACCGCGAATCGCTCAACGATGTCCCGCTCGGGAAGTACGACGTGACGGTGCACATCATCCTCTTCGAGCGCGACAAGGAGATCGCGTGTGGAACCTCGGGCCCGATATCCCGTTTCCGCACTTCTACGGGTATCGCCTGGAGGCCGGTGAGGACGGCGTCACCAACGTGACGTCGTACTACGACTGGTCGAAGATGGGCGACGAGTACAAGGACCGCTTTCCGATCGTCCCGGAGTCGGCCCTGCGCGCCACGCTCGGGATCTTGGAACGAACCGTCAGAACGGGTCTGTGAACTGAGGCAATGAGTCCTCCACCCTCGGGGGTGGCCCTCAGGGGCAGAAGGCCTGCCCCACGAGGCGCTCGCTCAGCTCCCACAGGGCAGCGGCATGCTCGTCGTCGAGCAGGTACGGCATGAAGCCGTTCACGCCGGGGTCCGCACCGAGCACGCCGAGGCCGCAGTTGGCGAGGTAGGCGCCGTTGTGGTCGGCGAGCTCGGGGGTCGTGGCGGCCCACACCTGAGTGGACGCTCCCGCTTCCACCGACTTGAAATGGATGTCGGAGGGCGCGGCACCGCTGGCGGCCGACCGCCGACGGGAGAAGTCGACCATGTCGTTGATGAGGTCGTCGTTGAGGTGCCGGCCCAGATCGGTGATGATCCCGCCCGGATGCACCGAGAACGACAGGAGCCCCGAGGGGCCCGCCCGCCGGGCCAGCTCGCGGGCGAACAAGGCGTTGGCCGTCTTGGCCTGCCCGTACGCAACCCAGGGCGAGTAGTCCGTGCGCTCGAAGTTGGGGTCCTCGAGGTCGACGTCGGCGCGGCTGTGACCGGCCGAGGTCAGGGTCACCACCCGTGGCCCGTCACCGGCCCTCAGCGCCGGGTACAGCAGTGCGGTCAGCAGGAAATGGCCGAGGTGGTTGGTGCCGAACTGGGTCTCGAACCCGTCGGCCGTGCGCCCCAGGGGTGCGGCCATCACGCCGGCGTTGTTCATGAGGACGTCCAGCGCGTCGTGCCCGGCCAGGTAGCGGTCGGCGAAAGCACGGATGCTCCCCAGATCAGCGAGGTCGGCGACCCCGGGCTCGAGGTCGGCCCCGGGGACCATGGCACCGACCTCCGTCACCGCCCCGTTGGCCCGCTCGGTGCTTCGCGCGAGACCAAGGTTACGGAGGCTCCGCGGGTGGCCAGCGCCCGCGCGCTCTCCCGGCCGAGCCCGCTCGCGGCGCCGGTGATGAGGAAGCGGCGACCCGACAGGTCCATTCCCTCGAGCACTTCATCGGTGGTGGTGTCACGGCCGAACGCTGTCATCGCCCCCCTGCTTCGCTTGCGAGGGGCGAGACGTTAAGGGCGAGCGCGCCCCCGTGCAACCATCGGGCACGAACTGCGCCGTTCGCCGGCTCAGTGCGGCGACCTCAGCGCCGGTCACGGCCCGTTTAACTCGGCGGGCGTACTACTGAGGCTCCACAACACCGTCGTCGTCCCGTCTGGGCTCCATTCCACGATGGCCGGCGGCCCGATTCCGGCGACGCCGTCCTGAGCGAGGAAAAGGGTGCCATCGCTGCTGGCCGCGATGCCCTGGGGCCAGAAGGGCTTGCCATTGGGAAGACGGTACGTGAGGTAGTTGACGGTGGCCGTTTGTTGCCCGGTCGCTCCGTACTGGTCCACGCCCGCGCCATCAGTGGCGAAGACACCCCCGCCCGGAACCCCGGCAAGAGCGGCAAACGCATCGTGGGGCCGGTCGAGACCGAGATCCTTCAACGCCCCGTCGGACGAGCGCACGACCAATGCGTAGGGCTGCGAGCAGCCGATGTAGAGATTGCCCAGGCCGTCAACGGCGAGGGACTCCGGGCTACAGCCGCCACCGAGTGGGAAAGGATCCGGGAAACCCGTGAAGCTCGCGCCGTCGGTCACGATACGTAAGGCCCCTTCGGGAGCAAGGCCCAGCACGGCGTTGCCGGTGGCGATGTACAGGGTGCCATCCGCACCGGCGGCCACCGAGTACGTGGGGCCGATTGCCGTCTGTGTCGCCGGCGTGCCCATCGTCGGCGTCCATGGAGGGGCCGCCGGCGATTGGCCGTCTCCGGCCACCGTCGTGATCGTGCCGTCCGGCTGCAGGGCTCGCACCCGATCATTACCCGTGTCCGCGATGTAGAGCGTGCCGTCATCGCTGACGGCGAGGCCCGACGGCCGATCCAACTCAGCGTGCACCGCCGGGCCGCCATCACCCGAGAAGCCCGCCGTGCCCGTTCCGGCAACGACCTGGAAGCTTCCATCGGGCAGTCGGGCCAGGACTTCGTTCAGTCGGTCGTCGGCGATGTAGAGGACACCTTCGGGGCCGAGGGCCAGGGGACCCGGCTGTTCAGGAGCGACCGCGGCGGGGGGCGAGGGTGTCGTGGTCGTCGTCGTCGTGGTCGTGCTCGTCGCCGGTGTGGTGCCCGGCGCGCCCGTTGCCAACGAAGGTGTCGGGGTGAAGAAGGGGCTCAGGAGTTCCGTGTGCGTCGACGTGCTGGGGGCGCCCGTCGCTCCGATGGCGGCGGCTGCGGCGATGCCCGCCATGAGCGCCACCAGGAACGCCCACGGTATCCAAGCTCGCACGGGGCCAATTTAAGGTTGGTTCGGCCGAGCAGGCGGCCGGCTACCCACGAAGGTGCGAACCGTCGATTTCGTGGCTGCGACCTGAGTGGCAGTGTTGGAACTCGTGGCAACTGACTACAACGAGATCTCCGGCGAGTACCAGCGATCGAGGCAGGCCCCGTGGCGCACGTTCGTCGAAGTGCCGTCATTCTTGGGCCTGGTCGGCGATGTGACGGGGCGGTCGGTGCTCGACCTCGCGTGTGGCGAGGGCGACTACACCCGCCGGCTGGCAGCGGCCGGGGCGGCCCGGGTCGTCGGCGTCGACAGCTCGCCCGCCATGATCAGACTGGCCGGCTCGGCCGGCGGCGACGGTGGCGACGCCCGGTTCGGGCGCATCGACTACCGCATCGGGGACGCCGCGGACCTGGATCTCGGTGAGCGGTTCGATCTCGTGACCGCGGCCTATCTTCTCGACTACGCCGCCGAGGCCGCCGGTCAGCTCGCATTGTGTCGGACGGTGGCGCGGCACCTGGCCCCCGGCGGCCGTTTCGTGGGCATCACCATCAACCCACAGATCGACGATCCCGGACTCGACTACCGGGCCTACGGCTTCGAACGACTCCTCCCCGACGGGGTACGGAACGGCGCGTCCATCACGTTTCGCAACTACCAGGACGCGACCTCATTCGACGTAACGGTGTATTACCTCGACACGGCCACCTACGAGAGGTCGTTCGTCGGTGCCGGGCTCGATCCACCGCGCTGGGTACGGCCGTCCGTCTCGGATGAGGGCGCTGCCGCCTTCGCGCCGACGCACTGGGACGCCTTCGTGCGGGACCCTCCGGTTGTGCTCTTCGAGAGCGGCCTGCGAGCAGGCCTGTAGACCCTTCCAGCGAACCGCACTGTTCGGACGGCGTGGGAGAGATCAACTCTCAGGATCGACGGCGCTCCGAAGCCGAAGTCGATAGACGATGAACCACGGAACGCCGACGACTTGAGTGAGGTCCTCGGGGAACCGATCGAGTGCCTCCGCTGAGGGCTGAGCTTCAACAATCCGCTCGATCACGAACCCATGCTCGGAAAAGGCGTCCATGACCGCCGACAGCGGTCGTTGCCAGAACCACTGGGTCACCACGACGTCGGCCTTGGTCCAGGTATCGCTGACCAACTCCGTGTCGAAGTAACCACCCCCTTGTGACGGGAGTCGTCGCCCAAAGGGATGCTCGAGGGAAACCACAACCCAGCCGTCAGGCCGAAGCGCTTCAGCGAAGGACCGGAGGGGCACCGTCCAGTCCTCCAGATAGTGCAACACGAGCGAGCAGGTGATCCCATCCACGGATTCGGGCCCGAATGGCAGAGGCTCAGCGAGGTCGGCGACGAAGAAGCGGCCCCTTCCCGAACAGCGACGCTGGGCTTCTTCGACCATAGATGGGCTCAGGTCGAACCCGATCACTTCTGCCCCATGGTCCAGCAGCCATTGCGCCTGGGCGCCCGACCCGCAACCGGCCTCGAGGATCCTGAGGTCCGAAAGCGGGGCAGGGATCAGACTTCGTAGCGCTGGGCGCTCCAACCACTCGTTGAATGGGCCATCGTCGCTGACCTTCGACCACACCGGCGCCAGTCGTTCGTAGACCTCCCGTGTGTGCCGGGTGTGCTCGGCTTGGTTCGGAAACTGAGGTGACATTGTCCTGCGATTGTGCCGCATTCCTCATGAATTGGTGCAGGGCAACCAGCACCGGGCGATCTGGGGGGCTGGGCTGTGAGATCCTTCAGGTCATGACGCCCGAGCAGTTTCTCAATCGCTGCAAGACGATTTGCCATGTTGGTCCTGCCGGCGTCTGGGAGCAGATCAGCCGTTACGGCTTCCGGACAGCCGAGCAGTTGATCTTGGAGGCCGATCTCACCGACGAGGAACGCCAACGTTTGCTTTCAGAACCTCGCCAAAAGGCCGTTCAGCTGCAGGTCCACGGGCAGGTCGTGACACTGAGAGACCAAGGCCCACTCTTCGCCCGTAAGGACCTGAAATCTGTCCTGGACAGCGGACTCGACATGAGTGATTGGATTCACCTGCTGAACCGACGGGTCTACTTCTTCACGGACCAGACATCGATGCAGAAACTTCTGGAGAAGTACGTTCAGGAGGAGGGGGCCCAGGACGTGGTTTGGTTGTCACCGCTCAAACTCCTGGAAACGGAAGGACTGCAGCTTGAGCTCACGAGCCGGAACACGGGCTCGATCGCCCGCCGGAGCGGGCCTCAGAACACGGGGGAGACGTTCGTACCGCTTTTCCGGTTTCCAGACCGAAGGCCCGCCGAAGTCACCGCGCTCGGCGGGTTCGATGACCTCAGCTCAGTCTTTCGTGCCGAGCGATGCTCTCCAGACGGCCAGCGCACCCTGCTTACGTAGTTGCAGCACCGCGACCCGCTCCCGGCTAGGGGCACCCACTTCATCCTGGACGCCGCCGAGATCGGTTCGGTCCGCTCCATGGATAGATTGCTCGCCGTCGATGCCGAGCTGATTGGACTTGGGGGGAGTAATGCCGAGGATCAGCGATCCAACGGTCTGCGCCGAATGCGGATTTGAGAAGTCGTCCGTTTCACCAGCAAACGGACACGCGGCTGTGCAGGGGCTTCCAGTCCGATACGAAACCGTCCTGCCCAATCGCTCATAGAATTTCCTCGTGAGTGGTCTGCCCGCGACCGAGCCAGGCGAAGCGTTAGAGGGTCTGTCCGGGTCCGAACACGAGGACGTCGTCGCGATTCGGCGTCCGCAGAGCGGTCTTCGAGCGATCATCGCCGTCCATTCGACGCTTCTGGGTCCGTCATTAGGCGGGGCTCGGTTCTATCCGTATGAGGACGAGGCACTCGCTCTCCAGGATGTCCTTCGCCTTTCGAAGGCCATGACGCAAAAGGCGGCTCTGGCAGGACTGACACAAGGAGGTGGCAAAGCGGTCATCATCGGGGATCCCCGCGTCTTGAAGACGCCTGCTCTCCTCCGTGATTTCGCCGGTGCGGTCAACGCTCTTCAGGGTCGCTACATCACCGCCGAGGATGTCGGGACAACCCAGGAGGACATGGATCTCATTCGGGAGACAACTCCATTCGTGGCGGGCACCGCCACCTCGCGCGGTGGATCCGGCGATCCCAGTTCCGCAACTGCTTTGGGTGTGGTGGTTTCGATGGAGGCCGCGGCAGATCGTCTGTGGGGTGACGGCCTCAAGGGCAGGACTGTGTGTGTTCTCGGCGCCGGCAAGGTTGGCGGAGAGATCATTCGGCTCCTGGTGCAGCGACAGGTCGTCGTAATCGCCTCGGACGTGGATCACACCAAGGCCGAGCGTGCCTTGCGCCTCGGCGCCGTCAACCTTGTCGACCCGGCCGATGCTCTGAAAGTAACCGCCGACATCTTCTGCCCGTGTGCGTTAGGAGGGCTGCTCACCGAGGAGGTCGTGCCTGGGCTCTCCTTCACAATCATCGTTGGAGCTGCAAATAATCAGCTCGCTGGTGCTCAAGTTGCGGGTTCACTTGCAGCGGCAGGCATCCTCTATGTCCCCGACTATCTGGCGAACGCAGGCGGCATCATCAATATTGCCGAAGAGTCCCATGGCTATGACCTAACGCGTGCGATGCAGGCTGTCGGTCAGATCCGGGCGACAACGACGGCTGTGCTCGATCGCGCTGAGTCGTGCGGCATAACTCCGCTGGCGGCGGCCGAGGAGCTGGTGGCCAAGCGGCTCGCAATAGCGAGAGGTGGCGTCGCTCCGGCTCATTAGGGGCCAAAGGACCCCCACCGCCACTGTTTGCGGACAGTTTGCAATGGGCCGGAGGGTGCGAATTCTTACGGTGTTGTGGTTCGGACGCCGCTCGGCAGATTCACTTTGTAGCAAGGAAGCAGCGTGGCAGTCCCCTTCAAGGTGCCCGCAGACCCACGGATCGGGATCGCCTCATTACTGCAGAACGGCGTTCCCGAGAAGTTCGGAACATTTTGACCTTCCGCTGCCGGTGAGTGGTGTCCTACGGGTGCGCCGGGTCGTGTGTGTCCATGCGACGGTGGGACCGGCCCTCCTCCGATGCCTCCAGTCCCGTCCACGGCGAGAATCGTGATTGCCAGCACCAAACACAGACACGCGACCAATCCGCCGAGGACTCGACGCCTGGCGCCGCCGCCGCCGAGCTTCTTTGAAGAGGACGTAGGTCTCGATCCCCGACGGCCGGACCGTGGAAACGCCAAGAACCTCCTCTGGCGCGTCGAGTGTCCCCACTGACATAGAACTACTATGACTAGGACCATGATCTCTGTCAACGTGGATCGCTCAGAGCCCCTGCCGCTGCACGACCAGGTCGCGGCCGAGATTCGTCGAGCCATCGCGGAAGGTGAGGCTGTGCCCGGGGACCGGCTGCCTCTCGCCAAGGACATCGCTGCCGTCCTCGGAGTGAACAAGAACACGGTGCTCCGAGCCATGCACATGTTGCGGGATGAGGGACTGGTCGAGTTTGGGAGAGGCAACGGCATCACAGTCTCTGGAACGCCAGAAAAAGGAGCGGTTCTTTCGAAGGTCAGGGAGCTCTTGGCGTTCGCTCGTTCACAGGGTTACCAGCGCAATGACGTGATTGCCATGATCGATACGCTTCCGTAGCTGGCGATCGGAGACGGCCCAGGACTCATCGGATGACGCGGTAGTGGAGTTGGACGATTCCGCTGCGGAGCCGGCGCTCGTTGAGCAGTACGGGGTCGATGCGCCGGTGTCTGGGGAGGGCGTCCTTGCCGCCACCGAGCACGACCGGCCAGAAGAACAAGTGGCACTCGTCCACCAGGCCCGCGGCAAAGGCTTGCGCCGCGAGCTCCGCCCCACCCACCGTGAAGTCCTGAGCCTCCTCAGCCTTCATCCGCCGTATCGCCTCGACGTCGAACTCCCGCTCGAGGGTGGTGCGCTCGCTCGATAGCGAGGCCAAGGACTTGGAGAACACGACCTTGTTGGCCGCACGCCAGATATTGGTGAAGTCCGCGACCCAGGGCTGCTGCTCTGCGCTGGGTGCGGTCTCCCAGTAGACCATCGCCTCGTACATGCGGCGTCCGTAGAGATAGGTGCCGGCCGAGCGCTGGATCTCGTTGATGACGCCGAAGTACTCCTCGTCGGGCTCACCCCAACTGATGCCACCCTCCGTGTCCTCGATGTACCCGTCGAGCGACGTGTTGGCCACGTAGATGAGCTTGGACACAGGCAGGCCTCCGGCCGGGATCTGGGCCGAAGATAGTTCCCGAAGTGCACCCGTACACCCGATCGCCTATAAGAGGCGCATGAGTGAAGTGATTGTGCAGGGAGCGTTCACGCTCGATCCCGACGACCGGGACCGGTTCGTGGAGGCCAGTGCGGAATCGATGCGGTCCTCCCGTCAGGAAGAGGGTTGCCTCGAATACGTCATGGCGGCCGACCCGCTGGACCCCGAACGCGTCGTCCTGTCGGAGCGATGGGCATCGATGGAACACCTGCAGCAGCACCTGGCGCAGCCGAGGACCGGCGGACGGAACACCGACGGGAGACCGGCGCCCCGGGACGTCCAGATCGCGTTCTACGAGGTGACGGCGGCGCGCCCTCTCGGCTGAGCCCTGACCCGGGTGGCCTACGGGAAGAAGGGCGGTGTCACGGGATGGACGACGCCCGTGAGGAAGACGACCGTCAGGACCGCCTGCACGCTGGCGAAGCCGACGAGGAGCGCCGTCCTGGTGATGGAGCGTGCCTTCCAGGCGATGCCCACGAACAACGGGAACGCCACCAACGTGTAGCGCGGGATGCTGTTGGTGAAATACGCGCTGAAGGCAACGGCTATGGCACCGGCCGTGTAGACCCACCACGACAACGGGACGCGTCGCTCGCGCGACAACGAGAGCAGGCACACGACGCCGACGTAGACGAAGACCACGGCGGCCGTGCAGAACGCCGCCTGGGCCAGCGTCAGCCCGTGCACGCTCAGCGTCAGGAGCGCGGCGAGCGCACGCACGGGCTCCGAGAACCACACGAAGTGCTGTCCCTGCCAGAACCGCTGTGACGTCAGGAAGGCGAACGGGGTGCCCACCATGGCCCAGCTGTAGGCCATGAACGCGGCCAGGCCGAGCGGGGCGATCGCCGCCGCGACGAGCGGCCGCAGCCGTCGCTCGCGCCAGGCGGCCGGCAGCGCGACGACGAGGACGCAGAGGACGACCACCGCCCCGGTGTTGCGGGTGAGGCCGGCGACGCAGGCCAGCAGCGCCGCCGTGACCCACCAGCGACGCTGGAGCGCATAGAGCGTGCCTGCCGCCACCGTGAGGAAGAGCCCCTCCGTGTAGGCGAACGACAAGATGCACGAGAGCGGGAAGAAGACGAGCAGGAGGGTCGCTCGGTCCGCCAGCCGGGCGCCGAACGCCTCGCGCACGACCAGCCACACGGCCACCGTCCCGGTGAGCCCGAAGACGAACGCCGCCAGGAACGCCGCGTCGGGCAGGCTCAGGCGCGTCACCTCCGCCACGCCCCTGATGGCGGCGGGGAAAGCCGGGAAGAAGGCCCAGCGGCTCCCGAGTCCCTCTTGGTACATCCGGTCGGGGTAGCCGTGCTGGGCGATCAACAGGTACCAGCGGCCGTCCCAGACCGAGCCGAACGAGCGGACGATGTCGAGCGACGGATACAGCACGGCCGCCACCACGGCGGCGCCCAGGACCAGGAGGCGGGAGGCGAGGTAGTAGCGGACGGGCCGCAGCAGCGGCCGCCAGCGGGGGAGGGCGCGCCCGGACTCGGGCGAGCGCGCGGGTGGCGGCGCCGGTCCGACCTCGACGGCGAGCGAGGTGGACACCGGGTCGACGTCCTCCGGCGCGGGAGCCGACGGCGACGGGTCGACCTCGACGAGGTCGGTCGTCACGCCACGACCGGCCGCTGCGGCGACGGGCGAAAGGCCCATCCCCGCAGAAGGGCGAAGCGCACCAGCGAGGCGACCCCGTTGGCCAGCGTGACGGCGACGAGCGCGGCCGGCAGCGAATCGGCACCGAGCGCGCCGGCGATCAGCAGTGCGGCCGTGGTGCAGCTGAGGCTGACGGCGTAGAGCACCCCGGCGGTGCCGAGAAAGCTCGGCCGGCGCGCACCAGCGCCGTTGCGGACTCGTCCCTTGGCCAGGGAGCGGTGCAGGCGCGGTGTTGAACAACGTGCAGAACGCCAGCGCCAGGGCGTTGGCGGCCAGGGGACCGAACACCCGGAAGCCCAAGGCGAAGAGCAGGAGGTAGCTGAGCGTGCTCAGCATGCCGACGCCGGCGAAGGAGAGCAGCTGCTCGGCCGTGGCCTCCTCGTGATGCCGGCTTTCCACGTGGCGCAGCGCGGGACCGTGCGACAGACGCCAGAGCCCCTTCACGTCCTCCCGCGCCGTCGAGATGATGTGCACCCGCGAGTCGGGGTCGTCCACCCACTCGACGGGGATCTCGCTCACACGCATGCCGAGGCGCTCGGCCGTGATGAGGAGCTCGGTGTCGAAGAACCAGGCGTCATCCTTCACGAGGGGAAGCAGCTCGAGCGCGCACTCCCGGCGCAGCGCCTTGAAGCCGCACTGGAAGTCGCTGATCCGGCTGCGCTGGGACGTGCGCACCAACAGGCTGTACGCCCGCGAGATCAGCTCACGCTTCGGACCGCGCACCACCCGCGCCCCCCGGGCCAGTCGGGTCCCCACCGCCACGTCGCCGTGGCCCGACAGCACGGAGGCCACGAGCGGCATGAGGCCGGTGAGGGAGGTCGAGAGGTCCACGTCCATGTACGCGACGACCTCAGCGGTGCTGCTTTCCCAGGCCCGGCGCAACGCGTAGCCGCGGCCCTTGCGATCGAGGGTGATCGCCTGCACGCCGTCGAGTGCGATGGCGAGCCGGCGTGCCACCAATGTCGTGCCGTCGGTGCTGCCGTTGTCGACGATCGTCACGAGAGAGGTGAAGGGCAGCGACTCGTCGAGGAACTCCCGCAACGTGACGATGCGTTCGGCCAGTTGGTGGGCCTCGTTGTAGACGGGCACCACGACCTCGACCTGGACGGCCTCTTGGCGCGGTGGCTCCGTCGAGGAGCCGCGACGGTGCGTGCACGCCCCCCGGCGCGCTATGTGTGCCACCGGCACGGACGGTGCCGAAAGCTCCATGCGACCGACTCCCCCTCGCGGTCGGGCTTGCCGGCCACGGACTCGTGGGCCGGGCTCCCGTTCCCCCGCGTTCCAGGCTACGAGCGGCCGCCCGCGGACACATGGGCCAAAAGGACCAGATTGGGGCACGACGACCTGCCCGGCCGCGCCGGTGCCGCCGGGACGACTCCGGCGGAACCGATCGGCCGCCCGACCGGAGCAGGCGAGGATCGCGCGGCGCTCAGGCGTCGTCGAGGAGCGAGAAGCCCATGACGCCGGCCTTGGCGACGTCGTAGCAGAGCGTGTCGTAGGGCTCGACGAGGCCGTAGGTGACCTCGCCGTCGCACGTGATGCGGCAGTGGTGCTGGTCCTGTCCGGCCAGGCGGCGACGCACCTCGGGGTCGTTGACGTCGAACGTCTCGGTGTGGACGACGACTTCGTCGCCCTGGGCGACCGCCATGCCGTGCCAGACGTCGCCGTCGGGCGTGCCGCCGTTCGGTCCGCCGTACATGCCGCAGCGCAAGAACGCGATCTGGTTGCCGAGCCGCTCGAAGGCCATCGTCTTGACGGACCCGTCGGCGAAGTGCAGGTCGACCTCGCCGCTCTGGAGGAGATTGGTGTCCGGCTCGAAGCGCATGCGGTGCACGCGCTTGGAGAGCGTGGCGCCGCGCTTGCGCGGGTCGCCGAGGTTGTACAGCACATGGTCGCCCCAGATCCCGAAGTCGGCGAACTCCACCCACTCGCCGCTGTGCGGGTGCTGCATGCCCATGTACCGCCCCGGCCCGCCGACGCCGTCGCGCGTGCCCCAGTGGTGGTCCCGGGTGCCGAGGTGCGTGTCGGTGCCGAGCTCGAAGCGTTCGCCGTGTGCCTCGACCCAGCCCTCTTGGCGCCCGAAGCCGTCGTAGCCGGCGATGGGGCTCATGGCCCGGCCGCCGACGATGATGCCGGCGCCGAGCTGGCGGAAGACGGGACGCTTCGTATCGAGCCAGTCGATCTCGAACGAGATCGGGAGCGCCGCGGTGTCGCTGTCGGTGTCGGCGGTGTCGCCGGTGTTGGCGTCGGCGTCGAGGCGGAGGCGCCAGTGGCGAAAGGGCTCGACGACCTGGAAGCTGAAGGGGCCGAGGCGCATGTCCATCCGGTCGTTGCGCAGCTTCTGGTGCGCGCGCACGGTCGTGTGCCGGCCGCGGACGTTGACGATGGCGAAGGCCTCTGCGGTGCCGAGGTTCGGGTAGAAGGCGAGCCCGATCACCACGAGCAGCTCGCCCACCCTGTCCTCGCACGTGAACCAGACGCGCTCGTAGGCCTGCGCATCCGGCGTCCACATCACGCGTACGGGGTAGGGCGAGTTGTGCACGAGAAACTCGTCGAGGCCGCTGAGCGGTGCGTGCTCGGCGGCGGCGGGGTACGGCGAGGCACCGGGTGGAACTGCGTCGTCGGCGCCGGGAGGCGGGCTCACGGGGTGCCCCAGACCCGCTTGTTCCCGAGGGCGCGCCCGAGTCCGGCGGCGAAGAGTCGCCTCTCGCCGATGGTGAGGCTGTCGAACTCGATCCCCACTGCGTTGCTCACGGGACTCCCTTGTGGCGCTCCGGCGTTCGCCGGTGCCGATGGCCGCCGCCGGCCGGTTGGCAGCGATCGGAACTGCTGCGGTGCAGCACAGTACGCTCGCCTCGTGGCGGCCGACCAGCGCACGGAGCCGATGGAGCGCATTGACCCGCGGGACGCGGCGTTCTTCGCACGGGCGGACCTGCACGAGGTCCTGGCGCAGCTCCGGGCCGAGGACCCGGTCCACGAATGCGAGCCGGGATTCTGGGTGGTCTCGCGCTACAACGACATCCGGGACCTGAGCCGTGATCCGGCGCACTTCTGCTCCGGGCGGGGCGCGCTGGTCAACGACCCCCTCCGGACGGCCGGCCAGCCGGCGCTCAGCCGTTCGATCCTGCACATGGACCCGCCGGAACACGCCGCCTTCCGCAAGCTCGTCAACCGCCAATTCACCCGCGGGCCCTTTCGGGCCTCGAGGAGTCCATCCGCAAGAGTGCGTCGACGCTGCTGGACGCGGCGGAGCCCGGTTCTGAGATCGACTTCGTCGCCGAGCTGGCGGCGCCGTTCCCGCTGACCGTGATCGCCGAGTTGCTGGGGATCGACGAGGGCGACCGGGAGGACTTCCGCCGGTGGTCCGACGCGGCGATCGAATCGCCGGACCTCCCGCCCGAAGAGACCATGGCGTCACTCGGCGAGCTGTCGGGCTTCATCGTCGAGCACATCCGGACCAAGCGCGCCCGACCCGGCCCTGACCTCGTGTCGCTCCTCGTGGGCAGCGAGATCGATGGCGAGCCACTCAGCCGGGAGGAGCTCTTCATGTTTCTCCTCACGCTGCTCGTCGCCGGCAACGAGACGACGCGCACCCTGTTGTCGGGGAGTGCCGTCGTGCTGTCCGAGCACCCGGACCAACGCGCCGAGCTGGTGGCGGACCCGACGTTGCTGCCGGGGGCGATGGAGGAGTGCCTGCGCTGGGTGACGCCGGTGCACACGTTCTGCCGCACGGCAACCGAGGACGCGGTGGTCGCGGGCACCCAGGTCCGGGCCGGGGACTATCTCTGCATGCTCTACGCCTCCGCCAACCGCGACGAGCGCGTCTTCGGTGCCGACGCGGCGCGCTTCGACGTGCGCCGCGAGACCGTCCCGGTCCACCTGGCGTTCGGGTTCGGCGAGCACGTCTGCTTAGGAGCCAGCCTGGCGCGCCTGGAGGCGCGCGTGTTCTACGAGGAACTGCTGGCGCGCTTTCCCGACTACGCGGTGACCGGTCCGGCCGAGCGCGTCCTCTCGACGACGGTCGCCGGCATCAGGACCTTGCCGATGGTGCTGGCGTCGTCGCGCTAGGTGCGTCAGCCGGCGGCGGCTGCCGCTGCGGCCGGTGCGGCCGGTGCCTCGTCGTGCGCCGGCGACACGCCTTGGAGCACGGCTTGGCGAAGGTCGCCGAGCAACGCTTCGACGGCGGCTGGGTCGGCGCTGAGACGTAGGCGGCCACCGGCCCGTTCGGAGTGCACCAGGCCGGCCTGGCGCAGCACCTTCACGTGCATGCTCACCGTCGGCTGCGCCAGGCGGAACAGAGCGGCCAGTTCGCCCACGCTGCTGGGGGCGGCGGCGAGGGAGTGCAGGATCGCGAGGCGGGTGGGGTCGGCCACGGCCTTGAGGCGTCTCGCCACCGACTCGGTCCGCGCCCTCGCTTCGCCATCGCCGGGCCCGACTCCGACACCGATCAGCACGAGATCAGGGAAGTCGAGATAGAGGCTCGATCCGAAGTACAGGCACGGGATGAAGACCATGGGCTTGCCCGCCTCGATCTCCGAGGAGATGCGGGGGAGGCGCGCCCGGAAGATGTCACATCCCGGGGTTACAAGTACATCCAGTGTCGTACCCCGCTCGAACTCCGCGACGTAATGACGACCAGCCTCCTCGATAGCAGGCAGCGACTGCTGCCACATTTCGTTGACGGGCGCCCAGACCTCCCGCAGGAGGTCAAGGTACGCCCGCGCCAACTCGGGGGATTCCTGCAGTCGGCGGAAGCGGTTGGAGAAGATGACGAGATCCTCGGGGGCTTCCGACGGAACGTCCAGGTCGAGCGGTGCGGTCGGGATCGTCCGTTCGAGCGCTTTCCAGAGGACGTCGGGGTCGGTGGCGTAGAGGGCGCCGGAGTAATAGGCGAGGATCTGCATCTCGGTGAACGACGTCTCGTCGCCGTCGTCGTCCCAGAACGTGCGGACGCGCTCCGCCAACTCGGGACGATCGTCGAACACGATGGCGGCGCCGCCGCACATGCTTTCGGTCGAAGGTGTGGCGCCGACCCGCTCGAGGTGGCGCTCTCTCGTGGATGGGCTGGCCGCGGCCAGCAACAGCCAGGAGAGGTCGCTGGCTAACGAGGGGGAGGACGTGATGGCTCGGGCGGCGACGGTGTTCGGCTGGTCACTGAAGATAGGCACAGACCTATATTAGAATATTCTTGATTTGTTGTCAACATTCCGCTATAGTGATGACTGTTCGAGGGGGACATGGGTCCGCTGACCGGGAGCGGAAGAGGTCAAGCAAGGAGCACTCATGGTCCAGGCCCGGGGAGTCGAATTCCTGGTCGAGCAGCATCGACAGGAGCTGATAGGTCAGGCCGGTCCGGTTCGGGCCCGCCGTCCAGCGTCCACCGAGACGCAAGTGAGCGCGACGCACCGCTCGGCCGCCGGATTCCCGGTTACCGGCGGCCGAGCGGTGCGGCGGGCTGTCGCCCCGCGCTTCGGGGCGTGGCTGATCGAGTTCGGCACGAGACTCGGGGGAACGACGGTTCGCACGTCGAGCTGACGGGGTCTCCGGGTCGCCGGTGTGACGGCTCGCCATCGACAAGAGTGGCGACGTGCCCGGGGAACGCAACGTGCTGTTCATCACGCTCGACCAATGGCGGGGTGACTGCCTTTCGGCGCTCGACCATCCGGTCGTCGAGACCCCGGCGCTCGATGCCCTCGCTGCACGAGGTGTCCTCTTTGCGAACCACTGGGCGAACGCGGCACCGTGCGGCCCGTCGCGGGCGTGCCTCTACACCGGCACGTACCTGCACCGGAACCGCTCCATCCTGAACGGGACGCCGCTCGACGCTCGCTTCACCAACGTGGCGCTGGTGGCCCGGGACCTCGGGTACGACCCGGTGCTCTTCGGCTACACCGACACCTCGGTCGACCCGCGCACCGTGCCGCCGGGCGATCCCCGGCTCTACACCTACGAAGGCGTCCTCCCCGGCTTCCGTGCCCTGATCGTGGACCCGTGGGAACAGGGGAGCCCGGCGTGGGGCCGGTGGCTGGCCGAACGCGGCGTGGACGTCCCGGCGGACCCGCACGAGCTCTACGAACCGATCGACGGATTCCCCGGTGCCGACGAGCACGGCTCGACGTGGGCGCCCGCCCGCTTTCCCGCCGAGCTGTCGCAGACCACGTTCATTCGCAGCGAGGTCGTCGACTGGCTCGAGCGCAACGGCGACGAGCCCTTCTTCGTGCACGCGTCCTTCATCCGGCCCCACCCGCCACGCCGGAACCCGATCGGGTATCACGACCTCTACGCCGCCGAGGCGGTCGGGCCGTTCGCCGGGTGCGACCGGCGGGAGGACGAGGCCGCCATCCATCCTCTGGGCGCGGTCGTCATGGGCACACCCGGCGTCGGCGCGCCCGACGACGAGGTGGAGCGCCGCCAGCTGCGGGCGACGTACTACGGGGCGCAGCGGGAGGTGGACGACGGCCTGGCGTCGCTCTTCGCGTACCTCGACGAGAGCGGGTTGGCCGAGTCGACCTTGGTCATCGTGACGAGCGACCACGGTGAGATGGGGTGCGACCACTGGCTGCTCGAAAAGCTCGGCTACTGGGACGAGAGCTACCACGTCCCGCTGATCGTGATGGACCCTCGACCCGAAGCGGCCGCCGGCCGCGGCACGATCGTCGACGCCGTGACGGAGTCGGTGGACGTGCTGCCCACGATCTGCGACTTCCTCGGGGCCGAGGTGCCCTTGCAGGCGGACGGCTGGTCCCTGGCGCCCTTCCTCCGCGGCGAACCCGCGCCGGAACACTGGCGTGACACCGCCCACTTCGAATGGAGCTTCTCGGACCCAGCGCGCCAACTCGCGGAGACCGCCTTCGCGATCCCGATGAGCCACTGCGCGCTCGAGGTGGGCCGTGGACCGAGGTTCAAGTACGTGCAATTCGCGACGGAGTCCGAGCTGTTCCCGCCGCTGCTCTTCGACGTGTCCGAGGATCCCGGCCAGACCCGGAACCTGTTGGCAGGGGACGGCGACGTCTTCGAGGTGGCCTGGGGCTGCGCGCAGGAACTGGTGCGGTGGCGGATGCGGACGGCCGAGCGCACGTTGAGCGGGAGCTTTCTGGACTCCGAGCGGGGCCTCGTCGAGGCGCGGGACGGCTGGCGCTGAGCCCGCCGCCACCCGAGCGCTGCGACTTCGTGTGACAGGCTGACGCCTGCTCGGATCGAGGAGGCAGCCGAAGTGCCGGACATGCAGGGCAAGACGGTCGTCGTCACCGGTGGCAACTCCGGCATCGGCGTCGAGACAGCCGAAGCGCTGGCGCGGATGGGCGCGCGGGTGATCGTGACGGCTCGCAACGCCGACAAGGGCCGTGCCGCGGTGGCCGGGATCGTGCAGCGCCTCGGGGGCGACGCCCAGGTGCAGCTGGTCGTCTTCGACCTGGCCGACCTGTCGTCGGTGCGCCGGGGCGCCGAGGAGATCCTCGAGCAAGCCCCGCGTCTCGACGTCCTGGTCAACAACGCCGGCCTCGTCCTCAGTGAGCGCCACGAGACCGTCGACGGATTCGAGGCGACGTTCGCCACCAACCACCTGGGCCCGTTCCTCCTGACCAACCTGCTGCTCGATCGCATCAAGGCGTCCTCACCGGCGCGCATCGTCAACGTGGCGTCCACGGCGCACAACACCGCCCGCAAGGGCATGCCCTTCGACGACCTGCAGTCCACGAAGCGCTATCGCGGGATGCGGGTCTACGGCGAGTCGAAGCTCGCCAACATCTTGTTCACCTTGGAGCTGGCCCGGCGGCTCGAAGGCACCGGCGTCACGGCCAACTCGCTGCACCCGGGCACGGTGCGCACGGGCTACGGCGCCGACGGTGACGCTCGGGGGTTCCTGGCCTTCGGCATCAAGATCGCGCAGCCCTTCTTCCTCTCGCCGGCCAAGGGGGCGCGCACCTCGATCTATCTCGCCTCGTCGCCGGCGGTCGACGGGGTCACGGGCAAGTACTTCGTCAAGTGCAAAGAGCGGAGGCCCCGTCGTTGGGCCGAGGACCCCGAGGCGGCGCAACGCCTCTGGCAGGTGAGCGAGGAGCTCGTCGGCTTGGCCGCGACCCGCAAAGGGCTGAGCCGTGCGCGTGCTCGTCACGGGTGCCGCCAGGGCCATCGGCCGGGCCACGGTGGAAGTGCTCGCCGCACGGGGGCACGAGGTGGTGGCGACGGCGCGGGACGTGGCGCTGCTCGAGGGGTTGCCCGCCGCACAGGTGCTGCCGCTCGACGTGCGCGACGACGCCTCGGTGCGCGCCGCGGTGGCGCGAGCGGGCGAGCTCGACGCGATCGTGAACAACGCGGCGTTGACCGGGTCCGGTCCGCTCGAGACGTATCCGCTCGATCGCTTCATGCACGTGCTCGACGTCAACGCGGTCGGCCCGCTCCGGATGGCCCAGGCGGTCGTCCCCGCCTGGCGCGAGCGGGGCAGCGGCGTGTTGGTGAACATCAGCTCGGTGCAGGGCAAGATCGGCACGCCGTTGGAGGGCGCCTACGCGGCGTCGAAGCACGCCCTCGAGGCGATATCGGAGTCCATGTACCTCGAGCTTGGCCACTTCGGGATCCGCGTGGTGATCATCGAGCCCGGGTACATCGCGCCCGGCATGAAACACGACGCCGACCACCCGGGGCCCGAGGTGTACGCCGAGCTGCGCCAGCAGATGGCCGGCCTCGACAGCACCCTGACCGGTCCCGAGGGACGCCCGGGGCCCGAGACGGTGGCATCGGCGGTGGCCGCGGCGATCGAAGACCCCGAGACGCCGCTGCGAGTCGAAGTGGGGCGGGATGCCGCGATGGTGTTCGAGCTGCGGCGGACCCTGCGTGACGCGGACTTCGAGGCCACGATGCGCGAGGCGCTCGGGCTGACCTGGTGAGGGATGCGTCGACGCACGTGACGAGAGAGGAGACCGAAGCGCCGTGGAGAAGCTGATGTACCTGCTCTGGCCCGAGGGACCACGCAGCCGGACCGACGTGGCCGCCGCCGTGCTGGGCGACCTCGCCGAGAATTGCTCGACCTCGGTCCGCTCCGCCTCTCGATCGACGTGCGGGACCCGGAGAGCGACATCCCCGCGCCGGTCCCTACGCCCGAGGGCGAGTTGGCCCCCGATGCGTTGGTGTCGCTCTGGCTCGATGCCGTCGACTACCGCGCCCCGTACGAAGAGGCCTTGGCGGCTGCCTCGGGCCGGATCGCCGGGTACTCGGTCGTGGAGTCGCTCTACCGGGACTACGGGGGTAACCAGTGGTCGTTGCCGCGCTCTTGGCCCGACGGCGTGCGGTCGCCCGGGGTGCTCACGGTGGCCCTGCTCCAACAACACCCGGACCAGTCCCTCGAGGAATGGGTCACACGCTGGCACACCCGGATCTCGCCGATCACCGAGGCGATCCAGCCGAGGATGCGCTACGTACGCAACGCCGTGTTCCGGTCCCTGACCGACGGGGCCCCACCGCTCGGGGGCATCGTGGAGGAGGCGTGGCCGTCCCTCGAGCACGTCACCGACCCGATGCTGTTCTACTGCGCCGACGGTGATCCCGAACGGATGAACGCCCACGTCACGCAGATGATCGACGAGATCAACGCCTTCGTCGACCTCAGCACGCTGCGCAGTGTCACGATGAGCGAATGGATCCTCAAGTCGTGACGCCGAAGTGGAGCCGGGACGAGCTCGAACGCGCCCACCAGCACTACCAGGAGACCGCCGGCCGCTGCGCCGCCAGTGGTGAATGGCGCGACTGGGCCGACCTCTTCACCGACGACGCCGTGTACCTGGAGCACGTGTTCGGCACCTTCCACGGCCCCGACGAGATCTACGGGTGGATCTCGCCGCTCATGGCCGAGTGGCCGAACCGGGCGATGACGTCCTTCCCGCACTCGTGGTGCGTGTGCGACGAGGAGCGCGGGTGGTGGATCTGCCGGATCGAGAACCGGATGGAGGACCCCGGAGACGGCTCGGTGCACCAGGCCCACAACATCACCGTGCTGCACTACGCCGGTGACATGAAATTCTCCTACGAAGAGGACGCGTACAACCCGGGCGCCTTCGGTCCGATGATCGCGGGCTGGCAGAAGGCATACACCGCCCACGGCGGCGAGCCGGGGTAATGCCGGACCGCCCGATGACCGCGGAGGTGCGCGACTTCCTGGCGAGCTCGCCGCCTCGCACGGGCAAGTTGGCCACCGTGCGGGCCGACGGCCGTCCGCACGTGGCGCCAGTCTGGTACGTGATGGAGGGCGACACCATCGTTTTCAACACGGGCGAGTCGACGGTCAAGGGCCGGAACCTGCGCCGTGATCCTCGGGCCTCGATCTGCGTGGACGACGAGCGCCCGCCGTTCAGCTTCGTGGTCGTCGAAGGCACCGCCGAGCTGACGGACGACCCGGACGACCTGCGGACGTCGGCGTCACTGATCGGCGCGCGCTACATGGGGGCGGAGCGAGCCGAGGAGTTCGGGGCGCGCAACGGCGTACCAGGTGAGCTCGTGGTACGGCTCCGGCCCGAACGCATTGTGGCGGCGTTCGACGTGGCCGACTGAACGACCCGACGAACGGGGCCTGATTGGCCTGAGCCTGATCAGCCGACCAGGACGCTGTCGACCTGGGGACCCCGCCGCGTGCCGTCCTGGTCCTGTGGTCCCAAGCCGATCGGCACGCGCAGTCGGCCGCGGCTCCCGGATGTGAGGATCGCCAGCGGCGTGATCGCCACCGCCAGGAGCATGGCCACGAGGAGGAGGTCCGTCAACAGGGACGTGTGCAGCATCCGCATGTAGATGTTGTGGACGGATGTCACCCCGGCAAAGGCCCAGAACGTACTGATGACGATGACCGCAGTACGGAGGCGCCCGACGGCGGCAGGCGCCACGACGACGACACCCCAGGTCACGTACCAGGCCCACACGATCGGCCCGAGCAGGGAGAGGACCAACAGGGTCACGCCAAGGCAGAGCACCACGCCGTCGCGTGGCGTGCGACGCAGCATCCGGTACCCGACATAGGCCGCAACGAGGAGGCCCAGCACGCTGAAGACCGGGCGCGCCGTCATGGTCGAGAAGGGGAACTGCACGACATGGCTGAAAATGGACGCCGCACGCGCCGCCACGTTGACCGGCGTGACCCCGATGTACGACGCGTCGGCGGTGAAGGTCGTTCGTATCCAGCCCCAACCCGTTCCCGAGACGACCGCCATCACTTCCATGGTGGCGAGCGCGATCGCCGCGGCGCCGGCCGTGTGGGCGATGCGGCGTCTCGTCGATGCGTCGGACCCGGCCCAGGCCCATCCGAGGAACAGGACACCCAGCGCGGCCGGAGACTTCACCCCGGCGGCGAGGGCGCACAGGATCACGCCGGGTACGGTGCCGAAGCGTTTCGCCACGGCCAGTCCGGCAACGAGGAGCCCGACCATCAGACCGTCGTTGTGGTCGCCCCCGATCACCGAGAGCAGGACGAGGGGAGAGGCCACCCCGATGAGCACGGCGTGTGCCGGGTCGTGTTTGAGCGAACGGGCGAGCAACGGGGTGGCGGCCACCGCGAGCGCGAGGCCGGCGATCTCGAGCAGGCGGAGCAGGACCAGGTCGGCCAGGATCTGGTGCCCGGACGCCTGGTCGACGAGGCCGTCCGCCTCCAAGAACGTCGGGCCGTACGGCGACTCGGCCCCCGACCACGTCGAGTCGGCGAGCGTGTTGAACGGAGTCGTACCCAGAACGTTGGGCCCGTAGGAGTAGGGGTTGATGTTGTGGCTGACCATCTCGCCCTGTGCGGCGTAGGTGTAGACGTCGCGGCTGAAGAGCGGAGGTGCGAGCAGCAGCGGCACCGCCCAGATCGCGACGACGAGCACGACCCGCTTGACGGGGAACCCCTTGTTGTCCTTGAGGTAGCGGAGAAAGCCGAGCCAGACCCTCGTGAGGAGAATGAGGCCGCCGAACACGAGTGCGAGGGAGGCGATCGGTGGCAGCACCTCGCTGGTGCCGACGGAGCCGAACAAGCCGCCCGGCATCCCGAAGAACCATGCACCCGAGAGGTGCGTCTCGAACGACGGACCACCGAACACGGCGCCGACGACGATCGCCGCCGTGCCGACGAAGCCGAGGAACGCGGTCCGAGCCACGCTGAGACGAAGCGCCGGTCGCGGGGCGCGTCGTCGGTTACGTGGTCGGGGATCATGGGAGTAGGGCTTGCGCTCGCCGGTGCGAGTTCCATCGGGGATTCCTTCTCGGCTCACCTGGACTCGGGCTGGGGGCCCCCGCACCAGCCGATCCTTAATAGAACTGTATTGATTCTGTCACAGATCTTGCCGAATTTGGGAACCCGAAACACGTCGGGATTGCGGGCGTGAGAGGAGGCCGCCGTCAGTGGCTGAGAACACCCCGCCGGTCGAGGGCCCTTCGGTCGCGCAGGCGCCTGAGCAGGCTGTCTGCGACAATCATGCATGGCCGGATGGTTCGGACCCTGATCTGCCCCGCCCGGTGGGAACCGACCCGTTAACGTCTCCCGGGACCGTCAGCTCGGACTCGTTGTGGGGTGGGTGAAAGCAAGAGCACCGTGGGAACGCCCGCCACCATGAAGCAAGCCGCGCCGAGTACCGCCACTGGCGCCATCAACCTGTGGACCGGTGTCGGGACCCTGGGGTCCATCGGCATTGCGGTGTTGGGCTCCAGCATCGGCGCCATCCCGAGGCCGGGAGCCGACCTCTTCTGGTTCCACGTGACCGGCGGCGGCTATTGGCCCGCACACGTGTTCTTCTACATCGCGGTGGCGCTCCTCTTGGGGGCGTGGGTAGGGGTCGGTCTCGAGGCCCGGCGCGGCGTCCTCTCGGTCGGGCGGGCGTGGGTGCTCCTGGCGTTGTGGGGCCTGCCGCTGTTCCTCGGTCCACCGGTCTTCAGCCGCGACATCTACAGCTACATCGCCCAGGGACTGCTGGCCCACCATGGCCTCAACCCGTACCACGTGGCGCCGTCGGCGCTCGGACACGGCCCGCTGCTGTCCTCCATCTCCAGCGTGTGGCGCAACACCGCTTCGCCGTATGGGCCGCTCTTCGTGATGGTGAGCCGGGCGACGGTCACCGTCTCGGGCGGCTCCTTGCTGAGCCAGATCCTCTCGTTCCGCGCCACCGAGCTCATCGGGGTGGCGGCGATCATGGTGTCGCTTCCCCGTCTCTCGCGACGCCTGGGCACCGACCCCGGGCTCGCGTTGTGGCTCGGGGCGCTCAGCCCACTCGCCCTCTTCAGCTTCATCGCGTCGGGCCACAACGACGCCTTGATGGTCGGCCTCTTGGTCGCCGGCGTGACCCTGGCCGTCGAGGGCAGGTTCTCCGTGGGGATCGCTCTTTGCGCCGCGGCCGCGCTCATCAAAGTGCCCGCCGCCGTGGCGATCGTCTTCCTGGCGGTGGTGCAATTCCGTGCCGTCGCCGGCACCGAGCGATGGCGGGTAGTGCTGAAGGCGGTGCTGATCCCGTGCGTGGTGATCGTCGGTGGGACCCTGGTGGCCGGATACGGATTCACATGGCTCGGCCCGACCGCGCTGCACGTCCCGACCGAACTGCGTGTGCTGGCCACGCCGGCGGTGTCGCTGGGCGTCTTCTTCCACGCCATCGTCCACGGCATCGGCGTGCCGGTCTCACAGAGCGCCGTAGTGACGGCGACGCAATTCGTTTGCGGCTTCCTCGTCGTGGCAGGCGTAGTCTGGTTGCTCTGGAACGTCCACCGACTGGACGTGGTGCGGGCCATCGGCCTGGCCCTCGTCCTCTTCGTCGTGGGGAGCCCGACGCTGTGGCCTTGGTATCTCACCTGGGGGATCACGTTGTTGGCCGCCACGACCGCCCAGCGATCGCGGGTGCTTGCCGCAGTGGCCGCGCTGGCCATGCTGGTGGTGGGGGCGGGGGGCACTCCGATGCTGAACGGAATTGACTATGTCGTCACCGCGCCACTCCTCTTGGCCGGTTGTGTGTGGTTCCTCTGGGACCGGCACTGGCAGACGGTGGTGATGGGCCATGACGCTTGACGCTCCGGCGGACGACGCCGTAGTCGACACGCTGCGCTCGCCGGAACCGGTGGCCGTCCGCGTGGGGTTGCCCCGACGGGCGCGGCAGAGCTTCTTGTTCTGGCCGGTCGTCGCCTACCTGCTCGCCCGGGTCGTCACGTTGGCTGCCGTCCTGGTGGCCGATCGGATCGACGGTCACAGCCTGTCCGACAAGCTCGCGCGGTGGGACGGCACGTGGTTCCTGCAGGCCGCCGAGCAGGGATGGCCACGGCACCTCCCCATGACGCACGGACATGTGGCGGCCAACACCACGGCCTTCTTCCCCGTGTTCCCGCTCGCCATCCGCTGGTTGTCGTTCGACGGCACGCTGTCGCCGCTGGTGATCGGCGTGGTCATCAGCGGCGTCACGGGACTGACCGCCGTCGTGGCCATCGGCCTGCTGGTGCGGCGGTTTGCCGGGAGCGAGCGCGCCATGCGCGGCACGCTGCTGTTTGCGGTGTTCCCCGGCACCTTCGCCTTCAGCCTCGTCTACGCCGAAGGCATCGTCCTGACGTGCGTCGCCCTGGGGCTCGTGGCGCTTCTGGATCGACGTTGGTGGCTGGCGGGCGTGCTCGGACTCGTGGCCACGGGGACCTCGCCCATCGCCCTGGCCTTCGTCCTCAGCTGCGCCTGGGTTGCCGGTCGGGTCGCGTGGCGCGACCGCAGCGTCCGTCCGCTGGTGGCCCCCGTCCTCGCACCGTTGGGTTTCGTCGCGTACATGGCGTGGCTGTGGCGTCACACCGGCGTGCTCAACGCCTGGCGCGTCACCGAACAGGGCGGGTGGCGCAGCACCACCTCCCTGTCGTATCCGTTCCACGTCCTCGGCACCTTCGCCCGGAATCCTCTTGGCCCCACCCTCACGGGCCAGATCCTGGTGGTCGGCACCGTGGTCGCGGTGATCGGCGCCGTGCTGGCTATCCGGCAGCGCCAACCTGCGCCGGTGCTCATCTACGGCATCGCGGCGGCCGGCCTGGCGGCCATCGCCTCGCCGGTCGGCCTCCGTCCCCGATTCATCATGCTGGCGTTCCCGCTCGTGGTGGCCTACGGGACGCGCCTGCGCGGGCGTGTCTACACGGGGGCGATGCTGGTCTCGATCGCCTCGTTGGTGGCCATGACTGCGCTCGAGTTCATCTCGTGGGCCGTGTTCCCTTGACGGACCTCGACGAGCGGACGTCGCTCCTCGTCGTCCAGGAGCCGGACGACCGGAACGGTCGGCCCGCAGCGGGCCCTGGTGCCCTCGTCCAGCGCGGCGGCTGGACGCTGGCGTGGTTTGTCGTCCTCACGGCCGGGCTCGGTTACTGGAGCGGCTGGACGTCGTGGCCGGGAGCTGCGTGGCTGGCCCCACTCCTCGTCGTGGCGGGCATCGTCGGCATGGCCGCGACGTGGCTCGTGGCCGACCCCAGCTTCGGCGTGCTGCCGTGGGCCGGTCTCGCCGTTGCGACAATCACGGTCGGCATACCGCAGGCCGTGTCCATTCACGTGCGCCGGTACTACACAACCGACTCGGCCGCCTTCAACCAGCTGGCGACGCGGGCGCTCCTGCACGGAAAGGATCCGTACGAGACATCTATGGCGTCCGCCGCCAACCTGCTCAACCCTCCGTCGCACTTTTGGACCTATTTGGCCAACGGCGGCCACATCACCCAGGTGTCCTACCCGGCCGGATCCTTCCTGCTGGAGGCGCCGGCCATGGCGTTGGGCTTCCACCATGAGCTCGCGGACTGGACAGACCTCGTCGCCTGGCTGGTCGCCGGCATCCTCCTCTTCCTCCTCTTGCCCGTCGGCCTGCGGTGGCTGGCGGTCCTCGTCTTCATGGCCGCGTCCTTTGTCGGCTCGTTCTCGGCGGGCGGCACCGACGCGCTCTTCATCCCCTTCTTGATCGTGGCGGTCTGGCGCTGGGACCGATTCGGTACCGGCAAGGGCGCCGGGCTCGCGGGTTGGGTCGGACCCGTCGCGCTTGGCTTGGCGTGCGCGGTCAAGCAGACGCCGTGGTTCTGCCTCCCTCTTCTGTTGATCGGCCTGGGCATCGAGGCGACGCGGCGGGGCGAGGCGCCGTGGCGGGTGCCGGCGCGCTACCTGGCCGTAGCGGTGGGCGTCTTCGCCGTCTGCAACTTGCCGTTCGTGATCTGGGGACCACGGGCCTGGGCCGACAGCGTGCTCCTCCCGTTCACCAAGCCCCTGGTTGCGGACGGCCAAGGGCTCGTCACCGTGGCGTTGCACGGGCTGACCGGCGGCGTCGTACTCCCGCTCTTGTCGGTGGCCGCCGCGCTGGCGTACGTCGCGCTGCTGGCCGCCTTCGTCGTCTGGTATCCCGCCCTGAAGCTCGTCTGGCTCTTCGTGCTCCCGCTCGTCCTCCTCGTGCCGGGTCGGAGCTTCTCCAGTTATCTGATCGACTTCTTCCCGGCGGCCCTTGTGGCAGCTGTCAGCGTGGTCGGCGTGCCGCGCTCAGAGGTGCTCGACGCGGGAAGCGCGGCACGGCGATGGGTGGCCCGCTCGGCCGTCGGTGTACCCCTCCTCGCGTCGGCGGTGGTGTGTGTCATCGCCTTCACCTCGGCGCCCCTCGACCTCTCGGTGGTCGCCATTCACACCTCTCAAGCCACGCTGCGCCTCGACTCGGTGACCGTCACGGTGCACAACACGACCGGGCACCAGGTGACCCCGCACTTCCTGGTGGACACCGGCGAACAGCACCCGATGGGTTTCTGGACCCAGGTGACCCCGGGCGGACAGCTGGAGCTCGCGGCGGGCGCGACGGCCACCGTCCTGCTCCGCCCCGACGAGTTCACCTGGTCGCCGCCGCACGGCTCGCATTGGTTGGTCGAGGCGTACACGACCTCGCCGAACGCGCTCAGCACATCGCCGCTACAGGTCTGGTCGCTCGGGCACCAGGAGTGAGCCGCGCCACGGCAACGAGGTCGGACGCGTCGCCGATTCGGCACGACCGGCGCTGGGCTCCAGCCGTACGAAATCTCAGGATTTTCCCAGCGAACGGGGGAAAACTCTCCTCGTCACGCAGGTGAAATCTCCCTGTCATGTGACAGAAGGAGTCTGGGTGCCAATTCTCGTCCATGGTGGTGACGGATATCGCGGGTGGCGAACCACCCTGGATCTGTCCCGGGAGGGCTGCGACCTCGACACGGGTGTCGACTCCCGGTTGCCCACCGCGAGGCTGGAGCGCTCGGCCACGAACGACGTCACCGGAACGGGACGCGGCGAACGCCGAACGGTCGCACGCCCAACGACCCCTTTGACGGGAGTCTCCGCCAGCGGAGATAGCGTCGCCGGGTTGGGCCTCACCAAGCCCCGGTGGTCGTCGTCCCACACAGATTCCCGGAAAGCACCCCCTTCGATCGTGGACCGACTCCGAGCACACATCGGGCCCTTGTGGCCATACGCCGTGCTCATCGCGATTCCCCTCTTCGGGTTCGTGCTCCCGGATCTGATCTCTGGCCGCCTTCTCCTCACGGGCGACAACCTGCAACAGAACTATCCGTTGCACGTGCTGGTGGGCTCGATGCTTCGGCACGGGCAGCTGCCGTTCTGGAACCAGTACATCTTCAGCGGCACCCCGCTCATGGCGGACTTCAACGCCGGCGCGTTCTATCCGCTCGTGGGCTTCTTCGTGGCACTCCCGGACCGTGCCGCATGGATCGCCACCGAGGTCGTCCTCTTCTCCGTGATCGCCATCGGGATGTACGTCTTCCTGCGGGCGCTCAAGCTCTCGACGGTGGCGTGTGTGCTCGGGGCAGCCACCTTCGCCTTTGCGGGCCCGGTCCTGAGCCAGGTCAATCACGTAGACATGAGCGAGGGCTACGCCGCCATCCCGTGGATGCTCTTGGCGGTCCACCACATCGTGCGCGATGGCCGGTGGCGTTGGAGCATCCTGCTCGGGATCGCCTACGCGACGGTCATCCTCGGCGGGGCACCCGAAGCGATGCTCGACGAGGCGCTCCTCGTCCTTGCGTTCGCCGTCATGTCAGCCGGGCTGAATCGCGAGCGATGGTGGCGAGTGCTCAGCCGGTGTGCGACCGGGGCGGCACTGGGCTTGTCCCTGGCGGCGATCCAGTGGTTGCCGGGGTTGGAGGTGATCCGTAATTCGCAACGTGGGTCCGGGGTGATTGCCACCGCCGGGAGCTACCCGATCCCCTTCAGCATCTTCGCTCTGGTGCCGTACCTCGACGGCGGCTACGGGCGCCTCGGCGAGGCTCAGTTCTTCAGCCAGTACAACCTGCCCGAGGTGGGGATCTATCTCGGCGTCCTCCCGCTCGTCGCGCTCGTGACGTTGTTGCACCCGCGTTGGCCGAGTCGCCTTCCGTCGCGAGACCGACTGACGTGGTATGTCGTCGGGGTCTTCGGGTACCTGTTGGCGGTGGGTCAGTACACCCCACTGGAACACATCTTCAACCGGATACCCATATACGGGGATCAGCGTCTCCAGAGCCGCAACATGATCACCGTGGCGACGGCGATCTGCGTCCTCTTCGCGGGCTGGCTCGACCGCACTGATGCGCCCCAAGTGGATGAACGGTGGCGACGTTATGACCGGATCATGTCGCTTTTCCCCCTTGCGATCGTCGCCGCCCTCATGGTGTGGGCGCTGACGGCGACCGGGTCGCTGGTCCACACCTTCGCCGGCGTCTCGGCGAGCCCGTCAGTGACGCATACGGTGCGCGTGGCGACGATCATCGCGCTCGCCTTCGCCGCAGGCGCTGCGGTCATCGTCTGGCTCCGTCCCCGTTTGAGCCGAACGCAGTGGATGGCCGCTGCTGCGGCCTTCGTGGTTGTGGACCTCGGCCTGATGGCGCTCACGAGCCAGCTGACCCAACCTCCGCCCAACGACCTGGTGAGCGGGACGACTCCCGTGCAGCAGTTGATGGCGGCTCATCTCGAGCCGGGGGGACGCTTCATCAATTACGACCCGCAAACGTACGCAAGCTGGGCGAGCAGCCCTCAGGGCGTCCCTGACCTCAACATCATCCCCGGCCTGCCCTCCGTCTCGGGCTATGCCTCGATCGTCAACAGCAATTACCAATCGCTCACCCACACCCACCAGCAGGACGACCTGGACATCGGTCAGCTCGCCTCGGGCACCCTGGCCCGACTGGACCTGCGCGAGATCGTGACGGTTCCCGAGTACTTCCTCGTACCGCTCAGCTCCGACCCCAGGTCGCTGTCCGACGTCCGCCAGGTGACAGAGGGCTTCGGCGCGGATCCGGTGCTCGAGCGCGGCTTTAGTTCGTACTTCAACGACACGGCCTACCCCTTCTATCCCGGACCACGGCCGAGCCTGCAATCGGGCCACAACCAGTCGTGGTATTTCGGAGAATCGCTCGAGCCGGCAAGCGCGACGCTGCTGTTCACCCACGCGTCCGCCTCCGACGCCCTTGTTCGGTTCGGGATCATCACCGCGAGCGGAGCCACCCGCTGGGGTCCAGCGGTTTCAGTGGCGGCCGGGGCGAGCCGAGCCACCGGCCTGTTGCCGCGGGGAGAGGGAGTGGGACTCTCGGTGCAGGCTGTCGGTTCGCTGCCCCCGCACCAATCCTTGATTTCGGTGGACGGACACACCTACGAACTGGACGGGTCGCTCTCCACCGCCGTGGTGCCCAGTCACTGGAACCTGGCCGGCACTTCACAGGGCTACGCCGTCTACACGTTCGACAAGCCGCCGGCGCCGATCACGGCAACGACGAGCAGCGGGCGACGGCTCGCCGTGACCGTGCTGTCGAGCACGACGAAGTCGGAGGAGATCAAGGTCGATGCGCCGTCCACGTCGAGCGTTGTGCGCTCCGTCGCGTGGGACTCGGGCTGGCGGGCCACGGTCTCGGTCAACGGAGGACCGGCGCGTGCAGTGTCGGTGAACTCGTACGACCTGGTGCAGCAGGTCCGCCTTCCGCCGGGCCGTGACGTCGTCACGTTCCACTACCGGCCGGCGCATTTGACGCTGGCGACGGTCCTGAGCCTCGGCGCCATCGGAGTTCTCCTCGTGCTGTTGGCGGGATGGCTGGTCCGGCGACGGCGACGTCAGCCGGCGGAGCCCGACGTGGCGCCGGTGGTCGAACGAGAGCCCGAGGCGGTCTCGATCTGAGCGTCAGCAGTAAGGGTGGGCCAGGGTCAGGAGGAACTCGCCGTCCTCCGCTCCCCACATCTCCTCGACGACGAACCCGGCCTGGTCCAACTCGGCCACGACCCGCTCGGGGGTGAACTTCGCGCTGATCTCGGTCAACAGGTCTTCGCCTTCTTCGAATCGGACGCTGATCCCTGCGTCGGCGAGGGACACCTCGCAGGCGCCGTCTGCCCGCAGGCGCATTTCGATCCACTGCGCGTCTTCGTTCCAGACGGCCACGTGACGAAACGCGTCCGGGTCGAAGTTCCCGCCAAGCTGCTGGTTGAGGACGTGCAGGACGTTCCGATTGAACGCTGCGGTGACGCCGGCCGAGTCGTCGTAGGCGGCAACGAGGCGGGCGCGGTCCTTGACCAAGTCCGTTCCCAACAAGAGGAAGTCGTCGCTCGACATCGTGCAGTTCAGGTCGAAGAGGAAGCGGGCCCGCTGGGCCGGGTCGAGATTCCCGATCGTCCCGCCCAAGAACGCGACCACACGGCGGCCGTCGGTCGGGATCTCCCCGAGGTGATGGTGGAAGTCGCCTATCACGAGGTGCATGTCGAGGTCGGTGAACTCGTCGGCGAGGGTGTCGGCGGCATCGCGGAGGAATTCGTCGCTGACGTCGAAGGGCACGTAGCGCGTCAAGGTGCCCGCGTCCTGGAGGGCGGTCAGCAGCACACGGGTCTTGTCGCAGGCTCCGGCACCGAGCTCCACGAGCGTGTCCGCCTTGGCCAGTCCGGCGATGGCAGGCGCGTAGGCCTCCAGGAGGGCGCGTTCCGCCCGGGTCGGGTAGTACTCGGGCAGCTGCGTGATCTCCTCGAACAGGCGGCTGCCCCGTTCGTCGTAGAACCACACCGGCGGGATCGATTTCTCGACGCCCTGGAGCCCCTCGAGGGCGTCCCTCCGCATTTGTGCGCGGACGTCCTCGGGGGAGAGGTGCACGTCAATCGTGTACGCCATGGCTCAGGGGTCCCGGGCGAGCCGCACGCCGCCGAACGCCCAACGTGCGCCGGGAGGGAAGAAGTTGCGGTAGGTGGCCCGTGTGTGTCCTTGCGGGGTGGCGCAACATCCGCCGCGCAGGACGTATTGGCTCACCATGAACTTGCCGTTGTACTCGCCAACCGCACCGGCGGCGGCGCGGAACCCCGGGTAAGGCGAGTACGCACTGGACGTCCACTCCCAGGTGTCACCGAAGATTGCGTTCGACGTCACCGCCGGTCGCGGGATCGGGCGCGCCCAGATCGAGGAAGTCGTCGCGGAGGAAGTTGTCGCCCTCGCCGTGCGCCGTGGCGATCGTCTCCCACTCTGATTCGGTTGGCAGACGCAGGCCGGTCCAATGCGCGAACGCGTCGGCCTCGTAGTAGCTGACATGGCAGACCGGCTCGTCCGGGTCGACCGGGCGGAGGCCGGCGAGCGTGAACTGGAGCCACTGGTCGGGGTTGTCAGGGTCCCGGGTCCAGTAGAGGGGTGCGTCCCAGCTCTGCGCATTCACGACGGCCCACCCGTCCGAGAGCCAGAACTCGGGGCGCCGGTACCCGTCGTCCTCCATGAAGGCGATCCACTCGCCGCAGGTCACCGGGCGGTCAGCCAAGCCGAACGGGGTGAGTTGCACGGTGTGGACCGGAAATTCGTTGTCGAAGCCGAACCCCACCCCGCGGTGCCCGATCTCCACGGGGCCACCGTCGTGATCGAGCCAGCCGGCCTTGGGCGGGTGGGTGGTCGCCCCCGGCAGCGCACCCGGCAGATAGGCGGGATGGAGCGGATTGCGGGAGAGCACGTGCTTGATGTCCATCAGCAACAGCTCTTGGTGTTGCTGTTCGTGGTTGAGCCCGAGCGTGATCAGCTCCACCAGACCCGGCTGCCCCGCTTCTTGGAACAAGGCGCCCATCTGCCCGTCTACGTACGCCCGGTAGCGAGCGATTTCATCGATACCGGGGCGTGAGAGCAGGCCTCGCTCGGTACGAGGGTGCCGCGCGCCGACGGCCTCGTAGTAGGAGTTGAAGATGTAGGCGTACGCGTCGTCGAAGGCCCGATAGTCGTGGGCGTACTCGCCGAGCACGAAGGTCTCGAAGAACCACGTGACGTGGGCCCGATGCCATTTCGTCGGGCTTACATCGGGCATCGTCTGGACGGTCTGGTCCTCGGCGCTGAGCAGCGAGGCCAACCGCTCGGTCGTCCCCCGGACCCGGACGTAGTCGTCCAGGAGGTCGGATGGCGCCACGGGACCGCTCATCGTCATGGGAATCGCCCCTTCGCCACCGCCCCCTACAGCGGTCGCACATACTGGCAGTAGGTTCCGGTCACGATACCCAGATGTCGTGACATCCAGGCGCGCATCATGCGTTTATTGGTGACGACCAGGTGGTACCTGGTGACGAAAGGGCAAACGCGGCCGTTCCCGGCCCGAAGGGGCCGCCGTGCCCCAAGGGTCGGGTCGAAGCGCAGAACGGCCTCTTGGCCTACTCTCCGCTGGATGCGGGGGGCGACCCTGTCACGGGAAGAGGTCGATACCTACCTCGGCGCGGTGGACTGGCTGCGGGGCATCGTGGCCCGTTCAGAGGTGGCGGATGCCTGGTGCCAACCGAGCGCGCTGGAGCACTACACGGTGGGCGGCGTGGCCGCGCACGCGGTGCATGGGGTGCTGTGGCTCCAGCAGGTGTTGAACGACACGGAACCGGTAGGCCTGCGAAGAGTGACGGTGGGGGAGTTCTTCGGCGCCAACCGGGTGGGCGATTCTCAGGACGACGATCCGTTGTCGGCATCGTTACGAACCGCGGCAGAGGCGTTCGCGCAGACGGGCGCGCCGATCGTCGTCGCCGCGTGTACGGCGTCGCGTGACGAGTTGGTGGCCATGCTCAGCACGGTCTCTTCGACCCGTCCGATACCGATCATCCGGGTGCCCGGCGGGCAGGTCCCTCTCTGTGAGTACCTGCCGACACGGATCCTCGAGGTGATCGTGCACGGCGACGACGTCGTGTGCAGCGTGCCGGGTCTCCATGTTCCCGACCCTCCGCCGGCGGCCGTCGGGGTCAGCCTGGGGGTTTGCGTCGAGCTGGCTCGAGCCCGGGTCGGCGATCTGCCATCGCTTCGTGCCTTCACCCGAGCCGAGAGGTCGCTGCCGGAGGCGCTGCGGGTGTTGTGAGGGGGCGCCCTACGGTCGGGAGCGGACGCCCCGGCACGTGCCGGGGCGTTGGGCGATCAGGCGAGGACCTTGCGCCGGAAGTTCCTGAGCCCGAGGGCGAGGAAGATCACGCTGAAGGCCACGATCGCCGGATAGATCACGTAGAGGTGCATGTGCGCGGCATCCGTGAAGGCCGCTCGCATTCCGTCGTTGATATAGATCAGCGGGTTGATGAGCACGACGATTTGGAGCCAGTGGACCGGTCCGGCTTTGACCGGCGCCAACCGGGTCCACTGGTAGTAGGTGCCGCCGAGGAACGTGATCGGCAGGACGATGAACCCGAACATCAGCCCGAGGTTGCGCGGCTCGAACGAGGTGCCGAGCAAGAGCCCGAGTGACGCCATGCAGATACACGACAGAGGCACCAGAGTGACGATCAAGAGCCAGTGCAGATTGATGTTGGCCTGCACACCCTCGGCGTGCACGACCGAAGCGATCGGCAACACGATCGCCGCCGCGATCAGTCCCTGCGCGCCGCCGGAGATCACCTTGGAGAGCGCCACCAACCAGATGGGGCACGGCGCCTGCACCCGGTCTTCGATCTCGCGGGTAAAGCCAAACTCCTGGGCCAACGGCATCGCGACCGCCTGGATGCCTTGGAACATGATGGAGAGCCCGACGACGCCGGGGACGAGGACGGTGGCGAACGCCGACTCGGCTCCCGGGATCCCACTGGCGGCACCGATGCCCTGGCCGATCTTCGGAAAGACGTAGAGAAACACGAAGCACAGAAGGAAGGGCTGCACCAGTGTCCGGACCGTGAACTCGATCTTGTGCTTCCAGAGGACCACGATGTCGCGCAGGATCAGCGCCCAGAGCGAGGTCCAGCTGGCTGCCACCGCCGATCGCGTCGGCTTCAGGTCCACGTGGCGGGTGCCCGACCCGCCGAAGGACGCTGGTGAGACGTCGGGTGTTGTGGTGGTCGCCATCAGTCGCGTAGGTCCTTTCCGGTCAGCCCGATGAACACGGTCTCGAGGGTCGGTTCGGCCACCGAGAGGTCGGCGAGAGAGAAGCCGGCCGACTCCGCGGCTTCCACGATCCGGGGGACGAGACGGTCCGACCCGCGGATCTGCAGCTCGACACCATCGGCGATCGGGCGCGTACGGGTCACACCTTCGAGCTTGGTCTCGAACGCGTGCGCGAGCTCCTTCGGGTCACCCGCCGCCTTGACGGTGACGATGGTGTCGGCGCCCACGCTGCGCTTCAGCTCGGCGGGAGTGTCGAGGGCAAGGATCTTGCCGTGGTCCATGATGGCGACCCGGTTACAGAGCTTGTCGGCCTCCTCCATGTAGTGGGTCGTCAGCAGGATCGTCTGGCCGTCGGCGTTCAGTCCTCCGAGAAGGTCCCAGAGGGCCAAGCGACCCTGCGGATCGAGGCCGGCAGTCGGCTCGTCAAGGAAGAGCACCGCCGGCCGATGGAAAATGGCGCGGGCCACCATGAGCCGTTGCGCCATGCCGCCCGAGAGGGCGTAGACCGAGGCCTTGGCGAAGCGCGTCAGCTGGAACCGCTCCAGCAGCTCGTCGGCCGTCTCGCGACATTCCTTGGGACCCATCCCGAACAGCCGCCCGTGGAAGTAGAGGTTCTCCCACGGGGTGAGCTGGCGGTCCAGCGTGTTTTGCTGGGAGACGACGCCGATGAGCTGCTTGACGAGCGTGGGTTGCTTCACGACGTCGATGCCCCCGACGAGCGCGCGCCCACCCGTCGGAATAACGCGGGTGGTGAGCACGCCCACCGTCGTCGTCTTGCCGGCCCCGTTCGGACCGAGAAGCCCGAAGACTTCGCCGGTGCCGACTCGGAGATTCAGTCCGTCGACCGCCCGGAAGTCTGCTCCCGGATAGGTCTTGGTCAGGTCGACGGTCTCGATGATGGGTTTGGCGTCGGGGGCAGCGTCCAACGTGCTGGCGGTGGCGGTGTGTCGTCATGGCTCCGCCAGCACGTTATCGGCCGGCCGGCTCAGTCCTCGGCCAGGATCTGGTACAGCTCCTTGCGTGCCTTCTGGATGATTGCGGTGCCTCGCTCGATTTGCGCGGCATCGCCGGCACCGGAGAGCTGCTTTGCTGCGCCGGCAAGCTGTCCCAGGGACTGGCGGAGTGTCCGGATCTTGTCGTCGGACTCGCCGGCAGCGTTCCAAGGGAGCTCGCTCTTCTCGGCCTCGGCTCGGCCCGCATCGGTCAGGCTGTAGGTCCGGCTGCCGTCGACTTCGGACGAGCGCACCAGGCCTTCGTCCTCGAGCATCTGGAGGTGCGGATAGACCGACCCCGGGCTCGGACGCCAGAGGCCGCCGCTCATCTCCTCGAGTCGGCGCATCACTTCGTAGCCGTGAGCCGGCTCCTCGCGCAGGGAGAGCAGGATCGCGGTGCGGATCGCACCTCGCCGCATTCGGCGCCCGCCGGCCCAGCCGCCCCTGCCGCCGCCCCGGCGCATGCCGGGGCCTCGCATCGCATGGGCGAAGACGTGCTCGTGGTCGTGGTCGTGTGTCGTGGTCGTGATCGTGATCGCGACGGTGTTCGTGGTCGTGTGGCATGTCGATTTATCTCCTGGTCAAAAAGGGTTGGTATTCCGTTCCGTTATGTAACGTAAGATAATGATATATCGTAATATTTCATATCATGCACCTTCGAGAGAAAAAGCTCGTGACCTGGACCATCGGGGCGTCGGTCCTAGATGTCCAGGTAGCCGCCGGGGGCACCTGGGAGAGGTATTCCGGCCGGTGGACCTCCTGCGAGGCGCCGTCATCCAAGTGGGCGGAGTCGAAATGAGCTCACGCCGAGGCGGTCTCCGCACCGCCTCGAGGGTCGATCAACGAAGACGGATCACATTGCCCGTGATGAGCGCGGCGGCGTCGGAGGCCAAGAACGCGATGACCTCGGCGACTTCCTTCGGCGTGGCCACGCGACGACCCGCCGATCGTGCGGCGGCCGCGGTCTGCGGGCTGATCCACCCGGTGTCGGTGATGGGAGGGTGGACGACGTTCGCCGTCACGCCGTAGCGGGCGAGCTCGGTCGCCGCGCTGAGCGTGAAGTTGACCTGGGCCGCCTTCGCAGCCCCGTACGAGACCTCTTCGGGGAAGCCGTCGCCGTCACCGGAGGTGAGGCCGACGACCCGGCCCCACTGAGCGTGCCGCGCCACGTGGCGGCGGGCGAACTCTGCGATCAGCAACGCGGCGGCGCGGGCGTCGACCGAGAGCACCTGGTCCACGGAGCGAGCGGTCACGGGGTTCTTGGCGCGGCCGAAGCGGTCGGTCGCCTCGGGCACGAAAGAGTCGCCGATCCACCCCGATGCGTTGTTCACCAGGATCTGTACGGGGCCGAGCTGCCGCTCCGACTCGTCGAAGAGGGTGGGGATGGACTCGGCGTCGGAAAGGTCTGCCTCCACGGCGGTGGCCTCGCCGCCGCGGGCCCGGATCGACTCGACCACGAAGTCGGCGCGGGCCATGCGGGTGGCGCGGTACGCCGCCGGGAGTGCCGGGTCCTTCAGCCCGCCCATCCGCTCGTTACGGAAGTAGGCGCAGACGACGGCGGTGCCCTGTGCGGCGAGTGCCTTGGCCGTGGCGGCGCCGATGCCGTGGTTGGCGCCGGTGACGAGCGCCACGCGGCGCTGCGACGGGGTGGTCGTCGATCGATCGGAACCGGTCGATGCGGTCGTCACTCGTCGTGCGGGCGGCTCAGCGAACGGAGGGCAGGCGGTCGAGCGCGGCGTCCGCCTCGTCGACGAAGCGCTGCACCAACGTGCCCGCCGGCACGAGCTCGGAGATCGCACCGACGCCCTGCCCGGCGGGATAGCACTCCTTGTCCACGTCCACGCCTTCGCTGAAGGAGTCGCCGCCGAGGTGCATCGCCCCACCGCGGTACGACACGGCTAGTTGCTCGGGGAACTTCTGGAGCTCGTCGGGATGCGCGTCGTAGTAATCGGTGTACTCGTTGCGGACGACCCTCATCGTCTTGCCCGAGTAGGCGCGGCTGACGGTCGTCTGATCCTCGCGGCTGGCGAGCAGCTTGTCCTTGTAACCCAACACGCCACGTGCCTCGGGCGTCGCGATGAAGCGTGTCCCGACCCAGACGCCGTCCGCACCGAGGGCGAGGGCCGCGGCGAGGCCCCGGCCGTCGAAGATCCCGCCCGCCGCGACGACGGGGACGCGCCCGGCTACTGCGTCGACGACCTGGGGGACGAGGGGGAGCGAGGCGACCTGCCCGGTGTGCCCGCCCGCCTCGGTGCCTTGTGCGACGACGAGATCGCACCCTGCCTCCACGGCCCGCACCGCGTGATCGACCTTGCCGCACATGCTCACGACGACGAGTCCGTGTTGATGGCACAGGTCGACCACTTCGGTCGGCACACCAAGGCCTGCTACGAACGCGGACGCACCTCCCTCGATGACGAGCTTGACCTGCTCGGTCATGCCTCCCGGCATCGCGGTCAGCAGGTCGACGCCGAACGGCTTGTCGGTGGCGGCGCGGATCGCCGCCATTTCCGCCACCATCATCTCGTTGCTCATGGTCGAGGCGCCGAGACAGCCGAAGCCCCCAGCCGCCGAGACGGCGGCCGCGAGGGCGGAGTACGACACGCCGCCCATGCCGGCCAGCATGACGGGGTGCTCGATCCCGAGCAGTTCGGTAAGGCGGGTACGCATGAATCCGGGCCTTCCTCATTCAGTCGATGCGGCCACGCGCCACATCCGGCGCGGCGACCGTAGCGCGGGCGACGACGACCCTTGTGAGGGCCGGTCCGTTGCGTGGCCGCCGCGACGGTTCCGGCGGAACGGGGCGGCCGGCTGAGCATGGTTGCATTTGGGACCAGGACGTTCCTACTCTGAGCCGATCGTGGCCGATGCAGGGGAGGTGGGAGTGAGCGTCGACACAGCTCCTCCCGTGGGGGACCGCATCACGGGGCGCCGGCTGTGGCTGATCCTCGGCGCCCTGCTGCTCGGCATGCTCCTGGCGGCCCTGGACCAGACGATCGTGTCGACGGCGCTGCCGACGATCGTCGGCGACCTGCACGGCGGTTCGCACCTCGCCTGGGTCGTCACCGCCTACCTGCTGGCGTCGACCGTCTCGACGCCTCTGTGGGGCAAGCTCGGCGACCAGTACGGGCGGAAGACCTTTTTCCAAGCGGCGATTGTGATCTTCGTCGTCGGCTCGGCGCTGTGCGGCCTGAGCCAGACCATGACCGAGCTCATCGCGTTCCGTGCGCTGCAGGGGCTGGGCGGTGGTGGCCTGATGGTCGGCGCACAGACGATCATCGGCGACGTCGTCTCGCCGCGTGACCGGGGCCGCTACATGGGGCTGTTCGGCGCCATGTTCGCCGTGGCCACCGTGATCGGACCGCTCATCGGCGGCCTTTGCGTGACGTACCTGTCCTGGCGATGGGTCTTCTACATCAACCTGCCGCTCGGCATCCTGGCCCTCATCGTCACGGGCGCCGTGCTGCCCGGGCACCTGCGGAGGGTGCACCACTCGATCGACTACGCCGGGACGCTGCTCCTGGCGGGGTCGGCGACGTCACTGATCATCTTCGCCAGCCTGGGCGGGGTCTCGTGGCCGTGGGTCTCCGCACCCAGCATCGCGACCGCGGTCCTCGGTGTCGCGTTGGCGGTCGGCTTCTTGCTCGCCGAGCGGGTCGCCGCCGAGCCGGTGATCCCGCTGGGCCTCTTCAGAGTGCGCGTGTTCAACGCGGCGAGCGCCATCGGCTTCGTCATGGGCTTCGCCATGTTCGGTGCCCTGACGTTCCTCCCGCTCTTCCTGCAGAACGTCAAGGGCGTCAGCCCGACGGTGTCGGGTCTGCGGATCTTGCCGCTGATGCTCGGAATGCTCGGCGCTTCGGTGATCTCGGGTCGGCTGGTGACGCGCTGGGGGCGCTACCGGATCTTTCCGATTCTCGGCTCGGCCATGCTGACGTTGGGCGCCTACCTGCTGTCCTTCATCGACGCGTCGTTGAACAGCTGGGTGCTCGCCTCCTACATGTTCATCTTCGGCATCGGCATGGGCCTCATCATGCAGGTGCTCGTGGTGGCGGTGCAGAACGCCGTGTCCTACGACCAGCTGGGCGTGGCGACCAGTTCGGCCACCTTCTTCCGCATGATCGGAGGCTCCTTCGGCACGGCCGTGTTCGGTGCGATCTACGCCATTGTCTTCAGCCGGACCATCGCCCCGACCCTGGCCAAGGTGCCGCCGGCACTGCTCCATTCGTTCAACCCGCAGGCACTCAACCCCGCCCTGTTGGACCGGCTCAAGTCGACGGCGGAGGGTCTGTTCTTCTTCGACAAGTACATCGGCGCCGTCACGCACGCGGTCCAGACCGTCTTCCTCGTCGCGGTACCGATCTCCTTCGTCGCGTTCTTGTTGAGCTTCCTGTTGCCCGAGGTGCCACTGCGCCGGACGGTGCAGACGGTCGACCCGGGCGAGGTGCAGGGTGCCCCGCAGACGCGGACGTCGCTGCAGGAGATCGAGCTGGCGATCGAGCGCGTGGCGGCGCGGGAGAACCGCGCCGAGCTCTACGAGACGCTGGCCGAGCGGGCCGGCGTCAACCTGCCGCCGCGCGCCGTGTGGTTGCTGTACCGATTGTCCGACCGGCCGGCGTGCTCGGTGGAGGAGGTCGCCGAGCACCTCCACGTCGAACCTGCCGTGATCCAGCCCGGCGTCGACGGCCTGGTCTCGGCGGGGATGATCGAGGAGCGCCGTCGCGGGGACGACTGCGACCTGCACCTGACGGCGGCGGGGTCGGTGGCGTTGGGCCGCTTGACCGAGGCGCGGCGTCACGGGCTCACCGAATTGCTCGAGGGCTGGAACCCCGAGGAGCACCCCGAGGTGATCGAGATGGTGAAGCAACTCGCGCATTCCCTGCTGGCCGACGACGAACGACTGGTCGCCGACGCCATGCCGCAGGAGGCGGTGGCGGGGTCGGGGGTCTCGCCGGACTGAGTGGGCAGGGTTCGCTTCGGGTTCTTCGTGCGCGACCTCGCGGCGGGGCGCCCGCGGTGCGCGGTAGCGTGGGTGCTCGCAGTAGCACGGTGTGCCGGGAAGACTGGTCGGCAGCAAGTGACCATTTGCCATGAACGACAGTCCACGTCCCCCTTTCTCCGACTCCTCTCTGGCGAGGCCTTTGTGCGCTGAGCCCACCCGGAGACAGGGGTGTGCCCCGTGAGCGGGCCCGTCGAGGTGTCCGTCCCGCAGCCCGCACGCGTCGACAAGGACCGACGGAAGCTGCCGAGCTGGCGGTGGGAGGAGCTGCGCACGACGTTCTGGGTAGTCCCCAGTGCGTTGGTGGTCGTGTCGGTGGTCCTGTTCGTGATCACGTATGCGGTCGACGTGGCGGCGTATCACCATCCCGGGTATCTGCCGGTGTGGATCCGCACGGGCAACTCGGACGCCGAGCGGCAGGTGCTGATCGCCATCGCCGCCGCCGTCATCACGGTCGTCGGCGTTGTGTTCTCCATCACGATCCTCGCCCTGACCCTGGCGTCGCAGCAGTTCGGCCCGCGGATGATGCGGAACTTCGTCCGCGACATCGGGAACCAGGTCACCCTGGGTGTCTTCGTCGGCACCTTCGTGTACTCGGTGCTGGTTCTGGGTTCGATCGACAGTCTCAGTCCCACGTTCGTTCCGTACCTTTCGACGTCGATCGCCGAGGCGTTGTTGTTGCTCGACCTGGGCGTCCTCATCTACTTCATCAATCACATCGCGAAGTCCATTCAGTTGCCCGAGGTGATCGCCGGCATCGCCCGCGACCTGATGTCGTCGATCGACGCGGAATTCCCTGAGAGGGCCGGCGAGGCGCCGGTCGTACCAGCGCAGCCGCACAGCGGCAAGAGCGTGCCCGAGCTGCTCAAGCTGATAGAGGACCGGGGGGCGGCGGTCCCCTCGCAGGTGAGCGGGTACATCCAGTACGTCGGCTACTCCCAGCTGATCTCGATCGCGTCGCGCACCGACTCGTTCATCCGTCTGGAGCACCGACCGGGTCACTACCTGGCGGAAGGCCGACCCCTGGCGATGGTGTGGCCGCGAGGTGCGGCGCCCGAGGTCGCGTTGGCGCTCCGCAAGGCACACGTGACGGGACCGCACCGCACGCTGGTGCAGGACCCGGTCTTCGCCATCGACCAGCTCGTCGAGATCGCCATTCGGGCCCTGTCGGCTGCGGTCAACGACACCTTCACCGCGCTGACCTGCATCGACTGGCTGTCCGCCGGGCTCGGACGAGTCTCGGGCCGGGTGCTCGACGAGGGCGTCTACCGGGACTCGACCGGGAAGGTCCGGCTGATCGAGTTCGACCCGTCGTATGCCGCGCATGGTCAACCGCGCCTTCGACAAGATCCGGCAGTCGGCTCGGGGCGCTCCGGCGGTGTTGATCCGGATCATCGACTCCTTGGGATCGATCATGCTCGACACGACCTCACCGGAGCAGCGGGCCGTGTTGCGCCGTCAGGCCGACATGGTGTTGCGGCTGTCCGAAGAGACGGTGACCGAGCCGAACGACCTCGAGGAGATCCGCTTCCGTTATCGTCGGATCCCCGGCGAGGACGCCTTCTCGGAGAGGGTCCACACCTGGTCGCAGATCGACCGGGCCTAGGAGCCGGGCTCAGCCCGAGCGTCGCCCTCGGGTGGCCGTCGACCAGCGTTCGGACCAGCGCTGCAGCGGCGCGATCGCATCGCCGAGGTCGTGGCCGAGTTGGGTGAGCGCGTACGTGCCGTCGTCGCGCTGGTCGAGCAGTTTCGCGGCGCGCAGTTCGTTGAGCCGCTCGTAGAGCACGCTCGACGACATGCTGTCGCAGCGCTCTCGCAACGCCCGGGCGCCGAGTGGCCCGCCGCGCAGCTCCCACAGCATGCGCAGGGCCCAACGGCGGCCCAGCAGGTCGAGCGCCGCCATGAGCGGCCGACCCGTCGTCGAACCGCGTACACGGGAGCCTGGTAGTGGTGGCTTCGCTGCCATCGGTGGTGTCCGTGTCCTTCTTGTGCTCTCGCTTGTCGTCTCGGTCAGGGGTTGCTGTTCTGAATCAGAAACGCTACCTTTCTCGCAGCGGCGTGCGTTTCTGTTTCAGAAATTTGTCGCTCCACAGCCTGCCGGGCTCGTCGACCCGGCACAGACAGAGAAGAGGTCCGCATGGGTGCTCGGATTCCGCCAGTGGAACCACCCTACGAGGCCGAGATCGACGAAGAGTTGCGGGCGATGATGCCACCGGGGGTGCCGCCGATCGCGCTCTTCCGCACGTTCGTGCGCAACCCGCCGATGGCGGCGGCGATGCAACCGTGGGGACAGCACGAGCTCAGCCGGTCGCTGAGCGTCGGGTTGCGCGAACGGGAGATCGTGATCGACCGCACGTGCGCCCGCTGCGGCTGTGAGTACGAGTGGGGCGTGCACGTCGCCTTCTTCGGGGCCCGGGCCGGGTTCGACGCCGGACAGGTCCGGTCGCTGACCCACGGCGGGCCGGACGACCCGTGCTGGGACTCCGAGCGTGAGCGGCTCCTGCTCCGCCTGGTCGACGAGCTCCACGAGACCAGCGACGTGAGCGACGAATTGTGGGAGCGGCTGCGCCCGGAGTTCAGCGAGGCGCAGCTGCTCGACCTGCTCCTGCTCTGTGGGTGGTACCACGCGATCAGCTTCACGGCGCGGGGCGCCCGTGTGCCGCTCGAGGACGGCGCCCCGACGTTCGCGTCGGTGCGCTGAGCCGGGCTGCGGGTTCAGCCGCCGGCGTTGTCGGTGGGGGAGGTGGTGGTCGAGGCGGGCTTGGTCGTCGTGGTGGCCCGGGGGCGGGTGGTGGTCGTCGTGGCCGCCGAGAAGGTGGTCGTGGTCGTGGCGGCGCTGCCCGTGCCGCCCGACGTGCCCGTGGCGCCGGTCGCCGAGCTTGAGCTCGTGGTCGTCGTCGTGGTCGGGGGAGCGACGAAGGCCTTGGTCTCTCCGCTCAGCGTCGCCACGCTCTTGGACGGGATCACCGAGAGGTTGGTGCAGCCGCGCGCCGAGTTCCAGCTCTGGACCGCGGTCGTCGCGGCCTGCCCGGTCAAGGGTTGCGGCAACCCGGCGACGATGGTGGCCGGTCGGAAGACGGCACTGGTGATGCGACGTCCCTCGGCCGTGACGATCAACGAACCGCTGTCGGTCTCCGGCGGGTTGGTGTCGTAGAAGGCGAAGTTGCCCAGGCCGTAGTCCACGTAGGCGCTCCCGAGGTAGCCGGCCCCGGAGAGGACGTGGGAGTTCGATCCGACGACGATGTCCGCTCCCGCCTTCACGAGCTGCTGGGCCAGCGGCTCCTGTTGGGGGTTGGGGCACGACTGCGTCTCGGTGCCCCAGTGCAGGAAGACGATCACGGTGTCCGCGGTCTTGCGCACCTGCTGGACCTCGCTCACGAGCGCCGTCGGGTCGATGGCCGAGGCGACACCGGGCTGCGACCCCGTCGCCGTCCACGTGCTGACCAGATTGCTGTCGATGACCTGGGTGGCGGCGATGATGGCGATGCGCTGGCCGTCGACGGTGGCGCGGAACGGGGTGAAGGCCTGGGCGGCGTTGTTCCCGATGCCGATGATCGGGTACGCGTCCTGGGTCGCGATGGTCAGGTTCTGCGAGAGCCCCTCGGCGCCGCAGTCGTAGCCGTGGTCGTTGGCCTCGGTGACGAGCGAGATCCTCGCGCTCTTGAGGGCGGTGACGGCCGACGCGGGCGCGTCGAAGATGTACTGCTTGTTCTGGGGCTCGGGGCACGTGCCGTCGGTCACCACGCTCTCGAGGTTCACCATGCTCACGCTCGTCCCGGCGAAGAGCTGGGGGATGGTGGTGCCGAGGGCGGTGGAGGGGTCAGCGGCCAGGCTCTCGCCGACCGTGCCCTCGAAGTGGACGTCGCCGCCGAAGCCCAGGGTGACCGACTGCCCGTCGCCGGTCCAGCCCGGGTTCAGCGGCGAGTGCTTGGGGAAGTGCGTGTAGGAGACGGTGTCGTGGGCGGAGTGGGAGGTGGTCGACGTGGTCGACGCCGGCGGCTGGCCCGAGCCGCCCGAGAAGGCGGCGAGGTAGATGACCAGCAGGAGAAAGGCCACGCCTCCGACGGCGAATTGCGTGCGCCGGCGCCTGACCCTGCGTGAAACCACGTCGGCACTATGTCACACGCCCTTCGTGTTGGCCCGTGCAGGTGGGTCGCTGACCTGCCCTTACGCGCCGGGACGGCGGAGTGAACGGTGGCCCTCAGGCGGCCCAGAGCGAATCCCAGTGGGCCGCCAGGGACGCCACGAGGCCGGTGCAGGCGCCGGCGATCATGTCGCGGCAGTCGTCGAAGACGCTCTGGTCGCCGTAGTAGGGGTCCGGCACGTCGGCCGCGGCGCCGGCGGCGGGGTCGAACGAGCGGAGCAGGACGAGGCGGTCGGGGTCCGCCCCGAGGCCGAGCAGCGTCTGGCGGTGCCGGCGATCGAGGGCGACCATGAGGTCGGTCCGCCCGAGCACGGACGTCCCGAACTGGTGGGCGACGTGGCGCTCGCCGGGGTAGCCGCCGCGGCCGAGGGACTCGGCGGCGTAGGGATGCATCGGCTCGCCCTCGTGCCAGGGACCGGTGCCGGCGCTGGTGACCTCGAGGTGGTCCCCGAGCGTCGTCCCGTCGGCGAGCGGCGTCGCGTCGGCCAGGGCGCGCGTGATGACCTCGGCCATGGGGGAGCGGCAGATGTTGCCCGTGCAGACGAAGACGATGCGGTAGGGCCGTTCCCCGATCGGGCCGGGGAGCACGACGCGGCTCGGCGTAGGGGCGTTCACGCCGTGGCGTACTCGTCGCGCAGGGTCTTCTTGACGATCTTGCCGGTGCCGGCGCGCGGCCAGTCGGTGCGCACCTCGACCTGCTCGGGGATCTTCTGCGTCATGAGCCCGGCGTCGCGGCAGAAGGCGACGACCTCGGCCAGCTCGAGCGAGCCGGCGTCGTCGGCCAGCTGCACCACGGCGCAGACCCGCTCGCCGCGCTCGGCGTCGGGCAGGCCGATGACCGCGACCTCGATCACCTTCGGATGCGTGTAGAGCAGGTCCTCGATCTCCTTGGCGCTGATGTTCTCGCCCTTGCGCACGATGACGTCCTTGAGGCGGCCGGTCAGGCTGAGGTGGCCGTCGCGCCGCAGCTTGCCCAGGTCGCCGGTGCGGAAGTAGCCGTCCTCGTCGAACGCCTCCTTGGTCAGGGCGGCGTCCGTGTAGCCGTGGAAGACCATCGGGCCCTTGACCCGCACCTCGCCCTCCTCGTCGGGCGCGGCCTCGACGCCGTCGAGGCGCACGATGCGGACGTCCGCGCCGTCGACGGGCTTGCCGTCGGTGTTGGCGAGCTGCTCGTCGTTGTCGTGCGGCGAGCCGTTGGAGATCATCGGCACCTCGGTCATGCCGTAGCCGTGCACGACGCCGCGGCCGCCGATCTCGTCGCGCACCTCGAAGTGGACCTCGGGCGGCTTGGCGGCGCCGCCACCCGACATCAGACGGAGCGACGGGAGGATCGGGTCGCCGGGTGTCTTGCGTTGCTCGGCGAGATAGGCGACGTAGAAGGCCGTGCTGCCGCCGACCATCGTCGACGCCGTGGCGTGCGGAAGACCTCGACGCACGTTCGGCCGGCACGAACGCCTCGAGGAGGACGGCGGGGAAACCGACGCTGAGCATGCAGACGAGATAGTCGGGCCCGGCGATGTGGGCGAAGGGGAAGGCGATGGAGCCGATGTCGTCGGGGCGCATGTCGAGGGCGCGGGCGAGGCCCCAGCCGCCGGCGATGAGCGTCTGGTCGGTGTGCTGCACGCCCTTGGGGTCGGCGGTCGAGCCGGAGGTGTAGTAGATCCAACGCACCGGGGCGTCGTCGGGCGAGACCCCGGCCGGCGGCGGGGGCAGCACGGCGGGGTCGCCCTCGGGCAGGCCGGCGTCGATGGTGAGGATGGTCGGGCCGGCGGTCGAGTCCGCGAGGGCGCGCTCGGCGATGGCGGCGAAGTCGGTGTCACGCCACGTGCCGGGGATGACGAAGAGCGAGGCGCCGGTCTGGCGCAGCGCGAAGCCGACCTCGCGCTCGCGGTACAGGTGGATGATCGGGTTCTGCACCGCGCCGAGCCGGGACAGCGCCATGGAGAGGACGATGGTGTCGATGCCGGTGGGCAGCTGCCACGAGACGACCGAGCCGTCGGTGACGCCCATCGCCTGCAGGCCGGCGGCCACGCGCTCGGCCCTGGCCCGGAATTCGCTGAAGGTGACCGTCTCGCCGTCGGCGGCGATGAGCATGGCGTGATCGGGCGAGGCGTCGGCGCGGCGGTCGACGAGCTCCCACAAGGTGCGGGCGCCGGTGAGTATCTCGTTGGGGCTCGTGCTCATGCGGCTCCTTTCCGGCCCATTCCATAGCAGCTGGGGCAGGGTTGACCCCAAGCCGGGTGCGTGCGCGGCAGAATGGCGACGTGGTGAAGAAGCCGGTCCACCGGGATCCCCTGGGCGAGCACGTCGCCGAGGAGGACGCGAAGGGCATGGACCGTCGGCGTCAATGGACCTTCATCGTCGTCGGCGTGGCGGCCGTGCTGCTGGTGTGGTTCGCCATCGCCAACGTGCGGGACGTGCAGATCGACTTCTGGGTCGACACCCGTCACGCGCCGCTGATCGTCGTCATCGTCATCTCGGGCCTGCTCGGCGCCCTGATCACGGCGCTGGTCATGCGCCGACGGGGCAAGGAAGCCAAGGAGTAGTTCCGCCGGACGGCGGGGCGGCGGGCCCGGGGCTCCTGGTGCCGGGCCGTGGCGGCCCCGGCCGCCCGACTCGGGTCTTGGGGCCCGAGGCTGGGTGATGGCTGGGCGGGGTGGCCGGCGTTCGTTACAGCTCGATGACCGCGTACTGCGTGCGACGGGGCCGACCTAAGCTGACCGCTGGTGGAGACCACTGCTCAGGCAGGAACGTTGGGCACGATTCTCGTTGTCCGCGCCCCGCGGGCGTGCCAACATGGGGCGCCGATGGATGTGGAGATCCCAAGGGGCAGGTGGTAGTGCCGCTTTCCGACCACGAACAGCGAATCCTCGCGGAGCTCGAGGAGTCTCTCGTCAAGGCCGACCCCGAGTTCGCCGAGCGGGTGCGTTCGGAGACCGTCTACCGGCACGCCGGGCGCTACTGCAAGTGGGCGGCCGTCACCTTCGTCCTCGGTGTCGTGATCCTCGTGGCGTTCTACTCGAAGTCGGTCATCGCCGGGTTCCTCGGCGTCATCATCATGTTCGCCTCCGCCGTGTGGTTCGAGCGGAACCTGCGCCGCATGGGCCGAGCCGGCTGGGCCGACCTGACGCGCTCGAAGGACGGAGAGCCTCGGACGGGCGGCGCATCGAGCGGGATCGAGGGAGCCGTGAGCGGCGCGCGCGACTGGTTCCGTACCCGCTTCCACCGGCGCGAGGGCTGAGCCCGAATTCTCCGGGCCCCCGGCCCGGTCCGTGACGTCCTTTCCTTTGGTGCGCGTCGCTTCGTTGTGCCCGTGAGCCTCGTCGGCGGCTCGGGCGGCGGCGCGGTGACGCACGGTCGGCGTGGCGGCGTGACGGTGGCGGACTTGGTGCTGGCCGTGGACATCGGGGGGACGAAGATGGCCAGCGGGCTGGTCGGGCTCGACGGATCCCTGGTCGAGCGGGCGGTGGTGCCGACCGCGGCACGAGCCGGCGGCGCCCGGCAGTGACGAACGGCTGTGGGAGGACCTGGCCGGGCTGGTCAGGCGCATGGCGGATGGCGTGGGGCCGGGTGACCGCCTGGTCGTCTGCGGTGCGGGCTGTGGTGGTCCGATGAGCCTCGGGGGCGAGGAGGTGTCGCCGTTCAACATCGAGGCGTGGCGCGGGTTTCCCCTGCGGGACGCGCCTGGCCGAGCTGACCGGCCTGCCCGACGTTCGTCGACAACGACGCCAAGGCCTTGGCCCTGGGCGAGGGTTGGGTCGGTGCCGCGGTCGGGCAGCGAGAACTTCGTGGGGATGGTCGTGTCCACGGGCGTCGGTGGAGGCATCGTGCTCGACGGCCGCCTGCTCGACGGCCGGCTGGGGAACGCCGGACACATCGGCCACGTGATCGTCGAACCCGACGGGCGCCCGTGTCGCTGCGGCGGACGCGGTTGTCTCGAGGCGGAGGCGTCGGGCACCGCCATCGCGGCGATCACCGGGCGGCCGCCGCAGCAGGCGGGTCCCGAGATGATCGACCGCGTCGGCACCTTGGTCGGGCGCGCCATCGCCTCGGTGGTCAACCTGTTGGACCTCCCCCTCGCCGTGGTGAGCGGTTCGGTGGCGCTCGGCTACGGCGAGCCCTTCTTCGAGGCGGCCCAGGCGGAAATGGACCTGCGGTGCCGGCTCGACTTCGCTCGCGGGGCGCGGGTCGTGCCGGGCGGATCTGGGGGACGCCGGTCCTCTGGTCGGCGCGGCACGGGTCGGGCTCCACGGCGTGGAGCAGGCGGGGTGAACGCGGCGGTTGCCACGCGCCGGACGGACGACGGCGAGCGGTGGGGCCGAGACGGCCTGGTGGTGGCCCGGGCCGTGGCGACGCACCCACGCCTGTCGTGGGCGGCGCTCGGCGCACTGCGGCGGATGGCGCGGCGCGGGTGGTGGCGGCGCCGGCTCCGTTCTTGCCCGTCCCGGGCGACGTCGTACTGGCGCTTCCGGCTCGTGACCGCAGACGGCGGCGACGGCACGTCGGAGGCGCTCGAGGCCGCCGACGTCGTGGCGTACCTCCGATGGTGTCAGAGGTCGCGGCCCCGCCGCGGATAGCCTCTCGGGATATGGAGCGGGTGCTCCTCCTCAATGCGACCTACGAGCCGCTGGCCCTCGTCTCAGATCGTCGTGCCGTGGTGCTGATGCTGGCGGGACGGGCCGAGCCGGTCGCCATCCGCGACGACTGCAAGGTCTTTCACTCCGCCCGGATGGACGTCGAGGTGCCGTCCATCGTCCGCCTGAGCCACATGGTGCGGATCCCGCGCTGGGCGAGGACGCCGCCGGTCACCCGGCGCTCGGTCCTGCGGCGCGACGGCGGGCTCTGTGTCTACTGCTCTCAGCCCGCCGACACGATCGACCACGTGATCCCCCGCAGCAGGGGCGGCACGCACGACTGGTCCAACGTGGTGGCCGCGTGCAAGCGCGACAACCTCGTCAAGGCCGATCAACTGCTCTCGGAGCTGGGCTGGACGCTTCGGGTCAAGCCCGCGCCGCCGGACGGGCACCTCTGGCGCCTTCGGCACCTCTCGGACGTCGACCCGTTGTGGGAGCCGTATCTGGCTGCGGCGTCCTGAGGGTTGGCCGCTCCTTCGTCTCCTTCTGATCCGACGTCATCGACGCAGCCGTTCTTCGACGTCGAGCGGTTCCGTGACGAGGGGCGGCGCGTCGTGCTCGCCCGGGCGGCCGCGCATCCCACGCTCGTCCTCGGCAGCACGCAGCCGGCCGAGATCGTCGTGCCCCCGGTCCTGCGGTCGCGGGCGGTCGAGTTGGCCCGGCGGCGCGGCGGGGGAGGGGCGGTGTATCTCGAGCCCGGGAACCACCTCTGGATGGATGCCTGGATCCCGCGGGACGACCCGTTGTGGTCGTACGACGTCTCGGTCGCAGCCGAATGGGTGGGCCGGTGGTGGGTGCAGGCGCTGTCGGCGTCGGGCGGCCCAACGGGCGCGGCGTTCTCGATCCACGCCGGTCGATCGGTGGCCGGGCGGCTCGGCGAGCTCGTGTGCTTCGCCGGACGCGGCCCGGGTGAGGTCTTCGACGGCGACCGCAAGGTGGTCGGCCTCTCGCAGTGGCGCAGCCGCGAGGGTGCGCTCTTCTCGTCGTGCGCGTATGCGTCCTGGGACCCCGAGCCGCTTCTCGACCTCCTCGATCTCGGCGAGGGCGAGCGAGTCGAGCTGGCCGCCGAATTGGGCGACGTCGCGGTCGGCCTGCGCGCAATTGTCGACGCCGGTGACGGATCTCTCGCCGGTGCGCGAGCGGCTGGCGGATTCGTTCAGCGACTTCAGAGCGGAGCCGGGCAGGGCCTAACCCGCCGGTCGGCTCGACGGGGCGTTTGTTCGGGCCCCGGCCAGCGCTGGTCAGCTTGTTCTATTTCTCCCGACGCGCGCCATCGTCCCCGCCTCGGTGACGCCCCCCTTTCTCTGGCCGGCCGTGCCGGCGGCGTGGTCGCCCTTGCCGCGCCCACGGCCGCCTCAGTGGACCCGTCGACGGGGGGCGCGGGGCGAGTGGGGGTGGTTTTTGGGTTGCGGTGGAGCCAAGTAGTTGTTTGGTGGGGGGAAAGGGCGTAAAGTGGCGAGAAGTGGAGTGACAGGGCGTCAAAGGACGCAGCTCAGGGAGTGTCGTGGGAGAGACGGCTGGTGGCAGCGGGATTCGTCGGGAGATACGAGCATTCGCTCGACACCAAGGGCAGGGTCATCCTGCCGGCGAAGTTCCGCGGCCCAGTTCGAGCGGGGCGGGTACCTGACCCAGCACACGGAGCGGTGTCTCGCCCTCTGGACTCCCGCGGAGTTCGAGCGACAAATGGAAGTGATGCAGGAGAGGTCGGACGCGGGACGGCCCGACCGCAACCGGACGCGTATCTGGGCGTCGAACTCGGCGGAGGTCGAGATCGACCGTCAAGGGCGGATGCCGATCCCGCTGCACCTTCGGAACTTCGCCCGGCTCGACACGGAGGTGCTGGTGCACGGTGCCATCGACCGGGTCGAGTTGTGGAATCCGGCGGAATGGGAGGCGCGGGTGCTGCCCGAGGAGGCCTGGTTGCTCGAGGACGACTGACGGACGGGCACGCGGACGACGCGGCAAACGACAACGCAACAGGAAGGAGCACAGCAAGGATTTTCGAGACCGCACACACAAGGACCGACGGGTGGCTCGCCACCCGTCGAACGCACTGGACCATGTGCAGCTCCTCGACCGGCACGCTGGAAGGCCACTCCACCCACTTCCACACCGGTCGTCTGGATCTCCACCTCCCCCTCGACCAACCGGCCGAGGAGCTGCAGATGGCCCACTCGTTCGAACACATTCCGGTGCTGCGCGACGAAGTGGTGTCGTTGTTCGCTCCCGTCCCTCCCGGGGTGGTCGTCGACGCGACCGTCGGCGGAGGCGGACATGCAGCGTCATTGCTCGAGGCGTACCCGGAGCTGCGCGTCCTCGGTTTGGATCGCGACCCGGCCGCCCTCGAGGCGGCGGGTCGTCGGCTTTCCTCGTTCGGGGACCGGGTCGCCCTGATCCGGTCCCCGTTCTCGGCCATGGAGCAGGTCGTCGAGGACGAAGGGGTGGCGCCGCTCTCCGGCGTGCTCTTCGACCTCGGCGTCAGCTCACCTCAGCTCGATCGGGCGGGGCGCGGCTTCTCCTACCGCTCCGACGGGCCGCTCGACATGCGGATGGACCCCGAGTCCGGCGTGACCGCGGCAGACCTGGTCAACGGGTTGCCCGAGGACGCGTTGGCCCGGCTCTTCCGCGAGAGCGGAGAGGGGCGGCTGTCGGGGCGTATCGCTCGGGCGGTCGTGAGGGCCCGGCCGTTGACCTCCACGGGCCAACTGGCCGAAGTCGTGGCGGCGGCCGTGCCGCAGGCGGCGCGACGAAAGGGACATCCCGCGCGTCGGGTGTTTCAGGCCCTGCGCATCGAGGTCAACGACGAGCAGAACGAACTGCGGACCGTGCTGCCGGTCGCCCTGGACGACCTGGCGGTCGGTGGGGTCCTGGCCGTCATCAGTTACCACTCCGGCGAAGACCGCCTGGTGAAGCAGACGTTTGCCGACGCGGCGACCGGTGGGTGTACGTGCCCGCCCGGCCTCCCGTGCGTCTGCGGAGCGGTGGCACGTCACGCGCTGGTCTTCCGGGGTGCCCGGAAGGCCTCGGCCGCCGAGATCGCCGCCAACCCGCGGGCCGAAGCGGCACGGTTGCGCGCCATCGTCCGCACGGACGCGGCCTGATGGCGCCTCCTCCTCCGGCGGCGACGGCCACGGCGGCACCAGCTCGCCGCCACGCCGGGACCTCCACCCCGTCCCGGCGTTGGACGCCGCTGCGCAGCGTCCCTTCGCGCAAGGGCCGCACCACCCAACGCCGCCCGACCCGGAGCCGCCGGCTGCTCAGCGTCGTGTCGGTGTCCATGGTCGTGGCGGCACTCCTCGCGGTCGTTGTCGCGCAGGCGTTCCTCACCAACGGGCAGGTCCGACTCTCGACGCTGCAACACGACCTGGCCCTCGAGCAGAGCTCGCACCGGCAGGCCGAGCTGGCCGTCGCCGAGCTCGAGACGCCGTCTCGGATCGTGGGTGCGGCCACCAACGGCCTCCACATGGTCCATCCCAGCGTCACCGAGCTGCCATACGTCTCGTTGACGGCGCCGCTGCCGACGCCGAACGTCACGGCGGCGCCCGCCACCGCGCCGTCCACATCGTCGACCTCCTCGACGGCTTCGACCTCCTCGACAACCACTCCGACGTCAACGCCATGAGCAGCACGACGCGGCATCAGTCTCGGCGCGCGCGCGCCAATTCCGGCACCCCCGTTGCGAGGTCGACGCGCTCCCAGCCGCACGCCCGACCTGCTCCACGGCCCGCCGGGCGCCCCACCCGCCAACCCCATCCGCAGCGCGCCCCACGACCTCCACGGCACCGGCAGCCGACCCGGTCGGCCAGCCCGACCCGCCGCGGCTGGCTCAATGCGACGTTCCAGCGTCGGGTGCGCATCGTCCGCCTGATCCTTCTCCTGGCGATGCTGCTGCTCGTTGCGCGCCTCGTCGACGTGCAGGTGCTGCACGCCAACTCGTACCAGTCGCAGGCCCGGGGCGAATCGGCCATCACCGTGTCACTGCCGGCCGTCCGAGGCGGGATCTACGCACGGGACGGCTCGCCGCTCGCCTTGTCGGTGCCGACGGACGACGTCGTTGCCGACGACTTCCAAGTTGCCCACCCGGTGCAGACCGCCGACGCGCTGGCGCCGCTGCTGGGCGTTTCGGCGGCGACGCTGGCAACGCAGCTGCACCAGCATTCCGGCTACGTCGTCCTCGCCCGGCAGCTGCCTCAGTCCACCGGCGACAAGATCACGAACGACTCGCTGCCCGGGATCACGTTGATCGCCGACTCGAAGCGGGAGGTGCCGAACGGCAATCTGGCCTCTCCGTTGATCGGGTTCACGAACGCCGCAGGGAAGGGCGCCGCAGGCCTCGAGTACGGGGACAACAAGATGCTGGCGGGCTCCGCCGGCAAGGAGACGATCATGGAGTCGCCCGGGGGCGTGGCGTTGCCGCAGTCACCGGTGACGAACAAGGTCGCCACGTCGCCGGGGAACGGGCTCGAGCTCACCATCGACACGCAGCTGCAGTACGAGTCCGAGCAGGCCTTGGCCCAGGCCATCGAGACGTCCAATTCTGTCAGTGGCACCGCCATCGTCATGGACGTGAAGACAGGTGAGATCCTCTCCATGGCCAATCTCACTGCCACCCACCCTGCCGCGATCGGTGGGCCGACCACGACGACTTCGACGACGGGCACATCCGGGGGCGTCGTTCCCATCGGACCCAACGACGCCGTTAACGAGGCGTCGAGCAACCTCGCCGTCTCGCAGCTCTACGAGCCGGGCTCCGTCTTCAAGCTCGTGACCTTCTCGGCTGCCCTCCAGGACGGGCTGATCAACCCGAACACGATCTTCACCGTCCCCGATCAGATCGAGCTCGACGGTTCGTCGTTCCACGACGCAGAACCCCACCCGACCGAGGCACTCAGCGCGACGCAGATCCTGGCGCAGTCCTCGAACATCGGGACGTCGGAGATCGCGCAAGGAGTGGGGGAGCAGCGCCTGCTGAACCAGGTGAAGACGCTCGGCTTCGGTGAGCCGACCGGCCTCGCGTTCCCGGGCGAGTCGGCCGGCCTCTTGGCCACGGCCGCCAACTGGGAGCCGACCGACTACGTCTCACTCCCCATCGGACAGGTCGACGCGGTCAACGCGCTGCAGGTGCTCGATGCGTACAACACCGTGGCCAACGGTGGCACGTACGTGGCACCCAAACTGGTCCAGGCGACGATCAGCCCTTCGGGTTCCGTGGCGAAGACCGCGCCGTCGGCGACCCACCCGGTCCTCTCGTCCTCGGTCGACGCCGAGCTCAACACCATGTTGCAGCAGGTGGTCAACGAGGGCACCGGGACCAGCGCGGCGGTACCCGGGTACACCGTGGCCGGCAAGACCGGGACCGCGCAGATCCCGACCCAAGGCCAGGACTCCTACGTCGCCGGTGCGTACATGGCGTCGTTCGTCGGGTTCGCACCCGCCGCCAATCCGACGCTCTCGATGATCGTGGTGCTCGACCGCCCGACGCCGATCTTCGGCGGCACCGTGGCGGCGCCGGTGTTCTCGCAGATCATGAGCTACGCACTCCACCGCTACGACATCCCGACGACGCCCGGGGCCCAAACGACGACCTCCCCGTCGGGTGCCGCGACCAGCGACCAAACGCAGGACATCACGTGATCTGGTGTCACACACCCATTGCGGGCGTGACGCAGGGGTGTCCGGAGCATGCAACGCTGTCGGGTCGATCATGCAAACCGTGCCGATGAACCTCCTCTTCGACGACATCGACGTGCTCGAGACGGTGGGTGACCCCTCAGGCGTCGAGGTCGCCGGCATCGCGCACGACAGCCGGCACGTCGTCCCGGGTGACCTTTTCTGCTGCGTACCGGGTCTTCTCAGCGATGGGCACCGCTTCGCGTCGGAGGCCGTCGAGCGGGGGGCGATAGGTCTGATCTGCGAGCACTTCATCCCCGAGCTGCTCGATCGGGATGTCGCGCAGGCGCGCATCAAACCCGGGACGATGCGACCCGTCATGGCGCATCTGGCCGCCGCCTTCTACGGCTATCCCGCCCGCGACCTCTTGATGATCGGTGTCACGGGCACCAACGGGAAGACGACCGTCACGCAGATCCTGGGCGACCTCCTCACGGCGGCCGGCCGCCCCACCAACGTCATGGGGACGCTGTCGGGCGCACGCACCACGCCGGAGGCCACCGAAGTCGAGCGCGTGTTGGCCGGGGTGCGGGATCGACAGAGATGGGACGGCCTGCGGCATGCGGTGGCGATGGAGGTCTCGAGCCACGCGCTCGTGCAGTCGAGAGTGGACGGGATCCACTTCGACGTCGCCATCTTCACCAACCTGAGTCACGACCACCTCGACTACCACGGCACGATGGAGGACTACTTCGAGGCGAAGGCGAAGCTCTTTGCGCCGAATCACGCCCTGCGTGGCGTGGTGAACGCGGACGACCCCTGGGGGCGGCTGTTGCTCGAGCGCGCCCGCATCCCCACGGTGGCGGTCCATCACACCGATGCCACCGACGTCGTCCTTCGCCCCGGGCATACGGAATTCACCTGGCGGGGACACCGGGTCGTGAGCCCGCTCACCGGTGGCGTCAACGTCGACAATGCGCTGTACGCCGCCGAAGCGGCCCTGCTGGCGGACCCCGGACTCGAGCCGGGCGACATCGCCGCCGCGATGGCGCACCTGCGCCCGGTGCCGGGGCGCCTCCAGGTCATCGCAGCCGCACCGGCGCTGGGCGCGTCGTCCGCCGCAGACGACGGACGCACCGAGCGCCCACCCTTCACGGTTCTGGTGGACTACGCCCACACTCCCGCCGGCCTGGAGGTCGTGCTGGGAGAGGCGCGGCGCCTGGCCGCCGAAGCGGGGGGCCGGGTGATCTCGGTGTTCGGGTGCGGCGGCAACCGGGACCGGGCCAAGCGGCCCGTCATGGGAGGCGTCGCGGTAGAGGGCAGCGACATGGCGTTCCTGACGTCAGACAACCCCCGCGACGAGGACCCCGACGCGATCATCGACGAGGTGCTGGCCGGCGTGCCCGGAGCACGGCAGAACCCGCGGCTCGTCGTGGAAGCCGACCGGCACAGCGCCATCCGTCGCGCGCTCGATGCCGCGGCACCGGGCGACATCGTGGTCATCGCGGGGAAGGGCCATGAGACGTACCAGGAGGTGGCGGGACACCGCCTGCCCTTCGACGACGCTGCCGAAGCGCGCCGTGCGCTCTCGGCCCGTTTTGCCTCGGATCCCAGCTCGTGGACGGCGCAGGCAGGTGGCACAGGTCTGTTGTCGCGCTCGGCCGGGGCCTCCGGCGGCAGCGCCACGGAAGGCTGAGCGCTCGTGCTCGGACTCCTCGTATCGGGAAGCGTCGCGCTGTGGACCGCGATCATCGCCACCCCGTTTCTCATTCGCTACTTCCGCAATCGCCAGATCGGTCAGCACATCCGCGAGGACGGGCCGGCCTCGCACTCGGCCAAGGCGGGCACGCCCACGATGGGCGGGATCGCCATCGTCGGGTCGGTCGTCTTCGGGTACGCCGTCGGCCACATCGGCACGGAGATCCGCTTCTCGCGCACGGGCTACCTCGCCGTCGGCGTAACTGTCGCGTTCGGCCTCATCGGCTACCTGGACGACTACATCAAGATCCACCACCGTCGCAGCCTGGGCCTGAACAAGCGCGGCAAGTCGGCCGCACAGCTGGCGTGCGCGCTCGCCTTCGCTCTGCTGGCGGTCAACTGGGCGCACACGTCAACGGCCCTGTCGTTCACGCGGTCCGAAGCGATCGGGATCAACCTGGGTCCCGTCCTCTGGGTGATCTTCGCCGTCCTGGTCATGGTCGGGGCGTCCAACGCAGTGAACATCACCGACGGGGTGGACGGATTGGCCGCCGGCTCAGGGACGTTCTGCTTCGCCGTGCTCTCGATCATGGGCTACTGGATCTTCCGGCACTACTCGATCTACCACGTGCTCCCCGCCTCGGCCATCGACCTCTCCCTCGTCGCCGTGGCCCTGGCCGGCGCGTGCATCGGCTTCCTGTGGTGGAACGCCGCCCCGGCCAAGATCATCATGGGCGACACGGGCTCGTTGGCCATCGGAGCCGGCCTGGCCGCGTTGTGCCTCCTGCTGAATCTCGAGCTCCTCTTGCTCATCATCGGCGGGCTCTTCGTCATGGAGACGGTGTCGGTGATCATGCAGATCATCAGCTTCCGTGCGTTCCATCGCCGCATCTTCCGCATGGCGCCAATCCATCACCACTTCGAGTTGGCCGGCTGGCCGGAGACGACGGTGATCGTGCGCTTCTGGATCCTCGGCGGGCTCTTCTGCGCGTTGGGTCTCGGCATCTTCTACGGCGACTACCTCACGGTGGCGAAGTTCACGTGACGCGCACCGTCTTCATCCGCCACTTCGACCGCGCGGTGGGGGAGAATTAGGAGATGCATCGGGTGTCGGACCGAGCAGGACGGCACGCTCGCGCCACGCAGGGAGAGGCGGTGCGGCCGCGATGACGCCGGCGCGTTCCGCCACGGCGCATCCACCCGTCCGTTCGACGCGTACGGCGACCCCGCGCCGGTCCACCGGTTCGAGCCGGAGCCAGACGAGGGCCGAGAGCGGCATGGTGCACATCGCCGGCCGGCAGCTGTCGGTGTCGACGCTCCTGCTCGTCGACGTCGCGCTGCTCTGCGTCATCGGCCTGGTGATGGTGGGGACGGCGTCGTCGGTCATCTCCATCGCGACCTACGGCAGCCCGTGGGCCATCCTCATCCGCGAGGGCATGTGGATGGCGATCGGCGCGGCGGCGCTCGGCGTCGCGCTGCGCGTCGACTACCGCAAGCTGCGCCGCTTCAGCCCGCTCATCCTCCTCGGCACCTTCGGGCTGCTCCTCGTCGTCCTCGTGCCCGGGGTGGGCGTCCACGCGATGGGCTCCAGCCGCTGGGTCGGTTTCGGCGAGTTCCGGTTGCAGCCGTCCGAGTTGATGAAGCTCGCGCTGACGTTGTTCGCCGCTGACTTCATCGCGCGCCGGCTCGACGAGGACGCCAGTGATCGGCGCATCATCGGTCCCGTGCTCCTCGTGACGGGCTTCGCGTGCCTGCTGATCCTGGTGCAGCCGGACATGGGCACCGCCATGGTGCTCGGGTGCATCGCCCTCGCCCTCCTCTTCGTCTCGGGCGTGCGGCTCGGTCCGGTGATGAAGGTGATGGCGGCCGTGGCGGTACTCGCCCTGATCGTCGCCGTGGCCTCTCCGTACCGCAGGGCGCGGCTGCTGTCGTTCCTCGACCCCTCGGCGCACGGGTCGAGCTCGGGGTACCAGGTCCTCCAATCGCTCATCGGCCTGGGGTCGGGGCATCTCTTCGGCATGGGGCTGGGGGGCGGGCAGGCGCAGTGGGGCTTCCTGCCCAACGCGCACACCGACTTCATCTTCTCGGTCATCGGGGAGGAGCTCGGCATCGTCGGTGCGCTGTTCGTGCTCGCCCTTCTCGGCATCCTCCTGTGGCTCGGCATCCGCGCCGCGACGGGCGCGACCGACCGCTTCGGTGGGCTGCTGGCACTCGGCCTCGTGGCGTGGGTGGCGGCGGAGACGCTCATCAACGTCGGCGCGGTGGTGGGCGTGTTGCCCGTGACGGGTATACCGCTGCCGTTCATCTCGTTCGGCGGGTCCTCGCTCGTCATCACGATGGCCGCGGCGGGCGTGCTCATCAACGTGGCGAAGCAGGGCGAGCAGGCCGGCGCCGGCACGCTGCGCGCCGTCGGCTCCCGCCGGGGTCGGTGAGCGCCGGGCGGGGCACGGTCGTCGCGGGCGGCGGGACCGGTGGCCATGTCGTCCCCTCCCTGCAGGTCGCCCGCGCCATGGTCGCCCGGGGGCACGACCCCAGCACGGTCGAGCTGTACGGCTCTCGCCGCGGCCACGAGGCCTCGTTGTGGCCGACGCTGGAATTCCCTTACACGCTGTTGCCGGGCCGGGGGATCCAGCGGAGCGTCAAGCCGGCGGCCCTGGTGGCGAACGTCGGCGCGGTGCTCGGACTCATCTGGGCCTGCGTCCGTGCCTTCGGCTCATTCGCGCGGCGCCGGCCCCGCGTGGTCGTGATCGTGGGCGGGTACGCCAGCTTCCCGGCCGGGGTCGCTGCGCTGTTGACCCGCGTCCCGGTCGTCTCGGTCAACACCGACGCCGTGCCCGGAGCCGTCAACGGTCTCCTGGGCCGCTTCGCCGCAGCGAACGCGGTGGCCTTCGAGGGGACGGAGATGCCGCGGGCCTTCCTCACGGGCACTCCGGTGCGTCCCGAGCTCGCCGGGCTCGATCGCTCGGCCGAGGGCCGGCACGCCGGCCGCGCCGCGCTCGGGCTTCCACCCGACCGCCAGACGACCACCGCGATGGGCGGCTCGCTCGGCGCGCTGCGCGTCAACCGTGCCGTGGCGGAGGTGGCGCAGTCGTGGGCGGACGACTCGGGCCGTTCGCTGTACCACGTGACCGGACGGCGGGACTACGGCCAGTTCGCCGGCGGGCCCGACGAGATCGCGGGCGCCGAAGGTGCGGGCAGGGGGCTCTGCTACCAGGTCGTTCCGTTCGAGGACCACATGCCCGAGCTGTACGCCGCAGCCGACGTGTGCGTCTCCCGTGCCGGCGCGATGTCGGTGGCCGAACTGCTCGTCACCGGCGTGCCGGCGATCCTCGTCCCGCTGCCGGGCGCACCTCGCGACCATCAGACGCGCAACGCCGAAGCCCTCGTCGCCCTGGGCGCGGCGGTGCACGTCCCCGACCCCGAGTGCGACGGCGCGCGGCTCCGCAAGGAGCTCGAGGCCCTGCTCGAGGACCCCGAGCGGCTCCAGGCGATGGGTGAGGCGGCCCGGCGCCACGCGCATCCGGACGCGGCGGCCCGCATCGCAGAGCTGGTGGATGCCAATGCCCGCTGAGACCACGATCGACCTGCGCGAGCCGCAGCGGATCCACGTCGTCGGCATCGGCGGCGCCGGCATGAGCGCCATCGCTCTCGTGCTGCGCGCCATGGGCCATACGGTGTCGGGCTCGGACCTGAAGGACTCACCGGTCGCCGAACGCCTCCGGTCCCAGGGCATCACGGTCGCAGTCGGGCACCGGGCGGAGAACGTCGCCGACGCGCAGGTGGTCACGTTCTCGCCCGCCGTGGCGAGCAACAACGTCGAGCTCGTGGCGGCGGGCGAGGCCGGGGCGTTGGTGGCCCCGCGCTCGGAGACCCTGGCTGCCATCTGCGCCACGCGACGGTGCCTGGCCGTGTCGGGCACGCACGGCAAGACCACGACCGCCTCGATGCTCTCGCTGATCCTCGTGGAGGCGGGCCTCCACCCCTCCTTCGTGATCGGCGCGGACGTCAACGAGATCGGGACGAACGCGGTGTGGGACGGCGGCGACTGGCTCGTGGTGGAGGCCGACGAGAGCTACGGCACGTTCAAGGCGCTGCGCCCGGACCTGGCCGTGCTGACCAACGTGGAACCGGACCATCTCGACTACTACGGCACCTTCGACGTGCTCCGGGACGCCTTCTCCGAGTTCGTGGGGGGTGCGACGACCGGCGCCGTCGTGTGCGCGGACGACGCCGACGCCGCGGCGATCGGAAGGGCGCACGGGGCGACCCTGGTCGGCCAGGAGGCCGGGTCGGACTACGCCATGGAGGAGCTCGAGCTCCTGCGGAGCTCGGTGTCGTTCCGCCTGCCGCGGCCCCGAGGGCGTCCTCGGCACGTTGCGCATCGGCGTCCCCGGCCTGCACAACGCCCGCAACGGCGCGGTGGCGACGGTCGCCGCCCTGAAGGCGGGCGCATCGTTCGAGGCGGCGGAAGCGGCCCTGGCGCGCTTCGCCGGAGTGAGCCGGCGCTTCGAATTCCGCGGCGAGGCCAACGGCGTCACGTTCGTCGACGACTACGCGCACCTTCCCACCGAGGTCCGGGCGGCGCTGGCCGCGGCACGGAGCGGGGGCTGGTCCCGCATCGTGGCGGTGTTCCAGCCGCACCGCTTCTCACGGACGGCCGCGCTGGCCTCCGAGTTCGGCACGGCCTTCGCCGACGCCGACGTGCTCGTCGTCACCGACGTCTACAGCGCCGGCGAGCGGCCGGTGCCCGGGGTGTCGGGCCGCCTCGTCGCCGACGCCGTGGCCACGGCGGACCCCCGGCTGCCCGTGACGTACGCACCCGGATGGGAGGAGCTGCGCCTGGCCGTGGCGTCGGTGCTGCGCCCCGGCGACCTCTGTCTCACGCTGGGTGCCGGGGACCTGACCGCGCTGCCCGACGACCTCCTCGACGCACCGCAATGGTGACGGTCGCACCGGGCGACGAGCTGCGCGCGCTGGCGGCAGCGCTCGGAGACCGGGCCACGCTCATGAAGCCACTGGGGCCGTTGACCACGTACGGCGTGGGCGGGCCGGCGGCGCTCTTCGTGGAGATCGCCAATCCCCCCGACCTCGACGCGGTGCGCGCCGTGCTGACGGACCGGGCCCGCGGCGTGCCGCTCTTCGTGATCGGACGGGGCTCGAACCTGTTGGTGGCGGACGCCGGCTTCGACGGCATCGCCGTCCACTTGGGCCCGGGGTTCGCCGACCTCGAGCTGCCGGCCGGGGACGCCGGGACACCGCTGGTGCGGGCCGGAGCGGCGCTGGCGCTTCCCGTGCTGGCGCGCCGCGTCGCCGACGCCGGGTGGTCAGGACTGTCGTGGGCCGTCGGGGTACCGGGCTCGGTCGGGGGCGCCGTGCGCATGAACGCGGGTGGCCACGGTTCGGACATGGCGTCGTGCCTCGAGCGTTACCGCTGGGTCGACCTGCTCGGCCCGGAGGAGGGAACCGATGACGTGGCCAAGCTGGAGTACGGCTACCGCTCGTCCTCGGTCACCGCGTCCCAGCTGGTGGTGGCCGCCGACTTGCGGGTCACGGCGGGCTCGAGCGAGAAGGAGCAGGCCGAGGTCGCCGAGATCGTCCGGTGGCGCCGCGAGCACCAACCGGGCGGGTCCAACGCCGGCTCCGTCTTCACCAACCCCGAGGGCGACTCCGCCGGGCGGCTGATCGACGAGGCCGGGCTGAAGGGCTTCGGCATCGGCACGGCGCACGTCTCGGAGAAGCACGCCAACTTCATCCAGGCGGAGCGAGGGGGGCGGGCGGACGACGTCCGGGCCGTCATGGAGCACGTACGCGGGGTGGTCGCCGAGCGGTGCGGGGTCTCGCTGCAGACGGAGGTCCGCCTTCTCGGCTTTGGCGCCGGGGAGACTGGGGCCGTGCCCGCATCCGAGCCCGAGCAGGAGTCGTCGGTTGACGGCCACGGCGCGGGTGGCCGGCGGTGACGCCGGTCGAGGCACCCTCGCGCCGTCGCAGCAGCGGTGGGGGTGGGGCACGGCGCGGCGGCGGGTCCGGCTCGGGCGGCTCCGGTGGGGGAGGGAACGGCGGGCGCGGACGCTCGTCGGGCGGCAGCGGGAGTGGTGGGCGGCGTGGCCGGATGGACCCGCGGATATCCGCGCGGCGGACCGCCGTCATCCGGGCGCAGGGTCAGCGCCGGCTCCGTCTTCTGATCATCGGATTGGCCGGGACCGCGCTGCTCGTCGGCGTGTGGTTCCTCTTGCACTCGCCGGTCTTCGGCGCGCGCGCGGTGACCGTCAGCGGCAACACCCACGAGACGGCCGCGCAGGTGATCACGCAGGCGGGCCTGGCGGGGGAGCCGCCGCTCCTCGACGTCAACGCCGGTGCGGCGGCGACGCGCATCGAGCAGCTGCCGTGGGTGCGGAGCGCGACGGTGAGCGTGTCGTGGCCCGACGGCGTGCACATCACCGTGACCGAGGAGACGCCGCGGCTCGAGGTGAGCACGTCCGGTGGGCAATGGGCCACGCTGAGCACCGACGGGCGCGTGCTCGGGGTGTCGGCGACGCGTCCCCCCGGTCTCGTGTTGCTCACCGTCCCACAGCCGCCGGGCGGTCTCGGGTCCGTGCTGCCGGCGAGTGACGATGCCGGTCTCGACGTCGCGTCCACCCTGCCGGCCTCCTTTGCCGCGCAGGTGACCGGCGTCACGGTGGAGCCCGCGGGGTGGGTCCAGTTGTCCATGACGACCCCGATCGCGGTGGACGTGGGGGCCGCCACTCAGCTCACGGCGAAGTACGAGGACGTCTCGTCGATACTGGCGGGCGCCAAATTGCACAACGGGGATGTCATTGACGTCAGCGTCCCTGACGCCCCGACGGTGACAGGCCCGTGACGCCGGGTGACACCACGTGGCGTAGGATGCTTGACCTGCCTGAACACCCCCCGTATCGTGGGGTCACGTTGCCGAACTGTGAACATCAACCTTCCCCAAAGGTTCAGGGATGGGTCCTGTGGCTCACGTCAACGGTGACGGTGGGCGGAACGTACCAACGAGCTACCGGTCGGCGATCGACCCGAGGACGAGGGGAATCATGACGACCGTGCCTTCCCAAGGCAACTACCTGGCAGTCATCAAGGTGGTGGGCGTGGGCGGCGGTGGGGTGAACGCCGTCAACCGCATGATCGACTCGGGGTTGCGCAACGTCGAGTTCATCGCCGCCAACACCGACGCGCAGGCGCTGCTGATGAGCGACGCGGACCTCAAACTCGACATCGGGCGCCAGTTGACGCGGGGGCTCGGCGCCGGGAGCGACCCCGAGATCGGGCGCCTGGCCGCGGAGGAACACCGAGCCGATATTGAAGAGGCGTTACAGGGTGCGGACATGGTCTTCATCACGGCAGGTGAGGGCGGTGGCACCGGAACCGGTTCCGCACCCGTCGTCGCCGAGATCTCCAAGGAGGTCGGCGCGCTGACCATCGGCGTCGTGACGCGCCCGTTCACGTTCGAGGGCCGGCGACGCGCCATGCAGGCGGAGAAGGGCGTCCAGACGCTCAAGGAACGGGTCGACACGCTCATCGTCATCCCGAACGATCGACTGCTCACCGTGTCCAACGACAAGACGAGCATGGTCAACGCGTTCAAGATGGCCGACGAAGTCCTGCTGCAGGGGGTCCGGGGCATCACCGACCTCATCACGGTGCCGGGTCTGATCAACACCGACTTCGCTGACGTGAAGATGGTGATGACGAATGCCGGCACGGCGATCATGGGCATCGGCTCGTCGATCGGCGAGGGCCGGGCCGCCAACGCCGCCCGGGCGGCCATCACCTCGCCGTTGCTCGAGGCCTCCATCGAGGGGGCCCGGGGCATGGTCCTCAACATCGCCGGAGGCTCGGACCTGGGGCTCTTCGAAGTCAACGAGGCCGCCGAGATCATCCACGCCGTCGCCCACCCCGACGCCAACATCATCTTCGGCGCCGTCATCGATGACAACATGGGCGACGAGGTGCGGGTGACCGTGATCGCGGCCGGGTTCGAGCGCTGGGAGGAGGGCGCGCCCTCCTCGAAGTCCAACGATCTGGCCTCGAGCATCTTCTCCACGCCCGAGCCGGTGGACATCTTCGCCGACGCCACGGGGAAGGACGAAGAGTTCGACCTGGGTGACGACGATTTCGACGTCCCCTCCTTCCTCCGCTAGCGCCGAGGTCGCGCAGAGGCTGGCCGCCGTCCGGCAGCGCATCGAAGACGCTGGCGGCGACCCCTCCCGCATACGAGTCGTCGGGGTGACCAAGGGCTTCGGTCCCGAGGCCGTTCTGGCCGCTCGCGGCGCCGGCCTGGTGGACATCGGCGAGAACTACGCCAACGAGCTCGTGACGAAGGCTGAGCGCGTGGAGTCGGATGATCCGTTGTTCGCTTCGCCCCTCGTCTGGCACTTCCTCGGCGCGATCCAACGCAACAAGGTGCCGCGACTCGCCCCGATCGTCGGGCTGTGGCAAAGCGTGGCTCGGGCCGAAGAGAGCGCACGCATCGCGCGGTCCGCCCCGGGCTGCCGCGGTGCTCGTCGAGGTCGAGACCACGGGCCTGGCCGGTCGCAATGGTTGCCCTCCCGATGCGGTGGGCGATCTGGTCGCGCACGCGCGCGACGACGGGCTCGACGTACGCGGCCTGATGACGGTGGCGGGCCCGGGCGCCGACGCGGCGCAATCGGCGTTCGAAACGGTGCGTCGCTTGGCCGACGAGTACGGCCTCGAAGAGCGTTCCATGGGGATGACCGATGACCTCGAGGCGGCGGTGCGTGCCGGCACGACCATGGTGCGGATCGGTCGCGCGCTGTTCGGTGAGCGTCCGGCCAAGCGAACGCCGTGACGGGCAAATCTCAACGGAAGCCTGACATGACCCTGAACAGGAGCCTGACTGCGCATTTGGCTGCGCCGCGCCGGCTCTTTGGACCTCCTAGGCGTCCGAGCAGGCACTACGCTGTGCCCTGACAGGAGAAGGCATGTCACCCTCGTTCATGAAGAAGACCATGGTCTACCTCGGCCTGCTCGACGACGAGTACGACGAGTACGACGACCTCGAGGACCGGGCCCCACGGGGGTTCTCGGCCGCCTCGCGGGTCGAGCCTCGGGCGCCGGAGTACGAGCAGGCGGATGAGTTCAGCGGCGGAATGACCAGGGTTCGCACCATCCCGCGGGAGTCGGCCGTCCCGAGCCAACAGCGACCCGCTCCGAGCAACGTGGCTCCCCGGCCGAGCGCCGTACGCGCGGTCCCTGTCGATGCGACGATTCAGCCGGTGGCGCCGATGCCTGCGCCGTCCACCGCCCACGTCCACGTGGTCGCGCCCTCCCGTTTCGGTGACGCCAAGGAGATCGCGGATCGGCTTAAGGACAACCGGCCGGTGATCGTGAACCTGCAGATGGCCGAGCGTGACCTGCAACGGCGCATGATCGACTTCTGCAGCGGCGTCACCTATGCACTCAGCGGCGAGATGGAGAAGGTGGCGGATCAGGTGTTTCTCCTGGCCCCAACCAACGTGAAAGTCTCGGACGAGGAGCGACTGCGCCTGGCTGAGCGCGGCTTCGGGCGGGACTGAAGCCACTACCCTCGTTCGCTGGTGAACATCTTTCAGATCCTCGCGTGGCTGATCGAGGCCTACATCTGGCTGATCATGTTCCCCTACGCGATCTTGAGCTGGTTCCGGATCCAGCCGGGGACGACCCTGGCACGGGTGCAGTACTTCCTGTACCAGGCGACCGAGCCGGTCCTCCGTCCGGTGCGGCGGATCATCAAACCGATGGGCGGGTTGGACTGGTCCTTTCTCATCGTCATCCTCGTCGCGCAGATCGTCCTGATCCCCGTCCTCCGGGCCTAGCCGGGTCCTGGCCCCAGGGCCAGGGAAACCCTGGAAACGCAGAAGCGGGTGGTTAGACTCGGCCCCCATGGACAATTCTCAGGCATCTGCATCGATCCTCGACACCCTGCGCACGGTGGAGTTCCGTCTCGGGCTCAAGGGTTACAACGTCGACGAGGTCGATGAGTACCTGGACAAGGCGGCCCAGGAGGCCGAGAGCCTGCAGGAGCACGTCCGGCAGCTGAACGAGCGGCTCCGCCAAGCGAGCGAGCGCATCGCCCAGCTCGAGCGGGAGAAGAGGTCCGCCCCCGCCCCCGTCGCCGCGGAGGGCGACGAGATGGCCGCGGCGGCTGCGGCCGACGCCGCAGCGCTCTCCGATGAGACCCTGCAGCGCACTCTGCTGCTGGCCCAGAAGTTCGTCGACCAGACGAAGCGGGAGAGCGAGGCGGAGGCGGCCTCCATCGTCTCGCAGGCCGAAGAGCGCGCCCGGGCCGCTATCGCAGACGCCGAGGCGAACGCCGCGCAGCTGCAGGCCGAGTCGCAGCAGAAGTTGCGCGAAGAGGTGACGAGGTTGGAGGCCACCCGCACCGAGCTGGCCGCGGACGTCGAGACGATGGCCCGTCACCTCGAGTCCGAGCGCAACCGCCTGCGCGGCGCGTTGAGTGAGATCCTCAAGTGGGTCGACGAGAACGTGCAGCCGGCGAACTCGCTCATGGGCGTGAAGCCGAAGGCGAAGACCGGGGGTGGCGGAGACCCGACGGCCGGCGGGCTGGGAGAGGCGGACGACGGCGCGCCCACCCTCAGCCTGCAGAACGCCTCGGTGTCGGGAGCGCCTCGCTCCCTCTGATCTTCCCCCCCGCCGACGCAGCAAGGGTGCTATTGCCCGAGCGGTCGCGGTCCGCTATCGTCACCCGCTCCCCAAGGCAAGGTCGTTGAGGGGCGCGCGGCCACGGTGCGTGGTCCGAAGGAGGGCACGATGACCCCAACGAGCAAGGGCTCCCAGGCCAAACGTGTTCCCGCGTCGCGCTCGACCACGACCTCGCGCTCCGGGAACAAATCGAAGGCCGCCCGGGTTGGTGCAACAGCTACGAAGCGTCCCGCCCTTACCAAAAAGAAGGCAGCTCCCGTTGTGAAGAAGGCAGCCACCACCACCAAGAAGGCCACGTCGACGGCGAAGAAAGCCGCGCCCGCGGCTACGAGGAAGGCCTCGGCGCCCGCCAAGAAGGCGACCGCGGCGTCGACCAAGACGGCGCCCACGCCCAAGAAGGCCGCTCCGGCCACGAAGAAGGCAGCGCCGGCCAAGAAGACCGCCCCGGCAGCCAAGAAGGCCGCACCGGAGAAGGCGGCCGCCAAGAAGGCTCCGTCCGCGCCGGCACGCGCCGCGAACGGCGCCGGGGCAGCACCGACACCGGCGCGCACGCCCTTCACGCCGAAGCCCAAGCCGCCCGCGCCCGTGCGGCCGAAGACGGGCCCGTACGCGAAGGACGCCAAGTTCCTCGAAGAGGTCCGTGAGCTGCTGGAGGCCGATCGCGTCATCTACCAGGAGCAGGCCACGTCGCTGCGGGCCGAGGCGGACTCGCTCGCGCTCGAGCGGGAGCCGGGCGACGTGCAGTTCGACGAGGAGTCGGGTGAGGGAGGCACGGTCACCGTCGACCGCGAGCGCAACCTCGCCCTGTCGGGTCAGGCGACCTTGGCGGTCGAAGAGATCGACGACGCGCTGGCGCGTATCAAGGACAAGACCTTCGGGTACTGCGAGCGCTGCTTCCAGCCCATCCCGAAGCCGAGGCTGCGCGCCCTCCCGTACGCCCGCCTCTGCGTGGCGTGCAAGAGCGGGGGACTGTCCCGGCGCTGACCCGGCCGCGGGTACTGGCGTTCGCCATTGCCGTGGTCGTGGTGGTCGTCGATCGGATCACCACCACGCTGGCGGAGGACCACCTGCACGACGTGCAACACGTTTGGGGCCCCTTCGGGCTGGCGCTGACCTTCAACTCGGGCTTTGCGTTCAGCCTCTTCAGCGGGCGAGCCGTCATCGTCACCGTGCTGCTGTGCGTGGGCGTCGTGGTGCTGGCGTGGGTGGTGGCGCAGGTGCGGTCCGTACCCTTGGCCATCGGGGCGGGGCTGGTCCTCGGGGGCGCCGTCGGCAATCTGAGCGAGCGCATCGTCGGCGGCCATGGAGGCCAGGTCCCCGACTTCATCACGCTCGACTATTGGCCGACATTCAACTTCGCCGACGCGTGTGTCACGGTCGGGGTGATCATCGTGATTGTCGCCCTGCTGTTCGGCCGGCCCGAGCCTGCCGTCGACCCTGGCAACGAGGCCGGGTGAGGCGATGAGCGAGGACACCGTCAACGTGGAGGTCCCAGCGACCCTGTCGGGCGTCCGGGTCGACCGCGGCGTGTCGATGCTCGCCGGTGTCTCTCGGGCCGTCGCAGCCGAGCTGGTGGAGTCCGGCCGTGTCCAGATCGACGGGGTGCCCGTGGTGTCGGGGCGTCTGCCGCTGCGAGAAGGAGCGCTCCTCACCGTGGAGCTGCCGTCGGAGGGTGCAGCGGGCCCGGCGGCCGACCCCGACGTGCGTTTCACGATCGTGCACGCCGACCAGAGCCTGGCCGTGATCGACAAGCCGGCTGGGCTGGTCGTGCATCCGGGCGCGGGTCATTCTGAGGGCACCCTCGTCGGCGGCCTGTTGGCGGCCTTTCCGGACCTGGCGGAGCTGGTCGCAGCGGGGGTGTGTGCGGCGGACCGCCCGGGCATCGTGCACCGGCTCGACAAGGGCACGTCGGGCCTCCTGGCCGTGGCCCGGACCGCCGACGCCTACCGATCGCTGGTGGACCAGCTGGCCACGCGCGAGATGGAGCGTCGCTACCTTGCGCTGGTCGACGGTGTGGTCCCCGACGAGCGGGGCGAGGTGGAGGCGCCGATCGGCCGATCGGCCCGCACCCCGACGAAGATGGCGGTGACGCCTCGCGGCAAGCCGGCCCGGACGGCCTACCGCGTGGTCGAACGCCGGGACATCGACTCGCCCGCGCCGACGACCTTGCTCGAGCTCGCCCTCCAGAGTGGGAGAACCCATCAGGTGCGCGTCCACATGGCGGCCATCGGGCACCCCGTCGTGGGCGACGCACGCTACGGCAAGCCCGACAAGCGCCTCGGAGCGGGTCGATTCTTCCTGCACGCCTACCGACTTGGTTTTGACCACCCGGTGACGGGAGAGCGCAGCGAGTTCACGTCAGCGCTCCCCGAAGACCTGCAGGCATTCCTGGACGGGCCGTAACCCACCGTTCGTCCCGGCTCGTCGTCGACGAGCCGGGCGGCTCAGGCCGCTTGGTGCACTCCGACCACGTCGACGTCACCCGAAAGCGCAGCAAGCGCTTCCTCTTCGGCCCGACGGACGCGGCGGACGCCGACACCCAGACGCTCGGCGGTCGACTGCAGTGACGCCGGCGAGTCCCCACCGAAGCCGAAGCGAAGGCGCAGGACGTCCCGCTGCAGGCCCGGCAGCCGCTCGACGGCGTCGCGGACCCGCTCGTAGACCATCGTCTCCTCGACATCGACCACGAAGTCCGAGTCGTCCGGGGCCACCAACTCGCCCAGGGTCGTCGTGGACTCGAGTGCCGCCGGCTGGTCGAGTGAAGCGGTCACCCGGGCGACGTCCTCGAGCGACTCACGCTCGGCCGCCGTCATCCCGGTCGCCTCGTCCAACTCCTCCACGGTCGGGGCCCGACCGAGCGTGCTGGCCAGTTCGGCCTTCGTGAGCTCGAGCCGCTGGATCTGCTCTCCCACCTCGAGGGGGATGCGGATCGTCCGGCCGTGCTGCTGCACGGCACGCTGCAGCGCCTGGCGAATCCACCAGGTGGCGTACGTCGAGAACCGGAAGCCCCGCTCCCAGTCGAACTTGTCGACGGCGCGCATCAGGCCGAACGTGCCCTCCTGGACCAGGTCGGCCATGTCCACGCCTCGGTCCTGGTAGCGACGCGCCCAGTGCACCACGAGGCGAAGGTTGGCGGCGACCATTTGCTTACGCGCGGCATCGTCGCCCGCCGCTACCCGCTTCGCGAGCTCCACCTGCTGCTCGTGGTCGGGCATAGGAAACTGATCGAGATCACGAAGCATCAACCCCAACGTGTCCGACGTGCTCACCGCGCTCTTCATCTTTGCTCCAGCCGTTTTCTTTTCCCCTGTCCTACGTACCCGGGGCATCCGGGGATGAACCTGTCATTTACAACCGGGACCAGGGCCGGATCATTCCATCCGGGTGTTCGGGCCCCAGCGCGTTTGCGCCCCTGCCGGGAGCCGTGCTGGTCTACGGCGATGGCCGGCCGGATGGTGCTGCTGCGGCACGGCGCGACCGAGTGGTCCCTCTCGGGTCAACACACTGGACGCACCGATATTCCCCTCCTGGAAGTGGGCGAATCTCAGGCGGAGGCCGCCGGCGCGTACCTCCGGGCCCACGGCCTGGGGAACTTCGACCTCGTGCTGAGCAGCCCCCTGGCGAGGGCCGCCGACACCTGCCGGCTCGCCGGTTTCGAGAGCGAGATGGAGCCCGACCTCATGGAGTGGGACTACGGGGAGTACGAAGGGATCGCCACCAGGGACATCCGCCAGGGGCGTCCGGACTGGTCGCTCTGGGAGCAGGGCGTCCCGGGTGGAGAGCGGGCGGCCGAGGTGGGGCGGCGCGTCGATCGTGTGATCGAGCGGGCCCTGAGTCAGCCCGGCGACACCCTGTGCGTGGCCCACGGGCACGTGCTGCGGGTCCTGGCGGCCCGGTGGCTCGGGCTCCCGCCGGTCGCCGGGCGACTGTTCCTGCTCGACGCGGGCGCCGTGTGCATCCTGGGCTGGGATCAGGACACGCCGGCGATCGAGCTCTGGAATCTGTCGCCCGGCCTCGCGTGAAGGGTCGGGGGACGGGAGGAGTGCGAGCCGCGGTCGGGTCGGACTCAGACCGTCGCCGCGACGTTGCCCTGGGCCCGGTGCACCATGTCGGCCAGGCTGTACGACTGCAGGTGGGTGCGGATGACCTCGCCGACGTCCGCCCAGACGGCGAGGAGGACACATTGCCCCTCGTGATCGCAGGCCCCGTTCTCGTGCGGCTCGCCGAAGTCACCGGCGGCGATCGGTCCGTCGACCGCCGAGACGATCTGGGCGAGCGAGATCTCTTCGGGCGGCCGCGCCAGGACGTAGCCTCCACCCACGCCGCGCTTCGATCGCACCAGCCCAGCCCCCTTGAGCGCGAGAAGGATCTGCTCGAGATACGGCTGTGGCAGGCCCGTGCGGACCGCGATGTCGCGCACCGATGTGGGCGTCTCGGCCCCGTGCAGCGCGAGAGAGAGGAGCGCTCTGCTGGCGTAGTCACCTCGTGTCGAAACCCTCACCAAGACCGATTCTACCGGCCCTGCCACCGGTGGCGGGGGTGTCGGGGTCGTAGGGTGGCGCCGTGAGTGACGGCACGACCGCGCGAGCCATGGTCGCCGACCCGGGGAGAGAGACGCCGCCCCTGACCGCTGTGCCCTCGCCGCTGCTCCCTGACTGGGACGGCGCCTGCTTGCATCGGGTGATTCCGGGCCTGCTCGGACACCTGGCCGACCCGGACGGCGCCACGTTGCCACCCTGGTTCCCGGCGCCCGTCCGGGAGGCCACGCAGATCGTCCTGTTGGTCATCGACGGCCTCGGGGCCGAGCAACTTAGCGCTCGGAGCCACCTCGCTCCCGTGCTCTCGTCTGGAGCGGGCGGCTCCATCACCACGGTCGCCCCGAGCACCACCGCGTGTGCCCTGACGACCCTGGTCACCGGGGCCGTGCCCGCAGAACACGGCGTGGTCGGGTACCGGTTGGCCCTCGACGGGAAGGTCATGAACGTCCTGCAGTGGTCGATCGACGGGGTCGACGCGCGGATGACATTGCCCGCCCACGTGTTCCAGCCCGTCCCGTCGTTTCCGGGCGCATCAGGAGTCGTCCCGGTCGTGACGCGCTACGACTACGGCCCCACGGGGTTCACCGCGGCGCATCTGGGCCATGTCGATCTCCACCGCTGGCATACCCCGGCCGGGCTCGTCACGACGGTGCGCCACCTTGCGTCGACGGGCACCCCCTTCGTGTACGCGTACTACGAAGGCATCGACAAGGTCGCCCATGCGGAGGGGCTCGGCGACTACTACGACGACGAACTGCGCGCCACCGACCGACTCGTGGCAGATGTCCTCGAGGTGTTGCCCCCGGGGGCAGCGCTGGTCGTGACGGCGGATCACGGTCAGGTGGACGTCGGCAACTCCGTCGAGGTGCTCGGCCCCGAGATCATGGAGGGGCTCACGCTGATCAGTGGCGAGGGACGTTTTCGCTGGCTCCACGCGCGGCCCGGGGCGGTGGCTGCTCTGGTCGACGCAGCGACGGATCTCCACGGCGACGTCGCCTGGGTGCGCACCAAGGAACAGGTGATCGACGAGAACTGGCTCGGGGGCGTCCCGTCCCCGGAGATCGCGGCGCGGCTGGGCGACGTGGCCCTGATCCCGTTCGAGCGCACGGCGTTTCTCGACCCGGCCGACACGGGCGAACTTCGGCTGAGGGCCCGGCACGGGTCGCTGACCCCGGACGAGATGCTGGTTCCCCTGCTGGGATGGACGGCCGGGTGAGGCCGCCTGTCGCAATGACAACATAGGAAGACCCCGCCGCCGCAAGCGCGATGGCCGGCCGGTTCGGGCACGAAGAGCCGGGTACGAAGAGCGGAGTGAACGACGTGACGAACGACCTGATGGGCGGCGACCCGCCGGCCGAGCCGGCAACGGCGATCTCCCCGGACGAGGTGTTGCTGGGTGCGCCCATGGAGGGCGGCGACGAGCCGAAGACCGAGTCGGTCAACGAGCCGGCCAAGGTGTTGCGCATCGGCTCGATGGTCAAGACGCTGCTCGACGAGGTGCGTGCGGCGCCGCTCGACGACAAGAGCAGGGTGCGCCTGCGGGAGATCTACGAGCAGTCGATCCGCGACCTGTCGGAAGGCTTGTCGCCGGATCTGGTCTCCGAGCTCGAGGCCCTCGCCCTGCCGTTCGACAGCGAGACGCCGAGCGACGCCGAGCTGCGCATCGCCCAGGCACAATTGGTCGGGTGGTTGGAGGGCCTGTTCCACGGGATCCAGGCCACGCTGATGTCTCAGCAGTTGGCGGCGCGGGCCCAGCTCGAGGAGATGCGACAGCGGAGCCTGCCCTCTCCGGGCGACACCGCTGGGCGGACCGGGACCTATCTCTGAGCCGCCGGGAGAGAATCCGGCGCGAACCACGAGGTCGGCGGGCGGGGCGGGCGACGGCGACGCCGGCAGGCACGCAGATGCGGCCGGGACGGCGGAATTCCTCCCCTGAGGTCGTCGTCGCGGCCGTCGTCGAAGGGGTAGATTGCGAGACCCAGGGTCGAATCACACAGGTGTAAGTTTGACGTGGCGAAAGGAGGGCCGGTGTCGGAGCGGTCGTTTACGCATCTGCACACCCACACCGAGTTCTCCATGCTCGACGGGGCGGCACGTGTCGGAGAGCTGGTGGCGGCGGCCGTGGCGGACGGTCAGCCGGCGCTCGGCATCACGGACCACGGGAACATGTACGGGGTCCTCGACTTCTACAAGGCGTGCCGGGACCAAGGGGTCGTCCCGATCATCGGGACCGAGGCCTACATGGCGGGCGAGTCGAGGCACGAGCGGCCGGTGCGCCGGGGGCGGGTCGACGACACGGGGGGAGACGTCGAAGGCGGGCAGAAGCTCTACTACCACCTGACGCTCCTGGCCGAGACGGTCGAGGGGTACCGCAACCTGATGAAGCTGTCCTCGGCGGCCTACCTCGAGGGCTACTACTACAAGCCCCGGCTCGACTGGGAGCTGCTCGAGCGCCATCACCACGGGCTCATCGCGACCACCGGGTGCCTGGGCGGGGTGGTCCTCCAGGCGCTGCTCTCGGGCGACGAGGTGGAGGCGGAACGCCGAGCCGCCAAGCTGCAGGACATCTTCGGCCGCGACAACCTCTTCGTCGAGTTGCAGGACCACGGCCTGGCGGAGCAGAAAAGGACCAACCCCCAACTGATTGAGATCGCGCGGCGCCTCAACGCACCGCTGCTCGCCACGAACGACAGCCACTACACCCACCGAGAGGATGCGGTCGCGCACGACGCCTTGCTGTGTGTCCAGACCGGTGCGCTGCTGGCGGACACGAACCGCTTCAAGTTCGACGGCACCGAGCACTACCTCAAGTCCGCGTCCGAGATGCGCCATCTGTTCCGGGACGTGCCCGACGCGTGCGACAACACGTTGCTGATCGCCGAGCGGGCCGACGTGCAGATCGAGCTGGGCAAGCCGAGCCTGCCCGAGTTCCCCGTGCCCGATCGCTTCACCGGCGACACGTACGAGGCGCGGGCGCTGGCGTATCTGCGAGACCTCACCATGGAGGGCGCGCGCGAGCGCTACGGGGACCCGGTGCCGAGCGAGGTGCTCGAGCGGATCGACTTCGAGCTCACCGTCATCGGCGACATGGGGTTCCCCGCCTACTTCCTCGTCGTCTGGGACCTGATCCGCTTCGCCCGGGAGAGCGGCATCCGGGTGGGCCCGGGCCGGGGCTCGGCGGCCGGCTGCTGCGTGGCCTACTGCCTGCGCATCGTCGACCTCGACCCCATCCGCTACGACCTCCTCTTCGAGCGCTTCCTCAACCCGGGCCGCAAGCAGATGCCCGACATCGACATGGACTTCGACGAGCGCTACCGGGCCGACGTCATGCGCTACGCCTCGGAGAAGTACGGCAGCGACCGCGTGGCTCAGATCATCACGTTCTCGACGATCAAGGCCCGGGCGGCCGTGCGCGACGCGGCACGGGTGCTCGGCAAGCCGTACATCGTGGGGGACAAGATCGCCAAGGCGATGCCTCCGTTGATCATGGGCCGGGACACGCCGCTGCGCGCCTGTCTGACCAAGACCGAGGGTCACGAGGACGGCTACGCCAGCGCCGGCGAGCTGCGGGACATGCACGAGACGGACCCCGAGGCCAAAGAGGTCATCGACGTCGCGCTCGGCCTCGAGGGCCTGCGGCGACAGGACGGCATCCACGCCGCCGCCGTCGTCATTTCGCGCGACCCGCTGACCGAATACCTGCCGATCCAGCGCAAGCCCGACGCCGGCGGGAAGCCGGAGGACGCGCCGATCGTCACGCAGTACGAAATGCACGGCGTCGAGGAACTGGGCCTGCTGAAGATGGACTTCCTCGGGCTGCGCAACCTCTCGGTGATCGAGCGGGCGCTCGACCGCATCGAGGAGGCGACGGGGGAGCGGCCCGACATCGACGACGTGGACCTGGCCGACGAACCGACGCTCGAGATGCTGCGGCGGGCCGACTCGGTGGGCGTCTTCCAGCTGGAGGGCGCGGCGATGCGCCAGACGCTGCGCGCGCTCGCACCGACGAGCTTCGACGACGTGGCCGCCCTCGTGGCGCTGTACCGGCCGGGCCCGATGGCGGCCAACATGCACCGCGACTACCCCGAGCTCAAGAACGGGCGCAAGGAGCTCACCTACCTGCACCCGGACATCGAGCCGATCCTCAAGGACACCTACGGCCTGATGCTGTACCAGGAGTCCGTGATGCGGGTGGCCCAGAAGTTCGCCGGTTACTCGCTCGAAGAGGCCGACAACCTGCGCAAGGCGTGCGGCAAGAAGAACCGGGCGCTGATCGCCGCCGAGCGCGAGAAGTTTGTCGCCGGCTGCGCCACCGAGGGCTACGGCGAGGAGCTCGGCACGGAGCTCTTCGACATCATCGAGCCGTTCGCCGACTACGCCTTCAACAAGTCGCACTCCTACGGCTACGGGCTGGTGGCGTACCAGACGGCCTGGCTCAAGGCGCACTACCCGGTCGAGTACATGTCGGCGTTGTTGACGTCGGTCAAGGACAACAAGGACAAGACGGCGGTGTACCTGGCGGAGTGCCGTAACCGATGGGATCGACGTGCTCGTGCCGGACGTGAACCGCTCGGTGGCCGAGTTCGCCCCGGACAAGACCCGACGAGGAGGGCCGGCCCGCCATCGTCTTCGGTCTGGCCGCGGTGCGGAACGTCGGCGAGGGACTCGTCGAGCGCATCGTCACCGAGCGCGACGCCAACGGGCCCTTCGGCGACTTCTTCGACTTCTGCGCACGCGTCGACCCCGTCGTCCTGAACAAGCGCACGATGGAGTCGCTGGCCAAGGGCGGCGCCTTCGACTCGCTCGGGCACCCGCGCCAGGGGCTCTGTCTCGTGCTCGAGGAGATCGTCGACCGGACGCTCGAACGACGCCGGGAACAGGACCTGGGCATCACGTCGCTCTTCGCCGTGTTCGAGGAGGAGCAGGCGGACCCGGCCTGGGGCGGCAGCCAAGGTGCCCATTCCCGACACGGAGTTCGACAAGGCGCAGCGGCTGGCCTTCGAGAAGGAGATGCTCGGGCTCTACGTGAGCGATCACCCGCTCATGGGGTACGAGGCCGCGCTGGCCCGTCACACCGACAGCACGCTCTCGGACATGCGGGAGGAGGACGTGGCGGCCGGGGACCGTTCCCCGGTGCGCATGGTCGGGGGCGTGGTGACCGACCTGCGCCGCTCCTACACGAAGAAGGGCGACCTGATGGCCCGGTTCGTCCTCGAAGACCTGCAGGCGGCGATGGAGGTCTTCGTCTTCCCGAAGACCATGGCCGAGTACGGCGCCTTGATCGAGAACGATGCCATCTTCGTGGTGAAGGGGCGGTTGGACACCCGGGAGGAGGAGCCGAAGATCGTCTGCATGGAGGTCTCGCGGCCGCTGCTGCACCGCGGCGAGGAGGACCTGCACATCAAGCTGCCGCTCGGGGTCCTGACCGAGCGGCGCGTCGAGGGTCTCAAGGAGGTCCTGAGCGGCCACCCCGGTCCCTCCTCGGTGCTGCTCCACGTGGGGGAGAAGGTGCTGAAGCTCCCGCCCGAGTTCAACGTCGACTGCCGAAACGGCCTTGTTGGTGAGCTCAAGCGGCTGCTGGGTCAGAGCGCCGTGCTGTCTTGAACGGCGGTGACGTCCGCGGCGGAATTGGCATTTGAACTGGGGAAATATGAGCCGCGGGGTCCGTCGCCCCGGGGCTGAGCCAGGTACCCGGTTGGGAAGGCATCGAGAGCAGCCAGTAGACTTAGTGCATGCCGATCGTAGTGAGCACCAAGGATTGCACTGCGCTCAGCGACGCTGAGCTCGTCGAAATGGCGGATCTGTGTGCCGATCGCCCGCCTGGGTTCGATATCGGCTTCCTCTCCAAAGAGCGTGAGGCGTGGGTGCTGATCACCCAGGCCCGGGAGGGCAACAAGCTCCGCGGGTACTCCTTCTGCACGCTCGAGCGCATCGGTGGCACTCCGTCGTTGCTGGTCGGGCTCGCCCTGGTCGACCGCATCTCGAGGGCCGAGCCGGCGCTGAAGGCGATCATGGCGGACCAGTACCGCCGGGCGTTGCTGGCGTTCCCCGACGAAGACGTCCTGCTCGGGACCCGTCTGATGTCGCCGGAGGGCTTCCGGGCCTTCTCGGGACTCCAGGACGTGGTGCCCTTTCCGGACCACAAGTCCTCGGGTGAGGAGCGGGCCTGGGCCCGCCGCCTCTCCAAGCGCTTCGGCTGCGAGAGCCGCCTCGACGACCGCACCTTCGTGCTGAAGGGTGACGGCTCCGTGGCCGGCGGCCTCGACTTCGTCGCCGCCAAGGTCAAGATCCCCGCGGGCGTGGACACGCACTTCACCGGGTTCGACGCCGAGAAAGGGGACCGCCTGGTCACCTTCGGCTGGGCCATGGCCGAGGACCTGGCCGGGGGCAAGCTCGGGCGCTGAGCCCTCAGCCGCGGGGAAGTACCGCGGCGCACACCTTGTAGCAGTGACCGTCCCGTGGGGGGCTGACCGTCACGAGCAGGTATTGCGGATCGAACCCGAGCGCCGTCGACAGGCTCTTGCCACTGAGGCGCTCGCGGCGGGCGGCGTCGAGGGCCCGGGCGGCGTGGCGGTCCTCCACCGGCAGCCACACGTCCTCGCGGTCCCATCCGAAGCGCACCCAGGTCGTGCCGTCGGCGTGGCGCCGGATCAGCTGTGGGCTGCGGGTCGGCTCGATCAGGGCGACCGACGGGCGGAAGCCCCGGAACTCCCAGTACGGCGCAGACGGCCCGGGGAAGCCGAGCAGGGGCCCGTCGGGTGTGGCCACCATGCGCCGCAGCAGCTTGCGCACGTGCCGGCCCCGCAGGGTGCCGACGTGACGGGGCAGGTCGGCCACCGTCGTCGCCTCGGGCTGGGCGAGGTCGTCTCGTTCGGGGTCGTTGGCCAGCGTGACCTCGACGACGTCGAAGGTGCTGATGTCGGGGTCGTAGTCGTCGGGCCAGGGCACCCGGACGCGCATCACGGTGCGGGTCGCCAGGTCGACGACGGTCGTGTCCTCCTTGGTCGAGGAGAGGACGAGGAGGTGCAGCGTGGACCCGCCCGCGGTCGGGACCCGCTCGTGGCGCCTCGCTGAGCGTCGGACCAGCCCTTTGGCGTCGCTCGTGCTGGCTGAGCGCTTTGACGTCGAATCCGTGACGACGGGCGTCTCCGCCGTGATGTGCTCGTCCGTGGCCGTTCCGTTCACCGTTTGATCCTGTCCTCCGTTCTCCGCTTCGTCCTCGATCGCCGTGTCGCCTTCACGACTCACCGGTTCGTCCCGGGGGTCATCGCTCACGCGACGAGAGCCTCCAGTTGGGCGGCCAGCGTAGTGGCGTCCTCCGCGGGCATCCGGCAGGAGCGAGCCTGGCAGACGTAGGCCCGACCGGGCTCGGGCGGTCGTCCGGCGAACAGCGGGCCGTCGTCGGGCTGGCCCCAGGCCGTGACCGCCGCCGGGAGCCAGCGCCGGCGGACCTCGCCGAGCAGGTCGGGCCGGTCCCCGGTGACGACGATCTCGTAGCGGCCGCCCCACATGGGCAGCGCGGCCACCAGGTCGGCGACGGCCGCCGGGGTGGCGTTCGAGGAGCGGGCGGGCCAGGGCGAGCGTCCGGGCGGCGGCGTCGTCGAGCGCAGGGTCGTCGACCAACGCATTGACGCGGAGCAGCGCCGTCAGCGCGATGGAGTTGGTCGCCGGCAGCGCGCCGTCGAGGAACTCCTTGGGCCGGACGACGAGCGCTTCGGCGTCGGCGCCGGTGGTGAAGAACCCGCCGAACTCGTCGTCCCAGAAGAGCGCCAGCAGCTGGCGCACCGCGGTGACGGCGCGCTCGCGCCACAGGCTCAGGCCGGTCCACTCCGACAGACGGAGGCACGCCTCGGCGAGCCACGCGTGGTCGGCCGCGACGGCCAGGTGCCGCGCCCGGCCGCCTTGCCAGCTGCGCATCAGGCGGCCGTCGACGTACATGGACGTCCCAGAGGAAGGTGCCGATCTCCTCGGCGCGACGCCCGTACTCGGTGTGCCCGGTGGCGGAGGCGACCTCGGCCAGCGTGGCGACGGCCATGGCGTTCCACTCGGTCAGGACCTTCTCGTCGCGCGCCGGCTGGACTCGGAGGGCGCGGGCGGCGGCGAGGAGGGCGCGGGCCTCTTCGATCTCGGGCGGCCGGCGTCAGGGGCGCCCCGACCGGGCGGACCGGAATGGAACGGCCTTCCCAGTTCCCGGTTTCGGTGATGCCGTACCAATCCGCGGCCGGCTCGACCAGCTCGGGCGGAAGGATCTCCCTCAGTTCGTCGGGCGTGAAGGTCGCGTGGCCGCCTTCGACCCCGCCGGCGTCGGCGTCGAAGGACGAGTAGAGCGCACCTTCGGGGGTCGAGAGGTCACGCAGGACCCAGTCCAGCGTCTCCGTGACGACGCCCATGTAGTCGCTGCGCCCACCGTCCTGCCAGGCGTGCAGGTAGGCGCGGGCCAGCAGCGCCTGGTCGGTGAGCATCTTCTCGAAGTGGGGGACCAGCCAGCGGGCGTCGGTCGAGTAGCGGCAGAACCCGCCGACGATGTGGTCGTAGATCCCACCGGCCGCCATGGCGTCGAGCGTGCCGACCCCCATGCGGCGCGCCAGGTCCGCATCGGGCTGGTGGACGCGGGCCTGACGCAGGCACAGTTCGACGAGCGTGGGTCTGGGGAATTTGGGCGCCGGCCCGAAGCCTCCCCACTCGGGGTCGAAGCCGGCGCGCAGCCCGTCGACGACCGCCGCGATGGCGGCGGCCGCGTCGAAGTCGCGGACGGGTCGCAGCTCCTCCGAGAGGAGTGGCGCCGGTCGCTCCGGGCGCCGCCGGCTCGTTCGCAGCGGCCGCACCGTCCTCGGCGCTGAGCGCTTCGGCCAGGCGGAGCTCCCGCTCGACGGCGGCGACCAACGCGTCCGCCTGGGCGAGCACCTGTTCGCGGTCGGTCTGCCAGGCCTGCCCCAGCGCCTCCACGACGCGGCGGAAGGCCGGCATGCCGTGGCGCTCCTCCGGAGGGAAGTAGGTGCCGGCGTAGAACGGCCGCCCGTCGGGCGTGCAGAAGACCGACATCGGCCAGCCACCCGACCCGGTGAGCGCTTGGGTGGCGGCCATGTAGACCGCGTCGATGTCAGGGCGCTCTTCGCGGTCGACCTTGACGGAGATGAACCAACGGGCGAGATCGGCCGCCGTGGTCGGGTCCTCGAAGCTCTCGTGGGCCATCACGTGGCACCAGTGGCACGAGGCGTAGCCGATCGAGAGGAAGATCGGCTTGTCCTCCTCTCGGGCCCGGCGCATGGCCTCGTCACCCCATGGGAACCACTCCACCGGGTTCTCGGCGTGCTGGCGGAGATACGGGCTCGTCTCGTCGGCCAGGTGGTTCACCAGAGTGATGCTAGGGCGAGGGCGCGTCGGAGGGATTGGTCGGGCTGCGCAACACGGGTCCGTGCAAGGCTCGTGGGATGGAGCTCGAACTGAACGGAAGGACCGCGCTCGTGACCGGCGCCAGCCGCGGCATCGGATTGGCGGTGGCGGCTCGGTTCGCCGAGGCCGGGGCGAACGTCATGCTCACGTCGCGCAAGGCCGACGACCTGGAGCAGGCGGTCGCCGGGCTGGTCGCGGACGGCGTGGACGTCGAGCGCGTGGCCTGGCGCAGCTCCCATGTCGGCCACCCCGAGGACGCCACATCCTGCGTCGCCGACACCGTGGCCCGATTCGGCGGCATCGACATCCTCGTGAACAACGCAGGGACGAACCCCTACTTCGGTCCGATGATCGACATCGACGTCGTACGCGCCCAGAAGACGTTCGAGGTCAACCAGCTGTCGGTGCTCGTCTGGACGGCCGCCGCCGTGAAGGCGGGTCTCCGCGGCTCGGTGATCAACATGGCGTCGATCGGAGGCCTCGGGGTCGAACCGGGCATCGGGTGGTACAACGTGACGAAGGCGGCGGTCCTATCCACATCACGGCAGCTGGCGTATGAGCTTGCTCCCGAGATCCGGGTAAATGCACTCGCACCCGGCTTGGTGAAGACGAAACTTGCGTCCGCGCTCTGGGAAGGGGAAGGGGAGAGCCGGATCGCCGCGCAGATCCCGCTGCGCCGCTTGGGGCTGCCTGACGACATTGCGACCGCCGCCCTCTTTCTGGCATCCGACGCTGCATCGTGGATCACCGGGCAGATATTGGTGGTCGACGGTGGAACGACGATTACGCCGTCGGGCGGCGTGGGCTGAGGACCGGGCGACCCTCTGACCTACAAAGGGATTGGTTGCTCGCCAATCCACCTCAAACGGCACGTCGGGCGGTCCGGTGAACTCCGTGTGAAGCGGCGTTGACGCTCAATCCGGCCGCGTGCCAGGCTCCGGGCCCGATGGACTCCGTGGAGCTTGAATCGAGAATCAACGGCCTCGGACGCTGGCACTACAGGTTCGATTTTGACGGAGGAGTCAGCACTCCCATCTGGGATGAAGACCGGATCGATCGCCACGAACAACGCGCCAGATACTTTTTTGACCGCCTTCTCCAGGTGACCGGCGGGTCCCTCCGGGGACACCGAATCCTGGACCTGGGGTGTAACTCAGGATTCTGGTCACTGAAGGCCGTCGAGGCCGGTGCGGACTTCGTTTTTGGGGTCGACGGGCGGCAGATGCACGTGGACCAGGCGAACCTCGTCTTCGAGGCGAAGGGAGTGGACCCCGAGCGGTACCGATTCGAGACCGGTGACATCTTCGGGTATCCCTTCGGGACGGGCTTCGACATCGTGCTGTGCCTGGGCCTGATGTACCACATCTCGAAGCCGGTCGAGCTGTTCGAGACAATGAGCGGAGTAGGGGCGGAAATCATCGTTATCGATACCGCCGTTTCCCTCGCCCCAGGCAGCGTGTTCGAGGTCCGGCACGAAGATTTGGACGATCCCCGAAATGCAGTCGACCGAGAGCTCCTCTTGATCCCAACCCGGCAGGCCGTCATCGACCTCGCTGGACACTTCGGTTACAAGACGGTGCCGCTCGCGCTGAATATGAACAACAAGCCTTCGGTAAAGGGGTTTCTCAGTCGCCACCGTGTTGCATTCATCTGCGCGAAGACCAGTCCCCTGGACATGCTTCCCAGAGAGGTCACGCCCCGGGCGGCACAGTCCGGTCTCCGAGGAGACTCGGTGCGTTTGGCGAACGGTGTGGGTGAGCGTCTGCGGGGATTGGTCGCACGCGCGAAACCGTTCGGCCGATAGCTCGATTCTGAAGACTGTCCCATGTTGCCGATACGTGGGTGCAGGTTGGCCAAGACGGCGGTGCGACGCCGGGACGACGTCCCAGCCTTCGGGCGGTGGTCGGCTGACCTTCCCCGGTCTCGGCCGTCACGCCCAATGTCACACTCGGGGCGCCTGGTCCGTCTTTGGGCATGAACCTCGAGACAAAAGGATGGATCCGATGGCCCATGTCCCGCTGCAGACCGAGGGTGGCGGCGTCGTCGCCCGACTCGCCCGCGTCTACACCCGTCGTCGTTTCGGCCGGATGGTCGAGCCCACGGCGGCGGCGTCCCATCATGCCGGGGTCCTGGTCGCGATGGGTGGGTTGGAGACGGCGGTGCAGCTCGGCTGGAGGAAGCTGGACCCGACGTTGCGCTGGCTGGCCATCCAGGTCACGAGCACGCGTATCGGGTGCTCGTGGTGCACGGACTACGGCTACTACGAGGGCATGCACGACGGCATCGACCCGGCCAAGGTGCGGGCGGTCGGCAGCTGGCGCTCCAGCGACCTCTTCGACGAGCGCGAGCGTGTCGTGCTCGAGTACGCCGAGGTCGCCACGGGCTGCCCGGCCGAGGTCACCGACGACATCGCATCCCGCGTCCGATCGCAACTGAGCGACGCGGAGTTCGTCGAGCTCGCCGCCTGGGTCGCCCTCGAGAACTTCCGCTCCCGGTTCAACGCCGGGTTGGGCCTGCGCAGCCAGGGCTTCTCGGAGTCCTGCGAGGTCCCCATGCACGCCGTGGGGTCGCCGAGTGACGCCCGTCGCGAAGCCATTGCGTGATCTTGACGCCGAGACGGCGACCTTCGAGGAGTGGCGATCGCTGCTCTTCGGCATCGCCTACCGCATGCTCGGGAGCGCGACGGACGCGGAGGACGTCGTGCAAGAGGCCTCCATCAGGTGGCTGCGACGCGGCGAGGGGCCGGTCGAGTCCGTGCGGGCCTACCTGGTCACCATCGTCACGCGGCTCTGCCTCGACCAGATCGACTCGGCCCGGGCACGGCGTGAGACGTACGCCGGCCCCTGGCTGCCCGAGCCCGTGGTCGACGACGACGTCGCCGCGGTCGAGCACGCCGACAGCTTGTCGCTGGCGTTCCTCGTGCTCCTCGAGGAGCTGAGCCCGCTCGAGCGTGCGACGTATCTCCTCCACGACATCTTCGGATATTCGTTCGAAGAGGTCGCTCGTTCGCTCGGCCGCAGCCCGGCCGCGTGCCGCCAGCTCGGCGCTCGGGCCCGCCGGCACGTCGAAGAGCGGCGGCAACGCTTCGACGCCGACCTGGAACACGGCCGCGAGCTCACCGACCGCTTCCTGGTGGCGTGCGCCACGGGTGACCTCTCGGGACTCCTGTCCATGCTGTCGCAGGACGTCGTGGTCTGGACCGACGGTGGCGGCAGGGTCCGGGCCGCGATGCGCCCGGTGGTCGGCCCCTTCCGCGCCTCCCGCTTCTTGCTCCACGTGGCGAAGAAGGTCGAGGGTGCGCCGCAAGCGGTCGTCCTCAACGGGCAGCCGGCGACGGTGTTCGTCGACGCCGACCGGATCGTGTCCGCGTTGGTGCTCGACATCCTCGAAGGCAAGATCGTCGGGGTCCGTGTCGTCAGCAACCCCGAGAAGCTGGAACGCCTGAACGCGCGGCGGCGCGGGAACGGATGAGCAGCCGCCCTCCGGAGAGCTCAGGACAACGCGCGTCGGCGCACCTTGCCCGAAGCGGTGCGCGGCAGGTCGTCGACGATCACAAGCTCCTTGGGGGCGGCCCACGGCGCGATGGTGTCGGCCACCACCCGGCGCAGCTCGTCCAGTGACGGTGCGTCGTCGGCCGGGACGATCCACGCCACCACGCGCTCGCCCCACTCGGGGTCCGACCGTTTCCACACCGCCACCTCGGCGACGTCGGGGTGCTCGCTCAGCACGCGCTCGACGAGGTCGGGCCACACCTTCTCCGCGCCGGTGGTGATGACGTCCTCGAGGCGGCCCGAGACCACAAGTCTCCCGTCGACGTCCCAGTGCCCGGCATCCCCGGTGGCGAACCAGGACGCGTCCCCGCCGGGGCCCGCCACCCGTCCGTCCGAGCCGTCGCGATAGCAGCGGAACAGCATGGGCGCCCGGACGAGGATCTCGCCCTCCGGCGAGGCCGAGCGATCCGATGCACGGACGGAGAACGACCCGTCCTCGTGCCGCAACGCGACCCCGACCCCCTCGAGCGGCCACCCGTCGTAGACGACGCCGGACCCCGTTTCGGTCATGCCGTAGGTGGCGACGACGTTGGGCGGCAGCACGTCGGGCGCCTTGCTCCCGCCCAGCAGGACACACGCGAACACGGAAGCGTCGATGCGGCGCAACGCGGTGGCGACCAGCGAGACGTGGGTCGCGCGCCCGGACTTGCCCGCCGCCTCCACCGCTTCGGCCTCGAAGCCGGGCATGACGACGAGGGGCGTACCGGTGACGAGGGCACGCGTGACGACCGCGAGCCCGCCGATGTGGGCGAGGGGGAGGCAGGCCAGCCACGAATGCCGTCCGGCGTCGACGCCCAGGCGCTCCGAGGTCGCCCGGGCCGACGAGGCCACGGCGTCGTGCGTCAGCACCACGCCCTTGGGCTGACCGGACGTCCCCGAGGTCGTCACGACGAGCGCGTCGCCGTCTTGCACAGGCAGCCCGTCGTCGAGCGCGTGCTGCTCACCGTCGCTGCCGACGATCCGGGTCGGGCGCAGGGCCTCGAGCATGCTCCGGCGGGCCGCGGGCGGCAGGCGTGGGTCGAGCGGCGCGACGGCGTCGCCCGTGTCCCAGACGGCCCGGAGCGCGTCGACAAACCCCATCCCACCAGGGAGATCGAGGGCGACGAGCTCTGGCACCGGCCAGTAGCGTAGGGCGCCGTGCAGACCCCAGGCATCGCCGTTCCCGTTTCGTGAGCCCTCCGCTCAAGGTCTGGGTCGCGGGCGCGCGGCCGCGCACGCTCCCCGCCGCCATCGTGCCGGTCGCCGTGGGCACGGCCGTCGGGTACCTCTACAGCGGCCGGCTGGTGTACGGCCCCTCGGCGACGTGTCACACCGTCTCGTGCCACCTTTCGCTCGACCACCAGCTCTCCTGGCCCAATGCGCTGCTGGCGCTCGTCGTGGCGCTCGCCATCCAGATCGGCACGAACTACGTCAACGACTACGCCGACGGTGAGCGCGGGACCGACGAGAGCAGGGTCGGTCCGCTCCGCCTCGTCGCGGGCGGCTTGGCGACGGTCCGCCAGGTCAAGCTCGCCGCCGCCGCCGCTTTCGGGGTCGCAGGAATCGCGGGCCTGATCCTGGCCGCCCGGGTGACGTGGTGGCTCGTCCCACTGGGAGCCGTCTGCTTCGTCGCCGGGTGGGCCTATACGGGTGGGCCCAAGCCGTACGGCTACTACGGGTTCGGCGAGCTGTTCGTCTTCGTGTTCTTCGGACTGGTCGCGACCGCGGGCTCCGCCTACGTCCAGCACGCACCCTTCCTCTGGGTCTTCCAGGGCACGCTCTTCTCCACGCCGTTCGACTGGGGCTTCGCTCTCTGGGCCGGCGTGCCCGTCGGGCTGCTCGCCGCCGCCCTCCTCCAGGCCAACAACCTGCGCGACATCGGCACCGACACCGAGTCGGGCAAGCGGACGCTGGCCGTGAGGCTCGGCCGGCGTCGCGCCGGCCTGTTGTACTGCTACACGCTGATGGCCGTAGCCCTCTCGATCGGCGTGCTCTACGGGTATCGGTCCTGGGCGCTCCTGGCGCTCCTCGCCACGCCGCTGGCGGTCGGACCGGTCCGCCTCGCGCTGAGCGACCGCGAGGGGCGACGCCTCCTGCCGATGCTGGCCGAGACGGCGCGCCTCCAGCTCGCCGTCGGCATCCTCCTGACCATCGGGCTGTTGGTGTGAGGGCTCAGCCGGCCTCCGTCGGGCCGGCGGCGCCCAGCCAGTGCTCCACGACCCGTCCTGCGTGATCCGGTTGGGCCAGGTGCACGGCGTGGCCGCCGGCCGGGATCAACGACGCCACGCCCAGCGGAGCGAGCGCTGCGATGCGTATCGCGTGGGCGGCGAAGCGAATGTCGTCCGTCCCCGCCAGCGCCAGGACCGGGGCGGGGAGTGTCGCCAGCGCGTCCCACAGCGGCTCCTGGGTGCCGGCGCCACAGAGGCGCAGGCTCGACGCCAGCCCCGCCGCGCTGTTGCGCAGGCGCTCCGCGCGTTCCGCCTCGTCACCCAGCCGCTCGAAGAGCGGCCCCCGCAGCCACGAGTCGAGGAAGCGCTCCGACGTCCCCGGTGGTCTCGAGGTCGTCGGCCAGCGCCTCGTCGGACCGCCGCCTCTGCGCCCGCACGTCGGGGTCCTCGATCCCCCCGGTCGCGCCGATGAGGACGGCGCGGCTCACCACCACGCCAGGGTCTGGCTTCGTGAGCATGTGGAGGGCGACCCGTGCCCCCAGCGAGTACCCGAGCAGGGCGCACCGTGCGTCGTCGACGGCGTCACGGACCGCCTCGGCCACGAGGCCGGCGGTCGCCGGCAGGTCGGCGCGGACGGCATCCGATCCGGCGTGACCGGGCAGGTCCACCGCGACGAGCATGTGGGAGCCGGCCAGGCGCTCGCCGAAGCGCCCCCAGAGCCGACCCGTCTGGGTGAAGCCGTGCAACAGGACGAGCGGCGGCCCCGAGCCCCGCAGTTCGACGTTGAGGCCCACGCCGCGTGAGCGTACAGGCCACCTTCTGCGCCACCCTGGTCGACGAGTGGTGCCGGCTGGGCGTCGCCGACGCCGTCGTCTGTCCCGGGTCACGCTCGACGCCGCTGGCGTTGCCCCTGGCCCAGCGGATGCGGATCCACGTCCGGCTCGACGAGCGCAGCGCCGCGTTCTTCGCCGTGGGCCTGGCGAAGGCGACGCAGCGGCCCGTCGTCATCTGCGTCACCAGTGGCACCGCCGCGGCCGAACTGCACGCGGCCGTCGCTGAGGCGGACCACGCACGCGTTGCCCTGCTCGTCTGCACGGCGGACCGGCCGCCCGAGCTCCACCACACGGGCGCCTCGCAGACCATCGAGCAGGACGCGCTCTTCGCGGCCGAGGTGCGTTGGCGCTCCGACCCCGGGGTGCCGGTTGCAGGGCAGGAGGCGACCTGGCGACCACTCGCCGTGCGCGCGTTCGTCGAGTCCCGCTTCGGCGCCAGGGGACCCGGGCCCGTCCACCTCAATCTCGCCTTCCGCGAGCCGCTGACCGGTCAGCCGGACGAATTGCCGGCGCCCCGGGCCAAGGAGGTCATTGCGGCGGGGGGCCCTGGAGTGGTCGCCGACGCCATCGACACGCTGCACCCCCGAGGCCTCGTCGTCGTCGGGGGCCCGTCGTACGGGTCCGTCGATCCGATCCCGCTGGTCGCGTTCGCGGAGCGCCGAGGCTGGCCCGTCCTCGCCGACCCGTTGTCGGGGTGCCGCGTCGAGGGCACCATCGGCGCCGCCGATGCCATTGTGCGCACGCACCCGGCCCTGCCCGAGACCATCGTCCTCCTGGGGGCGCCCTGGCTCTCCAAGGCGCTGGGCGAGTACGTGGTGGAGGCGGCGGCGGCGGGTGCGAGGATCGTGGTGATCGACCCGTGGCGGCACCGGCCCGACCCGTGGCGCGTGGCGACGGACTTCGTGCATGCGGATCCGGACGCGTGGCTGGAGGCGGCCGCCGCCGCAGAGCCGCCTCCCGCCGACCCCGACTGGCTCCCCGCGTGGCGTTCCATGGACGAGCGTGCGCAACGGGCCATCGACGAGACGCTCGGCACCGAGTTGAACGAGCCGCAGGTGGCCCGGGCTCTTGTGCCGCCATGCCGCCGCGGTCGGCGCCTCGGTGTTCGTCTCGGCCTCCATGCCCATCCGCGATCTCGAGTGGTACGCGCCCCCGCTGCCGGCGCCGCCCGTCGTGTTGGCCAACCGCGGGGCCAATGGGATCGACGGCGTGGTCTCGACCGCGCTCGGCGTTGCGGCCTCGGGCACGGCACCGCGCACCCTGGCCCTGCTGGGAGACCTGGCGTTCCTGCACGACGTCTCGGGGCTCGTCAACGTGCCCGACGTTCCCTGCACGTTCGTCGTGGTCGACAACGGCGGGGGCGGCATCTTCTCGTTCCTCCCGCAGGCGACGACGTTGGCTCCGGAGGTCTTCGAGGCGCTCTTCGGGACGCCGCCCACGAGCGACGTGGGCGCGGTCGCGCGCGGGTTCGGCCTCCCGGTCATGGAGGTCTCGAAGTTGTCAGAGCTGGAGTCGGCGCTCGCCTCGGCTCCGGGTCACCCGGCGCTCGTGCGGGTCCGCGTCCCGTCGCGGGCCGAGAACGTCGCCGTGCACGACGCGCTCAATCAGGCGGTCCGTCTCGCGCTGCGCCCCTGAACGCCGGCGACGGCGTCGACGTCGTCATGCGCCCCGTGGGGCTCTTGAAGCTCAGCTCCACGTTGGCGTCGCCCGAGATGCGCCATCCCATCTCGTGCACGAAGCGGTGGTGCTGGTCGCACAGCTCGACGAGGTTGTCCAGGTCCGTGGCGCCGCCGTTCGTCCAGTGCAGGACGTGGTGCACGTCGGTGAACTCGGTGTGGGTGCAGCCGGGGAAGCGGCAGCCCTTGTCGCGCCGGCGGATCTCGATGCGTTGCGCATCGGACGGGTCGCGCCGGGCCCGGCCGAGGTTCAGGCTCTGTCCATCTGCGCCGTCGGCCGAGACGAGGACCTTGGCGTCGCAGGCGAGCCGGCGTGCCATCTCCCGCGACACGGGCCCGAGGACGTCGAGCTCGCCGCCGCCCTCGCCCCCGGCCAGGAAGCTCAGGTCGGCGTGCACCACCACGGTGGGCCGGTTCCGCCGCATGCCGCCCGCCCGGGGTGGCTCGTCCGCCGCCGCCGCCTTGCCGTCGCCGTCCCGCTTGCAGACGCGCGACCAAGGCCTCGGCCATCCGCTGGTCGAAGGGTGTGCGGTCTTTCACCAGCCGGCTGGCCCGGGCCACCAGCGAGCCCTTCACGACGGCGTACTGATCCGCCGGGCAGGATAACCGGTCAGCATCCGCCGGCGGTCGTCGAAGCGGAGGAAGCGGCGCGGCGTACGAGCCCGTCGCCTGCCCGTCGGACTGTTGGCGCGTGGCGATCGCGAGCTCGCGGACCTGCTTGGCCGACCAGTGGGTCGCCTGCTCGGCGAGCTTGGCGTCGGTCTCGGGCTTGGCCACCTCGACGAGCGGCTTGACCTGGTCGAAGGAGAGCTTCCCCTGTGAGAGCGCATCGGAGATCTTCGGGAGCTCCTTCAGCTTCGCGGCCGCGGTGACCCACTCGCGGGCGGTCGCGGCGGCCACGCCGCACTGCTGCACCAGCCAGGCGACCATGGACGTGGCGCCGTCGACGCGCCACGCCTTGCGGCGGTCGAGTTCGACGACGGCCGCCAGCAGCTGGCTGTGGTGGGCCGAGATCGCCCGGTGGTGCTGGATCACGCTGGCCACCAGCTGGTCGGTCCGCCGGGAGACAGAGTCGGGCCGTGGGCCCTCTCGCATGGTCGAAGGTGTCATGTCGGCGAGAGAACGGTCGCGGCCCGAGCGCCGTGTGCGACGCCGACGTCAGCGGTACCGATCGGCCGGCACCCATTCCCCGTGGCTGCGCAGCGGCAGGCGGACGGGCAGGTGGATGATCGCCTCGGGGCCGTGGCGCCCCATCGAGGAGGCGTCGAGGACGTAGATGTCGCTCGTCCCGCGGTTGACGTCGTCGACGACGCTGAGCAGCCAGCCCTCGTCGTCCGCGCCGCCCGTCGGCCGCCCGCACGAAGAGCGGTTCACTCGGACGGCGCCCGGCCCCTGGATGCCACGCCACGACTCGTCCTCGCGGACCAGGTCGAACTTCAGGAGGCCGAACGGGCACGCAGCTCCGCTCGAGGACCGTGTGGCGCTCCAGGCCGGCGCCGCGCCACGCGTCGGCCGGGGTGCTCACGTCCTGCCCACTCGAGCTCGACGCTGTAGCCGTAGCGGAACGCCGCACCCTCGAGCAGGGCGTCGAGGCGCGGATACTCCACCGACCGGTCGTCGATCTGCGCGCGCTCGAGCCGATCGCCCGATCACGCGCCAACGCTCGAGGACGGCGAGGCCGCCTCCGATCGACGTGAGGCCGACGCCCCGGGGGCCGACGACCGATTGCGCCGGGTCGAAGGGGCGGCCCGCCTCGAGCGCGTCGTAGCGACAGACGTAGAGGACGATCTCACCCGACGCCTCGTCCTCCCACCCGCCGAGCACGTGGGTGACGAGGCACGGGTCGAGCGCGGAACCACCGCACCCCGGTGCCGTCGCCGCCCCGCGGGACGACGCCGACCCAGCCCTCGGCTCCCGGCACCCACGTGAAGGGCACGGCGGGACCCGGTGCGTCGGGTTCGCCGAGACGCGTCGTCGGTGACTCGATGAACACCACGTGCCCCGACGTGACGGCGACGTCGTGCTGCCACGTGGCGCGTTCGAGCTGGACGGCCTGGGCGCCGCGGAGGCCGCCGCTGGCGTCCCATTCGCCGAGGCGCAGCCAGACGCCTTCGGGCGCCCCGTCGGAGAGATCCGCTTCGTCGCCCGCGCCCCGGTCGTCGACCGAGAAGAGCACGCGGCTCTCGTCGGCGGCGACGCGGTGGACGTGCGACGCGATCGGCACGGACAGCCCGCCCGAGAACTCCTGTGGCTCGAGGAACCGCGAGTACTGCGAGGGCAGTCCCGTCTCGTGCAGCGCCAGCACCGACCCGGCGTGCCAGAAGACGTCGGCGTCGGCGTCGGACTCGATCCAGCGGTACGAGACGGCCTGCCCGTCGCGGAACTCGACGGCGTGGATGGCGCCGATGGGCGGACCGCCGGCGCCATCGGGCTCGCCCGCCTCCTCGCCGTCGTCGGGCCCGGCCGGCCCGTGGCCGTCTGCCGCTCCCGCCAGCGCACCCGATCCGAGCGCCCACGGGGACCGGGGCCCGATACGGAACAGGGTGCCCTGCAGGTCGGGCGGCAGCGAGCCCTCCATGGGCAGCGACGCCTGTTCGATTCCGATTACCACAGCTCGATCACCACGACGATGTCGTGAGCATTCCCCGCCCACAGACCGATCAACCCCCGACCCGTGACGATCGGGGTGCCTCCGTGCCTGGCCATGCGCCCGGAGAACCTACCGGCGTATGGCAGAGTCGATGGATGCCCACGCTGTCGGAGGACCTCGCCTTTCGCGGCCTGATCCACCAGATCACCGATCCGGAGTTGCCCAAGCGCCTCGACGAGCCCGGCCTGACCGTCTACGCGGGCTTCGACCCGAGTGCCGACAGCCTCCACGTGGGCAGCCTGCTCCAGCTCTGCACGCTCCGGCGCTTCCAAGAGGCCGGGCACCGGCCCATCTCGCTGGCGGGCGGCGGAACCGGCATGATCGGCGACCCCGGCGGCAAGGAGGACGAGCGCCAGCTGCTCACCCGCGAGACGATCGACCGCTACCTCGAGGGCATCCGGCCCCAGCTGGCGCAGTTCCTCGACCTCGACCGGGCCCTCCTGCTCAACAACGCCGACTGGCTCGGGTCGATCTCGACGATCGAGTTCCTGCGCGACGTCGGCAAGCACTTCACGGTCAACCAGATGGTGGCCAAGGAGTCGGTGCGCAGCCGCTTCGAGCGGCCCGACCAGGGGATCTCCTACACCGAGTTCAGCTACATGCTGCTCCAGGCCTACGACTTCCTCCGCCTGCACGTCGACCACGGCTGCGACGTGCAGTTCGGCGGGAGCGACCAGTGGGGCAACATCACGATGGGCATCGAGCTGATCCGCAAGGTGACCGGCGACGAGGTGTGGGGCTTCACGACGCCGCTCATCGTCAAGCCCGACGGCACGAAGTACGGCAAGACCGAGACGGGCACGGTCTGGCTCGATCCGCGACGCACCAGCCCCTTCGCCATGTACCAGTTCTTCGTGAACACGGCGGACGAGCAGGTCGGCGAGCTGCTGCGCTTCCTCACCTTCCTCAGCCACGACGAGATCCGCCACCTCGACACCGAGACGGCCGAGCGTCCCCAGCAGCGGGCGGCCCAGAAGGCGCTGGCTCGGGCCGTCGTCGCCCTGGTCCACGGCGAGGCCGAGGTGGAGAAGAGCGAGGAGGCCTCGGCCGCGCTGTTCAGCGAGGAGATCGCCGGCCTGAGCGAGGAGATGCTCCTCGCGGTGACGGCCGACGCGCCGACCACGACGGTGCCGCGGGCCGAGCTGCTCGACGGCGGCCTCACCCTGGTCGACGCGCTCGTCCGCACGGGGCTGGAGCCGTCCAAGTCCCGGGCGCGCAGCACGATCGACGGCGGCGGTGCCTACGTGAACAACGTGCGCCAGACCGACGCAGCGCGGGTACTCGGCGCGGACGACCTCCTGCACGACCGCTACGTGGTCCTGCGCAAGGGGCGCCGCGACGTCCACATCCTCCAGACCGCGTGAGGCCCCGCCTCCTCGTCGCGGCCCTCGCCGTGTCCCTGGCCGCGGCCGCGACGCTCACGTCGTGCGCGGGGGAGGACCAGGAAGGCTCACCGGCCCATCGCATGTCGGTGTGGGTGAGCGGCACGAGCTTCGGATCGGACATCGGCACGCTGATGGCCGACAACGCCCGCATCCCGAAGGTCGCCGCCAACGGCAGCGGGGCGCTGCACGCCGCCTGTGGCACGCTGGTCACGGACGCCGAGATCGCGAACACGGAGCTGCCCTCGCCCGACCCTGACGTGACCGACCTCCTGTACAAGGCCTATGGGCTCGAGGGCACCGCGGGGAACGAGTGCTACAACGCCGCGTCCAGCAAACAGCTCCTCGCCGAGTCCCAACGCAACGCCATCAAGGCTGAGGCGCTGTACAACGAGGTGCTCCAGCGCATCCGGACCATCGACGGCCAGGTGCCGGTCACGACGACGACCGCCGGCAATTCTGGCAATACGGGAGGCATCTTCTGATGACGACGGACGAGGAGCTCGATCGCCACCGCCGCCGCGTGCTGTGGGCCATGCCCACCGGCCTCTACCTGATCGGCAGCCGGGACGGCGACGAGATCAACCTGATGACGGCCAACCTGGTGGTGCAGGTCTGCATCGAGCCCAAGCTCGTGGCCGTCGCTCTCGAGAGCGAGTCCGTGACGCTGCGCCTCGTCCGCGCCGGAGGCGCCTTCACCGTCTCGCTTCTCGAGCGCGCCGAGCGCGACGTGGTCCGCCGCTTCGTCAAGCCCGTCGTCGACGTCGAGCGCTCGCTTGACGGCGTGGTCCTCGCGATGTCGGGGCACCCCGTCACGGAGGTCGGGCTGGGTCGCCTCCCCGTGCTCACGTCGGCAGCCGGGTTCTTGGCCTGCGCCCTCCGGAGCGCCGAGGAACTGGGGAGCCACACGCTGTGCGTCGGCGAGGTCACCGACGTCGGGGGCGAACCGTCCGAAGTCCTGCGGATGGAGGACACCCGGATGCACTACGGCGGCTGACACCGCCGGGCGGTTCAGCTCTGGCCCTCACCCTCCGGGGTGGGTCCTTCGGTCGCAGGTCGATGCGCAGCGTCAAGATCCCGTCGACCAACTCGGCCTCGGCGTCGCCGATCATGGCGAAGTCCGCGAAGTCTTGCTGGGCCTGCTGGCGGAAGCGCTGGCGTTCGGGGCCTTCGATCGGCGGCATCCCGCGCGTGCGGACGGCCTCGGCCCGCTGGCGGAACCGGGCCACCATCTCCTGGGGGTCGAAAGCGGGCACCGCGGTCAGCGTAGAGGCTCGGGTGGCGCGGGACACCCGAGGAGCGCCGGATTTCGGCGCTGACACCGGCGTGTCCCTCCGTCACAAATTCACTTGCTGACCTGGTCTCCGGCCTTTGCCGTGGGCGCAGCCACTACAATGGTCCAGCGGCCGAACGCGCCCGTGCGGTCTGGCCGTGGGGGCGGAACGCCAAGGTGCGGACCGGGTGTGACAAGGAGTTCTCGTGAAAAAGGGACGCCATCGGCGCTTCGAGGAAGCGCGCAGTCTGAAGCGATCTTCGACGGAAACGGCGGGACGGTGCCCTGAGTGTGGGGCCGAGCCTGACGACGTGCACGCTTCTTGGTGTCTGGCGGAAGAGGACAGCTACGACCGCATCCTCGGTTCCATGCCCACGACCACCTCACACGCGGACGACGACCCGCTGAACGACTGACCGGTCCCCGGCGGGTCCTCGCCGGGCCGAGTGAGCGTCAGGCCGACGCCTCCGAAGACGCTTTCGCTGTAGCGCTCTTGCGCGAGCTGCGCTTGCGCACGGCGGGGTGGGGGAGCGGTACGGCGTTCGAGCGAAGGCGCTCGCGCTCGCGCACCAGGGCGACGAAGCGGTCGTAGATCTTGGCCCCGACCATCTCGGTCAGCTCGGACTGCATCTCGCGGTAGACCGGCTTCGTCCCGACGAACGCCTCGGGCGACTCGGTGCACCACCAGTGGAATTCGCGGCCGCCCTTGCCCCAGTGGCGCCGGTCCCACTGGCGGACCACCGACGTGACGTGACCCTCGTCGTCGTCGACGTGGTCCTCGCGGCGGAGCGGGAGCTGCCAGCAGACCTCGGGCTTGAGCGTCATGAAGTTCACGCCTCGCCGGGCCGCGGCGACATGGAAGGCGCAGCCGACCCCGCCGGCGAAGTCCGGCTTGTTCAGGAAGATGCACGCATCGTCGACGATCCGGGTGACGGTCTCACCGTGCTTGTTGGTGTGGATGACGTTCTTCTTCACCCCGTGGTTCTGCCACTCCTCGGGAGTCAGCGTCGCAGCGGCCTTCAGCACCCGCCGGGTGTCCTTCTTGTCGACGAGGTGGGCGCCGTAGCTGCAGCATCCCTGCACCAGTTCGGGGGCGGGCCCGGTCAGCACCCCCTGGCATCCGTTGCCGAAGATGCAGGTCCAGTTGCTCGTCAGGAACGTGACGTCGAAGACCCAGGTCCTCTCTTCGTCCTCGTCCTCGAAGCTGAGCCACTCGTGCGTGTCGGTCGGGGTGCGGGCCACGGCGTGGACGTTACTTGGTAGGACTCCGCGCGCCGTGCACTCTCACGACGCGCGGAGTCATCGCGCGACCCTCGGCTGACCCCTAGGGGGTCGGCAGCTCCCCGAGGTGCTGGATCCCGACGACGGGCCCGTTCAGCGGGTGGTTGCCGATGGCGGTGAAGATCGAGCCCAAGAACGGGGCGTCGCCGTAGTTGAAGACTCCGCCGTCGGCACCGGCCAGCCAGTAGCCGTTGCCCGAGTGGGTCACCGCGATCCCGACGATCGGCGCATTGAGCTTCTGGCCGGGCGCCAGCGACCCGGGCACCGAGCCGAAGAAGTGCTGGGTCCCGTAGTTGAAGACGCCGCCGTCGGAGGCGGCGAGCACGTAGCCCTGCCCCGACGCCGCGGCCGCGATCCCCACGATCGGGGCGTTGAGGTGCACGCCGCCGAGGCCGCCCTCATAGAGGGCGTCACCTTCGGCGTAGACGTCGCCCAGGTTGTCGGTCAGCCAGCCCCCGCCACCGTCCTGGGTCGAGGCCATGCCGACGATGTGCGCGCCCGAGGGCACCTGCACCGCCGGCAGCGCCGGCGCGGCGCCGAAGTTGTAGATCTTGCCGTTCTGGGCGACCAGCCAGTAGCCGTTCTCCGCCGGTGGTGCCGCGATGGCCGAGATCGGCGAGGGGATGGTCTGGCCCCCGAGCGAGCCGTAGAAGTTCGCCCCACCGAGGGCGAAGACCCCACCGTCGCCGCCCGCCATCAGGTAGCCGTCGTAGCCCGGCGAGTTGGCGATGCCGATGATCGGCGCGTTGAGGTGGTTGTTGGCCAGCGAGCCGTGGAAGTTCAGCCCGAAGTCGAAGATCCCGCCCTCGTTGGCCACCAGGCGGTAGCCGTTGAGGTTGACCGAGGGCGCCGCCACCGACACCTCGACCGCGCCGATCGTGCACGACCCGTTCAGTCCGGCGCCCCGTGCGTTGCCCCGCTGGTCGGTCGTCACGCCGGTCGCCGTGCACACCGCGGCGGGCACCCCGCCGACGGCCGGGCTGGTCGACGCCGGCAACTCGGTGTTCGTCGGGCCGCCGTTGGCGCCGAGCGCGCCGAGCTGGGGGCTCTGGCCGATGATGTCGCCCGTTCCCGCCGTCCCACAGGTGGTGTCGTCGATCAGGTTGTAGCCGAGGGAGGTGATCGTGGCTCCGTCCCCGGTGTCGAGAACGGCGCAGTTGGTCGTCGGTGAGCTGTCGACGATGCCGCCGGCCACGATGGTCTCCGCGAGCGAGATGATGGATCCGTCGGGGATCTCGTCGCCGCCGAGTTGGATGTTGCCGCCGCCCTCAGAGTTGCCCGTCGAGTTGTCGGTGATCGTGTCGAAGAGGAAGGCCGTGGTGACGTCGTCTTCCTGGTGCGGCTTCTCTGCGCCCGCCTGTTCGGCATGGGCAACTCGAGAATTCACCGCTGCGGCCTTCTCGGGTCCGCCGAAGTCCCCGCAAAACGCGCCGAAGTAGCCACCACCGTCGTAGTTCGCCGAGTTCCCCGTGATCGTGTCATTCGTCAGATCAAGTGGGTTGCAACCATCGGACGTGATCCCGCCCCCGTCACCGTAGAACACAGACTCGCCCGACGGCACGGGCATCGAGTTGTCGGAGATGGTGCTCGATGTGATCGACGAGGAGTCGTCCGTGTTGTACCACTCCTCGTCCAGGATCCCAGCGAAGGCCTCAAACACTGTGTTGTCACTGACGGAGGTGCCGGTGATCGATACGTCGCCTCCATCGATCTCTATGCCGCCCGAGTCATAGGCGTTGTTGCCGGTAATGGTGTCGGTTTGGAAGTTTTCGTTCAGGCCGGGCACGTAGAACTCGACACCCCCGCCGTAGAGGTAGTCCGTGTCGTTGGGGCCGTTGTCGCTGATCGTGGTCCCCGTCACCGTCCAGATGCCGTCCTCGACGGAGAGCCCGGCGCCATAGACGTCGACGTCGGCGGTGTCGCCAATCTCGTTGCCCGAGACGGTCGAGTTGCTGATGTCCACTGTCAGGTTTGAGTCAACGACCTGTTCTTCCTGGTCCGTGTTGAAGGCGACGATGCCGCCCCCGTCGCCGTTGGTTGCCATGTTGTCGTTGATGTTCGAGCCGACGACCGTGAGGTTCTCGGTTGCGGACTCGCTGGAATTGTCGACTGCGATACCGCCTCCCGCTTCGTTGAAATCGCCTTCATCGAAAGCCTCTCCCCCCGCCGTGTTGTCGCTCACCGTGTCGTCGGTGAGTGTCGCGGACCCCTCCGCCGACAAGTCGATGCCGCCGCCCGTCTCGGCGGCCATGTTGTTCGTGACCGTCGAGTTCGAGAGGTTCAAGTCTCCGCAGTCGAGGATGCCTCCTCCGTTGTCACCGCTGCCATCCTCGATGGTGACGCCAGTGATCGAGGCGATTGCACCGGGGTCGATCTTCATGACACGAGTGCTGACGTCGCACGAGGCCTGGCAGACCGCTTCGATGACGTCAACGCTTTGGCCCACCGCCGAGCCGTCGAGGGTGACGGTCCCGCCGGTGTCGGGCACTTCGAGATATCCGTTGCTCGAATCGACGAGGTACGCCGAGCCCGGGTTGAAGGTGGTTTGACTCGAATCAGGACCGGGGAGCTGGATCGTGACGTCACCGCCGAGCGAAGAGGCTTCGGCCAGGGCGTCGCGGATGCGGCAATGCCCCTCGTCACCGGGCACGCACTGCGTGTTGTCGGCGGGCGTCGACGTCGGGTCGCCGGCGTCGTTCACGACGATCGTCTGCGCTGCGCCGGCGACGTGTTCCCCGAGAGGGAGCAGCGCCATCCCGGCTCCAGCACCGGCCGTTGCCGCCACGATCGCGAGTCCGCCGGCAAACCTTCCGAGCACTTTCAGCACCGCCCCGTACCTCCCGTGTATGTGGACTCAACTGCCCTATGCAGCTGACGGTAGTGCGGGTGGGCTTCGATTGCTTGGGAAATTCGCGCTCGGCCGGAACCTTGGCCCAACCTGAGCTTCGGTCGGGCACGAAACCATGCTGAGCGTGCACTCTCACGACGCGCGGAGTCATCGCGCGACCTTCGGCTGACCCTTAGGGGGTCGGCAGCTCCCCGAGGTGCTGGATCCCCACGACGGGCCCGTTCAGCGGGTGGTTGCCGATGGCGGTGAAGATCGAGCCCAAGAACGGGGCGTCGCCGTAGTTGAAGACTCCGCCGTCGGCACCGGCCAGCCAGTAGCCGTTGCCCGAGTGGGTCACCGCGATCCCGACGATCGGCGCATTGAGCTTCTGGCCGGGCGCCAGCGACCCGGGCACCGAGCCGAAGAAGTGCTGGGTCCCGTAGTTGAAGACGCCGCCGTCGGAGGCGGCGAGCACGTAGCCCTGCCCCGACGCCGCGGCCGCGATCCCCACGATCGGGGCGTTGAGGTGCACGCCGCCGAGGCCGCCCTCATAGAGGGCGTCACCTTCGGCGTAGACGTCGCCCAGGTTGTCGGTCAGCCAGCCCCCGCCACCGTCCTGGGTCGAGGCCATGCCGACGATGTGCGCGCCCGAGGGCACCTGCACCGCCGGGAGCGCCGGCGCGGCGCCGAAGTTGTAGATCTTGCCGTTCTGGGCGACGAGCCAGTAGCCGTTCTCCGCCGGTGGCGCCGCGATGGCCGAGATCGGCGAGGGGATCGTCTGGCCCCCGAGCGAGCCGTAGAAGTTCGCCCCACCCGAGCGCGAAGACCCCACCGTCGCCGCCCGCCATCAGGTAGCCGTCGTAGCCCGGCGAGTTCGGCGATGCCGATGATCGGCGCGTTGAGGTGGTTGTTGGCCAGCGAGCCGTGGAAGTTCAGCCCGAAGTCGAAGATCCCGCCCTCGTTGGCCACCAGGCGGTACCCGTTGAGGTTGACCGACGGGCGCCGCCACCGACACCTCGACCGAGCCGATCGTGCACGACCCGTTCAGTCCAGCGCCCCGGGCGTTGCCCCGCTGGTCGGTCGTCACCCCGGTCGCCGGTGCACACCGCGGCGGGCACCCCGCCGACGGCCGGGCTGGTCGACGCCGGCAACTCGGTGTTGGTCGGCCCGCCGTTGTCACCGAGCGCCCCGAGCTGGGGGCTCTGGCCGATGATGTCGCCCGTCCCCGGCGTCCCACACGTCGTGTCGTCGATCAGGTTGTAACCCTGGGACGTGAGCGTGCCGCCGTCGATGAACGTGCAATTGTCGCCCTCGATCCCACCGGACACGCCGCCGGCGATGATCGTCTGCGCCGTGTTCAGCGTGGAATCGTCGTCCGTGTTCACGTTGCCGCCGCCTTCGGCGGACGAGTTGGCATTGATGGTGTCGAAGAGGAAGTTTGTGACCGCCTCCGCTGCGACGTGCGGCGTGACGTGCGACGTTGCAGCCGACTTCGCTGCCGGCTGTTCAGGCCCGACTTCGATGCAGGCATCCGTTCCGTAGTAGCCGCCGCCGAGCCCCGTGTTGGCCGTGTTGCCGGCGATGGTGTCATTGGTCAGATTGATCTGGTTGGTCTCGTCGCAGCTCTCAGCGAGGATCCCGCCGCCGTCGCCGAGCAACGGCGACTCTCCAAACGATCCCTCGGCCGTGTTCTGGCTGATGGTCGAAGACGTGATGGTGGTCGGCTGGGTGATGTCTTCGACGAAGATGAAGAGGCCTCCGCCGGCCTCGGACGCCATGTTCGAGCTGATGTCCGCCTGGGTGAACGTCTCGGTCCCGTTGTCGAGGTAGGCGCCGCCACCGTCGTAGGCCTGGTTGGAGTCGATCGAGCCGCCGGAGAACGTGTTGATCCCGTCCTGGTAGTAGAAGCCGCCGCCGTAGTAGGCCTGGTTGGAGTCCACGTTCGCGCCGGTGAAGGTGTTGGTCCCACCGTCGATGTAGACGCCGCCGCCCGCGCCGAAGGGATCGGACTCCTCCGTGATGGTGTTCCCGTCGCTTGACAACGGGCCACCGATGGTCTCATTCGTGAACGCGTTCGTCCCGCCCTCGACGGCGAAGCCGCCGCCGACGTAGCCCCCGTCCGTCACGCTGTTGGTCGCCACCGTCCCGTCGGAGAACGAGTTGGTGCCGTCGTTGATGTACACGCCGCCTCCACCACCGTCGCCGTCGTCGCCATCCTCAGACGTGTTTTGCAAGATGTTTCCGCCCGAGAAGGTGGTGGTGCCACTGTCGATGTACACGCCGCCACCGTCGCCCCCCTCGGTGTCGTCGAAGACGGCCACGTTGTTCACGATCGTCTCGTCGGTGAAGGTCGAGGTGCCGTTGGCCACGTACACGCCCCCACCGTCGCCGTTATCCGCCGTGTTGTCGTTGATCGTGTCGCCGGTGAAGCTCGGGTCCTCGACGGAGTCGTACACGCCGCCACCGTCGCCGTTATCCGCCGTGTTCCCCTGCGCTGTGTCGCTCCCACCGATCACGTTGTCGGACAGGGTCACGGTGCCGCCGAAGAAGCCCAGACCCCCTCCGGAACCGTCCTGTGCGGTGTTGCCGTTGGTCGCCGTCAGCCCGCTGCCGGTCCCTCCGACGGTGCTGTCCGTCATGGTCAGGTCCGTGCCGACGGTGTAGATGCCGCCGCCGTCTCCCGAGGCGGTGTTGGCACTGACGACGACACCGTTCAGGCTCATCGTTCCGGCGTCGGCGTAGATCCCACCACCGGCGGAGCCCGAGTTGCCGATGATCGTGTCCTCGACCAGCGTGGTGTTGGCCGCCGACTCCGTGTAGATCCCGCCGCCCTCTCCGTCGTTCGTCTGGCTGTCGGAGACGACCGAACCGGTGAGCGTCAAGGTCGCGCAGTTGAGGATGGCGCCGCCGACCTCGCCTGAGTTGGAGGAGTCACCGTTGGTGATGGTCACGCCCGATATGGCGGCTGCCGCATTGGGGTCGACCTTGAGGACCCGGGTGGTCGCGGCGCCTTGGGTCGCGCTCGCTTCGATGGTGGCGAGGCTCGCGTTGTTGCCCTGGATGGTGACCAACTGTCCGACACCGCCCGAGAGGTCGTCGATGACGAGTGAGCCGTAGGTTGCGTCGTTGAGCGTGTAGGTGCCGTTGGGGAGGTCGATCGTCATCGGCGCATCCAGGTTGTTCGAGGCCTCGATCGCGGCGCGCAGCGTGCAGCTGCCGGCGTTCGTGGAGACGCAGGTCGTACCGCCGCTGGACGCCAACGGGAAGTCACCGGTGTCGTTCACGGTGAATGGCGTGGTCGCTCCTGCGATACCCGGCGTAACGAGCGCTGCCGCGAGCCCTGTCCCGGCGCCCACTCCCGTCACGAGTACCAGACCGACGATGAATCGCCCGATGGAATGGCGCATGTGCGGACCTCCCGTAGTTGCTGCTGAGTGCGGACCGTACACCCGTTTGGGAGACAATTGCACTGAAATTGCATGTTTAGGAGAATCGCCGCACTGGAATTGCATTGTGGAGATCAGCGGGACGATTTCCGCAACACCCGTGCGGCGGCCTGACCGGACCATGTCACCAGCCCGTAGACTCCCCGCATGGCAACGACCACAGAGGACCTCCAGGCCACGACGCCCACCACGCCCGTCGTGACCCTCGCCCCCGAGGCCTACAAGGTGGTGACCGAGGCGATCGGGCAGGAGCCCGACCCGTCGAGCCTCGGCCTCTGGCTCGAGGTGCGCGGCGTGCAGGCGGGCTCGTTCGTCTACGACCTCTATTTCCAGGCGACCTCCGACGCCGACGAGGGCGACGTGCGCACCGCCCAGGACGAGCTCGAAATCGTCATCCCCGCCGGCAGCGTCGACCGGCTCCGTGGCGCCCGCCTCGAGTGGTCCGACGACAACGGCGGGGGACTAGTGCTCGTCAACCCGAACTCCCCCGCGCCCGAAGAGGTCGCACCCAACGTGCCGACCGAGCTGCTGGCCCAGGGCATCTCGAGCCCGTTCGCACTCCGGGTGATCGCGGTGCTCGAGCAGTCGGTCAACCCCGCCATCGCCAGCCACGGCGGGCGCGCCGATCTCGTCGCGCTGAACGAAGAGGACGGCACCGCGTACCTCCGTCTCTCGGGCGGTTGCCAGGGTTGCGCCATGTCGCAGATGACGCTGCGCCAGGGGATCGAGACGACGCTGCTCGAAGAGGTCCCCGAGCTCACGAAGATCCTCGACGTGACCGACCACGGCGGCGGCGAGAACCCCTTCTATTCCTGAGCAACACGCTCACCCGACCCTGGTCACCGCCGTGATCGGGCCACCGATCGCCGTTCGGGCGTCCGGTAGCGTGGCGACGTGCTGCGCTTCCTGACCGCCGGCGAATCCCACGGGAAAGCCCTCGTCGTCATCGTCGAGGGCCTGCCCGCCGGCCTGCCCGTCGAGGCATCCGACGTCGCCAACGAGCTGGCACGGCGCCGCCTCGGCTACGGGCGCGGCCCGCGCATGCGCTTCGAGGCCGACGAGATCACGCTGCTCGGCGGCATCCGCCACGGCCGCACGCTCGGCTCGCCCGTGGCGATCGAGATCGCCAACACCGAGTGGCCGAAGTGGACCGAGGAGATGTCGCCCGAGCCCGGCGCCCCGAGCAAGGTGCTCACCCAGCCGCGGCCCGGGCACGCCGACCTGCCCGGGATGCTCAAGTACGGCTTCGAGGACGCCCGCGACGTGCTCGAGCGCGCCTCGGCCCGCGAGACCGCCGCCCGCGTCGCCGCCGGCACCCTGGCCAAGTTGCTGCTCGACCAACTGGGCGCGTCGATCGTCAGCCACATCATCGCCCTCGGCGACGCCACCACGTCGCCCGAGAGCCCGCGCCCGGGGCCGAGTGACCTCGAGAAGGTCGACGAGAGCGCGGTCCGCTGCTTCGACCCCGCCGCCGAGGCGAAGATGGTCGCCGAGATCAAGGCCGCGGCCAAGGTCGGCGACTCGCTGGGCGGCGTCGCCGAGGTGCTGGCCTACGGCGTGCCCGTCGGGCTCGGCAGCCACGTCCACTGGGACCGCAAGCTCGACGCCAACCTGGCGCAGGCGCTGATGTCGATCCAGGCCGTCAAGGCGGTGGAGATCGGCGAGGGGTGGGACAACGCCTCGCGCCGGGGCTCGGAGGCGCACGACGCCATCGCGTACGAGGAGTCGGAGGGCTACGTGCGTCCCACCGACCGTGCCGGCGGGATCGAGGGCGGCATCTCCAACGGCTCCCTGATCGTCGCCCGCGTCGCCATGAAGCCCCTGGCGACGCTGAACCGCCCGGTGCTGCAGACGGTGGACGTCGTGACGAAGGAGTCGACGGTCAGCTTCAAGGAGCGCACCGACGTCACCGCCGTGCCGGCCATGGGCGTCGTGGCCGAGTCGATGATGGCGCTCGTCCTGGCCAACGAGGCGCTCCGCAAGTTCGGGGGCGACTCCCTGGCCGAGGTCGTGCGCAACCGGGACGGGTATCTGGCGACGCTCGGCGCGACGCCGTCGTCGGCCACCGGGCGCCCGGACGCCGGTCCCGACCGCGCGGCGCCAGTGAGCGCCACCCGCATCCTGCTGATCGGGATGATGGGCGCCGGCAAGACGACGACCGGCCAGCTCGTCGCCAACCGACTCGGGTGGGACTACCGCGACTCCGACGCCGACGTGGAGGCGCTCACCGGGCTGAGCGTGCCGGCGCTCTTCGCCCGTGACGGCGAGGCGGCCTTCCGCACGGCCGAGGCCGAGGTGCTGGCGGCCGCCTGCCGCCGGGAACGGCCGACGGTCCTCTCCGTGGCCGGCGGGGCGGTGCTCAGCCCGGAGAACCGTGCCCTCATCCGGGCCAGCGGCGCCGTCGTCTGGCTGCGGGCGCGCCCCGAGCGGCTGGCCGAGCGCGTGGGCGCCGGGATCGGGCGGCCCCTCCTCGGGGACGACCCGGCCGAAGCGATGGCCCGCCTCGTGCAGGAACGGGCGCCGTACTACGAGGAGCTGGCCGACGCCGTGATCGACGTCGACGACCTCTCGCCCGACCAGGTGGTCGACCGCGTCATCGCCGCGGCGGGACTGCGCGACGCCGCACCCGCCCCGCCCGACGCCGCCCCGCACTCGCCGTCGTCGTCGTCGAGCACCACGCCCTCGACCTAGGACCGCGACCGCCCATGCCCCTGCACGCCCTCGCCGTCGACCTCGCCGAGCGCTCGTACCCGGTCCTCGTCGGCCCCGGTGCCCGCCACGAGGTGGCGCGGTTCCTGCCGCCGGGCGCCAAGTCCGCCGCCGTCGTCACCCAGCAGGCGATCAAGGACGCCGGCTGGGTCGACGGCCTCGATCCGGGGCTGCCCGCCGAGCTCTTCGTGATCCCCGACGGCGAGGACGCCAAGCGGCTCTCGACGATCGAGACGCTCGCCCGCCATTTCGCCCGTGCCGGGCTCTCGCGCTGCCGACGTCGTCATCGCGGTGGGCGGCGGCATCGTCACCGACGTCGCAGGCTTCGCCGCGGCGTCGTACCACCGCGGCACGGCGTACGTGAACGTCGCCACGTCGCTCTTGGCGCAGGTCGACGCGGCCATCGGCGGCAAGACGGGGGTCAACCTCCCCGAGGGCAAGAACCTGGTCGGCGCCTTCTGGCAGCCGAACGCGGTCCTGTGCGACACCGAGACGCTGACGACGCTGCCCCCACGCGAGATGGCGTGCGGGCGCGGCGAGATCGCCAAGTACGCCTTCCTCGGCGAGGCGCCGACGGCCGACCAGCCCATCGACGAGCAGGTGGCGCGCTGCGTCGCGATCAAGGCGGCGATCGTGGCGGACGACGAGCGCGAGGGGGCGCGCCGCATGGTCCTCAACTACGGGCACACGCTCGCCCACGCCCTCGAGGGCGCCGCGCTGGCCGACCACCACGACTGGGACCTGCGCCACGGCGAGGCCGTGGCGATCGGCCTCGTGTTCGCCGCCCTCCTGGCGCAGCGGCTCGGACGTATCGACGACGGGCGCGTCGAGGAGCACCGGCGGGTCATCGCCAGCTTCGACCTGCCCACCGACCTCCCGCCCGACGCCGACGCGCGAAGAGCTGGTCGAGTTCATGGCCCGCGACAAGAAGGCACAGCACGACCTCACGTTCGTGCTCGACGGACCGGACGGCGTCGAGCCGGTCCGCGGCGTGGCCGGTGACGACGTGGTCGCTACCCTGGCGGACATGGGCGCACGACGATGAGCAGTCGAGGCCGATGACGACGGTCCTGCTCCTCTCGGGCCCCAACCTGAACCTGTTGGGTGAACGCGAGCCCGACGGTCTACGGGACCGACACCCTCGACGTCCACGTCAAGCGCGCCGAGGCCGCCGCCGCCGCCCACGGGCTCGAGCTGCGCCATCTCCAGTCGAACCACGAGGGCGAGCTCATCGAGGCCGTGCACGCCGCCCGCGGCACGGCCGACGCCCTGATCGTCAACGCCGGCGCGCTGAGCCACACGTCGTGGTCGCTGCACGACGCCGTCGCCGCCTTCGACGGCCCCGTCGTCGAGCTGCACCTCTCGAACCCCGCCGCCCGCGAGCCGTTCCGCCACACCTCGGTGCTGGCCCCGGTGGCCGACGGGATGATCGCCGGGTTCGGGGGGCTGGGCTACGAGCTCGCCGTCGACGCCGTCGCCGCGCTGCTGAAGGGAGCAGACCAATGACCACGACCACCCGCGCCAACCCGTACACGCCGGCGACCACCGCGCTCCCGCCGCTGACGGTGACGGGACGCCTCGACCGCCTGCGCGCCGCCTTCGATGCGCAGGAGATCGACGCCCTGATCGTCACGACGCTGGCCAACGTCCGCTACCTGACGGGCTTCGCCGGGTCGGCCGCCATTCTCACGCGTCACCCGGGACGCGGCGCTCCTCACGACCGACGGCCGCTACCGCACGCAGTCGGCCGAGCAGGTCGAGCAGGCCGGCGCGGCCGGCCAGGTCGACATCACGATCGGGCCCATGGCGGCGCAGCGCCAGGCGGCGCAGGCGCTCCTCGTGGGCCCCGCCCGGATCGGCCTCGAGGCCGACCAGGTGTCGTGGACGGCGCAGCGCACCTGGGCCGACCTCGTCGGCGCGGAGCGGCTCGTCCCGACGTCCAACGCGGTGGAGGCGCTGCGCGAGGTCAAGGACGCGGCCGAGATCGCCCGCATGGAGCGCGCCGCCGCCATCGCCGACGCGGCGCTCTTCGACACCCTGCCGCTCATGAGCCAGGGCGTGACCGAGGAGCACTTCGCCCTCGAGCTCGATACCGCCATGCGCCGTCACGGTGCCGAGAGCACCGCCTTCGAGACGATCGTCGCCGCCGGCGAGAACTCGGCCAAGCCGCACCATCACCCCGGCGGCCGCACGATCGCCCCCGGCGACCCCGTCGTCGTCGACTTCGGCGCCACCTACGAGGGTTACCGCTCCGACATGACGCGCACGTTCTGCGTGAACGAGGACCCCGACCGGCGAGCTGGCCCGCATCTTCGAGGTCGTCCGCACGTCGCAGGCCGCGGGCGCCGAGGCCGTGAAGCCCGGCGTCAGCGTGAAGGACGTCGACGACGTCTGCCGCCAGATCATCGCGGACGCCGGCTGGGCCGACCGCTTCGAGCACGGCACGGGCCACGGCGTCGGGCTCGATATCCACGAGGCCCCGACGGTGTCCCAACTGGGCACTGCTATCCTCGCCCCCGGATTCGTCGTCACCGTCGAGCCCGGCGTCTACGTGCCGGGCAGCGGCGGCGTCCGCGTCGAGGACACCCTGGTCGTGACCGAGGACGGCGCACGCGCACTCACCCGATTCACGAAGGACATCCATGGCAGTCTCGACCAATGACCTGAAGAACGGCATGAGCCTGGACCTCCCCGAGGGCCTGTTCAGCGTCGTCGAGTTCCAGCACGTCAAGCCGGGCAAGGGTGGCGCGTTCGTGCGCACCAAGCTCAAGAACGTGCGCAGCGGCGCGGTGATCGAGCGCACCTACCGGGCCGACGAGAAGCTCGAGCAGGCGATCATCGACAAGCGCGACATGCAGTTCCTCTACCGCGACGGCGCCGACTTCGTCTTCATGGACACGACGAGCTACGAGCAGATGACGGCGTCGCCCGATTCGCTCGGCGACGCGCCGACCTACCTCAAGGAGGGCGACGAGGCGATCCTGCAGATGTACAACGGCGAGATCGTCGGCGTCGACCTCCCCGCCGCCGTCGAGCTCACGGTGACCGAGACCGAGCCCGGCATCCAGGGCGACCGCGTCTCGGGCGCCGCGCAAGCCGGCCACGCTGCAGACGGGCCTCGTCGTGCAGGTGCCGCTCTTCGTGAACACCGGCGACGTGCTCAAGGTCGACACGCGCACCGGCGAGTACCTGACCCGGGCCTGACGGCCCCTCCGCCTCGCGCTTCCGCCGGACCCCGTCCGAGGTCTCCGCCGTGCCATCCGCCACTCCGACGCCGCCGCCCCCGCCACCAGCAACGCGAGCGTGCGCTCTCGCTGCTCTACGAGGCGGAGCTCAAGGGGGAGGACCCCGTCGCCGTGGCGGACGCGCTGGCGGTGCCGCCCGACCCCTACGTCCGCACGCTGCTCGAGCACGCCGTCGACCACCAGGGACGAGGCCGAGCGCCGCATCGCCGCCGCCTCGGTCGGCTGGCCGCTCGACCGCATGGCCGTCATCGACCGCCTCGTGCTGCGCCTCGCCGTCGCCGAGCTGCTCGACCCGGCGGGCCCGCCCCCGGCCGTCGTCATCGACGAGGCGGTCGAGCTGGCCAAGACGTACTCGACGGACGAGTCCGGCCGCTTCGTCAACGGGATCCTCTCGACGCTCGCCCCGGAGCTGCGCCCCCCGGGCACCTGACGCCCCACCGGCGCGTCCCACCGCCCTGCTCTCCGTCTTTTTGTCGCCGCCCCCTGTTCGGGCACGTCCGCGTCGCGCTAAAGTCTTCACCTGACCGTGAAGTGGGTCCCGTGAGGCCCACACGGCAGGAGGAGTAGTGGCCGAACGCGAGCGCAGTCATACGCGACCCCTCGGGGGCGTGTTCGTGGCCCACTCCCAGGTCCTCACTTCCGCCGACGTCCAGCGCGCCCTGACGCGGATGTCGCACGAGATCGTCGAGCGCAACGGGGGCGCGCCGACGTCGTCCTGGTCGGCCTGCAGACCGGCGGCGTGCCCCTGGCCACGAGGATGGCCGAGATCCTCCGCCAGATCGAGGGCGACGTGCCCCTCGAGGTCGGCTCGCTCGACGTGGCCTTCTACCGCGACGACATCGGGCTGCGGCCCGTGCTGCCCGAGGCCGTGACCGACATCCCGGTCGACCTCGCCGGGCGCGTCGTCGTGCTGGTCGACGACGTGCTCTTCACCGGGCGCACCATCCGGGCGGCGCTCAACGCGCTGAACGACTACGGCCGCGCCAAGGCCGTCCAGCTGGCCGTCATGGTCGACCGGGGGCACCGCGAGCTGCCGATCCGGCCGGACTTCGTCGGCAAGAACCTGCCGACGCGGCGCGAGGAGATGGTCGACGTCGGCGAGGACGGCGTCTGGATCGGCACCCTGGAGGACAGGTGAGCACGCCGCACCTCCTCTCGGTCGCCGACCTCGGGCGCGACGGCATCGCCGAGGTGCTGCGTGTCGCCGAGTCGTTCGCCGAGGTGGAGCGGCGCTCGGTCCCGAAGGTGCCGACCCTGCGCGGCAAGGTGGTGGCCACGCTCTTCTTCGAGGAGTCGACCCGCACGCGCCTCTCGTTCGAGACGGCGGCGAAGCGCCTGTCGGCGGACGTGATCTCCCTCGCCGTGGCCAACTCGTCGGTCAAGAAGGGCGAGAGCCTGCGCGACACGGTGGAGACCGTCGAGGCCATGGGCATCGACGCCGTCATCATCCGCCACTCCTCGGCCGGGGCGCCGCACCAGGTGGCCCGCTGGGTCGAGCGGGCGCACGTCATCAACGCCGGCGACGGCTGGCACGAGCACCCGACGCAGGGCCTGCTCGACTGCTTCACCGTGCGCCAGGTGCTGGCGGAGCGCAAGGGCGCGTCGCCCGAAGAGCTCGGCGTCGGCTGCTTCGACGGCCTGCGCGTCCTCATCGTGGGTGACATCCGTCACAGCCGCGTCGCCCGCTCCGAGATCCTCGCCTACACCGCGCTCGGCGCCCACGTCACCCTGGCCGGACCGGGCAGCCTGCTGCCGCCGTCGCTCGAGGGGTGGCCGGTCGAGGTGGCCGGCGACTTCGACGAGGCGTTGGGCGACGCCGACGTGGTCTCGCTGCTCCGCCTCCAGGCCGAGCGGGGGAGCGGCTCGTACGTGCCCAGCCTGCGCGAGTACACCGCCGGGTGGGGCCTGACGGCGCGCCGGGTGGCCCGCCTGCGCGACGACGCCATCGTCACGCACCCCGGCCCGATGGTGCGCGGGGTCGAGATCGCCTCCGACGTGGCCGACCTGCCGCGCACGGTGGTGACGCAGCAGGTGGCGAACGGTGTCGCCGTGCGCATGGCGATCCTCTTCCTCCTGCTCGGCGGCGAGCGGCCCGCGGCGGTGGAGGTGCCCGCCGTTGCCTGAGCCCAAGATCACCCTCGTCGTCCGCGGCGGCACGGTCGTCGGCCCCGACGGCCTGACCCGCGCCGACGTCGCCGTCGCCGGCGGCACCGTCGTCGCGCTGGCGGACGCGCTCGACCCGCCGAAGGGCGCCACCGTGCTCGACGCCGGCGGCTGCCTGGTCGGCCCCGGCCTCGTCGACCTGCACACGCACCTGCGCGAGCCCGGGCGCGAGGAGGCCGAGACCATCGAGACCGGCGCGCGGGCCGCCGCCCTCGGTGGCTACACGGCCGTCGTGGCCATGCCCAACACCGAGCCGCCGATCGACTCGGCCGGCGTCGTCCGCGAGATCCTCGACCTCGGCCGGTCCGCCACCGCCGAGGTCGCCGTCGCCGGCGCCATCACCGTCGGCCGCGCCGGCCGCGCGCTGGCGCCGCTCGGCGAGCTGGCCGCGCTCGGCGTCTCGCTCTTCACCGACGACGGCGCGGGCGTGCAGGACGGCGCGCTCATGCGCCGCGCCCTCGACTACGCGAAGGGGCTCGGCGTCACGCTGGCGCAGCACTGCGAGGACGCCTGCCTGGCCGGCGACGGCGCCATGCACGAGGGCGCCTGGTCGAGCCGGCTCGGGATCCCGGGCATGCCCGCCGCCGCCGAGGAGGCCATGGTCGCCCGTGACATCGCGCTGGTGCGCCTCACCGGCGCCCGGGTCCACTTCCTCCATCTCTCGACGGCGGGGTCGGTCGAGCTCGTGCGCCGGGCGAAGGCGGAGGGGTTGCCGGTGACGGCCGAGGCAGCGCCGCACCACATGCTGCTCACCGACGCCGCAGTGGCCGGCTACGACCCGGTCTTCAAGGTGAACCCGCCGCTGCGCACGGACGCCGACGTCGCCGCCGTGCTCGACGGCCTGTGCGACGGCACGATCGACGCGATCGCCACCGACCATGCGCCACACGCGCCCGAGGCCAAGGACGTGCCCTTCGACCAGGCGCCGCCGGGGATGCTCGGGCTGCAGACGGCGCTGCCCATCGCGTGGGAGGTGCTGTCGCCGCGGCTCGGGCCCGAGCGGCTCTTCGCGCTGATGAGCAGTCGGCCCGCCGCCATCGCCCGCCTGACCGCGACCGACCCCCGCGTCGGCGGGCACAGCGCACACGGCGGCCCGCTCGAGGCGGGGGCGGCGGCGAACCTGTGCGTCTTCGACCCCTCGGCGTCGACGGTCGTCGATCCGGGGCGACTGGCCAGCCGGAGCCGCAACACCCCCTACGCCGGGCGCACCTTCTCCGGGGCGGTCCGCCACACCGTGCTGCGGGGCGAGCCGGTCGTGATCGACGCGGTGGCGCAACGGTGACGACGACGCACGCTCCGAGTGCGGGCGCCCGCGCTCTTGGTGACGGCCGACGGCGCCGTGTTCGCCGGCGAGGCCGCCGGCGCGCCGGTCCCGGTCGCCACGGGCGAGCTCGTCTTCAACACGGCGATGAGCGGGTACCAAGAGGTGATCACCGACCCGTCCTACGCCGGCCAGGTGATCTCGTTCACCAACACGCACATCGGCAACTACGGCACCAACGCGGCGGACGACGAGGCGCTGGTGCCGCACTGCCGCGGCGTGGTCGTCTGCGACCTCGCCGACGAGCCGTCGAACTGGCGCGCCACCGAGGCGCTCGAGCCCTTCCTGGTGCGCCACGGCGTGCCCGCCCTGACCGGCGTGGACACGCGGCGCCTGGCGCGTCACGTCCGCTCGGCCGGTGCCGTGCCGTGCGCGTTCGGCACCGCGTCCGAACGCGAGCTGCGGGCCGCGGCGGCCGCGGCCGTCGGCACCGACGGCATGGACCTGGTGAGCGGCGTCACCGCGGCGGCGCCGAGCGAGCACGCCTACAGCGGCCCCGGCGCACGACGCGACGGCGACGGCGACGGCAACGTCCTGCGCATCGTCGCCTACGACTTCGGCGTCAAGACGACGATGGTGCAGCTGCTCACGACGCTCGGGACGGTCACCGTCGTGCCGGCGTTCACGACGGCCGACGAGGTGCAGGCGCTCGAGCCCGACGGCGTGTTCCTCTCCAACGGGCCCGGCGACCCGGCTGCGCTCCCCGGGCCGACCGCCGCCGTGGCCGACCTGGTCGGGCGCGTGCCGATCTTCGGCATCTGCCTCGGCCACCAGATCCTCGCCACGGCGCTCGGCGGCACGACGTACAAGTTGCCGTTCGGGCACCACGGGGCCAACCACCCGGTGCACCGCCTCGAGACCGGCGTCGTCGAGATCACGAGCCAGAACCACAACTACGCGGTGTCGATCGGGTCGATCCCCGACGCCGAGACGACCCACGTCAACCTCAACGACGGCGTGGTCGAGGGGTTCCGCTCCCTGCGGGCGCCCGCCTTCTCGGTGCAGTACCACCCCGAGGCGGCACCCGGGCCGCACGACGCCCGCTACCTCTTCGGCGAGTTCCGCGACCTCATGGCCGCCCATCCCACCCGCACCGCCCGCCCGCGCCGCGGCGCGGGGCGCTGAGCAGGGACCGGAGCACCGCCCCGTGCCGCGCCGCAACGACCTGCACACGATCCTGGTCATCGGGTCGGGCCCGATCGTGATCGGGCAGGCCTGCGAGTTCGACTACTCGGGCACCCAGGCCTGCCGCGTCCTGGCCGAGGAGGGCTACCGCGTCGTGCTGGCCAACTCGAACCCGGCCACGATCATGACCGACCCCGAGACGGCCGACCGGACGTACGTCGAGCCGCTCGACCCCGACGTGCTGACCGCGATCATCGAGAAGGAGCGGCCCGACGCGCTCCTCCCCACGCTCGGCGGCCAGACCGCGCTCAACCTCACCATGGAGCTCGTCGAGCGGGGCGTGCTCGAGCGCTACGGCGTGGAGGTCATCGGCGCCCGCCCCGAGGCCATCGAGACGGCCGAGGACCGCGACCGCTTCAAGACGGCGATGCAGGAGATCGGCCTCGAGGTGCCGCGTTCGGACTTCGCGCACACGATCGAGGAGGCGAGGGCCGTCGCCGAGCAGATCGGCTACCCGATCATGGTGCGCCCGAGCTTCATCCTCGGGGGCAAGGGCACCGGCATCGCCCCCGACGCCGGCCACTTCGAACAACTCGCCGTCCGAGGGCCTCGCCGCCAGCCCCATCGGGCAGATCCTGGTCGAGCAGTCCATCGCCGGATGGAAGGAGTTCGAGCTCGAGGTGATGCGCGACGCCGCCGACAACTGCGTCGTCGTGTGCTCCATCGAGAACTTCGACCCCATGGGCGTGCACACCGGCGACTCCATCACCGTGGCGCCGGCCCAGACGCTGACCGACGTCGAGTACCAGGCGATGCGCGACGACGCGTTCGCCTGCCTGCGCAAGGTCGGCGTGGAGACCGGTGGGTCCAACGTCCAGTTCGCCGTCGACCCGGCCACCGGGCGCCGGGTCATCATCGAGATGAACCCCCGCGTCTCGCGCAGCTCGGCCCTGGCCTCCAAGGCGACGGGGTTCCCGATCGCCAAGATCGCGGCGCGCCTCGCCGTCGGGTACCTGCTCAACGAGATCCCCAACGACATCACCAAGGCGACGCCGGCCTCCTTCGAGCCGACGATCGACTACGTCGTGACCAAGGTGCCGCGCTGGGCCTTCGAGAAGCTGCCCGGGGCCGAGGTGCGCCTCGGCACGCGCATGCAGTCGGTCGGCGAGGTCATGGCGATCGGCCGCACGTTCTGCGAGTCGCTGCAGAAGGCGCTGCGCTCGCTCGAGCAGGGGCGGGCGGGACTGAACGCCGACGAGGCCGAAAGCGCGCTCGACGACGTCGCCACGCCCGAGCTCCTGGACCGCATCGCCGTGCCGACGCCCGAGCGGGTCTTCGAGATCGAGGCGGCGCTGCGCCGCGGCGTCACGGCCGACGAGGTCGTCGCCCGCACCGGCATCGACCCGTGGTTCGTGCGCCAGCTGCTGCGCATCACCGCGGAGCGGGAGCGCCTCAGCGAGGCGGCCACGCTGGACGCCGCCGGCTTCCGCCGGGCCAAGCGCCTCGGCTTCTCCGACGCCCAGCTGGCGTACCTGCGCGGCGCCACGCCGGCCGACATCCGGGCCGCCCGGCTGGCCCTCGGGGTGCGCGCCACGTTCAAGACCGTCGACACCTGCGCCGCCGAGTTCGAGGCGTTCACGCCGTACCACTACGCGACGTACGAGGAAGAGGACGAGGTGCGCCCGTCCGAGCGGGCCCGCGTCATCATCCTCGGCTCGGGGCCGAACCGCATCGGCCAGGGGATCGAGTTCGACTACTGCTGCGTGCACGCGTCCATGACGCTGCGCGACGCCGGCTACGAGACGGTGATGGTCAACTGCAATCCCGAGACGGTCTCGACCGACTACGACACGTCGGACCGCCTGTACTTCGAGCCGCTCACCGACGAGGACCTGGCCAACGTGCTCGACGCCGAGCTCGCCGCGGGCGGTGAGGTCGTCGGCGTGATCGTCTCGCTCGGCGGGCAGACGCCGCTGAAGCTGGCCGGCTCGATCCCGGCCGACCTCGTGCTCGGCACGAGCCCGGCGTCGATCGACCTGGCCGAGGACCGCGAGCGCTGGAACGCGCTGTGCGAGAAGCTCGACATCCCCCAGCCCCCCGGCGGCACCGCCTCCACGACGCCCGAGGCGCTCGCCGTCGCCGGCCGCGTCGGGTATCCGGTGCTGCTGCGGCCGAGCTACGTGCTCGGCGGGCGGGCCATGGAGATCGTCTACGACGACGAGGGCGTGCGCCGCGTCATGCAGTCCATGACGACGGGCGCGCTGGCGCGCGAGGGCGGGGTGACGGCCGAGCGGCCGGTGCTCGTCGACCGGTTCTTGGAGGACGCCATCGAGGTCGACGTCGACGCCGTCCGCGACGCCGAGGGCGAGATCCTGATCGGCGGCGTCATGGAGCACGTCGAGGAGGCGGGCGTGCACTCGGGCGACTCGGCCTGCGCGCTGCCGCCGCAGACCCTCGCCGAAGACCTCATCGACACGCTCGAGCGCCACACCCGCGCCCTGGCCGAGGCGCTCGGCGTGTGCGGGCTGCTCAACGTGCAGTTCGCCGTGAAGGACGGCGAGGTCTACGTCCTCGAGGCCAACCCGCGGGCGAGCCGCACCGTGCCCTTCGTGGCCAAGGCGACCGGCGTCCCGCTGGCCATGGTGGCCTCGCGGGTCATGGTGGGCCAGACGCTGGCCGACCTGCGCAAGGAGGGCCTGCTGGCGGCGGACGCGGTGGGACGGGTCCGGGTCCTCGACCACGTCAGCGTCAAGGAGGCGGTGCTGCCGTTCGACCGCTTCCCCGGCGTCGACACGCTGCTCGGCCCCGAGATGCGCTCGACCGGAGAGGTCATGGGCGTCGACATCACGTTCGGCCTGGCGTTCGCCAAGAGCCAGATGGCGGCCGGGACGCGCCTGCCCGACGCGGGCACGGTCTTCCTCTCGCTGGCCGACCGGGACAAGCCGGCCGGGCTCGAGGTGGCGCGGGCGTTCGTGAACTTGGGCTTCTCGCTGGCGGCCACGCTCGGGACGGCCGGGTACCTGCGCGCGCAGGGCGTCGCCGTCGACACGCTCGTGGCGAAGGTGGGGGAGGAGGGCGTGGCGTCCGACGCGGTCGAGCTGATCGCCAAGGGCGCGGTGCAACTCGTCGTGAACACGCCCCGCGGCCTCGGGCCGCGGGCCGACGGCCGGCACATCCGCACCGCCGCGGTGGCCTACAAGGTGCCGTGCCTCACCACCGTCGCGGCCGCACGCGCCGCGGCGGCCGGCATCGCCGACGCGCGGGCCCACCCCCTCGTGGTGCGCGCGCTCCAAGACCTGCACCCGGAACCGGCCGCCCAGGGGGCGCCGGGGTGAGCGGGGGCGGGAGCGCCACGACGGGCCCGGCCGGCCGGGCGGCGTCCACGTTGGCCACCCGTGTGGGCACGGTGACGCTGCCCAACCCGATCATGACGGCGTCGGGCACGTCGGGCCACGGCACGGAGCTGGCGGACTACGGCGACCTGGCCGCGCTCGGCGCGGTCGTCGTGAAGTCGCTCTCGGTCGAGCCGTGGGAGGGGAACCCCGCGCCGCGGGTGCACGAGGTCGGGGCCGGCATGCTCAACAGCGTCGGGCTGCAGGGGCCCGGCCTCGCCGCTTGGTGCGCCGACGACCTCCCGGCGCTCGCCGCCGCCGGGGCGCGCGTCGTCGTGAGCGTCTGGGGCCGGACGGTGGCGGACTACGGGCGCGCCGCCGAGCTGGTCGCCGCGGCGGGCGCCACCGACCTCGGGCGCGCCATCGTCGCCCTCGAGGTGAACGTCAGCTGCCCGAACGTGGAGGACCGGTCGCGCATGTTCGCCCACTCGGCGGACATGACGGCCCGGGTCATGGCAGCCACGGCGTGCGGGCTGCCGCGCTGGGCCAAGCTCAGCCCGAACGTGCCCGACCTCGTCGAGATCGCCGGCGGCGCGCTCGAGGGCGGCGCCGACGGGCTGACCCTGGTCAACACGCTGCTCGGCATGGCCCTCGATACCGAGACCGGCCGGCCGGTCCTCGGCGGCGGGGGCGGGGGGCTCTCGGGGGCGCCCGTGCACCCCGTCGCGGTGCGCGCCGTCTGGGAGTGCCGCGCCGCGTTCCCCGAGACGCCGATCGTCGGGGTGGGCGGCGTGCAGACGGGCCGCGACGCGGCGGAGCTGTTGCTCGCCGGGGCCGACGCCGTCCAGGTCGGCACCGCCACGTTCCGCGACCCGCGCGCGCCGTGGAAGGTGCTGCGCCAGCTGACGCGCTGGTGCCGGGACCACCACACGACGGTGGCGGACATCCGCGCCGGCGTGCGCGCGCGCACCGCCAACGACGACGCCACACCCAGGAGCCCCGTCACGACGGCGGCGCACGCGACAGCACGAGAACAAGAACAAGGACAAGGAGGCACACATGGCTGACACCTTCGGCGACCGCGTCGCCGCGGCGGTGCGCGCGACGGGCCCGCTCTGCGCGGGCATCGATCCCTCCGCGCAACTGCTCGAGGACTGGGGCCTCAGCGACGACGCGCGCGGGCTCAAGGAGTTCTGCGCCGTCTGCGTCGAGGCGTTCGCCGGCGTGGTCGGCGTCGTCAAGCCACAGGCCGCGTTCTTCGAGCGGCACGGGGCGGCGGGTATGGCCGAGCTCGAGCGGCTCGTGGCCAACGCGCACGCGCACGGGCTCGTCGTCCTCATCGACGCCAAGCGCGGCGACGTCGACACCACCGTGGCGGCCTACGCCGACGCGTGGGTCGGCGAGGCCAGCCCGCTCGCCGGCGACGCGGTGACGGTGCACCCGTACCTGGGCCTGGGCGCGCTCGACCCATTGATCCGCCTCGCCGCCGCGAACGGCCGCGGCGTCATGGTCGTGGCCCGTAGTTCCAACCCCGAAGGACGTGCCCTCCAGCAGGCGGTGACCGCCCAAGGGCCCTCCGTCGAGGACATGCTCCTCGCCGAGATCGCCGCGCTCAACGGCTCGCCCGGCATCCCGGCCGGCACCGTCGGCGCCGTCGTCGGCGCCACCCTCCCGCCCTCGGAATTCCCGTTGTCCCAGCTCGGAGGGGTAATTCTCGCCCCCGGGCTCGGCGCCCAGGGGGCCGGCCCGGCCGAGGTGGCCGAGCGTTTCGCCGGCTGCGCCCCGGGCACCGTGCTCCCGAGCAGCTCGCGCGGGCTCCTGCGGCACGGTCCTGACCCCGAGGCGCTGCGCCGCAACGCCGAGTTACTCGTACGCGAACTCTCGGCGGCAATGGGCTGAAGAGGGAAAATGGAGGTGAAGGCGCCGAGCCGAGGCGCTATGGTCTCGCCCATGCCGCAACCTCCCGCACTCACACCCGAGCAGCGCGCCGCTGCACTCGAGAAGGCTGCCAAGGTTCGCCGTGAACGGGCCGAGGTGAAGGACAAGCTCAAGATGGGCTCCCTCTCCCTGGCGGATCTCCTCACTCAGGCGGACTCCAACGAGACCATCGGCAAGATGAAGGTGGTCTCGGTCCTCGAATCCTTGCCCGGTCTCGGCAAGGTGAAGGCCCGGCGCCTCATGGAGACCGTCGGCATCAGCGACAGCCGTCGGCTGCAGGGCCTCGGGGCCAAGCAGCGCGAGGCGTTGCTCAAAGAGACTGCGCGCTGAACCCTCGGCAGGCGCGCCGCACATCTTCGTCCTCATCGGCCCCGGTGGGGCCGGCAAGGGCACACTGGCGGCCGCGCTTGTTGCGCGTGACCCGAGCATCTGGCTGAGCCGTAGCTGGACCACCCGCGCCCGCGGCCCGGAGAGGAAGCGCGCGGCGCCTACGTCTTCGTCGACCGCCCGACCTTCGAGGACGCCGTCGCCCACGACCGGTTCTTCGAGTGGGCCGAGTTCCTCGACAACCTCATGGGCACCCCGATCCCGGACCCGCCCCCCGGCACCGACGTCCTCCTCGAGATCGACGTCCAGGGCGCCGAACAGGTCCTGGCCAAGCGGCCCGACTCCACGGTGATCCTGCTGCTGCCGCCCTCGCCCGAGATCCAGGCCGAGCGCCTCGCCGCCCGCGGCGACAACCCGGCCCACATCCGCCGCCGGGTGGAGCTCGGCCGCATCGAGGAGGAGCGCGGCGCCAAAATCGCAGCTCACACGGTGGTCAACGACGACCTTGAACAAGCCCTCTCCGAGCTGGCAGCTATAGTTGATGCGACTCGTTCGGCTGCCCCCTGCGCCGCGAACCCGGAGGAATCCTGATGGCTCAAGGCCGCCACACGCTCATGGACCCACCCATCGAAGAGCTGTTGGACAAGGTGGACTCGAAGTTCACCCTGGTCGCCCTCGGCTCGGCCCGGGCCCGCCAGGTGAACTCGTACTACAACAGCCTCGGCGAGGGCCTCGGCAAGGTCGTCCCGCCCCAGGTGACGTCGGTGTCGGGCAAGCCCGTCTCCATCGCCTTCGAGGAGATCGCGGCCGGCAAGGCCACCTTCACCCGCCCCGACCCCGAGGAAGAGGCTGCGCTGGCGGCCGCCATCGCCGACGCCGCCGAGGCCGGCCTGCTCGGCGAGGCGCTGGCCGAGGGCGACAGCACGGGCGACGCCGAGATCATCGAGACGGTCGCCGTCAGCGACGACGACCCGACCGCCAGCTAGGCGGGGCGAAGGGCGCGGCGGGTCGCCGCCATGGCCGACGACCAGACCTTGGGCAACGGCCCCGTCCATCAGCCCCGGGTCGTCCTCGGGGTGTCCGGCGGGATCGCCGCCTACAAGGCCGTCGAGGTCTGCCGCCGCCTGGTCGACGCCGGCGTGCACGTCACCCCGGTCCTCACCCACGACGCCACGCGCTTCGTGGGCCCGCTCACCTTCTCCGCGCTGGCGTCCGAGCCCGCGCAGCTGTCCCTCTGGGACGAGGCGTCGCCGATCCCGCACACGAGGCTCGGGCAGCAGGCCGACCTCATCGTGGTGGCGCCGGCGACCGCCCACACCCTCGCCCGCTACGCCGCCGGCCTGTCCGACGACCTCCTCATGGCGACGCTCCTCGCCACCCGGGCCCCCGTCATCGTCTGCCCGGCCATGCACACCGAGATGTGGGAGCACCCCTCCGTGCGCGACAACCTCGCCACGCTGGAGGGGCGGGGCGTCGAGATCGTGCCGCCCGAGAGCGGCCGCCTCGCCGGGGGTGACTCGGGCGAGGGTCGCCTGGCCGACCCCGCCGTGATCGTCGCCCGGGTCCTCGAGCGCCTCGGCCACGACGCCCGCCGCGACCTGGCGGGCACCCGCGTCGTCGTCGAGCGCGGGCGGCACACGGGAGCCGCTCGACCCCGTCCGCTTCATCACCAATCGTTCGTCGGGCAAGCAGGGCCATGCGATCGCCGTGGCCGCCGCCCGCCGCGGCGCCAGCGTGACGTTGGTGACGTCGTCGCCCCTGGCGCTGCCGCCCGGGTCGGGTGTCACCCGGGTCGACGTCGAGACGGCGGCCGACATGGAAGAGGCGATGGGCGCCGCGGCCGACGGTGCGGATGTCGTCGTGATGGCCGCCGCCGTGGCCGATTTCCGCCCGAAGGCGACGGCCGGCACGAAGCTCTCCAAGGAGGACGGCATCCCCGAGCTCGTCCTCGAGCCGACGACCGACATCCTGGCCGGCCTGGCCCGCCGCCGCCCGCCCGGCCAGGTCATCGTGGGTTTTGCGGCCGAGACGCACGACGTGCTCGAGCGAGGACGCAGGAAACTCGAGCGCAAGGGAGTCGACCTCCTGGTCGTTAACGACGTGAGCGCACCCGGCGCGGGCTTCGACCACGACACGAACGCCGTCGTGATCCTGGGCGCGGACGGGAACGTCGACGAAGTCCCGCTGACCTCCAAAGATGCAGTGGGAAATGCCGTATTGGATAGGGTGATCGCTCACCTCAACGAGAAGCGGAGCAGGACGTGAAGACCACATTCACCTCGGAGTCGGTCACCGAGGGGCACCCGGACAAGATGGCGGACCAGATCTCGGATGCCGTCCTGGACGCGATCCTCGAAGGCGACCCCACCAGCCGCGTGGCCTGCGAGACGCTGCTCACGACGGGCCTCGTCGTCGTGGCCGGCGAGGTGACGACCGAGACGTACGTCGACATCCCCTCTCTCGTGCGCGACACCGTCTGTGACATCGGCTACGACGACGACGCGTACGGCTTCAACGGCCGCACCTGCGGCGTGATGGTCACGCTCGACGCGCAGTCGCCCGACATCGCCCAAGGCGTCGACTCCGCGCTCGAGCTGCGCAGCGGCAAGGGCGGCGAGGACGTCCTCAACGCCCAGGGCGCCGGCGACCAGGGGATGATGTTCGGCTACGCCTGCGACGAGACGCCCGACCTCATGCCGCTGCCGATCTGGCTGGCGCACCGCCTCTCCGAGCGCCTGGCGCAGGTGCGGCGGGCCGGCGCCGTGCCCTACCTGCGGCCCGACGGCAAGACCCAGGTCTCGGTGGTCTACGAGGACGGCCGGCCGGTGCGCATCGACACCGTGCTGATCTCGACGCAGCACGCCGGTGGGATCGACCTCGAGGAGCAGCTGCGCCCCGACCTGATCGAGCACGTGATCACGCCGCTGCTGCCGACCGACCTCGACAGCAGGGACCTCCGCATCTTCGTCAACCCGACCGGCATCTTCGAGCTCGGCGGTCCCCACGCCGACACCGGCCTGACCGGGCGCAAGATCATCGTCGACACCTACGGCGGCATGGCCCGCCACGGCGGCGGCGCCTTCTCGGGCAAGGACCCCTCGAAGGTCGACCGCTCGGCCGCCTACGCGGCCCGCTGGGTCGCCAAGCACGTCGTCGCCGCCGGCGCGGCCAGGCGCTGCGAGGTCCAGGTGGCCTACGCGATCGGCGTGGCCCACCCGGTGTCGCTGCTGGTCGAGACGTTCGGCACCGAGGCGGTCGCCGCCCGAGAAGATCGCCGACGCCGTGCGCGAGCTGTTCGACCTGCGCCCGGCCGCCATCTCGCGCGACCTCGACCTGCGCCGGCCGATCTACAAGAAGACGGCGGCCTACGGGCACTTCGGCCGCTCCGAGAAGGAGTTCACCTGGGAGGCAACGCCCCGGGTGGACGACCTGCGGTCGGCGCTCGGGCTCTGAGCAGCCACGCGCTCCCCTGAGGGGAGCAGCCGTCGCGGTGCCGGTGGCACCATGACCGGACCATGACGAAGGCCGAGACCACCACGCGGACGGTGCGCGTGCGCACCGAGGTGGCCGCACTGCCCAAGACCTTCGACTACGTCGTCCCCGCCAAGTGGGCCCACGACGTGCGCGTCGGCACCCGCGTCCGCGTCCCGCTGCACGGCCGTTCCGTGCGCGGTTGGGTCGTCGACGACGGACCCGGCGGCCGACGGGGCCACGGCCGACGCCGCGCCGCCGCCGGTCGACCTCCTGCCGTTGAAGTCGTGGCTCGGCTGGGGCCCGCCCGAGGACGTCGTCGACCTGGCCGACTGGGCGGCGTGGCGGTGGGCCGGCACGTCGACCTTCTTCCTCCGCACCGCCTCACCCGACGTGATCGTGCGTGCGCTCCCTACCCCGCCTGGCGCGCGCACGTCACCGCCCGACGTGCCGAGGCCCGACGATCAGGGCCCGCACCCGTGGACGGCGGCCCTCGGCGAGCGGCGCCGCGGAGACGATCGTGCGCCTGCCCCCGGCGACCGATCTCATCGACCTCGTGCTGTCGGTGGCCGACGATCCGCGCGGTCCGCTCCCGGGGCGGCAGCGTCGTCGTGCTCGTGCCCTCGACCGGATGGGCCGAGCGGCTCGTGGCGCGGTTGTTGCGACGCGGCGTCGCGGCAACGAGCGAGTGGGCGCAGGCCCGGGCCGGGTGGCCGGTCGTCGTCGGCACGCGCGCGAGTGCCTGGGCACCGGTGCCACGGCTGGCCGCCGCCGTCGTGCTCGACGCGCACGATGCCGCCTATCGCGAGGAGAGCGCGCCCACGTACAGCGCGGTGGAGGTGCTGCGCGAACGCGCGCGCCGATCGGCCGTCCCGTGCCTGCTGGTGTCGCCCATCCCGCCGGTCGAGCTGACGGCCGGCCGCGACCTCCCGACGGTCGCCTTGCCGTTGCCGGAGGAACGCGCCGGCTGGCCGGCACTCGAACGGGTCGACCGGCGCGGCGCCGACCCGCGCACCGGCATGTTCTCGGAGGAGTTCGTGCGGCTGGCCCGGTCGGTGCTCGACGAGCCCGAGCGCGGCCCGCTGGTGTGCGTCTACAACCGCACCGGCGGGGCGCGCCTGTTGGCCTGCGCCCATTGCGGGGAGCTGGCGCAGTGCACGCGCTGCGGCGCGGCCGTCGCCCGCCCGCGGGACGAAGAGATCCTGCGTTGCCCGCGTTGCGGTGAGACGCGGCCCGTCGTGTGCCCACACTGCGGGCGACTGCGCATGAAGACGCTGCGCGCCGGGGTGAGCCGTCTGCGCGAGGAGCTGGCCGCTCTCCTCGGCGTCGCCGTGGGCGAGGTGTCCGGCCCACGGGTCACGGGTCACTCCTCGCTCGAGTCGGCGGCCCCGGCGCAACCGGTCGAGCGCGTGCTGATCGGGACCGAGGCCGTGCTGCATCGCGTGCGCCGCGCGGCCGCCGTCGCGTTCTTCGACATCGACCTCCACCTGCTCGCCCCTCGGCTGTCCGCGGTCGAGGAGACGCTCTCGCTCTTCGTCCGCGCCGGGCGCCTGGTTGGCGCCCGCGGGGTCGGAGCGACCACGGCCCGGGTGTTGGTGCAGACACGCGTCCCGGACCACCCCGTGCTCGCCGGCGTCGACGCCGGGAACCCCGTCACCGTGCTCGACGCCGAGGCGGATGTCCGGCGCTCCTCGGGCCTGCCGCCGTTCTCGGCGCTGGCGGTGGTGTCGGGAGCGCTGGCCCCGTCCTACGCCGAGGCGCTGGTCGCCGCGGCGGACGACCCGCTCGTCACGGTCACGACGCTCGAAGAGGCGAGGTTCCTGGTCCAGGCGCCCGAGCATCAGCGGCTCTGCGATCTCCTGGCCAGGGTGGCACGCCCGTCCGGGCGCGGCCTGCGGGTCGAGGTCGACCCCGAGACCCTCTGAGCCGGCGCCGCCGCCCGGGTGGGAATTGCGTCGCCGGTAGAATGACGGGATGCCCGAGTTCACCATCCGCCAGTACGGCGACCCCGTGCTCAAGGAGCGCACCCGCGAGGTCGACGAGATCGACGGCGCCGTGGCGAGCCTGGTCGACTCGATGCTCGAGACCATGTACGCCGCGCCCGGGACCGGCCTGGCGGCGAATCAGGTCGGCGTGCAGCGGCGGATCTTCGTCTACGACGTCGGCGACGGGCCGCAGACGGTCATCAACCCGCGCATCGTCGAGAGCGACGGGGAGTGGGTCTACGACGAGGGGTGCCTCTCCATCCCGGGCCTCAGCTGGGAGATCGTGCGCCCGAACGCCGTGCATCTCGTCGGCCTCGACCTCGACGGCAACGAGCTCTCCGTCGAGGCCACCGAGTTGGAGGGCCGGGTCTTCCAACACGAGCTGGACCACCTCGACGGCGTCTTGCTCGTCGAGCGGCTCAACGAGGACCAGCGCAAGGAAGCGCTCAAGATCCTCCGCAGCCGCACGCTCGACCTGGCGCCGTCGGATCCCGACGGGCTGTCGAGCCTCTTCTCGCGCTAGTCGTCCCGTCCGGGCTCCGGACCGACGCGTCGCCGCTGTCCTACGGTGACCCCCGTGGCCCGCATCGCGTACCTCGGCACGCCGCAGATGGCGGTGCGCCCCCTCCGCGCCCTCGTCGACGCCGGCCACGACATCGCGCTGTGCGTCACCCGCCCGGACCGTCGGCGGGGCCGAGGTCGGGGAGCCGACGCCCGAGCCCGGTCAAGGAGGCAGCCCTCGAGCTCGGCATCCCGGTGAGCCACGACATGAAGGACCTGGCGGGTCTGCAAGCCGAGTTCGCCGTCGTGGTGGCGTTCGGCCGCATCATCCCCGTGGCCGTCCTCGACCAGCTGCCGATGGTCAACGTCCACTTCTCGCTGCTGCCCCGCTGGAGGGGTGCGGCACCGGTCGAGCGGGCGATCCTGGCGGGCGACGCCGAGACCGGCGTGTGTCTGATGCAGGTCGCGGAGGGACTCGATACCGGCGACGTCTACGCCGAGCGCGTGGTGCCCCTCGACGACGAGGTCACGCTGTCCGATCTGCGGGTGGAGCTCGTCGACGTCGCGTGCGACCTCTTGGTGGAGGAATTGACCGACGGTCTGGAGGGACTGCCCGCGGCCAGAGCCCCAGCACGGCGAGGTCACGGTGGCGGAGAAGATCACCAAGGAGGACCTCCATCTCGACTGGAGCCGTCCGGCGGTGCAGCTGCACCGGGTGGTCCGGCTCGAGCACGCGTGGACCACGTTCCGCGGGAAGCGCCTGGGTGTCCTCGAGGTCAGCGCGGTGGACCCCGCCGGCGAAGAGCTGCCGGTGGAGGGATCCGTCCCACCGGGCACGTTCCACGGCGCGGTGGTCGCGACGGGTGACGGGTTTCTCGAGCTGCGACGGGTCCAGCCCGAGAGCCGTTCCCCCATGTCAGCTGACGAGTGGCTCCGCGGCATTCGGCCCGCGGCGAGCGAGCGTCTCGGGACGGACTAAAAATGAGTGCAGTGACTGTGACGCCGATCGACGGGTGGAACCCCGACCAGTACGAGCGGTTCCGCTCGGAACGTCAGCAGCCGTTCGACGATCTGCTGATGCTCTGTCACCCGGTACCCGGGGGTCGCGTCGTGGACCTCGGCTGCGGGACCGGCGACCTCACCAAGATCCTGCACCAGGAGATGGAGGCGAAGGAGACGGTCGGCGTCGACTCCTCTCCCGCCATGCTGGCCCGGGCCGAGGCGGCCCACGGTGACGTGGCCGGCCTTTCGTTCGTCCAGGGTGACATCGCGACCTGGCTCGACGAGGGCGTCGACCTGGTCTTCGCCAACGCATCACTGCAATGGATCGACGACCACCTCAACCTGCTGGCACGGATGCGCACGGCCCTGGCCCCCGACGGCCAGCTTGCGTTCCAGGTGCCGTCCAATTTCCGGCACCCGTCGCACGTCTTGGCGCACGCCGTGGCCAACGAATCGCCGTTCATCGACGCGCTGGACGGCGATGTCCCCGAAGACCGGGGCCGCTTCGTCCTCTCACCCGAGCTCTACGCCGATCTCCTCTACGAGCTGGGCGCGAAGGATCAGGTCGTGCGGATGGAGGTGTACGGCCACGAGCTGGAGTCGACCGGCGAGGTCGTCGAATGGGTCATGGGGACGCTGCTCACGCCGTACCGCAAGCGCCTGAGTCCGGAGCTCTTCGACGAATTCATCGAGCGCTATCGCGAGCGGCTGATCGAAGAACTGGGGGAGCGGGAACCGTACTTCTACGGGTTCCGCCGCATCCTCTGCTGGGCCCGCTTCAGCTGAGCGGGGACGGCGATCCGTGACGGGAGACGCCTCCACCGACGCCCGCGACGCTGGGACGATTCGGCGACGTGCGCATCGCCCCCTCCGTGCTGTCGGCCGACTTCGGCATGTTGGCCGAGCAGGTGGGCGAGGTGGCACCCGCCGCGGACTGGCTGCACGTCGACGTCATGGACGGGCACTTCGTCCCCAACGTCACGATCGGCCCGCCGGTCGTGGCCTCGCTGCGTCGCCATACTCCGCTCTACTTCGATTGCCACCTGATGATGACCGAACCGGGGCGCTATCTCTCCGACTTCGCACGGGCGGGAGCCGACGGCTGCACGGTGCACGTCGAGATCGGCGACACCGACGAGCTCATCACGCAGATGCGCGGCCTCGGCCTGCGCGCCGGGCTGGCGCTGAATCCCGACACGCCGTTCGAGGCGGTCGAGCCGTACCTGTCGCAGGTCGATCTCGTCCTGTGCATGACCGTGTTCCCCGGTTTCGGCGGGCAGAGCTTCATCGCCGACGTGATGAGCAAGGTGACACAGGTCCGCGCCGCGGTCGAAGCGGACGGTTGTCGCTCGACATCGAAGTGGACGGTGGCATCGACCCCGAGACCGCCCCGATCGCCGCCCGGGCCGGTGCGAACGTCTTCGTCGCCGGCAGCGCGGTGTTCGGACACGACCGACCGTGGGAAGCCGCCGAGGAGATTCGTACGGCCATCGGCCGCACGGCGCACACCTGGACGTGACGCCGTCCACGCCGAAGGCCGTCGTCGTCGGCGCCGGCATCATCGGGACGTGGCACGCGCTCGAACTCCTCGCCGCGGGCTTCAGCGTGGACCACCTCGACGCCGACGCGGCGCCCGTCGGCGCGTCGGTGCGCAACTTCGGTCTCGTCTGGGTGAGCGGCCGCCGGAGCGGTGACGAGTTGGAGGTCGCCCGACGCGCCCGGGCCCGTTGGGAAGAGGTGGGCACGGTGGTCCCCGACGTCGGGTTCCGGCCGACGGGCTCGCTGACGGTGGCGACCACGGCGCCCGAGCGTTCGGTGATGGAGGCGTTCGCGGGCCACCCCGACGCGGCGGCCCGCGCCATCACCTTCCTCGAGCCCGACGAGGTACGCGCCCGCAATCCCGCCGTGCGGGGCGACGTGACCGGCGCCCTGCAGTGCGAGCTCGATGCCGTCGTCGAGCCACGTCGCGCCCCGAACGCCCTGCGGGCGTATCTCGGCGCCACGTCCGGCGGGCGCTACCGCTTCCACCCGGGCCGACGGGTCAGCCTCACCGCGCCGCGCGCCGTCGTCGACACGTCGGGCACCCGCTGGGAAGGCGACCTCGTGGTCATCGCCACCGGCGCGGCCTACGACCACCTCCCGGCGGCCGCGCCTCTGGCCGGCCGCTTGCGGCGGGTCCGGCTCCAGATGTTCGAGACGGAGCCCTTCGCCGCGTGCCTCACCACGTCGGTCGCCGACGCGGACTCGCTGCGGTACTACCCGGCCTACGAGCACGGCGCCGCGACACGAGCTGGGGGCGCAGAACGAGGTCGGGGCCGCGCACCAGCTGCAGCTGCTCGTCGTGCAGCGTCCCGACGGCGGCCTGACGATCGGCGACACGCACGCCTACGACGAGCCCTTCGACTTCGCGCTCAGCGAGGAGCCCACCGACGAGCTCCTGGCCCGCGCCGGACGGATCCTCGGCGCCGAGCCGCCGGCGATCAGGCGCCGCTGGGAAGGCGTGTACGCCGAGTGCACCGACGGTGCGGTCTGCCTACGCGAGCAGATCGACGACGGCGTCTGGCTCGTGACCGGGCCCGGCGGCCGGGGCATGACGTGTTCCCCGGCCATCGCCCAGGACACGCTCGCGGCGATCGGCCTGGGCGCATGATCGGGCGCTACGCGCTGGCCTGCCTCGACATGGCGGGCACCACCGTGCGCGACGACGGTGCGGTCGAGTCGGCCTTCGACCACGCGTTGGCCGCCGTCGGCGTCACCGAGGGCACCGCGCAGGACGAGGCCACGCATCGCTTCGTCCGCGAGACCATGGGCTGGTCCAAGGCCGACGTCTTCGCCGACCTGCTCGAGCCGGAGCCGGCGCAGCGGGCCACCGCCGAGTTCGCCGTCGGCGTACGAGGCGATCGTCGCCTCCGGCGCGCGTCGAGCCGATCCCCGGCGCGCCGGACGTGCTGCGCGCGCTGCGCGCCGGCGGGGTCAAGGTCTGCCTCACGACGGGCTTCGCACCGTCGACGCGCGACGCCGTGCTCGACGCGCTCGGACTGGCGCGACGAGATCGACCTCGCCCTCTCGCCGGCCGACGTCGGGCGCGGCCGGCCGGCGCCGGACCTCGTCCTGGGCGCCATGGCTGCGCCTCGGGGATCGACGAACCCGGACGCCGTCGCCGTGGTCGGGGACACGGTCAGTGACCTCGAGGCCGGGTCGGCGGCGGGCGCCGGGTCCGTCGTCGGCGTCCTCAGCGGCGCGCACGACGAAGCCGACCCTCGTCGCGGCGCCCCACACGGCGATCCTGCCCGACGTCACCGGGCTGATCGCACTGCTGGAGCGCTCTTCGGGGACCCTCTGACCAGCGGATCTCGACAAAAACTGAAACGTGTTCTACAATTGCCCGCAACACCCGGGGCCGGGACAGCGACCCCAGACGAGGACGTGACGATGGACGATGTGGAGCACATGCGCCGGGCCATGGCGCTGGCGGCCACGGTCCGGACGAACACGGCACCGAACCCCTGGGTGGGCAGCGTGGTCGTCCCCGCGACCGCCGACAGCGACGTCGTGGCCTTCGTTCGAGGGCGCGACCGCGCCGCCGGGCGGCCCGCACGCCGAGGTGACCGCTCTCGCCCGGGCCGGAGAGGCGGCCCGCGGTGCGACCTTCTACGTCACGCTCGAGCCGTGCGCCCACCAGGGTCGGACGCCCCCCTGCACGACGCCATCATCGAGGCGGGCGTCGCCCGGGTCGTCATCGGCATCGAGGACCCCGACCGCTCGCGTCGCCGGACGAGGCGTCGCCGCCCTTCGGGCCGCCGGCATCGAGGTCACCGAGGGCGTGGCGGCGGACGAGGTCGCCGAGCAGCTGGCGCCGTACGTCAAGCACCGCAGCACCGGCCAGCCCTGGGTCGTGCTGAAGATGGCGGCCAGCCTCGACGGCCGCACGGCGGCCCCCGACGGCACGAGCCGCTGGATCACGGGCGAGGCCGCCCGCCGTGACGTCCACCGTCTGCGGGCCCACTCCGATGCCGTGCTCGTCGGGGCCGGGACCGTCCGGGCCGACGACCCCGAGCTGACCGTCCGGCTGGTGGACGTGCCCCGACGACGCCCAACCGCTCCGCGTCGTGCTGGGCAAGGCGCCCGAGGGGGCGAAGGTGCTCCCGGCCCTCGAGCTCGAGGGTGACCTGAGCGCCGTGCTGGACGAGCTGGGTCACCGCGGCGTGCTGCAGCTCCTGGTCGAAGGGGGTGCCACCGTGGCCCACGACTTTCACGCTGCAGGCCTGGTCGATCGGTACGTGATCTACCTCGCGCCCGTGCTTTTCGGCGGTGACGACGCCCGCCCGCTTTTCGCGGGGCCCGGGGCTGGCACAATTGGAGACGTGTGGAGAGGCACGAATGGTGTCGGTTGCGCAGCTCGGAGAGGATCTTCGGGTCGAGGTGGCCGCCTGATGGGGTTCTCGACCCGTCGAAGAGGCCATCGAGGCCATCGGCAAGCTCGGCATGGTCGTCGTGGTGGACGACGAGGACCGGGAGAACGAGGGGGACCTCGTGATGGCGGCCGAGGCGGCCACGCCGGAGAAGATCGCCTTCTTCCTGGCCCACACGTCGGGCGTGATCTGCGTGCCGCTGCTGCCCGAGCGGGCCGACCTGCTCGACCTGCCACTGATGGTCACGGCCAACACCGAGGCCCAGCGCACCGCGTTCACCGTCAGCGTGGACTACCGGCACGGCACCACGACCGGCATCTCGGCGGCGGACCGGGCCAGCCACGATCGCGGCGCTCATCGACCCGACCACCCGTCCGAACGACCTCAACCGTCCGGGCCACATCTTCCCGCTGCGCTACCGGACGGGCGGGGTGCTCAAGCGCGCCGGGCACACCGAGGCCACGGTCGACCTCAGCCGGTCGGCCGGGCTGTCACCGGCGGGCGTGCTGTGCGAGATCGTGACCGAGGACAAGTCGGAGATGGCCCGTCTGCCCGACCTCGAGGCCTTCGCCAAGAAACACGACCTCCCGTTCATCTCCATCGCCGACCTCATCCGGTACAGGCGCCAGAACGAGAAGCTCGTGCGGCTGGTCTCCGAGGCGCGCATCCCGGCCGAGGGACGCGAGTTCCGTGCCCTCGTGTACGAGTCGGTGCTCGACAACGAGCAGCACCTGGCGCTCGTCATGGGTGACGTCGCGGGCACCGAGGACGTGCTCGTGCGGGTGCACTCCGAGTGCCTGACCGGCGACGTGTTCGGCTCGTTGCGGTGCGACTGCGGCCCCCAGCTCCATGCCGCCATGGACATGATCGAGCAGGAGGGCCGCGGCGTGCTCATCTACCTGCGCGGCCACGAGGGACGCGGCATCGGCCTCGGTCACAAGATCCGCGCCTACCAACTCCAAGAACAGGGTCACGACACGGTCGAGGCCAACCTCCAGCAGGGCCTGCCCGTCGACAGCCGCGAGTACGGCATCGGCGCCCAGATGCTCGTCGACCTCGGTGTCACCACGATGCGCCTGATGACGAACAACCCCGTGAAGTACGGCGGCCTCGAGGGCTTCGGGCTCGACATCACCGAGCGCGTCCCGCTGCAGACGTCGGCCAACCCCGAGAACATCGCCTACCTGCGCACCAAGCGTGAGCGGATGGGCCACCTGCTGCACGGGCTCGACGACGTCCTGTGACACAGTGAGGGCGTGACCCTCCCGCTTTTTTCACCGACTCGCTGATGGCCGGCTCCGACCTCGTCACCCTGCCCGAAAGCGCCTTTGACGACGTTGCGGCCCAGGTCGGCACGCAGCTGCGTGGCGAGCACAACGGGACCGGCCTCAGGGTCGGCGTCGCCGGGGCCTTGTTCAACGGCGGGATCACGCTGCGCCTCCTCAACGGTGCCCTCGGGGCGCTGACCGAGGTCGGCACGGCCCGGCGCGACATCACGGTTGCGTGGGCGCCGGGCGCCTTCGAACTGCCCCTGGTGGCCCGCGCCTTCGCCCAGGCGGGCAAGGTGGATGCGGTGCTCTGCTTCGGCGCCGTCATTCGCGGCGACACGGGCCACTACGACTTCGTGGCGGGGGAGTGCGCGTCCGGGATCCAGCGCGTCCAACTCGACACCGGTGTGCCGGTCGTCTTCGGCGTCTTGACGACGGACACGCTCAAGCAGGCGCTCGAGCGTTCGGAGCCCGACGAGACGAACAAGGGCAGAGAAGCTGCGCTCACCGGCATCGAGATGGTGCGGCTGCTGCGCAGCGGTCCTCTTTCGTAGCGCCGGTTGCCGTCCTCGGTGACGGCGCGCAACGCGCTCGCGGACGTCAACGGGTCCTTGAGCACCGCCACCCGACCCGTTAGCGTCACGGCTGACTCATCGTTCGGAGGGGCCTGAGGGCCGGGAGGTTCAGTGGTGCGCAAGATCACTCGGGCGCTGATGCGCGTGTCAGTGGCGGGGGCGGCAACGTGCGCAGTGGTCGCGCTCGGACTGACGTTGACCGGTCCGGCCGTCTCGGCGGCACAGCCACGGCAACTCGTGTCGCCGCCGACCGTGGTCGGCGGTCCCGCAGCATCGGCGACACAGCCGCACGCCGTCACGTCCCCGCCGGCGCCGGCAGCAGGTCCCCACGCCCTCACGTCGCCGCCGACCGTGCTCGCATCCGCCTGGCAGCCGACGACGACGCACGACTCCACGTCGAGCCACGAGTATCAGAACAACGACGTGTCGTGTGTCAGCTCGACGTTCTGCATGAGCGTGGGCTACAACACCGTCTCTCTGTCGTCCTTTGGCGAGGAGTGGAACGGCACGAGCTGGAACGAGGTGACCACGCCCGCACCACCCGGCGTCTTCTTCTCGACGCTCCGGGGGGTGTCGTGCGTGACCACGTCGTTCTGCGAGGCCGTCGGCGTGTACGACCAGGTCGGACAACCCGCCGGACGAGCTGTTCGCCGATATCTGGAACGGCTCGTCGTGGTCGCTGCAAACGATCGCGCCCCTCCCGGGTAATACCGATTCTGACCTCGAGGCGTGTCCTGCCTCAGCACCACGTTCTGCGTCGCGGACGGGGTACGCCGCAATTGGGAGGACATCGATCGCCGCTGAGTCAGTTGTGGAACGGGTCAACGTGGTCGTACGTGGCAGCCAGTGCGCCAGACGGAAGTCGAGCTCAACGGCGTGTCGTGCAGTTCGACGACCTTGTGCGCGGCGGTCGGGGACTATTACAACGGATCGACGGACACCGCCATCGCGATGACCTGGAATGGCACGACGTGGGCCGCTGCGCCCAGCACGTCGACGCCGTCGTCGCCGAACAGCTACCTGGAATCGGTTTCCTGCACCGGGCCGACGTTCTGCGCCGCGACGGGATCGGCTACAGGTAGCCGACAACGGCAACAGCTAAGGCACGACCCTCATGGAGATCTGGAACGGCTCGAGCTTGGTCCGTGACCCCGAGCCCGAACCTAGGACACCGGGATCAAGGCAACTTCATGACGCGTGTGAGCTGCTTCGCCGCGACCTCGTGCTCCGCCGTCGGGTCGTACTACACCGACGTCGAGCGAGACCTAGCTACCCGAATGAGGCATTCACCTGGAATGGGACGTCGTGGCGGCGGTGTCCCGGCCAACTCGCGAATACCCCACTCGGGCGGGCCCGAGGCCGGGCTCAATGGAGTGGATTGCATCTCGGACTGGGCCTGCATGGCCGTCGGTTACGCCGACGAACGCATCGTCGGACAGCTTCGACTACAACATCATGTCGCCGATCGCCCGCTCCGGCTACCGCTTCGTGGCGTCCGACGGTGGCGTCTTCAACTACGGCACCGGCGCCCCCTTCTTGGGCTCCCTCGGCGGCACGCACCTCAACGCGCCGGTCGTCGGCATCGGGGTCATGCCCGCCGGTGACGGCTACTACCTCGTCGCCTCCGACGGCGGCGTCTTCGCCTACGGCTCCGCCCAGTTCTACGGTTCCATGGGCGGCAAGCCGCTCAACAAGCCGATCGTCGGCATGGCGGTCACGCCCGACGGCGGTGGCTACTGGCTCGTGGCGTCCGACGGCGGCGTGTTCGCCTTCGGCGACGCGCAGCTTCTTCGGCTCCGCCGGCAGCCTCCCGCTGAACAAGCCGGTGGTCGGGCATCGCGTCGACACCCAACGGGCTCGGCTACTGGATCGTCGCCTCCGACGGCGGCGTCTTCAACTACGGCCCCGCCGCCGCCTTCTTGGGCTCGACGGGCGGCATCACGCTCAACAAGCCGGTCGTCGGCATCGGCGCCACGACGTCGGGCCAGTACTACCTCGTCGCCTCGGACGGCGGCATCTTCGCCTTCCCCGACGGGGCCCTCGGGTCCGCCCTTCTACGGCTCGACGAGCTGCATCAAGCTCAACAAGCCGATCGTCGGGATGACCGTCGTGCAGGGCGGCTACTACCTCTCGGGTTCCGACGGCGGCATCTTCGCCTTCCCGACCGGCACCGGACGGCTTGCCGTTCTTCGGCTCGACCGGCGGCACGAAGTCTCAACGCTCCGATCGTGGGCGTGGCGAGCTAACTCGCTGAGCCGGCGGCCGCTGCGGGTTCATCGCCGTTCACAGCGGCGGACAATGGTCAGACACGGCGGTTCGTAGCCTGTCCAGAGCGGGCAGATGTCGCCTGACGAGAGCACGGTGAGGCCGGGTCGTTCATGGACGAGTCGTCGGCGAGAAGCAACGGGGCGGTGCGACGCGGTCACTGTCCCCGGCCGCCCCGGGGAGCGTGGATCCGGCCGCAGATCCGTCACCGCCCCGGCGTGCGCCGGGAAGGTCCGTTCAGCGTGCGGTACGCCACGGTCCACGGGTACCGCCGGGCCTACGTGAAGGCCGGCACCGGCCCCGCCCTCCTGCTCGTCCACGGCATCGGGGACAGCTCAGATACCTGGCGGCCGGTCTTCGAGGAACTGGCCCGGCACCACACCGTCATCGCGCCGGACCTCCTGGGCCACGGCCGCTCCGAGAAACCGCGGGCCGACTACACGATCGCCGGCTTCGCCAACGGCATGCGGGACCTCCTCTCGGTGCTCGGCGTGGATCGAGTGACCGTCGTCGGGCACTCGCTCGGGGGCGGCGTGGCCGCGCAGTTCGCCTACCAGTTTCCCGAACGATGTGAGCGTCTCGTTTTGGTGTGCAGCGGCGGCGTCGGGCGCACGGTGAGCCCGCTGTTGCGTTTCGCCGCCGTGCCCGGTGTCGAGATCCTCATGCCCCTGTTGGGGTTGCCGCCGGTGCGGGCGGTCAGCCGCGTCGGCGCCGGCCTGCTGCGCCTGTTCGATACGTCGCTCGGACGCGACGCCGTCGAGATCCTTGCCGTCTTCGACGCGTTGCCCAACACCGAGGCTCGCCGCGCCATCCTGCGGACCCTGCGCTCGGGCGTGGACTGGCGGGGCCAGGTGATCACCATGCTCGACCGGGCCTACCTCGCCGAAGGCATGCCGACGTTGATCGTGTGGGGTCGCCACGACGCGATCATCCCGCTGGGCCACGGTCGCTTGGCGCACGCCGCGATGCCCGGGGAGCCGGCTCGAGATCTTCGACGAGGCCGGGCACTTCCCGCACCACGTCGACCCGGAGCGATTCGCCGAGCTGGTCGCGGAGTTCATGCAGACCACGGCCCCCGCTCGTTTCGACCCCGACCGCTGGCAGCGACGCCTGCTGGAGGGCCGTGCCGCGCCCGAGGCGACCCACGGGCTCCGACGACGACCAGTTCCTCGAGGAACTGGCGCCGCGGCCCGTGACGTCGGCCAACTGAGAGAACGCACGAGGGCGTCGAGCCCCGCGACCCCCGTGTGGGCGACCGGGGGCTGCTCAGTACAGGATCAGCTGCGTACAGCGGTACGTCGCCATCAAGCTTCTCCGACGTCTCGTTCGTCACCTTGGCGTCCCACACCTGCGTCGTGCGGCCGGTGTGCAGGGGCGACGCGGTGGCCATGACCAGGTCCCCCTCCCTCGCGCTCGAGATGAAGTTGGTCGAGCAGTCGATCGTCGTGAAGCTCTTGGCCCCCTCGGGCCAGTGGTGGTTCACGCCGAAGGCGCACAGCGCGTCGGCCAGCGTGATGACGACGGGCGCCCAGAGGTAGCCCGTGCCTGCGATGAGGTTGTGGCGTCACGGTCAGCCGGGCGATGGGGTACTGCTCGGGGTCGAGCGGTGAGATCTCGATCCCGAGCAGGTTCAAGAAGTTGAAGACGTCGTAGGGAGGCGGCACGGCCCCAGCTTGCCCCAAGGGCCGTCGCTCGGGGCGTTCTGCGAAGATCTAGCCCCATGCTCCGCCTCGTCCTGCCCAAGGGCTCGCTCGAACGCGCCACGATGCAGCTGTTCGAGGACGCCGATCTCGCCGTGAACCGCGCCTCGGACGTGGCGTACCGCGCCACCATCGACGATCCCCGCATCGACGAGGTCCGCATCCTGCGGCCGCAGGAGATCCCGGTGTACGTCGCCGACGGGCTGTTCGATCTCGGCATCACGGGCCGCGACTGCATCGAGGAGCGGGGGAGTGAGGTCGTCTCGCTCGGGGAGCTCTCGTACTCGAAGAACACCTCGAAGCCGGCCCGCATCGTGCTGGCGGTCGGCGCCGACTCGCCCGCCACGTCGCTCGACGAGCTGGCGGCGTCCGTGGCCGACCGGCCCGGCCGCCTGCGCGTGAGCACGGAGTACCCCGAGCTCACCCGGCGCACCCTCGAGGCCCACGGCATCGACGCGGACATCGCGCTCTCCTACGGCGCCACCGAGGCGAAGGTGCCCGACATCGCGGATGCCGTCGTCGACATGACCGAGACGGGGAGCGCGCTGCGGGCGGCGGGTCTCAAGGTGATCGAGACGCTGCTCGTGTCGCACACCGAGTTCATCGCCAATCCCAAGTCGGCCGACGACCCCGAGAAGCGCCACGCCATGCAGCAGATCCTCACGCTCCTCCAGGGCACCCTCGAGGCCCGGGGCAAGGTGCTGGTGAAGCTGAACGTCTCGGCCGAGAACCTCGATGCCGTCCTCGCCGTTCTGCCTTCCATGCGCGCCCCGACGATCTCGGAGCTCTCGGGCGGCGGCGCCTTCGCGCTCGAGACGGTGGCGCCCAAGTCCGAGATCAACGTCCTCATCCCGGCGCTGCGCGACCAGGGGGCGACGGACATCTTGGAGATCCCGCTCTCCAAGATCGTCCACTGACGTGGCCGGCCCCGTCGGCGTCCGCCGGGCCGCACCTCGGGCGCGTCGCCTCCTTCGACCAAACCCGTGGCCTCGGCACCGTGGTGGACGACGACGGCTCCGCCTACGACTTCCACGCCACGGCGATCGCGGACGGGAGCCGGCGGGTCGACGTGGGGACGCCGGTGGCCTTCGACGTCGTCCCGGGCCACCGCGGCCGCGACGAGGCCAGCGGGATCCTGAGCCTGCCGGCCTAGTCCTCCCACCACGAGCCGGCGTAGCGGCGGGCGAACACCTCGAGCGCGGCGTCGACGCCCGCCCGGTCGCCCGTCGCCAGCAGGTCGAGCAGGAGGCCCGCGGACGACCGCCAGCCCGAGGCGGGCGTGCGCCCGGGCCACCTCCTGTGGCACGCCGGCGGCCGCGGCACCGGCACCGTCCAGCAGAGCGTCGTTCGCCTCGAGCCAGTGCTCGATGTCGTCCGCCAGCAGCGGCCGCACCGCGGCGTCGCCTTGGAGGGCCCGGCCGTAGAGGGCGAAGAACAGTCGTTCGAACGCGGCTAGCTCGGGGTCGGCGACGTAGGCCCACATCCGGCGGACGACCTCGTCGGTCCGCTCGCCGGCCACCAGCGCCGACGGCGGCGAGCTGGGCCTGCGGTCCGCGCCTCGACCTCTCGGACCACCTCGAGCAGCAGGCCGTCCTTGGAGCCGAAGTGGTACAGCAGCATGCGGTGGCTCGAGCCGACGGCCTCGGCGATGCGCCGCAGGCTCTGGTCGGCCAGCCCCGTCCGCGCGTGAAGTGCTCGATCACCGCGTCGAGGAGGCGCTGCTTTCCCGCTGGTCGACTTGGCCGTCCATGTACCAAATGGTACATTCGCGCCGCAGTCCGAGGGGAGGCACGCCATGGCGCAGCAGGTGATCGACAAGACGGCGACCACGACCGGCGACCCGGCCGCCGTCTACGAGCTCCTGGCCGACGGGTCGACGTGGCCGCAGCTGGTCACCCATCGGCTCGTTCGAGCTCGCTCGAGCCCGGGGACGGCACGCCCGAGGGCCTCGGCGCGATCCGTGCTCTTCACCACCGGGCGGCACAAGAGCACGCGAGCGGGTGGTCGAGCGGCGACCCGGCGAGGCCTTCGCCTACGTGCTCGAGGCCGGCCTCGCCCTGCGCGACTACAAGGCCGTGATCACGCTCACGCCCACGGCGGCCGGCGGCACGACGATCAACTGGCACTCGACGTTCACGGCCAAGGTGCCCGGGCACCGGCTGGCTGTACCGGCGCCAGCTGGGCGCCTTCATCGGCCAGTGCGTCCAGGGCCTGGCCGCGGCCACCGAGCCGGCCCGCGCCGCCTGAGGCGACGCGGATAGGAGCTACGCCGGCCGTCCTTCCCGACGTTCGCCGAGTTCTCGGCGTCCGTCCGCTCGGCGCCCTCGAGGCTGCACGAAGGCGAGGCGCAGCTGCGAGAGCGAATCGTGGAGGGCGGGTTCGGCCTCGCCCAGGCGGCCCTTCAGCCCGTCGAGGATGTAGCCCAACGCGTCGATGGCCAGGCGGGCCTGGAACAGCATCGGCGGGGTCTGGGAGAGGTAGATGGCGGCCAGCTCGAAGAGGCCGTAGCAGTGGTTGGCCACCACGATCTCGGCGGGCGTGTTGGCCAGCTGGGCCCGCATGGCCGTCGACCGCCGCCTCGCGCCTCCTCCGGTGACGGTTCGGTGACGTCGGTGTCGCCGGGATGGGCGATGGCCCCTTCGGAGGCTCCGGCCCCCTCCTTCTTGGGGAAATGCTCGCCCGACGGTGTCCAGATGCCGCTCATGCTGGTACTGTATGTGCCTTGACTACATGGAAGCGGGGCCTCCATCTGAGAGGCCTCCACCTGGCCACCGCCTCGCCTTCTTGGTGAGCACCCGTGCGCCAGGTCGATCGTCTCCGGCGCGGGTGCTGCCCGCGGGTCGGCTCCGCTCCACCGATTGGCCTACGGAAGGACCGCGGGCCCGAGTGAGAGGTGGGATGCCGCATCGTCGCTGAAACCACAACAGAGCATCGGATCAACGACCGAATCCGTGCCCGTGAAGTCCGGCTCGTGGACCCCGACGGTGTCGCAACTCGGCATCAAGCCGTTGCCCGAGGCCCTCGCGATCGCCAAGGAACTCGACCTCGACCTCGTCGAGGTGGCCCCCATGGCCAACCCGCCCGTTTGCCGGATCATGGACTTCGGCAAGTTCAAGTTCGACGAGGCCCAGCGGGCCAAGGAGAGCAGGCGCAAGACGGTCCACGTCGGGATCAAGGAGATGAAGTACCGGCCGAAGATCGGTCCCGGGGACTTCGACACCAAGACCCGGCAGGTGGCCAAGTTCCTGGGCGAGGGGCACAAGGTCAAGATCACGATCATGTTCCGTGGCCGCGAGGTGTACCACCCCGAGCACGGCAAGCGGATATTGGACCGCATCGCCGAGCAGATGGAGGGCATCGCCAAGGTCGAAGCCGAGCCCAAGCTCGACAACCGCAACATGATCATGGTGCTCGCCCCCGACAAGCGGGCCCGTCAGGCCGCCCAGTCGAGGGCCTCGAACCAGCAGCGCACCGACAAGACGGTGGCCCCGGCGGCAGAGAAGCCCGCCGCCGCAGAGGCGAACGGGAACGCTGCTCCGGTCGAGGATGCGGGTGCAATCAGCGAAGTCGCGGCATCAACCGAAGAGGGATGACGCCATGCCGAAGATGAAGACGGACCGCGGTGCCGCCAAGCGGATCAAGGTGACCGGCACCGGCCGGTTGCGCCGCCGCAAGGCCTTCCGCTCGCACATTCTCGAGAAGAAGAGCGAGCGTCCGCGTTCGCGCGACTCGGGCGCGAGGACGGACATCGCCAAGGCGGACGAGAAGGCGACGCGCCGGATGCTCGGCATCTGAGCGACCGCCAACACCACACCAACACCCAACTCGATCCCCCGATCGCGCGACACCCTACGCGGCGTCGATCCAACCGACCAGAAGATCTCGAAGAGAGGAGCACCCCCATGGCCAGAGTGAAGCGGTCCGTCCACGGCCGCAAGCACCACCGCGCCGTCCTCGAACAGGCGAAGGGGTACTACGGAAACAAGAGCCGTTCCTACCGGGCCGCCAACGAGCAGCTCATGCACTCGATGCAGTACGCCTACCGCGACCGTCGGGCCCGCAAGGGCGACTTTCGCAAGCTCTGGATCCAGCGCATCAACGCCGGCGCCCGCCTGAACGGCATCAGCTACAGCCGCCTCATCAACGGCCTGCACCTGGCCGGCGTCGAGGTCGACCGCAAGGTGCTGGCCGACCTCGCCGTGAGCGAGCCCGAAGCCTTTGCCGCGCTCGTCAGCACGGCACAAGATGCGCTGGCGAACGCGCCCGTGGCCGAGGTCGCTTCCTGACCCAGCGGCTGGCCTTCACGCACCGGCGGGTCCGCCGGCTGCGCGGGCTGCTGCAGAAGCGTTCGGCGCGCTGGAGTGAGCGCGCCTTCGTGACCGAGGGGGCCGAGCTGCTCCGCTGTGCCCTCGAGGCCGGCGCGCCGGTGGAGTCCGTGTACGTGGCGCCCGCCGGAGACGACGATCCGGCCACCCAGGACGTCTGCCGCCGCGCCAGCCGCCGTGGGGGCCCGGGTCTTCCCCTGGCCGCCGGGGTGCTCGAGCGCGTCGCCGACACGGTGACGCCCCAGCCGGTCCTCGCCATCCTCCCGATGCTCCCCATGCGTCGACGACCCGGCGACCCCCGCCCCCACGCCGCGGCCGGCCCCGGCGCCCTCGTCATCGTGTTGGTCGACGTACGCGACCCGGGCAACGCCGGGACCGTGCTGCGGGCCGCCGACGCCGGCGGGTGCGACCGGCGGTCGTCTTTGCCGGCGAATCGGTCGACCCCTACAACCCCAAGACGGTGCGATCCTCGGCGGGGTCGCTCTTCCACGTCCCCTTCTCCGTCCGCGACGACCCGCTGCGACCGTGGCCGACCGCCTGCGCCGCGGCCGGCTTTCGCACGCTGGCGACCGTCGTGCGCGACGGCGACGACTACGCCGCGCTCGACTGGTCGCATCCCACCGCGGTGTTCTTCGGCAACGAGTCGGCCGGGCTCGACCCGCGGCCTGTCCGCCGCGCTCGACGGCGCCGTGGCCATCCCCATGGCGGGCCGGGCGGAGTCGCTCAACGTGGGCGTGGCCAGCGCCGTCGTGGCGTTCGAGGCGTTCCGCCAGCGGCGAGGGGGGAGCCCCGGGGCGCGTACCATTTCGGGGAGCCGGAGACGAATCGACATGGTGACCGACAACGTGGATCTCGATATCGATGGCATCGCCGGCGAGGGCGAGCGGGCGATCGCGGCCGCGGCGTCGACCGATGCGCTGACCGATGTCGAGAGCGAGCTGCTGGGCAAGCGCTCGGTGCTGACCCGGGCCCACCGCACGCTCGGGGCGCTGAGCCCCGAGGCACGCAAGGAGGCCGGTCGCCGGCTCAACGAGGTGCGCGCCCGCCTCGAGGCGCAGCGCGGCCGCCCGCCGGGCCGAACTGGCCGAGGCCGAACGGGACGAGGCGCATGCGCGCCGACCGCCTCGACCTGACCGAGGTCATCCCGACGCTCGGTGCTGTCGCCCCCCGCCCGCGGCCACCTGCACCTGGTGACCCAGGCGCGGGCCGAGCTCGAAGACCTGTTCGTCGGCATGGGCTTCACGGTCGCCGAGGGGCCCGAGGCCGAGTCGGACTGGTACAACTTCGAGGCCCTCAACATCCCGCCGTCGCATCCGGCGCGCGACATGTACGACACCATGTACCTCGAGGTCGGCGAGCCCGAGACGGTGCTCTTGCGCACGCACACCTCGCCGGTGCAGATCCACCTCATGGAGGAGGCGGTGCGCGACGCGACGCTGCCGATCCACGCCGTGATGCCGGGCAAGTGCTATCCGGCTCGACACGCCCGACGCCCGGCACCTGCCCGGTCTTCAACCAGATCGAGGGCCTGGTGGTGGACCGCGACATCACGTTCGGCGACCTCGCCGGCACGATCCAGACTCTTCACCGAGGCCTACTTCGGCCCGGGCATGCAGTCGCGCCTGCGGCCGGCCTACTTCCCCTTCACCGAGCCGTCGGCCGAGTTCGAAATCACGTGCACCATCTGCCTGGGCGAGGGCTGCCGCACCTGCTCGCACACCGGCTGGATCGAGCTCGGCGGCTGCGGCATGGTCGACCCGGCGGTGTTCACCGCGGTCGGGATCGACCCCGCCGAGTGGTCGGGCTTCGCCTTCGGCTTCGGCATCGACCGCCTGGCCCAGATGCGCCACGCGGTGCCCGACATGCGCTCCTTCGTGGAGAACGACATCCGATTCCTCTCGCAGTTCTGACCTGACCACACCGACGAACGGAAAGACACCTCCCGACCACCGTGCGCGCCCCGCTGAGCTGGCTCCGTGACTTCGCTCCCTTCCCCGACGACGTCGGGGCGCTGCGCGCCGCGCTCGACGACCTGGGCCTCGTCGTCGAGGCGATCGAACACGTCGGCGAGGGCCTGGGCGACGTCGTGGTGGCCCAGGTGCGCAAGATCGACGCCATCAAGGGCGCCGACAAGATCCGGCTCGTCACCGTCGACGCCGGCGCCGAGCCGCTCGAGATCGTCTGCGGAGCGAGCAACTTCGAGGTCGGCGACCGTGTGCCGCTCGCCCCGGTCGGGGCCATCCTGCCGGGCGGCTTCGAGATCGGCCGGCGCAAGCTGCGCGGCGTCGTCTCCAACGGCATGCTCTGTTCGGGCAAGGAGCTCGGCCTCTCCGACGACCAGGCCGGCCTGCTCGTCCTGGGCGACGAGGCGCCGGGCGACCCCGGCACGCCGCTGATCGAGGCGCTCGGCCTCGAGCCCGACGTGGTCTTCGACATCACGGTCGAGGGCAACCGACCCGACGCCTGGTCGATCGTCGGCATCGCCCGCGACCTGGCCGCCCGCCTCGGCCTGCCCTTCGCCGATCCCGAGCCGCCGGACCCGCCGGCCGAGCGGCTGGCCCGTCGAGTCGGCCGCGTCGGCGGCGGTGGAGTCGCTCGACCTGTGCCCGCGCCTGACGGTCACGGTGTTGGACAACGTCGCCGTGGGGCCGTCGCCCCAATGGATCGCCCGCCGCCTGCTCCTGGCCGGCATGCGCCCGATCAACAACGTGGTCGACGCGTCGAACTACGTGATGCTCGAGCTCGGCCAGCCCACCCACCCCTACGACCTCGCGCTGCTCCCGGGCCGCGGGCTCCTCGTGCGCCGCGCCGAGCGCGGGCGAGAAGCTCGTCACGCTCGACGGGATCGAGCGCACGGTCGGCGTGCCGGGCCGGAGCCTCGGCGACACCGGCGACGACTGCCTCATCTGCGACGCCGAGGGCGACGCCGGTCGGCGTCGGCGGCATCATGGGCGGCGCGTCGTCGGAGATCTCGGACACGACGACCGAGGTGCTGCTCGAGGCGGCGTACTTCACGCCCATGGCGATCGCCCGCACCTCACGCCGCCTCGGCCTGCGCACCGAGGCCTCGGCGCGCTTCGAGCGGGGCTGCGACCCCTGGGGGATCGAGCCGTCGGTGCGACCGCTTCTGCCAGCTGCTGCGCGAGAGCGTGCCGGGTCTTCGGGTGGCCGACGGGATGCTCGACGTCCGCGGCGACGTGCCCGAGCCCTTCGTGGTCTCGGTGCCGGTTGCCCGGGTGCACCGCCAGATCGGCGTCGAGCTCAGCGCAAAGGAGATCGCACGAGCTGATCGAGCCCATCGGCTTCACCGTGCTGGAGGACGGCGGAGCGACAGCCTCCAGATCGAGGTGCCGACCAACCGGCCCGACGTCCGCCCCGAGCCCTTCGGCGTGGACGACGTCATCGAGGAGATCGCCCGGACGTTCGGCTACTCGAACGTGCCGCGCCACGTCCCGACCTGGCCGCAGCCGGGCGGGCTCACCTCGCTGCAGCGGTCGCGTCGCCTGGCCAAGGACGTGCTGTGCGGCCTCGGCGTGTCGGAGGGCTGGACCGACAGCTTCGTGTCGGCCGCCGAGGACGAGGACGTCGGGCTGACCGGGCCCGCGGTGCGGGTGGCCAACCCGATCGATGCGGAGAAGCCCTATCTGCGCCGGAGCCTCCTGCCCGGGCTGCTCGGTGCGCTGTCGTACAACGCGAGCCGCCGCCAGCCCGACGTGCGGCTCTTCGAGGTCGGCGTCGTGTTCTCGCATCCCGGCGAGGGCGCGCCGCGCATCGTCGAGCGCGCCGGTGCCGGCGGTCTCGAGACGGCGGAGCTGCCCGGCGAGCGCGAGCTGCTCTCTGCGGTGTTCGCCCAGGAAGAGGACGACGCCCGCCAGGCCGTCGCGGCGTGGCACGTGCTGGCCGACGCCTTCCGCCTCGACCGCGTCCGCCTGATTCCTCCGGGCGGTGCGCTCCCGCCGTTGCCCGGCCTGCACCCGACGCGCTCGGCGTACCTCGTCGTGCCTCCGGTCGACGGTGACGCCCTGAGCGACGACGTCGGCGGCAGCGGCCTCGTGATCGGCGCGGTGGGGGAGGTCGATCCCGTCGTCGCCACGAGGTTCGGCCTGACCCGCACGACGGGCAACGCCACCGCAGCCCGCCGCATCGGGTGGCTCGAGGTCGACCTCGGGCTCCTCTTCGACGAGGTCCTGGTGCCGCGCCGCATCGTGGCCGGTGGCGCCGTCAGCCGGTTCCCGTCGTCGGACATCGACCTGGCCTTCGTCGTGGACGACCGCTTTCCGACCGACGTCGTGGCGGACACGCTGCGCTCCGCCGCCGGCGACCTGCTCGAGTCGGTACGGCTGTTCGACGTCTACCGCGGCGCCGGCATGCCCGAGGGCGCGCGCAGCTTGGCCTACCGACTGCGCTTCTGCTCGCCGGAGCGGACGCTCACCGACGAGGAGGTCGGCGCGCTGCGTGCGCAATGCATCGCCGCCGTCGAAGAGGAGTTCGACGCCGTCCTGCGCTGACCCCGCTGAGCCGGCTGACCCGTCGGCACGGGCGCACGCCCCCGCGGCCCGTGGCAAGGTGGCCGCATGGAGGTACGACTGATCGATCCCGCCGACGAGGACGCACTGGCCGAGTTCGCCGCGGTCGTCGTGGCCTCGGACGCCCAGCAGTGGCCCGCCGTGAGCGGCTACACGCTGCCGGACTTTCGGGCCTTCGCACGGTTCGAGGGCAAGAGCCGGCGCTGGGAGCTGTTGGCCGCACGGGAGGGCAGCGGGCCGGTTCTCGGCGCGGGCCTCATGGAGTTCCCGCTGCTCGAGAACCCGCACAGCACCGAGATCATGCTGGCCGTCCACCCCGACCATCGCCGCCGGGGTGCGGGCACCGCCGTCGTCGAGAAAATGGTCGAACGCGCCGTGGCCGACGGCCGGCGCTCGCTCAACACCATCGTCGACGTCCCGTTGTCGATGGCCCACGACCATCCGTCGCGACCATTCGCGCACAAGATGGGATTCGAGGCGACCCTGTCGGGCAACCTGCGCCAGCTGCGCGTGCCGATGGACGAGGCGCGGCGCGACGATCTCCGCGCGGTCGTCGCCGGCGCGCCCGAGGCCGCGGACTACCGCACGCTGACGTTCGAGACGCCGTGGCCCACCGAGTTCCTCGATGACGAGTGCAAGCTCCTGCGCGTGATGTCCACCGACGAGCCCGCCGGCGACGGCGAGCGACAAGCGGAGACCTGGGACGCCGAGCGCCTCCGTGAGAACGACGAGCTCCTCACGGCACGGCGCGTCTACAAGCTCGCCGCCGTCGCCCAACACCTGATGTCGGGGCAGCTGGTCGCCATGACCGAGCTCCTTTTGGCGCACGACGCGCCGGCCCAGTCGTGGCAGATGATCACCGTCGTGCACCCCGAGCATCGGGGCCACCGGCTCGGCCTCGCCGTCAAGCTGGCCAACCTCGACTTCCTCGCCGAGCGGGCGCCCGACGTCCGCCTCGTGCAGACGGGCAACGCGTCGGTCAACGAGCCGATGATCGCGGTGAACGAGTTGATGGGCTTCGAGGTCGCCAGCGAGGGTGCATTCTGGCAGAAGCAGCTCCCCACCTCTTCCCTGTGAGCCGGTCGCCCGCCGACGTCGAGGTCGAAGCGATCGACCCGCGGAACAAGACCGCCTTCGACGAGTGGTTCGCCGTCTGGCACGCCATCGACTTCGAGCTCAATCCCGAAGGCCCAGGTTGGCAGTACGAAGAGCTGCACGCCATGGCGCTCGACCGAGAAGGGCCGCTCGAACGCCGACCGCTGGTGGCGCGCCGCAGCGGCGCCGTCGTCGGCATCGTGGGCTTCGAGCTGTCCCGCCGGGAGAACCTCCACCTCGCCCGTCTCGAGGTCCGGGTGTTGCCCGAGCAACGGCGCCGGGGGATCGGTTCCGCGCTCGTCGAAGCGGCCGAGGCCATGGCGGCCGCCGCGGGCCGCACCCAGCTGATCGGCAAGGACCTGACGCCGCTGCGTCCCGACTACGTCGACTCGGCGGCTCCCTTCGCGCGCCACCTCGGCTTTACCGTGGCGCTCGTCATGGCGCGCCGCTGCATCGACCTGCCGCTCGATGCCGCACACGCCGACGCGCTGCGACGCGACCCCGGGCCGCCCCGGCGGGCTACTCGTTGCTGACGTTCGCCGACCGCTGGCCCGACGAGGACCTCGATGACCGTTGCGAGCTCGGCCGCCGCATGTCGACCGACGTGCCGACCGGGGAGGAGGAACTGGACGAGGAGGTGTGGGATCACGCCCGCGTGCGCAACCTGGAGGCGTTGTTGGCCGCGCAGAACCGCGCCAAGGTCATCACCGCGGCGCGCCACGACGCCAGCGGACGCCTGGTCGGCTACACCGAGGTCGCCGTCCCGCTCGGCGCGCCCGAGTCGTCCTATCAACACGACACGCTCGTCATGCGCGAGCACCGCGGCCACGGGCTCGGCTTCGCCATGAAGCTGGCGAATCTCCTGGCGGTGCAGGCGCGCTATCCGGCCGTCCGGCGGATCAGCACCGAGAACGCGGAGGAGAACGCACCGATGATCGCCGTGAACGACGACCTCGGCTTCGAGGTCGTGGCCCACTCCACCGACTGGCACCGCCCGATCGCCCCACGCCTGTGATCCGCATGAATATGCAGGTATGTGTATACTGATGCGATGAAAGTCGGCATCGCCGGGGCGTCGGGCTACACCGGGGCAGAGCTGTTGCGCCTGCTCAGCGCCCATCCGCAGTTCGAGGTTGGGGTGGCGACCGCCCATTCGCACGCCGGGCTGCCCGTCGGCGGGCACACGCCGTCCCTCCAGGCCGCCTATCCCGGACTGCTCTACGAGGAGACCGACCCGGCGGTCTTCGACGGGCTCGGGCTCGTCTTCAGCGCCCTGCCGCACGGCGAGTCGCAGAAGTTCGTGCCGGGGCTCCGATCGCGGGTCGGCTGCATCGTCGACCTGGCCGCCGACTTCCGGCTGAAGGACCCGGCCCTCTACCCACAGTGGTACGGCGAGGAGCACGGCGCGCCGCAGCTCCTGTCCGAGGCCGTCTTCGGCCTGCCCGAGCTGTTCCGCGACGACCTGCACGACGCGACGCTCGTCGCTGCCGCCGGGTGCTATCCGACGTCGGCCGGCCTGGCCCTGGCGCCCCTTCTCCGTCACCAGTTGATCGAGCCGACCGGCATCATCGTCGACGCCGCCTCCGGCGTCTCGGGTGCCGGCCGGGGCGCGAAGGAGAACCTCCACTTCGGCACCGTCGACGAGAACTTCACGGCGTACGGCCTCCTGACGCACCGCCACACCCCCGAGATGGAGCAGATCCTCGGCGCGCAGGTCCTCTTCACGCCGCACCTGGCGCCGATGACGCGCGGCATCCTCGCCACGTGTTACGCCCGGCCCACGGGGACCCTGACGACGACGGACGTGATGGGCGCACTGCACGACGCCTACGACGCCGAGCCCTTCGTCGTCGTGACCGACGACCCGCCGTCGACCAAGGCCACGTCGGGCTCGAACGTGGCGCACGTGACCGCTCGGGTCGACCCGCGGACGGGCTGGGTGCTCGCCTTCTGCGCGTTGGACAACCTCGTCAAGGGCGCCTCGGGACAGGCCATCCAGTGCGCCAACGCCGCGCTCGGCCTCCCCGAGACCGCCGGCCTGCCGATCGTCGGGGCTGTACCCGTGAGCGTCACCGCGCCGAAGGGCTTCGTGGCGGCCGGGGGGTCCGCCGGCATCAAGGCCAACGACGCGCTCGACGTCGCCGTCGTCGCGACCGCCGACGGCAAGGCCGTGCCGTGCGGCGGCGTCTTCACGTCGAACCTGGCGACCGCGGCGCCCGTGCAGGTCAGTCGCACGCACCTCGCCGCCTCCAAGGGCGCGGCGGCCGGCGTCGTCCTGACGTCGGGCAACGCCAACGCCGCGACGGGCGGCGCCGGACGGGCCGCGGCCGAGCGGGTCTGCGCCGTCGTCGCCGTTGGCGTGGGTGCGTCGACGGAGGAGATCCTGATCTGTCAGACGGGCCTGATCGGCATCCCCTTTCCCATCGACACGGTCGAGCCGCGCCTGGCCGCCATCGTCGACGCCAAGGCGTCGGGCCACGACGCCGGGGCCGCGGCGGCCCGGGCGATCATGACCACCGACACCGTGCCGAAGGAGGTCGTGATCGCCGGACAGGGCTTCACCGTCGGAGGCATGGCCAAGGGAGCCGCCATGCTGGCGCCCAACATGGCCACCATGCTCGCCGTCCTCACGACTGACGCGGCCGTCGACGCCGCCACGCTGCAGAAGGCGCTGCACGAGGCGGTCGGCGCATCGTTCAACGCCATGACGGTGGACGGCTGCACCTCGACCAACGACACGGTGCTGGTGCTGGCGAGCGGCCTGGCCGAGGCCCCGGCGCCGGCCGCGTTCACCGCCGCGCTCACCGAAGCGTGTGTGTCGCTGGCCGAGCAGATGGTGGCCGACGCGGAGGGCGCCACGAAGGTGGCCCACGTCACCGTCCGCGGGGCGGCGAGCGACGAGGCGGCGCACGTCGCGGCGCGCAAGGTCGCCGACTCCATGCTGGTGCAGTGCTCGCTCTTCGGGGCCGACCCCTACTGGGGCCGCATCGTCTCCGAGCTCGGCTCGGCGGGCACGCCGTTCGACCCCGAGCGTGTGGCGGTCGCCTACGGGGGCACCGTGGTGTGTGCGGCCGGGGTGGCCGCGGCACATGACGAGGCGGCCGTCGCCGCGCACATGGCGGGCCGCCACATCCAGATCGACTGCGACCTCGGGCTCGGGTCGGGGCAGGCCGTGGTGCTGGGGACCGATCTGGGCTACGGCTACATCGACGAGAACAAGACGACGTCATGAGCACCACGCCGGCCAAGCCCATCCCGCCGAAGGTGACCCGCGCCGAGCGGGCCGAGGCGACGAAGACGGCGTCGGTGCTCGTCGAGGCGCTGCCGTACATCCACCGCTTCCGGGGCAAGATCGTCGTCGTCAAGTACGGCGGCAATGCGCTGCACGCGTCGGAGGGGGAGGGCGACGTGGACCCCCTCGCCTCCTTCGCCCAGGACGTGGTGCTCATGCGCGCCGTCGGGATGCTGCCGGTGGTCGTCCACGGCGGCGGCCCCCAGATCGGCGCGCTGATGACGCGGCTCGGCAAGGAGGCCGAGTTCCGCAACGGGCTGCGCGTCACCGACGCGGACACCCTCGACATCGCCCGGATGGTGCTGGTGGGCAAGGTGAACCGCGACATCGTCTCCGCTATCAACGTGCACGGGCCGTTGGCGGTCGGCATGTCCGGCGAGGACGCCAAGCTGATCACGGCGGCGCCGACGGACGCCGACCTCGGCTTCGTCGGCAACGTGGCGGTGGTGGACCCGACCATGCTCGAGCGGCTCCTCGCCGAGGGCCTGATCCCCGTGGTGGCGACGATCGGGGCCGACGCGTCGGGCCAGGCGTACAACATCAACGCCGACACCGTGGCCGGGGCGCTGGCCGAGGCGTTGGAGGCCGAGAAGCTGGTCTTCCTGACGGACATCGAGGGCCTGCGGGTGGTGGCGGACGACCCGACGACGGTCATCCAGCAGGCCTCGGTCGAGGTGATCGACGAGATCGTGCGCAGCGGCAACGCCCAGGGGGGCATGCTGCCCAAGGTGGAGGCGTGCGTGCGGGCCGTGCGGGCGGGCGTGAACCGGGCGCACATCCTCGACGGGCGCGTGCCGCACTCGCTGCTGCTCGAGCTGTTCACGAACTCGGGCGTGGGCACGATGGTGCCTGCCGTGACGCGACGACCGGCGACACCGGGCGCGAGGCCCTCATGCGCACGTACGCCGAGCCGCCGGCGACGTTCGTTCGCGGCGACGGCACCGTGCTCTACGACGCCGACGGCAAGGAGTACCTCGACTTCATCACCGGGTTGGCCGTGGTGTCGCTCGGCCACGCCCACCCCGTCGTCGCCGACGCGGTGGCGGAGCAGGCGCGGACGCTCTCGCACGTCTCGAACCTCTACGGCAACACGCTGGCGCCCGAGGTCGGCGCGCACGATCGACCGCCTGATCAACGGCGGGAGCGGCCAGGCCGGCGGGCAGGTCTTCTTCGCCAACTCGGGGGCCGAGGCCAACGAGTGCGCGCTCAAGCTCGCCCGGCGCTGGGCCGGCAGCGGGCGCCACGTCGTGATCAGCACGGACAACGCGTTCCACGGCCGCACGCTGGCCACGCTCACCGCCACCGGGCAGCCCGAGAAGCAGGCGCCGTTCCTGCCGCTGCCCGAGGGCTTCGTGCACGTGCCCTACGACGACGTCGCCGCGCTCGACAAGGCGCTCGACGCCGACACCGTGGCCGCGGTGCTGCTCGAGCCGATCCAGGGCGAGGGCGGCGTCGTCGTGCCGAGCTCGGACTACCTGGGCGCCGTGCGCGCGCTGTGCACCGAGCGCAACGCGCTGCTGATGCTCGACGAGATCCAGACCGGGCTCGGCCGCACCGGCCACTGGTTCGCGTTCCAGGCCCAGGGGCTCGAGCCCGACGTGGTGACGATGGCCAAGGCGCTCGGCAACGGCATGCCCGTCGGCGCCTGCTGGGCCCGCGCCGAGGTCGCCGCCGCCTTCGGCCCGGGCGACCACGGCTCGACGTTCGGCGGCCAGCCGCTGGCGCTCGCCGCCGCGAAGGCGACGCTCGCCGTGATGGAGGCCGAGGACGTATGCGGCCGGGCGCAGCGGGCCGGCGCGCTCCTGAGCGCCGGGCTCGCCGCCCTGCCGGGCGTCGTCTCGGTGCGCGGCGCCGGGCTGCTCCTGGCCGCGCAGCTGGCGCAGCCGGTGGCCAAGGAGGCGGCGGCGCTGGCGCTGGGCGCGGGCCTCCTGGTGAACGCGGTCCGTCCCGATGCCATCCGGGTGGCGCCGCCGCTGCTCGTGAGCGACGCCGAGCTCGGACCGGGCGCTCGCCGTCCTCGGCGACGTGCTGGCCGAGGCGCTGGACGCGACCGCCGGTGACGCGGGCGCGGCGGGGGAGTAGACCGGTCCCCGTGGTGGCGAACCTGCACGACATCGACGACCTGTCCCCGGCCGACTGGGACCGCATCCTTTCCGGCGCGCTCGAGACGCCGGCGCCCCAGGTGCTGCGCGGCGAGGGCGTGGCGCTGCTCTTCGAGAAGCCCTCGGCGCGCACGCGCAACTCGAGCGAGATGGCGGTCGTCGACCTCGGCGGCCACCCCGTGTACATCCAGGGCGCGGAGGTCGGCCTCGACACGCGGGAGACCGCGGAGGACGTGGCGCGCACGCTCGGCTGCTTCCACCGCGTGCTGTGCGCGCGGGTCTTCGACCACCGGGTGTTCGCCCGCATGACCGCGGCGCTCGCCGCCAGCGGGTTCGACGTGCCGGTGGTGAACCTGCTCTCCGACGACGCCCACCCGTGCCAGGCGGTGGCGGACGTGCTCACCATGCGCGAGACGCTGGGCCCGCTGGCCGGGCGCACGCTCGCCTACGTGGGCGACGCCAACAACGTGGCGCGCTCGCTGGCCAAGGCCGCGCTGCTCGAGGGGATGGAGGTCCGCGTGGCGTCGCCGCCGGACTACACGTTCACGACGGAGGAGCTCTCCGCGCTGCAGGCGTTCGCCGACGCCTCCGGGCGCGGCGGCACCGTGCAGTTCACGGACGACGCGGCCCAGGCGGCCAAGGGCGCGGCCGCGCTCTACACCGACGTGTGGACGAGCATGGGCCAAGAGGAGGAGCGGGCGCAGCGCCTGGCCGCCTTCGCCGGCTTCACGATCGACGAGGCGCTGGTCGACCTCGCCGCATCGGACGCGGTGGTCCTGCACTGCCTGCCGGCGCACCGGGGCGAGGAGATCACCGAGGACGTGCTCGAGGGGCCGCGCTCGGTCGTCTGGCGCCAGGCCGCCCATCGCCGCACGGCCATGCGCGGGATCTTGGCCTGGGTCGTCGGAGGAACCGGAGGAACGACATGAGTGGGTCGTTGGTGCCCGGCGCCGGCGCCGGCGCAGGGACGAGGGCCGCCGCGCCGAGCCCGGCGGCACCGGCGCGGCTGACCAAGAACCAGCGCCAGCACCGCATCACCAAGCTGCTCGAGGCGCAGCCGGTCACGAGCCAGGCGCAGCTCGTGGCGCTGCTGGCCGAGCAGGGGGTGGACGCCACGCAGACGACGGTGTCGCGCGACCTCGACGACCTCGGCGCCGTGAAGGTGCGGCTGCCCGGCGGCGACACCGCGTACGCGCTGCCCGAGCTGCCGGTGCACCAGATCGCGCCGGAGGACCACCTGCGGCGGGTGCTAGGGGAGTGGGTGGTCGAGGTGGCGCACTCGGGGAACCTGGTCGTGCTGCGCACGCCGCCGGGGTCGGCGCACGTCGTGGGCTCGGCGCTCGATCGCAGCGGGCTCGAGGAGGTCGTCGGCACCGTCGCCGGGGACGACACGGTGCTCGTCGTCGTCGCCGAGGCGGTCGGCGGCGTGATGATGGCGGAGCGACTGCGCGACGTCGCGGGCATTGCCGCGGCGCCCAAGATCGCATTGAATGGGAAGGAAGAGGACTGAACATGGCTGATCGGGTGGTGCTGGCGTACAGCGGAGGGCTCGATACGTCGGTGGCGGTGCGCTGGCTCATCGAGCACGAGGGCGTCGAGGTCGTCGCCGTGGCGGTCGACGTCGGGCAGGCGGCGGACAAGGGCGGCGAGGACTGGGACGCCGTGCGCGAGCGGGCGCTGGCGGCGGGCGCGGTCGAGGCCGTCGTGATCGACGCCGCGCCACGAGATGGCCGAGCACTTCTGCATGCCCGCCCTGGCGGCGAACGCGCGCTACGAGGGCAAGTACCCGTTGGTCTCCGCGCCGTCGCGCCCGGTGATCGTGCGGCACCTCGTCGCCGAGGCCCGCCGGCACGGCGCGACGGCCGTCGCGCACGGCTGCACGGGCAAGGGCAACGACCAGGTGCGCTTCGAGGTCGGGGTGCGCGCGCTGGCGCCCGATCTGGGCATCTACGCGCCGGCCCGGATCTGGGGGCTGACCCGGGAGGACTGCATCGAGCTGGCGGCCAAGTGGGAGATCCCCATCACCGCCACGAAGGAGAAGCTCTACTCGATCGACGACAACCTGTGGGGCAAGGCGATCGAGTGCGGCGAGATCGAGGACCCGTGGGCGCCGCCGCCCGACGACGTCTACACGCTCACCCGCGTCACCGAGACCGAGCCGATCGAGGTCATCGTCGGGTTCGAGGCCGGCGTGCCCGTGGCGCTCGACGGCGTGTCGCTCTCGCCCTACGAGGTCATCACGCAGCTCGGCGCCGTGGCCGGGAGCCGGGGCTTCGGCCGCCTCGACATGGTGGAGAACCGCCGCGTCGGGATCAAGAGCCGCGAGATCTACGAGTGCCCGGCCGCGCTGGCGCTCATCGTCGCCCACGCGGATCTGGAGGACCTGACGCTCGAGCGCGACCTGCACCACGAGAAGGCGCGCCTCGAGCCGCGCTGGGCCGAGCTCGTCTACGACGGCCTGTGGTACTCGCCGCTGCGCTCGGCGCTGCAGGCGTTCGTGGCCGAGAGCCAGCGCCACGTGACCGGCGAGGTGCGCCTGCGCTTCGCCGCGCCAGGCACGTGCTCCGTCGTCGGCCGGCGCAGCCCGGTGGCCCTCTACGACCACGACCTCGCCACCTACGACGCGTCGGACACCTTCCGCCACCAGGACGCCGAGGGCTTCGTGCGGCTGTGGGGCCTCGGTGTGGCAACGTGGTCGTCCCGCCAGGGCCCGGGTGCGGACGGCGGGGCCGGTTCTGAACCGGCGGCTTCGGCGCACTCGTCGGACTTGTAAAGGGGGGCGGGCACATGACCCTGTGGGAGGGCCGGATCGCGACCGGGATGGCGGACGCCGTGGCGGAATTCACGGTGAGCCTCCCGTTCGACCAGTTGCTGGCGTTCGACGACCTCGCCGGCTCGCGGGCGCACGTGAAGGGGCTGGGCAAGGCAGGGATCCTGAGCGACAGCGAGGTCCACACCCTCATCGATGCGCTCGACATCGTCGAAGAGGAGTTCCTCGAGGGCCGGTTCGCCTTCGGCCCGGGCGACGAGGACGTGCACACGGCTATCGAGCGGCGGGTCACCGAGATCGCGGGGGACACCGGCGCGAAGCTCCACACCGGCCGCAGCCGCAACGACCAGGTCGCCACGGCGCTGCGCCTGTGGTGCCGGCGCACGCTCATCGACCTGGCCGAGCAGATCATGGCGTTCCAAGAGGTGCTGGCGCAGCGGGCGCGCGAGGCGGACGACGTCTACCTGCCCGGGTACACGCACCTGCAGCGGGCACAGCCGGTGCTGCTGGCGCACCACCTGCTGGCGCACGGCTGGGCGCTGGCCCGCGACGTCGACCGCCTGGTGACCACGGTCGACCGCTTGAACACGTCGCCGCTGGGCGCGGGGGCGCTGGCCGGTTCCTCGCTGCCGCTCGACCCTGACTACGTGGCGGCCGAGCTCGGGTTCCACGGCCGCTTCGAGAACTCGCTCGACGCGGTGTCCGACCGCGACTTCGTCGCCGAGGCGCTGTTCGACCTCGCGCTGGTCGGCGTGCACCTCTCGCGCATGGGCGAAGAGATGGTGCTGTGGTCGACCGAGGAGTTCGGCTTCGCCAGCCTCGACGACGCCTACGCCACCGGCAGCTCGATGCTGCCGCAGAAGAAGAACCCCGACGTCGCCGAGCTCGCCCGGGGCAAGACGGGCCGGTTATTGGGGAACCTCCAGGCGGTGCTCGTCACGCTCAAGGGCCTGCCGCTGGCGTACAACCGCGACCTGCAGGAAGACAAGGAGCCGTTGTTCGACTCGGTGCGCCAGGTCGGCCTCGCCCTGGCGGCGCTGCGCGGCGTCTACGAGACGGTGACGTGGAACGAGGAGCGCATGCAGGCGGCGGCCGACGGTCCCGCCGCGTCCGCCATCGACCTGGCCGAGCTGCTGGTCGAGCAGGGCATGCCCTTCCGCCAGGCCCATGCCTTGATCGGCGGGCTGGTCCGCGAGTCGCTCGAGCGCCACGTGCCGCTCGCCGAGCTCGTGGCGACGCACCCCGAGTTGGGGGACGCCGCGGTCGAGTTGTTGGAGCCCGGCGTCGCGGTGACCCGCCGGCGGACGCCCGGTGGGGCGGGCCCGGGGCCCGTGGGCGAGCAGGCCGAGCGCTTCACCCGCCGGCTCGAGGTCGACCGGACGCGCCTGGCGCAGTGGCGGCCGGCGGGGTGGGCGTCGTAGGCGGCGCCTGGCTTCCTGCTCCGGGTCCCGTCCGGGCCATTCCCGCGGTGCGCTAGACCGGTAGTTGGCCCGTGACGGGCCGGGGGCGGTGGTGCAGCGTGTGTGGCGATCACGTGAAGCACCCCCGTGTGAGGAAAAGGGCAGGTGAACGGAGCGTAAAGAAGCCCGAAAGCAGTTGTTTATCCAGGCTCAGTGGGGTAGTTCTTTAGGTGGAGCTCATTCGACGCCCGGCCCTCGCGACGAATCGAGCTGCGACCGCCTTGTCGGGTGCGAGCGGTTAAGGGCGGGTCAAGCCAAACCGTGTCGGCACCCGTATCACCCTTCCAACCCTTCCAAAGGACGGGCCACCATATGGACGAGAGCACCATGCAGCGAATGACGGGCATTGATCCGATGTTCATCTACTCGGACACGCCCGAGACGCCGATGGAGATCGCCTACGCCTGCGTCTTCGACCCGTCGACCGCGCCGGGCGGCTACTCGTTCGAGAAGGTGCGGGCGCTGCTCGACGAGCGGATCCCGACGCTGCCGTCCTTCCGCCGCCGCCTCGTGCTGGTGCCCCTTGGCCTCGACCACCCGAGGTGGGTCGACGACCCCGACTTCGACATCACCAACCACCTCCACCGGGCGGCCGTGCCCGCGCCGGGCGGCACCGCCGAGTTCACCGCCAAGGTCGCCGAGGTGATGGGCCGCCCCCTCACCGCGGGTCAGCCGCCGTGGGAGTTCCACATGATCGAGGGCCTGGCCGGCGGGCGGGTGGGGCTCATCGCGAAGATCCACCACTCGGTGATCGACGGCGTGGCCGGGGCGCAGCTGCTCGCCCAGCTGCTCGACCTCAGCCCGGAGGGACGCGCGGTGACCGAGACGTGCCCGCCCTGGCTGCCGCCTCGCCTGCCCTCCCAGACCCGCCTGATGAGCGACGCGCTGCCCAGCGTGGTGAAGAGCCCGTTCCGCTTGCTGCGGGCGGCCCGCGAGGTGGGCAAGACGGCCGTGCGCCTGGCCCGCCACGCCCTCGACGAGGCGTCGGGCCCGATCGCGATCCCGCTCGGGGCGCCGCCCACCTTCGAGAAGCCGGTGTGCGCGCAGCGCGCGGTCTCCTTCACCGAGCTCGACCTGGCGCAGGTCCGCGCGCTCAAGGACCGCTACGGCTCGACGGTCAACGAGGTCGTGCTGGCCGTGTGCTCGGGCGCGCTGCGGACGCACCTCGCCGCCACGGGCCAGGAGTACGACAGCCCGCTCATCGCGGTCGTGCCGGTGTCGGTGCGGGGCGACGACCAAGAGGCGGGAGGGAACCACCTCTCGGCCATGTTCGTCCCGCTCTCCAACGACCTGCAGACACCGCTCGAGCGCCTGCGCACCGTGAGCGAGGCGAGCAGCTCGGCCAAGAGCCAGGAGCGTGAGGTCGGCTTCGGGCCGATGGCCAGCTTGCTGGCCGAGGCCATGCCGCCGGCGATCGCGAAGCCGATGATCCAGCTCGGCGTCCGGGCGGGGATCCTGCGCAAGGTGCGGGCGGGCAACCTCATGGTGTCGAACGTCCCGGGGCCTTCGTTCCCGCTGTACTTCACGGGCATGGAGCTGTGCGGGGTCTACCCCCTCGGCCCCGTGGTGGACGGCATCGCGCTGAACATCACGGTGCAGAGCTACCGCGAATCGCTGTTCGTCGGGATCAACGCGTGCGCCACCGCCGTGTCGGACCTGTCGTCGCTCTCCGACGCCATGGTGGACGAGCTCGCAGAGTTGAAGCGGATGGCGACGCGGACGCGGCGTCAGAGCACGGCGGCCTCGGCCCGGCACCACCGGACGGCTGCGGCGCCGGCACCGATCCCGGCGTTGGGCGCCCGCCAGCCCGAGACGCACACGGACGTGACACCGGACCGGAGCGCCCCGTTGGGCTGACGCCCGGCCGGCGCCCAGACGCCCGGATGGCGTCGGCGCACCCGGTTGGGCCAGGGTGGCGCCGTGCGCGCCGTGGCCAGAGGCGACCTGGAGGGCAACCCCGTCGCCGTCGCGCCGTGGTTGTTGCACAAGGTGCTGTCGGTGGGGGACCGCGCCGGGCGGATCGTCGAGGTCGAGGCGTACCACGGGGCCAACGACGCCGCCTCCCACGCGTATCGAGGGCTGACGCCGCGGACGGCGATCATGTTCGGCCCGGCGGGCTTCCTCTACGTGTACTTCACGTACGGCATGCACTGGTGCGCCAACGTCGTCTGCGGCCCCGACGGGGAGGCGGCCGCGGTGCTGATCCGGGCGCTCGCACCGCTGTCGGGGCTCGAGGAGATGCGGGCGGCCCGGCCCAAGGCCCGCCGTGACCTCGACCTGTGCAACGGCCCGGCCAAGCTCTGCCAGGCGCTGGGGATCACGGGGGCGGACGACGGCACCAACCTCTTGGCCCGCGGCAGGGGCGGTGTCCGGCTGCTGGACGACGGGACGCCGCCGCCCCGGCGTCCGGCGCGCGGGCCGCGGATCGGCATCAAGGAGGCCACCGAGCGACGCTGGCGCTTCTGGGTGCCCGGCGACCCCAACGTCTCACGGGGCTGAGCCGCCCGGCGGCGCTGCGCTGACCTGGGCGGGGCGCGCGCCGTGGCGCCGGATATCGGCGTGTCATGGCCTTGTCACGGCGGTGCAACACCGGGGGAGCACCATGTGGTCAGTCATACGTGTGACAGCGGTAGATCGAGGTGGACCGCGGACGGCGCACGCTCCCAAAGGCGGCTCTGATTGGCGCAGGGCGGGAGCGGAAAGTCCGTTGTACCCCGGACACCGGGTGGCATGCGGGGAGCCGGAGTGGTTCTCCGCATGCCACCGTTCGGTGTCGCCCCGAGGTCGTGCGAAAGACCTGGTCAGGTGGCCTGATACCGGCAAGGCGGCGGGCGCCCACCCGGCGGTGGGTGGGCGCCACGCGCCGGCCGAGGATCCGCGGCCCGCTCGACCGATCCCGCTACGCTGAGGTCGTGTCCTCCCTGGGGCGGCGCCCCGGGGAATTTGGTCTGCCTCACGCGTTGACGCCCAGGCACGACCCTGGTAGGGTGACACTCCCGTCGGAAACGGCCCCCCAAGGCCCTCCGGCATCTGAAGGAGACTTTCCGGCACTTGCAGTGCGTCCGGAACAGTCCTTCGGAACACCCGGCACCAACACCGGCCTAGCCGATGTGTGCCCGGTCGCTCCTTGAAAACGGAATAGTGAGAGCCAAAAGCCAGTGCGGGCAATTCATCCGGACTCAAACGGATGAGTTGTACGTCAATTAATAAGCAGTACACAGGCTCTGGAATCTTGTAAAAGGTTCTCTGGCCTGTGGTTACCAAAGGTTCGAGTCAAAACTTTGGTGACTCTCTGATTTTCGGGAGGTTCTGTTCCTTTTGGAACCGGGCTGAACGTAAGTCTCGATGGAGAGTTTGATCCTGGCTCAGGATGAACGCTGGCGGCGTGCCTAACACATGCAAGTCGAACGCGCTCCATTCGGTAGCAATACTGATGAAGAGCGAGTGGCGAACGGGTGAGTAACACATGAGCAACCTGCCCCGAAGACTGGGACAACACCGGGAAACCGGTGCTAATACCGGATATCCCTATCGGACCGCATGATCCGATAAGGAAATGTTTTTCGCTTCGGGAGGGGCTCGTGGCCTATCAGCTAGTTGGTGAGGTAACGGCCCACCAAGGCATCGACGGGTAGCTGGTCTGAGAGGACGATCAGCCACACTGGGACTGAGACACGGCCCAGACTCCTACGGGAGGCAGCAGTGGGGAATCTTGCGCAATGGGCGAAAGCCTGACGCAGCAACGCCGCGTGGAGGACGAAGGCTTTCTGAGTTGTAAACTCCTTTCAGCAGGGACGATAGTGACGGTACCTGCAGAAGAAGCACCGGCCAACTACGTGCCAGCAGCCGCGGTGATACGTAGGGTGCAAGCGTTATCCGGATTTATTGGGCGTAAAGAGCTCGTAGGCGGTTTGATAAGTCGGGTGTGAAACCTCCAGGCTCAACCTGGAGCCGCCACTCGATACTGTCATGACTTGAATTCGGTAGGGGACCACGGAATTCCTGGTGTAGCGGTGAAATGCGCAGATATCAGGAGGAACACCAGCAGCGAAGGCGGTGGTCTGGGCCGACATTGACGCTGAGGAGCGAAAGCGTGGGGAGCGAACAGGATTAGATACCCTGGTAGTCCACGCCGTAAACGTTGGGCACTAGGTGTGGGAACTATTCAACGGTTTCCGTGCCGCAGCTAACGCATTAAGTGCCCCGCCTGGGGAGTACGGCCGCAAGGCTAAAACTCAAAGGAATTGACGGGGGCCCGCACAAGCGGCGGAGCATGTGGCTTAATTCGAGGCAACGCGAAGAACCTTACCTGGGTTTGACATGTAGGGAAAAGCCGTAGAGATACGGTGTCCTTCGGGGCCTTACACAGGTGGTGCATGGCTGTCGTCAGCTCGTGTCGTGAGATGTTGGGTTAAGTCCCGCAACGAGCGCAACCCTTATCCTATGTTGCCAGCGCGTAATGGCGGGGACTCGTAGGAGACTGCCGGGGTCAACTCGGAGGAAGGTGGGGTCGAAGTCAAGTCATCATGCCCCTTACGTCCAGGGCTGCACACATGCTACAATGGCCGGTACAACGGGCTGCTAATCCGCGAGGAGGAGCCAATCCCCAAAGCCGGTCTCAGTTCGGATTGGAGTCTGCAACTCGACTCCATGAAGTCGGAGTCGCTAGTAATCCCGGATCAGCAACGCCGGGGTGAATACGTTCCCGGGCCTTGTACACACCGCCCGTCACACCACGAAAGTCGGTAACACCCGAAGCCGGTGGCCCAACCTTTTAGGAGGGAGCCGTCGAAGGTGGGATCGGTGATTGGGGTGAAGTCGTAACAAGGTAGCCGTACCGGAAGGTGCGGCTGGATCACCTCCTTTCTAAGGAGTGCTATCGGTACCTCTCGAACATCTCGTTCAGGAGGATTTCGCCGATCACTACCCAGTTGAACACTGGCTATTCGGTCGCTCTCGTATCACCGGCAGATGAACAGGCCGCCTTTGACGAGAATCGCCGCACTTCGGTGCGGTGGTTCGCTCGAGTCGAAGCCCGCCTTTCACGGTTCGGTCCCTGCGTGTGTGACTGGGCTCTTGCTATTTCGTTTTGAGGGAGCGACCTTCGGGTCGACCCCTGGTGACGTCCTTGCCGGCGTGTCGCTCGAGTCTCGAGCGCACGTGCCGCCTTTCGGATCCGAGTCGAGCCCTTGTGAGCTCCTCGACTCCGAGTTGGGTGCGGTGCGTGTGCGCGTTGTTCGTGTCGCGGCGTGCCGGCGCTGATGGACCGCTCACCCCGTGCGTGCCCCGGTCGGGGAAAACGCTCTTGTGCAGGACGCGATGCGTGCGTCGGTACGAGGGTGCCGACCCAGGCGTGCGCTGCGCAGCCCCTTGAGAATTCCAAAGCGAGCACGAGCATCTTTGTTCTCCAAGCTACAAAGAGCCAACGGTGAATGCCTTGGCGTCTAAGGCCGAAGAAGGACGTGGGCGACTGCGAAAAGCCACGGGAAGCTGTCTACCAAGCGTCGATCCGTGGATATCCGAATGGGGCAACCCAACACCTGTCATGAGGTGTTATACCCGCCTGAATGTATAGGGCGGGGCAAGGGAACCGGGTGAATTGAAACATCTAAGTAACCCGAGGAAAGGAAAACAACAGTGACTCCCTGAGTAGCGGCGAGCGAAATGGGAAGAGCCTAAACCGTGCCGGTGTATGAGCCTGGTGGCGCTGCCGGTATGGGGTTGTGGGATTCGAGAGATGGGGCACCAGACCCGTCACGGAGTTACAAATCCAATGTTTAGTGGAATCAGTCAGGAAAGCTGAACCGTAGAGGGTAATGGTCCCGTACACGAAAAGCATTGGACTCCGCTTGAACACCCGAGTAGCGCCGGATCCGGGAAAGCCGGCGTGAATCTGCGAGGACCATCTCGTAAGGCTAAGTACTCTTAGACGACCGATAGCGAACTAGTACCGTGAGGGAAAGGTGAAAAGTACCCCGGGAGGGGAGTGAAATAGTACCTGAAACCGTTGGCTTACAAACAGTCAAAGCGTCGTTGCCCCACCGTCATCATGATCCCTTCGGGTGAGATTGATGGCATCAGGTGGGTGTCAGCCGTGATGGCGTGCCTTTTGAAGAATGAGCCAGCGAGTTACGGTGTGTGGCGAGGTTAACCAGTGATGGGTAGCCGAAGCGAAAGCGAGTCTGAATAGGGCGATGAGTCGCATGCTGTAGACCCGAAGCCGAGTGAGCTTGCCATGGGCAGGCTGAAGCGAAGGTAAGACTTCGTGGAGGGCCGAACCCACCTAGGTTGAAAACTGGGGGGATGACCTGTGGCAAGGGGTGAAAGGCCAATCAAACTCGGTGATAGCTGGTTCTCCCCGAAATGCATTTAGGTGCAGCGTCGGGTGTTCAGCATCGGAGGTAGAGCACTGGATGGGCTAGGGGGCCTACAAGCTTACTGACCCCAACTAAACTCCGAATGCCGATGCTCTAGAACCCGGCAGTGAGACCACGAGGGATGAGCTTCGTTGGTCGAAAGGGAAACAGCCCAGACCGCCGGCTAAGGCCCCAAATTCTTGACTAAGTGGAAAACGATGTGGGAACGCAAAGACAGCCAGGAGGTTGGCTTAGAAGCAGCCACCCTTAAAAGAGTGCGTAATAGCTCACTGGTCGAGTGGTCCTGCGCGGATAATGTAACGGGGCTCAAGTCAAGAGCCGAAGCCGCGGATTTCCGTCATTAGACGGGAGTGGTAGGGGAGCGTCGATCTCGCAGCGAAGCGGCGGTGTGAACCGTCGTGGAGCGTGGTCGAGTGCGAATGCTGGTATGAGTAGCGAGAGAGGAGTGAGAAACTCCTCCGCCGTAAGCCCAAGGGTTCCTGGGGAAGGCTAATCCTCCCAGGGTAAGTCGGGAGCTAAGGCGAGGCCGAGAGGCGTAGTCGATGCACAACTGGTTGATATTCCAGTACTACCGTGTGCGCGCCCATTCCAAGCCAGGGGTACTAAGGGGATGACCTTCGGGTCGAACCGACAAACCCTGGGGCGGACAGCAAAGGAGCGACGCAGGAAGATAGGTGAGCCCAGGCGTTGGTTGTCCTGGGGTAAGCGTGTAGGGAGGGATCTAGGTAAATCCGGGTCCCATGAATCCCGAGACACGATGCCGAGCCGTTCCAGGCGAAGTCACTGATTCTATGCTGCCTAGAAAAACTTCTAGCGAGCTCACACGGTACCCGTACCCCAAACCAACACAGGTGGGCGGGTAGAGAATACCAAGGCGATCGGGAGAACTGTGGTTAAGGAACTCGGCAAAATTCCTCCGTAACTTCGGGAGAAGGAGGGCCTCAATAGGGTGAAGGACTTCGCGTCCGGATGCCCAAAGGGGCCGCAGAGAATTGGGGAAAGCGACTGTTTACTAAAAACACAGGAGCGTGCGAAGTCGTAAGACGATGTATACGCTCTGACGCCTGCCCGGTGCCGGAAGGTTACGGGGAAGGGTTAGCCCTCGGGCGAAGCTCTGAACCTAAGCCCCGGTAAACGGCGGCCGTAAGCACAAGTTGCGGCTTCAGGGGAGTAATCCCTTGAAACAAACTCTGCTAAATGCTGGAAACTCCGAGCATCCGGCGGTACTCGTCCATGTCACATCCATCTGTTTCGGTTGTGCCATGGGCAGTGATAATCCGTCCGGTGCGGACAATCAGCAGGAAAGGCCCAGTTCCTCTAACTGGCTGGATCGAATCCCTGATGACCTAGGCAACTGGGTCGCCGGATTCGTCGATGGAGAGGGAAGCTTCAACGTCCCTATCCGTCGAGAGCGTGATCGTGGATTGCCATGGCGCGTCTCGTTGTCGTTCAACGTGTCGCAGATAGGCGAGGAAGCACCAAAGCTTCTTCGCAGTGTCTTCGGCCTCGGAACGGTGCGAGGGCGTGGTGATGGTGTCTTCTACTTCGAAGTCACCAAGCCAACTGATCTCAACGAGCGGGTCTTCCCGTTCTTCGATCGGTTCGAGTTGCGCAGCCCAAAGCGGAACGACCTGGCGGTCTTCCGCACGATCACTGAACTTGTCCTGTCAGGCCGGCACCTTTCAGCTGCGGGCATCGAGCAAGCTCTCGCGTTGAGAGCTCCGATGAACCGTGGAGGGAAGCGTCGGCGTAGTGATGACGAGATCATCGCAACGTTGAGGGATTGGGAATCCTCAGAGGCCATATGCAGAGCTCCCTCTATGAAGCAGAGGGATGAAGATATGGTCCACACCTCATGGCGACATGGGGAATTAGGTGAACTATAACGGTTAGTTAATACCTGGCTGTTTTAAAACCCCGCTATATGCTGGAACATCCGAGTATCCGGCGGTACTCATGCATGTGACATCCATTTGTTTGGGTGTCTACATGAAGAGTGAAAATCCGTCCGGTGCGGACAATCAGCAGGAAACTGCCGGTCCTTGCTTCGTGCTCGATCCCAACTGGATCGTTGGGTTTGTGGACGGCGAAGGCTGCTTCTCCGTGTCAGTGCATCGTTCTTCAATGATGCGACGACACCGGGGGTGGCAGCTCCAACCGGTCTTCCACATCTACCAACACCACGACCATCGAGATGTTCTCGAGGCAATGATTCCGATTTTCGGCTGCGGGCGAGTTCGCCCGAAGGGTCCTAACAGCAGCGTCTGGACGTTTGCTGTCGACGGACTGAGTCAACTGGAGGCAGCTGTGCTGCCGTTCTTCGAGCGACATACCCCGGTGGTCAAGCGTCAGGATTTTGCAGCCTTCTCCGACATCGTTCGTTCGATGCGGCGAAAAGAGCATCTGACGCCAGCTGGGTTCGAGCGTCTGGTTCGCGTTGCTTATGGGATGAATGCCCATGGAAAACAGCGAGCCCGGACACTGGAGCAAGTTCTTGCAGGATCCTCAGAGACTGCACGCAGGGCACCCCTCAACCGGCGAGAGCCGGCCGGGGTGAAGATACAGTCCGACCCTCATGGCGACATGAGGAGCTAGGCAGAAATGACCTGGCCGCTCACGGTGGGTCGACAAGCAGTTGGTGTCGTCACCTTGAGTAGTAACAAATGTGCCTAAGGTAGATTTTCCCATAGAGTGCAATGGGTGCTGCCCTCCGCGCCGGCAACGGTGCGGTGAGTAGTCGGCCATATGCTGGAAACTCCGAGTATCCGACGGTACTCATCCATTTCACGGCTCCTTAGGGAGTTTGTGTGTGGGTAGTAACAATCCGTTCGGTGCGGACAATCAGCAGGAAAGACTCAGAGATATTCTGAGAATCCTCAGAGACCAAACGCCGACCACCTCACAGGTCATATAGGTAGTCCCTGTGAGATGAAGTTATGGTCCGGTCCCTACGGCGACGTAGGGAGATCGGCGGAAACGACCGATCCGCTAATCACCTAAATATGTATTGGGTGATTGGTTGTAACAGAACAAGCGAAATTCCTTGTCGGGTAAGTTCCGACCTGCACGAATGGCGTAACGACTTTCCTACTGTCTCAACCACAGACCCGGCGAAATTGAAGTACGAGTAAAGATGCTCGTTAGCTGCATCAGGACGGAAAGACCCCGTGGACCTTTACTACAGCTTGATGTTGAGTTTTGGTACTGTTTGTGTAGGATAGGTGGGAGACTTTGAAGCATTGGCGCTAGCCAGTGTGGAGTCAACCTTGAAATACCACCCTTTTAGTGCCGGAGCTCTAACCTCGGTCCGTAATCCGGATCAGGAACAGCGTCAGGTGGGTAGTTTGACTGGGGCGGTCGCCTCCTAAAACGTAACGGAGGCGCCCAAAGGTTCCCTCAGGCTGGTTGGCAATCAGCTGTCGAGTGCAATGGCAAAAGGGAGCTTGACTGCGAGACCTACAAGTCGAGCAGGTGCGAAAGCAGGGCATAGTGATCCAGCGGTTGCTTGTGGAAGCGCCGTTGCTCAACGGATAAAAGGTACCCCGGGGATAACAGGCTCATCTTCCCCAAGAGTCCATATCGACGGGAAGGTTTGGCACCTCGATGTCGGCTCGTCGCATCCTGGGGCTGAAGCCGGTCCCAAGGGTTGGGCTGTTCGCCCATTAAAGCGGTACGCGAGCTGGGTTTAGAACGTCGTGAGACAGTGGATGAAACCGCGCTGTCTATAAACTTGGCTATTTGCTGGAAACACCGTTTGTATCCTGCGCTACTCGCTCTTTGAAGGTCGTGATACACCCGCTTCGTACGATGCAGGCATGGACGCCAAGAGCAGTGACAATGCGACAGGTGCGGCCAATCAGCAGGAAAGACTGGAGTCGTACATAGCCGGATTTGTAGACGGAGAAGGATGTTTTCACGTAGCGATCCAACGGAATCCCTGCACGAGAAGCGGTTGGCAACTCGTGCCGGAGTTTCGAATCAGTCAGGATGAATCTCGAGTCAGGGTCTTGACCTTGGCTAGTGAAATCCTGGGATGTGGATCGCTCCGTCAGAACCATCGCGGATCGAACGATCACACCTATGTGTTGGTCGTTCGCCGGCGAAAGGATCTGCTCGAGAGAGTGATCCCCTTCTTCGAAAGAAATCCGTTACTGAGCTCGAAGCAAGAGGAGTTCGTCACCTTTGCGCACATCGTGCGAGCGATGGCCAGAGGCGAACACCTCGAAAGTGAAGGGTTTGAGCGACTTGTCGCCAGAGCCCTTCGAATGAACGGCGGTGGTCGATACCGTCGGCTCTATCGAAGCTCAGAATCCAGAATCCTCAGAGACCATATGCCAAGCACACTCGCCAACCAGCGAGTGTGAAGATATGGTCCGATCTGCATGGCGACATGCAGAGCCAGGCAGAAATGTCCTGACCCGTCAACCAAGAGGTTGGTGGTAACAAATATGTCGGTCCCTATCCGATGCAGCCGTAGGAGATTTGAGAAAGGCTGTCCCTAGTACGAGAGGACCGGGACGGACGTAGCTCTCGTGTGCCAGTTGTCCTGCCAAGGGCACGGCTGGTTTGCGACCTACGGGTGGGATAAGCGCTGAAAGCATCTAAGTGCGAAGCCCGTTTCGAGATGAAATCTCCCACAGGGTTAACCTGGTAAGGCCCGTGGCTAGACGACCACGTTGATAGGCCGGAGGTGTAAGTGCAGCAATGCATTCAGCCGACCGGTACTAATCGGCCGAGGGCTTGGAGACATAACCGCTCGTGCTCGCTTTGGAACGCTCAGGGGCTGCGATATTCGCAGCCAGGTGCGGCGACGATTTGGTCAAAAAGACCAGTCGGACGTCCCACCGAGCGCATGATTTCCGGTGGCCATAGCGGCGGGGAAACACCCGTTCCCATTCCGAACACGGCAGTTAAGCCCGCCCGCGCCGATGGTACTTGGGGGGAGGCCCCCTGGGAGAGTAGGTCGCCGCCGGGATTTCTCAATGACGAGGTCCCCTCTGAGCTCACGCTCGAGGGGACTTTGTCGTTTTCGGACTCTGTCCTTTCTGGTTATTCGGCTCGGAATCTTTCGAAATAGCTCATTCCGCCGTCGAAGAAACAAGCGCACGCCTAAAATCCCGTAAATGTCTCCGGAGTCATCTCGGCCGAATCGCAGCGCTTCGTCGGCGCGCAGCAGCGGCCGGCCAGGTGGCGCCGGTCGTCCGGGAGGCCCGAGCCGCTCAGGAGGCGCGGGTCGTTCAGGTGCGCCCGGCCGCTCCGGCGGCGCGAGCCGCGCCGGCGGCACCAGTCGAACAAGCGGCACCGGTCGCGCTGGCGGATCGTCGCGGTCGTCAGGGACTGACCGGCCCAGGCGCCCGTCGGGCAACCAGCCTCGGACAGGGGGAGCGGAACGCCGCCCCAGTGGACCGAGCAGGTCGGGCGGCGACGGCGAACGACGATCCGCAGGACCGAGGCGCGACGGCGGGCGCGACGCCCGCAGCACCGGATCGACCGGCAGCAGACGACCGACCAGCGACGGCCGCGGCACCGACCGTGACGCAGCAGCAAGCCGCTCCCGTGGAGCCGGCTCCCCAACGAGGCGCTCCGACCAAGGCGGATCTCGCGACCGGACCGGGACCGGATCCCCCCGTGCGGGCGGCTACCGGCGCTCCGACCGAGATGAACGAGACGACCGGCGAAACCCCTCGCGCGCGCGCACCAGCGCGCCTTCGGGCCGGCCACCCGCTCGAGAGCGCGACTGGGAGCGCGACCGCGAGGAAGAACAGCTCGCGCAGCGGACCAAGAAGTGGGGCAACGTCGCCCGCCGGGGCGCACGGCAGGTCACTCGCCAGGGTGACCCCGAACGAGACCAGAACTCGGAGTCACGAGAGCCACGGCGGAACGCCCCCCCGCCCCGCCGCCAGACGGCCTGGTCCCGCGACGACGGCCGCAGCGAGTGGGCGGACGCACCTCCGAAGAAGCGCGCCGCCCGGCCCGCGCCGAGCGGCACCAAGAAGGCAGCCCCACGAGCAACCACCGCCCCCACCCGATCCCGAGCCAACGCCCGGGCCACTGAGGCAGCCCCGGCCACCGCCACATCGACGCGCCGCGCCCTCGCCGAGCTCGCGCATCCTGTCGTCCTGCCCCCGGAGGTTGCGACGGAAATTCGCGCCGCGGCCGACGTCGCCACGGCGGCTCACCGCGAGCGACTCGTCGAGAAGGCGGAGTCGGCCTTCGCCGCGTATGAACGGGGACGGTTTCAGGACGCCCGGACCGCCATCAAGCAGGTCGTCGACGAGGCCCCGAGCGTGGTGGCGGTGCAGGAGTTGGCCGGCCTGGCCGCGTACCGGAGCAGTCGCTGGCGCGAAGCCGTCCGCCACCTGCGGGTGTTCACCGACCTCACGGGCTCCACGACGCACCTGCCCGAGCTCATGGACTCCCAGCGCGCCCTGCACAAGCCCAACAAGGTCGCCGAGCTGTGGACCGAGCTCCGGCACAGCTCACCCGACCCGGACGTGCTCGCGGAGGGCCGCATCGTGGCGGCGTCGTCGCTCGCCGAGAACGGAGACCTGAACGGCGCCATCTCGCTGCTCGCCACGGCGGGCGCACAGAAGATGCTGCGCAACCCGGCCGAGCGGCATCTGCGCCAGTGGTACGTCCTGGCCGACCTCTACGAGCGGGCGGGCGACGTCCCGCGGGCGCGCGAGTACTTCGAGCGGGTGCGCCGGGCGGAGCCCGACGCCTACGACGTGACCGACCGGCTCCGCAACCTCGGTCCCGAGCGCCGCCCCCGGCAGAAGCGCCCGCCCAGGAAGGCGGCCCGCTAACCGCACCGCTCGGCGGCTAACCGCCGCCCCCGCCTACCCGGCCGGCGGCGTGTTCCCCGTGGTGGCCGGCGGGGGAGCCGGCGCCGTCGTCGTCGTGGCGGGCGGAGCCGGCGCAGTGGTCGTCGTCGTCGTGGTCGACGCGGTCGACGTGGTCGTCGTCGCCGGGGGAGCGGTCCCGTAGTTGGGGCCCTCGACCGTCACCAGGGTGCCGATGGGCGTCAGCGGCCACACCAGAGCGGCGTCGGCGTAGCTCATCTCGACGCAGCCGTTGCTCTGCGGGGAGCCGTAGGAGGCGCGGATGAACCCGTGGAGCGCGTCGCCGCCGTTGAAGTAGCTGGCGTAGGGCACGTTCGGGTCGTTGTACGTCGAGCCGTCGGTATTGGTCCCCTTCATGTCGGAGAAGCGGACGTGCTCGAAGACGGCGTAGGAGCCGTCGGTGGTGTCCGCGCCGGGGGCGCCGGTGTTGACCGGGATCCCGTCGTATTGCGCCACGCCGTTGTTCCACAACGTGAGGTTCTCGGGCTCGACCTTGTTCACCAGCACGTAGATGTACGGCGTGGCGTCGACCTTGTGGTTGATGGTGTCGTTGATCGAGCGCGGTCCACACGGCGGGCCCGGCGATGCCGTCCACGCCGATGCCGTTCTGCGTCTCGAACGCCTCGATGGCGGCCTTGCTGATCTCGTTGGTCGATCCCTGGATCCACTGCGACGTCAGCGCCGTGGGCATGTCGGGCCAGCGCCAGGAGAAGCTCCCCGGCTGGTCCGTGGCCAGGTCGGCCGTGCTGGGCGCCGGCCCGCTGGGGGCGAAGCCGAGCGGCAGGAAGTTCAAGCCGGCCAGGAGCTGCTGCACCCGCAACATGTCGCCCGGCACGACGTTGAAGGTGGCGGTGGACCCCGCCGACAGCTCGGCGCCGTCCGTCGAGCGAACGCCCGAGGCGCCGCCCGGGATGCTGAGCACCTCGTGGGAAGCCGGGACCAGCGGGGAGTCGAGGTCGTAGAGGAGCGTGTGGGAGTCCTTCAGGACCCACTTCCCGGCGACGTGGGGGGTCAGCACGGGCGTGACCTTGCTCAGCGTGACGGGCTGGGAGAACGTGACGGTGATGGCGGCGTTCGAGGCCACGTTCTGCGCGCCGGGGACCGGCGAGAACGACTTGACGAAGAAACCCGACAGCGAGGCGTGGGTCGACCCACCCGAGGCCGAGTGATCGGACGCCGACGCCGCCGAGCCCGAGCTACGTGGATGCGAGGGCGGCGAGGACCCGCCACTGAAGACGATCACGGCCGCGATGATCAGGGCGACGGCGACGCCCATCAGCACCCAGGCGCGTCGGGTCAAATGCGCTCCCCCCCGGGGTTCGTGCACTCCACTCATCCGCCGCCTCCGCTAGATGCAACCCAAGTCGCCTCACACCCCCCACCGATCCCAGCGTAAGGGGAGAGTCGGGAACAGATGCGTCGGGGGTAGCTGCTTTTCCGCGGTCGTCCTTCGTTCACGCACGGAAGCTCGTACCGGCGCAGCCCGCCACACGTCGCACCGGCCGCGCCGGTGGGGGAGCCGGCACCGTCGTCCCTGGTTGCCCGGTCGGCCCACCGCACCCCGTACCGACCAGTCGACCCACACGACGTCCGCCGGGTCCACGCACTGGCCGTCCCGTCGCCACAGCCGCCACAAAGAATTCACTTCGACCACGACCGCGACCACGAGCACGTCCACGACCACGTCCAACACGACGACCACCCCAACCACGCCTCCGCCCCAACGACCACCCCCGACCCCGGTAGGTAGGCTGACCTCCCATGACGACGGATATTCAGAAGCTGCTGGGTAAAGACGCCGACGCGCTCCTCAGCTACACCGCCAAGGCGTTCCCGGCCGAGCACCTGACCCTGCCGGGGCCCGACTACCTCGACACGGTGTTCACCACCAGCGACCGGTCGCCCAACGTCCTGCGCAACCTCGGGACGGTGTTCAACCACGGCCGCATGGCCGGCACTGGATACCTCTCCATCCTCCCCGTCGACCAGGGGATCGAGCACTCCGCGGCGGCGAGCTTCTCCGAAGGCGCCCATCTACTTCGATCCGCTGAACATCCTCGAGCTCGCCCTCGCCGGCGACTGCAGCGCCGTCGCCACCACGCTCGGCACGCTCGGCCTGGCGGCCCGCAAGTACGTGCACCGCATCCCCTTCATCTGCAAGCTGAACCACAACGCGCTTCCTGCACGTGCCGAACGAGTACGACCAGATCATGTTCGGCAACGTGCAGCAGGCCTTCGACCTCGGCGCGGTCGCCGTCGGCGCCACCATCTACTTCGGCTCCGACGACATGGACCGCGAGCTGCAGCAGGTGTCCGAGATGTTCGCCCACGCCCACGAGCTCGGCATGTTCACCGTCCTGTGGTGCTACCTGCGCAACCCGGCCTTCACCAAGGACGGCGTGAACTACGAGACGTCCGCCGACCTGACCGGCCAGGCCAACCACCTCGGCGTCACGATCGAGGCCGACATCATCAAGCAGAAGCAGGCGACGAACAACGGCGGCTACCCGGCGATCGGCTTCGGCCGCACCGACCCGCTCGTCTACGACGAGCTCACCACGGACAACCCGATCGACCTCTGCCGGTGGCAGGTCGTCAACTGCTACGCCGGCCGCATCGGCCTCATCAACTCGGGCGGCGAGTCCAAGGGCGACAGCGACCTGGCCGACGCCGTCCGCACCGCCGTCATCAACAAGCGCGCCGGCGGCATGGGCCTCATCGTCGGCCGCAAGTCGTTCTCCCGCCCGATGGCCGAGGGCGCCGCCCTGATCCAGGCGATCCAGGACGTGTACCTCGACCCTGCGGTCACCATCGCCTGACTCTCCTCGGAGAGCGCCTCGCCGGCGCCGCCGGAACCGGTCCGGAGGGCGGGGCCGGTCGGCCGCACCTCGGATCGGGACGACACGGCCACGACCAGGGTGGCAAAGGGGTTCGCTCGGGGTCGGATTAAGATCGCGTGGCGAACGTGCAAATTCGGACGGAGAGTGCCGCGCGCCTTGCCGGCTGGACCTCGCCATGGCCCGCCGCTCAAAGAGCCAGGGCTCTCCGCGACTGAGACAACTGAGACGAGGCAGTCCGTGGCATCGGGAACCCAGCATCACCCCACCGAGCAGTTGGACCAGGTCATCGTGCGCTTCGCCGGCGACTCCGGCGACGGCATGCAGCTGACCGGCGACCGCTTCACGACGAGCAGCGCGCTGCTCGGCAACGACCTGTCCACCTTCCCCGACTTCCCCGCCGAGATCCGGGCCCCGGCCGGCACGGTCAACGGGGTGTCGGCGTTCCAGGTGCACATCTCGGACCACGACATCCTCACCCCGGGCGACGCACCCAACGTGCTCGTGGCCATGAACCCCGCCGCATTGAAGGCGAACATCGACCTCATGGCGAAGGGCACGGTCCTGATCGTCAACAGCGACTCCTTCGAGGAGCGCGACCTGGCCAAGGCCGGCTACGCGGCGAACCCGCTGACCGACGGGTCGCTCGCCGCCTTCACGGTGTACGAGGTGCCCATGACCTCCATCACCCAGGAGGTCTGCAAGGAGGCGGGCGTCAAGCCCCGCGACGCCGAGCGATCGAAGAACTTCTTCGCCCTCGGCCTCATCAGCTGGCTCTACGCGGCCGGTCGAGCCGACGGTCGAGTGGATCTCGCAGCGCTTCGGCGCCAAGCCGCTGGTGGCCGACGCCAACATCCGCGCCTTCCGGGCCGGGTACGACTTCGGCGAGACGGCCGAGCTCTTCGAGTCGAACTACGAGGTCAAGCCGGCGACGTTCGAGAAGGGCGAGTACGTCCAGGTCACCGGGAACCAGGCCATGGCGTGGGGCCTCATCGCCGCCTCCCGCATGGCCGGCCTACCCCTCTTCTTGGGGAGCTACCCGATCACCCCGGCGTCCGACATCCTGCACGAGCTCAGCCGGCGCAAGGAGTTCGGCGTCCGCACCTTCCAGGCCGAGGACGAGATCGCCGGCGTCGGCGCCGCCCTGGGCGCCGCGTTCGGCGGGGCGCTCGGCGTGACCACGACGTCGGGCCCGGGCCTCGACCTCAAGTCCGAGACGATCGGCCTGGCCATCAACCTCGAGCTGCCGCTGATCGTCGTCGACGTCCAGCGCGGCGGCCCCTCGACCGGGCTGCCGACCAAGACCGAGCAGGCCGACCTGCTGCACGCCCTCTACGGCCGGCACGGCGAGGCGCCGCTGCCCGTGCTGGCGCCGAAGACGCCGAGCGACTGCTTCGCCGTGGCGATCGAGGCGACGCGCCTGGCGGTGAAGTACCGCACGCCGGTGATCGTGCTGTCCGACGGGTATCTGGCCAACGGCGCCGAGCCGTGGCGCCTGCCCGACCTCGACTCCTTCGCGCCGATCGACCCGGCGTTCGCGTCGGAGCCGAACCACACCGACGCCGACGGCAACCCCGACTTCTGGCCGTACATCCGTGACCCCGAGACGCTGGCCCGCCCGTGGGCGCCGCCCGGCATCCCGGGGCTCGAGCACCGCATCGGCGGCCTCGAGAAGGCCGACGGGAGCGGCAACGTCGACTACGAGGGCGTCAACCACGAGCGCATGGTCCACCTCCGCGAGGACAAGATCGCCGGGATCGCGGCCGACATCGGGCCCGTCGAGGTCAACGACGAGAGCGGCGACGCCCAGCTGCTCCTGGTGAGCTGGGGCTCGACCTACGCCGCCGTGCTGGCCGGCGTGAAGCGCGTGCGGGCCCGGGGGATGAAGGCGGCCCACGTCCACCTGCGTTACCTCAACCCGCTGCCGTCGAACCTGGGCGAGGTGCTGGGGCGCTACACCCAGGTCCTCGTGCCCGAGATCAACCTCGGCCAGCTGAGCAAGGTGCTCCGCGCCGAGTTCCTGGTCGACGCGCAGACCATGTCCAAGATGCAGGGCGTGCCGTTCCGCGTCGGAGAGATCGAGGCGGCGATCACCGCGCTGCTCGGAGGGAAGTCATGAGCGAGTCCAACGGCTCCAACGGTTCCAACGGTTCGGCCAACGGCAACGGCGCCGTGGCGACCGCCGTCCCGGTGACGACGCGCAAGGACTGGTCGAGCGACCAGGAGGTGCGCTGGTGCCCGGGCTGCGGCGACTACTCCATCCTCGCCGCCGTCCAGATGCTGATGCCCGACCTCGGAGTGCGGCGCGAGAACACGGTGTTCCTCTCGGGCATCGGGTGCGCGGCGCGCTTCCCGTACTACATGAACACGTACGGGATGCACTCGATCCACGGGCGGGCGCCCGCCATCGCGACCGGGCTGGCCACGACGCGCCCCGACCTCGACGTCTGGGTGATCTCCGGTGACGGCGACGCGCTGTCCATCGGGGGCAACCACCTGATCCACACGCTGCGCCGCAACGTGCGGTTGAACATCATCATGTTCAACAACCAGATTTACGGGCTGACCAAGGGGCAGTACTCGCCGACGTCCGAGGTGGCCAAGGTCACGAAGTCGACGCCGTTCGGCTCGGTCGACACCCCGTTCAACCCGGTGTCCCTGGCGCTGGGTGCCGAGGCGACGTTCGTGGCCCGCACGCACGACATGGACCACGCCCACATGCAGGAGACGTTCCGGCGGGCCCACGAGCACCAGGGCGCGGCGTTCGTCGAGGTGCTGCAGAACTGCAACGTCTTCAACGACGGCGCCTTCGAGAAGATCACCGCCAAGGACGCCCGCTCCACGATGCTGATCCCGCTGCGCCACGGCGAGCCGATCGTCTTCGGCCCCGAGGGCGAGGAACGCGGCGTCGTGCAGCACCACGACGGCAAGCTCGAGATCGCGTCGGTGGCCGAGGTCGGCCTGGACGCCGTCTTGGTGCACGACGAGAAGCGCCCCGACCCGGGCTTCGCCTTCCGCCTCTCACGCCTGGCCAACGGGCCGTACGAGCCGACGCCGATCGGCGTGTTCCGCGCCGTGGAGCGCCCCGAGTACGGCGCGCAGATGGCCGAGCAGATCACCGAGGCCCAGTCCAAGCGCGGCTTGGGCGACGTCGGCGCGCTGCTGCGCTCCGGCTCGAGCTGGACGGTCGACTAGGTCGCTCACGTCGGCGCTCCGGCGAGAGCCGCCGCCCGCCCGGGCTACCGGTGGGTGAGCTCGAGCTCGGGCGGCCGCTCGCCGATCAGGCGGGCACCGGCCCAGATGAGGGCGGACCCCACACGCTGGCGCACAGCGAGGGCGCCGTGGCGCCTGGTCATGGCGATGAAGATGTGGTGTCGCTCCTGCGTGCCGCGGCCGTCGGTGTTCGAGGAGATCCTCATGTCGGGCCTGGGCCAGGGCGCGTAAAACGTCGGGATGCATGGTGGTGCTCCTGGAGGATGGAAGAGAAGTATGGACGGGGGGTGTGACAACGGACGCGGTGCGGCCGCTCCGGTGATCACCGGGTGTGTGGGCGGCGCCGAGGCGCCGACCCGAGAGCTCGATGCCGGTCAGCCCAGCAGAGCGCGATCCACCGCGGCGGCGGGGGCACACTGCATCGGCGTAAGACCGTTCGTCGAGTTCATCTTCATGTGCACCTCCTCAGTGCTCGCGTTGGAACCGACATGAAAACATATCGACACACGAATGGCGAGTGATTCGACGCAGAACGCAACGAACATGCGTCGCACGCGCGCCTCGCTAATGCGCGTACCAACACCCGGGGCGCCTACCCGGCGTACCTACGGCGTACCTACGGCGTGGCGGCTTCGGGCACCTCGGCGTCGGCGCGCACGCGCTCGAGCGTGGCCTGCATCCCCTTGCGGTTCGTCTTGCCCCGCGACCAGCCGAGGCAGGCCCAGTAGAGCTTCAGCGCCCACGTCGGCGCGAGCGTGAACGACTCGGTCACGTCGCAGCCGTCGCCGGCAGCGACGATGTCGTAGCGCCACACGTTGAGGTACTGGCCGGGCTTGTTGCCGACGCCGAACGCGAACGACGCGCCCGGCTCGCAGGCCGTCACGGTGCAGGTGGTCCAGTAGATGGGCCCCTTCTCGTTGCGCTTCACGTGGCCGCGGAACTGCGCACCCAGCGCGGGGCCGGTGGCGGGCTCCACCCACACCGCCTCGAAGGTCTCGGGGCTGTAGCGGCCGATGCGCGTCACGTCGCTGACCAGGTCCCAGACCCGTTCGGGCGGCGCCGCCATGTGGATGGTCACCGAGTCGTGCACGGCCTGCACCCTACGTCGTGCGCCGACGCGCATCTAGTGTTGCCGTCATGAACCGCGAGCGGGACGACGCGGCGCGGGTCGTCGACGTCCGTTCCCACGAGGTCGAGGCGGCGATCGCCCTCGGTGGCACGCTGGTGCACAACCTCGAGCAGGTCGTGTTCGGGAGCGAGGCGGCGGTCACCACGGCGGCCGTCGCCGCGCTGTGCGGGGGCCACCTCCTGATCGAGGACATCCCCGGGGTGGGCAAGACCGTGCTGGCGCGCGCCCTGGCCGCCTCGCTCGGGGCGGAGCTGTCGCGCGTCCAGGGCCACCCCGACCTGCTGCCGTCCGACATCACGGGCGTCTCGGTCTTCGTGCCCGACACCGGGCGCTGGGAGTTCCGCCGGGGCCCGGTCTTCGCCGGCGTGGTCCTGGTCGACGAGCTGAACCGCACGCCGCCGCGCACGCAGTCGGCGCTCCTCGAGTCGATGGAGGAGCGCCAGGTGACCGTCGACGGCGAGTCGTGGCCGCTGCCACGGCCGCACCTGGTGATCGCCACGCAGAACCCCCGCTCGCAGCTCGGCACGTTCCCGCTCGTCGAGAGCCAGCTCGACCGCTTCGCCGTGGCGACGAGCATCGGCTACCCGGACCCCGCGCAAGAGGCGGAGCTGGTGCTCCACGTCGGGGGCACGTACGCCCTGGCGGAATTGCAGCCCGTCTGCACGGCCGAGGAGTGGCTGCGCGCGCAGCGGGCCGTCGAGGCGGTGCCGGTCGAGCGCGCGGTGGCGGACTACGCGGTGGAGATCTGCCGGGCGAGCCGCCGGGCGCCGGGCGTGTATCTCGGCGCCAGCCCGCGCGCCTCCATCTGGCTCGTCCGCGCCGCGCAGGCGCGCGCCATCCTCGCGGCGCGCGACTACGTGGTGCCCGACGACGTCAAGGCGATGGCGCAGCCGTGCCTGGCGCACCGGATCCTCACGGCGGAGGACGACGAGAGCATGGAGCGGGCGGCGGCCGTGGTCCGCACGCTCCTCGACACGACGCCCGCCCCGCGCTTGTGAGCCGCTGGCCCCGACCGGCGCGCCCGTGGACGCCGATCCTCGGGGCGGTGGCCGTGGTCGGCATCTGGTGGCTCGTCGCCCACAACGGCGGCGCCGGCTGGGTGCAGTTCGTGGGCGACCTGGTCTTCGGCGCCCTGCTCGTCGGCGTGGCCGGGCCCGCGGTCGCCGTGGGACGGGCGCGCCTCGAGGTCCGCCGGGCGCCGGCCGACGGCGTGCGCGGCCAGCCCCTCGAGGTCCACGTCGTCGCCTCGACGCGCCTGCGGGTCCGGCCCCTGGTGCCACCGGGGGAAGAGGCCTTCCTCGGGCCGTCCGGCCAGCGCGGTCGCACGGACGCGTTGACCGTCGTGCCGGCGCAGCGCGGCGTGTACACGTCCGTGACGCTCGACGTCGCGTCGGCGTCGCCGTTCGCCCTGCAGTGGTGGCACCGGCGGGTGACGCTGCCGCTGCCCGCCGAGCTCCTCGTGGCGCCGCGTCGGGGCCGGCCCGACCCGCCGCGGGCGCCAGCGCGAGGAGCAGGCGGGGGCCGTGGTGGTCCGGCCCCGCGATGACGCCGGCTTCCCGCGTGGGGCGCGGCCCTACGTCCCCGGGGACGCCCGTCAGCGGGTGCACTGGCGCGCCACCGCGCACACCGGCGCCCTGATGGTCAAGGAGCTCGAGCGGCCGGCGGGCCGCCCGGTCACGGTGGTGGTCGACCTCCCGGCCGACCCCGTCGAGGCCGAGCACGCCGGCGGAGCACGCCCTGGGCACGGTGGTCGCGCTGCTGGGCGGCGGCGCCACCGTCGTCCTGGCGACGCTCGAGTCGTCGGGGGCCGTGACGCGCCCGGTGGCGGACCGCCGCCAGGCCCGGCGCCGCCTGGCCCGCGCCGTCAGCCGGGGCCATGACCCCAACGTCGAACGGGCCGCGCCGTGAGCGTCCTCGAGGCCATCCGCAAGGCCAACCGACCCGGCGTGCCCGAGGACTCCGTCCGGCTGCGCGTCGCGTGCTGGGGCGCCGTCGTGGTCGCGATCGCGGCGTGCACGTCGCTGGACGAGGTGTCCACGACGACCGCCTGGGGCGCCGTCGCCCTCGTCTCGCTCGGCATGGTGTTCTCGTACCGGACCCGGCAGAAGCCGCCCGGCGTGGATCAAGGTCGTGGTGGCGGCCGGCGCCGTCGCGGCGTTGGTGTGGTTCTTCCACACGGTGAGCGCGTCGTCGAGCGACTTCGCCACGGTGGAGAACCCCCTGACGTTCCTCTTGGTGGCCGTGCTGGTGGTCCACTCCTTCCACGTGCCGGCGCGCCGCGACCTCCTCTTCTCGCTCGGCGCCTCGGCGGGCCTGATGGCGGTCGGGGGCGGCGCAGGCGATCGACCTGCAGTTCGGCCTCTACGTGGCGGGCTGGGCCGGCTGCTGCCTGTGGGGCCTGTCCGAGATGTGGACGTCGGCCAGCGGGGGCGGGCGGATCTCGGTGCCGAGCCTGGTCTGCGCGCTCGGCGCCCTCAGCGCCGCCGCCGCCGCGATCTTCCTCGTGCTCCCCGCGCCCGTCGTGGCGGCCCGGCTCGCCTTCCTGTCCAAGGTGGGGGCCGGCGGGTCGGTGGGCGTGCCCGGTGCGCTGGCGGGGGACGCGGGGACGCCGGCCCAGCTGGCGCAGCGCCGGGAGCGCCGCCGGGTCGACGCGCGTCGGCGGCTACCTCGGGTTCGCCCAGACGCTCGACACCGCGTTGCGCGGGCAGCTGAGCGGCCAGCTCGTGATGCAGGTGCGGGCGAACGTGCCGTCGTACTGGGTGGGGGAGACGTTCGACACGTGGCAGGGCGAGAGCTGGGCCCAGTCCGACACGAGGACGCGGACGGTGCAGCAGACCCAGCCCATCGTGTTGCCCCCTTCCGTCGGCTCGACGCTCGCCGGGGCGCCGGACCTGCAGACCTTCTACCTCTCGGGCACCACGGCGAACCTCGTGTTCCACGCGGAGTCCGCCTCGGAGCTGTGGTTCCCGGCCTCGAAGGTCTTCGTGTCGGGCGACGGCACCATCGTGTCCCCGCTGGGACTCGGGACCGGCGCCATCTACACCGTGGAGTCCGACGTGGACGTCCCCACGCCGGCCCAGCTCCGCGCCGACGACGGCCCGCAGACGCTCCCGCCGACGACGCTCCGCGACGACCTCCAACTCCCGCACGCGTACCCGAGGGTGGCGGCGCTGGCCGCGTCGATCACGGCGCACGACGCCACGACCTACGACAAGATCGCCGCGCTCATCGCCTGGATGGGCCGGCACACGAGATACTCGACCGACATCCCGCCGCTCCCGGCCGGCGCCGACTCGGTCGACGAGTTCCTCTTCGGCAACCGCGTGGGCTTCTGCGAGCAGATCTCGACGTCGCTGGCCGTCATGCTGCGCTCCCTCGGCATCGTCACGCGCGAGGCCGTCGGCTACGTGCCCGGCGGCTACGACCCGATCACGGACCTGTACCAGGTCCATGCGAACGATGCGCACGCCTGGGTCCAGGTCTGGTTTCCCGGCTACGGCTGGCAGAACTTCGACCCGACCGCGGCCGTGCCGGCCGTGGCGCCGAGCCCGGGCGCCACGGCGCTGCGCGACGTCGCCGGCGCGCTCGGCGCGTCCCGTGGGTGCCCGTCGCCGCCGTCGCGCTCGGCGTCGGGGCGCTCGCCGCGGCCGTCCACCGGCGCCGGCGCCGCCCGTTGTCCTGGGACGCGCGCGTCACGCACTACACCGAGCGCGCCGGGCGGAGAGCGGGGCGGCCCCGCCGGCCCTCCGAGACGCTGCCCGAGTACGCCCGCGCCCTCGACGCGCAGACGGGGGCGGAGAGCCAGACGTGGGCCCGCTTGGCGCGGCGAGGTCGAGGCGAGCGCCTACGGCGGCCGCGTGACGACGGGCACCGTGCAGCGCGACCTGCTCACCACGGCGCGGCGCACCCGCGTGCGCCGGCGGAACCGCAAGAGGGCGGGGGCCGCCGTCGGGAGCTGACGACGCCGCTAGGAGATGTCGAGCGAGCGGAAGACCATGCCCGGTGCGCGGCTTGGGGCTGAAGTACGTCGTCTTCGGGCGGCATCCGCCGGCGGTCGTTGGCCCAGTTCTCGATCTGCTTGACCGTCACCGGCCGCAACAGGAACGCCGCCTGGCCCGAGCCGTCGTCGAGCGCCTCGAGCGCCTCGGCCACGCTGTGGCGGTGCATGACCTCGTGCGGCGGGAGCCCGGCCAGCACGGTGGCGATGAGGTTGGAGTCGAGGTCGTTGCCTTCCTGTTCCAGCAGGTCGGCGTGGGGGAGGAGCATGTAGGCCTGCCCGCCGGTCACGAGGGCCAACGAGCTGGACTCGCCCAGCGCGGAGAGCGTGCGGTCGTCGGCGGCGCCGGCGCGCACGACGTCGAACCACTCGCCCAGCGCGTCGACGAGGTCGAACTCCTCGGGCAGCCCGCTGATCGTGCGGTGGATGGCGCCGACGCGTCAGCTGGTCCTCGGAGAGCTCGACCACCAGCGCCAGCACGAAGTCGTGGGGCCCGGGCTCGTCGCCGTTGGCCGCCCTCGCCTCGGCCTGGTACGTCTGCGCCGTCGAGTAGCGGTGGTGCCCGTCGGCCAGCACGACCGGGGCGCGTGACGATGGCGGTGCGCACGGCGTCGATGGCGTCGGGGTCGCTCAGCACCCAGATCTGGTGGCGCACGCCGTCGTCGTCGTAGACGTCGCCCACCGGCTCGTCGTCGGTCGGGTCGAACGTCGCCGTGACGCCGTCCGCCATGGACAGGCCCCAGATGGGCGACAGGTTCGCCCGGGTGGCGCGCAGGAGGTCGAGGCGGTCGCTCTTCGGCTTGGGCAGCGTCTGCTCGTGGGGGAGGATGTCGCTCTCCTCGCCCGGGTCGGCCAGGCCGAGCAGCCCGATGACCCCGGTCGTGACGTGCCCCGACGTGTCCGTCATGCGGTACGGGTAGAGGCTCGGCTCGGGGTCGGGCGCCAGGATCCCCTCGTTGATCCAGCGGTAGAAGAGGTCGGTGGCCACGGCGTAGCGGTCGCGCCCACCCCGCAGGTCGGCCTCGGGCAGTTCGACGAGGACGGCGTTGGCCTGATTCCGCGTGGCCAGGTGCACCCGTTCCGCCGGCGTGATGACGTCGTAGGGCGGGGCGATGACCTGGGCGAGCGGCGCCAGCTCGGGTTGGTACCGGAGGCCCCGGAAAGCGTCGAAACGAGGCAAGGCGCCCACTCTGACACACCGGGGCCCGGGTCGTGGCAGGGGCTTCCGTAGACTCGGCTCGTGGCCGACCCCGAGGGCGTGCATGCGCTGCACGACGACCAGCGCGGCGACGTGCGCGGCACCCGGAGCGACGACGCGGGCGCCGACGTGAGCGACCCGCGCCCCGACCGGCACGGCGCCGCGCCCGATCCGACGGCGAGCGCGCCGGACCCCGAAGAGGGGTTGGACCGCGTCGTCACCGTCCCCAACGTCATCACGCTGGTGCGGCTCCTGTGCATCCCCCTGTTCCTGTGGCTGCTCTTCGGCCGCCACGAGCAGACGGCGGCCGCCATCCTGCTGGCCGTGCTCGGCGCCACCGACTGGGTCGACGGCTTCGTCGCCCGGCGCTACCACCAGGTGTCGACGCTCGGCAAGGTCCTCGACCCGGTGGCCGACCGGGTGCTGGTCGCGACGGCCGTGATCTCGGTGCTCGTCTACGGCGCGGTGCCCCTGTGGTTCGGCATCGCCACCATCGCCCGCGAGGTCCTGGTCTCGGCCATGGTGCTCCTGCTGGCGTCGCTGGGCGCGGCGCGCATCGATGTGTTGTGGGTGGGCAAGGCGGGCACGTTCGGACTGATGTTCGCCTACCCGACCTTCCTCCTCGCCTACGGCGGCGCCGGCTGGCAGGCGCCCATCACCGTGATCGCGTACGTCACCGGGATCACCGGCCTGGTCCTGGCCTGGATCGCGGCGGGGAGCTACATCGGGCCGGCCCGCAAGGCACTGCGCGACGGCCGGGCCGCACGGCGCGCCGCCGCCGGCGCCGCCGACGCGGACGCCGGCGTGAACGGGAAGCCCCGCGTGAAGGCCGTCATCATGGCAGGTGGCGAGGGCACCCGGCTGCGCCCGCAGACGTCGAACCTGCCCAAGCCGATGCTGCCGCTCGTCGGCCGGCCGATGATGGAGCACATCGTGTCGCTCCTGCGGCGCCACGGGATCACCGACATCGTCGTCACGGTGGCGTTCCTTCCGAACGCGATCCGGAGCTACTTCGGCGACGGCAGCGAGCTCGGCGTGCGCATGGCGTACGCCACCGAGGAGACGCCGCTCGGCACCGCCGGGTCGGTCCGCAACGCGATGGAGCAGCTGACCGAACGCTTCCTGGTCATCTCGGGCGACGTGCTGACCGACATCGACCTCGCCGAGGTCGTCGCCTTCCACGAGAAGAACGAGGCGCTCGCCACCATCGCGCTCAGCGCGGTGGAGAACCCGCTGGAGTTCGGGATCGTCATCACGCGCGAGGACGGCACGATCGAGCGGTTCTTGGAGAAGCCGGGCTGGGGCCAGGTGTTCAGCGACACGATCAACACCGGGATCTACGTGCTCGAGCCCGAGATCTTCGAGCGCATCCCCGCGGGCCGGGCGGTCGACTTCTCGTCCGAGGTCTTCCCCGCGGTCCTCGAAGACGGCCAACCGCTCTACGGCTACGTGGCCGACGGCTACTGGGAGGACGTCGGGACGTCCGCCGCCTACCTGAAGGCGCACGAGGACATCCTCGACGGCCAGGTGGAGGTCGACGTCTCGGGCTTCGAACTGCGCCCCGGGGTCTGGGTGGGCCGCGACTCGACCGTCGACCCGTTGGCGCGGATCGAGTCACCGGTGTTCATCGCCGAGAACTGCACGATCGACGCCAACGCCGTGCTCGGGGCGTATACGACGCTCGGTGCGAACACACGAGCGGCCGAACGGGCCGAGGTCCGGCGTTCCGTCATCGGCGAGAACTCGTACCTCGGCCCGGCCTCCCGCGTCGAGGGCGCCGTGCTCGGGCGCTCCTGCGATCTGCGGGTGGGCGCCCGCGTCGAGCCGGGGGCGGTGCTCGGAGAGGGCTGCCTGGTGGGCGCGCAGGCCGAGGTGCGCAGCGACGTGAAGGTGTACCCCTACAAGGTCGTCGAGGCGGGCGCGCAGGTCAACGCCTCGATCGTGTGGGAGTCCGGTGGCGCGCGCACGCTGTTCGGCCGCGACGGCGTCATGGGCATCGCCAACGTCGACGTGAGCCCCGAGCTGGCGGTGCGCCTGGCCAAGGCGTGGGCCTCGGGCTTCGAGAAGGGCTCCCACATCACCGCGTCGCGCGACACGAGCCGGGCCGCCCGCGTGCTCAAGCGCGCGCTGATGGTGGGCTGCAACTCGGTCGGCGTGAACGTGGCCGACCTCGAGCTCGCCACCGTGCCCGTCACGCGCCACCACGTCCGCACGCGGGGCAACCGGGCCGGCCTGACCGTGCGCCTGGTCCCCGACGACCCCCAATCGGTGGTGATCCGCTTCTTCGACGAGCGCGGCATCGACCTCTCCGAGACCGACCAGCGCCGCGTCGAGCGCATGTACCACCGCGAGGAGTTCCGTCGCGTCACGGCCGGCGAGATCGGCGACATCGACTTCTCGCCCCGCGTGATCGAGCACTACACCGCCGACATCGTCGAGGCCTTCGGCCTTCGTCGCGAGGAACGTCAGGTCAAGCTCGTGCTCGACCTCTCCTACGGCGCGGCCAGCTTCGTCATGCCCAACCTCCTCTCCAAGGTCGGGGCGGACGTGTTGAGCATCAACCCGTACGCGCAGACGCCGGGGATGATCGCCATCGACAGCGTGGTGAGCGAGGCGCGTGTGGCCGAGGCGGTGCGCGGGTCGGGGGCCGACCTCGGCGCGGTGATCGACCCGGGCGGCGAGCGCTTGACGCTCATCGACGGGCGCGGCCGGGTGCTGACCGACGACGAGGCCATCATGGCGTTCATCCGCCTCGGCGCGGAGACGGGCGACGTGCGCAAGGTCGCGTTGCCGGTCACCGCGAGCAGCGCGACGCTGCGCGAATGCGCCGAGCGGGGGATCGAGGTCGAGCTCTCGCCGCTCTCGCCGTCGGGCCTGCTGGAGATCGCGGCCTCCGGCGGCGTCACGTTCGCCTCGGACCGCCGGGGCGGGTTCGTGTTCCCCTCCTTCCTGCCGGCGTTCGACGCCGCCGCGGCGCTGGCCCGCCTGCTCTCGGTGCTCGCCCGCGGGTCGGGCTCGCTCGAGGAGCTTCTCGACACCATGCCGCCGATGCCGATCGTCCACGAGGAGGTGGGCACGCTCCTGGAGCAGAAGGGCCTCGTCATGCGGACGCTCATCGAGCAGCTGGCCGAGCAGGAGGCGGACCTGGTGCTGGTCGACGGCATCAAGATGCAGACCGACGACGGCTGGGTGCTCGTCGTCCCCGACCCCGAGGACCCCGTGACCCACGTGTGGGCCGAGGGGGCCGACCTGCCGGCGTCGGTGGCGCTGGCGGCGCCGTACGTGGCGCAGATCGCGGCGTTGTCCGCCCGGTGACGCCCGCCCGCCTGAGCGACCGATCCGCCGGCGGCGGGTGCGTGGCCGTTCCGGTATCGTCGCCCCCCATGAACATCCCCGAGGACCTCCGGTACTCGTCCGATCACGAGTGGGTGCGCGTCGACGGCTCGCGCGCCCGCATCGGCATCACCGACTACGCGCAGGACGCGTTAGGCGACATCGTGTTCGTGGATCTGCCGTCCGCCGGCAGCAAGGTGGAGCAGGGTGCGCAAGTCGGCGAAGTGGAGTCGACCAAGTCGGTGTCGGAGATCTACACGCCACTGTCGGGAACGGTGACGGCGATCAACGAGTCACTGTCGGCGACACCCGAGCAGATCAACCGCGATCCGTACGGCGAGGGATGGATCTACGAGCTCGAGCTCGGATCGGACGCGGACGTCTCGAACCTCCTCGATGCCGCCGCGTACGGTGAGCTGACGGCGGACTGAAGCCCGTGTTCGGGCTGCCCGTGCCACCCGGAGAAGCCGGTCGTGGGGTGGGGTACCGTGGACTCCGTGTTCTGTCACAACTGCGGGCATCGCAATCCCGAGGGCGTCAACTTCTGTTCCTCGTGCGGGCACGCGCTGTTGGCGGACGGCGAGGACGCCACGATCACCCTGCATCCGACCGATGAGCCCGACACGGGTGAGGTACCCCCGGACGTCGAGCTGGTCGAGGTGCCCCACGGCGCCGGCGTGCTCGTGGTGACCCGGGGCCCCAACGTCGGGGCACGCTACCTCCTGGCGGACAAGGTGGTCCGAGCGGGCCGGCACCCCGAGAGCGACATCTTTCTCGACGACATCACGGTCTCCCGGCGCCACGTCGAGATCACGCCGAAGGACAACGGCGCGTACGAGCTCCGCGACGTCGGCTCGTTGAACGGCACGTACGTCAACCGGGAACGGATCGACGACGTCGCGCTGGCGCCCGGTGACGAGGTGCAGATCGGCAAGTTCAAGCTCGTCTACCTGGTGGCTGGGAACGAGTGAGCAGCCGCACGTACCTCTCCATCGGAGACGTCCTGACCCTCCTGCGCGAGGAGTTCCCCGACGTCACGATCAGCAAGATCCGCTTCCTCGAGAGCCAGGGCCTGGTGAACCCCGAGCGCTCGCCGTCGGGCTACCGCAAGTTCTTCGACCATGACGTCGAGCGGTTGCGCTGGGTGCTGCGCCAACAGCGTGAGCACTTCCTGCCGCTCAAGGTGATCCGGGACCGCCTCGACAGCGGTGAGCTCGACGACGAACCCAGCCAAAAGGCCAATGGGAAGCCGACCGAGCCGGGGGGCTCCCACGTCGCCACGGCGGTGTCGCCCGATGACGAGCAGCCCACCAAGGCCGACGAGGAGGCCATGGCGCGCATCTTGGCGGACGCGTCCCGGCGCACCGCGCTGATGCCCGAGGCGGCGCAGGCCCGCCGGGGGCTGCAGGTCGTCACCGAGCACTCGGGACCCGAGGTTGCGCAACCATCGGTCTCGGGCGCGACCGGTCCACGCCATCCGCGTGGCGGCGAGCTGGCGGCTCCGGCGGCCGCTGAAACCGGCGCGGTCGCGGCAGTCGGCGCAGTCGGCGCGGCCGGGCGCGAAGGCCCGCGACGCGGCGACGCCGCCCCGGAACGACGCGGCGCCCGCCACGCGGAAGCCGACCGAGCCAACGACCGGGACGCCCGCACGCGAAACACCGCACACGCCGGCGACGGCCCCGTCCCCCGCCCCGGCACCCCCGTCGCGCCCCGCACCGTCCGTCGCCCCCGTGGCCGCTGCGGCCACGACGACCAGCATGGTCACCGGCGCCAGCCTCACCGCTGAGGAGCTCGCCGCCGCCTCGGGACTGTCGCTCGACGAGGTGGAGGGGCTGGAGGGCTTCGGGCTGATCTGCTCGGTGCGGGTGGCGGGGATGCAGACCTACGACGAGGAGGCCCTGGCCGTGGCCAACCTGGCGGCCGCCTTCCGGGCCTTCGGGATCGAGCCGCGCCACCTGCGTCTCTACCGCAACGCCGTGGACCGCGAGATGGGCCTGATCGAGCAGGTCGTGATCCCACTCCTGCGCCAGCGGAACCCCGAGTCGCGGCAGCGGGCGGCCGAAGGGGCCGACCAGCTGGCGGCCCTGGGGCAGTCGATGCGAGCCTCGTTGCTGCGTCAGGCCCTCCGGCAACATTTGGGGGGGTGACGCAAGCCCGGGATCGGGCGCTACATTTCTCTCATGGTCCGTGTGCTTCTCCGTGCGGTCCGGGTGGACCTGCAATCGAACACACCGGTGCTCCTGCTCCAGGAGACGCAGGGTGAAGGGCGCACGCTCCCGATCTTCATCGGCAGCCCGGAGGCGACGGCGATCGCCTACGCCCTGCAGGGTGTCACCATGCCCCGCCCGCTGACCCACGACCTCATGCGGGACACACTCGGAGCGCTCGACGTCACGGTCGAGCGCGTCATCATCACCGAGCTGCGCGCGTCCACCTACTACGCGGAGCTGCACCTCGTCCGTGGCGAGGAGCGCACGATCGTGTCGAGTCGCCCCTCCGACGCCGTGGCGATCGCGGTGCGCACCGAGACGCCGATCTTCGTCTCCGATGAGCTGATGGAGTCCGAAGGGATCATCCTCACCCTCGACGCCGAGGAGGAGGAGGACGAGACGCCCGAGGAATTGGTGGGGCAGTTCCGCCAGTTCCTCGACTCGGTCCGGCCGGAAGACTTCGAAGGGTGAGGCACCAGCGTTGGGCGCTCGCCACACTGGCGGGCGCCGGCCTCTGTCTCGCGGCGTGCAGCAGCAGCCCGAGCGACTCGACGACCACCACCACGCACCGCGCCACCTCGACCACGGCGTCGACGACCACGTCGACGACGGCGGCCACCACGACGAGCTCGACCGCCGCCGCCTCAGCGGCCTGCACGCACGTCTCGGCCTCGGCCGGGGGATCGCAGGGCGCGGCGGGCACGATCACGGGCCTGGTGACCGTCACCAACACCGGCCCGACCAGTTGCACCGTCGACGGCTACCCCACGATGGCCCTGTACTCGGGGAGCGGCGCCCCGATCACCGTCACGATGGTGAACGGGCTCACCGTGAGCATCTCGGCCCAGGCCAACGCGGCGCCGACGTCCGTGTCGATCGCACCCTCGTCGACCGCGCAGTTCGCCTATCAGTTCTCCGACGTGCCGGTCGGCGCCGAGACCAGTTGTCCGACCTCCGAGCAGGCGTCGGTCACGATGCCGGGGTCGACCACGCCGTCGGGAAGCTTCGCTTTGGCCATCGACCCGTGCGCCAACGGCACCATCCACGTCTCGCCGCTCTACAAGGCGTCCTAGCAAGCTCGCCCCGCCACGGAGGGCCGCGGCGGCGACGCCCGACGACCTAGCCGCCCGGCGCCACCAGGATGCGCCCGCGCACGGCGGCGTCGAGGACGTGGCCGAGCGCCGCGGTGAGGCCGTCGAGCCCGATCTCCTCGTTCACCATGTCCTCGCAGCGAGCCAGCGGGAACACGTCGGCCATCTCGCTCCAGAGGGCGCGCCGTTCCTCGATGGGCTGTTCCACCGTGTCGATCCCGAGCAAGGCGACGCCGCGCACGATGAACGGGTACACCGTCGTCGTGAGGTTGTTGCCGCCGGTGAGGCCACTGGCCGCCACCGCCCCGCCGTAGCGGACGGTGCGCAGCGCTTCGGCCAGTGCCGTGCCCCCCACGCAGTCGACCACGCCGCCCCACATCTGCGGCCCGAGCGTGCGGCCGTCGTCCTCGGTGAACTGCCGCCCGACCACCTGCGCGGCGCCGAGCTCCTTGAGGTAGTCGTGCTCGGCCGTCTTGCCCGACGACGCAACGACCTCGAAGCCGGCGTTGGCCAGCAGGGCCACCGCCGCGCTGCCCACACCGCCGGAGGCCCCGGTGACCAGGATGGGCCCGTCCTCGGTCGTCGTCCCGTGCTGGCGCATCCGCTGCAGCGACATGAGCGCGGTGGCGCCGGCGAGGCCGATGATGGCGGCGTGACGGCAGCTCAACGAGTCGGGCAGCGGCACCACCCAGTCGGACGGAACCCGCGCGTAGGCGGAGAAGCCGCCGTGGTGGGCCACGCCGAGGTCGTACCCCTGCACCAGGACACGTGTGCCGGGGCTGAAGTCGGCGGACTCGCTCTCTTCGACGGTGCCGGTGAGCTCGACGCCCGGGATGAGCGGGAACTTGCGGGCGACCCGGTTCCCCGGGCGCGTGACCATGGCGTCCTTGAAGTTGATGGCGGACCATTCGACGCGGATCAACACGTCGCCGGCGGGCAGGTCGCCCTCGGTCAGCTCGACGACGGAGGGGTGGATCACCTCGCCCGACTTCGACAGCACGTAGGCCGGGAAGCGCACGGAATTACTGTAGAGGCCCACGGCGGCGGACCCCGGCGCAGGCGCCTCGGAAGGGTACGTTCGCACGACGGTGCTCACGTCTGGAGACTATGGGCGTCGGGCCCGACCTTGACGGCGGGGGAGGGCTTGGCCGCGTGCACGGCCATGGACGCGGCGACCGACCCACCGGGCCTGGCGGTGACCACGCACGGCTTCGAGGCCACTGCACGGATCGCCTGATCGGTCCCTGGCCCGCGGCGGCGCCCGCTCTCCGTCGAGCGCTCACCGGTCAGCCCGGCCGGCAAGATGACTGGGCGCGGTCCTCTTCCTCCACGGGACCGACGACCCCCTCGTGTCCGAGCGGGCCGAGCGCAGGCGCGACGCCCTCGAGGGGGCTGGGACTCGCTGTGACCTGCGGTTCTTCGAGGGGGAGGGCCACGGCCTCCGCCGGGTGGACACCCTCACCGCATGCCACGAGGCGGAATTGTCGTTCTATTTGGCGGAGCTGCGCCTCTAGGATCTCGAGCGGGGGTTCCGCTTACGCCCGGGGCAGCGTGCGAGGATTTCAGAACGCCATGTCAATGACAGTTCTCACGCCGACGGAGTTGGAGAACCGCATCGTCGACGTGGCGCGTCCCGCCTACGACCGCGTGCGCCGAATCTCGCCGGTGAACGGCGACGCGCTCTTGTATTTCGCCAGTGCGCTCTTCGCCTTGGCGACGATCTACACGTCGACCAACGGGCTCTACGAGGTCTGGGGGCGCATGGCGCTGGCGCCCTTCGCGTTCGGCGCGGTCGCCTCGGCCGGCCTCGCGCTGTTCCTCCGCCGCGCCCGCCGCCGTCAGCCCGAACAAGGGTTGACCAAGGTCCAGCACCACCGCGCCTGGGTGGCGCGGATCGTCATCGCGCTCTGCGTGTTCGCCGGCGCCCTCGCTATCCCGATGGGCTTCGAGATCATGTGGCGTTTCGACGGCGTGGCCGGCTCCCACCAGCAACCCGAGGTGGGGGTGGTGGAGGTCGGCGGTCAGGACCTCATCAAGGGCACGGACCCGTACCGCAAGATCATCAAGCTCGACCACCAGGTGGCGTACCACGCGCCGGGCGAGCCCGACACGCCCGGTTTCTTGCCCTACCTGCCGTTGATGGCGGTGCTCGGCATCCCGAGCGACATCTGGCCCACCAACGGGCTCAGCGACGCCCGCATCTTCTTCTGCGTCACGACGCTCGCCGTGGCCGCCCTCGCGCTCTATTTATGTAAGGCCGACCGCCGCCGCAAGATGCGCGCGCTCCAGTTCCTGATCATCTTGCCCCTCGCGTCGCTGCCATTGGCGACGGGCGGCGACGACATCCCGGTCGTCGCCTTCTTGCTCCTGGCCATGGTGCTGGCCCAGCGCCGAAGTCCGTTCGCCTCGGGCATCGTGCTGGGCATCGCGTCGGCCATGAAGTTCACGGCGTGGCCGGTGGCCGTGCTCATGCTGTTCGCGGCGCGGAACCGCAAGGGCGAAAGGCGCCCGCTCGTCATGTTGGCCGGCATCCTCGTCGTGGCGGTGCCGGTCATCTTCCCGTTCGCGTTGCGCGGGCCGATCGCACTGATCGACGACGTCGTGCTCTTCCCGCTCGGCTTGAGCGCGATCCCGTCCACCGCGGCCAGCGCGCTCCCGGGACACGTCCTCGTCCACGACTTCCCGTCGCTCAGCCGCGTGCTGCCGCTCTCGGTCGGGCTGATCCTGGCCGTGGTGCTGGCGCGGTACCTCTACAAGCACACCCCGTCCACCGTGTCCCAGGTGTGCAAGATCTCCGGGGTCGTGATGTCGGCGCTGATCCTGTTGGCGCCGAACCCCCGCGTGGGCTACCTGCTCTACCCGATCAACTTCTTCGTCTGGGCCTACCTACTGGCGCCGAGTCCCGAAGAGGGCGAGCTGCTCCGTCCCGAAGACGCCACGAGCGTCCTCGCCTGAGCGACCGCGCCACCGCCACGGCCTGAGCGCCGACACACCTACACCCCACGCCCGCCGGCGACCTCCAACCGGCGCGCCCCGCGCCGACCCCGGGTCAGCTCTCGTCGTCGCTGTTCTGGAACAGGCGAATCGTGAAATCGGTCTCCCCGGCGGGTGGCGCCCCGTGGCCGAACGTCGTCGGCGAGATCGTGGCGCCCATCTCCCAGTAGTACCCGTCGGTGCCGGCCAGCTTCCCGAGCACCTCGAGTGCGTTCGGGTCGTTGGCCGCCGCACCCTTGTCGAAGACCTGCCACCCCAGCTCGTGCATCTCCGCCGTGTAAAAGGTCAGGAGCGCACCCTGCGAATCGGTGGAGCGCAGCGTGATCTGCCGCGTCGTACTGCCCGGAGCCCGCGGCGTTGTTCTGGTACGAGGTCCGCACCGCCCCCGTCGGCAGCGTCACGGCGTTGATGATGTTGGTCGGGGGCTCGCCCTGGATGATGATCGGCGTCAGCGCGAGCGCGGCCGGCTCGGAGCGCAGCGGGGTGCCCGGGACCTTGGCCGGAGCGCCGGTCGTCTTCACCGCGGCGGGTGGATGGGTCGAGACAAGGCCCAAGGTGACGAAGACCGCGATGATCAGCACGCCGAGCCCCAGCACGATCATCGCTGGCCGTATGGAGAACCCGCCCGGTGTGGGCGGTCGCAGTGGCTCGGCGTCGGCCGGCTCGTCGAGCCGGGTGTCGGCGTCGTGCAACGTCATGGCCCGTCCAGCCTAGGACCCGTCCGACCACCCGAAATGGTCGACCGGCCCGTGGCCCGCCCCGAGGCGCCAGCCTGCGCTCCCGGCCAGGGCCCTCCGCACGAACTCCTTGGCCGCCGTGATCGCGTCGAGCGGCTCGGCGCCTTGGGCCAGGTGGGCGGCCACGGCGGCCGAGAGCGAACAGCCTGTGCCGTGGTCGTTGCCGGTCTGCACCCGTGTGCCCGGCAGCACGACGACCCCTCCGGGGCCGGCCACGACGTCATCCGCCGAGTCGGTGAGGTGGCCTCCCTTCACCACCACCCAGCGGGCGCCGCGTTCCCGGAGTTGTTCGGCCACGGCCGCCCGCGCCTCGAGCGGACCGAGCGCCTCGACGGTCGTGTGGCCGAGCACGGCGGCCTCGCGCAGGTTCGGGGTGGCCACGAGCGCGTGGGGCAAGAGGCGCTCCAGGTAGGCCGCCACCCCGTCTGGCTCGACGAGCGGGTGTCCGGTCGAGGAGACGAGGACGGGATCGACGACGAGGTTCGAGAGGCGGCCCTGCTCGGCCAGGGCGGCCACCTCGGCCACGATGCCCGCGTTCGCCAGCATCCCCGTCTTCACGCTGCGGACCGCGAAGTCGTCGAGGACCGCCTCGACTTGGAGCCGCACGAAGTCCGGCTCGAGGGCCACGACGCCGCGGACCCCGGTCGTGTTCTGCGCCGTCACGGCCGTGAGCGCGCTCGTGCCGTGGACGCGGAGCGCGGCAAAGGTCTTGAGGTCCGCCTGCGCGCCGGCCCCACCGCCCGAATCCGACCCGGCGATCGTGAGCGCCGTGGGTGGGGTGGAGGTGTCCGGCACCGAGCCACCATAGGCGGGTGCCGAGGTAGGGTCGTTCGGGTGACGACACCGCCGCGCGACGACCTGGCCAGCGCCGACGCACCGGACGAGCTCTCCATCGCCGGCGAGATCCTGGGCTCGCGATTGCTGCTCGGCACGGGCGGGATGACGAGCCTGCACGCCCTCCGCGCCGCGCTCGAGGCGTCGGGGACCCGGCTGGCCACCGTGGCGGTGCGGCGCGTCGAGCCCTCGCGCCGCGGCTCGTTGTTGTCGCTCCTCGACGAGCTCGACATCCGTGTCCTGCCGAACACGGCGGGGTGCGCCACCGCGTCGGAGGCGGTCCTCACCGCCAAACTGGCCCGCGAGGCGTTCGGCACCGATTGGGTCAAGCTCGAGGTGATCGGGAACGACCGCACGTTGCTGCCCGACGCGGTCGAGCTGCTGGCCGCCGCGGAGCAACTGGCGGAGGACGGGTTCGTCGTCCTGCCGTACACGACCGACGACCCGGTGCTCGCGTTCCGGCTCCAGCAGGTCGGTTGCGCCGCGGTGATGCCGCTCGGTTCCCCGATCGGCAGCGGCCTGGGTATCCGCAATCCGCACAACATCGCTCTGCTCCGACAGTCGGTGGACGTGCCCGTGATCCTCGACGCCGGCATCGGCACGGCGTCGGACGCGGCGCTGGCCATGGAGCTGGGCTGTGACGGGGTCCTCGTGGCCACCTCCGTCAACCGGGCGCACGACCCGGTGGCCATGGCCCGGGCCATGCGCCTCGCCGTCGAGGCGGGATGGGAGGCCCGGCGAGCCGGCCGGATCCCGGTTCGGTTCCACGCCGATCCCTCCAGCCCCCATGAGGGCCGGGCCGACCTTGGCGCCCCCGACCCCGACTGATCGCAACTCGTCACCTCCGGGTCCGCGTGCGGGCCGACCTTGACCGGCCCTCCTGAGCAGCTAAAGTTAGGACGACCTAATATTCGTCCTGCCTAAATTTGGCCGTCCAGGAGGTTCCACGGAATGGCGAAGCAGTCCGCCAGGCTCAGTTCGCCGGCGCGGGCCTTCGCGTTCCGGGCGCTGCGCGGGGGCCTGGCTGCGGCCACGATCGGGGCGGTGCTGCTGGTCGGGACCTCGTCAGGACCGGCTGGCGCGTCACCGGCTCCCATCACCCTCTACAGCGGCCAGCACGTCCAGACCACCCAGGCGCTGGTCAACGCGTTCGAGAAGAAGACGGGCATCACGGTGAACGTCCGCTTCGACGACGAGGACGTGATGGCCGATCAGATCGTGGCCGAGGGCGGTCATTCCCCGGCCGACGTGTTCTTCAGCGAGAACTCGCCGGCACTGCAGTACCTGGCCTCCAAGCAGCTGCTGGCACCACTTTCCAAGTCGACGCTGTCCGAGAGCCCCGCGAAGTACGACTCGCCGAACGGGGAGTGGCTCGGTGTCTCGGCCCGGGTCAGCGTGATGGTCTACAACACCAGCCTCTTGAAGCCGAGCCAGCTGCCCACCTCGGCGATGCAACTGAGCCAGCCCAAGTGGAAGGGGAAGATCGCGCTGGCCGAAGGGGAGACGGACTTCCAGCCGATCGTGACCTCGGTCGCTCAGACGCACGGGAACGCAGCGGCGCTGCGCTGGTTGGACGGCCTGAAGGCGAACGCGGGCAGCCACATCTACCCCGACAACGAGACGATCACGTCCGAGGTGAACAGCGGGCAGGTCGCACTGGGCATCATCAACCAGTACTACTGGTACCGGCTCCGCGCCGAGGACGGCGCATCCGGGATGCATTCGGCGATCGCGTACTTCGCGCCGCACGACGTCGGCTATGTGATCGACGTCTCCGGCGCCGGCGTGCTGCGCTCCTCGGCCCACAAGTCCGAGGCGCAGGAGTTCGTCGCCTTCCTCGGCTCGGCCCAAGGCCAGGAGATCATCGCTCACAGCGACAGCTTCGAATATCCGATCGGCTCCCATGTGACGACGGCGCAACCCGAGACACCGTTCGATCAGCTGCAGCCGCACTCGATCACCATCGCCCAGCTCGGCACCGGCGCCACCGCCATCCAGCTGCTGCAAGAGGCGCAGCTGTTGTGAGCGAACCGCGGCGCTGACGTGAGCACGGCGACGACGCCGTCTCGCGGCCCGGGCAAGCCAACGCACCGGGGGCGGCGCGACCGGGGACACGAGCACGGACGCGGCCACCACCACGGGGGCCGTTGGCACCATCAAGCGGAGCGCCTCCGTCACCATCGGCACCACCATCGCTGGTCCAGCCACCACCGCTCGGGCCCACCCGCGTTGGTGGCGGCCGCTGCGCTCGTCGCCGTGGTGGTCCTGACGCCACTGGTTTTCCTGCTCGTCCAGGCGTTCCAGACCGGTTGGTCGACCCTCCAACCGCTCCTCTTTCGGAGCCTCACGGCTCAGTTGCTGTGGAACACCGTCAGCTTGACCGTCGTGGTCACCCTGCTGTGCGCTGTGCTCGGCACGACGCTGGCATGGTTCATCGAGCGCACGGATCTTCCGGGGCGGCGCATCTGGGCGGTGTTGGTGGTCATCCCGCTCGGCATCCCGGACTTTGTGGTCAGTTTCGGGTGGCGCGCCATCTTTCCTGCGTTCGGAGGCTTCTGGGGGGCCGTCCTCGTGATGACCGTGGCGGTCTACCCGCTGGTCTACCTTCCGGTCGCCGCGAGCATCCGCAACGCTGATCCAGCGCAAGAAGAGGTCGCGCGCAGCCTGGGTCTCGGGCGCTTCGCGACGTTCTGGAAGGTGACGGTGGGCCAGGCCCGCCTCGCCATCCTCGGGGGCTCCGTGCTCGTGGCCCTGGTGTGCCTGGCCGAGTACGGCGCATTCGAGATCCTCGGATTCCGGACCCTGACCACCGAGGCGTTCAGCGAGTTCAACGTGGGCTTCAATACCGCAGCCGGTTGTGCGTTCTCGTTGATCCTGGTCGGACTCGGGGCGATCCTCCTCATCGGCGAAGGTGCGGCGCGGGGCAGGGGTCGCGCCGCGCGCATCGGGTCAGGGGCCCAGCGGGTCATGCGGCCACGGCGCCTCGGGCGGGGCACCGTGCCGGTTCTCGGTGGCGTGGTCGGTGTCGTGGTGCTCGCACTCGGGGTCCCCGTCGGCGCGATCGTCTACCTGCTCGTCCAAGGGGGCAGCTCGACCGTGCCCAGCGCGTCGATCTGGGAGGCCACGCTCACGACGTTCGGCTACGCCGCCGGCGCCGGGCTCGTCGGCACGATCGGCGCTCTTCCGATCGCGCTGCTCTCGGTGCGACACCCCGCGCGCCCGGTTCGGATGCTCGAGGGCGCGTCCATGCTGATCCTGGCCGTGCCGGGGATCGTGGTGGCCCTGAGCGCGGCCTACGTGACCGTGCACTTCCTCGAAGGGCGGTGGTACCAGACGACGCCTCTGCTCATTCTCGTTTACGCGGTGATGTTCTTCCCGATGGCGGTCGTGTCCGTGCGCGCCGCCGTGGCGCGGGCGCCGATCGGGTTGGAGGAGGTGGGGCATTCGTTGGGCGTGACTCGCCGTTCCGTCTTCTGGCGGGTCACGTTGCCGCTGATCGCTCCGGGTCTGGCGGCCGCGTTCTGTCTCGTCTTCCTCGAGACGGCGACCGAGCTCACGGCGACCCTCATCCTGATTCCCACCGGTGCGCACACGCTGGCCACGGGGTTCTGGGCCCAACAGCAGAACCTCAGCTACGGGGCGGCGGCGCCGTACGCAGGCCTCATGGTGCTCATCGCCGCCGTGCCCAGCTACGTGCTGGGTCGGTGGTTCGACCGGCTGCCTTCCCGCGCTGGCCGCAGCGGGCGTGCCCGGCGGCGGTCAGGCCAAGGTGGCCACCGAGGTGCTGGCAGGCGCCACAATGGCGCGATGAAGGAGCTCGCCGTCCACGGGGTTCGCAAGTCCTTCGGAGACCTCCACGTGCTCGAAGGGGTCGACCTGACGGTACCGGCCGGGAGCTTCACCGCCATCTTGGGCTCCTCGGGGAGTGGGAAGACCACGCTCCTACGGATCGTGGCGGGCTTCGAGCGCTTGGATCGAGGCGTCGTCATGCTCGGGAGCGAAGCCGTGGACGGTCGCCACACGTTCGTGCCGAGCGAGCACCGCCACATCGGGTACGTCCCTCAGGAGGGCGCCCTGTTTCCGCACCTCTCCGTCGGGCGCAACGTGGCGTTCGGCCTCCCTCGTGGCCCGCACCGCCGCACCCGGGTGCTCGAGCTCCTCGACATGGTCGGGCTCTCGGGACTGCACCGTCGGTACCCCCACGAGCTGTCGGGCGGACAGCAACAGCGGGTCGCCTTGGCTCGGGCGCTCGCCACGGACCCCGAGATCGTGCTGCTCGACGAACCTTTCTCGTCGCTCGACGCCACCCTGCGCGCCAGCGTGCGCAGCGAGGTGCACGACGTGCTGCGCCAGGCCGGCACGACGTCGATCCTGGTCACCCACGACCAAGACGAGGCACTGTCCATGGCCGACCAGGTCGCCGTCCTCCGACACGGGGTCATCGCCCAGCTCGACTCGCCGGCCGGGATCTACCAACGCCCCCTCGATCCGGCCCTGGCGAGGTTCTTGGGCGAGGCCAACGTGCTCCACGTCCAGGTCGAGCACCCGCTCGGTGGCCCGACAACCGTGGCCGCCACACCGTTCGGGTCGCTGGCCGTGGAAGGCTGGCCTTCGGACGAGGCCACCGGCCCCGCCCATGTGCTGATCCGCCCTGAGCAGCTGATCATCGGCGACGCTGCGTCCTCGGCCTTACCGGCGACGGTGGAGAGCTACGAGTACTACGGCCACGACGCCGTCGTCCGGGTGCACCCAGAGGCGGACGGCTTGCCTGACCTGATCGTGCGGGTGACCGGTGGGACACCCCTGGTCGCCGGGTCCCGGGTGGGGCTGACGGTCGCCGGTTCGGTGGTGGCGTGGCCCCTCGGGCGGACCCCCCATGGCGTGGCCGATGCCGGGGTGCCGGACGCCGCTAAGAATTGAAAAACACGCCTCCGTAACTACAGCGATGTCGTCCGGGGTCCACTACAGTTGGCCTCGGAGATTCAGCTCGAGGGAGGTAGTGGAGATGGCCGCGGAGTCCTCAACCCGTGTCGGTGGGTTTCACGGGCCGCAGGTGTGCGGCCTGGTGGGGATCACCTACCGGCAGCTCGATTACTGGGCCCGGACCGGCCTGCTGCAGCCGTCCGTCGCTTCCGCCAAGGGCAGTGGCTCACGCCGGGTCTACTCCTATTCGGACGTCCTCGAGCTGAAGGTCATCAAGCAGTTGCTCGACGCCGGCCTGTCGTTGCAGTCGGCGCGCCGCGCGGTGGAGTGCCTGCGCGAGGAGCTCGGCGCCGACTTGGCGTCCGCCAACTTGGTCCTGACCGGCACGAGCACGGTGCTCGCGCGCACCAACGGCGAGGTCGTCGATCTCTTGGCCGGTGGTCAGGGCGTGTTCAACATCGTGCCGCTGGCCGGCGTGGTCGAAGAGCTCGAGGCGGACATCGTGCGCCTGGACACTTCCGAGGCAGCGTCCTCTCGAAAGGTTCGGCCCGTTGCGGTGCCGGCCAAGCGGGCCGCCGGGGAGTGAACGACTCGGACCCCGTGCACATCGACCGCAGGCGCCATCCGGCCTGCGTGCCCGCCGGACAGGTCCGCTTCGCCCATCCATCCGAACGACTCTTCGCCACGCTCCTCGATTTGAGCGGTGAGCGATGGGAGTACGAGCCCGTCGAGTTCCCACTCGAGTGGGACGCGCTGGGCTCACCGGTGTCGGGGTTTCGGCCCGACTTCTACCTCCCCGTGCGCGGCGTCTTCATCGAGTTGACGACCGCCGACCAACGGCTCGTCACGCGCAAGAACCGCAAGGTGCGGCGGATGCGAGAGCTGTATCCCGAGGTGCCGATCTCCATCGTCTACCAACGGGACTTCGCGTCGCTGCTCGCCTCGCACGGGCTGCCGCTGGTGACGGCCGGAGCCGCATAGTCTGGCCGAATGAGCGCAGACGAACGCGAGGGCACCGCCGCGTTCCGCGTCTCGCCGTTGCACGCAGCACACGTGGCGCTCGGCGCCAAGATGGTCCCCTTCGGTGGATGGGAGATGCCATTGGCCTACCCATCGGGGACGGTGGCCGAGCACCGGGCCTGCCGGACCGACGCCGCCGCCTTCGACGTGTCGCATCTCGGCACGGTGCGCGTCACGGGTCAGGGCGCGTTCGAAGGGCTCCAGCATGCGCTGAGCAACGACCTGCGGCGCGTCCACCCCGGCCGGGCGCAATACACGCACCTGCTCGACGACGACGGCTCGGTGATCGACGACATCATCGTGTGGTGGGTCGAGGAGGAGCGATTCGACGTGATGCCCAATGCGTCGAACACGAGCGACGTCGTGGGCGCACTGGGTGGACGTGACGTTACCGCCGAGCGGGCGATCGTCGCCGTTCAGGGGCCACAGGCACGCGCCCGTCTCTCCCGGATCGCCCCCGCCGCCGCCGCGGTCCATCGGTTCTGCGTCGAGCCGTTCGTGTGGGACGGCGTCCCGTGTCTGGTCGCCGGCACCGGGTATACCGGCGAAGACGGCGTCGAATGTGCGGTGCCGGCTGAGGTCGCTCTGTCCTTCTGGGAGGCCGTCCTCTCGGAGGGCGTCGTCCCGGCTGGACTGGGCGCACGCGACACCCTGCGCCTCGAGGCCGGGCTGCCGCTCCACGGCCACGAGCTCGGCCCGGGGATCACGCCGCTCCAGGCGGGCCTGGGTTGGGTCGTGGGGTGGGACAAAAAAGAGTTCACCGGGCGCGCCGCCCTGGAAGAGGAGCGGGCGAGCGGGCCGGCCCGGCGGCTCCGCGGCATTGTCGCCGACGGTCGGCAGCCGCTGCGCGACGGTGCGGAGATCGACCTCGACCACGCGGCAGGTCGGCATCCTGACCAGCGGGAACTTTTCGCCCATGCGCGAGTGCGGCATCGGCCTGGGCTTCGTCGACGCCGATGCGCAGTTGCTCGACGGCGACGGGGTCACGTTGCTCCAACGTGGGCGAGAGCTGGGTGGGGTCCTCGTGCGCCCACCCCTCTGGCCCGTCAGGGAGGACACGGAGTAGCGGCCGAGGCTGTCCGGGCCCGCGGAGCCCTTGTCCTATGATGGGGGGCACAACTGAATACGCCGTTTGAACCGGAGCGCCAGAGTCCCCGCAGTACGTAGTCCGAGGGGACGCCGGAGGAGCAACTCTCCCCAGAAACTCTCAGGCCGACATACCGCTCCGGCGAGGCAACTCTGGAAAGCGGATGCGTGGTGTCCGCACCGAAGGTGGAAGTCGCAGGGCTGCGGCGAGGCTCTCAGGTCCAGTGACAGAGCGGGGAGGACGTCCGACGAGTCCCGTGTGATCACGGGCGAGCCAGGAGGCCTCCGTGCCCGCATCGCAGCCCAAGCACTCACCCGACGAACTCGAGCCTTTCGAGAGCTTCCTGCCGCGTCACGTCGGCACCTCCGATGGCGACCAGACGGAGATGCTCAAGGTGCTCGGCTACGAGAGCCTCGACGCACTGATCGACGCCGCGGTGCCCGGGAGCGTGCGCAGCCTCGAAGACCTCGACCTGCCGCCGGCGGTCAGCGAACACCAGGTGCTGGGGGAGCTCCGCCGCATCGCCGCGTCGAACGTCGTCGCCGAGCCGATGATCGGCCTCGGCTACTCGGGCACCGTCACGCCGGGTGTCATCCGCCGCAACATCCTCGAGAGTCCGGCCTGGTACACGGCGTACACGCCCTATCAGCCCGAGATCAGCCAGGGCCGGCTCGAGGCCTTGTTGAACTTCCAGACCATGGTGGCGGATCTCACCGGTCTCGACACGGCAAATGCGTCGCTCCTCGATGAGGGTACGGCGGTCGCCGAGGCCGTGACGCTGATGCGACGGCGGAGCACGGTTGAGTCCGACCGGGTCGTCGTCGATGCGGACTGTCACCCCCAGACCCTCGCGGTGTTGGCGACCCGCCTTGCGCCGCTCGGCATCGAGCTCGACGTCGTCGACCTCGCAGCGGGGCTCCCCGCGGGCGACTACTTCGGGCTCGTGCAGCAGTACCCGGGCTCCTCGGGGGCGATCCGCGACTTCGCTGAACTGACGGACGCGGCCCATGCTCGCGGTGCGCTGGTTGCTGTTGCGACGGACCTGCTCGCGTTGACCCTGCTGAAGCCGCCGGGGGAGTGGGGCGCCGACGTCGCGGTCGGCTCGTCGCAGCGCTTCGGCGTGCCCCTTTGGTACGGGGGCCCGCACGCCGCCTTCATGGCGGTCAAGGCGGGGCTCGAGCGAGACCTGCCCGGTCGGTTGGTCGGCTTGTCCATCGACGCCGAAGGTCGTCCCGCGTATCGCTTGGCCCTCCAGACACGCGAGCAGCACATCCGACGCGAGAAGGCGACGTCGAACATCTGCACCGCCCAGGTGCTGCTCGCCGTCGTGGCGTCGATGTACGCGGTGTACCACGGGCCAGAGGGCCTACAGGCCATCGCTCGGCGCGTCCACCGGCGCACCGCACGCCTCGCGTCGGCCCTGGAGACCGCCGGCTTTGCCCTTCGCCACCGGGAGTTCTTCGACACGGTCGTCGTCATCGCGCCGGGCAGGGCGGACGAGGTGGTGGCGGCAGCGCGGGGAGCGGGCGTGCTCGTGCGAAGAGTGGACGAGGACCACGTGGGCGTCTCGTGCGGCGAGACCACGACGGCCGGTCACGTCGACGCCGTGCTCGGGGCCTTCGGGGTGGAGGGCGAGGCGGGCACAGGCGGCAGCGACGGGCTCCCGGAGAGGCTGTTGCGGGACGCTCCCATCCTCAGCCACCCGGTGTTCACGCAGCATCACTCGGAGACCTCGATGCTGCGCTACCTGCGTGAGCTGTCCGACCGCGACTTCGCGCTCGACCGGGGGATGATCCCGCTCGGCTCGTGCACGATGAAGCTCAACGCGACGACCGAGATGGAGCCCGTCGGCCTTCCCGGCTTCGCCGAGATCCACCCGTTCGCGCCGGCCGACTCCACGCCGGGCTACCTGAGCCTCATCGACGAACTCGAGCGATGGCTGGCCGACGTGACGGGTTACGCCAAGGTGTCAGTTCAGCCCAACGCCGGTAGCCAAGGCGAGTTGGCCGGCCTGATGGCCATCCGCGCCTATCACGACGCTCGGCAAGAACCTCAGCGCGACGTCTGCCTCATTCCATCGAGCGCGCACGGGACGAATGCGGCTTCTGCGGTCATGGCGGGGATGCGCGTCGTGGTGGTGGCAAGCCGGGACGACGGGACGGTCGATCTGGACGACCTCCGGGCCAAGTGCGAGGAGCACGCCGACGGGCTGGCCGCGATCATGGTGACGTACCCCTCCACGCACGGCGTGTACGAAGAGGGCATCGCCGACATGTGCGCGCTGGTCGCACGAATTCGGCGGCCAGGTGTACATCGACGGCGCGAATCTCAATGCGCTGCTCGGCCTGGCCAAGCCGGGCCAATTCGGTGGAGACGTGTCGCATCTCAATCTGCACAAGACGTTCTGCATCCCGCACGGGGGAGGAGGGCCCGGAGTCGGGCCGGTCGCGGTAGCCGAACACCTGGTTCCGTACCTGCCCTCGCACCCCATGCATCCGGACCCCGCGCATCGTGAGGGGATCGGTCCAGTCAGTGCGGCGCCCTACGGCAGCGCCGGCATCCTCGCGATCAGTTGGGCGTACATCCGGCTCCTCTCCGGCGCCGGCCTGGCGCACGCGACGAAGTCGGCCGTCCTGGCCGCGAACTACATCGCAGCGCGACTGGCGCCGTCCTTCCCGGTGCTCTACACGGGCAAGGACGGACTCGTCGCGCACGAGTGCATCTTGGACCTGCGGCCACTTACGAAGGCGACGGGCGTCACGGTCGACGACGTGGCGAAGCGGCTGATCGACTACGGCTTTCACGCACCGACGGTGAGCTTCCCGGTCGCCGGCACGCTGATGGTGGAGCCGACCGAGAGCGAAGACCTCGCCGAGCTGGACCGTTTCTGCGAGGCGATGATCGCCATCCGGGCCGAGATCGAAGAGGTCGCAGCGGGCCGGTGGGTCGTTGAGGACAGCCCGTTGCGTGGCGCCCCGCACACGGCGGGCGCGCTGGTCGCCGAATGGGAAAGGCCCTACGAGCGCTCGGTGGCCGTATTCCCCTCTGGCGACCAGACCCGGAAATACTGGCCGCCCGTCGCGCGGATCAACCAGGCCTACGGTGACCGCAACCTCGTGTGCAGTTGCCCGCCCGTCGAGACATTCGTCACCTGAGCGGCGATCGGGTCAGCCCCGAGACTCCTCCTGCTCGACGACCTTCCACATCCGGGCGACCTCGGCCTTGCTCATGTGCGGGTCCTGTCCTTTGATCTCGACGACCTCGCGGAGGTGACCCGCCACGGTGGCGCGGTCGAAGCGGGAGAGGAAGCCGTTGACCAGCAGGGCCCGGCCGAAGGCCAAGAGCCGCGCCTTCAGGCCGCCTCCGGGGATCTCTCCGGCCGCCATCAACACCCAGGCGAGCGCCACATCCACCGCCGGGTCGCCGCGGCGCGCGTTCGGCCAGTCGATCACCACTGGGCCCTTCGGGCCGACCATCACGTTGAGCGGGTGCAGATCGAGGTGGAGGACCTTGTCCCCGCTCCCCAGTGACGACGTCGGGAGAAAGTCCGGGGCCTCGATCTCGTGGAGCTGAAGATGGAGCTCCGCAAGCGTCGCCGCCTGTCGACGCACGGTCCAAGGAGCCTTTCCAATCGCTTCCACCATTGAGACGCCGTCGATGCGCTCCATCACCAGGTCGAGGCCGTCATCACTTATCTCGTGGATCGCGGGCACCGGGTAGCCCTTCTCCTGCACGAAGGCCATGGTGCGCGCTTCGCTCGCCATGGAATGGCCCTCACGCGACCGGCGCAGCACGAGTCCCGGCCCGTACTCGAAGATGTCCGAGTCGCGTCCGGATGCCAAGAGTGGGCCGGGAGGCTTCATCGGCTCGACAAGTTATCGGGCTGCTGCGACGGAGGCGGGCTACAGACGCGGCGACGACGGCCAGCGCGGCCGCCGCGCAGCCGATGCACACCACGAGGCTGCCCACGGTATAGAGGACGGCTTCGCTGCGGTGGCCCGTGTGGAGCAGGTGGATCGTCTCCCAGCTCGCCGTGGACCACGTGGTGTAGCCGCCACAGAGGCCGACCCCGGCAATGGCGAGCGGTCGCCCGCCGAGGCCGTGGTAGAGGGAGAGTCCCGTCAGAGCACCGAGGAGGAGTGAGCCCGAGGCATTGACCAGCATCGTGCCGACAGGCAATGGATCACCGCGCCGAAGCCCGATGTGGTGGATGAGCAGCGCGCGCACCACTGCGCCGACGCCACCCGCGAGCGCGACGAGCAGCGCGAGGCCCAACGTGGGCGACGCCGCGGTGGCGGTCACGTCGAAGCCACCTTCCGCCCGATGGTGTGGCCCAGGACGACGAGGGCGAGCCCTCCGGCGACGGTGGCGACGAGATACGCGAGGCACGTCACCAGGTCGCCGCCCTTGGCGAGGAGAGTGGCGTCGACGGCAAGCGTCGAATAGGTCGTCCACCCGCCCAGGAATCCGACGATGACGAGCGGGCGGAGGAGCGTCGCCCGGGGCGCGATGTGCTCGGTCAACGGGATGAGAAATCCGATGGCCAGCGAACCGCTGAGGTTCACGAGCAGGGTGGGCCACGGAAACGAGCCGGCGGGGATCGAATGGTGGGCCTCTAGGAGATAGCGCGCCACGGTTCCCACGGCGCCGCCCAGAAAGATCGCCGCCAGAGTGCCCGCGGAGAGACCGAACAACGGCAGGACCGGTTCGTCGAGCAGGTCACTGTCTTCCCGGCGGACGCGTTCGGGCGCGTCGTCAAAACCCTCGTGCGGCTGGTCCATGGCTTGGCTCTCCTGTGTGCCAGTCAGGAACCATCAGCCATGTCGATCGGCGGTTCGGGGCGGCCGCCCCCGGCGGGATCCATCACCGTGCGCCACCTCGGCGCAGCACCAGCGTAATCCCTGGCTACCGCCTCAGCCTTCAGTCGAGGCGAGGTCCCGGGGCGCGACGAAACTGGAACGGCTCGCTTTCTCGTCCGGCCACGACGTACCAGCACTGGCCGGTCGTCTCGGAAGCGATGATGCGCCCGAAGGCGTCGACGACGTCGGCGACCTCGATGATCGGGAATCCCATATCGACCAAGGTCTGTTCGGATCCCTTGATGATGTTGGTGCGGGCAAAGGACGGACAGAGTGCGTGGACTCTGATCCCGTCGGCGGCGTACGTCTCGCCCAGTGAACGCGCCAAGCCGACCACCGCGTGCTTGTTGGCGCTGTAGATCGGATCGAAGGGCGCCGCCACGAGGCCGGCCATGGAGGCGGTGGCGACGATGGTTCCACCACCGCTGGCCTTGATAGCCGGCCGGGCCGCGGCGATCCCGTAGACGACACCGTCGAGATTGATGGCCATCGACCCGCGGTAGGCCTCGGCGTCGAAATCGTCGCCCATGCCACACCATGACGTGATGCCTGCATTCAGGTGAGCGATATGGAGGGCGCCGAAGGCGTCGACGGCTGTGGCCACGGCGGCCGCGCTGGCGGCCGGATCGGCCACGTCGGTGTGGACGTACACGCCGTTGAGCTCGTCGGCGAGGGCCTTGCCGCGGGAGTCGTCGATGTCGGCCAGCACGACGTGCGCCCCGCCCGCGGCCAGGTATCGGGCCACGCCCTCGCCGATGCCGTTGCTCGCGCCCGTGATGAGGGCCACCTTCCCAGAGATGTCCATGCCATGGATCGTAGGGGAGGGGAGAGGCCGACCCTCAGTCAAGGAGGGGATCGGGGAGGGGCAGACCGTGGACCACGCTCAGGTGTTGGATCGGTCGGGTCATGGCGACATAGAGGAGGCGCAGGCCGCGGGGATCGGACCCGGCAATCAGGGCCGGCTCGACCACGACGACGGCGTCGAACTCCAGGCCCTTGGACGCGGGTGCCGGGACGATCGTCACGGGACGGCTCATGGCGTCGCGTTCGAGAACACCGACTTCGTCGTGTCGTCGCGCCAGCTTGACCAGATCGGGCACCATCTCGGTGGGCGCGATCACGGCCACCAGCGCGTGGTCCGTAATCAAGGCGTAGGCCTCGGCGAGCGAGGCGGCGGGCACTTCGTCAGAGGGGACCGAGCGCATCGTCGGCTCGGTCCGCCCAGGTCGAATCGACGCGGTCGGGCGCACTCCGGGCGCGGCGACCGGAAGCAGCTTCGACGCAAAGTCGAGGACGCGCCCCGGTGCCCGGTACCCCAGGGTGAGCTCGGCGTGCTCGGGTCGGGCAGGGCCGGAGGCCAGGATGTCGCGCACCTCGTCCCAGTCTCGGTACGACCACGGTCCGGTGGCCTGGGCGAGGTCCCCCAAGACGGTCACCGACCCCGACGGCGCCCGCCGAGCGATCATGCGGAACTGCATCGGTGTGAGGTCCTGTGCCTCGTCGACCACGATGTGGCCGTACGTCCTGGTCCGTCCGCCGGTCAGGAAAGCCGCTTCGTCGAGCAGTGCGAGGTCGTCGGTGCTCCAGGTCGCCCCCGACGCGCGGGGCGCCCGTGGTCGTGCGAGGAGCGTCCACTCCGCCCGTTCGAGCAGTCCGGTGGCGTAGCGCTCGAGCTGGGCCGGCGAGCCGAAGAGATCCCGGACGAGTGCGCTCGGGGACACGGTTGGCCACAGGGTGTCGAGAAGGTCCGCGAACTCGTCGGTCGCCAGGAGCTCTCGTTCGAACCAGGGTTCGTCGGCACCGAGGCGCCCGGAGGAACGGAAGGCGCGCCGAGCTTCGCTCACGAGACGGGAACGGAGGGCGAGCCGGCCCGCCTTGTAGGGGGAGGGCCGCGACGTGATGGAGGCGACGAGCTCGTTCACCCGCTGCGCGCTCAGGGTCGCTCGAGCAAAACGAACGCGCAGGCTTACGTCGTGCTCGAGCGAGCTACGACGCCCGTCGAGCGCGCGCCGCAACAACGCGGCCATTCTGAGGTCACCCTTCAGCCGGCGGGTCTCCATCGTCTCGTCGACGCGCACCTTGACCTTGGGGGCGACGTCGGCGATCGTCGTCTGCACGACGGCCTCCTCGCCGAGCGAAGGGAGTACCTGGGCGATGTAGCGAAGAAAGGCGCGGCTGGGGCCGAGCACGAGGACGCCGTCTCGACTCAGCGCCGGGTGGTTGTAGAGCAGGAAGGCGGCGCGGTGCAGGCCCACGGCCGTCTTCCCGGTGCCGGGCCCGCCCTGGACGGTGAGGAGCAGTTCCAGCGGCGCACGGATGATCTCGTCTTGCTCGGCCTGGATCGTCGCGACGATGTCGAGCATCTCGCCGGTGCGCGCCCGTTCGAGTTCGGCCAGCAAGGCGTCGCCGCCGCGCAGTCGGGTGGAGCCCGGGACTTCCTCGGTACCGTCGAAGATGTCGTCGGCGACGGCGACGACCGAGCGGCGATCCACCATGATCTGGCGGCGACGCACGAGTCCCAGTGCTTCGCGGGGACTCGCTCGGTAGAAGGGCACGGCGACAGGCGCCCGCCAGTCGATAACGACGGGATCCGCCCGACCGTCTTCGACGTGGCGGCGGCCGATATGCCAAACGCCGCCGTGCTCCTCGTCGATGCGGCCGAACAGAAGGGGACGCGGGCTGTCGGCCAGCAGCGCCACCCGGCGAGAGAGCGCGGCGACGTAGTCGAGGTCTGGACTGCCCGCTGCGATCAGGTCTTGGAGCAACGCCTCGGATCGGGCGCGCATAGCGGCCAAGGAGGTCAGGGCGCCGTCGAGGTAGTCCTGCTCCGCCTGCAGCTCAGGATCGCGCGGGGGAGGGGCGACGCTCACCACGGTTCAGACAACGACAAAAGGCGCGCCAATAGCGGCGCGCAAAAACCCCCGGACATTCCGGGGATACTAACTCTTTTTGGGTTGTCCTACAAGGCCTCTACCAGGTTTTTCACCTTCTCGGCCGTCCGGACCTTGAACCTTTAACCGAGGTGCCTTACGGGCTGTCACTTTAGTGAATTGCGCCTCGGCAATCAAGCCCTTATTGCAAAAATCTCAGAAGAGGGGAGCGGAGCGTCGTTGCGTCAGGACGCGGCAAGGTGCGCGCGGAAGAAGTCGGCGATCCGCCGGCGGGCGTCGGCGGCGGCCGCTTCGTCGTATCCGCCGCCACCCATGAGACGTCCCGCGACGGCGAAGAGGATGCCGTCGTGGTCGTTGAGGAAGGAGTGGCCTGCTCCCGGGTACTCCTTGACGTCGTGGGGGATGCCGTCGTGCTGGAGTGCAGTTTCGAGCCGCGCCGCTGCGCCTCGCAGCGTGCGGTCCCGGGCGCCGAAGCTCCCGACGATGGGGCAGGCCCCCTGCAGCACGGCCTCGGCGTCCTTCGGTACCTGGCCGTAGTTGACGCTCGACGCCGAGAACCCGTGTCCGGGAGCGAGCAATAGGGCGAATCCTCCGCCCATGCAGTACCCGATGACCCCGGTGTTCGCCCCGCAGGAGGGTTGGTCGAGGAGCCAGGAGCGCGCCGATTCGATGTCGTCGAAGGCACGGCCCCGCCGTGCCCGCAGGTCTCCGATGATCGCCCGGACGCACTTGAATTTGCGACCCCAGGAGAAGAGGTCAGGCGCCACCGCCACGAACCCCTCGGACGCCAGCCAGTCGGCCTGATGCCGAATGTCCGGGCTCATCCCCATGACGTCATGGATGACGATCACGCCAGGGAACGGACCGTCACCCTCCGGCGCGGCCAGGTACCCGGGCATCGGCCCGCGTGCGGTCGGGATCTGTACGTCCGGCATGCGCCACCTCTCCAGAATCGATGCCCGGCTAGCGGGCGGCGAGAACCTCTATCTCGATTTTGATCTCGGGGAAGGCCAGCCGTGCGACACCCACCAGCGTGCTCGCCGGCAGGCTCGAACCCAGGACCCGCCTCGTGAGTGGCCCGAGGACGGCGACGCAGGCGTCCACGTCGGTCGTGAAGATCGTTGACTTCACGATGTCGGCGGGCGTCATGCCCCCGGCCGCCAGAACGGCAACCACGTTGTCGAGGGCGACGCGCACCTGGTCGCCCATGTCCGCAGACTCCGGCATGGACCCGTCCGGGCCGATGGCGGTCTGACCGGAGCAGACGAGCAGCTCCCGTGGCTCCGACACCTTGATCGCTTGGGAGAACCCGAATCCCTTCGACCATTCCCAAGGGTTGATCTCGTCGTTTCCCATTGCCGCCTCCCGGGTGATGTGCTGACGTCTCGGGCGTCACTCCAAGGATGCACGACGGAGAGCCGGCCCGCCCCGGTGCGAGGGGAGCGGGTCGCCAGATCCGTCCGCCCGTCCACCTGTCTGATTTCTACGTGACTTAACATAATGAACCTTATCGGCGGTGACCCAGGAAAAGCCGCAGGTACAGGAAGTGCCTCGAAGTGGTTCAGGTGCCGACCATCTTGAGGGCGTCCCTATAACTGGCCGTGATGGCGATCCGATCGACTCGCTCGTCCGGCTCGATGAGGACTCCGTGCCCGAGGCTCCACGCACCGGCGACCGTCGCGAAGTCCAGCCCGGTGAAAACAGCCGTCGCCTGCACGGCGGCGCCGGCAGCGACGAGCTCTTCCTCGGCCGGCACGCAGACGGCCCGGCCGGTCAGGTCGGCCACCACCCGCCGGTACGCAGGGCTCCTGGCACCTCCGCCGATGAGGAAGGTCCGGCCGTCCGTGCCGGCGGAAGGAAGCGATGCGGCCGCCTCGAGGAGGTTGCAGACGACGCCCTCGACGGCCGCCCGGGCGAGCTCAGCCGGGGTCACGTCGCTGTGGAGGCCGGCCAGGACACCGGTGGCGTCGGGCCGGTTCGGGGTGCGTTCGCCGTCGAGATAGGGCACCAGGACGAGGCCGTTGGCGCCCGGTGGTGCCTCCAGCACCAGCTGATCGAAGCGGGCGGCGTCCACGCCGAGGAGGCGCATCACGGCGTCAGTCACCTTCGTGGCGTTCATCGTGCACACCAGGGGCAGATAGCGACCCGTCGCGTCTGCGAAGCCAGCGACGACGCCGGTCGGGTCGACGCAGGGGTCAGAAGTGACGGTGAAGGCCGTGCCGCTGGTGCCGAAGCTGAGAGCGAGGTCGCCCGGCCGAAGACCGAGGCCGAGTGCCGCAGCCATGTTGTCTCCCGTCCCGGGGCCAACGACCGTGCCGGCGTCGCGCCACTCCCCTGCCACCGTGAGCGGATCGAGCACCTCGGGGAGCAAGTTCGACCAGTCCTTCTCCCCCAGCGTCTCGTCCAGCAGGTCGAGGCGATAGCGGTTCTCGGCCGGCGACCAGTAGCCCGTCCCCGATGCGTCGCCGCGATCGGTCACCCGCCGACCCGTCAGCCGGAAGGTGAGCCAGTCATGCGGCAGCAGCACCGACGCCACGCGCGCCCACACCGTTGGCTCGTGTCGTTTGAGCCAGCGCAGCTTCGTGATGGTGAAGGCCGGAACGAGGACACTGCCCACCGCCCCGGCCCACGCGGTGGCCCCGCCATCCAGCTGACCGAGAAGCTCCGTGCATTCGCGGGACGACTCGGTGTCGTTCCACAGCTTGGCGGGCCGCAGGACGTCGCCGTCCTCGTCCAACACCACCATCCCGTGCTGTTGCGCGGCCACCGAGAGGGCATCCGGCCATAGCGCATCGCCGAGCCCTGCCTGCGTGCACGCGGCTCGGAACGCGTCCTCCCATTCTCGTGGCTGTTGTTCGCTGCGAGGCGGTGTGGTGAGAGTGTGCGGCGCCCGACCGGTCGCCACCACTCGTCCGGACTCGGTGTCGCGCACCTGGACCTTGCAGGCGGACGTGGACGAATCCACCCCGGCCACCAGCGCCACTCAGCGGACCCCGAGCAGGAGCTCCGTCACCAGCTGGTCGAGACGCTCGTGGCCGTAGCCGTAGTCGGCCAGCGACGCTTCGTCGTACTCTCCGTTCAGGATGCCATCGAGGCCGTCGGCTGGGCGCGTGGGTTCGGCTAGGGCGGCGCTCCGGGCGGTCCGGAGCGCCTCTTGGATCTCGGGATCCGTCGCAAAGCGTTGGGCCTTCTCCGCAAGGATCAGGTAGGTCCGCATGCACCCCAGTGCAAAATCCCAGACGCCGTCGGCATCCTCGGTGCGGTACGGGTGCGCGTCGAAGTGGCGCATCCCTTCCCAGCGGGCGTCTTCGAGGAGCTTGACGACATAGAAGGCGTCGCGGATGCCTTCTGAACCGAAGCGGAAATCCTGGTCGAACTTGCCGATCCGCTGCGCGTTCAGGTCGATGTGAAAGAGCTTGTCGTGCCACAAGGTCTGGGCGACGGCGTGGGTGAACGACAGACCGCTCATCGTCTCGTGCGCGAACTCCGGGTTCAGGCCGACCATGTCAGGCCGTTCGAGCGCACTGACGAAGGCCAACGCATGGCCGACCGTGGGCAGCAGGATGTCGCCACGCGGCTCGTTGGGCTTGGGCTCCAACGCGATCCTCATCCCGAGGCCTCGAGTCTCGATGTACTCACACACGAGGTCGATGCCCTCTTTGTAGCGATCGAGCGCCAGGCGGACGTCTTTGGCCGCTTCGGCCTCCATCCCCTCTCGTCCGCCCCACATGACGAAGACTTGCGCACCGAACTCGGCGCCCAGTTCCGCGGCTTCGCACGTCTTGCGCACGGCGAGCCGGCGGACCTGCGGGTCGTTGGCGGTCAGCGCGCCTTCCTTGAATACCGGCCGGAAGAAGAGATTCGTCGTGACCATCGGGACGTGCAGACCCGTCGCGTCGAGTGCGCGGCGGAACTGTTTCACGATCTCCTGGCGTTCGTTCGGCGTGCTCCCGAAAGGCACTAGGTCGTTGTCGTGGAAGCTCACGCCGTAGGCGCCGAGCTCCGCCAGGTGCCGGACCGTCTCAAGCGGGTCGAGGGGGCCCCGTACCTCGGTCCCAAAGGGATCGCGGCCGCGGTTGCCCACGGTCCACAGGCCGAACGTGAAGTGGTGCTCCGGCCTCGGGGCGAACGGATCGCTCATGTCTCCCCTCTCCATTGATGCTGCGTCAGGCGGCACACGAATGACCGCTACCAGCAGGGTACAAAGGAAGGGCGATCACGGGGCGTGCGGCGCAGACACGACCGCACGCCCCGGAGGCCCAGCCACCTCGTCCGACCGGGGCGGGAGGGTCGTAGGGGGAAGCGACCATCCCATCGGACTGCGGCGTTGGCACCATCCTGAGTGGCCCACCTAGGAGCCCGAACGGACCCAGCTGTGAGGATTCTTATAGTTCAAGGAGGGCGGAAACCGACGTGACCTGGACCTTTATGTCCCTCTTCGACGAAACCCTAAGCGGGCTCACAGCTGGAGTTCGGCTCATTGTGAAATCCCTGCTTTCAACTGGGGATATGACGAAACCGGGAGAGCCCTCATGAGCGATGAGGAGTCGGAGGAGCAGCCCGAGGAGTTGCCGCTCGACGACGAAAACGTGCTGGCCGAGGCTCCGCCTTCCTTTTGGCGACGCCACCGGTGGCCTCTCGTGGGAGCGGGCGTTGTCGTGGTCGCAGCAGCGATCGCACTCCCCCTCTGGCTCACCTCGAGCTCACCGGCTGCATTCGGGCTCTCCGTCACGACGGTGACGGTCCCGGTGACAACGGGCACCATCCAATCGACCGTCGCCAGTTCGGGCACCATCGAACCGGCCAGTTCGGCCAGCCTGAACTTCGCCGTGTCGGGGACGGTCACCGCGGTCGACGTGAAGGCGGGCCAGACGGTCACCGCCGGCCAGGTTCTCGCCACGGTGGACACGACCGCACTGACGGAAGAGTTGAACGCGGCTCAGGCGCAACTGACCTCCGCCGAGGATCGCCTCTCCAGCGACGAGGCCAGCAGCGCGTCGACGAGCACCATTGACTCGGATCAGGCATCCGTGACCTCCGCCGAGTCGTCGCTCTCCACGGCGCAGACGAACTTGAACGACGCATCCCTTACCTCGACCGTTGCCGGCACCGTCGCGTCGGTCGACCTGACGGTCGGCCAGCAGGTCACCGGGACGGGATCGGGCAGCGGCAACTCCGGCACCGGCACCGGTTCGACGGGCACGGGCGCGGCTGACTCGGGCACCGGCGGCACCGGCGGCACCGGCTCGAGCGACAGCAGTTCCGCCCAGATCGAAGTGATCGGCACCAACTCCTACATCGTCAACACGACGGTCGACGACACGCAGATCGGCCAGATCAGCGACGGCGACCAGGTTGACATCACGACGAGCGGCGGCTCGTCGACGACGGGAGCGTCGGCTTTCGCCGCAGGGGGTGCGTCGACCGCCGGCGCGAGTTCCGGAGCTGGAACGGACTACGGGACGGTCGGCTCCATCAGCTTGGTCGGCAGCCAGTCCTCTGACGTCACGACGTTCCCCGTGGTCATCGACGTCACCGGAGACCCCACGGGCCTGTACGCCGGGGCGTCCGCGGACGTCAGCATCATCGTCAAGCAGCTCACCAACGTCACCGAGGTGCCCACCGGCGCCATCTCCTACGGCACGAACGGCCAGGCGACGGTCACTGAGGTCGTCAACGGCGCGCACGTCGTCAAGGACGTCACTGTTGGCGCGGCCGAGAACGGCGAAACGCAGATCACCAGCGGCGTCGACTCCGGCGCCAAGGTGCTCGAGAGAGAGGTCAAGTTCAACGCCCCGACTGGCGGAGCCGGCGGCGGGCTCTTCGGGGGCACCGGCGGAACCAGGGGTGGCCTCTCCGGTGCCGGCGGGGGCGGCTTCTTCGAGCGCAACGGTGCCGGTGGGGGCGCCGGCTTCCCCGTTTCGGGCGGAAGCTAGGAAGCCAGGACGCCACGATGACCATTACGCCACCCCTCGGGACTCGCCCGGTGGGATCAGACAGCGACACCGTGATCGACCTGGAACGGGTCACCAAGGTGTACAAGACGGGGTCGCTTTCGGTCGCCGCGTTGCGCGGGGTGAGCCTGTCGATCAACGAGGGCGAGTACGTCGCCATCATCGGCCCTTCGGGCTCGGGCAAGTCGACGCTCATGCACATCTTGGGCTGCCTGGACACTCCGACCTCGGGTCGGTACCACTTGGCCGGTGAAGACGTGAGCCACATGAGCGAGACGGCCCTGGCCGAGGTCCGCAACCGCCGCATTGGCTTCGTGTTCCAACAGTTCAATCTCCTCGCCTCCATGACGGCGTGGCAGAACGTTGAGCTTCCCCTCGCCTACGCCGGCGTGCCCAGAACCGAGCGCAAGGAGCGCGCCATCGAGGCGCTGGGCCGCGTCGGGCTGGCCGGACGGATCCTCCACCGCCCCGGCGAGCTCTCGGGCGGCCAGCAGCAGCGCGTCGCCGTAGCCCGGGCGCTCGTCACGGAGCCGGACCTGATTCTGGCCGACGAGCCGACGGGCAACCTGGACTCGGTCTCGGCCAGGGACGTCATGCGCCTCATGAACGAACTCCATGAGGCGGGACGCACGCTCGTGCTGATCACCCACGACTCCGACGTGGCTTCTGCGGCCGAGCGTGTCGTCGGCATCCGCGACGGACTGCTCTCCGAGCGCAACGAGAGCTTCCTCGAGAGTCAGAGCATCCGATGACCTGGTTCGAGACCATACGGACCGGCATCAACGGCGTGCGGAGCCACCGCATGCGCTCCTTCCTGACCGTGTTGGGCATCCTGATCGGCATCTCCGGCGTCATCGTGGCGGTCGGACTGGGTGAAGGTGCGTCGAGCCAGGTGACGTCGGAGATCAACTCGCTCGGCTCGAACGTGCTCACCATCACCCCCGGCAGCTCCACGTCGACCAGCGGCATCCGGGGGGCCCTCGGCAGTGCGTCGACCCTCACGACGGCCGACGCCAATGCGCTCTCCTCCTCCGTCGACGCCCCTGACATCAAGGCGGTGGCGGCGATCACCTCGAGTTCGGAGGTTCTGACCGCCGGCAGCGAGACTGCGACCACGACCGTGCAGGGAACCACGCCCTCGTGGCTGACCGTGCGGGGCCGCAGCGTCGACGAGGGCCGCTTCCTCGACAACCAGGACGTCAAGGATCACACGGCCGTCGGGGTCCTGGGCGCGACGACCGCGTCGGAGCTGTTCACTCGAGGAGACCCCGTCGGCCAGACCGTCGACGTCAACGGCGTGCCCGTGACGATCGTCGGCGTTCTCACCTCGACCGGCGCAGGGAGCACCTCCTCTTCCTCGTCAACCTCGAGCGACCCCGACGACACCCTGATCATCCCCATCACCACCGGCGCCGAACGCGTCTTCGGCGGCACCTCGCGGAACTCGCTCAGCTCCATTGCCGTACAGGCTCAGTCCTCGGCCGACCTGACCGGGGCCTACCAGGAGGCCGACCACCTGCTGCTCCAGCTCCACGGGATCACCAACCCGACCGACGCTGACTTCACCATCACCTCGGAGGCCTCGCTCATCTCCGCCAACACCTCGGTTGACCACACGCTCACCATCCTCCTGGGAGGAATCGCGGCCATCTCGCTCATCGTGGGGGGCATCGGCGTCATGAACATCATGTTGGTCTCGGTGACCGAGCGAATCCGCGAGATCGGGCTGCGCAAGGCGCTCGGAGCGACACCACGGGTCATCCGACGCCAGTTTCTTGTCGAAGCATCCGTGCTCGGCTTAATCGGCGGGGCTCTCGGCGTGATCGCGGGCCTCATCGCCGTCGTCTATCTGCCCGGGTTGATCGGCGACCCCATCTCCACCAGCCCCACGGCGGCCGTCGGCGCGCTGGCGATCGCCCTGGCCATCGGCGTGCTCTTCGGCGTGTATCCCGCCAGCCGCGCCGCATCACTCGCCCCGATCGATGCCTTGCGCACCGAGTAACCGCTCCGCAACGTCCGAATGATCAGACAAATGACACAGCAAAGGAAAGAGGCAACAGCAACCATGGAGACACCGACCCCCCGCCGCACTCCGAGCCGGAGTTGGGCACGAATCCTCGGGACCGGAGCCGCCGCGCTGCTCGCAGCCGGGACCGTGGCCGCCACCGCTGGCACCGCTGGCGCCGCCTCCCCTCCCAGCGCGCCGGGCGGCGCAACCGGGAGCGTGGCCGCGCTGACCGGCACGAGCATGGAAGTGCAGAACGCCAGCACCGGCCAGACCACGGTGAACTGGACGACGACGACGACGTTTTCCAAATCGGCCACGGAGGCGGTGAGCGCCGTCACCGTCGGCGACTGCGTGACCGCAACCGGGTCCGCGTCCAAGAAGTCCAAGACCACGATCGCCGCGCGCAGCATCACGTTGTCCACACCGAGCGCTAGCGGGACGTGCGGCGGTGCCGGCGGTGCAGCGGGTGGCTTCCGAACCGGCACGGGCGCTGGTGGGGCGCCGGGCGGTGGGTTCCAGTTCCGCGGCGGCAGCGGGTCGGGTGGGACACGACCGAGCTTCCCGAGCGGGGGCAGGGCGGGCAACTTCGCCAAGGCGTTTGCCAATCTCGACATCGCCTCTGGCAAGGTGACCGCCGTCAACGGATCCACCCTGACCGTGTCCGGTGTGTCGATCTCCGGGGGCAGCTTCGCCTCGCGCGCCAAGACCAGCAAGACCAAGAAGCCGACGAAGCCCAAGACCGAGACGCTCAAGGTCACGACCTCGAGCTCCACCCCCGTCAGCACGACGCAAACCGTGTCCTCGACCGCCCTCGCGGTCGGCGACTGCGTGTCCGCGTTCGGGCCCTCCGCCACCAACGGTTCGCTCACCGCGACCACCGTTCGCATCACCTCCACCGGCGGCAGCACCTGCACCGCCGGCTTCGGCGGGCCGGGCGGTGGCCGCGGCTTCTTCGGCGGTGGGGGCGCCGGCGGCAGCGGTGCCTAGCTCGTCGCACTCGGGCTGGGGCCGATCCGGCCACCGGCGGGCCGTCCTGATCGGCGGCCTGGTCTTCGCCATCATCATCGGTGGCGGCGTTGCGGCCTTTGCCGAGGTGAGCGGGAGCACGACGGGCTACCGCACGGCCGACGTGACCAAGGCGGACATCGCCACCGCGCTGACGGTGGTCGGCAGCGTGGCCCCGGTCAACGAGGCCGCTCCCGCCTTCCAGGTCGGTGGCAAGGTCACCTCGGTCACCGTCACGCCGGGCGCGCAAGTCACCGCGGGTCAGACGTTGGGCACTCTGGACACCACCGCGCTGAGCGAGACGGTGTCCTCGGACGAGTCGACGCTCAGCGCCGACGAGGCCAAGCTCGTCGAGGACGAAGCCAACGAGTCGAGCGCGTCGTCCAACTCGACCAACGGTTCTTCCGGATCCGGATCCAAGGCTCCCACGAGCACGACCACGACGTCGCCCTCCCACTCCGGAGGGACGACGGGCGGCAGTGGATCCGGCAACGCCGGATCGGGTAGCGGCGGCTCGGGCAGTGGGGGCTCCGGCAGCACGAACAGCAACAACCCCACCGTCACCCAAGACCAGAACACCCTGACCCAGGACGAGTCGACACTGTCGACGGCGCAGGAAAAAGAGGCGGCCGACCTGACGCAGGCGCAGACAGACTGCACGAGCGCCAACACGAGCACGACGACGGGTCAAGCGACGTGTGAGAGCGCCCTCGAGACGGTCTCGGCCGACGAGCAGGAGGTCTCGACAGACCAGTCGACGGTGTCCAAGGACGAGAAGGCGCTGGCGCAAGCGCTGGCGGCGGAGTCCGGCGGTTCCGAATCCGCCCCAACCGGCAATACGGGATCTTCCGCCCACGTCGCCACGGAAGACGCCTTCGTCACCAACACCAACAACTCGGGCTCGGGGAGTTCGACCACCCCGACGGGGAGCGGCAGCGGTGGCTCTTCGGGTGATACAGACACCCCTGAGCAGATCGCGTCCGACCAGGCCTCCATCGACACTGCGGCGGCCGACCTGACCGAAGCGCAACAGGCCCTCACCGAGGCGACGTTGACGAGCCCGATCAGCGGGACCGTGGTGTCGGTGGGCATCAGCGTGGGTGACACGGTGAGCGCCGGCTCGAGCACCGAAATCATCACGATCCAAGGCACGAACTCCTATGAGATCGACGCCACGCTCGACAGCTCGCAGATTCCTTCCGTCAAGGTCGGCCAGCCGGCGAGCGTCGAGGTCGACGGCGTCGATGGGAACATCGACGGCACGGTGTCACAGGTCGGTCCGGTGCAGTCGAGCAGTTCCGGCTACAGCTACCCGGTCATCGTGGCGCTTCCCGTCTCCGCGGCGTCCGCCATGCACACGGGGTCGACGGGCAACGTCACGATCACGACGGGTGCGGTGTCCAACGTGGTGGCGGTACCCACCTCGGCCGTGCAGACGCTGGGCACCCGCGCCTACGTGGAAGAGATCTCGAAGGGTGAGCTCACGCGCAAATTCATCACGACCGGCATGGTCGGCAACACCTATACGCAGGTCGATTCGGGCCTCTCCCCCGGCCAGAGCGTCGTGCTGGCCGACTACGCCGAAGCGGTCCCCTCGTCGAGCTCCGACACCACGAACCTCGGGAACCTTCTGGGCGGCGGCGGTGGCGCCGGCGGGTTCTTCGGTGGTGGCGGGTTCACGGGTGGCGGTGGCGCCTTCCGATTCGGTCGGGGGGGCGGCGGGGGTGGCGGGTTCACCGGCGGCTGAGAACAACAAGGAGACGACACTCGGAGCGCTGCAGGCGGGGAGGGACGGTCGACCGCACGTCGAGGAGGCGCTGGCGACCCGTCATGCGGTTTCCAACGCGTCCGACGCCCACCTGAGAGCGGTACGGTGGCCCGGTGCCCCCGATCCGCCTCGATCAGCTGAATCTCATCGTGCATGACGTTGAGGCGAGCCGCGCCTTTTACTCGCGGCTCGGTCTCGACTTCGGCGCCGCTCCCGACCCGATCTGGGCCGACAACTACGCCTCTGCCGTCCACGGGGAGCACACAGCCATCGACGTGGACGTCCACAGCACAACCTTCGTGCAGAAATGGGATCGGGGCTGGCCCGGCGGCCGCGGCGTCGTCGTCGGGTTCAAGGTGGATTCGCGCGACGAGGTCGACGCGCTCGTGGCGGCCCTCGTCGCCGACGGCGTGCCCCTACAGCAGGAGCCCTTCGACGCGTTCTGGGGTGCGCGCTACGCGGTCGTCAGCGACCCCGACGGCAACGGCGTCGGCATCATGAGCCCGGTCGACCCGGCCATGCGCGGCGAGGCGCCTACGCCGGCATGAGCGACCTCGACGAGGCGATCGACGTGATGATCGAGATCCCCACCGGGAGCCGCAACAAGTACGAGTACGACCACGACCAGCACGTGATCCGGTTGGACCGCCGGCTCTTCACCGCCACGACCTATCCGGCCGACTACGGCTTCGTCCCCGACACGCTGGCCGGCGACGGCGACCCGCTGGACGTGCTCGTGCTCGTGGCGGATCCGACCTTTCCCGGCTGCGTCGTCCGCGTCCGGATCCTCGGCATGTTCTCGATGCGCGACGAGAAGGGAGTCGACGCCAAGCTCATCGCCGTGTTGGAGCACGACCCGCAATGGGACGAGGCGCGGGACATCGAGGACGTGCCCGAGCACCTCCGCAACGAGATCGCGCACTTCTTCAGCATCTACAAAGACCTGGAACCGGAGAAGTCGACCGAGGTGGAAGGCTTCCACGGCCGCAAGCAAGCACTGGCCGAGCTCGAGGCCTCACGCCTCGCCTTTCAGGCTGCCGAGGCGTGACCCCGGGATCAGGCCAGGCCCGCCGACCGCTTCGAATCAAGAGAGGACACGACTGACATGCCATTTCCCCGTGAGGAGGTTCGCGTCACGATCGAGCGCTACCACGAGCTCCGTCGTCGTATCGACGAGGGCCTGGAGCCCGACGCGTTCGGCGCCCTGTCGGACTTCTACACCGACGACGCGGTCTACGTCGACGGCGCCTGGGGCCGGCTCGAAGGCAAGGAGACGATCGCGCGCTGGCTGGTCGACTCCATGTTGGGCATGGAGGACTGGAAGTTCCCGATCGAGTTCACGGCGATCGAAGGCGACGACGTGGTCGTGAAGTGGACGCAGGTCATGCCGCGCGCCAAGGCCGATGGGACCCCGTACCGCCAGTCCGGCTACTCGCGTCTGGTCTATGCCGGCGACGGCAAGTTCTCGTACGAAGAAGACACGTACAACATGGCCCACGTGCTCGAGGACGTCGAGGCGAGCGGTTGGCAGCCGCGCGGCGGAGAAATGAACTTCCCGCCGGCGCACCCGGACCGGAACTTCGACATCCCCGGCGCGCCGCCCAGCTGGTAGCGCCCTACGGCGTGGCCCCGGTCGACCCCGACGACCCGGAGTTACCGAACCCGGGGAACCCTCCCCCGCCCAAGCCGCCGCTCCCACTCGCGCCCGACTGCTGCTGTTGGGCCTGGGCTTGGTTCCCCAACGTCGCCGTGGTGGTGCGTTTGCTGTCGCCGACGTAGTAGGTGATCGACACGGATTGGCCCGGTTTGGCGTTTTGGATGGCCTTCTGCAGGTCCTCCGAGGAGGTGATGGCCGTTCCGTTGATGTCCACGATGACATCGCCCTGCACGAGGCCGGCCTTCGCCGCCGGGGAGCCCGCCACCACGCTGAGGACGACCGCTCCCGAGGTCGGCGTAAACCCGTACTGCTGGCGCAGGGCCGGGGTCAGGGTCGTGATGTCCACGCCGAGGTAGCCACCGCCGTTCCCGCTCTGACCACCCTTCTGCAGCTGCGGGAGCAGGGACTCGATCTGCGCGACCGGGATGGCGAAGCCGATGTTCTGGGAGCTGCTCCCGTCGCTCGACGTGCCGGCGACGGCCGTGTTCATCGCGATGACCTGTCCGGCGGTGTCGATCAGCGGTCCGCCCGAGTTGCCCGAATTGATCGCGGCATCGGTCTGGATCATGTTCTGCAGCGTCTCGGTCTGGGTCCCGATGCCACCGGCGGTGACGGTGCGTCCGAGCGCTGACACGATCCCCTGGGTCACCGTCGGCGTTCCCGCCGAGAGGCCCAGCGCGTTGCCGATGGCGACCACCGAGTCGCCCACCACGGCCTTGGACGAGTCGCCGAAGGTCACGGTCGGAAGGTTCGACGCGTTGTTGATCTTGAGCAGGGCCACGTCCTTGGTCTGGTCGTAGCCGATCAGTGTCGAGGGCAGGGCCTTGGTCTGGCCGTACTCGGTCACGGTGATGGTGCCCGTGCCGCCCCCCTCGCTGTACAGCTCGATCACGTGATTGTTCGTGACCACCTCACCGCTCGAAGTGATGATCATCCCCGTGCCCTCGTCCTCGGCGCCGTTGGACTTGACGTCGATGGACACGACGGCCGGGATGACCTTGTCCACGAGTTGCGGGATCGTCACGTTGCCGCTCAGGACGGCCGCGCCGGGCACGGCGTTGCTTTCATGGATGACCGCGTTCCCAGCGTTGCTGTTGTTGTTGTCCGCGATCGCCGTGACGCCCGCACCGATGCCGCCTCCGATCAGGGCGGCGACCACGGCGACGGGGAGCCAGGCCCGGAAGCGGCCGGGGGCCCGGGGCTCGGTCGGGCCCGACGGCGGTGCCCCACCGGGCATGGTCGGGTCGTCGGGTGGAGACGGGTAGGTGAACGGGCTCGTCGGCGCAGCGGTGCCGAAGGGTGGCGTCGACTCGCTCGGCGCGGCTCCGGGCGGCGGCGGGGCCCACGAAGGCGGCGGGTAGCTGGCCGGCGTCGCTTCGGGCGAGGTCGGGGGGTACTCCGGAGCCGCGGTCGGCTCCTGCGCCTCGGTCGGCGCCGTCGGCGCAGGTGGGACGTCCGCCGGTGCGGGGTCATGCGCCGCGGGTTCTGCGGGTTCGGGTCCGGGCGACACCGGCGTCACCTGGCTGTCCGCCGCCGCCGGCTCGGTGGGCGTCGCATCGCCAGGCTCCCCGGCAGCGGGCACAGGCTCTCGCTGCTCGGCGTCGTCGGTCATCTGGCTCCTCCTGAAGGGCACGGGTCCGCCGCACCGCACTGCGGTGGGTGGTCGCCCGTCCCGGCGGTTCCCGCCCTCCTGCGGACGTCCTCGCGCCATGTTACGGGATGCCCGTGGGTGCCCGGCATCGGGGGCCGCTGCCCGGCGCGGTAGCGTGTCCGCCGCATGTCACGCCGCATCGACATCGAGTTGACCAGCCGAACGGGAGACGGCTCCTGGACCTGGCGCGCCGCGGGCGCGCGGCAGCCCAAGGGCACCGTCGACGACGCCGTCGTGCCCGCAGGTGAGAAGGTCGGGTCGGTGCTGCAGGCGGACGTCGAGGTGAGTCTCGACGGCATCGAGGTCCTTTCGCTCACCGCGGCCAAGCCGCTGCGTTCGCCCGAGAAGACGGAGGGTCGTATCGAGGTGCGCGGCACCCCGAAGCGTGCACCCGACGTTTCGGTGGTCCTCGCTCCGGGTTCGGGCAAGCGCCGCCGCGACGACGACGGGGACCGTCGGGCCGCCGCGACCGGCGCGAGCGGCGTGGCCGGAGCGACGGGGACCGCGGGCCACGTGAGCAGCGCGACGACCGCAGCGAGGGCGGCGACCGCCCGCGCGGTGGTAGCGGGCCACGCCGGCCGGGGGGTCGCCGACCGGGCGAGCGCGACGGGCGTCCGGCCCGTGGCGAGCGGCCCGTTGCGCCCACGTCCACCGTGCACCGCAACGCCATGCTCGGCGCGCTGCGCCCCGAGCAGATCCCCGTCGCCGAGCAACTGCTACGCGGCGGCCTGCAGGCGGTGCGCCAGGCGATCGAGACGCAGAACAGCGCGGCCAAGGCCGCCGGGAAGCCGCCCGTCGCGTCCCAAGCGCTGCTCGCCATGGCGGACGAGTTGTTGCCGGCGGTGCGCCTGGCCGACTGGAAGGACCGCGCCTCCGTGGCGCAGGCGGCCGGGAAGGACTACCGCCTGCGTGAGCTCCGCGCCGTCGTTGCCGCCTCGCGCACGGTGAACCTCGACGAAGAGGGCCGGGCGATGGCCAAGGCGTTGCAGGAGAGCCTCGACCAACGCACCACCGCGCTCCGCGAGGAGTGGTTGGCCCGGATCACCAACGCGCTGAACGACGGCCGCGTCCAACAGGCCGTCGAGGCGTCGATCCGCCCTCCCGAGCCCGGCACCCGCTGCCCGGCCGAGTTGGCCGTCCGTCTGGCCGGCGCTGCCGGCGAGGCGCTCTCCGCCGACAAGGCGCCCGAGGAATGGATGCAGCTGCTCGATGCCGTCGTGGCCTCGCCGGTGCGCCGCAACGTGAAGCCGACCGGGATTCCCGACGACGAGGTGGCCCGTCAGGCCGCCCGTCACGCCGCCGGCGCGGTGCCGGCGCTGGCCAAATTGCTGGGGCTGCGCATCCCGCCGCCACCCCCGCGCCGGGTCGACGCCGAGCGTCGGTTCAGCCCAACCGGCGGCTGAGCGTCAGCAGGCGCGCCGTGAAACCGGCCGCCTCGAGGCGTTGCTTCGTCAGGCGATCACCCGGGAGCGCCAGCGCGTCGACTTCGTCGCACCCTGCGGCGGTGCACCACGAGACCGCCGCCTCCATCAGGGCCGTACCGACACCGACGGCACGGGCCGGCGCCTCGACGTAGCAGCACTCGATACGACCGCGGCGTGCGTCGTCCCCCGGTTGCGCCACGACGCCCAGCACGCCCACGACGGCGCCTTCGAACTCGCCGACGAAGAAGCCGGACCGATCTCGGCCCTCGGACCAACGGGCGATCAGGTCGTCGGGAGTCCTCTGTCCGACGAGGGCCGGCCCACCGCGCATCGACGCCGCGCCCGCCAGCGCCTCTCCCAGGAGCCGACCGCACACGGCACGATCCGCCTCGGTGGCCGGACGAGCCCGCTCCACGGGGGCTGGGCTCAGCCGGAAGCCGCCTGGCCGTGCCCCGGCTCGAGGAGCTGGCCGGCGCGGTTCAAGATCGTGCGGCGGTTGCGGGTCGCCGCTTCGTAGCGCTGGACGGCTCGGAGCTCCTCGGGCCCGAGGCTCTCCAGCCGGCGCACGACCTGTGACGCGCTGAGGGTGTCGTAGTCGGCCAGCGCCGCGCCGACGAGGGCCGTGTCGGCGACGTCGGGCGCCGGGCGACGGTGGCGGCCGGGCTCGGTGCCGCGTTCCCCGCAACGGGTTCCTCCCGCGTCGGTGTGGCGGAGGGGTCGTCGTTGTGAAAGATCGAGTCCAGCGTCTCCAAGAACCTCCGCTGGTACCGGCCGACCACGTACTCCCCCGCCACGCGGGCGTTGCTGATCTCCTGCTCCACCCGGCTTCGGCCCTTGTCGATGAGACCCGGCAGGTCCTCTTTTATTGTCATGGCCACTCCGATCGGAGCAAAGAGACAGGCGTCCAGCGTCCGGCGCACCGGGTCGTGCTCCCCCGCGGTGCCCTCGGCGCCCGTCTCGTCAGACACAGTCCCGGCACAGCATGTTCTTCTTGTCCGCCAGCTGGCTCGGGTGCTTGACCAGGAAGCACGAACGACACACGAACTCGTCGGGCTGTTTCGGCAGGACCCGCTCGTTCCCTTCGGTCTTGTCCTCTTGGTCGGTCGCCTCTTCGTCCTCGGGCTCGTCCTCGACGACCAGGCGCTCCTTGAGGATCACGTCGAGGCTGGCCTCGACGTCCTCGTCGTCCGGCTCTTCCTCCTCTTCCTCGTCGTCGCCCTCGCCGGTGCGCTCCACGACCGCCGCCGGGGACGGCGTCAGGATCTCGGCGACGTCCTCCTCTTCCTCCTCGTCGAGGTCGGCGACGTCGTCATCGTCGTCATCGTCGGCCGCGAGAGTCTCGTCGTCCTCGATGTCCTCGAGAGCGTCGTCCTCGTCGAGGTCGAGCTCCTCCTCTTCGACGGGCTCTTCTTCCTCGGTCTCGGGGCTCTCAGCCGCGGTCTCTTCGGCCTTGCCCTTCTTCTTGGTCGCCATTTGCCGCCGGAGCATAGACGGTCCGGGCAACCGCTCAATCGCCGCGTGAGCGGCGCCGCTTCACGTGCGGAAGGTCGATTCGGAGGGGTTCGGGCGGGCAAGCCCTGGGGTCTTTGGCGCCATCTCGCAGGCCCGGGGTAGCCAGGCAAGCAACACGTTCTCTACTCGACCCCCAGGGCCTACCACCGCCTCTCACAGCACATCCCCCCCTTTGCTGCACCAGCAGTTCCTGCTGCAGCGTCCAATGGGGCGTCGGGGACTCCGGGTACATTAGGCAAAGCGGGGGTGGCCCCGTCAAGAAGTTCAAAGCGCTTGCCACCAGGGGAAACGCGGTTATTGCCTGGTCAATGCGTTGCAGATTTTTCGGCCCTGCGCCGTTCGGCCCGGCGCTCCGATTCGAGACGCTCGAGGTCGGTCGCCCCGTGGTCGACGAACGTCATCGCCTCGGCCAGGGCGCGGTGCCCTGCGGTCTCGGCAATCTCCCGGTGCATCTGCTGTGCCACCCGCCGGTACGCGGGGTGGCCCTGCACCCCCGAACGCAGCTCGATGAGGTGCATCGCCTCGCGCGCGTTGAACTGCATGACGTAGCGGATGCGGTGCGCCAACGCGACGGCGTACGACGCCTGCTCGGGGAATTCCCCGACGAGCGAGCGGTAGAGCTCCTCGGCTTGGCCGATCGCCTCGTCGTAGCGGTCGCCCAGGCCGGCGTCGGCGACGAGGTCGGGCATGTCGTAGCCCAGGGAGATCCCGAGGCGCTGCCATTCGATCGTCAACATCCGGTGCCGCTGGAGGTCGCGGAACGCGCCGTAGTCGGTGACGAGCTCGAACCGGTAGTCGGTCCGCTCGAAGGCCCGGCCCGGCCGGTGCCGCCGGTTCCTGCGCTCACCGACGTAGGCCCGCAGCAAGGCGACGCGCTCGTCGTGCCCCAGACGGCCGACCCGTCGCGTCGCCTCCAGCTCGGAGCAGCCCACGTGGGAGAAGCAGGCGGCGACCAGGACTTTCTCCTCGCCGGCGGGGTCGAAGTCCACCAGCCGTACTTCGGTGAGTGGTTCGTCCTCTTCCCCCTCGAACGCGCCCGGCTCGGCCAGGTCCGGCCAGAGCCGGGCGACCACGCGCGCGGTTTGCTCTCGGGTCGAGGCCAGGTACGCCGACCACTCCCCTCCCCGTTCGGCCACGTCGACGCGTTGGAGGAACGACGGGATCACCTTGCGCAGTTCGGTGAGCATCAACTCCGCGTAGGACCGCGCCTCGGGCAGCGGGTGCGCGCGCATGCGCAGCAACAGCTGCTCGTAGGACTGCCCGGTGGCGTAGATCCCGATGTTCGACAACGACGCCGCGGGGAGCAGGCCGCGCAGCGCGTCGAGCGACTTCGCCCGCGTCGCCTGTCGGTACACGAAGTCGCTGTCCCCCGCTTGTTGCGGGAAGCGCTCCGCCACCCAGGCCTGCATCACCGGCAACAGCGAGCCGTACGTGTCGAAGACGCGGTCCATCTCGCCCACGTAACGCGCCCCGTGCGGGGAGTCGAGCAGCTCGGGTGGGCGGTAGTAGCGGTACTGGCCGTTCTCGAGACGTTGGTTGTAGGCGATGTAGCGCGTCGACTGCTCGAGGTACGCCATGAGGCGGCCCCACTCGAGCACCTTGGAGAGCACGTTCGAGGCCTGCTCGCACGCGAGGTGGACGCCGCCCAACTGGGCCACCGAATCGTCGCCGTACTCGACGAAGACGCGCTCGTAGAGCTGCTCGGCGCGGGCCAGACCGACGGTCGGCGTCGACCGAGGCGTCACCCGAGACGTCGAGGTCGCCCACGAACTCGTCGAGGAAGAGCTTGCGCAGGCTCTTGGGTGAGCGCGAGTAGCGGGCGAAGAGGGCTCCCTTCACCACTTCAGGCAGGTTGACCAGGGCAAATACCGGAAGGTCAAGGTTGGTGAAATACCGCCGGAGCACCGTCTCCTCGTCCGCGGTGAAGCGCTCTTCGGAGTAGGGGAACATGCCCGGACGACTCTAGAACGAGGGTGACGCGCCGGTGGCGGATGGGTTTGGGGCGCCCGAGAGCCTCAGGCGACGGGCAGCCCGCCGGCCACAACGCCCCGGAGAAGCAGGTCGACGGCCTCCCGCGCCGCCGCCGCCACGGTGGGGTCGGCGGCCGTGTGGGACACCTGTTGGGCCAGGTCCGCCACCGACTTCATCGTGCGCACGAAGTCCCCGGGGGCCAGTTCACCGACGTCACGGCTCGCCACGCCCAGGGCGACGGCCAGGGACGCCCCGCGTGCCCACGAGGCGACGGCCGTCGCCAGGCCCGGAGCCGGTTGCCGCGTGCGGGGCACGCGTCAGCGCCTCCTCCGTCGCCCTGATCTGCTCGGCCATGGCGGACAGCGCCCCACACCGCTGCGCCAGGTCCGCCGTGCGCTTGTCACCCAGCCGGTCCTGCAGCGGGCCGCGCTTCTTGCCGCGCCGGGGCGCATGCTGGTGCCCCGGGGCCCGGCGTGCCCGGCGCGGCTCGAAGATGACGGTCGAGAGGACGCCGGCCAGGACGGACGGCTCGGCGTCGCACAGGATCTCGCTGCGGAGCGCCTCCGCGATCAGCAGGTCGCAGTCGTGGTAGATGCGCGACAGCTGGCGCCCCTCCGAGGTCAACGACCAGCCCTCGACGTAGCCCAGCTTCTCGAGCACGCCGAGCCGGTGGTCGAGCAAGCGCGTCAGCGAGTCGGGCGTCCGAGCCTGCCACTGCGCGAACGAACGGCGCAGCACGGCGTGGGCCGTCTCCCGGTCGAAGCGCGCCACCAGGTTGACGGCGAGGTTGTAGGTCGGCCGGAACGCCGAGCGCAGGTCCGGCGGCGGTGCCACGGCGACCCGCGCCACGTCGGCGAAGGTCAGCTCGTTCGACCACTCCACGACCGCGTGGCCCTCTTCGTCGAGGCCACGGCGACCGGCCCGGCCGGTCAGCTGCAGGTACTCCCCCGACGTGAGCGTGGCCCGGCCGGCGCCACCGTACTTGGAGAAGCGCTCGATGACGACGGAGCGGGCCGGCATGTTGATGCCGAGCGAGAGCGTCTCGGTGGCGAAGACGACCTTCAAGAGCCCCGCCTCGAAGCACTCCTCCACCGTCTCGCGGAAGAGCGGCACCAGTCCGGCGTGGTGCGCGGCGAGGCCGCGTTCGAGGCCCTCGAGCCACTCGTCGTAGCCGAGGACGCGCAGGTCCTCGTCGCCCAGCGGTTCGACGCGGCGTTCCGCGATCTCCCGGATGGCCGTGCGCTCCTGCTGGTCGGTCAGCCGCACGCCCTCGCGCAAGACCTGGCGCACCGCGTCGTCGCATGCGGCGCGGCTGAAGATGAACACGATCGCCGGCAGCATGTCGAGCTGGCCGAGCTCGTCGACGATCTCGGTCCGCAACGGCGGTCGGTACGGCAGGCGCGGCCCGCGTCCCCGGGACTGCCAGTGCGCGGATCGGCCTCCGTGCAGGGCCCGGCGGACCGCCTGGTCGATGCGGAGCCCCTCTTCACCCGGGCGCCCGTTCGCCTGGAGCAGGGGCAGCATCAAGGTCGTGTCGTCCTCGCGCCGGTGCACGGTGAAGTGGTGCCGCAGCACGATGGGGCGCTCGCGCTCCACGATCACCGCCGTGTCGCCGCGGACAGAGCGCAGCCAGCCGCCGAGCTCGTTGGCGTTGTTCACCGTGGCCGAGAGGCACACGAAGCGGACCTCGGCCGGCGCCATCACGAGGACCTCCTCCCAGACCCCGCCGCGGTAGGGGTCCTGAATGAAGTGGACCTCGTCGAGGACGACGGTGTGCAGGCCCTCGAGGAGATCCGAGCCTGCCAGGAGCATGTTGCGCAGGACCTCGGTGGTCATCACGATCACGGGGGCCCGAGGCCGCACGGTCGTGTCGCCCGTCAGGAGTCCGACGTGGTCCTCGCCGTAGGAGGCCACGAGCTCGCCGTACTTCTGGTTGGAGAGGGCCTTGAGCGGGGTCGTGTAGAACGCCTTCCCCCGCGCCGCGAGTGCGCCGTGCACGGCGTATGCCGCCACGAGCGTCTTGCCCGAACCCGTCGGCGCCGAGACGAGCACCGACTGCCCGGCGTCGAGCGCATCGAAGGCGTCGCGCTGGAAGTCGTCGAGCTCGAACGGCAGGCCGGCCTCGAACTCCGACGCCCCGGCCGTCTCCTGGACGGGCCACCGGAAGGACGTCAACGTCCGAACAGCTTCCCGATGCCGATCGAGACGAAGTAGAAGAACACGAGGGGAACGGCGAGGGCGAGCATCGAGAACGGGTCCGAGCTCGGGGTGAAGACGGCGGCCACGACCACGATGATGATCACCGCCCACCGCCACGACTTGAGCAGGCGCGCCGGGGTCACCACCCGCGCCAACTCCAACGCGACGAGCACGACCGGGAACTCGAACGTCAGCCCGAAGATCGTCATCATCAGCAGGATCAGCCCGAGGTACGGGATCGGATCGTAGATGGCCTGGAGGTTGGGTCCGCCGACCGATTTCAGCCAGCCCAGGGCGTGCGGCAGGACGACGTACGCCGTCGCCGCGCCGAGCAGGAACAGCACGAAGGACGACACCACGAAAGGGATGGCGTAGCGGCGCTCGGACGCCTTGAGGCCGGGGGTGACGAAGCGCCACACCTGGAACAGGATGATCGGCGACGCCAGCACGAGGCCGCCGAAGAGGGCGATCTTCACGCGGAGCGTCAGCCCGTCGAGCGGTGACGTCACGAACAGGTTGCACGTGCCGTTGGACGTGACGATGAAGGAGTTGCCGGCGCCCGTGTGGTGCCCCGTCGATCGCGTCCACGTTGCAGAGCGGGCGCAGCAGGAAGTGCAGGATCGGCTCGTACAAGAAGACCGCGATGATCACCGCGATCGTGAAGGCGGTCACCATGATGATGACGCGCCGGCGCAGCTCGCCCAGGTGCTCGCCGAGCGTCATGTTGTCCGGCGACGGCTTGGGCTTGCGTTTGACCGTGAAAGGGAGCGTCACCATGGCCGCGTCAGTTCAGCGTGGGGTCGACCGGGACCGTGACCTCGGCCGGTTGCGGCGCCACGGCGGGCCGGCCGTTCGTCGCCGGTGTGCCGGTGCCCGGGCCTCCCGCGGTCTTGTCGCCCGGCTCGGTGGCGCTGTCCCCGTTCATCCCCGCGGCGGGAGGGACCGCCGCCTCGGCTTGGGCGGCTCCATCGGTCCCGTCGGTCCGGCCCGTCCCGTCGGCCCCGCCCGTGCCGTCGTCCCCGAGCACCGTCGCCTCCACGCCCTCCCCCGTGACCTCCCCGGCGCCGTTGGCACCGGCCGCGACCGGGCCGTCGACGGTGCTGGCGGTCACCTCGCCCGCAGTCGCCGTTTCCTCGTCGTCGCTGGACATGGAGGACAGGTGGTTCAGCAGCGCCGAGGGCGACCGGGCCAGGCGGGCGATCTCTGAGGTGGGCGGTAGGTCGGGCATCGTGCTGCGGACCTCGGACTCCATGCGGTGGCGGAAGTCGTTGAAGGCGCGCCAGGCCCCGCCCACCTGGCGGGCGAACTGGGGCAGCTTGTCGGGCCCGAGCAGGATGATCGCGACCACGGCGATCACGATCAGCTTGCCTGGGTCGAGATTGAACATGTGCCCTCAACTCTACGGTGCCGCCCCGCGCCCCAGATGGCGAGCACGGGTCGGCGCAGGCCAGCCGCCCGCCACCCCGATCAGAGCGAGGCGATGAGCCGCTCCACCCGCTCGTCGTGTGACTTGAAGGGGTCCTTCAGGAGCACCGTGCGCTGCGCCTGGTCGTTCAACTTGAGATGCACCCAGTCGACGGTGAAGTCCCGCCGGCGCTCCTTGGCGCGCTTGACGAAGGCACCCCGCAGCCGGGCCCGGGTCGTCTCGGGGGGCTTCGTCATGGCCTCGGTGATCGCCTCGTCGGTGCACGTGCGGTCCATCTCGTCGCGTTGCTGCAGCTTGTAGAACAGGCCGCGGCAGCGGTCGACGTCGTGGTACATCAGGTCGATCATCGCCACCTTGGGGTGCGAGAGCGACACGTCGTGACGCCGGCGCATCTGCTCGACCAGGCGGTACTTGGCCACCCAGTCGCACTCGCGGTAGAGCGACGTGGGGTCGGCCTCCAGGCCCTTCAGGCAGTGCTCCCACATGTCGAGGGCGCGGTCCTCCTCGGGCGACAGGCCGCGGCGCTCGCGGAACTTGAGCGCCCGCTCCAGGTACTCGACCTGGATGTCGAGCGCCCGCATCTCGCGCCCGTTGGCCAGCCGGACACGCCGCTGGCACGTGATGTCGTGGCTGATCTCGCGGATGGCCCGGATGGGGTTCTCCAGCGTCAGGTCGCGCAACACCGTCGACGAGTCCTCGAGCATGGCGAGCAGGATCGAGGTGGTGCCGATCTTGAGGAACGTCGCGTACTCGCTCATGTTGGAGTCGCCCACGATCACGTGCAGGCGCCGGAAGCGCTCCGCGTCGGCGTGCGGCTCGTCGCGCGTGTTGATGATGGGCCGGCTCCGCGTGGTGGCCGAGGAGACGCCCTCCCAGATGTGCTCGGCCCGCTGGCTGAGGCAGAACACCGCGCCGCGTGCCGTCTGGAGGACCTTGCCGGCGCCGGCGTAGATCTGCCGCGACACCAGGAACGGGATGAGCACCTCGGTGTAGCGGTTGAACTCGTCGTTGCGCTCGGTCAGGTAGTTCTCGTGGCAGCCGTACGAGTTGCCCACCGAGTCCGTGTTGTTCTTGAAGAGGTAGACCTCGCCGCGGATCCCCTCCTCGCGGAGGCGCGCCTGGGCGCCGGTGACGAGTTGCGCCAGGATCCACTCCCCCGCCTTGTCGTGGATGACGACGTCACCGATCTTGTCGCACTCGGGCGTGGCGTACTCGGGGTGGCTGCCGACGTCGAGGTACAGGCGCGCCCCGTTCTCCAAGAAGACGTTGGAGGAACGGCCCCACGACACCACCCGCCGGAACAGGTAGCGGGCCACCTCGTCGGGGCTGAGGCGGCGCTGCCCGCGCAGGGTGAACGTCACCCCGTACTCGTTCTCGATCCCGAAGATGCGCCGATCCACTGGGGCAACCGTACTGCCGGCTATGCCAGCAGCTGGGCCAGCTCCTCTTCCTCGATGCGCCGGAAGGTCCGCCGCCCGTTTCCCGGGCTCAGGACGGCCGCCTCCAGGTCGCCGGCGCCCAGGGTGCGGTCGGGGCCGGAGAGCGCCGCCGTGGCCGCCTTCATCGCCGTGGCCAGGTCCCAGTCGGCCTGCCACGCGGCGGTGATCCGCTCGGTGATGCTCTCGGCTTCGCCGCCGAGGACGGCGAAGCGGTCCTGGTCGGTGATCGTGCCTTCGTAGGCGATGTGGTACAGCTGCTTGCCGTCGTGGGCGAGCTCGGCGACCAGGACCTCGACCTCGAGCGGCTTCATCTCGTGGGTGAACACGTTGCCGAGGTACTGCGCGTACAGGTTGGCCAGCGACCGTGCGTCCACGTCCTCGCGGCTGAAGGCGAAGCCCTTGGTGTCGGCGTGGCGGATGCCCGCCACGCGCAGCTGGTCGTATTCGTTGTACTTGCCGACCCCGCCGAAGGCGATGCGGTCGTAGATCTCGCTGATCTTGTGCAGCGAGCGAGAGGGGTTCTCGGCCACCATGGCGATGCCGAGGTCGTACGTCGTGGCGACCAGCGAGCGGCCCCGGGCGATGCCCTTCTGGGCGTACTCGGCCCGGTCCTTCATGACCTGCTCGGGCGCCACGTAGAACGGCATGCTCATCGTGCACGCTCCGCCTGCAGCCGGGTCGCCAGGGCGCCGAAGCGCTCCGCCACATCGGGCTCGGGCACCTCGCGGTAGCCCGTGGCGTCGACGACGGCCACGATCGGGTAGATCCCCCGGATGGGGTCGGGCCCGCCGGTGGCCGAGTCCTCGTCCGCCGCGTCCCACAAGGCGCGGATCGCCAGGTTCAGGCCCTCGTCGAGCGGCATGTTCTCGCGCCAGCCCAGCTTCACCGTGTTGCGGGCGTCGCGCCCACCCGAGCCGGTGGCCTGGAAGTCGGTGTCCTCGTAGCGCCCGCCCGTGACGTCGTAGTTGAAGATGCGCCCCGTGCCCGCGCCCGGTCGTAGCCGGCGAAGAGCGGCACCACGGCGAGGCCCTGCATCGCCATCGGCAGGTTGGACCGCACCATCCCGGCCAGCTGGTTCGCCTTGCCCTCCAGCGACAGCGTCGAGCCCTCCACCTTCTCGTAGTGCTCGAGCTGCACCTGGAAGAGACGGACCATCTCGATCGCCACCCCGGCCGAGCCGGCGATGGCGACGGCCGAGTGCCGGTCCGCCGGGAAGACCTTCTCCATGGCGTGGTGGGCGATGATGTTGCCCGCCGTGGCCCGGCGGTCGCCCGCCATGATGACGCCGTCGGCGACGCGCAGCGCCACCACGGTCGTGCCGTGGGGGACGCCGAAGGTGCGCTCGTCGAACCCGCCGCCGCCGACGACGCCCGCGCCACCACCGCCGTGGCGGCCCGTCTCGGGCCGGTCGGCCGTCAGGCGCAGGAGGCCGACGAAGTCAGGACCCGGATCACGCTCCGGGGGAAAGAGGGGAAGGGCCACCGAGGACTACTGTCCGCCCTTTTGCACGTAGTTGCGGACGAACTCCTCCGCGTTGTCCTCGAGCACCTCGTCGATCTCGTCGAGGAGATCGTCGAGCTCGGCCTTGATCTTCTCGCCCCGTTCCGACGTGGCCGGGGCGGCCTCTTCGACTTCGGTGTCGGTCTCGGTGGTCCGGGACCCTGAGCCCTTCCGTTTCTGTTCCTGTTCTGCCATCGCCAATCCTCTTGAGAGATCTCGACTCGTTCGCCTAGGAGTTGAGCCTATTGAGCAGGTCCGCGGGCCCTGTGCTTTGTGCCAGTAACTCTGCGGTGTGCTCGGCTGTCCCCTTCAGGGGGTCCATCATAGGGACGCGCCGCAACGGGTCGGCGCCGACGTCGAACACGAGCGAATCCCAGTTGGCGGTCACCACGGCCTCGGGCCAGCGGGCCAGGCACTTCCCCCGGAACCACGCCCGCGTCCCCTTCGGTGGCTCGGTCACGGCCCGCTGTACCTCGGCCGGGTCGGCCAGCGTCTTCATGTCCAGGCGCATGAAGACCGACTTGTCCGGGCGCAGGTCGTGGTACTGCAACGCCAGTGCGGCAACCCGCGGGTCCTTCCATCCGCACGAGTGGCGGTCCATGTACGCCAAGAGGAGCTCGCGCTTGGCCACCCAGTCGAGCGTGTCCGACAGCCCGGCCACGTCGGACTCGAGCCCGCTGAGCACGCTCTCCCAGTGCTCCATGACCAGGGCGCCCACCGTGCCGTCGTCGCCGAGGGACTCGAGGCCGCGCTCCTCGGCGTACTTGCGCGCCGCGCCGAAGATCTCCCACTGCAGCTCCAGCGCCGTGGCGCTCGAGCCGTCGGTCAGCGCCAGGGACGCGACAACGAGAGGTCGGCCGACACCTGGTGCAGCGCCCGCACCGGGTCCGACAGGGAGAGGTCCCGGGTCGGGCCCGCCTCGTCCTCGACCATCGACAGGACGATCGCCGTCGTCCCCACCTTCAAGAACGTCGCGACCTCCGACAGGTTGGCGTCGCCCACGATCACGTGCAGGCGGCGGAAGCGCTTGGGGTCGGCGTGCGGCTCGTCGCGCGTGTTGACGATCGGTCGCTTGAGCGTCGTCTCGAGCCCGACGATCTCCTCGAAGAACTCGGCCCGCTGGGAGATCTGGTACTCGATCGAGTCCGCATCGAGCGCGGGCGTCTCGACCCCGACCTTGCCCGACCCGGTGAACACCGTGCGCGACACGAAGTGGGGCACCACGCCGTCGATCACCTTGGCGAACGGCACGGCGCGGTCCATCATGTAGTTCTCGTGGCAGCCGTAGGAGTTGCCCTTGCCGTCGGAGTTGTTCTTGTAGACGATCGGGGCCGGCTGGTCGGGGATGCGCAGACCCGCCGCCACCATCGAGCGCCGCATGATCTCCTCGCCGGCCTTGTCGTAGACGAGGCACTCCAGCGGCGTCAGGCACTCGGGGCTCGAGTACTCGGGGTGGGCGTGGTCGACGTAGAAGCGCGCGCCGTTCGTCAGCACCGTGTTGGCCAGGTGCGTCTCGACCATCGGCGCCAGCGAGCCCTCCCGGGCGAAGCCCCGGGCGTCGTTGCCGGGCGTCTCGTCCTCGAAGTCCCAGCCGATCTGCTGCTCCACGTCGGCGGCGTACGCGTTGACCAGGACCGACGACGCGGCGATCGGGTTCTGCTCCGGGCCGGGCGAATGGATCCGTACTCGGTCTCGATGCCGCAGACCTTGATGGTGGCCACGGCGCGACCCTAACTCCCAGGGGTGCAGGCCGAACACCTCCTGGCCCAATTCCCCGTGTATTGGCCGAAGACCTCGAACTTCGGGGCGACCTTGTTTAGGTCCAGTGGAAATTTCGACGAAATTGAGTCGAAAGTGGAAAAGTTGCGCCAAAACTTTAGGCCGAGGTCGTATACACCGCAGGGCGGACCCGCCTTAGAGGTATTGGCCGGTCCCGACTCGCTCGATGGACCGCCCGCCGTGGACCTCGCGGTCCTCGGTCAGGAGCGTGCGGACGTAGACGATGCGCTCGCCCTTCTTGCCCGAGATCCGCGCCCAGTCGTCGGGGTTGGTCGTGTTGGGCAGGTCCTCGTTCTCCTTGTACTCCTGGCGGATCGACTCCACCATGTCGGAGGTGCGGATGCCGCCGGCCTCGCCGGCGATCTCTGCTTGAGGGCGAGCTTCTTCGCCCGCCGCACGATGTTCTCGATCATGGCGCCCGACGTGAAGTCCAGGTAGTAGAGGATCTCCTTGTCGCCGTTCTGGTACGTGACCTCCAAGAAGCGGTTCTCGTCGTCCTCGCGGACATCTCGGCGACCGTCTGCTCGATCATCGCCTGCACGGCCTTCTCGGGGTCGCCCCCGCCGAGCCGGGCCACCTCCCCGGTGTCCAGCGGCACCGACGTCTTCAGGTAGCGGCTGAAGATCTGCCCGGCCGCCTCCTCGTCGGGGCGCTCGATCTTGATCTTCACGTCCAGGCGGCCCGGCCGCAGGATGGCCGGGTCGATCAGGTCCTCGCGGTTCGACGCCCCGATCACGATGACGTCACGCAGCGACTCGACGCCGTCGATCTCGGCCAGCAGCTGGGGCACGATCGTGGACTCCATGTCCGAGGAGATCCCGGTCCCCCGGGTGCGGAACAGCGACTCCATCTCGTCGAAGAAGACGATGACGGGCATGCCCTCGTCCGCCTTCTCCCGGGCCCGCTGGAAGACCTGGCGGATCTGGCGCTCGGTCTCGCCGACGTACTTGTTGAGCAACTCGGGGCCCTTGATGTTCAAGAAGAACGACCGCACGTTGTCGTTGCCGGTCTTCTCGGCCACCTTCTTGGCCAACGAGTTCGCCACGGCCTTGGCGATCAGGGTCTTGCCGCACCCCGGCGGGCCGTACAACAAGATGCCCTTGGGCGCCGGCAGGGAGTACTTGGCGAAGAGCTCGCGGTGCATGTACGGCAGCTCGACGGCGTCGGTGATCGCCTCGATCTGCGTGTCGAGGCCGCCGACGTCCGCGTACGTGATGTCGGGGACCTCCTCGAGGACGAGTTCCTCGCTCTCGAGCTTGGGCAGCTTCTCGATCAGCAGCTGCGTCCGCACGTCGAGCAGCAGGGAGTCGCCGGCCCGCAGGCGCACGCCCAGCATGTCCTCGGACAGCTCGGCCACCCGCTCCTCGTCCGCCCGTGCGTAGATGATGCAGCGCTTGCGGTCCTCGAGCTGCTCCTTGAGCGTCACGACCTCGCCGGCGAGCTCGCCCTCTCGCACGAGCACGACGTTGAGGCTCTCGTTCAGGACGACCTCGTTGCCCTTCTTGATCTGCCCGGGGTCGATGTCGGGATGCAGGCTGACCCGCATCTTGCGCCCCGAGGAGAAGACGTCGATCGTGCCGTCCTCGTTGACCCCGAGGAACGTGCCGTAGGCCGCCGGGGGCTGGGTGAGCTTCTCCACCTCCTCGCGGAGCGCGGCCAGTTGCTCCTTGGCCTGCTGGAGGGTGAAGGTCAGCTTCTCGTTCTGCGACGTCGCCTGGG
>CAWGCO010000005.1:0-255903 GCA_963821105.1 uncultured Acidimicrobiaceae bacterium
CGGCTGTTCCCCAACAACATCATCGGCCTCAAGCTGGCCTCGATCTTCGTCATCTTCACGTCGCAGGCCTGGAACATGACGTTCAGCTTCTACCACTCGCTCATCACCCAGCCCTCGGCAACTGAGCGAGACGGCGCGCGTCTACCGCCTGACGAAGTGGCAGCGGTTTTGGAAGCTCGACGTGCCGAGTTCCATGATCGGCCTGGTCTGGAACATGATGATGTCGATGGGCGGGGGCTGGTTCTTCCTCACCACGTCCCGAGGCCGTGACGGTGTTCAGTCGGCGGCAGGAGCAGGATCAACGAGGTCCTGCCCGGCATCGGGAGCTACATGGGCGCGGCCGCGGCCGAGGGCTCGTCATTCCAAGGTGGCCATTGCCATCGTCACCGTGGTGATCCTCGTCGTCGGCACGAACTTCTTCGTCTTCCGGCCGCTCGTGGCGTGGTGTGGGACCGCTTCCGCCTCGAGACCTCGGAGGGCGACCGACAGGCCGAGAGAGCATCGTCCTCAACTTCCTGCGGCGGTCGGCCCATCCCCGGGCTGCTCGGGAGGGGTCTCTCGCCCGTCGGGCGCCTCCTCGACCGCGTCACCCGTCCCTTCGGGTTGGCCGAGTACCCGCTGCACCAGGACGAGCGCCGGCGCCGCTGGGGCGACTTCGTCTTCTGGGGCGTCATCTTCGCCGTGGCCGCCTTCGTGATCGCCGACGTCGTCGTGTACCTGAACGCCAAGCTCGGCTTCTCGCACCTCCCCACGATCGTGGCGATGGGCTTCGCCACGTTCGGTCGGGTCGTCGTGCTGCTGATCGTCTCGACGCTGATCTGGGTGCCGGTCGGTGTCAAGATCGGCATGAGCCCGAAGCTGTCGCGCTACGCCCAGCCGGTCGTCCAGGTCCTGGCGAGCTTCCCGGCCATCCTCCTCTTCCCGTTCATCACGGCGATCTTCATCGCGGTCGGCCTCTCGCTGAACATCGGCGCGATCCTGCTGATGGCGCTCGGCGCGCAGTGGTACATCCTCTTCAACGTCATCGCGGGCGCCAGCGCCATCCCCAACGACATGGTCGAGATGATGACGATGATGCGCCTCACGCGCCGCCAGCGCTGGCGCCAGGTGATCCTGCCGGCGGTGTTCCCGGCCTACGTGACCGGCGGCATCACGGCGGCGGGCGCCGCCTGGAACGCGTCGATCGCGGCCGAGTTGGTGGCCTGGCACCACCAGACGCTCAACGCGTACGGCCTGGGCAACTACATCTCGGTCGCTGTCCAACGACGGCAAGTTCGCCGTGCTGATCGCCGGCGCCATCGTAATGAGCTGTTCGTCGTGACGGCCAACCGCCTGTTCTGGCGCCGGCTCTACCACGCCGCCGAGTCGAGGTTCTCGATGTGAGGCGGCCGACCACATTGACCATCCCCCCGATCCGTTGCAGAGTGAGCCTCGATGAGCATGAGCGCCACCAAGGGCCACGAGGCCATCATCGAGGTGTCGCACGTCGACAAGACGTTCACGTCGCCCGACGGCAGCCCGCTGCCGGTGCTCGACGACATCTCGCTGACGCTGCACGAGGGCGAGATCGTCGCGCTCGCTGGGCCGCAGCGGATCCGGCAAGAGCACGCTGTTGCGCTGCATCGCGGGGCTGATCGCCCCCACGAGCGGCGAGATCAAGTACCGGGGCCAAGCTGCTCGACGGCGCCAACCCCGGCGTCGCCATGGTCTTCCAGAGTTTCGCCCTGCTGCCGTGGCTGACCGTGCAGCAGAACGTCGAGATCGGGCTCGAGGCGCTCGGTGTCGAGCCCAAGGAGCGCCACATCCGCGCCGAGCGCGCCATCGACACGATCGGCCTGGACGGGTTCGAGTCGGCCTACCCCAAGGAGCTCGGGCGGGATGCGTCAGCGGGTCGGCTTCGCCCGCGCGCTGGTCGTCGAGCCCGACGCGCCGCTCATGGACGAGCCCTTCTCCGCCCTCGACGTGCTCACCGCGCAGAACCTGCGGGCCGAGCTGTTGCGGCTCTGGCACGACCACGACTTCCCGACGAAGTCGATGCTGATCGTGACGCACAACATCGAAGAGGCGGTAATCCTGGCGGACCGCATCTTCGTGCTCGGGGCCAACCCGGGCCGGATCCGCGCCGAGATCCCGTGCCTGCTGCCCCAGCCGCGCGACCGCCACGACCCGAATTTCGCCGCGCTGGTCGACGAGATCTACGTGTTCATGACCGGCGGCGACACCCGGGCGCCAGCGCACGTGTGGACGGTGGCGTCGCCGGGTGAGGGGCTCGCCGATCGACACCCCGCTGCCGCAGGCGACGGCGGGCGGGATGTCGGGCCTGCTCGAGATCCTCGAGGCCCACGGCGGCCGCGAGGACCTGCCCGACCTGGCGAGCGAGCTCACGTTCGAGGTCGACGACCTGCTGCCGATCGTCGACGCGGCGCAACTGCTCGGCCTGGCCATGGTGGACGACGCCGACCTCGAGATCACCGAAGACGGCAAGACGTTCGTGGCGGCGGACATCCTCGAGTCGAAGGAGATCTTCGCCCGCCGCGCCCGCGAGCGCGCGCCACTGGTGCGGGCGATCTGCCGGGGCCTCGAGGCGACGAAGGACGGCACGCTCGGCGACACGTTCTTCCTCGACCTCTTGCGGCGCGGCTTCTCCGAGGACGAGGCCCGGGAGCAACTCCGCATCGCGGTCGACTGGGGCCGCTACGGCGAGCTCTTCGACTTGGACTCGAACACCGGGCAGCTCACCTTGGACCGCTCGGGCGTGGCGGGAGCCGCCTGACGGCGGTGCGGCCGCCCATTCCCGCCGGAGTCGGGGAGGCGGCCGGGGATCGGCAATGATTGCCCCCTGGCGCTGGAGCGCTCGGGCGCTTAGCTCAGTTGGTTAGAGCAGCTGGCTTACAACCAGCAGGTCGGGGGTTCGAGTCCCTCAGCGCCCACTCACCTGGGCTAATGCCTGATGTGGCACCGTGTAGCCATGAGCACCGCGGTCGAGAGCAAGATTCAGCTGGGAGGCGCACGACGCGAAGTGCTCGCCGGCGTTGCCGGCCCTGGAACGGCCCTTTCTGGCTACCCGGCCCGCAATCTCTCGTACGTGTGCAGCAGGGCCGCGCCGGTACCTGAATGGCAGGGCATCATGGCGGTGGCAAGTTGTCCCACCGATCTCGGGGATTGGAACCCCTTTTTTGAATGATCCTCTCGAGGATGCGACTCGAGGGAGTCCGTCTGATTCTGCGGTGCGGCTCATCCCGGTACTGTTTCCCGTGTCCGGACCCGTTGTGGTCAGGACGGGCAGGAGTGGTCCCGTGGCGGAAACCCCCAGCACCAAATATGCGCGCTCAGGCGATCTCCACATCGCCTATCAGCTCTTCGGCGACGGCCCCCCCGATCTAGTGTTCACCTGCCCCACCTTCTCCCACCTGGAGATGGATTGGCAGAGTCCCCACGGGAATGAAATCACCCGTCGCATGGCCACGTTCTCCCGCACCATCCGCATTGACCGGCGTGGCAGCGGACTTTCGGATCGAACCAGTGAACTGCCGACCCTCGAAGAGGAGGTGGAGGACTTGCTTGCCGTGCTCGACTCAGTCGGTTCAGAAAGTCCTTATCTATTCGGCATCGGGCAGGCGGGCAGTTTCTGCCTGCTGTTCGCCGCACTCCACCCGGACCGATGTGCGGGCGTAATCGCCTGGTCGCCTCCTGCCCGCGTATTGCGTTCCGACGACTATCCCTTCGGTTGGGACGAGGAGACGTACGCATGGTGGACCTCAGCCATTGAAGACGGAACTCTCGGCGTGTCCTACCTCGACGCGCTTGCTCCGAGTTTTGCGGGAGACGAGGAAATCGCTCGCTTCAGGGAGCGCTACGTCGCATCCGCCGTGAGCCCGGGCGCAGCGGCCCGAGCATTGCGAGCTCAAGCCTTGACCGACATCCGGGACGTCCTACCCACCGTCCAGGTACCTGTCCTCGTGCTCCACAGAGGTGGAGGGGACATGCTCCCGGCTGCGCAATCCAAGGACGTCGCGGACCGCATCCCAGGGGCCACCTTCCTTGAATTGCCTGGGGATGATTGGGAAATCACGGCTGGCGATCTCAACGGGCCTCTTGAGGAGATCCAGACATTTGTGACAGGCGTCCGACCAACGCAAGTCTTTGATCGCGTTCTGGCCACCGTTCTGTTCACTGACATCGTCAGTTCGACGACCCGGCTGGCCGAAATGGGCGACCAACGCTGGTCGGAAGTCCTCGAGCGCCACGACCGCGTGGCCGCTCAAAAGATCGATCGCTTCCGTGGTCGTAGGGTCAAGACGACGGGAGACGGCCTGGTCGCCACCTTCGATGGCCCCGCCCGAGCGATCAGGTGCGCCCGGTCCATTCAGGAAGCCGTCCACCCCCTCGGGATCAACGTTCGAGCCGGCCTGCATACCGGCGAAATTGAGCTACGGCCAGACGACGACATCGCCGGAATCGCCGTCCACATTGCAAGTCGCGTGTCCTCACTGGCCAATGCCGACGAGATCGTTGTGTCTCGAACGGTCGTCGATTTGGTGGCCGGTTCTGGCATCGACTTCGTGGACCGAGGGGAACAGGAGCTCAAGGGCGTCCCGAACCTTTGGCAAGTATTCGCGGTCACCGAGATTTAGACGGCGTGATGCCTTAGCCGCCGAGCGAGAGTCGCCTGGCGATGATCGAACCTTCGAGCGCTCATGACGCAACTTCGGGGCCGGAAGGTAGCTAGGAGCCAACTGGCCGGGAACGGCCCGATCCGGACAGCCTCAGGGCGCAACCGCCGCACGGATTGAAGTCCGGTGCCGGCGGCGACTTTTGCGGGCACACTCCTCCGCACCTTCGCCTGTCGAGTGCTTGCTTCTGCGAACGCCAAAGAGCGCGAAATCGAGTTAACGAACTAGAGCCAGCTACACCTACTAGTTATATGAATTGGCTCACCGGTGACCTGCCGTTTCGGCGGGTAGCACAGCGCTCAGCCCGACCTGGCTTACAACCAGCAGGTCGGAGGTTCGAGTCCCTCAGCGCATACACCTCAGCGCACACACCTCAGCGCCCACTGCCGTAGATTTTGAGGATGCTGAGTCGGACCCGAGTCGGTGTCAGCGTATTCGCCGCGATCGTCGCTACGGCCCTGACCGTGCAACCGAGCGGAGCTTTCCTAACGGCGGGAGCCGCAGTCATCGCGCCCGCCGCACCAAATGCGTGCAGCCTCCTGTCCGTCAACGAGGCGAGCCAGCTGCTCGGGTCACCTGCATCGAGCGAGGCGTTCACGGATCTGGGCTTTCCCGTCTCTCCCACCACAGCACCGGATCCCACCTACTCGCAATGTCGCTTCAGCGCGAGCTCATCACGGAGCCAGATCCGGGTGATCGTCAATGCAACTCTCAGCAAGGCGCCTTCCGTAAGGGTGCAAGCGATCGCGGCGACGGCAGACCCCGGAGGCCATGTACTGGCGATCGACCGGGGCCTCACGGTGTGGCTGCCCTGGACGCAATCCGACCTTCGCGGAGAAGGTGGCACCCTCAGTTCCATCAAGGATGGCGACTACATCGCGGTCATCCTGATCTACGTTCCGCGCGCACCGCTCCGTAAGGCCGAAGATGCAATGCGTGTCGTCCTGCCAAGGATCACGAGCACCCATTAGACCTGCAACGTTCCCGATCGGCCCGCTTCGGGAGAGATCAGGTGAGCTTCAATCGAGAATGCTCTCCACCTTGCCGCGGCGGATGGCCGCTATCAGCGCTGCGTGGTCACGCTCGTTCTGATCGGCGTAGCGCCGGGCGAAATTGCGCATGGCCTTGGTGAACACGTCGTTCTTTCCCATGTACGCGTCGATGGCCACGGGGTCGCCGGAGCGGGCGTGCGCCCGGGCCAGTGTGTTGCCGCAGGCGACACCGAACTCGACCAGGACCGGCGCGATCAGGTTGGTGGTGGGGATGAGCTTCATGTCACGGTACTGACGAACGTAGAAGTCGCGACCCTCCAGTGAACCCCAGCCCACGAAGATGTCGGTCGCGCTCTGCACCATGCGCTTGCCGGCAACGACCCGGGCGCCGTGATTGTCGTGCTCGCTGGAGTACGTGAACGACTCGTACACGGAAGGGCCGGCCTGCTTGCACTGCAAGAAGAGTGGATCGCGCGTCGAGCTGCCCTCGAGGAGCACGAGATACACCACCATGCCGACGCTGCCGACTCCAACCACCTGGCGGACGATGTCCACGGGGATGAATCGGTCGAAGAGCCTGCGACGATCCTCCTGGAGCGTGAGGCGATACCCGCCGAGCAGGCCCTCGACGATGTCGCCCTGCTGATCGTCGTCGAGCCTCACGCGCATGGGGGGTTGCGCCGTGATGCGCGCCCGCCCGCGCCGATCCGTCGTGAGCTTGGCGAAGGCCCCGCGACTCGTCCGCGTTTCCTTCCCCTTTTCGAACTGCACCTTCACCTGACCGCGGTCAGCGGGTTCGAAGTAGTCGATGAACCGGTCGAAACGTGTGCCCTCGTACCAGATGTCAAGGATCGGCAAAGAGGCGTAGTACCGCATCCGTCTGCGGTAGGCGTCAACCGTCGCCGTGACAGCGGCATCTGACTTACTTTGCTTCACGCCGTTGTCCCTTGCGGCAACCACCAGGCTGGCGGCGAGGCGGGCCACGTCCCACTCGAACGGCCCGGGCAGGGTTTCGTCGAAGTCGCGCAGGTCGAAGTTGAGATTGCGCTCCGGCGTGGCCCAGAGCCCGAAGTTCAGGACGTGCGCGTCGCCGCAGAGCTGAACTTCGATCCGGCTGTGCGGCCGGGAGGCCAGGTCGGCGGCCATGACGGCGGCCGCGCCCCGGTAGAAGTTCCATGGCGAGACCGACATGCGCTGGTGCCGGAGTGGGGCGAGCTCGGGCAGCCGAATGTCGTTCTGAGCCAGGATCCGGTCGATGGGGTCGTGCCCGCGGTTGCGCTCGTCCCATTCACCCAGATCGGCCCGGGGCGTCAGTACCCGGGCCTGCCGTCCCATCTCGCGGCGCTCGGCGGCCGTGGCCGCAAGATCGTGCCTGGCGGCCACGAGTGTGGGTGCATTGTCGGTATCGCTCACCCCTTTTCCCTCCCCTCGGCCACCGGCGCAGCACCTATTCTGCCCCCCGGGCCCGAGTCTTGGCTCACTGCTCCCTGGGACGCTCTCGCTACGATGGCCATCGTCGCCGTTGAACGCACGGGGAGGCAGGTCCAACGAAACCCGACGAGCATTACGTCATCATCACGGCGGACGCGCATGCAGGCGGAAGTCATGAGCAGTATCGAGGCTTTCTCGAACCGAAATTTCGTGACGAGTTCGATGCTTGGCGTGGTCGATACAAGAACCCGTTCAAGGACCTGAAGGACACGAGCCTCCGAACGCGCAACTGGGACGGTGAGTTGCGGGACGCGCAGCAGAATGCGGACGGCGTGGTCGCCGAGGTCATCTTCCCGAACACGGTGCCGCCGTTCTTCCCGAGCTTCGTGTTGTTTGCGCCGCCGCCTCGTCCCGAGGAGTACGTGCTGCGGCACGCGGGCGTACAGGCGCACAACCGATGGATGGCCGACTTCGTCTCGCAGAAACCCGAAGCCCGGGCGGGAATCGGACAGATCTTTCTGAACGACCTCGATGACGCCATCGCGGACGTGGTGTGGTGCAAGGACAACGGCCTGCGGGGTGGGGTGCTCATCGGCTCCGTCCCGCCGACGTGCGACTGGCTACGTCCGCTCTACGACCCGTACTACGACCCGCTGTGGCAGGTGTGCGAGGAACTCGGCATGCCCGTCAACACGCACAGTGGACTCGGCAGCCCGGCCTACCCACCTGCGCCGGCCATGCCCACCGTCCACCTGCTCGAGATGATCTTCTATTCCCAGCGGCCCCTCGTGTACATGATCGTCGGCGGCGTCTTCGAACGGTTCCCGAATCTCACCTTCGTACTGACCGAGGCGGGATGCTCGTGGGCCCCCGACCTCCTCAAACACCTCGATGGCGTGATGGCCAGGTTGCGGCGAGGCAGAGCCGGCGAGATGCGGTTCGACGGGGAGGCGGTGCCGCCCCGATCGGCCACGGAGTACTTCAAGCAGAATTGCTTTCTCGGGGTCAGCCAGCCGGGACCTTCCGACATCTCGGCGGCGCTCGGCCCGGTGGGTCTCGACCGCGTGATGTGGGGCAGCGACTATCCCCACGAAGAGGGCACGGAGCCGTTCTACCCGTGAGCACTTGCGCCAAGTGGTCAGTGGCCTCACCCCCGAGCAGATCCAACAGTTCGTCGGTGAGAACGCCGCAGGCGTCTACGGCTTCGACCTCGGCGCGTTGCGACCAGCAGCCGATCTCCTGCGGCCCCACCGTGCGCGAGATTGCCGAGCCCCTGACGGAACTGCCCGAGAACCCGAACGATGCGTTACTGCGGTCGGCTCGCGAGTTGGCCGCGACTGCTTGAGGGCGTCCAAATCTCTGGCCGTCCTACACTCACGAGATGTTCGACAGCATCCACTACTCCGAGTACGACGTAATTGAGCTAGACGACCCGTCGCCCGGGGTGAGACGGATCACATTGAACCGCCCCGACAAGCGCAACGCGCTCAACCACCCGCTGCGTGGACAGCTCCTGCAGGCGCTGCGGGAAGGAGATGCCGACCCCGAGGTACGCGTCCAGATCGTTCGCGGCGCGGGGAGTTCCTTCTCCGCCGGCTACGACCTCGCCGGCGGCAACGTGGGCCACGAGATGCCCTTCTATACGGCGGAGGGGGAAGGGCAGTGGCCACGGCACGTGACCGAGGGATGGATGAGCATCTGGGACCTCGCCAAGCCCGTGATCGCCCAGGTGCACGGGTACTGCCTGGCCGGAGGGAGCGAGCTCGCCACGTGTTGTGACCTCGTCTACATGGCCACCGACGCACAGATGGGCTATCCGGCGGTGCGCTTCGGTGTCCCTGACATGCACTTCCATGCCTGGTTCGTCGGACCTCGCAAGGCGATGGAGATGATGCTCACCGGAGACTCGGTCTCCGGTACCGAAGCGGTGGAGTACGGATGGGCCAACGCCGCGTTTCCGCCCGACGAGCTCGAGGCGGCGGTCGTTGAGAAGGCTCAACGGATAGCCCAGATGCCCCCCGACATCGTCCGTCTCAACAAGCGGATCGTGCACCGCGGGATGGAGGTCATGGGCCTGCGGACCGCCATCAGGGTGGGGACCGAGCTGTGCGCCCTCGGCACGCATCAAAAAAGCTTGCAGGAATTCGTCCGCAAGTCACAGGAGCAAGGACTGACGGCGGCGCTCGACGAACGCGACCGCGCCTTCGGGGACTATCGCACCAGCAGCTGACTCGGCCGCGACTCCAGGTTCAGAGAGGCGCCCCGTGACCGACCGTGCCGACATGGACGGTCGTGAAGTCCCTCCGGGCGATCTGCCATCCAGCGCGCTCCGAGTGCACGAGGCGGTCGTCGTAGAAGCCGAGCGCTCGGACGCCGTCGCGATTGTCCGGGCCCATGATCACGGCGTCGACGTAACTCCGAGCCCGGGCGCCGTCACCAAGGGCCTCCACGTCGACGTTGGAGATGCGATGCAACGTGTAGCCGCAGTTCTCGTGGACGGCGATCATGTAGGCCGTGATCTCGTCGACCCCGCTCCATACTCCGATCTGTCCGTAGTCGACGGCGCAGTCCGGCGTGAAACAGGAGCGAAAGAGGTCCCAGTCTCGGCGGTCGATCCCGGACGCATAGCGCACGAGCACCGCGTTCACCCCGAGGTAGAGGGGCGAATCGAAGGCCTCATGGTTCACGGGCGGAGTCGCTCTCTCCGAATTGGGCTTGAAACCCGACTTCGGGCGCGCCGAACCTGGTTGCGAGTGTTCTTCGTAGCCCTTCTCCGCAACTCTTGCACGAGTGACCGGGTTGCGATTCGGTTCCTCAGCGTGCCCCGCAGGAGAAACGATTCCGAAGCGAGATAGAACTGTTCGAGATCCCCGTCGAGCTCAACAAATTGGGAGACGTCCGTCGAGGCATAGTCCCCGAGGAGAAGAAAGGAAACCTCTGATCCCTGTGCCTTATGGAACTCATAGCGAGCGCAGGTCGAATTGAGGAATTCCTGGATCAGCCTCAGTGATTTCCAAATCAGCGTGCTGTCGTGGAACGCAATGATCGCGTCCTCTTTTGTGAGCCGCATGCCATGGATGAAGTCTCTGAAGCAGGCCCAGTCGGTGTGTTCACCATCGATGAAGAGAAGGTCATACTGCGAATCCCCGCCCGAATACCCCGAGACCGAACCGTCGAACACTTCGATCTTGTCGACGGTCAGACCCTTACTCTGCAGGGTCGACAGCATTGTTTGGTGGCTGATGCCGGTGTAGTCGTACGTCCTTCCTCTCTCGTCCGGCTGGATCCGGCCGCGCTCGTCGATCGACAATATCGAGGCGCATTTCGGATCTCGGAGAAACGGCGTCAATGAGCCCCCGAGGTACGAGCCGATCTCCGCATACGAATAGGTCGGGCAGGCTCGAACGATCTCCCGAAGCCCCAGAAGCACCAGCTTGTCGCGCGGGGAGGTTGCCGAAGGAACGGGAAATTCTGCGTGAATCAGCTCCTCTGCGTCTTCACTGCATCGGTTCATAGTTCGCTCCAGCGCGAGGGATTCAGGTCCCGGGCGGGGTGGCTCGTCGGGCGTTGCCGCGGAATCTAGTGCAGCGGGTCAGACGCTCGCTTCTGAGACCGTCCCGGTCCAAGGCGGGCCGGAAGAGTGCAACGCGATCTACGTCGAGGTTGCGCTTCGGCGCGGTCGAGGTGCGGGTCCCGTCTCCGTTTCAGCCAGCGAGAAGCTCGTCGACCAGTGCTTTCACCCGCCGTTCGATCTCGTCGCGGATCGGGCGGACTTCCGCCAGCGTCTTGCCGGCGGGGTCGGGCAGCTCCCAGTCGAGATACCGCTTGGCGGGGTACACCGGGCACGCGTCGCCGCAGCCCATGGTGACGATCACGTCGGAACCACGTGCCATCTCGTCGGTCAGTCTCTTCGGGCGTTCGCCCGAGATGTCGATGTCCCATTCGGCCATGGCGTCGACCACCGCAGGATTCAGCGTCTCACCCGGGGCCGACCCCGCCGAGTGCACGACGACCCGCCCCTGCGCCGCTCGCGCGAGCAGCGCGGCCGCCATCTGCGATCGGCCGGCGTTGTGGACACACAAGAACAACACCTCGGGTGTGTGCTCGCTCATGAGGCCTCCGAGGCAGAAACCGGAGCGTGATCGTCCTCGACGTGAGGGAAGACCGCGTCGCTCGCCTCGTCCGGCGTCAGGTCGGGGTAGAGCGTTCGAATCAGAACGAAGGCGAGCACCGCTCCGACGACCTGCGCGCCGACGAAACTCGGGATGGAAGAGGGCGCGATCCCGGCGAAGGTGTTCGAGAAGGTCCGCCCCACGGTGATGGCGGGATTGGCGAAGCTGGTGGAACTGGTGAAGAAGTACGCCGCCCCGATGTAGGCGCCGACCGCAGCCGGCGCCATGCGGGAACGTCCCGAGCGGGCCAGCGCGAAGATCACGAGCAGCAGTCCGAGCGTCGCAACGATCTCCGAGAGGAAGTGGGCCGGCGACGCCCGGTGTTTCGTCGAGATCTCCACGGCGGCCCGGGAGAACATGACGTTGGCCACGATCGCTCCGCCCACGCACCCGGCGACCTGCGCCGGCAGGTAGGCGGCGGCGTCGCGCACGGACATCCCGCCGAATGCGGCATCGACGAACGAGACGACCGGGTTGAAGTGGCCCCCCGAGACGGGGCCGAACATCAAGATGATGGCAAAGAGCCCCGCGGCCGTCGCGGCCGCGTTCTCGAACAACTGAAGGCCGGTGTTGCCGGGCGAGAGCTGCTGCGCCGCGATGCCGGACCCGATGACGATCGCGGCGAGGAAGGCGCTGCCGACGAATTCGGCCAGCAGACGGCGCCACAGGACGATGTCGGAGCGCACGACGACGGACTGTGCGGCTTCGCTCAGCAGCAGGTGGACGCGCCGGCCGGCGGTGCCACGTCCGGCCCGGTGTCGCAGCATGCGGGTGCGGCGTCGTCAGCCCGACGGAGCTCGCCGCCCGGCATCTCGACGTCGGCGAGAACGGTGTAGATCTCCCAGGGCTCTCCGCCCGGTCCGTCGACCCACACCTTGTCCTGCAGCGCGTAGCAACAGGCAACCTCATCCTCGACGGCGATCGGGAGACCTTGGGTCGCCAGACGCGCCACGGCCTCGCCGACCTCCTCGCGTGTCTCCACTTCGACCCCGAGGTGGTTGAGGGTCCCCGGCTCTCTCGTGGCGTCCTCGATCAGGACGAGCTTGAGCGGAGGTTGTTCGATCGAGAAGTTGGCGTACCCCGGCCGCACCTTGGCGGGCTGCGATCCGAAGAGCTTGGAATAGAAGGCGATGGCGTCGTCGAGATCCGAGACGTTGAGGGCCAGCTGCACCCGGGACATGGGTTCCTCCATGCATTGATTGATATCGATACGTGCAGTCTCTAGGATGTATCGATAGGTGTCAATAGGAGGAAGATGAGTCCACGCCCGGCGCCGACCCGCTCCGTTGCCGTCTGTTGTCCTGCGATCTCCGACCGGGCACTCTCGGAACCCGAGTCCGCTCGCCTGGCTGAGGTGTTCGCCGCCCTCGGCGATCCCGTGCGGCTCCGTCTTCTCTCCATCGTGGCGAGCGAGGGCGAGGTCTGCAGCTGCAACCTCGAGGAGCCCGTGGGCAAGAGCCAGCCGACGATCTCGCATCACACCAAGGTGCTCGCCGAAGCCGGGCTCATCACGGGCGAGAAGCGGGGGCGCTGGATGTGGTGGCGCGTCGTCCCCGAGCAGCTCGACGCGTTGCGCGACGCGCTAGAAAAAAGGTAGCCACCGGCGCGTCACGTTCCGCGCCACGCGCCGTCTCGTCTGCGAAGCTCTACGACCATGCCGGTGTTCCCGCGTGGCGCCGACGAAGAGGACATGCCCGACATCGATCGGCTGCTCGCCCTGACCGACGGGGTCGTCGCCATCGCCCTGACGCTGCTCGTCCTGCAGCTCAGGGTCCCCGAACTGACTCCGAACGTGGATTCCGCCAAGGCGCTCTGGCACGCGCTCGACGTGGACGGCGGCGAGCTGACCAGCTACCTCATCTCGTTCGTGGTCATCGCGCAGTTCTGGCTCGTCCACCACCGGATCCTGCGCACCATGCGGGGCCACAGCGAAGGGCTGGCGTGGCGCAACTTTGGCTTTTTGCTCGCGCTGACCCTCATGCCGTTCACGTCCGACCTCATGGGTCGATACTGCCGACAACCCGCTTTCGGTCACGTTCTTCGCGATCAATCTGCTGGCGCTCAGCCTCTCGACACAGTGGATCTACGTCTACGCCATCAGCCACCACCTCGTCGTCGACAAAAGGCGCTCGAGCTACGAGGAGCGGCTCGGCCGTGTCCGGGCGACCTCACCGTCGTCGTGGTGTCGATCGCCGTCGTGCTCGCCTGGACCGACACCAGCCTGGCCCGGTACGTCTGGCTGCTCTTCCTGGTGGTCCCGGTACTCGGGAGCCGGATCGCCTCGCGGGCCGAGCCAGGGCAGCCGGCTCAGTGCGTCGGCCGGCGGATAACGCGTCGACCCCTCCGGGCTCGACCGACCTCGCGGCCGGCGAGACGGCCAAGCTGTTCGCACACGACCCGAGACCGTCGGGCATGCTGCGAAGCCCAATCCGTCCCACAAGGAGCCGTCGGTGTTCTTGATGCGATTCGACATGCGAGCCCCCGCCGCGGGCGCTCCGGCACCCGACCTGTATGCGGCGGCACTCGACATGGCCGCCTGGGGGGAGAGCCGCGGCGCCCTGGCCGCCGTCGTGTGCGAGCACCACGCCATGAGCGACGGCTATCTCCCCTCGCCGCTGATCCTGGCGACGGCGCTCGCCGCCCGCACGACGACGCTGCCCATCGCGGTGGCGGTCGTGGTGTTGCCGCTCTACCAGCCGATCCGGCTGGCCGAGGACATGGCGGTCCTCGACATCATCAGCGGCGGCCGGGTCAGCTACGTCGCCGCCATCGGCTACGTGCCGCACGAGTACGAGCAACACGGGGTCGAGTTCGGTCGCCGCGGTCGCATCGCCGACGATGCGCTCGCCCTTCTGCTGAAGGCCAAGACGGGGGAGCCGTTCGAGCACGACGGCCGGAGGATCCATGTCACCCCGCACCCGTTGACACCCGGCGGCCCGTCGGTGGCGTGGGGCGGGGGCAGCGTCGCCGGCTGCGACTCGCGCCGGTCGCTACGGGTTGGACTTCATGGCGCAGGGGGGCGACCCGGAGCTGGATCAGGTCTACGAGAGGCGGCGCGCGCCAACGGCCACGAACCCGGGTTCTGCATGATCCCGGCGCTCGACACGACGACGACGCTCTTCGTCGCCGACGACGTGGACCGAGCGTGGGAAGAGCTCGGCCCCTACCTGATGCACGACGTGACGAGCTACGCCAGCCTCAACGAGGGCCGAACGGCACGTCGCGAGCATCACGACGGCGGCGACGGTGGACGAGCTCCGCGCCGAGAACCGCACCCATCGCATCGTCCGCGTCGACGAGGCGGTGCAGATGATCAAGTCGGGCCTGCCCCTGCGCTGCACCCGCTCGTCGGCGGACTGCCGCCCGAGATCGCGTGGCGCTACCTCCGCACGGTCACCGACGACGTCATGCCAGCAGGTCAACGCGGCGTAGATCCCGGCAGTCGGAACTAGGCGTTCGCCCCTTCGACGGCAGCGGCGAGACGCTCGAGCGTCACGCTGATCGTCTGACGGTTGCGTTCCGTGCGGTCCTCGATCCCCGAGACCTGCTGTGCTGAACTCCAGGACCGACTCGGGGCGCAGGTCGTGGTTCCACTCGGTGACCCGGCAGCCGGCCTCGGTCGGCTCGATGCGGTAGCCCCACGTCGAGTAGTGGAAGTCCATCATCGAGCACTCGAACGTGAAGGCGCGGCCCGGCTCCGCCTCGATCACCTTGCCCTGGGTCGTCCAGTCCAGGTCCCCGTTGCGGTTGTGGCCGTCGAAGGTGGCGCCGACGACCGGGCCGTCGAAGCCCTTCGTGCCATTCGCAGGCGACGCATTCCTCGGACCATTCGCCCATCCGGGTCACGTCCGAGATCGCCGCGTAGACCAGTTCGGGCGAGGCCAGGATGTCCCGGGAAGCCTCGATCTTGGTGTCGACCATGGCAGAGACTTTGCCGCGCACGGAGGCCGTCACTCCAATCGGCCCGAGTGGTCGGGGACCCCTGCGAGGCAATCTCGGGCCCTCGGGGAGTGCGGTGCCAGACGAACTTTCGCTACCGTTGTTGCGTGGCGGTGTGGCAACCTCGCACTTCCTTCGCCTTCACGCCCGATGGCGCGAGGGTGGCCTACCAGGTGGTGGGAAGTGGCGATCGGGACGTGGTGTTCCTGACTGACTGGTCGCATTCGATCGACCTCATGTGGGAGCTCCCCGAGATCGAGCGGTTCCTGCGCCGCCTCGCTTCGATCGGGACGACTGATCCTGTTCGACAAGCGGGGGAACGGGGCATCCGACGGCCGTGCGTTCGGCAGTGAGGATTTTCAGGGGGTCGTCGAGCAGTCGGCCGAGGACCTCCTCGCCGTGCTCGACGCCGTCGAGTCGGAGCGGGCCGACCTGGTGGCGTCGACCGCAGGCGGCACACGGCCCTGCTCTTCGCCGCCACCCATCCCGAGCGTTGCGGCCGTCTCGTCCTGCAGGACGGATTTCCGCGGGTCGTGTCGTCGCCGGACTATCCGCACGGACTGGACGAAGCCGGTCTGCAGTTCTTCGTCGACGGGATCCGGACCGGGTGGGGCAAGGGGTCCCTCCTGTCGCTGCAACCCGATCTCTTCGAGGACAGAGACCTGCGCATGTGGTGCGGCCGCTACGAGCGCATGGCGGTCGAGCGCTCGTGGATGGTCCAGGCCTGGGACCAGATCGCGTTGCTCGACATCCGGGCCATCCTGCCGTCGGTCCAGGCACCGGTGCTGCTGCTGACGCACGACGACGCGCCGGGCTTCGGCAACGGCCACGGGAGATTCCTGGCGTCGAACCTTCCCGTCGGCCGAGCTCGTCGAGCTGGATGGCCCCGGTTGCCTCTTCTGGGCCGACGACCGACATCGCCGAGGCGGCGGTCTCCTTTCTGGACGTCGACCTCGCACGCCATCGTCGACGAGAATCGCGTGCTCGCCACGATCCTCTTGACCGACCTGGTCTCCTCGACGCTCTCCCTCGCCGAGATGGGTGACCGGCGCTGGCGCGAGTTCCTCGACGCCCACGATGCGATCACGGGGAATCTGGTGACGCGATTCCGCGGCCACCTGGTCAATCGCACCGGCGACGGACTGGTGGCGACCTTCGACGGCCCGGCTCGCGGCGTCCGCTGCGCCGAGGCGATGTGCGACGAGGTCGGCGGATTGGGTGTCGACGTGCGTGCCGGGGTCCACGTCGGCGAGATCGAAGTGCGCGGCGAGGAGATCGGCGGCATCGCCGTGCACCTGGCGGCCAGGGTGATGTCGGAGGCCGACGCCGGTCAGGTGGTGGTGACCCGGACGGTGAAGGACCTGACGGTCGGTTCCGGTCTGAGCTTCGAGGACCTGGGGCTCCACGAGCTCAAGGGCATTCCGGACCCCTGGCAGTTACATCTCCTCAGGCCGTAGGCGTCAATCCTCTTTGCGCCCGATTCCAACGCGCTCCGGACCCTCGCGGCGTGCCATTGGATCGCGAGGACTGCGGATCCCCGTCGGTCAGGCGGTGAGCGGGATCCCCACCAGCTCCTCGAGCTCGGCCAGCGCCACGTCCGGGTCGGTCACCTTGATGGTGTGCATGCCGAGCGCCGCGGGCCGGCTTGAGGTTGACGCCGAGGTCGTCGAGGAAGACGCACTCGTCGGGCCGCACGCCGAGGGCCTCGCACGCCAGCTCGTAGAAGCGGGGGTCCGGCTTGCGCACGCCCGAGGACCCGGGACTCGAGGACGGCGTCGAAGAGCGCATAGACCGACGCCACCTCGTCGGAGAGGACGGCCTCGGCCCGCGTGAAGTTGTTCGTCAGGCACGCCGTCTTGTACTTCGTCCCGCAGGCCCGGATGGCGTCGACCATCTTCGGCCGAATCTCGCCGGCCAGCCTCTCGAGCACGAGGCGTCCGTCCAGTTCGTGCCCGAGCGCGCGCGCCTCGTCCGACCACAGCCGCCCGAACGTCTCGAGGTCGACCTCACCGCGCTCGAGCCGCGCCCAGGCGTTGGTGTCGGGGTTCGTGGCGTTCACGGTGCGGATGAAGTCGGGCGGGAGCCCGCGCTCCGCCTCGAGGTGCGCGAACGCCTCGAACGGGCTCGACGAAATGACGCCTCCGAAGTCGAAGAGGACGGCTCGAATGGACAAGGGACCTCCTGGGATCGGGCGTCATTCTCGCGTCTCGCCGCACGTGATGGGGGCAGACCGACGGGCCCCACACGCCGACATGCGCCCTACACGAAGTCGGAGCCCCCGTCCGCGTTCACGCACGCGCCCGTCACGTAGCCGTTGCGCCGCGAGGCCAGGTAGGCGGTCACCGAGGCCACCTCGTCGGGCAGGCCGGCCCGGCCCGAGGTCGGCCGGGTGGTGGAACGTGCTCGCTCGATCCAGGTCATCACGTCGTACGGGTCGGCCGGGTCGAGGTTCTCGGCCGCGAAGATCGTCGCGCAGGCCCTCGGTGAAGCTCGCCGTCACGATCGAGCCCGGGCACACCGCGTTCACCAAGATGCCGTCGGGCGCCAGCGACTTGGCCAGGTTCTTGGCGAGGCTCGTCACCGCCGCCTTGGACGCGGTGTACGCCACGAGGTTCGGGCTCTGACGCTGGATCGAGTGGGCCGAGAAGATCACGACGCGTCCCCACTCCGCCGTCCGCAACAGCGGCACCGCCGAGCGCACGCTCCGCACCGCCGACATCGTGCCCAGCGCGAACGCCGCGTCCCAGCCGCTGTCGTCGAGGTCCTCGAAGCGGGCGGCGCCGGGCCCGATCGTGTGGACGAGGATGTTCAGCGGCGCCCCAGCGGTCGCTCGACCTCGCCGAATGCGGCGTCGATCGACGCGGGGTCCGTCATGTCGACGCTGAGGCCGACGGCGTCGGGGCTGCCCAGCGCGCGTCAACGCCGTCACCGTCTCGTCGAGCGCCTCTCGGCCCCGCGCCATGACGGCGACCCGGGCGCCGTCGGTGGCCAGGATCTCGGCCACGGCCCGCCCCATCCCCTTGCTGCCCCCGGTGACGACCGCCGTCGCGTCGGCGATTCCGAGATCCACCTCTTCAACCTCCCTCCGCGGCGGCAGACCGGCTCTAGGCCGCGGCATCGTACGTCTCCATGTAGCGGGCGAAGCGTCTCGTGCACCTGGTCGGCGCTCGAGCCCGAACTGCGCCAGCTCGTAGGCGTGCTGCCCGTGCGACGCCCGGCTGGTGGTTGCCGGCCCACCGCGTCACGGCCTCGCGGGAGCCTTCGGGGAAGCCGAGGCCGATCCGTTCGTACGCCGCAGGCCAGCGCCCCGACCGGATCGCTCTGCAGGTCGGCGAACGCCAGGTCGGCGAAGCGGTCCGTCGCCGACCCGGCCCCGGAAATCCATGGCCCGCGTGATGGCCTCGGACCAACGGCCCAGCTGCTCCGCGCCGAGCTCCAAGGAGTCGTCGCGGTCGCTGGCCCAGCTGCGCGTGTAGTGGATCAGGTTGCAGACCGACCCCAGCACCTTGGCCGGGTCGCGGTGGCTCCACAGGAACTTGGCGTCGGGATAGGCCGCGAGGAGCGAGTCCAACGCGAACATGTGCACCGGCGTCTTGAGGTGCCACAGCCGCGGCGGGCAGTGCCACTGCAGCAGCCGCAGCACCCGGCGGTGGTAGCGGTAGGTGGCGTCCATGTCGCACTCGGTCACCCAGGCCAGATACGACGGCACCCGTGGCCGAACCCGTCGAAGTGCATCGGTGCGAAAGCTCATGCCGAGCAGGTCCTGGCACTCGGTCGGTCCCGTCGCCTCCTCGTGGTGCATCGACTGCCATCAGCGGGAACATCTCGTTCATCATCTGCGAGGCCCGCCTCGGTCTGCGCGATCCGCGGATCGGTGTGCTCGGTGGCGGACTCGGGCGGCGGACAGGGGTCCGACGACTCCCACAGCCGCAACGAGCGGAACTGTGGGTCGGCCGCCACGAGCTGGCTGAGCGCGGTCGTGCCGGTGCGCGGCAGGCCGATGACGAAGACCGGCCCCTCGATCTGCTCGTCGTCGATCTCGGGATGGGCCCGGTAGGTGTCCTCCACCCGCAGCCGTGACGCCAGCAGCGCCGGCCAGGCGCATCCGCAGCATGACCTCGCCGGCCTCCGTCAGGTCGCCTTCGGTGTTCATGGACGCCGTCAGGCGCTCGAGCCCCTCCCGGTGCGACCCGTCGCCGAAGTCTCGAGAGCCGGTCGCTCGACCGCGCCTCGGCCTCGAGCGAGTCCGCATCCAGCGTCATCGCGCGAACCGCTTGCTCACGGCGAGCCGCCGGGCCGTCGATGACCGCACGTCGTTCCTCCGGGCGTCACCCGGCGCGTCCCGGCCGGCAGCGCAGCCGCCAAATCGGCGAACGGGACGCACCCGCGTCGTCGGGACCGGCGCGGACTCGGTCCGCACGCAGCGCAGGATCACCGGGCCCGGCGCTGTGCCCGGCCGTGTCGAGCCAGTTCGCGACGCCGGGGTCCTCGTGCGCGATGACGACGCGCAGCAGGCCGTCGTCATCGACGCACCGCCTGGTGCCCGTTCAGGCTGCTCTGGTGCCGGGCGTAGTCGATCGTCTCCCACCACGGGTTCCCCAGCGAGTAGCTCCAGTACAGGCCCGTCGGGCGGCGTCACCTCCACCACCAACGCCTCGTCCGGCTCGAGCTCGAACGAGCCGATGACCGGGCGGTTCTCGGCGGCCGCCCCCATGGCCGTGCCGTCGAGCGGCGGGAGGAAGCGTGTTCGGCGTCTCGGGCCGGGAGAACTGGAGGAAGAACTCGAGGTTGCCGAGCACGAAGTCGCCGATCGCGATCAGCTGGCGAGCCGCCACCTCCCGCGGGATCCGCCGGCGGCCGCCCTGGCCCGGATCCCCCCGGCCACTCCCACCGCGCCCACCCGCTCGATCGACAGCGACGACGCCACCTCGGTGTCCCAGTCGTAGAAGAAGTGGCGCACCACGAGGACTGGTGGCGTTCTCGGCGATCGGCAGCCAGTTGCCCTCGTGGCGCTCGGTCGAGAGCGTCAGCTCCACCTCGCCGCCCGGTCCGAGGTCGAGCTCGTCGAGCAGGACGTTGGCCGAGGAGGCCATGCCGGCCATCGACTGCAGCCCGACGTAGCGGGCGCTGCCGCGGTTGCCCCAGATGCGGTAGGTCTCGCCGCCCCGCGAGCGGCGCGCCCGTGTAGATGCAGTCGGGGCAGTCCATGCCCCACTTGTAGACGTTGTCGACGCCCGGAGGGGCTGACGGCGAGCACGGGGTCGGTCTCGGCGCGCAGCGCCTGGTCGGCCCCGAGCGACAGCAGGACGAGCAGGTGCCGAAACCCGGCGGCGAGGTCGTCCGCGTTGCGCGCCGACCGAGTTCGTGCGTGACGACCTCGGCCGCCTTGGCCAGCGCGTCCAGCAGATGCGACCACGCGCGGCCCGACACCAGATCGTCCGCCGTGGCGTCGCCCGCCTTGGCGGCCTCGCCGATCGAATGCGGCATCCACGACGGGTTGACGAACGAGCCCGGTCATCTGCATGTCGCCGCGTGTGCATCGCCGGCACCACCACCAAGACCCCAACCCCCATCCCGAAGAGTGGCGCCATGCTCTCGCGGCGCCCCGAGGTCGTCAACCGGCGTGCAGCAGCGACGATCACCGTTTCGCACGACTCACCGGGCCTAGCGTTGAGGCCCGGAGGTGGCTGGGGCGTGCCACGACGGGCGGCGACACGACGAGGCGACACGGCGAGAGGAGACGGGCGACAGTGTCCCAGGCCGTCCCGACGTTGCTGCTCATCGCGGTCGCGGCGGTCCTCGCGCCGATCCTCGCCGACGCTGTCGCGTCGCTTCGTCCCGATCCCCGAGGTCGTCATCGTGATCGTGCTCGGCATCGTCATCGGGCCCTACGTCCTGGCGCTGACGCATCCGAGCAGCATCGTCACGGCCCTGTCGGACCTCGGCCTGACGTACCTGATGTTCCTGGCCGGCACCGAGCTCGACCTCAGCAAGATGCGCGAGGGCCACATGAGCAGGGCCGTCACGTCCTGGCTGGCGTCGCTCGTGATCGCCCTGGGCGTCGGCGCGATCCTGCAGGGCACCGGGCTCGTCATCGACACGGTCGTCGTCGGGCTGTGCCTGACGACGACGGCGCTCGGCACCCTGCTCCCGATCCTGCGCGACGCCGGCGTGCTGAAGACGTCGTTCGGGCCGACGATCCTGTCGGTCGGGGCGATCGGTGAGTTCGGGCCCATCGTGGCGGTGGCGGTGGTGCTGACCGACCGCGACCCGCGCGTGACGTTCCTCCTCCTGGCGGTGTTCGTCGTCGTCGCCGTGGTGGCCGCCTTGCTGGCCACCCAGGTGCACCCGCCCCGCCTCGTCGCCATGCTCCGGCGCCACCTGGACTCGTCGGCCCAGCTCCCGGTCCGCATCTCGGTGACCCTGGTCGTGCTCCTCGTGTAGCTCGCCGCTCAAGCTGAGCCTCGACGTGCTCCTCGGGCGCCTTCGCCGCCGGCGTCGTGGTGCGCCTCTTCATCCGAGGGGAGGACACCGAGCAGATCACGAGCAAGCTCGAGGCGATCGGCTTCGGGTTCCTCATCCCGATCTTCTTCATCGAGAGCGGCATCAACTTCGACCTGCACGCGCTGATCCACGTGCCGAAGGTACTGCTGCTCGTGCCGCTGTTCACGGTGCTGTTCCTCGTCACCCGGGGACTCCCGACCTTCGTCTTCTTTCGCCGCGTCCTCGACTCGGCGCAGCTCAAGGCGTTGACCGATCCTGTCCGCCACCGGGCTCCCGCTGATCGTCGTGATCACCACCATCGGGGTGCGACGAGCACCGGATGAAGTCCGCAGATCGCCGCCGCGCTCATCGCCGCCGGCATGCTGTCCGTCCTCATCTATCCGATCGTGGCGCTCGCGACAGCTCCCGCGGCCAGCCTCGGGCGACGAGGGCCGCACGAGATGAACGACGACCTGTGACGGCCGACACCCCTGACCCGACCGATGCCCGGACGCGTGCCCAAGCCCGGCGGCGCCCGCCGGGCCCACCTCCGCGAGCTGCGGCGCGAGTCGCTCTGGTTCTGGCCCGCCATCGCCGCAATCGCCGCCTGGGTGGGTGGCGACCTCGCGGCCCGGGACCTGCAGCAGTTTCACGTTCCATCAGGGCCTGTTCCCCACGAACCTCGACGACGCCCGGACGTTGCTGGCGACCATCGCCACGGCGTTGCTCACCTTCACCGGCGTCGTGTTCTCCATCACCCTGGTCGCGCTCCAGATGGCGAGCACCCAGTACTCGCCGCGGGTCCTGCGCACGTTCGTCCGCAAGCCGGTGACGAAGCTGGCGCTGTCGACGTTCATCGCCACGTTCGTGTACTCGCTCACGCTGTTGGCCCGCGTCGGCACGTCCGGCGGGGCCGCACACCGGTGCCCCAGGGCGCCGTCGGCCTGGCCTACCTGCTCGTGATGGCGTCGGTCATCGTGTTCGTCTTCTTCGTGCACTCGACCGTCCGCTCCATGCGCGTGACGTACGTGATCGAGGCCGTGTTCCGCGAGACGCTGCCCTCGGCCATGAACACGTTCGCCGAGGCGGCGTCCTACGTCGACGCCGAGGCGCCACCCGCGGACCTCGCCGTCACCGAACGAATCGGGTTCGACCACGCCGACGCCGTGCTCGACGGCCTCGACGCCCACCACCTGGTCCAGCTCGCCGCGGCGCACGGGTGCGTGCTGCGCCTCACCGTGCCCGTCGGCACGTTCCTCCCCCGGGGCTTCGAGATCGATCGAGGTGCTCGGCGGCACCTCCGCCCCGCCCGGCGCCTCCGAGATCCTCCGGGCGATGCACAGCTCGGCCGTCCGCACCATCTACCAGGACCCCAACTACGGCGTGCGCCAGCTGGTCGACATCGCGATCCGGGCGCTCTCGCCCGCCGATCAACGACCCCACGACCGCGGTGCAGGCGCTCGACCGGCTCCACGGGGTGCTGCGAGCCGTCGCCAACCGGCCCGACCCGTCGGGCGTCTACGTCGACGCCGAGGGCTCGGTGCGCCTGATCGTGCCCGTGCCGGGGTGGGACCGCCTCGTCGAGCTCGCCTTCACCGAGGTCGCGCTCGTACGGGTCGAGGTCGCCGCAGGTGACGCGCAAGCTCACGGCGATCTTCGACGACCTCGCCGCCTGCGTCCCGCCCGAGCGAGTCGCTGCCATCGACGCGCAACGGGCCTGGCTCCGTGGGGAGGTCGGCCGCCGCCACACGCTCCCGACCGATCGCGTGCTGACCCCCGATCCGCTCGGCCTCGGGTAGGCGGCCGACCCCACAGCCCCCCTGCCGAAGGTCCTTTTGTTCGCAACAAGCGTTGCCGCTCACTCGGGTTGAGGTCCTAAAATGACCGCCAATCGACATGGCCGCGAGCGAGGCCATAGGGGGGAATTCCATGAAACATTTCCGTCGTGCGCTGGGCGCGCTGTCCTCAGCCGCCCTGTTGGGGAGCTTTGTCGTCTTTGCGGCCGGCACGGGAGCGGCGAGCACCGCCGCCACCGCCGCACCGTCGATCTCGAACCCGCCCCGCGTCCCGGTGACCTGGCTGCAGCCGGGCGGACCAGCGGTGGCACAGGGCGTGACGCAACACGTGGGCCGCGTCGAACTGGTCCGGCTACGCCGAGACCGGGACCTTCGCCGGGGTCTCGTCGACGTGGACGGTGCCCACCGTCGCCGCGTCGTCGTCGGCCACGTACTCGTCCGCCTGGATCGGCGTCGACGGCTTCAACAACAGCAACCTCATCCAGACCGGGACCGAGGAGGACTACTACAACGGTGCCGCGCACTACAACGCGTGGTGGGAGATCCTCCCGGCGGCCGAGACGGCGCTGCCGAGCAGCTACGCCGTCACCGGCGGTGACCGCATGAGCGCCAAGATCTACGAGACCTCCGCGACCACGACGGTCGGCGGCGGGGGCCGCTTCGGCCGGGGCGGCCACGGCGGTACCACCGAGCACGTCTGGGACATCACGATCTCCGACACCACGCGCGGGCTGGACGTACTCGACGAGCCAGGCGTACGCCGGCACGGGCACCTCGGCCGAATGGATCATGGAGGCGCCGGAGGTCAACGGCAAGATCGCCACGCTGGCGCACTACGCGATCAACGCGCCGTCGGGCGTCGGCGACTTCGACAACGCCGGCGTGCTCACGAGCATCCCGAGCGGCACGCCGACCTACACCGGTGCCGGGCTCAACTACGCCAACGACAGCGGCGTGATGATCCAGAACAACGTGCAGGTGTCGACGCCGGGCGACCCGGACACGGCCCTGAGCGCGTTCAACGCGGCGTACGGGTCCACCCTCCCGGCGACACCGGCGGGCTGAGCCGAGCCCGGATCCGATCGGCGCGGCACCGACCGCGCCAACGCGACCGCGCCTACGAGGTGCGGCCGCCCGTGAGGATGCTCGCGTGCGGCCGCGCCGGTGGCGTGCGGAAGAACGGCCGCACGTGCGTCTCCATGAGCTCCTCGACGACGCGCCGCCGCCAGCGGGTCGCCCAGCAGGTCCTCGTCCTCGGCCGGGTCCTCGGCCAGGTCGAAGAGCTGGCACGGCGCCATGGCGTCCTCGTCGACGACGAGCTTGTGGCGCTCGGTCTCGAACACGGCGAAGCCCCAGTTCTCGCTCACGGCCACGTCGCGCGCCGGCGGCGCGCCCACCGCCGCACCAGCACCGAGCAGCGACTGACCCTCGCTCCCGGCCACGTCGGGCGCGCCGGCGATCTCGCGCACCGTCGCCGGCACGTCCAGCTGCTCGACGAGCGAGTCGACGACACGCGGCGCGCAGCCACCCGGCGGCCGCACGATCAGCGGCACGCGCACCGCCGGCTCGTACAGCACGCACTTCGACATGAGCCCGTGGCTCCCGGCCATCTCGCCGTGGTCCGTCGTGTACACGATCCACGTCGAGTCGAGCACGCCCTTGCGCCCGAGCGCGCCGACGATGCGCACCGACGGCGTCGTCGATCACCGAGATGTCGGCCGCGTAGGCCCGCCGCATGCCCCGGATGGCGTCCGTCGGTCATCGTCTTGGTGTCCGAGAGCCCCAGGAACCCGCGCAGCAGGTTGCCGTAGCTCCCCGTCCCCTCGACGACCGGGCGCTTCGTCGACGCCGGCATCGAGATGTCCACCCCGTCGTACCGGGCCACGGCCTCGGCCGGGGCGTCCCACGGGTCGTGCGGCCCGGGGAACCCCACGAACAGGAAGAACGGCGCGTCGCGCTCGTAGTCCTCGATCCAGCGGACCGCCTGGGCGCCGTGCCAGGCGTCGACGTAGGACGCGCAGCGGGATCGGCATCGGCGTCGAGTCCCACATCGGCACGGACTTGGTGGCGTTCTGGCCGGTCTCGTTGTCCCCCTGGTAGGCTGCGCGTCGGCGATGTGCGCCCGGTACGCCTCGAGCAGGCCCTCGCCCGCCAGGTAGTCGCTGTAGCGGGTCGGGACCGTCGGCATGAACTTGTCGCCGGTCTCGAAGACCTCGGCGAACCCGAGCGCCTCGAGCCGCCCGCGCCATCTCGTTCATGTGCGCGATCGGGAGGTTCTCGTCGAGGTAGAGGTGGGCCTTGCCCAGCAGCGCCGTGTGGTAGCCGGCCTCACGCAGGGCGCGCACGTAGGTCGGGCTGTCGGCCGGCGATCTCCTCCCAGTTGGTGAAGACGCCGTGGTCACGCACGTAGCGCTCGGTCATGAACGACGCCCGCGACGGCATGCAGAGCGGCCCCTGGCACGAGACCCGCGAGAACCGGACGCCCTTCGGCGGCCAGCGCGTCGAGCGACGGGCGTCTGCACGCTCGGGTCGCCGGCGCAGCCCATCATGTCGGCCCGGTGCTGGTCGGACATGACCAGCACGATGTTCGGGCTGGTCGTGCTCACGTGCCGCTCCCTCGCCTCCGCGGCGGCCGCCGGGGCCGCATCCCCAGCGCGCCGGCGCCCGATCTTGGCACGAATCACCAGCCACGTCCGGTGGGCGACGACGCTGGGTGTGAACAGGGCGTCAACTGGGAAGGAACGAACGATCACGTGGTGCTTGGGGCGGAGTGCGCGCACCGTAACCTCATCCCACCCGTCATCCCCGAACGACCCGTCGGAGCCCACTGCATGCCCTTTGAACTGAAGAAGGTGTTGGAGGATCGGAAGGGCGAGAACTTCAGCCTCCATTCGAAGTACATCAACCCGCAGCTGCCTCGTGTCCTCGGCACCATCGAGTTCGACCGCTTCTTCGAGAAGGGCGAGGGCTGCTACCTCATCGACGACAAGGGGGAGCGCTACCTCGACTTCCTCTCCGGGTTCGGCGTCTTCGCCCTCGGCCGGGGTCATCCCGGCCATCGTCCAGGCGCTCCACGACGCGCTCGACGCCGACCTGCCCAACCTCGTGCAGATGGACTGCGCGCTCCTGCCGGGCGTCCTGGCCGAAGAGCTGGTCAAGCGATCCCACTCCGGCATCGAGCGGGTCTTCTTCACGAACTCGGGCGCCGAGGCGATCGAGAGCGCGATCAAGTTCGCCCGCGCCGCCACGAAGCGGACGCGCATCCTCTACTGCGACCACGCCTTCCACGGGCTGACCACCGGGGCCCTCGCCCTCAACGGCGGCCGCGAGTTCCGCACGCGGCTTCGGCCCGCTGCTGCCGGGGGCGGACATGATCCCCTTCGGCGACATCGGCGCGCTGGCCCGCGAGCTGCGCGCCGGCGACGTCGCCGCGCTTCGTGATCGAGCCCATCCAGGGCAAGGGCGTCAACCTGGCGCCCGAGGAGTTCTGGCTCGAGGCGCAGGACCTCTGCCGCAAGCACAAGGCCCTGATGGTCCTCGACGAGGTGCAGGCCGGGATGGGCCGCAGCGGCACGTTCTTCTGCCACGAGCAGTTCGGCATCACGCCCGACATCATCACGGTCTCCAAGGCGCTGTCGGGGGGCTACGTCCCGGTGGGCGCGATGCTCTGCTCGGCCGAGGTGTCCGACGCCGTGTTCAGCTCCATGGACCGCGCCGTCGTGCACTCGTCGACCTTCAGCCAGAACCAGCTGGCCATGGTCGCCGGGCTGGCCACCCTCGCCGCCTTCGACGACGAGGACATCCTCGACCGGGTCCAGCGCACCGGCAAGGCGTTCACCAAGGCGCTGCAGCCCGCTGGTCGACCGCTACGAGTTCCTCCACGAGGTGCGCGGCATGGGACTCATGATCGGCCTCGTCTTCGGCGAGCCGACGACCCCGGCCCTGCAAGCGCCGCTTCCGCGTGGTCGAGACCCTGCGCACCGGCGCTGTTCTCGCAGATGATCGTCGTGCCGCTCTTCCACCGGCACCGGATCCTCACCCAGGTCGCGGCGGACAACGTGAACGTCGTCAAGCTCCTGCCGCCCGCTCATCGCCGGCGACGACGAGGTCGAGATGTTCACCGACGCGCTCGACGACGTCCTCGCCAGTGCCGAGAAGGGGTCGAGCCTGATCTTCGAGTTCGGCAAGACCATGGCCAAGGGCTCGCTGCACAAGTACCGGCTGTGAGGCTCGATTCGGGCGACCGCGTCCTCGTCACCGGCGCCACGGGCTTCATCGGCTCCGCCGTCACCCGCAACCTCGTCGCAGCGCGGCGCCGGAGGTCGTGACCCTGGTCGAGCCGAACGCCGACGCGGCCAACCTCGATGGCCTCGACGTCAAGCAGGTCGTCGGCGACCTCCGCCGGGCCGACGACGTGCGCCAGGTCGTGAGCGGGTGCCGCGCCGTCTTCCACGTGGCTGCGCTCTACCGCTTCTGGGCCCGCGACCCCTCGGCCTTCTACGCCATCAACGTCGACGGCACCCGCAACGTGCTCGGCGCGGTCGCCGACGCCGGCGTCGAGCGGCTCGTCTACACGAGCACGGTCGGCACGCTCGGCCTCGAGCACGTGACCGGACGGGAGCACGGCCGCCGACGAGCGGTCCTTCCCCGACGTGCGCCACCTCTACGGCTCGTACAAGCGGTCCAAGTACGTCGCCGAGCACGAGGTGCTGCGCGCCATCGCCGAGGGCCTGCCGGCCTCGCTCGTCCTGCCGACCTTCCCCGTCGGCCCGGGCGACCGCGCCCCGACGCCGACCGGCCACCTCATCTTGGACTACCTCAACGGCCGCGTCCCGGGCTTCGTCAACACGATCCTCAACGTGGCCCACGTCGACGACGTGGCGGCGGGCCACGTGCTCGCGCTCGAGCAGGGCCGCAACGGCCGCAGCTACATCCTGGGCGGCGAGAACCTGACGCTCGAGCAGCTGCTCGGCGAGTTGGCCGCCATCACCGGCCTGCCCCGGGCGCGGATCAAGGTGCCCCGCGCGCTCTCCCTCGCCGTCGCCGCGGTGTCCGAGACCATCGAGGGCCGCCTCCTGCACCGTCACCCGTCGGTCCCGCTGGAGGCGGCCCGCATGTCGACGTCGCAGATGGCCTTCGACGTCTCCCGGGCCCGCACGGAGCTCGGCTACGCGCCGCGGCCGGCGGCGCGAGGCGCTCGAGGCCTCCGCCCGCTGGTTCGTCGACAACGGCATGGTGAACGAGCGCCGGCGGAGCCGCATCACCTGGCGTCCCCCCGCCGCCTGAGGAACCGCCACAAGGGCCACGGGCCCCGGTCGATCGCCGTCGGCGTATGCGATGCTCACGCCGTGAGCAAGGGCCGGCTCGAGGCGTTCAGCGACGCCGTCATCGCCATCGCGATGACGATCATGGTGCTGAACCTGCGCCCTCCCGTCGGGCGACGGCTTCAGCGACCTCCGGCCCGCTGCTCCCGAAACTGCTGGTGTACGCGCTCGAGCTTCACCTTCTTGGCCATCTACTGGAACAATCACCATCACCTGATGCAGGTCGTGGAGCACATCGACGGCACGGGTGCTCTGGGCGAACATGGGACTGCTCTTCGCGCTTGTCGCTGACGCCCGCCGCCGACGGCCTGGTTGGGCCCGCACGCGAGCTCCACCGCGCCGGTGGTCGTGTACGGGCTGGTGCTCCTGCTCTCCGCCGTCGCCTACTTCCTGCTCGTCCGGGCGCTCCTGCGACTGCATCCCGCCCGGATCGCGTCTGGCGGTGGCGATCGGCAGCGACCGGAAGGGGAAGTTCTCGGCGGTCGCCTACGTCGTGGGGATCGGCGTGGCCTTCCTCGAACCGTGGGCGGCGCTCGCGATCTACATCGGCGTGGCCGTCGTGTGGCTGGTCCCCGACCCCCGGATCTCGCGGGTCATCGGGGACGGAGACGTCGCCGAAACCTGACCGCGCGCGCCCATCGGGCACACTGGACGGCCATGGCCCCCCAGTTCATCTACACCATGCGCGGCCTCAAGCGCTTCTACCCACCCGACCGCGAGGTCCTCAAGGGCATCAACCTGTCCTTCTATCCCGGCGCCAAGATCGGCGTCATCGGGTCCAACGGCTCGGGCAAGTCCTCGCTGCTGCGGATCATGGCGGGGGAGGACGACGGCTTCACCGGCGAGGCGCGCCTGACCCCCGGCTTCACCGTCGGCTACCTGCCCCAGGAGCCCCAGCTCGACCCGACCAAGGACGTGGCCGGGCAACGTGGCCGACGCCCTCGGCGAGGCCAAGCAGCTGGTCGACCGCTACAACGAGGTGTGCGCCGCCTTCGGTGACCCCGACGCCGACATCGACGCGCTGCTCAAGGAGCAGGCGGACCTCCAGACCAAGATCGACGCCGCCGGCGCCTGGGAGCTCGACCGCACGTTCGAGATCGCCATGGACGCGCTGCGCCTGCCGCCGGGCGACGCCGACGTCGCGACCCTCTCGGGCGGCGAGCGCCGCCGCGTCGCCCTCTGCCGCCTCCTGCTCGCCAAGCCCGACCTGCTGTTGCTCGACGAGCCGACCAACCATCTCGACGCCGAGTCGGTCGCCTGGCTGGAGCGGGCGCTCCAGGAGTACCCCGGCACGGTCGTCGCCGTCACGCACGACCGCTACTTCCTCGACAACGTGGCCGGCTGGATCCTCGAGCTCGACCGCGGCGCCGGCATCCCGTGGGAGGGCAACTACTCGTCGTGGCTCGAGCAGAAGCAGGCGCGCCTGGCCCACGAGGAGAAGGCCGACCGCTCCCGCCAGGCCTCGCTCGAGCGCGAGCTCGACTGGATCCGCATGTCGCCCCGCGCCCGCCAGAGCAAGGGCAAGGCGCGCATCACCGCCTACAACGACCTGGTCGCCGAGGCGGAGGCGGCCGAGCGCCGGGCCGACAGCGTCGAGCTGACCATCCCGCCCGGGCCACGCCTGGGCGACCAGGTGGTCGACGCCAAGGACGTGAGCAAGGGCTACGGCGACCGGCTGCTCATCGACGACCTGACGTTCTTCCTGCCGCCCGGCGGCATCGTGGGCGTCATCGGCGCCAACGGCGCCGGCAAGACGACGCTCTTCCGCATGATCGTGGGCGAGGAGAAGCCCGACGACGGGACGCTCACCACGGGCGCCACGGTCGAGCTCGCCTACGTCGACCAATCACGCGACACGCTCGACGGCGACAACACGGTGTTCGAGGAGATCACCGGGGGAGCGGACCGCATGGTCGTGGGCGGCCGCGAGATGCACGGCCGGGCCTACGTCGCCGGCTTCGGCTTCAAGGGCAGCGACCAGCAGAAGAAGGTCGGCCAGCTCTCGGGCGGGGAGCGCAACCGCGTCCTGCTGGCCAAGGTGCTGAGCAGCGGCGGGAACGTGCTGTTGCTCGACGAGCCGACCAACGACCTCGACGTCGACACGCTGCGCGCCCTCGAGGACGCGCTCCTCGCCTTCCCCGGCTGCGCCGTGGTCATCAGCCACGACCGCTGGTTCCTCGACCGCATCGCGACGCACGTGCTCGCCTTCGAGGGCGACTCCGAGGTCCGGTGGTGGGAGGGCAACTTCAGCGACTACGAGGCGGACCGCCACAAGCGCCTCGGCGTCGACGCCGACCAGCCGCACCGGATCAAGTACAAGCCGCTCGTCCGGAGCTAGCTGCGGCGACCGCCCTGTCCCGATGACCAGCGCGCCGGTCGAGGTTCCACGAGGAGATGTTCGAGCGGGTCAGCGCGCTGTGCCGGGCCCTCCCCGAGGTGACCGTGCGGGTGGACCTCTCGCGCACGCCGACGAGATCGACCGCGCACTCTTTCGACGTCCGAAAGCGGTCGTTCTGTCTTGCTGGTCGCGCACGAAGGCGCGACCGGCAGGCCGAGCCCGATGCTCGTGCTGCGGGTCGACCCGGACGAACGCGAGGCGTTATTCGCCTGGGCCATCCGTTCGTCGCCCCTCGAGCCGGCCACGATCGCATCGTGGTGCTCCTCGACCGATCACACCGACTGGGACGGAGATCCGTGAGCTCGTGATCGAGAGCTACCGGATGATCGCGCCGAAGAAGCTCTCCGCGCTCATCGACTGAGCCCGGGTCACGCCCGAACCTCGGCCCCATCCCGAACCCGGTCCCATCCCAACCTCGACCTCGCCCCGACCCCGACCCCTACCCAGCCATCGGCCCCACAGCCCCCCGACGTCCACGTACGACGCCGTGCACGGCGGCCCGTCGGCCACCCACATCCGCGGGCGGCACGCCCGGCGCCTCGCCGACGCGCACGAGGCACGACGACCGCGTCCCGAACTCGTCGAGATGCACGCACGTCGCCGCGTTCGGACGCTCGTCGCCCTCGGGGATCCGGTGGTCGCGCAGCACCGGCCGAACGCCGCGACCATGGCGTCGCCCGTCCGGGCGAGCCGACCACCGAGCGCACGAGGTCGACCTTGGGCGAGGGCGTCGTCGACGGAGCGGTTCTCGAGCACGTGGATACCCGGCGGCAGCTCCGCCACCGTCACCTCCGCGCCGGTGAAGTCCACGAAGTACAGCGACGTCCGGTCGCCGACGAGCAGCCAGGCGCCGTTGTACTCACGCGGGTCGTAGTCCCGCACGAGCGTCTCGACCCCCGCCGCCGCCGTCGGGCACCGGACCGCCGCCAGCGGCAGCTCGCCCCGCGAGCGCTTCGTCGGGTCCTTGGCGTCGCCGAGCGGCTGGTTGGTCAGCCCGGCGCAGACGCCGTCCTCGTTCACCGCCAGCCACGTCCCGCCGGACAGCTCGTCGCGCCCGCCCGAGCACGCGGGGCGGGCCGTCCTCGAGCACGGTGATCGACGTCGTCGGCCGGTCGAGCATCTCGTCGCGGTTCGCCCCGACGATCAGCGGCTCGCCGGGCACGAGCTGGGACGCAACCACCAAGAGGCACATGGCGGCGTCACCCTATCCATCGCCTCCGAAGCGCCATCCCAACCCCCCAGCCGGCGCCCGGCCCGAAGGACGAGGTGCCGGACATCACAGCGGGTTCCAAGCTACGGTGCAGCCATGCGAACCCGAGTTGCCGCCACCGTCGTAGCCGTCGTCGCCGCCACCGCCCTCGGTCTTGCCGTGGTCGTGCTGCCTGCCCTGCCGGCTTCGGCCAAGGGGCTGACCCAGTCGCAGATCAACGCGATCGAGAAGAACCTCAACCACGGGAAGAAGCTGACCTTCTCCGCCACCTACACCGCGGTCGAACGGCAGCCAGAAGACGACGGTGACCATCGCGCAGGCGCCACCGAAGTCGGACTTCTGCTCGGGGACGAGCAGCGTGATCAACAACGGCAAGACGACCTACATCTGCTCGGCCGGCAACTGGGGAGCGGCAACAGCGGCAGCAGCGGCAGCAGCGGCAGCAGCGGCAGCACCGGCAGCACCGGCTCGTCGGGCAGCGGGCGGGGAGCAGTGCATCACCGAGAGCGGCGCCAACCCACTGGTCGGGCTCGAGGACCTCTTCAGCCCGGCCACCGCGCTGGCGGCGCTGAACGAGGCCAAGTCGGCGGCCATCGCCCGGTCCCTCGGGGTCCACTTGACTGAATCGAGCGGCAACTACGCCGGCCAGTCGGCCACGTGCTTCAGCGTCAGCGAGCAGGGGAAGGGCTCGGGCAAGTACTGCGTCACCAAGCAGGGCATCCTGGCCTACGCGACCACGGCCAACAACGGCTCGACGAACTACTTCGAGCTGACCAAGTACTCGTCGAACCCGTCGTCGAGCCTGTTCAACCCGCCGGCCGGCGCCACCACGGTGACCACCCCGACGCTGCCCGCAGGCGTCACGATCCCGACGTAATCGGCTCCACCGCACGGACGAGCCCCGACGACCGGCGTCCGCGCCGGCGCCGAGTACCGTCCGTCCCGAGATGCCCGACCGCTGGCACCGCAGTGACGTCCCCCGCGGCGCCGACTACGACCGCCGCTTCGAGGACCTCGCCGCCACCGGCATGGACATGCACGGCGAGGCCGCGCTCGTGGCGTCCTACCGGCCCGCCACCGTGCTCGATGCCGGCTGTGGCACCGGCCGCGTCGCCATCGAGCTCGCCCGCCGCGGCCACGACGTCGTCGGCCTCGACGTCGACCCCGCCATGCTCGCCGCCGCCCGGGCCAAGGCGCCCGAGCTGACCTGGCTCGAGGGCGACCTCACCGACCCCGGGCTCGACCTCGGCCGCAGCGTTCGACGTCGTCGTGCTGGCCGGCAACGTCCTGATCTTCGTGCCGACGGGCACCGAGGGCCAGGCGATCGCCCACGCGGCCCGGTTCCTGGCTCCGGGTGGCCGCCTCGTCGCCGGCTACTCGCTGCGTCCCGGAGGCCTCCAGCCCTCCGGCCACGACGCCCACGCCCGCGCCGCGGGGCTCGAGCTCGAGGACCGCTGGTCCACCTGGGACCGCCGGCCGTATACGCCCGGGGACGACTACGCCGTCTCGGTGCACCTGAAATCCACCTGAGGCCGCCTTTCCCGGCCCACGCAACGGAGAGGGGTGTGGAGCGGCCCAGATCGCACTGAACGTGCAGGCGAACCGTGTTTCGTTAGGCTTAAAGCCATGGGAACAGAGGAACTAGACCCGATTGATCACCAGATCATCGAGTTGTTGTCACAAAACGCACGGCGCACGATGGCAGACATCGGCGAGCAGGTCTCGCTGTCAGCTTCTGCCGTGACACGTCGGATCGAACGGCTCGAGCGCACCGGGGTGATCGCCGGCTACACGGTGGTTGTCGACCACCGCAAGGCCGGGCGGCCGATCCAGGCCTTCACCGAGGTCCGCTTCGCGGGCACCGCCGATCTCAAGGAGATCAAGGAGACGGCGATGCAGCTCGCCGAGGTCCAAGCCGTCTTCACGACGGCCGGTGACCCCGACGCGCTGGTCTGGTTGCAGGTCCCCGACGTCGAGCGATTGGGTCACGTGATCGAACAGCTGCGCCGCCGTGGCCGCGTCACCGGCACCAAGACGCTGATCGTCCTCGACACGTGGTCGCGTCACCGGGCGCTCGAGGCCAACGGCCTGCCGGCCAAGCAGTAGTGCGGCTGCGTCGCGCCCCGCTCCGCCTCGGTGTCGCGGCCGCCGCGCTCGTCGCGCTGCCCTTCGTCGCGGCCGCCTGCAGCTCGTCACCGTCCGGCTCCACCGCCGGCACGACGACGACGACCACCACGAGCCACACGACGACGACGGCTGGGCCCGCCGTCGCGTGGTCCAAGCCGATCGCCGTCGCGCCCGGCGCGAACCTCACCACGATCTCGTGCCCGTCGGCGGGCAACTGCATGACCGGCGCCGCCGACGGCAACACGTACCGGCTCCAGCTCTACACGGTGAAGGCACTCGGACCGCCCGTCGCCTCGCCCTCGCCCTCGGGCGCGTCGTACCTGTCGTGTGCGACCGCCAACTTCTGCGCCGCCGCGCCGAGCCTGAATCAGGTGGCGTTCTTCAACGGTTCGTCGTGGCAGCCTCCGGCCACCATCTCCGCCGCCCAGGGCTTCACGGCCATCGACTGCACCAGCACCACCTTCTGCATCACGATCGACGGCGAGGGCAACTCCTTCGCCTACAACGGCTCGCGGCTGGTCCGGCAACCTCGGGGCCTGGGGCGCCGCCAACCAGATCTCCTGCGTGTCACCCACCTTCTGCGTCGCCGCCGAGGGCGGCCCCACCGTGTTCAACGGGCAGCACCTGGACCCAGCCCACCGACTGCCGACACGCGTGGGCCAGCTGAACTCGGTGTCGTGCGCGTCGACGACGTTCTGCATGCTCGTCGATAGCAGCGGCGCGTTCATGGCGTGGAACGGCACGGCCTTCAGCGCCCCCGCCTCCATCGCCACCGAGCCGCCCCAGAACGGCACCGACGCCTCGGGCCTCACCGGCGTGTCGTGCCCCACCCCGACCTTCTGTCGCGCCGTGGACTCGATCGGCCGCGTCTTCTCCTGGAACGGCACGGCCTGGAGCACCGGCACGCTCATCGACAGCGGCCACTCGTTGAGCGCCATCTCGTGCCCGACCATCACCTACTGCGTGGCCGTCGACCGTTCCGGCCGCGCCCTCTTCTCCAGCTAGACCCCTCGCCCGACCGCGGCCGCGGGGTTAACCTCTCACCGCCGGCTTGCACGATCCAGCCGGAAAAGGCGGTGGGGTGGGTATGTGGCGATCCAGGCTGCTCCTTGGTGGGCTTGCGGCCTTGGCGACGGTGACCGTGACGGGATGCTCGTCGGCCCCGAGCGCCAGGTCGGGCCACGGCGGTCACGGGCTCGAACGTCCCGAACCGGCGGCACGACCACGACGACACCGGCGTGGCGACGTCGGCCGCCGAGCTGATCCCGCCGAGCGTGCCGAACGACAACGCCGCCCGCAAGGACGTGTTGATGCCGGACTGCAGCGCCACCAGGGCGGGTGGTCGGCCGGCGGGGTCGCCAAGAACCCCACCGCGAGCATCGACGACCTTCATCGTCACGGTGTTCTTCACGAACCCGGCGGCCACCGACCTGGACTACGCGCAGACGACGATCACGGTGCCCGCCGAGGGCGCCCAGTTCTGGCTGGTCAAGGCGACGTTCCACGCCCCGAGCCGGGTCGACTGCATCCTTCGCGGCGTGGCGACGACCTGAGCGAGCGAGTCAACCGAAGAACACCTCGGCCTCGGCGTACAGCTCGGGCGGGACGAGCTTGAGCTGGGCGGTGGCCTCGGTCAGCGGCACGAGGTCGATGGCGGTGCCGTGCAGCGCGACCATCTGGCCCGAGTGCCCGTGGTGGAGGGCGTCGATGGCGTGGAGCCCGAAACGCGTCGCCAGGAACCGGTCGAACGCCGTCGGGGTGCCACCTCGTTGCACGTGGCCGAGGACGGTGGCACGGGCTTCTTTGCCGGTCCGCAGCGCGATCTCGGATTCCAACAGCGAACCGATGCCCATCAGGCGCTCGTGGCCGAACGCGTCGACCTCGCCCTGCCGGCGCGGCAACGTGCCTTCGGCCGGCAGCGCGCCCTCCGCCACCACGACGATCGGGGCGTACTGGCTGGCGAAGCGGTGCTCGATGAACGCGCACACCTCGTCGATGCGAAACGGTTGCTCGGGGATCAGGATCACATTGGCGCCACCCGCGATGCCCGAGTGGATGGCGATCCACCCCGAGTGCCGGCCCATCACCTCGACGATCAGGACCCGGTGATGGCTCTCCGCCGTCGTGTGCAGCCGGTCGATGGCCTCGGTCGCGATGGTGACCGCGGTGTTGAACCCGAACGTGTAGTCCGTGCCGCGCAGGTCGTTGTCGATCGTCTTGGGGACCCCGATGATCGTCACGCCGCGCTCGCTCAGCTTGGCGGCGACGCCGAGGGTGTCCTCGCCCCCGATCGCGATGAGGCCGTCGAGCCCGAGGCGCTCCACCGTCTCGAGCACACGGCGCTCCCCGTCCTCCGTGCCGTACGGATTGGTCCGGCTCGAGCCGAGGATGGTGCCACCCTGGGGGAGGATCCCACGGACGTGCGAGACGTCCAAGGGCACCGTGTCGCCCTCGAGCGGGCCACGCCAACCGTCCCGGAATCCCACGAACCGGTCGCCGTGCACCTCGACGCCCTTGCGGACGACGGCCCGGATGACCGCATTGAGGCCCGGACAGTCACCGCCACCCGTCAGCACGCCGATCTGCATCGACGGCGAGCCTAGCGACGTCCTCAGACAGAAGATCGGTGTGCGAAATGTCCTTAGGTGACGAGCAGATAGACGCTCTTGCCGACGAGCCAGAGGCCGAGCCCCAACGACACGATGATGATCACCTGGTCGGTATGGGTGTCCAGCCAGTTGCGCAGACGGGCGAGAAGCAACTGACCTTCGTCAGGCCGGAACCCAACGTAGAGCTCCATCACGATGTAGAGGCCCGTGGCGATGAGGCAGAAGCCAACGATCGCCACGTAGTCCTGCCAGGACGCGAGCTTCGCCTCTGTGATGGTGGCCACTCCGGCTGCGACCAACCCCCAAGGCTGGGTCAGCGGGGCCAGGCCCATTGCGTACAACGGGGACATGTTGTCGATGCCGGTCTGCCACTTCGGCGTCTTCTTGGGCTTCTTGGGCTGGCCCATCTTCCGCCATCGGCGCACCGCAATCACCAACAGGACCGCGCCGATGGCGATTTTGGCGGCCAGTGCAGCCAAAGATGGTGCCGTGTTGGACTTCGGCGGATTGTTCCCGGTCGCCAAGATCGTGACGGCGACGACGATGGCAAGGGATGCAAGCCAGCCGAAGATGAAAGCCGCTCCCTTCTTCGTCCCGTTCTTCGACGCAAGGATCAGAATGAAGGCGGTCAGCGGAATCGGTTCGAGCGTGATCACCAAGCCGATGAGAAGGAGGTCAAGAACCACTGGCCCTCGCAGACCCGGCTGTCGCCGACGACGGGACGGGACTTGCCACTCCGGCCACTCTTCGGAGGCCGGGAAAGCCAAAGACGAGCGTCGTCACGCCCAGGGCGTGGGAGTACTCCTGTCGCGGGTTGAAGGCATCGCCGGCATCGACCATCGCGTACCGCAATTCGCTCGTTGGAGCTGCGACGCTATGGGCGATCGCCTCGTGGGACAAACGGCTGTTCGACCACCGTGATGCCGCTGTGTGCTACAACCCCACGATGCGGAAGCGGTGGGCGTGGCGCGGGACGGTGGTGGCTCTTTTCCTTCTGGTCGGTGGCGTCGTCTCGCCCGGGCTGGCCGGCGCGGCGCAGGCGCCGCCGGACTACCCGGTCGTGTGGTCGTTCCTCGCCACGGCGATCGTCGCCGCCTCTGAGAACGGGCCCAACGTGGCGCCGCCCGGGTCCAACGTGCCCTGCACGCCGAGCGCGGCGCATCCCGACCCCGTGATCCTGGTGCACGGCCTCGCCGCCAACCAGAACGACAACTGGCAGACCTTGTCCCCCTATCTGGCCGACCACGGCTACTGCGTCTTCTCCCTCACCTACGGCAACATGGCGAACCTGCCGAAGCCCTTCGACGAGATCGGCGGGCTGACCGACATGGAGTCGAGCGCGCACGTCCTGGCCGAGTTCGTCGACTGGGTCCTCGCCGCCACCCACGCGCCGAAGGTCGACATCGTGGGCCACTCCGAGGGCGGCACCATGCCCGACTACTACCTCAAGTTCCTCGGCGGCGCACCGAAGGTCGCGCACTTCGTCATGTTGAGCGGCTTGCTGCACGGGACGACGCTGTGGGGCGTCTCCGACCTCTACGGCCTCGCGTCCCAGTACGGATTCGCGGCCCAGGCCAACGCCCTGTCCTCGTTCTGCGGCTCGTGCACGGAGTTCCTCGTGGGGTCGAGCTTCGTGAAGGCCCTCGACGCCCCCAACGCGGATGCGACCCCGGCGAGGCCGCCACCTGCCCCTACGACGGCGCCGCGGTGGACGGGGTGAGCTACACCTCGATCGCCACCGACTACGACGAGCTCGTCCGCCCCGTTACGAGCGACTTCATCGATCCGCGCTGCGCCAACGCGGCCGACGGGATCGGCGTGGACAACATCTTGGTGCAGCAGCAGTGTCCGACGGACCTGTCGGACCACCTCGCCATCGCGTCGGACAAGGTCGCCGCCCAAGACGTCCTGAACGGGCTCGACCCGGCGGAGGCGCAGCCGGTGCCGTGCACCCTGACGCTGCCCGTCGTGGGCTGAACGCCTGCGCCGCCTACAACGCGGCGGCGCCCGGCCTCACCACGGCGCCAGCTCCGGCGCCTCGCCCCGCCCGATGACCCAGGCCAGCAGCGCGGAGGGATCGGTGCGCTCGCCAACCCCGGCAGCTCGCGCGCCAGCCACTCGTTCACCAGCTCCGCCGGCAGCGGCACGGGCCCAAAGCCGAGGTCGCCGTGGTGGACGACCACCTCGCGCCAGCGCGAGAAGACGGCGTCGCGCGACGGCTCCACCACGCCCCGGGACGTCCGCGACGGGGCGTCCCACGCCGCCTCCGGGAGCTCGGCCATCACCCGCGCCACGGCCGCCGAGCTCGTCCGCACGTCGGCCACCAACTCGGCCGCCGGCCGGCCCGCGCCCGACTTCGATGTCGTCACGTCGCTGCTCCAGCCCGCCGGGATACTGGTCGCGCAGCTCGCCGCGCGCGGCACCCTCGAGCCGCCACACCACGCTGTCGGCGTTGCGCGCCAGGTGGGTCAGCAGGTGACCGACGCTCCAGCCCGGCAGGAGGCTCGCTCGTCCGCGCCGTCGCGTCGTCCAGTCCCTCGAGGTCGGCCTGGAGGGCCGCCTGGGCGCTCAGGCAGCCGTGGATCCAGTCGAGCGGCGCCGGCACCGGCGCCGCCGCCGTCACTTGGCCGGGATCGCCGACTGGCCGTCGAGCATGTCGGCCATGACGGAGCGGATGAACTCGTCCGCCTCGTCGGTCATGCCGCCGGCCACCCCGCCGTAGATCGCGCCCGACCGCGGCGCCTCGGCTGCGTGCTCCTTGGCGTAGGCGACGGCGTCGGCCAGGTCGGTGGCGAACTCCTCCGCCACACCCGGCCTGCGTCTGTGGCCGCGTCACCGCCATGTGCAGCGCGTTCGGGTACTGCTGGCCGTTGAAGCGCCAGCCCCGGAGCCGCATGAAGTCGTTCACGTGGTAGATGTCGAACTCGTCGGAGGTGAACGAGAAGAGGAACGTCGGCTTGCCGACCAGGCGCAGCTCGGGGTGCGAGAGCACCGCCTCCTGCATGGCGAAGGACGTCTCGAAGATCTGGCGTGCGTAGCCGAGGTACCCGGCGTGGCCGAGCTGCACCATCGAGGCCCAGGTCGCCGCGATGAGCCCGCCCGAGCGCGAGCCCTCCATCCCGGGCGAGGTGTACTTCCCGCCGCTCCAGTCGGTCAGGTAGAAGTACTGCGCGTTGCGCAGCGCCTTGGTGCGGAAGCTGCAGACCGACGATCCCTTGAAGGCGTAGCCGTACTTGTGGGTGTCGGCCGACATCGACGTCACCCCGGGCAGCGAGTAGTCGAAGACCGGGATGTCGTAGCCGAGCTCGCGCCCGAAGGGCAGGATGAAGCCGCCGAGGCAGGAGTCGACGTGCAGGCCGATGCCCTTCTCGAGCGCCAGGTCCGAGAGCTCGGCGATCGGGTCCACCGTGCCGTAGCCGTAGTTGCAGGCCGAGCCGATCATGGCGACCGTCTGGTCGTCGACGTGGTCGCGCACCCAGTCCACGTCGACCTGCGTGGTCACCGGGTCGACCGGGGCGCGCCGCAGCTCCACGCCGAAGAGGTGGCACGCCTTGTCGAAGGCCGGGTGGGCCGTCTCGGGCTTGATGACGTTCGGCCGCGTGACGCCGCGCGTCTGGGCGGCGTGCTCGCGGTAGGCCAGGATCGCGTGCAGGATGCTCCCGGTGCCTCCGGTCGTGACCAGGCCACAGGGGTCGTCGCCGGCCGCGCTGGCCGCCTCACCGGAGAAGAGCCCGAGCGTCATGGCGATGATCTCGGCCTCGAACTTGGTGGCGCTCGGGCACATGTCGCGTTGCAGGACGTTCACGTGGGCGAAGAGCCCGAAGGCCTCGGTCATGAAGTTGTAGTGGTCGTGGTCGCCGCAGTACATCGTCCCCGAGCACTTGCCGGTCTCCCAGAACGCGTCCTCCTCGGTGGCCATCGTGTGCAGCTCCGCCAGCACCTCCTCCCGGCTCATGCCCTCCTCGGGCAGCGCGCGGTGGATGGCGAAGCGGTCGGCGTAGGGGTAGTCGCTCATGGTGTCGGGGCCTCCTTCAGCCTCGTCGGGCCGGCGACGGACGTCCGGCAAGCAGGGCGACTCGGCTGGCTCGAGCCTGAGACTATTCAATTGCCGTCGGTCCCTCGGCGGTCGCCGGTGGCTGGGCGAAGATGTCGCGGTGCGGTCGCCCCTGGTCCTGACCTCACTGCGCGGGTACCAGCGCTCCTGGGCGAGTCCCGACCTCGTGGCCGGACTGACGCTGCTCGCCATCGCGCTGCCCGAGCAGCTGGCGACCTCGCGGCTCGCCGGGATGCCCCCGGTCACCGGCTTCTACGCCTTCATCGCCGGCACCGTGCTCTTCGCCCTCCTCGGCTCCAACCCGCAGATGTCGGTCGGCGCCGACTCGACGATCGCGCCGCTGTTCGCGGCGGGGGTCATCAGCTTCGCCGCCCTGGGCTCGCCGCACTACGTCGAGCTGGTGAGCATCCTGGCCGTGATGGTCGGGCTGATCGTGATGCTCGTGAGCATCCTGCGGCTGGGCTGGATCGCCGAGTTCCTCTCCACGCCGATCACCACCGGCTTTCTCTCCGGCGTCGCCGTGATCATCGTCGTCCACCAGCTGCCCGACTTCTTCGGCCTGCCGGCGACGAGCGGCTCGGACCAGCACCGCTTCCTCTACGTCGATGCGACCACCTCTCCGAGGTCCAGCGTCGGGGCGCTGCTCATGGGCCTCGGCGTGATGGCCGTCGTGATCGTCTCGGCCCGCATCAACCGGCGCATCCCCGGCGCCCTGATCGCCCTGGTCGGCTCGATCGTCCTCGTGCACGTCTTCGACCTGCAAGCCCACGGCGTCCCCGTGCTCGGCACCATCCACTCCGGCGCGCCCCACTTCGGGCTCACGGGACTGTCGTGGACGACGGTGAGCGAGCTCATCCCGCTGGCCGGGGTGGTCGCCCTCGTGGTCATCACCCAGACCGCCGCGACGACGCGGGCCTTCGCCGCGCAGGGTGAGTACGACGTCGACGCCGGGCGTGACTTCCTCGCCGTCGGCGCCGGCAGCGTCCTGGCCGGCCTCGTCGGCTCGTTCCCGGTCGACGCCAGCCCACCGCGGACCGGCGCGCTCGTCAACGCCGGCGGGTCGGACCCAGGTCGGCCCGCTCGCGGCGGCTCTGGTCGTGCTCCTCTTCCTTCCCTTCGCCAACGTCCTGATGGACGTGCCGCTCTCCATGCTGGCCGCGGTGCTCATCGTCGTCGGCGTCCGCTTGTTCAAGTGGCGGGACCTGCGATCGATCGCCCGCTTCGACCTGACCGAGTTCGGGCTGGCCGCCATCACGCTCCTGGTGGTCGTCCTGGTCGGGGTCGAACAGGGGATCGCCGTCGCGGTCGGGCTGGCCATCCTCGACCGGATCCGCCGCACGTCCCGGCCCCAGCTGCACCAGATGGGACACGTGCCCGGGCACCACCAGCTGGATCCCGATCACGCCCGGCGTCGACGCGGCGCCGATGCCCGGGGTGCTCGTCGTGCTCTTCGCCACGCCGCTGTGGTTCGCCAACGCAGTCCACTTCGGCGAGGAAGTCGAAAAGGCGTTCACCAGGGCCGGCCCCACGACGCGGGTGCTCATTCTCGACACCCTCGGCATGTTCGACATCGACTACACCGGCAGCCGTGCCCTCGGACACCTGCTCGATCGGTGCGAACACGAGCACATCGTCTTCGGCATCGCGCGGGCCGGCGACCACCTCCGCCACAGCCTCGATCGCAGCGGGTTGATGGCGCGCATCGGCACCGACCACTGCTTCGCCACCGTCAACGCCGCGGTCGACGGATTGGCCGCGCACGGCGCCCCGCAGGCGCAACCCGAGCCGCCGCCACCTTCAAGCCAACTTGGTGTTGCGGCACGTGCTCACCGGACCGCCCGAACCATTAGAACGCAACCGTCCGGTCCAACGAGGAAGAAGGCAACGTGAGCACGACGCGCCCCCGCTTGGGGATGATCATCGGGTCGACCCGTCCCAACCGCTTCGCCGACAAGCCCGCCGAGTGGCTGCTCGAGCATGCGTCGCAACGCGATGACCTGACGCTCGAGAAGCTCGATCTCCGGGACTTCGACCTCCCGTTCTTCGCCGAGGTGGGCACGAACCTGCACGTGCCGAGCGAGGACCCCAAGGTGCTCGCCTGGCAGGACGCGATCCGTCCCTTCGACGGCTACGTCTTCGTTGTGGCCGAGTACAACCATTCCGTCACCGGAGTGTTGAAGAACGCGCTCGATCAGGCCTACAAGGAATGGATGCACAAGCCCTTTTCTGCGCTCGGCTACGGCAGCACGGGCGGCGCCCGCGCCGTCGAGCACCTGCGTGCCATCGCGATCGAGCTTCAGATGGTTCCCTCGAAGTTCAGCGCCCACATCGGCGGCGGGGAAATCATCAAGGTGCATCCCGCCGCAGGCAACGGGCCAATCAGCGAGATCGCAGAAGCGATCACGCCTTCGGTCGATGCCATGTTCAACGACCTCGTGTGGTGGGCACGCGTGCTCACTCCGGCCCGCGAAGGCTCGTGAGCTAGGGACCGGTGCAGGCGTCGACCGTGGTGTTGGCGCTGGTGCCGAGCGTCTCGCCCTCCGAGGGGAAGTACCACTTGACCTGCTGGTAGGCCGCCGTGCCGGCACACGTGCCGAGGTCGGAGGCCACGACCGTCGCCGACTGCTGACTGCCTTGCGCCACCGTCTGTCCGGGCGCGACGTACGTGCTCGTGCCGGTGCCCGTCGCCGTGGCGCCGCCCCACGACTGCCAGATGATCCCGCTCAGCACCCCCGTCGGGTCGCCGCCGAGCGAGATCTCCGACGGCCGTACCTGCCCGAAGCCCGCCACCGACGGACCGACCCGGGCCCACGCTGCGGCGATACCCAATGTCGGCCCGGAAGCCGCCGCCGCCGAGGTCGTCGATGTGCCCGACACGGTTGACGTCGAGGTCGTCGAGCCCGTCTGGTGCTGGCGCGGAGGGATCCTCACCCGCACCGTCGTCGTCGTCCCGCCCGAGCCCGAGCCCGTCGACGGCGAGCTCGAGCACGCCGCGCCCACGATGCCCGCGGCCCGCCACCAACACCGCCACGCCCAACGCCCGGTGACCACGCATCTCAGCCCACCTCCAACTCGGCCCGCACCGGCCGATGGTCCGACCCGCCGTCGGGCAGCACCGACCCCCGCAACGAACGCAGCGCACCCCGCACGAGGATGTGGTCGATCTGCGAGTGCGGGCGCCAGGCCGGCCACGTCTTCCCGACGACGGCGCGCTTCCAGCCCGGCATGAACAGGCGCACGACGAGCGGCCCCCACGTGTTCATGTCGCCCAGCAGCACCGCATCCGCCGCCGCGCCCGTCTTCAACTGATCGCGCAGCTCCGCCCAGTTGCGGTGCGAGCCGTAGTGAAGGTGTGACATGTGCGTCCCCGCCACCGACACGAGCCGACCGTCCACCGACAGGTCGACCACGACCGCCGCCCGCAACACGACGTCCGACGGCAGCGTGCTCATGGCCAAGATCCGCGAGTCCTGAATCGGCAGTTCCGGCCGCACCAGCACGGCGATACCCCAGCGCCCCGGCTCCGCGTCCTGCCAGCGCGCCAACGCCTTCACCTTGTCGGACTGCGGGCGGATCCCGTCCATGAACAACGCACGGTTGTGGATCGTCCACGACGGCTGCTTGATCCACGACGAGTCCGCCGTGCGCCGGCGCCCGCACCCGGCGCCCCTCCCCGAGGGTGTGCGCCACGATCTGGTACCCGAGCGCCGCCGCCGACCTTCTCGGCCTGCCCTTCGGCCTCGCCCTCGGTCGTCCACGACTCCTCGAGCACGATCACGTCGGAGTCGAACGTGCGAGATCACCGACACGTAGTCGTAGGGCCGGCCCCAGCCGTCCATCCCGCAGTGCATGTTGTAGTTGGTGACGGTGAGCACGGTCGGGCGCAGACTAGGCGCCCGAAATCGCCCGATACCATCATCCGCTGTGACCGCCGGGGAACCCGTCACGAACCCCGACCCCGCACCCGCACCCGGCCCCGCACCGGCGTCCGACCCCGACGGCGAGACGCACCCGGTCCTGGCCCGGCGCCTGCGCCCGTTCACGACGACGATCTTCGCCACGATGTCGGAGCTCGCCACTGCGACCAACTCGGTCAACCTCGGCCAGGGGTTCCCCGATACGGACGGGCCCGACGAGCTCAAGGAGATCGCCGCCGAGGCGATCCTCCACGGCAACAACCAGTACCCGCCGAGCGCCGGCATCCCCGAGCTGCGCCGCGCCGTCGCCGCGCACCAGCGCGCCTGGTACGACCTCGACCTCGACCCCGACACCGAGGTCCTCGTCACCGTCGGCGCCACCGAGGCCATCGCCGCCACGCTTCCTCGCGCTGTGCGAGCCCGGCGACGAGGTCGTCATGTTCGAGCCGTCCTACGACTCCTACGCCGCCTGCGCCTCGATGGCCGGCGCCGTCCCCCGCCTCGTCCGCCTGCACCCGCCCGACTGGAGCTTCGACCCCGACGAGCTCGCCGCCGCCGCCGCCCGCCCCCGGGCCCGGCTCCTCCTCCTCAACACGCCGCACAACCCGACCGGCAAGGTGTTCTCGGCCGACGAATTGGAGCACGTCGCCGCCCTGTGCCGGGCCCACGACCTCCTGGCGGTGACCGACGAGGTCTACGAACACCTCGTCTTCGACGGCACGCACGTCCCGCTGGCCACCCTGCCGTCCATGCGCGAGCGCACGCTGACCATCTCGTCGGGCGGCAAGACGTTCTCCTTCACGGGCTGGAAGGTCGGCTGGGTCAGCGGCCCGGCGCCGCTGGTGGCCGCCGTGCGCGCCGCCAAGCAGTTCCTCACCTACACCAGCCCGGCCCCGCTCCAGCTCGCCATCGCGCACGGCCTCGGCTTTCCCGCCCGCCACGTATCGACGAGCTCGCCACCGCGCTCGCCGCCAAGCGCGACCTGCTCTGCGACGGCCTGGCCGGCCTCGGCTACGACGTCTACCGCCCCGCTGCGACGTACTTCGCCACCACCGACATCGCGCGCCGTCGCCCCCGGCCTCACCGCCCACGACTTCTGCCTCGCCCTCCCGGAGCGCTGCGGCGTGGTCGCCATCCCGAGCTCGGTCTTCTACGACCCGTCCGACCCGCCGCCGGGCGCACCCTCGTGCGCTGGGCCTTCTGCAAGCAGGACGCCGTGCTGCACGACGCCGTCGCCCGCTTAGCATCGTGGTCCGCGATGACCATTCCTCTCGCCTGGGTCGACGCCTTCAGCGACGCGCCCTTCGGCGGCAACCCGGCCGGCGTCTGCCTGCTCGACCAGCCGCTCGACGAGGCGCGCATGCAGTCGATCGCCTTCGAGCTCGGCATCGCCGAGACGGCCTTCCTCGTGCCGGGCGACCGGCCCACCACCTTCGGGCTGCGCTGGTTCTCGCCGGCCACCGAGATCGACCTGTGCGGCCACGCCACCCTCGCCTCGGCCCACGCCCTCCGCCAGTGGGGGACCGTCGACGGCGCCGACGCCGCTCACCTTCCACACCAAGAGCGGCCCGCTGCACGCCGCCTTCGACGGCGACCGCATCGTCCTCGACTTCCCGGCCGACCCCGTCGACGACTGCGCCGCTGCCCGAGTCACTCGGGTCGCAGTGGCCGGCGCGCGTCCTGACCAGCGGCCAGACCTCGTTCTTCTCCTTCGTCGTGCTGTCGTCGGCAGAGGCCGTGCGCACGCTACGAGCCCGACCTCGAGGCCATCGCCGCCACCGGCACCAAGGCGCTCCTCCTCACGGCGGCGGCCGCCCCGGCCTCGGGCGCCGACTACGTCCTGCGGGTCTTCGGCCCCAACGTCGGCATCCCCGAGGACCCGGGCACCGGCTCGGCCCAGTGCTCGGCCGGGCCGTACTGGGCCGCCGAGCTGGGACGCGAGGACCTGGTCGCCCGCCAGCTCTCCCGGCGCGGCGCCACCCTCTACGTGCGCCCGGACGGGCGAGCGGGTGCGGATCGGCGGCCACGCAACCACCGTGCTGGTGGGTCACCTGTGCTAACCAGTCCCACCATGGGCGCCACCGCGGTGGACCTGCGCGCACTCGTCGAAGGTCACCAGCCGGAGACGCCCCGGGAGGCGGCGGCCCAAGCGCGCTTCCTCGAGGAGCTGGCTCGCCTTCCCGCTCCCTGCGACGAACACGCCGACCTCACCCACGTCACCGCGTCGGGCATCGTCGTCGGGCGGCGCGGCACGGTGCTGCACCTGCACAAGCGCCTCGGCATCTGGATGCAGCCCGGCGGCCACATCGACGCGGGGGAGACCCCAGAGGTGGCGGCCCGGCGCGAGGCCACCGAGGAGCTCGGCCTCGACGTCGAGCACCCGGCGAGCCGGCCCGCGTCTCATCAACATCGACGTGCACGAGGCCGCGCTCGGCCACACGCACCTCGACCTGCGCTACCTGCTCGTCGCCGGCGACGACGACCCGCACCCGCCGCCGGGCGAGAGCCCCGACGCCCGCTGGTACAGCTGGGAAGAGGCGATCGAGCTGGCCGACGCTGCGCTGGCCGACGCGCTGCCGTTGGCCCGCGCCGCCTACGAAGCCGAGGCACCGCGATGACCGACACCCTCACCCACCTGCTCGCGGTGCAGGACCTCGACACCTCGATCACCCAACTGCAGCACCGGCGCGACGCCCTCGTCGAGTCGTCCGGCCTGGCCGCGGTCGAGGCCGAGCTCGCCATGCTCGAGGTCGACCGCGCCGAGGCCGACGCCCGCCGGGGGTCGCTGGCGGCCGCCCAGTCCATGCTCGAGACGCAGATCGCGGGGATCACGGAGCGCCGCGACGTCGTGGAGAAGCGGATGTACGCCACGTCCAGCTCGTCGGGACGCGACCTGCAGGCCATGAACGAGGAGGTGCGGCACCTCACCGAGCGGCGGGCCGAGCTCGAGGAGCAGGAACTGGTCATCATGCTCGAGCTCGATCCGATCGACGCCGAGCTGGCCGCCCTGCGCCAGCGCATGGCCCCGCTCGAGGAGAAGGCCAAGGAGCTGCGGACCGAGGTGGAGCAGGAGAGCCTCGAGATCGACGCCGCCATCGCCTCGGCCACCGGCACGCGCGCGGCGGAGGCGGCCCAGCTGCCCGCCGCGCTGTCCGATCGCTACGAGAAACTGCGGGCGCGCCTGAAGGGCACGGGCGCGGCGCGCCTGATCAAGAGCCACTGCGACGGGTGTCACCTCGAGCTCTCCTCGGTCGAGGTCGAGCGCATCCGGGCGCTGCCGGCGGGGGAGGTCGCGACGTGCGAGCAGTGCGGGCGCATCCTCGTCCCCAGCTGAACCGCTCGAGCGACGTGCGGCGCGCGTGCTGATCCTGGTGCGCCACGGCGAGTCCACGGCCAACGCCCAGGGGCTCCTGCTCGGGCGCACCGACGCCGAGCTGACCGAGACCGGGCGGGCCCAGGCGGCCGCCGTGCCGTCGCTGCTCGAGCGCCCGGTCGTCGAGCTGCGCTCCAGCCCGCTGCACCGTGCCGTCGACACGGCCGAGCTCCTCGGGCTCGGCCTTCCCGTCGTCATCGACGACCGCTGGATCGAGGTCGACTACGGCGAGTTCGAGTGCCAGCCGCTCGGGGGCATCCCCGCCGAGGTCTGGCAGCAGTGGCAGAGCGACCGCGACTTCTGCCCCGTCGACGGCGAGTCGCTCGCCGAGGTGGACGTGCGGATCGCCGAGGCCTGCGAGGAGTTGTTCGCCACCGACGGGCAGGGGGCCCGCCGCGCGACGGCGACGTCGTCGTGGTCAGCCACGTGACGCCGATCAAGGCGGCGGTGGCCTGGGCGCTCGGGACCCCCGACCTCTACTGGCGGCTCTACCTGCGGACGGCGTCGGTGACCCGCATCAGCTGGAACCGCGACGCCCCCATCCTGCACGGCTTCAACGAGGTGGCGTTGGCGCCCGAGCGGACGGGGACGCCACAATCACGCCGTGCCTGAGGCCGCCGACACCGAGCGCACCGTCGCCGCCCTGCGTCCGCTGGCAGGCTCAGACGAGCCGCCGGTCCACCGGCGCACCATCGACATCGAGGTGTTCGTGCGCGACGAGCACTTCGTCGTCATCGGGACGCTGGCCGACGTGCGGCCCTGGGCCGAGCGGCACGCACGGCCCCCGCGAACTGCACCGCATGGAGCTGGCGATCGTGGTCCGGCGCGCCGACCTGACGATCACCGACGCGGTGGCCGACATGAAGACGTTCCCGCACGCCGAGTGCACGGACATCGAGCCCAAGTTCGCGAGAGCTGATCGGCCTGTCGGTGGCGCGGGGGTACACCTCCGCCGTTCAGGAGCGCTTCGGGCGCGAGCGGGGGTGCAGCCATCTCGAGTTCCTGGCCCGGGCGATCGGACCGGCCGTCGATCCAGGCGACGACGTCGGCGGCGGCGCAGCAGTTCGAACGGGGCGACGCAGTACCCGGGCGGCGAGCGCACCTGACGTTCCTCGCCAACACGTGCCACGTCTTCATCGACGACGGGCCCGGGGTGCAGAAGATCGCCGCCGGTTGGCGGCCCGGGATGTTCGGCTATCCGGCGCCGACGGTGGTCGAGATCAGCCGCCGGATCGCCGAAGGCGACCCGGCGACGTGGTCGGGCGACCGGGGTGTCGAACGCGCAGCCGGCACTCGGACAGCCGCCGCACCGCCGAGTCCCAACAGGGACCGGCGCCCTCGAGTCAAAGGACGGAGCATCCCTGACGCGGGTGCCGACGAACTCGAGGTGGCGATCTCAGACGGCACGAACGAGACGTGAGCGGGTGCATCGGTCAACGAGAGTGATGTGAACGGTCCGAGATCGATGCGGGAGGGCAATCGAGCGACGTCGGGAACTGTCCCATTCGCCATCAACGGGTGTAGATCCAGGTAATCGGGGTAAGCAACGGGCGTACGACGACCATTGTTGGCGACAGAACGGATGGATTGATGCCGACCAAGATGGACAATGCCGCCGAATTGGTGGGAGATGCGATCGGCACCCTCGAGGTGGCGACGAAGGTAGCGGGCACACGAGCCCGACAGGGCTTGAGTGAGGCGGGCGCAGTGATCGAAGCGTCGGACAGCGCCAAGCGTGTGCAAAAGCGCGGTCGACCTCTCGCAAAGAAGGTCGCCAAGAAAGTCAAGCCGCATCAAGAAGGCGGCCAAACGCAAGGCGGCCGAAGCCAAGAAGGTCGGCCAGCAGGAGGTCGCCAAGGCCACCAAAACCGTCAAGAAGCGGGTTCCGGCCGCCAAGAAGCGGACCACCGCCGCCAAGCGCAAGGCGACCGGGGCCAAGAAGACCGCCAAGAAGCGGACCACGGCGGTCAAGCGCAAGGCCACCACGGCCAAGAAGACCGCCAAGAAGCGGACCACCGCGGTCAAGCGCAAGGCCACCACGGCCAAGAAGACCGCCAAGAAGCGGACCACGGCGGTCAAGCGCAAGGCCACCACGGCCAAGAAGACCGCCAAGAAGCGGACCGACCCGGTCAAGCGCAAGGCCACCAGGGCCAAGAAGACCGCCAAGAAGCGGACCCCGGCACGTCGTTCCTGAACTCCCCCATGAGTACGGCCAGGGCTGGTCGGACCCAGAGCCAATCTTCCCTCTTCATTTTCTGAGCTAGACGTACTCGCGCAGCGGGCGCAGGTCCTTCACGAATTGCTCGAACGCGCCATGGCGGTCCTCGGAACGGAGGACCGACGCCGGGTGCACCGTCACCAGGACGGGATGCCCGAAGGGCCCGTCGACGATCTGACCCCGCACCTCCAACACCTTCACCGACGGGCCCAAGAGGGAATGCGCCGCCACTGCGCCGAGGCACACGACCAACGTGGGGCGCACGACCTTCAACTCGGCCATTAACCACGGCCGGCACGCCGCCACCTCACGCGCGGAGGGGGTCTTGTGGAGCCGCGCTTTGCCGCGCGCCTCCCATTTGAAGTGCTTGACCGCGTTCGTGACGTACAGGGACGCGCGGTCGACCCCGATTCGTTCGAGCGCGTCGTTGAGCACCCGTCCGGCGGGCCCCACGAAGGGCTTGCCCTCTTTGTCCTCCACGTCGCCCGGTGTCTCGCCGACCACGAAGATCGCCGCCCGGCTCTTGCCGGCACCGAACACCGTCTGCGTCGCCCGTTCGTAGAGGTCGCAGCCTTCGCAGTGGGTGGCCGCGGCGCGCAGACTGGCGATGCCGCGCACGTGTGCGGGCAGGAAGTCCTCGGCGCTCACCTTCTGAGCATTACCCCGAGGCCGAGTCCGAGCCCCAGCCCCGATCCACGGGCCTCAGGCTGGCGCCGACCCGGGGGGCCGACGTCGAGAGAGGGTCAGACGGCTGCCCTGACCGGGACGCCGCCACGCCCGGCCACGGTGGCGTGCGCCGACACCGTGCAGAGCGCGTCGAGCATGCGGGTCATGACCCGCTTGGCCGCCCGCACCTGGAGCAGCGAGATCGTGCGCAGCCGCTCCCACGCTTCCCACGACGACGCCACGTCCATCGCTTCGAGCAGCTCGATACGCGAGCCGGCCGGCAGCGCGGCGAGCTCGGGCTCGAACGTCTCCTTGAGGCTCTCGAGCAGCAGCGTGTCCGCTGCGTGGACCGCCGCGGTCACGCTTTCCGACGTCGTCATGCGGCGCACGAGCGCACGGCGGATGGGGGAGACCTCTTCATACAGCGTCGCACGATGCGCCGTGATGCGCTCCATCCGCGTCGCCAGAGCGAGCTTCGGGGAGATGAAGGGCATCTCCGACCACTGCCGCCGCAGCATCAACGCCGCCACGTAGTGGTAGAGGTCGTCCATCTCGGCGAAGTGGTGGAACACGAGTCGCAGCGACACGCCGGCCCGCTCGGCCACCGCACGCGCCGTCGGCTCGGCGTCGCCCTCCTGCAACAGCGCGATCAAGGCGTCGGCCACGTTGCGCCGCGTCCGCTGCCCGCGCAACACGCGGCCGTCGATGCTCGTCTCGGTCTCGGTCTCGCCCTCGAGGTCCGCCAAGGCGAACTCGGGCGGCAGAAGACCGGGGGGGGAATGTCCGACGCTCACTTCTCCACCACCTGTCCCACTCGTCGCCAAATCGGAGCTGGGATCACTCGGTGCACCTTCCTGTCACAGAGATAATCAAACGGTTGATTGATACTTGCGCCCGGAGTTTCACAACCGTCGCCAACCGCCTCGCCATGACTGTCTGGGCACTCGCCGCCCACCGCCGAGCTAAGCCTCCCAGTCTGCAATCCCCATGTCAAAGAGCATTTTTGGGAGAGAGAACACGCTGGTCCGGGGGTCGCCACCGCCGACCTGCTAGGTATCGGGCCCAAAAGGGGAGGCGCGGATGGCACGACGACCAGGGTCGGCGAGGCGGGTATTCCGAGCGGTGGGCGCGCTGGCCGCACTCGTACTGGCCGGGTCCGCTCTGGCCGCGTGCTCGTCGAGCAGCGGGCCGGCCGTCCTGCTGGTCGGGACGTACCACGGCCAGGCCGGGCAGTACCGCACCATCCAGGCCGCCGTGGACGCGGCCGCCCCCGGCGACTGGATCCTGGTGGCCCCCGGCGACTACCACGAGGACGACGACGCGCACGTCACCTCGGCCACGCAGCTCTCGACCGGTGACCACGGCGGCGTCGTCGTGTCGACGGCCGACCTGCACATCCGCGGCATGAACCGCGACAGCGTCATCGTCGACGGCACGAAGCCCGGCGCGGGGACGCCCTGCAGCTCCTCGCCGCAGTTCCAGAACTTCGGCCCCGTCGCCGACGGTAAGGCCCAAGGTCGCAACGGCATCGTGGTGTGGAAGGCCGACGACGACACGGTCGAGAACCTCACGGTGTGCAACTTCTTGGGCGGTGCGGGCGACTCGGGCAACGAGGTGTGGTGGAACGGCGGGGACGGTTCCGGGAAGATCGGGCTCACCGGTTACACCGGGGCCTACCTCACCGGCACGTCGACCTACTTCGGCACGGAGGCGACGGCGGCCGAGTACGGGATCTTCTCGTCCAACTCGCAGGGCCCCGCCAGTTGGAACGAGATCTACGGCTCCAACATGAACGACTCGGGCATGTACGTCGGTGCCTGCCTGCAGCTCTGTGACGTCACCATCGACCACGCCTGGATGGAGAACAACGCCCTCGGTTACTCCGGAACCAACTCGGGCGGCGCCGTCGTCATCGAGAACTCGCAGTTCGACAACAACGAGGACGGCGTCGACACCAACACCCAGATCGCCGGTGATCCCCCGCCGCCCCAGAACGGGGCCTGCCCCAACGGCGGCACGAGTCCCATCACGCACACCCACTCGTGCTGGGTCTTCATCCACAACGACGTCCACGACAACAACAATGGGGACGTCCCCGAGGCGGGCGACGCCGCCGCCGGGCCGATCGGCACCGGCATGACGCTCTCGGGCGGCCGCAACGACACCGTCATGGACAACACCTTCACGAACAACGGAGCGTGGGGGACGCTCTTCGTCCCGTATCCCGACTCGGGCACGCCGTCGCTGCACCAGAAGTGCGCCAACTACGGCGGCTACCAGATCAGCGGCCTCGGCTGCGTCTTCGAGACGGAGAACGACGCGCTGAAGGGCAACACGTACATCCACGACGGCTTCTACGCCAACGCGTCCAACGCCGACTTCGGCCAGATCCTCCTGCACAGCGGGCTGCCGGCCAACTGCTTCGTCGCCAACGTCGCGCCGAACGGGAGCGCGCCGGCCAACCTGGAGCAGCTCCAGCCCACGTGCGGCGTGACCACCACGACCACCAACGGCGACAACACCCTGCTGGCACAGGTCGAGTGCGACACGCGTCTGGCGGCATGCCCGGCCGGGTCGAACTACCCGCCCCAGACGGGCGTGCATCTCGAGCCGATGCCCCGAGGCCTACCGACGATGGCCGACCCGTGCGCCGGCGTCCCGTCGAACGCCTGGTGCAGCTCCAGCAGCTCGTCGCTCGGGAGCACGGCGCGCCACGGTGCGCACCTCACGGCGCAGCGCGTGGTGGGGACCTCGGCCTACCGGCGCACCGGGGCCTGAGGGCTCACCCGCCGTTCGCCACCCGCCCGGCCTCGAGCGTCACGGTCCTCTCGCAGCGCGCCGCCTCGCCCGCCCGGTGGGTGATCAACAGCACGCTGCGTTCGCCGGCGGCGGCCAGCACGCCGTCGACCACCTGGTCGGCCAAGCCGGGATCGAGCCCGCTGGTCGGCTCGTCGAGGATCAGGATCGGCCCCGGGGCGAGCAGGGCCCGCGCCACTGCCAGACGTCGGCGCTCGCCCCCCGAGACGGTCACGCCGTCCTCGCCGACCGGTGCGTCGAGCCCCTCGGGGAGCGTGGCCACCCAGTCGGACAACCGGGCGGCCCCGAGCGCGGCGTCGATCTCGGCCTCCGTCGCATCGGGGTGCCCAAGGGTCAGGTTCGAGCGCACGGTGCCGGCGAAGAGCTGGGCCCGCTGGTCGGCCAGGGCGCTGGCGCCGCGGGCGTCCGTCTGCGCCAGCCGCGCCACGTCGACGTCGCCGAGCGAGAGGGTGCCCGACTCGAGCGGCCAGAACCGCAGCAGCGCGTTGACGACGCTCGACTTACCCGCCCCGCTCGATCCGGTGAGCGCCAGGCGGCCGCCGCTCTCGAGGCGCAGGCTCACACCGTCGAGCGCACGCGGCAGCTCGGGTCGGTAGCGCAGGCTCGCCTCGTCGAAGCGCACCTCGGGCACGCCGGCCTCGCGCACCACGGGCGACGCCGGGTCGCGCACCGGGATCGGCGCGTCGTCGAGGGCGTACAGCCGGTCGGCCGACGCACGCACGCTCAGGGCGCGGGCCACCGCCACGGGGACCCCGGGCACGGTCTCGAAGGTGGCCAGCACGGCGAGCGGCAGCACGGCCACCATCACCTGGCCGAGGTGGTGATCGTGCACGGCCGTGACGCCCATCGCCAACACCACCGTCACCGCCACGGCGAGGCACACCTGGGTGACCAACGCGGAGCCGGCCGCCACCCGAGCGTGATGCCGCTCGAGCGCGTCGGCCCGTGCCCCCATCGCCTCGATGCGCGCCAAGGCGGCGCCGTCCGCCCCGAACGCCAAGAGCTCGGGCGCGCCCTCGAGCGCATCGACGACCTGGGCCGAGAGCGCGCCGGAGAGCTCGGCGACCTCGTCGTCGCCGCTGCGCCGCCACGTGAGCAGCGCCGGCACGACGAAGGCCACGGCGAGCGGCACCCCGAGCCCCACCGCGGCCCACGGCAAGATGACGCCGACCGCCACCGTGCCGATCACCGCCGCGCCCACGGCGACGCTGACCGGCAGCAGGGTGCGGAGGTAGAGGTCCTGCAGCGCGTCCACGTCGTCGATGGCCCGGGCCAAGAGATCGCCGCTGCGCCAGCCCGCGAGGCCCGCCGGCACCCGCGGCGAGAGCCGGCCGTAGAGCCACACGCGCCAGCGGGTGAGGGCGCGCAGCGCGGCGTCGTGGCCGACGAGGCGCTCGGCGTAGCGCAGCGGCCCACGTAGGAACGCGAGCACCTCGACGGCGGCGAGGATCCCGACGATGGCGCCGAGGCCAGGGCGCAACGCGGCGCGACCGACGACGTAGCCCGACCCGGCCAGGAGCCCGATGGTCGCCGCGGCCGAGGCCAGACCGAGCAGGCCCGCGCCGGCCAACCTGGCATACGGCGTCCCGGGCTCGGCGAGGGCGCGCCGCAACGACCCCCGCGGGCGGCTCACGACGGCACCGCCAGCGTGTGGGCGGCGCTGAGCGCGGCGACCACGTCGAAGTGCGAGAAGAGGACGGGCTCGTGGGCGGCCACCACCACGGTGCGGCCGGCGACCCACGGCTCGATAGCAGGGGCGAGCCGCGCCACTGTGGGTGGATCGAGCGACGCCGTCGGCTCATCGAGCAGGAGCACGGGTGCGGGACGGAGCAGCGCCCGTGCCAAGGCGACGCGCTGGCGCTCGCCCGCGCTCAACGTCAGCCCGTCGTGGCCGACGGCCGTCCCCAGCCCGGCCGGGAGCCCGGCCACGAGCTCGGCCAGCCCGACGGCGTCGAGCACGGCGTGCAGCTCGTCGTTTCCGGCGTCGGGCGCGCCGAGGCGAAGGTTCTCCTCCAGCGTCGCGTTGAACAGATGGGGCCGCTGGGGGAGCCAGGAGAAGTGGGTGCGCCACCGGGCCAGGTCCTGGCCACGGACGTCGCCGCCGACCGCCATGGTTCCTGCGTCCGGCTCGACGAAGCCCAACAGCGCGGCGAGCACCGTCGACTTGCCCGAGCCCGACGGGCCCGTCAGGGCGACGCGAGCGCCGGTCTCGGCCTGGAGAGAGAAAGAGGACAGAGCCGGGCGGTCGCGGTGGGCGTACTCGACCGTCAGCCCGGTGACGACGAGGTTCCCCGGCGCAACGCCACCCCCGACGTGCGCCGTGGCGGCGTCGGACGCCTCCCCACTCGGGACGGGCGTGGCGAGCACCTCGAGTACCCGCTCGGCCGCGGCCTGCCCTTCGGTGCTGGAGTGGAACTCCGCGCCGGCCCGGCGCAGGGGGATGAAGATCTCGGGCGCGACGAGCAGCACCGCCATCGCCGTCTCGAGGCCGAGCTGGCCCCACAGCAGGCGCAGCCCGAGGACCATGGCGACGAAGCCCACGCCGAACCCGGCGATCATGTCCATGGACAGAGCGGACAGGAACGCGACGCGGAGCGTCCGCATGGTGGCCGAGCGCACGCCGTCCGTCGCCGCTTCGACCTCACGCCGCCCCTGCGCCTCGCGGCCGAAGGCACGCAGGGTCGGCAGCCCTTCCACGAGCTGCAGGAATCGGCCGGCGAGCGACGAGAGGCGGCGCCACTGCCGTTCGGCTCGCCGGGTCGCCTCGCGCCCGAAGTAGATCATCGTCAACGGCACCGCCAGCACGAGCGCGATGACGACGACCAACGACAACCAGTCCTGCGTGGCGACCCAGACCAACAGGACGAAGGGGATCACCGCCGCCGCGGCGGCCTGGGGGAGGTAGCGCGCGTAGTAAGCGTGGAGCGAGCGCAGACCGCGGGTCGCGGTGAGCGAGAGCTCGCCCGTGCGCTCGTCGGCCAGCCAGGCCGGCCCGAGGTCGAGCGCGTGGCGCAAGAGGTCGCGTCGCAGCTGGTCCACCACGCGGTCGGCCGCGCGCTGGGCGGCGAGATCGCCTCCGGCGTGCAGCAGGGCGCGGACAACGAGGGCGACGCCGACGAGGACGAGCGCGCCGGTCACGTCGCTCAGGGGCGCGTGGTGAAGGAGGGAGCGGTCGACGACGTGGGCGAGCGCCACCGCGCCGACGACGACCGCCACGGCGCTCAGGGCGGCGAGGAGCAGCCCCACCCCGGCCACCTGGCGCAGGCCGGGCACCCGGGCCGCGAGGGCCGGGTCGACCAAGCGTGGCCGGCTCGGCCGGGGGGACGGGGCGTTCACAGTCGAAATGTCGTGTCCTTGACCTTGACCGCCCGGCCGATGAGGCCCTCGGCGATGGCGAAGCGGGCGGTCTCTGCATCTTCGCAGGTGGCCGCCGTACGGACCCCATCGGGCAGGTCCGCGACGATGGCCGCCCGCACGGGCTCGAGACCGTCGTCGCCCCCGTAGGTGACGGTGAAGCTGGCCACGGTCGCCACCCTGTCGTCCGTCGGGGGACTCTCCGCGACCGGCCGCACCTCGGTGGCCGCCAACGCCTCCTCCGCCAGGTCGGCCAGGAGCGAGCTCCCCCGCGGCGGTGTGGCGGACCACACGGCGAGCCCGGGTTTCGAGAGCATGCCCGACACCGTCGTGATCAGACCGAGCTCATCGGGTTCGTCGCGCAGCCGGCGACCCAGTGTCGCCAGCGACTGCAGCACGTAGTGGTTGAACGGCCCGCCGGCGAACGCCATGCCGCCCGTGAGCGTGGGCGTGCCCGAGGGGTCGAGGCCGAGCTCGCGCTGCTGCACGCGCACCGCGGCGGGGAAGCACGAGTACACCTCGGCCAGTCGCAGCTCGCGGAGTCGCGTCCCGAGGTGCGCCTCGGCCGCCCGCCCGAGCACCCGCATGGCGGGCCAGGCACTCAAGTTCGTCCGAGCCGTGAGCGTGACGGCCTCGGAGCTGTGCAGTGCCACGTGCGGAAAGAGCCAACGATCGACCGGCACCCCGGCCGCGGCGGCCCGCTCGGCCGAACACAGCAGCAACGCGGACGCCTGGTCCACCGTCCATTGCGTCGAGTGCCGCAGGTTGTAGGGGTAGGCCAGCGGGCGATTGCGTGGCCCCGGCGTCGCGATCTCCGACGCGCTCCACGGGACACCGAACGCGGCGTCGGGGTTGCGCGTCGCCACGCTCGTTGAAGCGCGCCCACAGCGCGGCGATCTCGTCGCTCTGCGCCTGGCCCGACAAGCCCTCGGCGGCCGCCAACGCGTTCTCGATCAGCGCGTACTCCTGCACGACCGGCCAGACCAGGCCGGCGGATATCTCGACGGGGGCGACGAACTCCGGCGGGCGCATCAGTGTCTCGTCGGGCGGCCCGGTCGACTCGTCGGTCTCCACGCCCCCGCCTCGCTCCCACGCCCGCGCCTCCGCGCCAACGACCAGCACGGCCTCGCACTCGCCCGACGCGATCGCGGCCAGCGCGTGGTTGATGAGCTCCTGTTGCGACACGCCGATCTGCGCGAGGAACGTCCGGGCGTGCGATGCCCCGATCCGCCGGGCCACCGTGCGCGCGGGGTCGACGAGCGACCACGAGCCCTGCGGGCACACGATGCGGTCCAGGGATTCGAGCAGACCCGGGACCCCGGCGTCGCTGCCCGCGCGTTCGGCCGCCGCGGTCATCAGGTCGGCCACGGAAGCCGGGTCGTTCGCCGTGCCCAGACCGACCAGTACGGGGGAGCGAGGGTCGCGGGTTCCAGCGGGTTGTGCCACGGCGGGCGATGCTACGGTCCGCGCATGGCGACCGGCGAAGCGAAGTGGCAGGACGCGCTCGAGGGCTTCACCAAGGACTCGTTCGAGGCGGATGGGAAGCGGCGGGACATCTTCCGAGTGGGCAGCGGCCCGGCGGTGATCGTGATCAGCGAGATCCCCGGCATCACCCCGCAGGTGGCCACGTTCGCCCGTCGCGTCGCCGCGGCCGGCTGCACCGCCGTGCTGCCGCACCTCTTCGGCGAGCCGGGGCGGGCCCCCTCCATGGGCTACATGATGGAGTCGATCGGGCCCGCCTGCGTCTCGCGCGAGTTCGCCTGGTTCGCGCTGAAGAAGACCAGCCCGGTCACGGTGTGGCTGCGCAAGCTCGCCAAGGCCGAGCACGAGCGCAACGGGGGACCCGGCGTCGGCGTCATCGGGATGTGCTTCACCGGCGGCTTCGCCCTGGCGATGATGGTCGACGACATCGTGTTGGCGCCCGTCCTCAGCCAGCCGTCGCTGCCGTTCCCGCTCTCCAAGAAGCGCAAGGCGGACATCGGGATCTCCGACAGCGACCTGGCCAAGGTCAAGGAGCGCGACCGAAGCCGGCACCTGCGTCCTCGGGTTGCGCTTCAGCAACGACCCGTTCTGTTTCCCCGAGCGCTTCGAGACGCTGCGCCGCGAGCTCGGCGACAAGTTCATCGCCGTGGAGCTCGACTCGGCGCCGGGCAATCCCTACGGCCACCCCAAGCAGGCGCACTCCGTCGTCACGGAGCACCTGATCGACCAGGAGGGCACGCCGACCCGCACGGCGCTCGACCAGACGCTCACGTTCTTCCGGGAGAAGCTCGGCGTCGGCGAAGGCCCGGGGCCGCGGCCGCCCGACTTGGGCGACTGAACCTCAGCGACCAGCCGCGAGGATCTCCTCGCCGACCCGCTCACCTGAACGCACGGCGCCGTCCATCGCGCCGAACGACGTCGTCGCCGTCTCGGTGCCGGCCCAGTGGATCCGCCCGACGGGCTCGCGCAACAACCGCCCGTACTGCGTGAGCACGCCCGGCGCGAAGTGCGCGCACGAGCACCCGCGCGTCCAGCGCTCCTCGGACCAGTTGAGCTCTTTGACTTCGAGCGGATTGGCCGCCTTCGGCCCGAGCCGGGTGGTCAACGTCTTCACCAGGACCGAACGACGCTCGCTCTCCGGCAACGCCCACAGCGCCCGCGCCCGGGGACCGGCCGAGTAGGTGGCGATGACGCCCAGGGAGTGACCGGGCTGCGTCGTGTCGAGCGTGACCTCCATGAGGTCGTCCGTCGCCACCGTCGCGCCCGAGATGCCGTCGCCACGCCAGAACGGCTCGTCGTAGATCGCCACCGTCTTCACCTCGGCGCCCGCCGGCATCTTGTGCAGCAAGGCCACGTGGTCGCCGGCAGCCCCGGCTCGAACCGGATGCCGGCAGCCAGCGCGCGAGGCAAGCGCCAGCACGACGCGCCGCGCCGTCACCGTGGCCGCGTCGGAGACGACCTCCACCCGATCGCTGCTGCTGCGTCACCGACCGACACCGGCGCATCCAGCACGACGGACTCGCCGAGGTCATTCGCCATGGCCCGGGGGATCTGGTCGACGCCGCCCTCGAACTGCGAGTCCTGGTACCCACCCTCGATGTTCATGAGCGCGTCGACGCCGCCGGCGGAGCTCACGAGCAGAAGCCAGCCGAGCATCGAGAGCTCCGACAGCTCGGACGGTGAGGCAGGCCCGCACCGTCGCCTCGATGAGGTCGCGGGCCACCTTGGTCGGCACCCGCCCCGGCGACAGCCACGCCCGCACGGACTGCGCGTCCCATTGGGCGGCCCGCGGCGCGTCCCACGGCGCGGCGGGGGAGACCTTCTTCGCCATGGAGCTCATCCGGGCGATGGCCTGGCCGGCGCTCACGAGCGCGATCGGGCTGATCTTGGGGATGTCGCCTCGATACCGCCGCACCTTCCCCCCGGTGGCGAGCACGTTGTCGCCCTCGACGAACGTCTTGAACGTGCTGACGCCGGTCTCCTTCGCCAGCGCCTGCAGGCGCTCGTGGTTCGGCCCGATGAAGCAGCCGCCCATGTCGACGGGCACCCCACCCTCCGGAGCTCTGGGTCCAGACCCGCCCGCCGACCCGGTCCCGCGCTTCGAGCACCACGACCGACTGCCCGGCCTGGGACAGGCGTCGGGCCGCCGTCAGCCCGGCGAGGCCCGCCCCGACCACGCAGACGTCCGCTTCCAAGGTCCTGTCTGGCATGTCGCCACCTCCCAACGCTCTAGGAAGCTAACATGCGTGCTGCCCGCATGTAAATGAGAAAGGCCGACACGAAGTGAGGATCGTCAGGCGCCCAGATATAAGGCGGACCCCATATACGCACGAAGCGAGCCACCGGCCTCTCCTCCATATACCGACGTGAAAATTTTTCCGAGCACGTCTACGTCGCCTCCCGCCGGCGGGGTGACCCCGCCCCGCCGCACCCAGGCCGACCGCTCGGCCACGACCCGCGCCGCCCTCGTCAAAGCGGCGCGGGAGCTCTTCGCCGACAAGGGCTTCGCTGCGACCAGCCGGGACGAGATAGCCGAGCGGGCCGGCGTCACCCGGGGCGCGCTGTATCACCACTTCGAGTCCAAGACCGCCGTCGCCGCAGCCGTCGTCGCCGAGCTCGAGGACGAACTCGTCGCACGGGTGGTCAGCGCGGCCGCCGAGGGAAACACCGTGTGGGACGAGCTCCACCTCGGCTGCCGGGCCTACATGGATGCCGCCGCCGACCCGACGATCGCCCGCATCCTGGCCGACGCCCCGGCCATCCTCGGCGCCGCCGCCTGCCGCCAGCTCGACGCCGAGGCCTGCCTGCCCCTCCTCGAAGACGGCTTCGCCCGCGCCGAGGCCGAAGGCGTCCATGTGCCTGGTGATCCGGATGTGGCCGCGGCCCTGCTTCTCGGTTTCCTCAACGAGGCGGCCGGGCTCATCGCCGCCGCACCCTTCAATCGGGCGCGACGCGAAGCGGTCACCGCAACGGTCGACGTCTTCTTGACCAAGCTCTTCGGCTGAACCTCGGCCCGAACGCGCAGAAGGGGCCCGAAGGCCCCTTCGCACGACGTTGCCGCTCCTTGACTGACCGCGATTCTACCGTCGACCCTCCAGTCGATCCCGAACGCGCAGAAGGGGCCCGAAGGCCCCTTCGCACGACTGCCCCGCAATGACTGACCACAAGCGTACCAATCGTCAATTTCCCCGAGCCGCCGACCGTTTTCCAGCGTCGCCCTGGGACTGGACGTCTGCCGCTCCTTGACTAAGAGCGTGCGCCGGGTTCGATTCCCGGCCGGGACGTCCCACCCGCGGGTCGGGCTGCTGACGGCTGGTCACCGTCGAAGCGGCAGCCCGATCCTCCGGGTAGGCGGCTCGACGTTCGCCCCGACCCAACCCATTGAGCGCCGGCACCGTCGGTGGAAGGATGGCACCACCAGACCAGGGTGGGGGGCAAGAGCAAACCGAGCAGGCCCTCCAAGGGAAACCAGCTCGAAGGAGAGAGAGCGCCATGTCCGACTTTGTCATGACCATCGCGGGAGACTCAGCGCCAACCGAAGGCACCTTCGGCGTCAAAAACCCCGCCACCGGCGAGGTGTTCGCACAGGCGCCGGAGTGCTCGCGCCAACAGCTGGACGCCGCCTTCGACGCCGCCGGGAAGGCCGCCAGAGACTGGAAGGCCGATGAGGCATCCCGTCGGGCCGCGCTCAACAAGGCGGCCGATGTTCTCATGGCCTCGACGGCCGAGCTGGCTCCGGTCCTCACTGCGGAGCAGGGCAAGCCGCTGAGTGACGCGGGCGTCGAGGTCTTCGCCTCGGCGATCTGGTGCCAGTACTTCGCCAACCTCGAAATGCCCACGACGGTCATCCAGGACGACGACAGCGCGTTTGTCGAAGTGGCCCGACGCCCACTCGGCGTGGTCGCCGCCATCACCCCCTGGAACTACCCGCTGCTGCTCTCGTTCTGGAAGATCGCCCCGGCGCTGCTCGCCGGCAACACGCTCGTGCTCAAGCCCAGCCCCTACACCCCGCTCACGACTCTCAAGATCGGTGAGCTTCTGCGCGACGTGTTCCCACCTGGCGTCATCAACATCGTGAGCGGCAGCGACGAGCTCGGCGCCTGGATGACCACGCATCCCGTCCCGCGCAAGATCAGCTTCACCGGCTCGGTCGAGACGGGGAAGAAGGTTGCCATGGCCGCCGCGCCCGACCTCAAGCGCGTCACGCTCGAGCTGGGCGGCAATGACCCTGCCATCGTGCTCGACGACGCCGACCCCGCCGTGGTCTCGTCGGCCATCTTTGCGGGCGCCTTCATGAACAACGGCCAGGTGTGCTCGGCCGTCAAGCGCGTCTACGTCCCCGAAGCGCTCTACGACGAGGTGGTCGAGGGTCTGGCCGCCCACGCCCGCACCATCAAGGTGGGCGAGGGGAACGAGGAGGGCGTGAAGCTCGGCCCGATCAACAACGAGCCGCAGTACGAGCGGGTCAAGGAGCTCGTCGCCGACGCCATCTCCCACGGTGCCACCGCAGTGACCGGCGGCAACGCTATCGACCGTCCCGGCTACTTCTTCGAGCCCACGATCCTCTCTGGGCTCTCCGACGGCACACGCATCGTGGACGAGGAGCAGTTCGGGCCGGCGCTCCCGGTCATTTCGTACCGTGACCTCGGGGACGCCGTGGACCGGGCCAACGCGACGCACTTCGGCCTCTCCGGCTCGGTCTGGAGCAGCGACCCTGACAGGGCGGCCGATGTCGCAGCCCAGCTCGAGTGCGGCACCGCGTGGGTGAACACGCACCTCGCGCTCGCGCCCAACCAGCCTTTCGGCGGCTTCAAGTGGAGCGGCATCGGCCTGGAGAACGGCCCATGGGGCCTGGCCGAGTTCTCGGAGTTCCAGGTCGTCCACCGTTCCAAGTCGCCCGACGGCCTCAACATCAACACGGCCACGCTGGTCAACTAAGGCCGAACGCCGCCGAGCGGCCACACACACACACACTTCTCCAGGGGCAATCCGAGGGCGTCGTCCGCCCGGCACCGGGAATCCGATTCGGTGCCGGGCGGTGACGACCCACCCCGACGAGCCGTAGCAAAGGGTGTCTGAGGTCAGCTCGTCGTGGAAGTGGAAGAGGAGGAGCTTCCCACCGAGTCGCCGCTGGCCGTGCCAGCGCCAGCGCCAGCGCCGCCCCGCAAGATCTGCACGATCTGCACCACGTCCTGGCGCCCCTTCTTGACCGCCGCCTGCGCGGACTGGTCGTCCGACTTCGCCGTCGACAACAGCGCGTTGTTCGCGTCCCACTCGGCAGCCGTGTAACCCAGCACGGTCCCGGCCAGCCCGTTCGTGCTGTTGGTCGCGGCGGCGATCTGCGTGTTCAGGTCCGCGATCAACGGCGCCAGCTGCGCCTGGTTCGAGGCGTTCTCATGCGCCTGGGCCTTCGACGAGTCCGACGTCAGCTTCGGCACCACCGTGGCAGAAATGCGGTCGGCGTCACCGGCGATGCGCGCCGCCGGCAACACCAGCAGGTAGACGCGGTAACCGCTGAAGATCGTCGAGAAGTCCTGGCGGGCCTGGGCGATGGACGTGTCGCCCTGGATCTTCGTGTTCAGCTGTTGTAGCGGCGCAATGTCCGCACCCAGGTACGAAGCCAGCGTCGACTTGACCCGAGCCCAGACCCTTCGCGCCATTCACCTTGCCGATCGCCGCGTTGAGCGCGTTCACGCGCTGGGTGATGTCGGCCGACGCCTTCGCCTGGATCCCCGACAGCGTCGCTGGCGTCGCTGAGCTCCCGCTCCCACTCCCACCACTCGACCCGGCGGCGCCGGCCACGCCGCAACACCGGCCACGCCGGCCACCAGTCCCAACCCGACGCCCGAGGCGACGGCCACTGCTCCGACGCGCACGAGATGCCCGCACGCACCCGCACCCGTGACCCCCGGCTCTGCAACCTGCCCACCTGCGACACGCGCGCCATGCCTGCTCCTCTTCTCCAGGGGCGCCCCGAGCGCCCGGCTCACCACCCATCGTCCGGCCGTGGCGTCAGGGCTCTGTTCCTCAAACGTGATGGTTCTGTAAGGGATCGCCCGATGAGAGCCAAAACCCCAGTGGGAGGTGCCAGGCTTGAGGGCGTGAGCCCCGGGACCCCGAGCAACCGGCACGGCACAGGCACAGGCGCACCCACAGGTGCCGGCGCCAACCCCGGCCCCAACGCCGCCAACACCCCCACCGCCACCGAACACGGCAACGCAAACGGCACCGTCATCGTCGTCGAGGACGACCCGCACATCGCCGACCTCGTCGACCTGTACCTCAGGCGAGAGGGCTACCGCGTCCTCCTCGCCCCCGACGGCGAGAAGGGCCTCCAGGCCTTCAACGATTCCGACCCCTGGATCGTCATCCTCGACGTCGGCCTGCCCGGAGCGCGCGACGGCTACGAGGTCTGCCGCCAGATCCGGGCCCGCAGCTCGGTCCCCGTCCTGTTCCTCACCGCCCGCGACGACGAGGTCGACCGCATTCTCGGCCTCGAGCTCGGCGCCGACGACTACCTCACGAAGCCCTTCTCGCCACGAGAGCTCGTCGCCCGCGTCAAGGCCATCCTCCGCCGCACCCGCGAGGCACCCCCGCCCCAAGAGGTCGTCAGCATCGGCCCCGTCGAGGTCGACCTGCGCCGCCGTGAAGCACGACACGACAGCCAGCCGGTCGCCCTCACCACCCGCGAGTTCGACCTCCTCGCCTTCCTCGCCAACAACGCCGGCCTGGCCCTGTCCAGACAGCAGCTCCTCGATGGCGTCTGGGGCGCCGACTGGTACGGCGACGAGCGCACGGTCGACGTCCACGTGGCCCAGCTGCGCAAGAAGTTCGGCCCCGACCTTCCCCTCGCCACCGTCTGGGGCGTGGGCTACCGGTTCGGATAAGGAGCACGGGCCCGTGCGTCAGACGTCGCCTCATGTTCGCCATGGTCGGCCTCGTCGCCGTCGTCCTCGTGATTGCCGGCGTCGGCAGCCTGCTCCTCACCCGGAACGCAAGCGCGCAACCAGGCCCAGCAACAGCTCACGTCCGAAGCCAACTCCCTGACCCAGTCCAAGCTCGGCGAGGAATCCCTCCGGACGCTGACCGTCATCAAGGCGACGCTCAAGCTCGAGAACGCCGACATCATCCGGATCAACCGCCTCGGCACCATCACCGCCTCGACCCTCCCGTCCGACATCAACCAGAGACGACATCGACGTCGCCGCCGTCCAGAACGGCCAGACCGTCTCGGGTCGCGTCGGCAACCTCGTCTACGCGGTCTCGCCGGTCACGCTCTCCCAGCAGGAGATCAACACGACTCGACAAGCGGCGACCGCGGCATCCCCTTCGAGGGCACGTTCGCCGTGCTCCTCACCCGCGACGTCGGGAACCTCGGCCCGAGTTGGGGCTACTTCATCCTCGCCGGCGGCGCCGCGCTCGTCGTCGCCGCGCTGATCGCCTGGCAGATGAGCCGGCGCATGGCCCGCCCGCTCGTCGAGGCCACCGAGGCGACGGGCCGCATCGCCGGCGGCGACCTCGAGAGCCGCGTCCCGGTCCGCAAGCACGACTACCCCGAGTTCGCCTCGCTCGCCGGGTCCATCAACGACATGGCCCAACGACTCGATGACAGCCGGGCCCGGGAACGACACCTCCTCCTCGCCGTCTCGCACGACCTGCGCACCCCGCTCACGTCCATCCGCGGCTTCGCCGAGGCGATCAAGGACGGGGCGATCGACGACAGCGGCCGGGCGGCCGACGTGATCATCGCCGAGTCGCGCCGCCTCGAGCGCCTCGTGGGCGACCTGCTCGATCTCACGAAGCTCGAGGCGCACCAGCTCTCCATCAACCTGCGCCCGACCGACGCCGCCGAGGTCGTCACGACGACCGCCGAGGGCTTCCGGCCCACCGCCGCCCGCGCCGGTCTCGACATCGCGCTGCGCGTCCCCGCAGCACCGCCACCGCACCGGCACCGATCCGACGACGGACCCTACGCCGTCACGAGCCGGCCTCGCCGGCCTCGGCCACGGCCGCCTCGTCCGCCCTCCCGCCGGTGGCGGCGGACCCCGACCGTCTCGCCCAGCTGGTGGCGAATCTCATCGAGAACGCGTGCAACTTCGCCCGCACCCGCATCACGGTGGGGCTGGCCGACGCCGGGCCCGCCGAGCGGCGGGTGCGTCATCACGATCGACGACGACGGTCCGGGCATTGCGCCGGGCGACCTCGCAGCACGTCTTCGAGCGCTTCTACCAAGCCGACCGCGGCCGCAACCGGCTCGTCGGCTCGGGGCTCGGGCTGGCCATCGTGGCCGAGCTCGCCGCGGCCATGGGCGGCACGGTCCGCGCCGTCTCGCCGCTCGGCCCCGACGGGGGCTCCCGCTTCGAGGTGACGCTGCGGCCCTGGTCGGCGTCGACGCCCGAGTGGGCCGCCGCCGCCCCCGGTCCCCGCCGCGCCCCGGGCCTGAACCCGGAACAAGCAAAAGCCCTGTTCCGAACGGCCCCGTCCGGCTACGGTTCCAACTCGATGGACGTACAGAGGCCATCCAGAACGCGCCACTCTTCGCGCAGCTCTCGAAGAAGGACCTCAAGCACCTCGCCGCGGCGCTGACCGAGCAGAGCTTCCCGGCCGGCACGGTCATCCTCGAGCAGGGCAAGCCCGGAGTCGGGCTTCTTCGTCATCGCGAAGGGATCCGCCACGGTCAAGGTCAAGGGCAAGACCGATCCGCACCATCGAGCGCCGGTGAGCACTTCGGCGAGGTGGCCCTCATCGACGACGGGCCCCGCATGGCCGAGATCACCGCCGAGACCGACGTCGAGTGTTTCGCGCTGCCCGCCTGGCAGTTCCGCGCCTTCATCAAGGACCACCCCGACGTGGCCTGGGCGCTCATGCAGTCGCTGGTGAAGCGGATCGTCCGCGACGCCGAGGCCGACGAGCAGCTCTGAGCGCCGCCAGCCGCCCGAGCCCCAGCCCGCAGCCCAAGCCGCTACTCCGCCCGCAGCAGCACCACGGTCGGAGTCCGCGCCGCGATCCGGGCGGGCACCAGCGCCACCACGTTGGCGAAGACCACCGCGCCCAGCGCCACCAGCACCACCGCGAGCACGGGGACGTTGGGCAGCGGCACCGCGTAGATGCCGTCCGCGAAGAGGGTCCAGAGCCAGCGCCCCAAGGCGATCCCGAGCGGGACGCCGACGACCACGCCGATCACGGCGGCCACCGTCGACTGCCACGCCACGGACGCGCCAAGCTGGCGGTGCGTGAATCCGAGCGCCTTCAACAAGGCGAATTCGCGTCGCCGCGCCCGCACCGACGCCGTGAGCGTCAGTCCCAGCGCACAGATCGCGGCCAGAGCGAGCACTGCGGCGAGGAGGCCCGTGGTGAACTTCGCGCTGTCGTAGCCGGCGATCTCGGCTGGGCGGAGCGCGGCCACCACGCCACCCACCGGGCCGTCGAGGTCACTCGGCGCATTCGAGACGGTCGACGATCCGGTCCAGCGATGCAACGCCATCGCCGGCGGGACCCCCGCCCGCACCGAGATCAGTTCCGCCATCGGCCCGAGGATCTGACTGCCTTGCTGGTTCAGGTCACCCGACGAGAAGAGTGAGGACGAGACCACGGCACCGGTGCCCATTCCCATGTTCGGGTCTCCCGAGCCGCCGATCGTCGGCAGCGTGGCGGTGCCGACGATGCGCAGCCGCTCGGGGTGTCTGGCGTCGACGCGCAGCACGACGGTCTGGCCCACGTGTTTGTGGAGCGCCGCAAGGGTGGCGGGGCCCAGGACGATCTGGTCGGCCGACTCGAGGTTGCTGGCCCGACAACAGCGACGGCGTGACGGCGGCGCCGGGACGCATGGCGAGCATGCCGATGCCTTGCCCGTCGACAGCGGCCGACACGAAGTACACGCCGGTGAAGTGCGCGACGTCGTGGTCGTGGGCAAGCAGCGCCGTGGTCATCGGGCCTGGCAGGTCCTCGGCGCCGGAGAAGCCCGACAGCAACGCGTAGTTCCAGTTCCATCCGTACTGCGCCGGCTGCGATACCAAGGCATCGAGGCTCGATCCGAAGACGATGGTCGCCACGACGAGAACGACCGCAAGGACCGTCCCAATCAGCGCGGAGCGCACCGGGGCCGAACGGCGCGACGCCGAGGATCCCAGGGCGGCCTCCAGGCCGAGTCGCGCGTTGGGCGGAAGGCCGGCGGCCCCGGCCGCCCGGCTGAGGCGCGCCGCGCCCACATCGGGCACGTCGGCCTGTCGAGCCGTGCGATGGGGAGCGGAGCGGTACGTGACTGCCAGCGCGCAGAGGCTGAGCGCAACCACCAGTACCAGCGCGCCGAGTCCGAGGACGGTCCAGTCGAACGCGATGCCCTTGTCGGGGTAGACGGAACGGGCGGGCCCGATCGGCGCCAACGGGCGACAACGCCACCGCGACCACGACCGCGAGCACCGTGCCGGCAACCAGAGCCGCAAAGACGCCAACCAGTACGTCACCTGCTGTCATGGCCGGTCCGGCCCCGAGCGCGCGCAGCACCGCACGGTCGCCGCTCCCACGCCGGATCAGCCGACTGAGCACCTGACCGTTGATGACGAGTGCGGCGAGGGCGGCCACGACGCCGAAGACGCCGAAGGCGATCGCCTCGGGTCGGATCGCGCGCTCTGCCGTCGCGACGGCCGGGGCGTCCGTCTGGTACCCGCCGAACTGGCTCGAGGTTCGGCAAGATGCGACCGACGCCGGCCTCGACCGACCCGGCATGACGTAGGCCGCCCTCGAGGTGGAGCGCCTCGTACGTGTAGTAGGCGCAGCACCCCTCGAGCCGTCGAGTAAGTGCAGGGGACAGGACGCCGAACTGGTCACCGAGTGCCTGGTCGTCGCTCTGGACCACCTGGGCGTCGTCTTCGACGATCCCCACCAGCCTCAGCGCGATGAGCAGGTGCGGCTTGTCGGTTGGGTACCCCGCGTAGTTCGGCGACGCCACCTGTGCGTCGCTGTAGAAAGCCAGGCGAATCGGTCGAACCGATATGCAGGCCTGCCGACCGGGCGGCACCGGCGGACAGCATGAACTCGTTCGAGACGAGACGGGTCCAGGAGCCGGCCCTGCAGCACCGTGACGCGGTCCGTCGTGAGGTACTCGCCGTCAGGACTCCCCTCTATCGCGGGAAAGGCCTCTCCGGGCGTCGTGTGCCCGCTCAGGTGCGACAGCAGCTGGAGCGTCCCGTCGAAGCCGACCACGGGCGTCGCACTCGCGACGTAGGGCAGGTGCGCAACCTCGGAGTCGATGTGAGGCGGAGAACCCGGTGCTCGGTGCCCGACTGAAACGCCGTGAAGACCTGGAGGTCCGAAGGATTGGTGCTGGCCTCGTACGACGGGAAAGGACGACTGGGTGCGCCGGGCCCCGGCGATGGCCGCCATGGAGATGCCTCCGACCAGCCCGACAAGGACGACCAGCGAGAGGTAGCCCGTCCAACGCCGTGCAAAGGTGGCGCGAAACCGGTACGCGCTCTCGTGAAAGAGCGCCCCGATCACCCGGATGCCCCCGCCGCCGACCCGACGCGGCCGCGAACGTGGCTCCCCAAGAGGCCGGTCATGCCTCGATTCTCACCCGACGCCCCCATGCCCCCAAGGTGGGTACCCCCTTCCGAAAGCGTCGTACTAGCACCCGCAGTTGCCGCCGGGAGAGCGCTACCCCAGGGATGCAAGCTTGCACAAGAGCTTGTGTGTCTTTGCGTTTGTGCGTCAGACTGGCGGTCGTGACAGCCGACGCCGAGCTCCTCGCCCTCCCGGTCCTCAGCGACCGCCTCCCGCTCCCGCCGGACCCTTCCTTGGATCCCACGCTCGACGCCGCGACCGACTGCCTCGCCCGACACGGGATCTCCAAGACCACACTGAGCGACATCGCCCGCGAGATGGGCGTCGCCCCCAGCACCGTGTACCGCCGCGTCGGCTCGGTCGACAACGTCACGATGCTGGTGTTCGCCCGAGAGGCCCACCGCTTCCTCGAGCGTGTCCCGGCCACCCTCGCATCCGCATCCGCATCCGCACCGCCACCACGACCGGCCCCCAAGTGATCACCGCGCTCATGGCCGACGCCATCACGACGCTCGCCAACCACCCGGTGGCAGCGAAAGTCCTGCGCGACGAGGGCGACTGGATGGGTCGCATGGTCACCCGGCAGCTCGACGACCTCTTGGCCCAAGGTGTCGAGATCGCCGCACCGCTCCTCGCCACGACCATGGCCGCCGGCCTCATCCGCCAACAGGACCCCGAACTCCTGGCCCACTGGCTGCTCCGCATCGCCCTCGCCGCGCTGGTGGCGCCGCCCCCGGGCGACCTCCAACGCGCCCTCGACGATCTTCTTCTCCCTGCGCTCGAGCCGGCATCGTGAACACGACCACCAACACCCACGACACCACGGCGAACGAGACCGACGTCGCCACCGGCCCCATCACCCACCTCGGCCCAAACGGCAAGGTCCCCAAGGAGATCCACGACCTCCTGAGCCCCGCCACCGTCAGCCTCGCCGGCGCCAACATCATCATGCAGCTCGCCCAACTCCCCGTCGGCCGCGGCGTCGCCGAGTCGAAGGTCGACAGCGGGAACCTCTACAAGCACCCCATCAAGCGGGGCCGCACCACGTTCGGCTACGTGATGATCGCCGTCTTCGGCACCGACGAGGAGCGAGATGCGCTCGCCCAAGCCGTCACCGACGTGCACCGCCAGGTCCGCTCCGGGCCCGGCGACCCGGTGCGCTACAACGCCTTCGACCCCAAGCTCCAACTGTGGGTGGCCGCCTGCATCTACCGCGGCTTCGAGGACGCCTACGAGGTCCTCTACGGCCCGCCGCCCGCCGAGCTCTTCGACGTCGTCTACCGCCACGGCGCCCGGGTCGCCACGATGCTCCAGGTCCCGCGCCTCCCTGTGGCCGCCCGACCGCGCCGCCTTCGCGGCCTACTGGGCCGAGGCGGAGGCCGCATATCGCCATGGACGACGTCACCCGCGCCTACCTCTACGACTTCGCCGGTCTCGGGTTCTTACCCTGGCCCGTGCCCCGCCTCTTTGGGTGGTTCCACCGCGCCGTGACCGCCGGATTCCTCCCGGCGGCCTTCCGTCAAGAGCTCGGCCTGGCCTGGGGATCCCGCGAACAGCGGGCGTTCGCCCTCAATCGCCGCGTCCTGCGCATCGCGAACGCGCTGACGCCCCGGCGCTTGCGCACACTGCCCTTCGACCTCTACCTGCGGGACATGCAAGCGCCGCATCCGCAACGGGACGCGCATTCTCTAAGGACCGAGGGAAGGTGTCACACTCGGCGGCGTGTGTGCGCCGCGCCCCCGGGTCGAACGACAAGCCCCGTCTCCGTGCCTCGACGCGGCGATCCCTTACCGTTGAAGCGCGCTTGTCGGCATACCACCCCCGGTCATGAGGATGAGGAATCCGCCCGACGCGTCGTACTCCTTTTGTGGTTTCCAGCCCTGGGCCAACAGCGCGCGGTACACGGGATCGTTGGTCCGACTGAGAACATCGGTGCCGAGGTACCAGAGTCGTCGTGCTTGTGCGACCTCGGACACCCAACGTTGGGGGCGGTAGCCGTCTTCCCAGGGCTCACTGGGCGACACGAAGACATTGGGCTGGTCGCTCGTGACGGTGAAGCCGGCGCCCCATGATTGGCCGAAGACGACGTGGACCTGAGCTGCCTCGTAGAGGGTCCAGTCGTACCGCGTGTAGGGGTCGACGAGGACCCAGTCGCCGGCTTGCCTGTGCTCTTTCATGATCGTCGCCAGCTGGCGGACGTTGATGATGGGGTACCCATTTGGATGTCGGACCGAGTAGGAGTTCAGCGACAGAAGAGCGAACAAGCCGACGGCGAGCGCCAAGAGGGCGGGGCCGATGACCCGGCCGGTTCGCAGCCGAGCGATCCACACGGCGCTCTGCTGGACGATCTGATGGACGCCGAGCGCCGCCAGGAGGATGACGGCGGGGTAGAGGACCTCGTCCGTCCTACCCGTGCCGAGCGGAATGGCCCCGATGAAACTGGCCGCGACCGCGGCGAGAAGAGTCAGGCCTGGTGGCGCCGCCCGACCACCAGCGGTGGACCCCAAGAGCAGCACGATCACGAGGAGCGCCGCGGGCAAGAAGATGCGACCGGCCGTCCAGTGGGCGCCGCCATAGAGATCGGTGTGTCCCGCCGGAGCGAAGACGCCCACGGTGATGACGCTTAAGGCGTAGCCGAAGCTGTCCCACAGCGCGTGGAGCGAGGAGTGGTCGAGGAAAGCACCACCGTTTGCCCAGAAGCGATGGAGTACTCCCGAGAGGGTGCGGAAGAAGACGAGGTACGCGACCCCCAAGAACGCGACCATCCCGACGCAACCTGCGGCAATCCTTCGCACAACGTCGCGGTCGCTCAAGTGGCAAAGGAAGACCGCCGCCCAGGAGCCGACGATCACGGGTACCACCGCGCCCGAAATCAGCACCGCCACGCCAGAGCTCAGGCCAAGAAGGATCAACGTCCTGTCGGTAGGTGATCTTCGTGCCGCTTCCCCTCGCCACAGGATCAGGCATGCCAGGAGGAAGTCGGCGCTGTATTCCTTGACGTGCGTCGAGTACTGGGCCGCGATCGGCGATACCGCGACCACGAACGCCGCGCTCAGGGCGAGCCAACGGGCCAAGCCCCAGTAGCGCACCAAGAGGTAGATCGCCAGAATGCCGCAGAGTCCTACGAGGAACGGGAGAAGTTGGGCCCACAACGACGAGCCCGGATCGAGTCCGATCCAGGTTCGCTCACGCCAGGGTGAAGCCAGGCGTGGTGGCTGCCATGCGAAGGGCCGTCCCCAGACCCACCCGGCTGGACAGTGCAGTCCAGGCGTCGTCTCGCCATAACCCCGAATTCGTCAGGCCGGGGACTCGGACCGCGATGCCTATTCCAAGGATTCCAAGGAGGATGACGGCCGACGTGCGATCTTGGAGACTCCAACGAGACGGCAGCGCGCGTACGCCGTGCCTCGCAGGTCCCTCGCTCACGCCGCTGCCGAGAAGAGTCCCCTCGCTTTGATCGGCCTCTAGGGCGACCGCGACCGGCGTCACTTGGCGCGTCTCCGGGTCATTGTGGGGAACGAGCTGGGGCGCGGCCGAAGCCTGAATCGCAGCCAGGTGGCATTCCGGAGCCACCAACCATCCTCCTCCGCCGTTATCACGGGGCGTCGATATTCGTAGGCGGGTTGGTCTCGCCGATCACTTCCAGGTCTTCCCCGCTTGTTGAATTGTTGATCTCTCGAGTGAATCGGATCGGATCTCCCTACCCTTGAGTGCGAGACTTGGAAACAACGAGGCCTACCTGGGCTCGGGCCGAGGTTCGTATCGCCATGGACGACGCAACCGGGCCCACCTCTGCGAATTTCGCCGGCCACGGGTTCTTGCCCTGCTTTCAGGATTATCCGCGCCGAGGGTTCCGCGAAGTGATCGGCCAATGCAAGCCGGATCGGGAGCTCGAGTTCCAGCCCCTTAGGGCGTCGTCGTGGTGGTGGTGGGTACCGTGATCCCTGGCGGTACGTCGGCGGAAAGAGCTGGGTTGAGGCGCAGACCAGTCGTGAGGTAGAGATCTCCCTGGGAGGTCTGACCTTGCTTGATGAGCAGAACTCCCAAGTTGAAGTTGGCCGACGCGTTGTTTGGGTTCACCTGCAAATCTTGCTTGTAGTACGCAATGGCACTGACGGGGTCCGAAGGTCCCTCGAGCACCCCCAGGTTGTAAAGAGCGTCCCCGAATTTCGGATTGATGAGCAGCACCCGCCGGTACTCCGTTGAGGCGTTCGCGGTGTTCCCTCGCACCTGATAGATGTAGCCAAGGTCGTACAGGGCGAAGTAGTTGTTGGGGTCTTTCGCCAATGCTGCCTTGTAGTCCGAGAAGGCCTGATTCGTGTTGCCTGACCTTTCAGCAGTCAGACCTGATTGGACCAGCGCGTTTGACGACTCGTTCGCGCTGGTCCCAGACGGGCTGCTGCTACAGGCGGCCGCTACGGCTCCGAGAAGACAGACCATCACGATCATGACGACTCGCGTCGGGATGTTGGCCCAGGTTGCACCAGCGCGGCGCCGAGGCATGAGAGGCAACATGTCTGAAATCACGACGGCAATATAGTTGCTGGGCGGTGAGCTAAACGGGTCACCGAGGCCGTCTGGTGAACCCGATGGATCGGGTGAAGCCGACTCGTCCGACCACATCGCGAGCCTGATAATAGGTTGTGCACATCCAGGAGCTCATCGACGATCAACGTGGTTCTGGCGGCCACGCGGCGCCCAGAGGAGGCTTTCACCGCGTCGCGATGGGCACCGTGGCGTTCTTTCGGGGCCGTCCCGAGGTGCTGGCCGCTCTCGCACCCGGCCTGCTGGCCCTAGCCGTCGGCGCGTACCAGCTGTCCTTGCCGGGGGTTTTGTTCGGGGTACACGGGTACTTCCACGGCATCGGTTACGACGACGGCGTGTACATGGGTGCGTCCCTCCGCTTGGTACACGGTGTCATCCCGTACAAGGACTTCGTGCTTCTCCATCCCCCCGGCGTTCCTTTGCTTTTGGCACCCATCTCAGCTCTCGGAAACGTCATCGGCACGCATGGAGCGTTCGGGTTGGCACGAGTGCTCACGATCGTCGTCACAGCACTCAACGCGAGCCTCGCCGCGTTTGCCGTGCGGTACCGGGGTATCGCAGCCATGCTGGTAGCGGGTACCGCCCTTGCCTGCTTTCCTCTTGCGGTCGCGGCGGATCAGACGGTCTACCTCGAACCGTATCTGGTTTTCTTCTGCCTGCTGGGCGTGGTTCTCCTGTTCCAGAACGGAAGGATCGCTCCTTCGCGCAGGCTGTTCCTCGCCGGCTTGAGCCTCGGTTTCGCCGCAGCCTGCAAGGTCTGGGGCATCATGCCCATCGCGGTCGCGCTGGCGTTTTGCCTTCCGGGGTGGCGTAGCCGCGTCCGCCCTCTCGCGTTGGGGGTCGTTGTTGGGGTCGCGGTTCCGTGTCTTCCGTTCTTTGCAATCGCTCCGGGCAGCTTCCTGCACCAGGTGGTCGCCGATCAGTTGAGTCGGGTGGCACCCGGCGCCGCTCTGCCCGCGAGCGAACGACTGTTGATGCTCACCGGACTCTCAGGTTTGACGTGGTTTCACGCTCAAACCTGGCTCGCAGTGCTTGTCGGCGTCGTCCTGGTGGTGTTTGTCGTTCTGGCGTATCTGATACCGACGCGTTCGAAGATCCCGGCCGACTGGTTCCTGCTGGTCATGGCTGTGCTCAGCACAGTGGAGATGTTCTTCACCCAGTCGTTTTCCGATCACTACGCGTACTTTCCAGCGGCATTTCTTGCCATGGTCGTTGGGATAGCGGTAGCCCGAGCGGTAGGGGCATTCAAACGCTCCAGGACCCCGCCAATCAGGCGAATGGCAGGCCTCGGAATACCACTCTGTTTGGTTGTGCTGGCAGCCTCCTTCATTGTCCCGCAACAGCTGAGTTACGCCGGGACCTATCTGTCGACGGCAGAGGACCCGTCACCGATCCTGGATTCCCTGATACCTCCTGGGTCCTGTGTCCTGGCCGACGAAGTCTCGTACACGATTGCCGCGAATCGATTCAATTCCGGCGGGCCGGGCTGCCCTGCAGTCGTCGATGGCTTTGGCGTCTGGATCGCGGACGGTTTGGGACCTCCGCCCTACAAAGGTGCTGCTTACCCACCAAAGTTCGTGGCAACGTGGGCCCAAGCACTGAGCAAAGCCGACTACGTCGTACTGATTGTCACGTATTACTACGACGACTACTTCCCCTGGACGTCTCAGCTGACTTCCTGGTTCGGCGCGAACTTCAAACTCCTCTACTCGCAGACTGGCTTGTATGTATACGAGCACGTAAAGCACACCCCGCCACCTACTAGCACCAACTCGACGACGGCCAGTCAGCTAGTGGCGGCCGGCCTGGCGGCTGAGCGGTCCGGAGACACGGCCCAGGCGTTTTCCGACTTCCGAGCCGCAGCCGCTGATGATCCGAGCAACCTCTATGCCCACTACGACTTGGGCTACATCTATCAAGAACGGGGCGATTCCGCCGACGCCCTAACTCAGTACCGGCGGGCATTGTCGATTGATCCGAAGTTCGATGACGCCCTGTACAACCTTGGGGTGCTCGAGGCGCCGACAAATCCAGCCAGCGCCATCGAGTACTACAAACGGGACTTGAGCGTGAACCCAAAGAACGCGGCGGCCAACTTCAACTTGGGGGTGTTGCTCATAAAGCAGGGCCAGATCTCACAGGGAGACTCCTACCTCGAGACCGGACTTCGCCTCAACCCTGCGCTTTCTTCCGACATACCGCCGGGGATCACGGTGCCGACGCATTAGACCGACGCGTTTGCACAGCACGAAGGCATCTTCAGTTCAGATACAGCAGGTCGTAGATCTCGTAGCCGGCCGACGACAGGCCGATCTCGGTCCGAAATCCTTCGGGGGAAAACCGCACCACGGCACACCGCCCGTTCAGCTCGCCCGGATCCTCCGGATGTCTGAAGACGTCAGTTCGAGATGAGTTCTCGACGGGCCTCCGACCGACGCTCGTCGCGGCGTACATAACACCGTCCGGTGCGAATGCAAGACCTCGTGCGTATCCGGCGAGGTGGGCGATGACGTTGTCGCCAAGGTTTACCGTCCCGAGGCGCGAGTTGCAGAAATAGAATCCGTCCGGACTCCACGTGACTGTGTGCGGCTGATGAAGACCGTCAAGAATCCTTCTGTCAGAGCTGACGTTGTGGATGTACCCGTGTGTCGAGGTTGCCCATGTATCACCTCCCTTTGGGCCGAATGCCGAACACACGACTTCTCCGTCAGCGATGGCAATTGAGTTGACGTGGTGAAGATCCTGCGAGGCGCCTGAGGGTGACCACACCAATCTGGGATCTGTCGCTTCCGAACCGTGAAGACGATACGAAAAGATCTCATCGGTGCCTGTCGAGACCACGTAGAGCATGTCCTCATACCGAACGATGGAGTGACAGTCATTTATTTCGGGCAGCGATTGAATGCTCACCATGGTCAGGTCGCGCTTGTCCAAGACCGACAACTGGGTGACAAGGTCAGTTGGTCGCCCAGGCGCGGGCGGCGGTGTCGTGATATCCGGTAGAGCGAGACTGACGTGAAAGATGAAATTCTCGTCCCCGCATAGGCCAACTCCACTGATCACCAATGGATGGGAAAAGCCGACGTCGACGGGCTCGACGCCGTAAGTCGTCGTATTCATACGCAACAGGCACGACGGCCGGGGATCGAACGGGACGTTGCATATTGAGATGAGCAGTTCGCCGCCAGGCTCGGCGCCGTTCTCAGACATTTAGCGGCCCACCTTGACGAGGTCCATCCTTGATCGCGATGAGGTTGCAACACACATACGAGATGTCGCGTTGCTCATGCCAAGTATCGGGAAAGTAGGTCACGAGCCTGCTGACCTGGAATCGACAGGAGAGCCCCGGCACCACGCTCGAATAACCCTTGTCGGTCATGTACCAGAAGCTGTTCTCGTTGTAGTAAGCGACGCTTCTGGGGTCTTGGAAGGCACCGCGGCCGTCGGTGCTCGGAGTAATCGTCAGGAGGAGCCCCCCGTGAGCGAGCAACCGGTACATCTCGTTGAAAACGGCAACCGTGTCGGGAATGAAATGGAGCACCTGGACAGCGCGTATGACCCCCACACTCGAATCAGGAAGCTCCAAACCAAGTTGGATGTCGCCCACGACCTCGGTCTCTTGGCCTGCTTCGGTGCCGGTTCCGAGGTACCCGGGAGCTCTGAACGCCGACGGAGCAAGGTCGAGAGCGAGGAGTCCGCTGTGCTTGCTCCAGGCCAGGGCATTCCCTTCGATTGCCCCGTCATACAGTGCCAAGCTCCCTTCTAGCGCCGCAGCGTCGGGAACTCGCGCCAATCTTGCGACCGGTGAATCAGTGAATTGCAGACATTCCGGGATGTGAACGAACTTGGTGTGCCGGTACATCCGTCCAATCAGCTCTTCGTCAACCAGCGTCTCTCGTCCAGCGTCGTACCCTCCGGACAATTCGTAGTCGGTCCGACGAAATGCTCTTCCAAACTGAGGTGCGTAGAGCGGATGGCTTATGTTGTGCGGTGTGGGCTCGAATGAATGCACTGTTAGGACCCGTTTGCCTTCCACGTTGATCGACTCGAGCATCCAGCCGTCGCCGGTAGTGGCCACAGTGTCGTCCGCAGAGCTAATGAGGCGGTTATCGGCGCCATCTGAATATGCGAAGCCAACACCTGGATCGAGATCGAAGGTCGCGACGATCCGTTCGAGAGCCTGCGGTACCAATTGATCCCCCTCATCGAGTTGGATCAAGATCTCGCCGAGGGCGAGTGAGCAAGCAAGCCGCTTGAGGTTCCCTTCTCCCGACATGGAGTCCTCGACGATCAATCGGACCCGAGGGTCTTGCCGGCTCGCGTTCCACCGGAGCCCATCATGGAGAATCACGATCCACTCCCAGGCCTGGAAGTCCTGGCTCAGCAGCGAGGAGAGACTCTCGTCGAGGTGTCGTGGCTCGCGTGCGAGGGTAAAGACCGACGCTCTTGGGCGTAAGCGTGGCCACTTCATCAGAGCTGTAGGCGTTGTGGTGGTGGAGAAGTTGGAGGGGACAACGGCAGGATCACCCACTGATTCTAAGAGAGAGACTCGGCCCTTTGGAGACTTTCGAGGAGTGCAAGGAGGCGGCCCTCCCTCTGCAAGTCTTGGGGTCGCGCTCGCGCCGCGGCAGTGCGCAATAACCTCGAACGTTCAGACAACACAGGGAATTCCATGCGATTTCACGTAGTTGGCCTTCCACATAGTCAGACCACAAAGTCGTTTTCGTGGTCCGCCTTCACGGACAAGGTCCGAAAATTCTGCAACATGATGACATCGCAGGGACATGAGGTCTTCCTGTACGCATCGGAGGAGAACGAGGCCGCATGTACTGAGCTGATCACGTGCATTACCCTCCAGGAACAGCAGGCGCTCATCCCGAACATGGTCGAAAGCTTCGTCGAGGGCGAGCCCCAATGGACCCTCATGAACGGTCGCGCCATCGACGAGATCCGATCGCGCCTAGAGCCTCAGGACTTCATCTGCGTCATCGGTGGCCTATGTCAGAAGCCGATTGCCGACGCATTCCCATCGTCGATGTGCGTCGAATATGGCGTGGGCTACGCGGGAGTGTTCGCCAACCACCTTGTCTTTGAGAGCTACGCCTGGATGCACACCGTTTATGGACACATGCAAGGCGCGTATGCGGCCGACGGTCGCTTTTACGATGCAGTAATTCCTAACTACTTCGAGGTATCTGATTTCCCCTTCTCGTCCGAGAAGGAGGACTATTTCCTATTCATGGGTCGACTGACTCATAGGAAGGGCTACAAACTGGCAGCCGAAATCTGCCAGCGCGAAGGTGTGAGGCTGAAGATGGCGGGTGCCGGTGATCCGCCGCCAGAGGGCGTTGAGTACGTGGGCGTCGTTGGTCCAAAGGAAAGAGCCGAGCTCATGGGTCGCGCCAAGGCCGTTCTCGTTCCCACGCTCTATATCGAACCCTTCGGCGGTGTGGCCGTCGAGGCCATGCTCTGCGGTACGCCGGTGATCACAACCGACTGGGGCGCCTTCACCGAGACGGTGCAACAGGGTGTGACCGGGTTCCGATGCAGAACCTTCAAGGAATTTCGCGAAGCGACCAGGGCCGTGGGCAGTCTGGACCCAAAAACGATTCGCGATTACGCGGTTGGCAGTTATTCGACGGAAGTGATTGCGCTCGCGTACGAGCACTACTTCGAGCGGTTGCTGACCCTCTGGGGAGAGGGCTTCTACGCAGAGTAAGGCGAGAACGCCTTGGGATCTCAGAAATCGCTCACGCGGATATTCCGCTTAGAACCCGCTCCTGAGGACGCGAAGGTCCGGACATTGCCAGCGTGTGTGACGTAAAGGGGTGACCGAAGCTGGAGCCGGCGTCGCTCAGCGATTGATGAAAGTCGCTGCGAATGCTTCGAGCCACTCGGTGGGCCCTGGCGCAGGAGACCAGGGAGGTCCCACGAAAACCCAGTCGACGCCGAGCTCTTGGAGTTCGTTCAGGCGATCTCGGGCTTGCTCGGCCTCTCGGTCGAAGTCGGACAATCGAGGACCTGAGTAACCCATGATGAGCTCGAGTTCGTCGTAACGGTCGCCCGCATATTCCTTCAACACGCCCAATCGCTCGCGCAGTTCCTCAGTCGTCGTGACCGGCGGTGTACGGGCCGTCTTGGCCACCGAAGCAGGAGCGGTCATGGGCATCCAGCCGGCGGCGTACTTCGCAGCGCGGCGCAGTGCAGCGTTGGAATTGCCGCCCATCCAAATTGGCACCGAGAATCCCCGCGGTGCGGGCAGAGCTTGAATGTCTCGCGCAGAGAAGTGACGACCCTCAAAACTGAAGGGCTCACCGCTCCAATGGAGCTGCATCACCTCTAACGCCTCTTCGAAGAGGGCGTTCCGCTCGTCGAAGTCGACTCCCAGCGCGAAGTACTCCGACTTCAGGTAGCCGGCACCTGCGCCAAGATAAAAGCGGCCTTCCGACACTCGGTTCAGCGTCGCGGCGCTCTTGGCCAGCAGCAGAGGGTTCCGGTAAGGGATGACGCTGAGGTTCGTCACCAGGGCGAGCTTGGTGGTGGCGCCTGCCGCGGCAGCCAGGGCGACAAAGGGATCAAGGCTCTGGTGCCCGCCGGTCTCGAGCCACCGACTGCTCGGCGCAGGGTGCTCGGTGAGTGCGATGCCGTCCCAGCCCGCCGCTTCGGCTGTTGCCGCCACCTCGTCGATAGCACCCGCGTCGAGAAGGTCGATTTGGCTCCCCGTCGCCTCGGGATATTGAAGGATGAAACGCACCGCTCGCTCCTGTTGATCGCAGGACCCTGGTCTCTCGGGCTGGGAAAGCACCCTAGCGACACCGGCGCGCGCTGCGCCCATTCTCTGTTGCGCACGTTTCGGTCCGGCCCGCTCTGGATGACGGTCTTGTGCCGCGCCTCGTCCTGATGAAACATCTAGCCCGAGCGCCAACCGGCGCGTCGGATCCGTAAATGGCGAAAGGGAGGGGTGCGGGGGAGGTCGATGGGTGTCGCCAGTGAAGCCGAGCAGCAGCAGTGGGAGGAGGAGGGATGGTGCCTCCTCGGCGACCTCTTCGTGCCCGAAGAGGTGCAAGCGGCGCAGTCGGCGCTACCAGACCTGTTCCCAACGGCAGAGGAATTCGATGCCGACACGGATCCCGACCGCAACGCACCGTTTCGTCACGACTCACACCGCGTCCTGCCGCGGTTTCCGTTTGAGCACGCCGCGTTGAACGGTCTGGTGGTGCATGAGCGCATCATCGATCTGGCCGAGCAGCTGACTGGCGTGTCGAGCCCTCTCATGTATCAGGCGATGGTGGGTGCGAAGTACGGCCAGGGCGCATTGAGCGATGAGCAGTTGCTGCATGCCGACTTCGGCAATCACACACTGGTCGTTCCGCGCAATGAACCCGGGTACCAGCAGCTTGAGATGTTCGTCTACTTGAGCGACGTCACGCCAGAGACCGGAGCCACACGTCTCGTCCCCCTGGGCCTCACCCAAGACATCCCGGTCGAGCGTACGTATCTGAGCCCGAGCGACTACGCAGACCTCTACGAATTGGAGATCCCCGCTTCAGGAGCGGCGGGAACGGTTCTTGCGTATCGACCCGACATCTATCACCGTGGTGTCCGCATGACGGTGCCAGGCACGGCCCGCTTTTTGCTGCATGTCTCGTACAAGCCGGCCGGGGCGCCGTGGCTGAATTCTTTCGGCCTCCCGAATGCGGGCGAGGACCTGGCGTGGTATCGCTTCGTGCGGCGGCGCGAGCGTGCGCCAGCTCACCGCGCTCGGCTTTCCCGAACCCGGTCACCCCTACTGGACCGCCGAGACCCTGGCGGGGACAGCGGCCCGTTATCCGATGCTCGACATGACGCCTTGGCGCGAGCCACACGAAGGGAGTTAGCCGCCATGACGACGGGCCGGCTCGGCGGCAAGGTCGCAATCGTCACGGGAGGGGGCGGCGGCATCGGAGGTGCGACGGCTCGCGCCCTTGCCCGCGAGGGTGCGGCGGTACTTGTGGTCGACATCGACGAGGCGGCCGCGGTCTCCGTGGCCGAGGGAATCGGGACCACTGGGGGCACTGCGGCCGCGTGGCGGGCCGACCTGTCCGACGAAGAAGAGGTGATGGCGGCGGTCGGCGAGGCCAGTGCACGTTTCGGCCGGATCGACGTGCTCCACAACAACGCAGCGTTGACCGATTCGGACTTCTTGAGCGCCGACACCGCGGTGACGGAGCTATCGGTCGATGTGTGGGAGCGGACTCTGGCGGTGAACCTGCGCAGCCAGATGCTCATGTGCAAGCACGCCGTGCCGATCATGGTGGAAGGGGGCGGCGGTTCCATCATCAACATGTCCTCCGGCGCCTCGCTCAAGGGGGACCGGACCCGGACCGCCTATGGGGTATCGAAGGCAGGGGTGAACGCCCTGACCATGTATGTGGCGACGAGCCACGGGAAGAAGGGCATTCGGGCCAACACGATCTTGCCCGGGCTCGTCCTGACCGATGCCGTGCGTGCGCATTTGAAGGAGTCCATGCTGGCTTCGCTCGGTAAGGCCGTCCTGACTCGGTCCGTGGGACAGCCCGAGGACATCGCGGACGTGGTCGTCTTCCTGGCTTCGGACGAGTCTCGCTACATCACGGGGCAAATGATCGCCGTGGATGGCGGTATGTCGGCCCACGTCGGGCTGGGAGACGGCTGACCGGCGCCGACAGTCGACGATGAGCCCCGGACGGATTGGGAACAGGTCAGGTGGGCCCGAGGACGTATGAGCCGTTGTCGGGGCGGTGGTACCAGCCACTGGCGGCTTGGGTGCCTCCGTCGACGTGGAGGGTCTGGCCGGTGACATAGCTGGAGAGCGCGCTGGCGAGGAAGACGGCGGCGCCGGCCATCTCGTCGACGTGGCCCGCCCGGCCCATCGGCACGGTCAAGCCGAAGCGCTCCTGTTGGCCGGCGGGGTCAGGAGCGATGGCGGCCAGGCCTTCGGTCCAGGTGATGTCGGGGGCAAGTGCGTTGACGCGGATGCCGTAAGGCGCCAGCTCCAGGGCGGCGGTCTTGGTGTAGTTGATGACGCCCGCCTTCGCCGCGGCGTACGCGGCGTAGCCGGGGGCAGCGCGGACGCCTTCGATGGACGTCACGCTCATGACGCTGCCGGGGAGCTCGCGCTCGACCATCTGGCGCGCCACGCGCTGGGTGCAGAGGATGACGTGCTTGAGGTTGGAACGGTAGAGGGCGTCCCAGCCGTTCTCGGTCGTCTCCAGAAGAGGCGAGTTGAAGACCCCGCCGGCGTTGTTGACGAGGATGCTGACCGGGCCGAGCTCGGCGATCGTGCGCTCCAGGGCGGCGTCGACTTCGCCGGAGTCCCGGACGTCGACCTGAAGGCCCAGGCCGCCGACCTCCTCGCCGGCGGCCGCCGCCGTGTCGGCGTGGCGCTCCCAGATGGCGACTTTGGCGCCGAAGGCAGTGAGCCCGTTGGCGATGCCCCGCCCGATCCCCGAGCCCCCGCCGGTCACCACGGCGACACGGTCGGTCAACAGGACGTCGGAGGGGTCGATAGGCATGAACTGACGTTAGTGTCAGGGATGTCCCCGCCGAGGGGAGCCGAGAGCAGCCCACCGGGTGAGGCCCGGGGGGCGGACAGGGGGTTGTGTGCCGAGGATCGAGCCGATTCCGCTGGAGGAAATGGCGCCCGAGCCGCGCCGCATCATCGAGGAGGGGGTTGCCGACGGGCTGTACGCGACGCCGGTACCGCTCCAGATCTTCGCCTACAAGACGCAGCAGATCCTCATGACCAACGCGGCGCGGAAGGTCATGGGGAGCGGGTCGTTGCTGGGAGGCCGGATCCTCGAACTCCTGCGGATCCGCAGCGCCCAGCTCGGCGAGTGCCAGCCCTGCATGCAGTCGCGCAAGCACGACTCGATCACCGAAGAGGATGTTGCCTGCCTGATCGCCCCGGGTGGGGCCGAGTTGAACGAGCAGGAGCGCTTGGCCGTGGAGTTCCTGGACCTCCTGTCGGCCGACCACCACGCCATCGACGACGAGTTCTACCGGCGCCTGGGTGAGCACTTCACGGCAGCCCAGATCATTGAGCTCGGGTTCGCCTGTGCGAATTCGATGGGCCTGCACCGCTTCATCCACACGCTCGACGTCTTCGGCCAGTCCGAGCCGGTGATCAAGTACGCCGCCGACCAGGTCGACAGCGCCGTCGAGGAACCGCCGGTCCGCGCCTTGGCATGAGCCAGACCGTTCTGGTGACGGGGGCCACAGGGCTCGCCGGCGCCAACATCTGCAAGCTGCTGATCGAGCGCGGGGACGCCGTCCGGGCGCTGGCTCGCGAGGGCGCCGACGTGGGGCCGCTGGTCGAACTCGGTGTCGACGTAGTCGCCGGCGACGTGACGGACCCGGACGCCGTTCTGCGGGCGGCGAAGGGGAGCGACTCGGCCATTCACTGCGCCGCACTGCTTGGTGGGGCGAGCCAGAACATCGCGGACTTCGAGGCGGTGAACATCGGCGGCACCCGGAACGTCCTCGACGCGGCGGAGGCGCTCGATCTGGGTCGCGTGGTGGCGGTCAGCACCGGGACCTTCTTCGACACGACCGGTGGCGTCGACCGCGAGGACGCGCCGGTGATGAAGAACCCGAGCCAAGACCCCTACACCGTCACCAAGATGGCGGCGTTCCTCGATGCCATGGAGCGGGCCGAGAAGGGCCGAGACGTGGTGAGCGCCCACCCCGGGGCGATCTACGGCCCGTCGCCGGTGGAGAGCAACGCCCTGGGGAAGACGAGCTTCAACCGGGTGCTGCTGTCGGCGGCCCGGGGGCGGATCGAGCGCTATCTCACCTTCCCGGTCAGCTGGGTGTTCGCTGAGGACATCGCGCGCGGGTGCATCCTGGCGCTCGACAAGGGAGTGGCGGGGGAGCGGTACATGCTCGACGGGCGCCCCGAGGACGTCGTCAGCACGGCCGACGCCTGCAACCGGGTCTGTCGCCTCGCCGGGCTTGATCACGAGGTCATCGACGTCCCTCCTTCGGACGACCCCGAACTGGTCGAGGTCTTCGGGCCGACGTTGATCGCCATCGCCAAGAAGGCACAGCGCCAGAGCCCGGGGCGCAAGAGGCTCGAGGACTCCAAGACGTACGAGCGGCTCGGCTACAGCCCGATCAGTCTCGACGAGGGTCTGGCCGTCACGCTCGATTGGTTCAAAGCAATCGGGCGCGTCAACGCAATCTGAACACCGAGGCCCTCGCTCGCTGACTCGCGAGGGGACTCGAGGGTCGAGAAGAGCTCGAAATCGTTCGCAGCCGGTGTGGCCACGCCGGTGTCGGACACATCGCAACAGGCGTTACTAAAGAAAACACGGGTTTGGGCCGATAGTCCTACCGCCGAAATCATTGACGCAGGTCCGGCGAATGTTTACCTTTACGTGGGCTGCGGTCAGCAGGATGCGGCAGCAGGCTGTTCAGGTGGTAGCAGGTCACGGATTTCGGGAGCATCGCTCCACGAAGTGCGTGTTAGGGGGATCGCGAATCCGGTCGTAGGGCCAGCGTCTTCATGCGCACGGACTGATTTCGCAATCGAACGTTTGGCAGCACTCCAAGACGTCACCGAGAGAGAGGTAGCAGGAGCAGATGACGAAGCGGCAGAAGGAACGCAAGGGCGGGCGCTACACACCGCCGCGGCGGACGACGATTGCGACGGCGGCGCTGGGGGTCTCTGCCTTCGTTACGGCGGGCGGCCAGCTCATCGGTGCAGGCGCCGCGCCGCCGGCCGGCGCGGCAATCCACGCAGCCTCAAGCTCATCGACGGCGAACGTCAGCACTCGGGCCAATGACCCGAGCGGCGATGGGTACTGGATGGTCGGCAGGGACGGCGGTGTGTTCTCCTTCGGTTCCGCCAAGTTCCACGGCTCTCTCCCGCAGCTCGGGATCAACGTCAACAACATCATCGGCATCATCTCGACGCCGAGTGGCCAGGGCTACTGGCTGTTCGCATCGGACGGGGGCATCTTCAGCTTCGGCGACGCCGTGTTCGAGGGTTCGATGGGCGGAACACCACTCAACCAGCCGATCACGGGAGTGACGGCGCCGGTCAGCGCTCCGGCGCAGGGTGCGACGGGCCCGCAGGGTCCCGCCGGTCCTCAAGGCGTACCAGGGCCTGCCGGCAACACGGGCGACACCGGCGATACCGGGAACACCGGTGCTTCCGGTGCCACCGGCGCGACCGGGCCTGCTGGATCTACGGGTGCCTCCGGGGCCACCGGGGCAACGGGAGCTACCGGCGCCAGCGGACCCACGGGTGCGACCGGCGCGACCGGCCCTGCGGGTGCGACCGGCGCGACCGGCCCTGCGGGAGCCACTGGCGCGACCGGCCCTGCGGGAGCCACCGGCGCGACCGGCCCTGCGGGTGCGACCGGCGCGACCGGCCCTGCGGGAGCCACCGGCGCGACCGGCCCTGCGGGAGCCACCGGCGCGACCGGCCCGACGGGCGCCACAGGGCCGACCGGCGCTACGGGGCCGACGGGTGCCACCGGGCCGACCGGTTCCACCGGGGCGAGCGGCGCCACCGGTGTGGGTACCACTGGAGCGACCGGTAGCACCGGGGCTTCCGGTGCTACGGGGGCGAGCGGTGCCACCGGGGCTTCCGGTGCTACGGGGGCGAGCGGTGCCACCGGGCCCTCTGGTGCTACGGGCGCCAGTGGCGCCACTGGTGCAACCGGCGCCTCGGGTCCGTCCGTGTCAACCAACGCCACGACGATCGTGACGGCTCAGGCCATCACGGCCACCGATACGAGGGTGTGGGCCAACTGCCCGACGGGTGATGTCGCACTCGGAGGTGGAGTGCAATCAACCCTTGGAAGCGCCACCTCGCCACACTTGATGGTCTCGGCGCCCACAGCCGGAGCCGCGACCTCCAATGGGGCTTCGACGATCATCGGAAACGCCGCGGTAGCAAAGGGGTGGGTCGGCGAGTTCTTCGAGGGGAGCGGCACGACCACGACGTACGTGATCTGTTCCAAGTAGCCGGAGAGCAACAGGCGACAGCGTCAGCTCGCCACAGCGTTACAGCGAAGGGGAGGCCTTAGGGCCTCCCCTTCGCTGTTGGGGCCAATTTCAGGTGCTGGTGGCTTCCCTTCAATGAAAATGGTCCCTCAGGGGTGTTTGACCGGTCGTCGTGCACGGCTCCGGAACGCGCGCATCGACCCCCCTCACCGACCGATCATCGTTTTCGGGCTAGCGACTACGGCGTGACCCCAGCCGGCACCTGCTTAGCCAGCGCTGGGTCGAGCGAAATGGCCTTCTTCAAAAGCAGGTGGCCGGGCGTCGGCTGATTCTGCTGGATTAAGAGGACGCCCAGGTTGAAATAAGCCAGGGCGTCTTTCGGGTACAGCAGGCGAACCTGGTTGTAGAGGTTCTCGGCGGCTTGAGGCTGGCTCGGGGCATCAACCACGGCGAGATTGAACATTGCGTTCTTGTTCTTCGGCTGAATCGAAAGCGCGCGTTTGTATTCGACGGCCGCCTGAACCGGATCGTGCAGGTCGCGCTGATAGAGCACACCAAGGTCGTAGTGGGGGATCGCACTTCTTTCTTGTGCAGCCGCGGAGACGAAGTCGCGCTGCGCCTGCTGGTACTGGCCGTCCGACTCGGCCTGAAGACCCTTGGAAACGAGCGAGTCAGCCGCAGAGGGTGAACTGGGACTGCTGCTGCAATTCGCAGCGAGGAGTGCCACCGCCATGACGCCCACGACGAGGAATACCCGCCGAGGCAGGCGGAAGAGGCCTGCCACTGGCCTGCGAACGCAGGACCTCGCTCCTACGATCGAGCGCCGAGCCCCAGATGGGAGCGTGGTCGTTTCCAATTCAGGTTCTCCTAGCAATCCTCGGCATACGGGATCGACACCCTCGCAGGCCTCGATCCGTGTTCCCGTTCCCCAGCTCGCTGTTCCGCTGCTCTATGCCCCAGGGCGTCGCGACAAGAACAGGAGAATAGGCGACCACCCTGGAATAGCGGATGCATCCTCCGTTCGATGCAACACCCGCTCGAGAACGCCCCGCCTCCCGACGCGGCTCGGGTCTGACCGACGAAACGCTCAAGCGTCGCGGCGGACCATGAGCCAGCCGCCGATCAAAAGGGCTGCTGCGGCGTAGGCGCACATCACCGCGAAGCCGGTCCAGGCGCTCAAACTCGGGGCGAAGTCGAGTGTGTGCCGGACCGACGTCATGGCGTTGAAAATGGTGAACGGCATGTACTTCTCGATCGGTTGGCTGATGGAGGACGGGAGGGCCTCGATGATCAGCGGGAGGACCAGGATCGCCCCCACATAAGCCGTGATGCCACCGGCGGTGTGTCGGACGATCGCACCAAGACCGAGTGCGAACAGCCCGAAGACGGGAATCAGCAAGCCACCCCCGACGACGGCGCGCAGCACGCCGGGTTGGCTCAGGACTGCATGAGGCGCTGGGCTCGACAATGTCAGCTGACCTAGGAAAAACGCTCCGAAGGAGAGGACCTCCCCGACGAGCAGAGCGATGGCACCGAAAACCGTCGCTTTGGCGGCCAGGACCAGTGGGCGATGCGGGACCGCGCTCAAGGTGGCCCGGATGGTGACGGTGCCGTATTCCGCGCTGATGACGAGGACACCGAGGACGCCGATGACGAGCTGACTGAAGAGGAGGCCGCGCAGAGAGACCGCTGTCGGGTCGAACGTCAGCTTGTCCGGGAGTGAGAAGGTGCTCCATTCGTGCGTCACCGTGAGTCCTGCGATGACGGCGACACCGAGCGTGATGAGCGCCATCGCGAAGACGCTCCACCCGGTGGACCGGACCGAGCGGATCTTGATCCACTCGGAGGCGAGCACACTCGGGATGCGGATCCGGCGACCCTCCGTCGGAGGAAGGACTGTCGAGATTGGCGCGGCGACGGTCACGATTGCTCCCTGGGCGAAGATGCGGACGCGGGGACGGCGTTAGAGGTCTCGGACGCGCTCGGAGACGCCGACGCGGGAGCGTCCGTGAGCAAGGGCTCGCCGTGAAATTCCACGCTCTCGCGCGTCAGCTCCATATAGGCCTCCTCGAGGGACGCCGACTGCGTGGCCAGCTCGTGGAGGAAGATGCCATTCGTACCGGCCAAGTCGCCGATCTCGGGCGCGGACAGCGCGGAAACGGCGAGTGTGTCGTCGGGCTCGCGCCGGACGACGGCACCCTTGGCGCGCAGGAGTTCTTGCAATCGGTCAATCTGCGGCGAGCGCACCAGGACGAACTGACCCGAGTTCTGCGCGATGAACTCGGCGGTCGATCCGGCGGAAATCAGTTTGCCCCTGCCGATCACGACGATCTGGTCGGCCGTCAATGCCATCTCGCTCATGAGGTGGCTCGAGACGAAGACGGTCCGACCCTCGGCCGCGAGGCTCTTGAGGAGGTTCCTGACCCAGAGGATGCCCTCGGGATCGAGTCCATTCACAGGTTCGTCGAAGAGGAGCACCCCAGGGTCGCCGAGCAGCGCGGCGGCGATCCCGAGTCGCTGGCCCATCCCGAGTGAGAACTTGCCGGCCCGTTTGCCGCGCCACCGTCTCGAGTCCGACCATATCGAGCACCTGGCGGACCCGTGACTTTGGGATGTCATTCGACCGGGCCAAGAACCAGAGGTGATTGAAGGCGCTGCGGCCGGGGTGGATGGCACGGGCTTCGAGGAGGGCGCCGACCTCTCGTAGGGGAAGGGGCAGGTCGTGGAAACGCCGACCGTTGACGGTGGCTGTGCCGGCGTCGGGGGCGTCGAGGCCCATGATGATCCGCATCGTCGTGGACTTCCCCGAACCGTTCGGGCCGAGGAACCCGGTCACCTGTCCCGGCCTGACCTCGAATGAGAGATCGTCGACCGCAACGGTGTCCTTGTACCGCTTCGTGACGCCGCGGACCTCGATCACGCCCGCTGCTCCGTGTGCACTCGGATCTCCTGGCCTTTCTCCTCGATCATGGGTCGCGGTAACCGCTCCATTCTCACCTCCTCACCGTGATCGCGGATATCGGTCGGAGGTTGGAATCGGCACCCGGATCCCCTAAGGGTGTCCCCTTAATCCGAGTCAGGGATCGGGAAAGGCCAGCCGATCAGGTGGATTTCGACGGCGACTGGGGTCGGTAGGTGGTGAGAGTCAGGAGATCGGGGTGGCCACCACCTCGTGCGGCGACCGACGGACCACTCATGACTTGCGGACGAGCGATGAGGCCGAGGAAAGCGAATACACCGTCGCCACGTGTTCTGCTTCGTCGCTTTCTGGACTCGAGCCGGACTCGCTCAGCAGTCGAGCGGCAGAGGTGGTCGAGGCGTGGCGCCGATCGCCGGCGAGCGCGATGGACGAGGAGAACTGCCCCCAGGACCAGGCGTCGATGTTCACCACGACAAGGCACAACGCAAGTGGCGCGAGCCAACCGAACAGCGTGTGCCCGACGGGGCTTGTGGTCACGGAGGAGGCGGCGAAGAGGCCGGCGAGGCAGAACATCGCGACCGACCAGCCGAGCACCGTGCGGCGGACGAGGTGTCGGAATTCGAACGTACGGCTCGCCCAGGGAGGGACTGCTCGACGGGCCGCGTCGTCACAGGCGGGATGGCCCGACAGGATCGAAACCACGAGCACCAGGCCGACGCCGGCGCTCACCAGCGCCCGGCCGTGTGTCTCGAGGAAGGCCGCCGTGGCCGGGCCCGAGGCGGCGTGCACGATCAGGAGCGCAGCGAACACGAACAGGATGCCCGCGTACGAGAGGTCGTTTTGTCGGCGTCGTGCCTGGACACAGAAGATGAGGAGGCCGGTGGCCAGAGCTGAGCAAGCGGCCCACTGGATGTCGAGGCCGCCTTTGCGGTCGACAAATGCGAAGACCAGCCAAGGAAGGAACCTGATGTATACGCCGGCACCCACGACTGCAGCCCGCCTCCCGTTTTGCCCTGCCACCTCCGTCGCTGCCCCGGAACGGCAACTCGGCGCAATCGGCACCGTGTCTGCGTCCTGCGAGCGGTAGGATCGCAACCCTGATGTGTGCAGATGCTACCCGCAAATCGGCTCCGTCGACGGAGGATGTCGTCGATGCGATCGAGTCGGCGCACGCAACGATCGAGTCCATTTTCTTCGACACGCTGCAGTCGGTCTTGCCGCACGTGGCGAGCGCCGAATTCGAAGTGATGGAGGTTCTCTTCGCACAGGGCGTTCAGCGGGCGTCGGCGATTTCGGAGGCTCTCTCTCTTGCTCCATCGACGTTGACCCGTTACTGCGACCAGCTCGCTGCGTTGGGGTTGATCACGCGGAGCGCGCCCCGCAGGATCGACGCGAGACGCTGATCGACCTGACGCGAAAGGGCCGCAACGCGACCAAGGCGATTCTTTCGGCACAGACCACGGCCTATTCGGCGCGGCTGGGGTCCCTCAAGGCCGCCGATCGGCGGGTTCTCGTGCAGGCGCTGCGCCGCCTCGACCGCGAGCCGGGACTCAGCGTGCGCCACATCGCCGACCTGGGTGCGTAGTCGCTGTGTAGCGAGCCAGCCAGAACCAGCCGCCCGCTGACCGGGGCCATCGCCTCGGGATGAGGTCCAGCCCCCGGACCTGATGAACGGCGATAGGCCGGGTGGCCAGTCATCTGGCCGACCCGGTGGGGCGCTTCGTTCCTGGGAGCGGACGACTTGCCTGGAACCTACGCTTGGGCCGGTTCGGGAGATCCCGAAGCGGCGACGAAGGAAGGCCTCGGCAGATCGAACGTCTGTTCGGGACCAGAGGGACGGCGGGGTGACCTGGGGCAACGGGTGTGCGAGACTTGGCGACGGGGAGACCCAGCGGCCCAGGGCCGCGGAAGTCTTGATGGGGGAGTACGAGATGAAGCTGGCCCGACCCGCCGAAGGTGTTGCGCGCCGTGCGGCGCCAGAACCCTCTGCCACTCACCGGTCATCCCAGGCGATCTAGGACAGACGTGAACACGAACCGCTGGCGCCCTTCGCTCATTTCGCTGGCGATCGCTGCTGTGCTCGTGGGCGTCAGCGTGGCCGGGTACTTCTTCCTCCAACACAGCGTCGATCAACAAGAGACGGCGTTGCTGCAGAGTCAGACCACCGATGCGGGGGCGACGGCCTCATCGGAGTTCTCGGCCCTCACGTCGTCGGTGTCGACGGATGCCACGTTGGTCAAGCTCACGGCCGGATCGCCGAACGCGTTCCAGAGCCTGAACCCGACCGGGGCGAAGAGCCCGCTGTCGGTCAACCTGATCCAGAAGAAGGGCAACGACTACGTGGTGGTGATCGCCACCGGCGGCGGCCTGTCCGACGGCCAAGTGCTCAGCGGGCCGGCGATGGCCACCGTGGCCGAGTCGACGACGAGCGGCGTGACGACCGGGCCCGTCACGTCGAACGGAAAGCTCAGCTACGCCCGGTTCGCCACCAAGGTGGTCGACGACCTCTACGTCTACGAGCAGTTCGCCATCAACCCGCACATCAACATCGCCTCGGCCCTGGGCTCGTCGGCCTTCAGCCAACTCAACGTCGCCCTATACGGGCCCGGGGGCATCCATCCCCAGAATCTGCTCGTCACCTCGACCAACCAGCTGCCGTTGACCGGGTCGACCGCCCACGCAGTGGTCAAGGTCGGCGCGTCGGACTGGGACCTGGTGGCGACGTCGCGGACCCGCTTCGTGTCGGGCCTCGCTGCTTCGGGTCCCGTCGTCCTGCTCATCCTCGGCCTTTTCATCGCCCTGATCGTCGCCACGACGGTGGAGGTGGTCCAACGGCGGCACCGGTACGCGCAGTCCCTGGTGGAGGAACGGACGGCCGACCTGAATGAGTCGATGCGGGAGCTCCAGGACACCCAGGACGCGCTGGTCCGGAGCGAGCGTCTCACCGCCGTCGGAGAGATGGCGTCGGTCATCGGGCACGAGCTGCGCAACCCGCTTGCCGCCGTCACGAACTCACTCTTCATCGTGCGCAACGACCTGGGCCAAGACGTGTCGCCGATGACCGAGAAGTACCTTTCGGTGGCGGAACGAGAGACGTCGAAGGCGGCCACGCTGGCCGACGACCTGACGGCGTTCGTCCGGCCGAGGGAGATGAAGACGTCGGAGATGCAGCTGAGCGACCTTCTCCAAGAGGTGTTGACGGCGACGCCGCATCCCGACAACGTGAACGTGATCGTCGAAGTCGGGTCGGTCGACCTGGTCGGCGACCGGGACCAGTTGGCCGAGGTCTTGACGAACCTCGTGACGAATGCGTACCAGGCGATGCCCGACGGCGGCACGTTGCGCCTCAGCGGGTCGTCGCAGGACGGCAGGGTGACGATCGTCGTGGCGGACTCGGGCGACGGCGTGGACCATAAGGCCATGGGTCACGTGTTCGAGCCGTTCTTCACGACGAAGAACACCGGCACCGGGCTCGGCCTGGCCATCGTCCAACGCCTGGTCCAGGCGCACCACGGCGAGATCACCCTCGACAACGTCCCCGGCGGCGGCGTCCGCGTGACCGTGACCCTGCCGGGAGTGGCCGCGAAGGTTCCCGAGGAAGTGCGGGTGTGAACGGGGTGATGCTGGCCGACGTGCTGGTCGTCGACGACGAGGAACCGGTCCGCTCGACGGTCGCCGAGATCCTGCGCTCCGCCGGCTACTCGGTGCTCGAGGCGGAGGACGGCCAGGTGGCGCTCGACCTCCTCCAGTCCGGCAGCGTCGAGGTGTTGGTGTTCGACATCCGCATGCCGCGGCGGAACGGCATCGAGGTCCTCGAGGCGCTCGAGTCGCCTCCCCACGTCATCTTGATGTCGGCCTTCCGCTTCGAGGGTGAGGACGAGCGGAGCGTCGGGCACAAGGTGTTCTCGCACCTGGTGAAGCCGGTGGCGCCACGGCGTCTCCTCGACGAGGTGTCGGCGGCCATGGGAACGAGCGGCGACAGGCCGTGACCGCGTCATCGTCGACCACGGAGGGGCCGGGCCTGAGGCCCGCGAGGTCGTCCTGCTGGTCGACGACGACGAAGACGTCCGCCAGACCCTGGTCGACGTGCTCGGTCTCGACGAGATCGAGACGATCACGGCCGGACGGCGTCGACGAGGCGATGAAGCTCGTCCTGCTCCACGAGCCGGCGGTCGTCGTCGTGGACTACCAGCTGCCCGACGGGAGCGGGATCGACCTGGCCAAGCAGATCAAGGCCCACGACCCCGAGCTCCCCGTGCTGCTGCTGACCGGCTACGCGACCTTCGATACCGCCGTCGACGCGGTCGGGCAATTCGACGCCTACCTGATCAAGCCGGTCGCACCGCAGCAACTGCTGAACAGCGTCGCCAACGCGTTGACCAGGCGGCGGCTGCTGAACCAGAACCGGAGCCTGGTCGACCGCCTGACCCGGATCAACGCGTACCAGGCCATGTACGACCCGCTCACGGGCCTGTTGAATCGTGCGCTGCTCGACGACCGTCTGGAGCAGAGCCTCGCCATCAGCCATCGCACCGGCCGCTCGCTGGCCCTGTTCTTCCTCGACCTCGACCGGTTCAAGGTGGTGAACGACCTCTTCGGCCACCAGGTGGGGGACCAGGTGCTGCGGGAGGTGGCGAGCCGGCTGTCCAACTCGTGCCGCAAGATCGGACAGCGTGGCCCGCTTCGGGGGTGACGAGTTCGTCATCATCTGCGCCGACATCCGGAACTCCTCCGATGCATGCGTGTTCGCCGACCACTTGTTCGAGACGTTCGACGAGCCGATGGAGATCGACGGCTTCGAGCATGCGATCAGCGCCAGCATCGGGCATCGCCGTGACGGTGCCGGGGACCCGCCGGCAGTCCGCCGAGACGTTGCTCCGCAACGCCGACACCGCCATGTACCGGGCCAAGGACGCGGGCCGAGGCCGCTGGGAGCTCTTCGACGACGAGATGCGCGCCCAGGTGCGTCGAGCGCTTCGAGGTCGAGCGGGGACTGCCGGTCGCCCTGGCCACCGGAGGCTTGTCGGTGCTGTATCAGAAGCGTGGTGGACACGAGGACCGAGACGGTCGTCGGGGCGGAGGCGCTGCTGCGCTGGGACCGTCCCGGTCACGGGCTGATGCTGCCCGAGCACTTCTTGCCCATCGCGGAGGAGTGCGGCTTGATCGTGCCCATCGGCGCCTGGGTGCTCGAGCAGGCGCTCTCCGAGCTGGCCAGCTGGAAGACCGCGGGGCTCGTGTCCGACCCGTTCCGCCTGTGGGTCAACGTCTCACCCAAGCAGCTGGCCGATCCCTCGTTCCCCGAGCTGGTCGGCGGACCTCTTGACGAAGTACGGCGTCTCACCGGAGGCGCTCGGTTTCGAGATCCTCGAAGAGGCGCTGCTCGACGTGGGCGCGGCCAAGGGGATCATGAAGCACCTGCGGAGCCTGGGCATCGCCCTCGCGCTCGACGACTTCGGGGCGGGTTACTCGAACCTCTCGTGGCTCAAGGACCTCCCGATCACGGGCATCAAGGTCGACCGCCAATTCATCGAAGCGCTCGATTCGAGCGACGGGCGGGGCACGGCGATCGTGCAGGGGTTGGTGAACCTCGGACACTCCTTGCAACTGTCGGTGGTCGGCGAGGGCGTGGAGACGGCCGACCAGGCGCGGGCGTTGCACGGCATCGGGTGCGAGTCGGCCCAGGGCTTCTTCTACGGGTATCCGTCGCCGGCGTCGCAGTTCTGGGAGGCGCCGCGTGAGGTGCAGCTCCCAGCTGCGGAAGCGCCGGCATCGGGCGAGGTGACGGCGGGCCGGTTGTAGGGCTGGTCTCGTGCGTCGGCCGCAGGCCGACGGGTTGGTGACGGCCGACGGCGGTGCGCCGGCGGGATGCCATTTCGCAGCTCAACGTCCGTTTCTCCTCCAGCTTTGTGGCGGCCTGGGCCCTGTGTTCTAACGTCCGCCCGCAGGAGGCGCTCCTGATCGAGACCGGAGCGGTCAGGGATGCGAGGAACAATTCGCTGGCTGGGCTCGGCCGTCACCACGACGCTGTTCGTCGGGGTCGTGTGGATGGCCGGGACGACGAGTGCCGGCTCGGCGGGGGCCCTTCCGCACAGCGATCCCACAAGCAACCTCTCCATTCCTTCCTGTTCGACGTATACGTCGTCGAACTACGACGACTCGCAGGCCTGTGTCGCAGGTGTACCTCGCGGCCATCGACGCGGCGCGGGCGTCCGAGGGGATCGCACCAATGAACCTGCCGTCGAACTGGTTCTCCCTCACGCCGGCTGAACAGACATTCGTCGTGACGAACCTCGAGAGAGTGGATCGCGGGCTGCCGCCGGTCGAGGGGCTCGTCGCGTCCCTCGACAACGACGCCCAGGCCGGAGCGCAGGGCAATCAGGATCCCGTCTACGGGGGGAGCCTCGGCACCTACGCGTCGATGGGCACCATCTGGGCGTGGACCGAGAACGGAGAGGCCAACCCGCTCGTCGCGGACTTCTACTGGATGTACGACGATGGTCCGAGTTGGGTCCATCGCAATGCCATTCTGGATGCGGCGTGCACGGATGCCAACGGGTCCTACTGCGTCGCCGGCGCCGGTTCCGCCTCGACGAACGACGGGAGCTGCACCGGAGCCTGCACGGGGATGAGCGTCAGCGAGCTCTTCATCAGCGCTGCGGGGACGCCCCCGCCGCTCGTGTTCACCTCGGGACAGGCGTCGGCGACCTCGACGACTGCGTCGACTGCCCTCGGGACGCGCCCGACGCGGCGACGCAGGGCTACCTCCTCGCCGCCTCGGACGGCGGGATCGTTTAGCGCTCTGGGCATGGCGGACACCCGACGGGGGTGGCTATTGGTCGACGGCTCGGCGGGATCGCTCCCCTTGAATGCGCCGCATGCGACGCAGGCCTGCGTCGGCATGACGGCGACGCCCGACGGCGACGGCTACTGGCTGGTCGCGTCCGACGGCGGCATCTTCAGCTACGGCGACGCCCACTTCTACGGATCCACCGGGGGCAGGCGTCTCAACGCGCCCATCGTCGGCATGGCTGCCACACCCGACGGCGGGGGCTACTGGCTGGTCGCGTCCGACGGTGGCATCTTCAGCTACGGCGACGCCCACTTCTACGGATCCACCGGGGGCACGCACCTCAACGCAGCCCATCGTCGGCATGGCGACCACGCCCGACGGCGGCGGCTACTGGCTGGTCGCCTCGGACGGCGGGATCTTCAGCTACAGCGACGCCCACTTCTACGGATCCACCGGCGGCATGCGCCTCAACGCGCCGATCGTCGGCATGGCCGCCACGCCGGATGGCCACGGCTATTGGCTGGTCGCGTCGGACGGTGGGATCTTCAGCTACAGCGACGCCCACTTCTACGGATCCACCGGCGCCATGACCCTGAACCGGCCCGTCGTCGGCATTGCCCCCACGTCCGACGGCGGCGGCTACTGGCTGGTCGCATCGGACGGCGGCATCTTCAACTACGGCGACGCGTTGTACGAAGGATCGACGGGCTGCCTGGCGCTGAACTCGCCGGTCGTCGCGGCCGCACCCCAGCACTGACACAACCACCGGGCCGGGGTGGCCATCAATCTGCGGCGCGGGCCAGGATGAACCCTCATCGGGACGGCCGAGTCGGTGTCGGCGGCGCCCCTGATCGAACGAGGTAGGGCATGGACGCGCAGCGGTTCTCCGGTCAGGTCGCAATCGTCACGGGTTCGACCGCAGATCCGAGCATCGGCCGGTCGTGCGCGCTGCGCCTGGCCCGGGAGGGCGCGTCGGTGGTCGTCAACGGGCGGGACGACGAGCGGGTCGCCTCGACCGAGGCCGCCTTGCGCGCCGAAGGACTCGCGGTCGTGGGCGTCGTCGGATCGATGGACACCGAACCGGCGGCGACGGAGCTCGTCGACCGCGCCGTGGCTGCGTTCGGCCGGGTCGACCTCTTGGTCAGCACCATCGGGGGCGCACCGTTTCCGCTCTCCTTCGACGCCATCAGCGAGGCGCAGCTGCTCGAGACGGTGCGTCTCAACACCTGGCCGGCGCTGGCGCTCATCCGGGTCGGCCTGGAGCGGGGGCTCGGGGACGACGGCCGGGGCTCGGTCGTCACCATCTCGAGCGGCTCGCCGCGCAAGACCACCTCGGCCATGGTGTCGTACGCCGCGGCCAAGGCTGCGCTCAACGCGATGACCCGCACGATCGCCAGCGATCTGGCGGGGAGGGTGCGCGTGAACGCGGTGGCCCCGGGGCTGGTGCGCACGACGGCCACGCGTGCGATGTGGGAAGCCGACGGCGGCGCGGCGGCGGGCTCGAATCTGCCCGTCGGTCGGCTGACCGAGCCCGACGACGTCGCGGCCGCCGCGTGTTTCCTGCTCTCCGACGAGGCGCGCCAGATCACCGGGATCACTCTCGACGTCGACGGCGGCAATCACCTCCAGAGCGGGTGGACGCCGATCCGATAGTCCGTAGTCGGGCTCAGGCCGTGTGTCCGGGTCGCCAGCATGCTTTCAGCGGTCCGACGACGGTCTCGCCGATGCGGACGATCTGATCTCGGACTTCTCCGGGCGACAGGCCGGGAAGCTGGACCCGCAGGTTCAGCGCGTCGGCGCCCACCTCCTCCGCGACCTTCATGATCCGATCGGCCAATTCGGCAGCGTCGTCGGAGGCGATGGTCTGGTCGTCGCCGAAGGCGTCGCTCGGTGCGTAGCTCGCATAGACCGCCCGCTGGCGGGCCACGAGGCCGGACGAGACGCGACCGAGCCAGACCCTTCTGATGAGGACCTTGGGAGCGGTGCCTCCGGCGCCGGCGTAGGCCTCGGTGAGGCGGGCCAGCGTCGCCGGCGTCGACATGCCCTCCATGAGGATGCCGGCTCCACACTTCGCCGCACGGACGGCAGCGGCAACCGAGACGGCGGCGCTGAGCACCGGGACCGGGTCAGTTCGACAGGCGCGGAGCGCAGGATCCCCTTCGAGCGGACCGAGGTCTTCGCCCCGGAGCATGGCGACCAGGCGAGGAAGCTCTGACTTGAAGCGACCGACCGCCTCGCGTTGGTCGATGCCCGCTGCCTCGAAATCCAGGGGCAGCGCCCCCGCAGCCACGCCGAGCCCAACGCGGCCCGGATAGCGAGCGTGGAGCCAGGCGACCTCCTCGGCCACGAGCGCGGTGGCGCGGAGCGGGAGCAACAAGGGCGCGGCCGCCGCCCACCCGTTGGCGTGTTCCGCCAAGAGGAGGGATGCCATCTGTAGCGGCTGGGCCATGTACCCGCCGAAGCCGCCGTGGTGCTCGCTGGTCATCACGCCGTCGAAGCCGGCGCGCACGGCGAGGCCGGCCTGGGCGGAGAGCTCGCGCACGATGTCTTCGGCCGGGAGCTCGTTGTGCGGGTAGAGCCGGAGAGAGACCGACTCGGGTCCGAAGGGCAGCACCGGGCGATCTTAAGAGGCAACGGTGAGCCGGCCTGCCTCCGTCTTCGTCTAGGAGGGTGACGACGACCCGAACATCAGAGGGGCGATCACCGCCGTCGGTGCGACGTACTCGACCGTCTCTCGCTAGTCACCGACCGGTGCGGCAGTTCACGCTTTCGACACGCGTGGCCCGTCGCTTGTCGGAGCGTTGCAATGCAGCTGCAACGACGATGCAACAGCCCGGGCCTACCGTTCGAAAAGGCGGTCATTCTCCTTGGCCGTTGCCCTGGCGGGAGGTAGTCATGAAGACACTTGGCAATCGTGGCTTGCGTCGTTGCAGCGGAATTCTTCCGAAAATCCTTGTCATAGCGTCGTTGGGTTTCGCGGGGTTGGCGGCGCTGAGCGTGGAGGCATCGTCGCCCGCGTCGGCGGCCCCGACCACGTCGACGAGCCCTACGAACCTGGCAGGAACCACGACGCTCGGCCCCACCCCCTACGACATCACGGACTCGGCCGGCGTCAACGTTACTTTCGACCTAAGCACCGTCCTGAACTGGACGCAGTCGGCCAATCTCGGCACAACGTACGACCCCAACCAGGTGCGCCAGGGGCAGTCGCCGGCCGTGCTCGATACCTTCAGCACGCCGAGCCCGGGCAACATGTCGATCACCTGGAACATCACCAACCTGGCGTTCTCCTGGGACGGCGACGGTCCGTTCGGGCTCGGGTCGCAGTCGTTCTCCGCGTCCGGCTCGTGCACCCTCGCGGCCGGGGGCCCGAACTACGACTGCACCTTCTCCTCGGCCCAGAACACCCTGCTCGATCAGTACCCGTCCCCGTTGGGCGTGTACATCGACGTCGGCATGTCGGCGGACGTCACCATCACCCCTCAGGGGGTGGCCACGATCCGTTCGGCGACCCTGGGCGGCAACCCAGCCGGGACGGCCAACCTCTCGCTGACGAACAGCCCAACCCCGGACGGCCTCCAGGTCCCCTGCACCACCGGGAGCGGTGACGACCTCCAGTACAGCCTGGGGTCGCTCAGCACCGCACCGGGGATCTCGGCCGCGTCGGCTGTCGACTTCACCGTCGGAGCAGAGACGCTCTCTCCCATTTTCACCGAGATCGACATTCCGTTTGAAAACTCGTCCATCAATCTGCCCGCGCAGACCGGCTCGATCCCGATGACCGGCCCCGGCGCGAACTTCGACTTCGGCAACGTGCAACCGAACAACGTGCCACCCGTGGCCAACGCCGGCGGCCCCTACTCGGGGAACGAAGGTTCGCCGATCACGTTCAACGGCGGGGGCAGCAGCAGCATCTGTGGGGCGCCGACCCTCGTGTGGAACTTCTCCGACGGCGGTGTGGCCTACGGGCCGGACCCGACCCACACGTTCGAAGCGCCGGGCACCTATACCGCCCTCCTGACGGCGACCGACGTCACCGGGCTCACCAACACCACGACCTTCACGGTGAACGTGGCCGACCTGCCGCCCATCGTGAACGCCGGGCCGCTCATGACGACGGAGTGGGGCCTCCCGGTCACGCTGAACGGGAGCGCCACCGATCCCGGGACGGCGCAGCAGCCCTTCCTCACCTACAGCTGGCTCTTCGGGGACGGAACCGCATCGGGCGGCGCGAGCGCGACCCACGTGTACTCGACCCCGGGGACCTACACCGCCACCCTCACGGCGTGTGACCCCGAGGGAATGTGCGCCTCGTCGAGCACGTTGGTGACGGTCCTCCCGAGGAACACCTACGTCTCCTACTTCGGGGCGACCACGAGTGAGATCACGTTCCCGACGACCCTGACGGCGAGCATCACCGACGACCAGGGTTCCCCCGTCATCGGAAGACTCGTCCAGTTCTACGAGCAGGGATCGCTGCTCCCCTTCGCCAGTGCGACGACGAACACGTCCGGGACGGCGACGACCACGTACTCGTTCCCGTTCGGCACGGCAGGGAACAACACGATCGTGGCGAAGTTCGCCGGCGACTCGATGTACACCACGAGTCAGGACGTCTTCAACTACGTGGTCACGAAAGCGCCGCTCACGGTGACCGCCAACAACGCCTCACGGCCGTACGGGGGAGCGAACCCGTTGTCGGCGACGCTGAGTGGCTTCGTGGGCGGTCAGACCCTGGCGACGAGCGACGTCACCGGCGCGGCCAACTGCACGACACCCGCGAACGGCACGTCGGCGCCGGGGACCTACCCGATCACGTGCACCGTGGGGTCGCTGGCCTCGGCCAACTACTCGTTCAGCACGTTCGTCCCGGGGACCCTCACCGTGACCCAGGCACCCACCAGCGTGACGGCGAGCGCCACGACCATGACCGACAACGTTCTCACCGGGCGCAAGGTCACGATGACGGCGACGCTCACGTCGAATGTTACGGGCGGAACCATCGGAGGGCAGACACTGACGTTCTCGGTGTCGCCGGGTGGCGAGAACTGCTCGGCGGTCACCAACGGGTCGGGCGTGGCGTCGTGCACCGTGCAGATCCCGCTCTTGAAGACCAACCCCACCTCGTACAGTGCCGCCTTCTCCGGCTCGACGGACTACCTGCCGAGCAGCGGAACGGCGACGGTCAGCAAGCCCTGAGGGCTCAAAGGGAGCAGCGAGCGGGAGCGGTCGGCCGGCACCGCCGGCCGAACCGCCCACACAACGAAGCCAGCTGTCTCTCCGGTGTTCGGGAAGTTCCTGAAGCGAACGAGCACCGGAGAGACAAGCGGCTGGTTGACGGTGAGCCGACCTGTAGGCGGGATTCTGTCCGGACGCCCTGCCCGGGTGAGGGGCAGAGGACCGGGGTGGCCATCCATCTAAGCGGCCTACCAGGGGAGCGCCCCTTCTCAGGGACGAGACGAGCAGCCTGTCTCCCACGCTTGGCCTTGCTCCGGGTGGGGTTTACCGAGCCGGCGAAGTTACCTTCGCCGCTGGTGCGCTCTTACCGCACCTTTTCACCCTTACCTGTGCGGGCCGGAGACCCCCAGCCCGCCATCGGCGGTTTCCTTTCTGTGGCACTGTCCTGCGAGTCACCTCGACTGGCTTCGCCAGCACCCTGCTCTTCGGAGTCCCGACCTTCCTCGACACGATCCCGGCTTGGCACCGGTCCGAGCCGCGGCCACCCGGCCGACTCACCGTCGTATCCAGTTTGTCACTCGGAGTGGGAGAACGACGCCCGGGCTGGGGTGGGCCGCGGGACCGCTCCGCAGGCCGAGGGCCTCGCTGTCGCCAAAAAAAGAGGTGAGGCCAGATTCAGGTTCGTATATGAGACCGGAGGGCCTTGGCTTCCACGTATGTATATGGACTCCGCCTCATGTTCTCGGGGCAGAACCAGGGCGGCATAGACAGCTGGTCCGCCGGCGCACAGGGCGTCGGTAGCGTGGATGGCGGTGCCTCGTTCGTCCGCTTCCGTGCCCGCCGCCGCCCCCTCTCCAGGCAGGGCTGCGCAGTTGTTCGATCCTGAGGCGGCGCCCGAGGTGGGTGGCGAGGGGGACGGGGCGGGGGTCGAAGGGACGGCGGAGGAGCGGGCCGGTGTCCTCTCTATTGGCGGCCTCTACGACGAGGTCGAGGCGGCGCTGGCGCAGTCGTTCCCCCGGCGGCGGCACCTGTGGGTGCGGGGGGAGATCCAGCACCTGTCGGATCATCGGTCGGGGCATCTGTATCTCGATCTGGTGGACCCCGAGGAGGACTCGGGGCGCGGGGGTCGCCCGACGGCGGGGCGGGGCGGGCAGCCGGTCCTGAAGGTCAAGTGCTGGCGGACGTCGTGGACACCGCTGCGTCACTCGTTGGGCAAGGAGGGCATCGAGCTCGCCGAGGGCATGGTGGTGGTGCTGCGGGGGTCGCTCGATCTGTATCGAGCGAAGGGCGAGCTCAGCTTCGTCCTGGCCGACATCGACGTGACCGCGCTGCTGGGCCGGCTGGCGGCGCAACGGACGGCGTTGTTGCGCGCGCTGGAGACCGAAGGGTTGTTGCGGCGCAACGCCGGCGTCGCGTTGCCGGACGTCGTGCTCCACGTCGGGCTCGTGGCGAGCCCGGAGACGGAGGGATGTCGCGACTTCCTCGGCCAGCTGACCGGTTCGGGGTTCGGGTTCCGCGTGTCGCACGTCAAGGTGCCGGTGCAGGGGCCGGCCGCGCCGGCGTCGATCGCCCGTGCCGTCGCGATGCTGGGGCGCAGCGGCTGTGACGTCGTCGCGCTCGTGCGCGGCGGAGGCGGGCGGGGCGACCTGGCGGCGTTCGAGTCGGAGGTCGTGGCGCGCGCCGTGGCCGGGTGCGGCGTGCAGGTGTGGACGGGCATCGGGCACACGGGCGACCAGAGCGTGGCCGATGTCGTCGCGGCGCGGGCGTTCATCACGCCGACGGAATGCGGACAGGCGATCGTGGCACGGACGCGGGACTGGTGGAGCGGTCGCGTGGCCGGGCCGGCGTCGGTGCTTGGCGGCGCGGGTGCCGACGTTCTTGTCGGAGGCGTCGGCGCGCGACGCGCGCGCTGCGGGGGCGGCTCGCCGCGACGGCGCGCCAGCAGCTGCGGGTGCACGGCGAGCGCGTGACGCGGGCGGCCGTGTCGGTGAGCGGTCGCGCGCCGGCGGCGCTCGAGCGCTCGGAGGGCGCGTTGCGCGAGCGGGCCGGTCGTCTGGGCCCGGCGGCGGTGGCGCAGCTCGAGCGGCGATCCGAGCAGGCCCGGGGCTGGCGCCGGTTGCTGGCCGCCTACGACGTGGACCGCCAGCTCGAGCGCGGGTACTCGCTCACGCTGGCGGCCGACGGTTCTCTGGTGCGCAGTGCAGGGGACATGGCCTCCGGGGCAGCGATCGTGACAAGGTTGGCCGACGGAACCGTGCGCAGCACGGTGGATTCGGTGGAAGAGACGGGCAGGGTGGACGTGCACGGGTTGGGGACTGGGGAATCGACGAGTGGGGAGGGGGCGGCGTGAGTGCCGCGGCCGCTGCCTCTTCGTCCGCCTCCGCCTCGGCCGGCGATGCGCCCGCCGCCGTGCCGGTCGGGGAACTGAGCTACACCGAGGCCAGCCGCGAGCTCGATGCGATCGTCGACTTCTTCGAGCAGCGCGAGGTCGACGTCGACGTGCTGGTGACGCGGCTCGAACGAGCCAGCGCGCTCATCGACGAGCTCGACAAGCGGCTGCGCCGGACCCGCGCCCAGGTCGAGGAGTTGGTGCCGCGTCTCGAGTCGGTGAGCGGTGACGGTGGCGCGGCTGGCGGCCGGGCGAGGAGCGGGAAGGGAGACGACGACGATGAGTGAGGCGGGCACGCCGCCCGGAGCCGACGAGCGGCTCTACTTCAAGCAGCTCCTGTCGGGCCGCGACTTCGCGCGACGGCGACATGATGGCGCGCCAGATGGTCAACTTCGTCTACCTCATCGGCGACCGCTCGACGGGCGAGGCGGTCGTCGTCGATCCGGCCTACGCCGTGCAGGACCTGTTGGACATCGTGGCGGCGGACGGCATGCGAGCTGACCGGGGTGCTCGGCACGCACTTCCATCCGGACCATCTCGGCGGGACCATGGCCGGCTGGTCGCTCGAGGGCATCGAGGCGTTGCTCGAGAAGGTCTCGGTGCCGATCCACGTGCAGGCCGACGAGGTGCCGTGGGTCGAGCGCACGACCGGCGTCGGGGGCGACGACCTGGTGGGGCACCACAGCGGCGACGTCGTGCGCGTGGGCGACGTCGAGATCGAGCTCATCCACACGCCCGGCCACACGCCGGGCAGCCAGTGCTTCCTCGTCGACGGGCGCCTCGTGGCCGGGGACACGCTCTTCTTGGAGGGGTGCGGGCGGACCGACTTCCCGGGCTCGGACCCCCTCGCCATGTACGAGTCGATCCACACCCGCCTCGCCCGCGTGCCCGACGATGCGATCTTGTTCCCGGGCCACCTGTACTCGGCCGAGCCCTCCCAGAGCATGGGGGAGACCCGGCAAGTGGAACTACGTCTTCCGGCCCCGCTCCGCGCAGGAGTGGATGGCGATGTTCGGCGGCTGAGGCGTCGTCGGGGTTCAGAGGATCAGAGGGTCTGGCGTGGCAATGGAATCAGTGATCGTCGTCGGGGCGTCGCTCGCCGGCTGGCGGGCCACCGAGGGACTGCGCGCCGAGGGCTACGACGGCAACATCAGCCTCGTCGGCCTCGAGCCGCACCTGCCGTACGACCGCCCCCCGCTGTCCAAGCAGATCCTGGCGGGCAAGTGGCCGCCGGAGAAGGCGGTGCTGGCCGACAAGAAGCGGTCGAGCGAGCTCCGGGTGCACGAGGTCCTGGGCCGTCGGGCGGTCCGGCTCGACGCCGACGGCCGCAAGGTCGAGCTCGACGACGGCACCGTGTTGTCGGGCGACGGGATCGTCGTGGCCACCGGTGCCGCGCCGCGCCGTCTGCCCGGCACCGAGTCGCTCGGGCCGGCGGAGGGGCTCTTCGTGCTGCGCACGCTCGACGACTCGTTGGCGCTGCGCGCGGCCGTCACCGCGGCCGAGGGGACACGTGTCGTCGTGATCGGCGCCGGCTTCATCGGCTCGGAGGTCGCGTCGACGTGTGCGGGGCTCGACTGCCGCGTGACGGTGGTCGAGGCCCTGGACATCCCCCTGTCGAATGTGTTGGGCCCGGTCGTCGGCGGCCACTGCGCGTCGTTGCCCGGCGCGCAACGGCGTGGACCTGCGGACGGGAATCGGGATCGAGCGCGTCGAGCGTGGCTTCGAGGGGGCGCGCCTGAGCGTGCACCTCGCCGGTGGCGACGTCCTGGACGCCGACGTGGTGGTCGATGGGCATCGGGGTCGCCCCGTCGACCGCGTGGCTCGAGGGATCGGGACTCACGATCGACAACGGCGTCGTCTGCGACGAGGCGCTCTTCGCGGCCGACGGCATCGTGGCGGCGGGGGACCTCGCCCGCTGGCGCTGGCGTCACGACGTGTGGGACGAGCTGACGCGGATCGAGCACTGGGAGGTGGCGGCGAACGCGGGGCTGGCGGCGGCGCGCAGCCTGCTGGCCGGCCGGGCCGATGCGACTCCCTTCACCCCGATCCCGTACTTCTGGTCGGACCAGTACGGCATCCGCATCCAGGTGCTCGGGAACCCAGGGGGCGACGACGAGGTCGAGATCGCCCTGGGCTCCCTCGACGACGGGAAGTTCCTCGCGGTCTACGGACGCGACGACCGGTTGCGCGGCGTGATGGCGATCGGCATGCCGCGACAGCTCATGGGCTTCCGGATGCTGCTGCAGGACGGGGCCAGCTGGGACGAGGCCCTGGCGCACGCGCGCGCCTGAGGCGGAGGGCGGACCCGAGGGGGGCGGAGGCCATGCGGAAGGGTGCGGACGCTCTTCTCGCCGGGGTCGAGCAGCGTCGCAGTTCAGGCAGCTGCAATGCCAAATGGTTGCAGCTATCGGCCGACGCGACGCTGACTTGAGGATTCTTGAGTCAACTCAGCGACAATTTTGTCAGGATTGCCACTGACTTTTTCGTCGCATTCTGAGTGTAAGGACGTCTGGGCCAAACCTGGGTCTCGGCCGGTTTCCCCAGTACAGCGGCCTGTGGGGTCCAGGAACCTGTTGCAGAAATCCCTGGTGGCGGCGACGATGGTCGTCGCGGAACGGGGGGCGCGGCTTCGGAAAACATGGCTTCACGGGTGTTCCGAGGGTTAGATTTACACCGTTGTACCCCCCTCGCCGGGAACCCCCCCGGCAGATGTGTTGGCGAGACAAAGGCGAAGACAAATGAAAAGGCGCCCCCGGGCTTTTCGTGCACTCGTGATGGTGGCTGCGTCCTTCGGGATCGCGACAGCGGTTGCGATCCCGCTCCTGACCGGCCCGGTCGGTTCGGCCGCCCCCGTCGACGGTTCGGCGGTCGCCACGCCCGCGGCGTCACCGTCGGTGGCGCCGCAGTTCTCCGAGTGTCCGGCGATCGGAGAGGACACCGGTTGCGGGATCCTCATCACATTGGGGACGAGTGGGGCCACGGTCACGGCGGCAACGTCGCCCACCGAGCCCCCCTTCGACGGCATTGAGGACACCTTGGTCGGGATCGTCAACGACACCGGCTTCACCATTCCTTCCGTCGACCTCAGCTCAGACCTCGACATCTTTGGCTTCGACGGCGACGGCATCTGCTCGGGCAACTACGGCACGTGGACCGGATCGAGCGGGTGCAACTACCCCGCCGACCCACCGTCGGGGTACTCGAATACCGGGTACGAGGGACCGGGGACCTTCTTCACCAATATCTCCGGCGACCAAAAGTCGGGCACGCTGAACCTCACCGGCGGTGGAGGCTCGGGACTGGGTAGCACGGGCCTGGCGACCGGCTCGAGCACGTACTTCAGCCTCGAGAACGCCCTGACCGCCGCCGACTTCACGATCCCGGCCCAATTCGTGGTCTCGAAGAGCGCCTCGACCTCGGGGCCGATCTACCAGGGCACGCCGGGCGACATCACGTACACCCTCTCCGCCGACAACATCGGCGGCTCCTCGAGCGGCGTTTCCATTACCGACGCCGCGCCACCGAACACGACGCTCGTCAGCGGAACGCCGGAGTGCGTGACCGTGCCGAGTCCGGCCTCATGCAACGTCACCGTGAACAGCGGGACCGGCGCTATCACGTGGACGGTCACGGGCGTCGCTCCCGGAGCGACCGTCACCGTCAGCTTCGAGGTGACGACGACCACTTCCACCCCGGCCGGGACGATCAGCAACACGGCCCTCTGGAGTGGACCGGGCTGTGCGACCGATCCGGTGCCGCCGGGCCAAGTCTCGGGTCCGGCCACGCCGAATGCCATCGCGCTTACGCCGTGTTCCAGCACGACGGCGACGACACCGGTGACCGCGCTGATCCCGGTGACCGTGACCGCGTCGGATACGACCGCCCAGTACGGCGACGCGCAACCCGCCGTGACGCCGACCTACGCACCGACAGTGACGCCGGCGACCGGGGCAACCTGTGCCACGACGGCCACGGCGACGACGCCGGTCGGCGTGGACACCGGTTCGAACACGTGCTCGGGAGCGTCCGACCCGAGATACGCGTTCTCTTATGTGGCCGGTAACGCCACCGTGACCCCAGCGCCCCTGACGGCGACTGCGTCGAGCGCCAGCGTGGTCTACGGCGGCGGCAGCTCGTCGGCGTCGATCCGGGCGCACGCCATCCCGACGATCACGTCGACCATCACCGGGTTCGTGAACGGGCAGACCGGGTCGGTGGTCACCACCCAGCCAACGTGCACCACGACGGCGACGGCCTCGAGCCCGGTCGGCACCTACCCGACGACCTGCTCGGGCGGCGTGGCCCCGAACTACACGTTCAACTACGTGGCCGGGACCCTGACCGTGACGCCGGCGGCGTTGACGATCACCGCATCGAGCGGGTCGGCCAACATCGGCGGCACGATCCCGGCCGTCACAGCGGCCTACTCGGGCTTCGTGAACGGTGACACGGCGACGTCCTTGACGACGGCGCCGACGTGCTCGACCACGGCCACCAGCACCAGCCCGGCGGCCGTGTACCCGACGACCTGCTCCGGCGCCGTCGACCCCAACTACACGATCACGTACGTGCCGGGAACGATGTCGCTGACCGCAGCCCCGGTGACGGCTCCGGCCGCCACGCCGCCGGCTGCCGCCGCGGCGACGACGACGCCGACGACGGCGCCGAGCACCTCACCGGCCATCGCCTTCACCGGCGCACTGCTGGACCAGGAGTGGCTCATCGGCGCAGCAGCCCTCATCCTCGGTGCGGGCCTCGTGCTCATCGGACGCCGCCGGCGCTCGCCGAAGCACGCGGCGGGTCGGGACTAGCTCTCGGAGGGGAGTACATCGGAGGTAGGGCGCTTCCTCCGGGCGGGCTTCGAGCCCGCCCGGAGGGGGATGCCACGGTGCGGCGCCCTCCTTACGGGGGCGCCGTGGCGCGTCCGGGTTGCCTCAGGCGACCCAGACGCCGGTCCACCCAGTCATTGCGTTTCGCGTGAAGCACGATTCACCGCGGCGTGGGGGTGATCCTGAACGACTCCTGTGTTGCGATGTCGAGCCGCTGCACAACCGTCAGGCCGGTGGCGCAGCCGGGCGACGATTTCGGCCTCGCGCAGAGCCTCGTTACAGAGCGGGACCTGCGAACCGGCTGAGATGCGCACAGAAGTTGGGCGTTCGTTGTCCTTCAGGCACCAAATAGTGCTCAAGTTCCCCGGAAAAGAAGTGTCGTACGGCTCTAACGAAAGCCGCGCCAGTTTCGTAACGTTCAATTCGCAGGTTCGCTCAACAGGATGTCGGTTGCCCACGGAGGGCGATTGGCGTCTGCCCCGGCCAAGGAAGGCGCCGTATATCGGCACCAACCCAGCCGAACTTGAGTGGAATTGTGGATCGGTTGTCGCAGAGGTGCGTACACTCGGTGCGGAGGTTTCTGGAGGGCGGTGCACGCGGATTGGTTCCGTGCGCAGGCGGTTACACACTTGGCGAGGCGAAAAAGATGAAGAAGCGGTTTGTTGGCGTTCGGTCGATTGGCGCGGCCGTGGCCGCACTGTCCATCGCGGTGATCACGTTGCCGGCGGTCTCATCGACCCTCAGTTCGGCGGTCGGGGCGGTGCCGGGGCTCTCGGCGTTGTCGGCATCTCCCGCATCGGCCGCGGGGGCGCTCAACTGCACGGGCTACATCTACGACGTGACCACGAGCGGCGCGCTGTCCTCGATCGTGGCGGGCTCGCCCTACACGGTCGCGAGCACCGGCGTGAAGATCGGTCCGTCCAGTGGCGGCGACGTCAACGCGCTCGCCCTCGCTTCGGACGGCAGCGAGGGCTACACCGCGAACTTCACCCCGTCGAGCGGTCACACGACGGTCTACGCCTACGACTTCTTGACCGCGACGCAGACGACGTACTCGGTGCCCATCGCCTCGGGTGTCACCGAAGTCGTCGCCGGAGCCGTCGACCCCCTCAACGGCTACTACTACTACGGCGGCTGGAACCCCTCGAGCGGGAGCACGAGCCTCAGCCTCTACGCCATGAGCCCGACCGGCACGGCGGCCGAGGTCGGCACGGTCCAGGCTCCGTCGGGATCCCCGACCTTCCTCTCGGGTGACATGGCCTTCGACGGCTCGGGGAACCTCTACATCCTCGCCGGCTACAGCGTGAGTGGTGGGTACAACGCCCACGTGCTGGTCGTCCCCGGCCCCCTTGGCACCTCGGGCAGCTCCACGCTCGCCGCCACCAACCTGACGCCGAGCGGTCTCAGCACGACGAGCACCGAGGTCTACGACGGCATCGCCTTCGGTTCCAACTCCGTGCTCTATGCCGGCAGTGAGAGCGGAAGCTTCGTCTCGATCAACGCCAACACCGGCACCGTGGCGACCCTGCCGAGCCTCGGCAGCAACAGTTGGGCCGACATGGCGAGCTGCCAATACAACGGCTCGCTCACGTTGCAGAAGAACGTCGTCGGCCGCGCCGCCTCGAGCGACCAGTTCAACCTCAGCATCACGGGCGGCGGGATCACGGGCGGCAACACCGCCACGACGTCGGGCAGCGCCACCGGGGTCCAGGCCGCCAAGGCCGGTCCCGTCGTCGGCATTCCCGCCCAGGTGTACACGATCACGGAGACCGCGGCGTCGGGGAGCCTGAGCAACTACTCGTCGACGTATTCATGCCTGAACGGCTCGGCGGCGTTCGCCAGCGGCAGCGGCACGACGGCGACGCTGCCGGCGTTCCCGGCCGCCACGACCAACACCGGCGCACAGATCGTCTGCACGTTCACCAACACCCCGGCGACGCTGTCCATCTCGAAAGCCACGACGACCACGTCGGTGACCAACGTCGGCGACACCATCAATTACACGTACACGGTCACGAACACCGGGCCGGTCACGATGACCGGCGTCACCGTGGCCGACAACCCGATCGCACCGGCGGGCGCCCTCACTACAGGCCCGACGTGCACCGGCCTTACCGGTCCGACGGGGTCGTGCACCTCCACGTCGAGCACGACGCTGCTGTCGAATCAGACGGCCACGTTCACCGCCACCTACAAGGTGACCCAGGCCGACCTCAACAACGGCTCGGTCAACGACACCTCGACGGCCACGGGCACGCCGCCCGGCGGCGGGACCATCACCGGGACCTCGAACCAGGTCACCGTGCCCGCCAACCAGAACACCGGGCTGACCATCACCAAGACCCCGAGCCCGACCACCGTCTCGACCGTCGGCACCCCGGTCACCTACACCTTCGTCGTGACGAACACGAGCAACGTCACGTTGAACGGCGTCAGCGTCGCCGACACCCAGACCGCGCCGGCGGGCGGCCTCGCCAGCGGCCCGACGTGCCAGTCGCTGAGCACTCCTTCGGGCTCGTGCTCGGGGTCGAGCACGACGCTGCTGCCGAACCAGTCGGCCACCTTCACGGCCGTCTACGACACGACGCAAGCCGACCTCAACAACGGCTCGATCCACGACTCGGCCACCGCGTCGGGGACGACGGACCTGGGCAAGGGCGTCACCTCGAACATGGCCACGGCGACGGTGACGGTCACCCAGACCCCCGGCCTCACGACCGTCAAGGCGACGACGACCTCCACGGTGTCGTCCGTCGGGACGGTGATCCCCTACACCTTCACGGTCACCAACAGCGGCAACGTCACGCTGACCAACGTCAGCGTCACCGACACCGGGACCGCCCCGGCAGGCAACGTGACGGCGACGTGTCAGAACCTGACCAACCCGGCCGGGACGTGCACGGGCACCTCGGTCCCCTCCTTGGCCCCAGGCCAGATCGCGCACTTCACGGGCAGCTACACCGTGACCCAGGCCGACCTCAACAACGGCTCCATCCAGGACTCCGCCACGTCCACCGGCACCAATCCGCCGTCGATCGGGGGCACGACGACGTCGCTACCCTCGTCGGCCACGGTCGGCGTGACCCAGAGCCCCGGGCTGACGATCGTGAAGTCGACCTCGACCATCTCGGTCGACGCGCCCAACCAGACCATCACCTACAACTACGTGGTCACCAACACGGGCAACGTCACCCTGACCAATGTCGGCGTGACCGACCTTCCGATCTCGCCGGCCGGCGCCCTCACCTCTGGCCCGACCTGCAACACGTTGACGAACCCGTCGGCGAGCTCGTGCACGTCGACGTCGAGCACCACGCTGCTCCCCAACCAGGTCGCCCACTTCAGCGGCGTGTACACGGTCACCCAGGCCGACATCAACAACGGCTCGATCAACGACACGTCCAAGACGACGGGCACCAACCCCGCACCGTTGGGTGGCACCACGACGGCCAACTCGAACGAGGTGACGGTCCCCACTGAGCAGACCAACACGCTCTCGGTGGTCAAGGCGTCGCCCACGGTCAACTACTCGGCCGTCGGCAACACGATCAGCTACACCTACACCGTCACCGACACCGGCAACACGACGCTGACCGAACGTCTCGGTCACCGACAACCCGGTGAGCCCGGCGACGGGGAGCTCGGTCCCGCAGTGCCAGAGCCTGACCAGCCCCTCGGGCACCTGCTCGGGCGCGACGGTCGCTTCCTTGGCCCCCAGCCAGGTGGCGCACTTCACGGCCACCTACGCCGTGAGCCAGCTCGACCTCAACAACGGCTCGGTCTCTGACACCTCGACGGCCAACGGCACCGGCCCGAGCGGCGCGGTCACCGCGGGCTCCAACGAGGTCACCGTGCCGGCCGTCCAGACCAACACGCTCTCGGTGGTCAAGGCGTCGCCCACGGTCAACTACTCGGCCGTCGGCAACACGATCAGCTACACCTACACCGTCACCGACACCGGCAACACGACGCTGACCAACGTCTCGGTCACCGACAACCCGGTGAGCCCGGCGACGGGGAGCTCGGCGCCGGTGCCAGAACCTGACCAACCCCTCGGGCACCTGCTCGGGCGCGACGGTCGCTTCCTTGGCCCCCAGCCAGGTGGCGCACTTCACGGCCACCTACGCCGTGAGCCAGCTCGACCTCAACGACGGCTCGGTCTCTGACACCTCGACGGCCAACGGCACCGGCCCGAGCGGTGCGGTCACCGCGGGCTCCAACGAGGTCACCGTGCCGGCCGTCCAGACCAACACGCTCTCGGTGGTCAAGGCGTCGCCCACGGTCAACTACTCGGCCGTCGGCAACACGATCAGCTACACCTACACCGTCACCGACACCGGCAACACGACGCTGACGAACGTCTCGGTCACCGACAACCCGGTGAGCCCGGCGACGGGGAGCTCGATCCCGCAGTGCCAGAGCCTGACCAGCCCCTCGGGCACCTGCTCGGGCGCGACGGTCGCTTCCTTGGCCCCCAGCCAGGTGGCGCACTTCACGGCCACCTACGCCGTGAGCCAGCTCGACCTCAACGACGGCTCGGTCTCTGACACCTCGACGGCCAACGGCACCGGCCCGAGCGGCGCGGTCACCGCGGGCTCCAACGAGGTCACCGTGCCGGCCGTCCAGACCAACACGCTCTCGGTGGTCAAGGCGTCGCCCACGGTCAACTACTCGGCCGTCGGCAACACGATCAGCTACACCTACACCGTCACCGACACCGGCAACACGACGCTGACTCGAACGTCTCGGTCACCGACAACCCGGTGAGCCCGGCGACGGGGAGCTCGGTCGCCGCAGTGCCAGAGCCTGACCAACCCCTCGGGCACCTGCTCGGGCGCGACGGTCGCTTCCTTGGCCCCCAGCCAGGTGGCGCACTTCACGGCCACCTACGCCGTGAGCCAGCTCGACCTCAACGACGGCTCGGTCTCTGACACCTCGACGGCCAACGGCACCGGCCCGAGCGGTGCGGTCACCGCGGGCTCCAACGAGGTCACCGTGCCGGCCGTCCAGACCAACACGCTCTCGGTGGTCAAGGCGTCGCCCACGGTCAACTACTCGGCCGTCGGCAACACGATCAGCTACACCTACACCGTCACCGACACCGGCAACACGACGCTGACTCGAACGTCTCGGTCACCGACAACCCGGTGAGCCCGGCGACGGGGAGCTCGGTCGCCGCAGTGCCAGAACCTGACCAGCCCCTCGGGCACCTGCTCGGGCGCGACGGTCGCTTCCTTGGCCCCCAGCCAGGTGGCGCACTTCACGGCCACCTACGCCGTGAGCCAGCTCGACCTCAACAACGGCTCGGTCTCTGACACCTCGACGGCCAACGGCACCGGCCCGAGCGGCGCGGTCACCGCGGGCTCCAACGAGGTCACCGTGCCGGCCGTCCAGACCAACACGCTCTCGGTGGTCAAGGCGTCGCCCACGGTCAACTACTCGGCCGTCGGCAACACGATCAGCTACACCTACACCGTCACCGACACCGGCAACACGACGCTGACTCGAACGTCTCGGTCACCGACAACCCGGTGAGCCCGGCGACGGGGAGCTCGATCCCGCAGTGCCAGAGCCTGACCAGCCCCTCGGGCACCTGCTCGGGCGCGACGGTCGCTTCCTTGGCCCCCAGCCAGGTGGCGCACTTCACGGCCACCTACGCCGTGAGCCAGCTCGACCTCAACAACGGCTCGGTCTCTGACACCTCGACGGCCAACGGCACCGGCCCGAGCGGTGCGGTCACCGCGGGCTCCAACGAGGTCACCGTGCCGGCCGTCCAGACCAACACGCTCTCGGTGGTCAAGGCGTCGCCCACGGTCAACTACTCGGCCGTCGGCAACACGATCAGCTACACCTACACCGTCACCGACACCGGCAACACGACGCTGACGAACGTCTCGGTCACCGACAACCCGGTGAGCCCGGCGACGGGGAGCTCGGTCCCGCAGTGCCAGAGCCTGACCAGCCCCTCGGGCACCTGCTCGGGCGCGACGGTCGCTTCCTTGGCCCCCAGCCAGGTGGCGCACTTCACGGCCACCTACGCCGTGAGCCAGCTCGACCTCAACAACGGCTCGGTCTCTGACACCTCGACGGCCAACGGCACCGGCCCGAGCGGTGCGGTCACCGCGGGCTCCAACGAGGTCACCGTGCCGGCCGTCCAGACCAACACGCTCTCGGTGGTCAAGGCGTCGCCCACGGTCAACTACTCGGCCGTCGGCAACACGATCAGCTACACCTACACCGTCACCGACACCGGCAACACGACGCTGACCAACGTCTCGGTCACCGACAACCCGGTGAGCCCGGCGACGGGGAGCTCGGTCCCGCAGTGCCAGAGCCTGACCAGCCCCTCGGGCACCTGCTCGGGCGCGACGGTCGCTTCCTTGGCCCCCAGCCAGGTGGCGCACTTCACGGCCACCTACGCCGTGAGCCAGCTCGACCTCAACAACGGCTCGGTCTCTGACACCTCGACGGCCAACGGCACCGGCCCGAGCGGTGCGGTCACCGCGGGCTCCAACGAGGTCACCGTGCCGGCCGTCCAGACCAACACGCTCTCGGTGGTCAAGTCGGCCAACGTCTCGTCGGTCGACGCGGTGGATCAGACCATCACGTACAGCTACGCGGTCACCGACTCGGGCAACACGACGCTGACCAACGTCAGTGTCACGGACAACCCGATCGCCCCGGCCGGAGCGACCTCGACGCCGCAGTGCCAGAACCTGACCAACCCCTCGGGCACCTGCTCGGGCGCGACGGTCGCTTCCTTGGCCCCGGGCCAGGTGGCGCACTTCACGGCCACCTACAGCGTCACCCAGGCCGACATCGACAACGGCTCGATCAACGACACCTCGACGGCCAACGGCACCGGTCCGGGCTCGACTCCGGTGACCGGGCCCTCCAACCAGGTCACCGTCACCGCCACCCAGACCAACACGCTCTCGATCGTCAAGTCCACGACTACGGCCTCGTACTCGGCCGTCGGCGACGTCATCGACTACACCTACGTCGTCACCGACACCGGCAACACGACGCTCTCGAACGTCTCGGTCACCGACAACCCGGTGAGCCCGGCGACGGGGAGCTCGACGCCGCAGTGCCAGAGCCTGACCAACCCCTCGGGCACCTGCTCGGGCGCGACGGTCGGATCCTTGGTCCCGGGCCAGTCGGCCACCTTCACGGCCACCTACAGCGCGTCGCAGGCCGACCTCGACCACGGCTCGGTCAGCGACACCTCGACGGCGAATGCCACGGCTCCGGACCCGACGCCGGTCAGCGCGACCTCCAACGAGGTCACCGTGCCGGCCGTCGACACGCCGTCCATCAGCGTGACCAAGACGGCCAACCTCACCACGGTGAGCGCGGTCGGGCAGACGGTGACCTACACCTTCGCCGTCGAGAACACCGGCAACGAGACGCTCGACAACGTCGACGTGACCGACGCCCAGGCGGCGCCGTCGCTCGACTCGAGCCTCTCGGCCATCACCTGCGTGGACTCGAGTGACAGCCCGGTGACCAACGGCAGCTTCTCCTTGGCCCCGGGCGCCACGGCGACCTGCACGGCGACATACACCGTGACGCAGGCCGACCTCACCAACGGCTCGGTCAGCGACACGGGCACCGTGACGGCCGAGCCGCCCACCGGCGGCACGCCGGTGACGGGCGGCTCCACGCTGACGCTGTCGGTGACGCAGGTCAGCGTCACCAAGACGGTCAACCCGACGTCGATCGTCACCGGGTCGACGACCCCGATCGTCTACACGCTCACGGTCAAGAACACCGGGACCGCCACGACCACCGCCCCGGTCACAGTGACCGACGCGGCGCCGAGCGGCACCACGCTCGTCTCGAGCTCGCCGGCGTGCACGACGACCAGCGGTGGACCCGCCTGCACGGTGGCGGTGTCCTCGGGGACCATCACCTGGACGATCCCCGCCGGTGTCTCCGCCGGAGCCTCCTACACGTTGACGTTCTCCGTGACGCTCAACTCCTCGGAGACCTCGGGCGGCAGCGTGAGCAACACGGCGAACTGGAGTGGCCCGAGCTGTGGCACGCCGGTCGAGGTCAACGCGAGCAGCGCACACGCGACGACGCCGACCACCTGCCCGACCAACGTCGTGACCACCTCGGTCACGGCCGCGCCGGCCACGGCGCCCGCGACGGTAACGCCGACCACGGCGCCGCCGGTCGTCGCGACGGCACCGGTGACCGCGCCGAGCACCAGCCCGGCGATCGCCTTCACCGGTGCGATGCTGGCCCAGGAGTGGCTGATCGGCCTCGGCGCCCTGCTCCTCGGTTCGGCGCTGGTCCTGCTCGCCCGCTGGCGTCGGCGTTCGCCGGGCCACGCGGCCAAGTAATCGGGGAGGGAGAACCTCGGCAACCGGTCTCCTTTTGGGTGGGAGTGATCCCACCCAAAAGGAGATGGCCGGGGTCCGCTACTCCGTGCTCAGCGCCACGAGCATCGGCTGACGTCGCTCAGAACGACAGGCCGGACAGCTCGGGGATGGTCGCTTCCGACTTGGCCCGCGCCGCCAGCCAGCGTTCACGCGACCGGGCCCTGTCCGTGTCCCCGAGCGCCGGCTCGACCGTCCGCCGCGGGCTGAACGTCGTGGCGATTTCGTCCGTGGATCCATACGTCCCGATGGCGAGGCCCGCGAGCAGCCCGGCCCCGAGCGTGGTCGCCTCGAGGATCGGCGAGATCTCGATGGGCCGTCCGGTGGCGTCGGCCAGGGCCTGGACGAACACGTCGTTGTCCGACATGCCGCCGTCGATGCGCAACGAACCGATGGGATAGCCGCTGTCGGCTTCCGACGCCTCGACCAGGTCGGCGCCGCGGTGCGCCACACCCTCGAGGACGGCCCGCACGATCTGCGTCCGACCCGTTCCCCGCGTGAGCCCGACCAGGGTGCCGCGGGCGCCGAAGTCCCACACCGGCGTCCCGAGCCCGAGCAACGCCGGGACGAACCACACGTCCTCGGTGCTCTCGCACTGGGCGGCCACGGCGGCCGACTCCTGGGCGGAGGAAATGAGGCCGAGGTCGTCGCGGAGCCACTCGACGCACGTCCCCGCCGACAGCATGACCGCCTCGGTGCCCCACGCCGCCTGGCCGCCGACGCGGAACGCCACGATCGGGAACGTGCCGCCACCGCCGCGCCGTGCGCTGCCCGGGCCCCGCCCGGGGCCGGTGCACTGGTCGAGCATGCCGCCCGTCCCGAAGGTGGCCTTGGCCAATCCGGGCAGCGTGGCGCCCTGGCCGACGAGGGAGGCCTGCTGGTCGCCCGCGATGCCGCAGATGGGCGGCGCGCCCGGTAGCGCCGTGGCGTCGCCGACGGCGCCCGATGAGTCGACGATCGCCGGGAGCATGGCGACGGGGATCCGGAGCTTGGCCAGGAGCTCGACGTCCCAGCCGATCGTGCGGGGATCGACGAGCGCGGTCACCCCCGCGTTCGTCGCGTCCGTGACGTGCAAGGTGTCGGACCCGCTGCCGCCACCGCTGAGCGTCCACGCCACCCACGAGTCGACGGTGCCGAAGCAGAGCTCGCCCGCTTCCGCCCGGGTCCGTTGGGGGTCGACCTCGTCGAGGATCGCCATCACCTTGGTGGCCGACGCGTTGGGGGCGAGGTAGATCCCCTCGGCCTGCAGCGTCAGGCAGGTACCGACCGTGCGCAGGTCCTGCCAGCCGATGCCGGGGCCGACCGGCTTCCCGCTGGCGCGCTCCCAGACGACGACCGAGGCGCGCTGGTTGGCGATGCCCACCGCGTCGACGGGCCCGCCCGCGGCGAGCGCCGCGGTGGCCACCTCGAGCACGGCGTCGGCCATGCGGACGGCGTCGAACTCGACGAGGCCGGGCGCCGGCGAGTCGGGCAGGACGGGCACGTACTCCTCGTGCGCCACGGTGGCGTCCGGGCGCACGATGGCCGCCCGGACGCCCGACGTGCCGACGTCGACGACGAGGACGCTCCCGCTCACTCGCTCACTGCCACGGCGCCGGACCGAAGGGCGAGTCCAGGCCGAACTTGCCGGGGTTGAGGATGCCGTTGGGGTCGAACGTCTGCTTGAGGCCCCGCAGGACGTCGAAGCCCGAGCCGAGCGCTCGGGGCAGGAACCGACTGCGATTCAACCCGATGCCGTGGTGGTGGCTGATGGCAGCGCCGTGGAGCAGGGTCGCTTCGGTGACGACGTCCCAGCACCGGCGGTAATAGGACTCGCGCCACGCGGCGTCGTTCTCAGGGCCACGGCCGCCGAACGTGAAGTACAGGCAGGCCCCGTCCACGTAGGAGTGCGACTGGTGGGCCGACGCGGCGAGCGTGCCGTCGATCGTCTTGAGCTTGCCGACCACTTCCTCGTAGAGCCCGGGCAAGGCGGACCATTCGCCCGACATCTCGGCCGTGTCGACCACGACGCCGGCGCGCCAGAGCGGAGCCAGGGCGGAGACGTCGTTGCGGTGGCCGAGCCAGCGCTCGACGAGACCGACGTCGAGGGACTGCGCACCGGCTTGGGTCCCGCACTCGACGTCGACGACGGCCATGGTGCCGGCGAGCACGTCGGGGTCGGCCTCGTCGAGGACGATCAGGACGTTGGTGTCGCCGTGTTCGAAGTTCCGCTCCGACTCGGTCTGGTCGTAGAGCCGCAGGACGGCGGGCGTGGCGCCGCGGCGCATGATCCGCCGGCAGGCGTCGAGGCCCGCCTCGAACGTCGCGAAGCCGAAGGCGCGGCGCTCCTGGGCCGGGGGGAGCGGGTGGATGCGCAGCCGAGCCTCGGTGATGACGCCCAGGGTGCCCTCGCTGCCCACGAAGAGCTGCGTCAGGTTCGGCCCCGTCGCGGCGCGGGGACCCTTGCCTTCGGTGCGGACGATGCGACCGTCGGCGAGCACGACCTCGAGGCCGATGACCATGTCCTCGATCTTCCCGTAGCGCGTCGAGTACTGGCCCGCCCCCCGGCAGGCCAGCCACCCGCCCACGGTGGAGAGGTCCATCGACTGGGGCCAGTGGCCGAGCGTGTAGCCCTCACCGACTTGCCCGAGCGCCACCTCGAGGTCGGGGCCGAACGTGCCGGCCCGCACGTCGGCCGTGAGCGACGTCTCGTCGACGCGCGCCAGGCCGTCGAGACCGGTCAGGTCCAGGGCGACGCCCCCGTAGACCGGGATGGAGCCCCCGCAGACGCCGCTGCGCCCGGCGGCCGGGGTCACGGGCACCCGCGCCTCGTTGCAGACGGCGAGGACGGCGGCCACCTGCTCGGTCGTCGTGGGGCGGACCACCGCGGCGGGCCGCTGCGGCACGCCGCCCTCGGCCGCCCAGCCGATGGCGAGCGGCCACCAGTCCCGGCCGGCCTCGGCGCGAGCCGCGTCGCCAGTGTCCACCGTGGCGCGGGTGGCGGCGAGGCGCTCGAGGAGCCCGGGTGGGACGTCGACGGTCGCCGCTCCGAGGCGGTCGACCACCGCTTCGGGGGCGGCGTCGATCGGCGTGACCGGCGTCGGCGCCGTCACGGCAGGTCGATCCCTGCGGTGAGGAGCTCCTTCTGGCACGACTCGGTGAAGCGCGCCGCCTGCTCCGCTGCCTCCGAAGCGCTCCAGCCCATGTCGGACGCGATCAGGGTGGCGGCCGCGGGGGCGGCGTTGATCGTGTCCTGCGCCCGCTGGATCATCGCCCGCGTGCGGCGCGACAGGACGTCGTCGAGCGTCTGGGCCATCTCCTCGCGGGCGGCGTAGACGAGCTCGGCCCGCGTGTACGGCAGGCCCGCCACGGCCGGCTGGAGGAGCTCGGGGTGGCCGTCGGCCAGCGCCAGCACCTGGGGGGCCTCGGTGCCGTAGCGAGTCAGGAGGCGCGCGTGCGGCTCGGCCATCGTGACCGGGTCACGCGTCTTGGTCGTCGCGCCGATCAGCGGTAGGTGCTTCGTGACGCAGCGGCGCCGGCGGGGCGACTCGCCCAGCTCGCCTACCACGACGTCGACGGTGTCCTGGGCCATCTTGCGGTAGGTGGTGAGCTTGCCCCCCGTCACGGTGACGACTCCCTCGCGCGACGTGCTCACGGTGTGGCGGCGCGACAGGTCGGCGGTGCGCTCCGAGACGTGCCCGCCGGTCGGTGCGAGGAGCGGTCGCAGGCCGGCCCACACGCCGACGACGTCCGCCCTGGTGAGGCGCGACGTGGTGATGTTGTTGGCCGCGTCGAGCAAGTAGTCGACGTCCTCGGGTGTGGCCGAGGGATCGTCGAGCGGGCCGGTGTAGCCAGTGTCGGTCGTCCCGAGGTAGACGAGGTCAGTCCCGGGCCACGGGACGACGAAGATCGAGCGCTTGTCCTTGGGCACGGGGATGACGGCGGCGATGTCACTCGGCAAGCGGTTGGCGGGGACCGTCACGTGCACGCCCTTGGCCGGACGGATCGAGCGAGTATGGGCACCTTCGTCGAGGGCGCGGATGGCGTCGGCCCAGACGCCCGTCGCGTTGACGACGACCCGGGCGCGGATCTCGAAGGCGCTGTCGGGGTCGTTCGGGTCGGGCTGGACGCGGGCGCCGCGGGTGGTGCCGCCGACTGTCGTGAGTCCGACGACGGGCGTGTAGTTGGCCATGGCCGCGCCGTATTCGATGGCGGCCGTGCGGGCGAGCGTGAGTGTCAGGCGGGCGTCGTCCGCCCGGGCGTCGAAATAGAGGAAGCCGGCAACCAGGTGATCGGTGTTGAGCGTGGGCAGGTGCGCCAGTGCGTCGTCCTTGGAGACCTCGCGGTGGCGCTGCCCGATGCGCCAGCCACCGGTGATGTCGTAGAGCCAGAGCGCGGACGAGTAGGAGCGGGCCAGGGTCTTGGAGACGACGCCGTCGCGCCCGAAGAGCGGGATGAGGAACGGCAGGGGCGAGACGAGGTGCGGGGCATTGTCGAGCAGCCGCTGACGCTCCGCCAGGTTCTCGTAGACGAGACGGAACTCGCGCTGTTGGAGGTAACGGAGCCCGCCGTGGACCATCTTGGAGGACTTCGACGACGTGCCCGAGGCGAAGTCCTCCTTCTCGACCAGTGCCGTCTTCAGGCCGCGGCTGGCTGCGTCCAGCGCCACGCCGCACCCGGTGACACCGCCCCCGATGACGAGCACGTCGAACTCCTCGTCGGCCAGGCGGCGCAGCGCGTCGTCACGACGAAAGGGGTGCACCAACCCAGCCTGCCACACGCGCCACGGCCCCGATCCGGTGCGCCGCAGGCACGACAAACGGGGGATTCAGCTCCCGTCGGGATAGGCGACGCAGTGCAGGACCATCGGGTGGTGCGGCAGCGTCTCGGGCGGCCTCGTTTCGGCGCACCAGTCGTCGGGATGCGTTGCCGCGGCGAGCGGCGACAAGGCGAGCGTGCCGTCACCCACGAGCGGCTCGAGCGCGGCCCGTGGCTATGTCCGATCACTCACTGGATCGCAGTGCCGCACTTTGACAGGTGATAGGCCGACAACGTCTTCTCGGCGGCCTCGGCCTTGGCCTGTTCGGACTGGAGTATCGGTGAAGACGCTAACCCGTTGGCATTCTTGGACTTTCGCACCACCGCTCCGACGTTTTCCACCACCTTCAGGTCCTGGGCGACCGCCGCTCGTACGTTTGCTGGTGCGGCGTGGAGGAGGGCTAGGTTCTTCTGCTCGTCCTTCGCCAAGGCCTCGAAATAGAACAGCAGCTGTTTCTTCTCGGTGGAGAAGTCGGATGCCTCTAACGCTCGGGCCACCGACGGGCCGGCGGCCTCGGAGCCCTCTCCTGCGTTGTCGATCGCCTCGCAGAAGGTCGTCTTCGTCTTCGACGCGTTGTTCTGCGCGGCGAGGGCCGCTGAGGCGGGTGTGAGTACGGCCGCGACGGCGGCAACGACCGCCAGGCCGATGCTCACGCTGAGCCGTGTTCGACGTCGGATCACACCCAATTCCCCCGGTCAGTGCCGTCATCTCCCCTGACGAGTCCCGCAATCCTAATGAGAACTCGTCGGCCCAAGGAGGCGGCACGAGCCCTCGCCTCAGGGCTGGGCCGTCGTACGGTCGACGGGCTCGTCGCCTTCCGGCACGGGCCACGCGCACACCGTGCCGTGCGCAGCGATTCGGACCGTGGTTCCCGGCGGGAAATCGTGATTGCCCAGAACACGGGCGGTCAACTTCGGGGGGAGGTCGTCACGGTCGGGCGTCACGCGGACGACCGTGTCAGAACCGTGGAAATCCGCGCTCAGGACCTTGGCGGGCGCTCCGGGGTCCCCGGCCCCCCGGTTTACGTCGATCTGTTCGGGCCGAATGAGCACGGTCACCGGTCCTTCAGGCGCTTGAGCGTTGCTCCGGCGGACGGTGAGCGGGCCGAGCGGGGTGTTGACCAGGTCGCCACTCGCTGAGCCCTCAACGAGGTTGGCGTCACCGACGAACGACGCGAGATCGGCGTCGACCGGGTTGTCGTAGAGATCCCCGGGTGGGGCCAACTGGGCGATCGTTCCGCCGCGGATGACCGCCACGAGATCGGCCATCAAGAGAGCCTCGTCCTGGTCATGGGTCACCAGGATCGCCGTGGCCTCCGCGTCGCGCAAAATGGCGTGCACGTCGGCTCGGACACTGGCCCGCAGGTTGGCATCGAGGGTGTTGAACGGCTCGTCGAGAAGGACGATTCTCGACCCGACAGCCAGAGAGCGGGCCAGGGCGACCCTCTGTTGCTGTCCGCCCGAAAGCTGGTGCGGGTACCGGCTGGCGAAGCCGCTGAGACCCACTGCGTCCAGCAGGTCACCCACCTGAGGGCCCCGTCGGTCGCGTCGCGGTAGCCCGAAGCCGATGTTCGCCTCGACGTTGAGGTGTGGGAAGAGGCTCCCCTCCTGTGAGACATAGCCGACGTGCCGGCTCTCAGGACGAAGGTGCAGGTGGGCATTGTCGAACACCGTCCCGCCGACCGCGACCGTGCCCAAATCGGGGCGCTCGTAGCCGGCGATGATGCGCAGGAGCGTTGTTTTTCCACTCCCAGAGGAGCCCAGGATGGCGGTCAGCGAGCCGGCAGGCACCGTTAGCTCGAGGCCTCGGAGCACCGGCTGGTCGCCGAAGGCCTTGTGCAGATTGGCGACGACGACATCGGCGGCGGCCGGCATCACCGAGACACCGTCGCCCTTTTCGGGAGCCGTTCGAAATAGCGGGCGAGCACGTAGGCGGGGACCGCCACGATCGCGATCATGAGGAGCGCGTACGGAGCCGCCTGACCGTAAGACAGGTTCTCCTCGTAGGCCCAGAACTGCGTGGCCAGTGTCTGACTGCCCGTCGGGATCAAGATCAACGTGGCCGTGAGTTCGGTGACGGCCGCAATGAAGACGAGGCAGAATCCCGTGGCCAGCCCCGGAGCGAGGAGGGGCAGGGTCACCCGGCGGAACACGGCGAAGCGCCCCTGGCCGAGTGAGCCGGCGGCTTGTTCGAGGCTCACTGGGGCAAAGGCCGCCGAGGCGCGGACGCCCACCAGGGCCAGCGGGAAGAAGAGCATCACGTAGGCGACCACGACCATCGGGGCGCTCTGATAGGCGAAGCCATGTGCCCAGTGCTCGGAGTAGTAGGTGAGTGCGAGGGCGATCACGAGACCCGGCATGCCCAGGATCAAGAAGGTGCTTCGCTCGAGGAGGCGTACCCCGCGCCGTTGATAGCGGGCAGCGAGTAGGGCCACGGGAACCGCCAGCAGTGTGGCGCCTGCCGCAGCGATCGCACTGTAGGCAATGGTGTTCACGGCGGCGTCCACGATGGAACCGCCGGCGAAGGCCGGCGTGCCGCCCTCGAACATCCAGTAGATGCTCGCACCGATCGGGACGCCCAGCGCAAGGCCGAGGAGCGCCACGAGGCCGGACACGACAGGAATCGTCGCCCGTCCCAGTCGATACCGAGGGATGTCACGTTGTGCGAGCCGACCGGTCCGGACAACGCGCCCACGGCCCTGAGCCAGGGCGTCGGCGGCCAGGATGACGACTGCGAGGCCCACCAGGACGAACGACAAGGCGCAGGCGCCAGGGACGTTGAACGAGACGCTGAACTCCGAGAAGATCTCGGAGGTGAAGGTCTGGAAACCCAGATCCTCAAAGGCCCCGTACTCTGCGAGCACGATGAGCGCAATGACGACACACGCGCCGAGAATGGCGCCTCTGGACTGAGCCACGGTGACGCGGAGGAACGTCCTGACACGCCCGAGTCCGAGGCTGCGCGCGGCCTCCTCCAGACCCGGGTCGGAGCTGCGGAGGCTCGCGGCCACGAAGAGGTACGCCAGCGGGAACAACGTGAGGGTCATGATCAAGACCGCGCCCAGGAATCCGTGCACGGCGGTGGTCAGAGTCTCCCAGCCGAAGCTCACGACTAGGTCGGGGATGGCGAACGGGGCCACGAGAAGCACCGCCCAGACCCGACGACCCGGGAGATCTGTACGTTCGACGCACCACGCCGTCAGTGTGCCCAGCACGGCGCAGAGGAACGTCACGGTCACGGCGAGGCTCGCCGTGTTCCACAGGAGCCTTGCCGTCAGCGGACGCCAGATGAGGTCCCACACGAGTCCTGCTCCGGTCTCCCGGGACTGGATCACGAGGAACAAGAACGGCGTCAAGAGCACGGCCGCGATCGCGGTGCTGCAGCCGAGCAGGAACCAAGGCGGGCGGGGTCGCCGGGCCCGCACCATGGTCTGAGGAGGCACGGACCTCGGGTGGTCGTCGACCGAGCTGGCGAGAGAAGCCGTCAGAGGAGGCCGGCCTTGCGGAGCAGGCTGATCGCGAGCGACCCGTCCCCCAGTTCGGGAATCGAGATGGAGTTTGGTTCGAGCTGCGCGAAGGGCGTCTCGGGCTGCGAGGTCGATACGCCGGACGCGATCGGGTACTCGAAGCTGATGGAGTGAGCGATGACGGTCTGACCCTGCTTGGAAACGAGGAAGGCCAAGAAACGCTGTGCAGCGGACTGATTCTTGGAGGTGCGGAGGATGGCCGCGCCCGAAACGTCGAGGACGTAACCGGGGTCCCGCGGCGCGAAGTACGTGATCGCAGAGTCGATGTTGGACGCCCCGATCTCCGCCCGCATCCGATACCAGTAGTACTGGTTCACGACCCCGAATGCGACCGCCCCTCGATTCACCTCGTCCGCGATCGTCTCGTTGTCGGGGTAGATGTGGCCCGACGCGTTCGAACTGATTCCCTCCAGCCACTTGAGCGTCGCCGCCTCGCCGTACGTGTGGTCCACCGAGGTGACGATGGGTTGGAAGTCGGTCTCGCCGGCGGCGAAGGCCAACATGCCCTTGTAACGCGGATCGGCCAGCTGCAGGACATTCGTCGGCAGCTGGCTCTTGGAGATGAGCTTGGTGTTGTAGATCAGCACGCTGACCCGAGCCGACACGCCGACCCAGTCCCCGTCGGGTGAGTTGTACTTCGAAGGAGTGTGCGCAAGCGTGGAGGCATCGACCTTGGCCAAGAGCCCCTTGTTCTGGAGGAACTCGAGGGCGGGCGAGTTCTCGGTGAAGATCACGTCCGCCGGCGAATTCGAGCCTTCGGTGACGATCTGGTCAACCAGGGTGTCCTCGTCGTTGTTGCGCACGTTGACGGTGATGCCGGTCGCTTTCTCGAAGGCGGCCGCCAGGGAATTGGTCGTTTGCTCGTGCTGGCCGTTGTACAGGGTGATGGCCTGCCCGGACCCCGACGATGATCCGCAGGCGGCAAGCAAGGAGCCGATGGCCACGACGGAGGCGGCGACCGCCATCGCCAACGCCCAATGCCGAGGACCCTGGAGCGCGGCGAGGGATCCTCACGAGGCGGCATCTGGACAGATTGCGTTCACCTTGGCGCTGGCCGAACCTAGGCCGCGTTTCGCGTCCGGAGTGCCGTCGTCCCGATAGAAGGTCTGGTAAGCGGACGCCAGAGCGTCGACCGCGTCCTGGAGGGCGGAGTCAGGCGTGTGGATCTGTCGCAGCGGGAGTACTTGGGCCAGCGCATACCCGACTGGATCCGTTCCGGGGTCAGGACCGTCACTGAGCACAGCGCTGATCTGCCGGCACGCTTTCTGTACTCCGGAAGACGATCGTGATGGGCTAGATCCGCAAGCACTGAGCAACTGCGCGAAGAACGCGAGCGTCACGACGAACGTGAGTCCGAGGATGGGCCGCCTCATCCCTACACGATAGGCCAGCCCGAATTCCCAATTCGGGCACAAGTCCAGGTCGAAACGGTGCCAAGCCGGGTCCGTGGGAGCGGGTCCGAGCCAATCGTGGTGCAGCGGGGATCGATCGGCTCTTCGGAACCTGTTTGAGCTCGCGTGCGTTCACCAGCCACGCCAGGAGGCCTCGAACCCCAAGCAGACGTGGGTCGCCAGTAGTCCGGCGGGTTCGAGGCTCAAGGAAGCGTTGGCGTCGCCGCGGGCGTCCCAGCCCCACTTTCACGTCGGCTCGACGCCCCCGCCAGAGGGCAGGGAGACTGACTACCAATGGAGCTCTTGCCTCCGGACGACCCGTGGGCGAGCTACGCCCGGACGATCGTGGTCGTGCTGCGAACGGTCGCAACGAATCTGGTGATCGAGGCGGCACCGGCATCGGAATTCGGACCATGGCCGTGGTTGACCGACCGACCCGTGTGGATCCTGACGGGGTGGGACCCGGGGAACGTGCGCCCGGGCGAGGACGTCAACCGTTCGCGTCAGGCGGCACTCGAGAAGGAGCTGCGGGCGGGTGACGCTGATGAGATGTGGCATGCCGTCGGTGTCGACCCCGTGTCGGGCCACCGTGAAGAGGGAGTCGCCGTGAGCGGTGTCGACCTCGGCGCCGTACTGGCCTTGGGCGCGCGCTACGGCCAGGACGCGATCTTCGAGTGGACGCCGGAGGAGTGGGCGATCGTGGCGTGCGGGGGCGGTCGGCGGGAGACCTTCGGCTGGTCGGTGACAGGGGACTGAGCGTCTGGGGGACGCCGGGCACCGCGGTCCTTGTAACCATCCTGAACAGTTGTTCCCTCAACGTCATGCGCCACCCCGCCCGAACCCGTTGACCGTCTGGCGCATCGGGCATACGGTGCAACGGAGGTGCTCCCAAGCCGTGTCGGGCACCGTCGGCGCCGATCCCGTTGGCGCCGCCGAGAAAACAGGTGTCGAAGTGTTCCGGCATCGCCTCTCTTGACGTGATGCCGGACTTCGTCTGAGAAGGGAGTCCCCATGGCAGTAGACACGCCCGTCCGCCCGTTCCGGGTCGAGTTTCCAGAGGAAGCACTCGACGACCTGCGCCGGCGCATCAGCGCAACGAGATGGCCCGAGCAAGAGACCGTGGCCGACGACTCGCAGGGCGTGCCGCTCGCGACGATGCAGGACCTGGCTCGCTACTGGGCTGAGAAGCACGACTGGCGCACGGCGGAGGCCAAGCTGAACGCCCTGCCTCAGTTCGTCACCGAGATCGACGGGCTGGACATCCATTTCATTCACGTGCGCTCGTCCCACGAGGACGCGCTCCCGCTGATCATCACGCACGGGTGGCCGGGCTCGATCATCGAGCAGCTGAAGATCATCGAGCCGCTCACCGATCCCACGGCGCACGGCGCGGATGCCTCGGACGCGTTCCACCTCGTGATCCCGTCGTTGCCCGGTTACGGGCTCTCGGCGAAGCCGACCACCACCGGCTGGGATCCCGTCCGGACCGCCAACGCGTGGGTGGCACTGATGCAGCGCCTCGGCTACACGCGGTTCGTGGCGCAGGGCGGGGATTGGGGTGCGGCCGTCACGCAGTCGATGGGAGCACTGGCCCCCCCGGGGCTGCTGGGCATTCATTCGAACATGGCGGGCACCGCGCCGCACGATCTGGTCAAGGGCTTCGAGCAAGGCGATCCGCCGCCACCGGACCTCTCGGGCGACGAGCTGCGTGCCTATCAGCAGTTGAGCGTCTTCTATGCGAAGCACGTGGCGTACGCACAGATCATGACCACGCGTCCGCAAACGCTGTACGGGCTGGCGGACTCCCCTGTGGATCTCGCGGCGTTCATGCTCGACCACGGCGACGGCACCGGCCAGCCCGGCCTCGTCAAGAAAGTCCTCGAGGGGACGTACCAGAGCGCCCTCACGACGGACGACCTCCTGGACAACATCACGCTGTACTGGTTGACGAACACCGGAGTCTCGTCGTCCCGCCTGTACTGGGAGAACAAGGCGGACTTCTTCGACGCCAAGAACATCACCATCCCGTTCGCCATCAGCGTGTTCCCCGACGAGCTCTACCAGGCCCCGCGGAGCTGGGCCGAGCAGCGCGTACCCCGGCAACCTCCTCTACTTCAACGAGCTCGACCGCGGCGGGCACTTCGCGGCGTGGGAGCAGCCTCAGCTCTTCTCGGAGGAGATGCGTGCCGCCTTCCGCACGCTCCGCTAGATCGACGCATCTCGGCAGGTCTTGGCCCCCATGATCGGCAAGGACGTGCCGTTCCAATTCCAATTGAGCGTCGTGCCGCCGACGCTGCTCGCCTCCGGGTTCTTGATGACGCTCGGGCTGGTGCTGGGCCTGGAGGGCTGATCCGGATCGTGGGCGCGGCCTGACCGCTCAGTCGGGCAGACTGTGGGCGTGACGGAGTTGGCCGCCCGCGTCTTCGCCGCATCGCACCTCACGGGCACCTTCATCCTGCGCTCGGGTCGCAAGGCGGACCACTACTTCGACAAGTACCGATTCGAGTCCGACCCCACGCTGCTGGCCGACATCGTCGCCGCCATGGCGCCCCTGGTGCCGCCCGACGTGGACGGCCTGGCCGGGCTGGAGCTCGGCGGCGTCCCGCTGGCCACGATGCTCTCGTCGGTCACGGGCCTGCCCGTCTTCTTCGTGCGCAAGGAGCCGAAGAAGTACGGCACCGAGAAGGTCTGCGAGGGCGGCGACGTCGAGGGCCAGCGCCTGGTGATCATCGAGGACGTCGTCACGACCGGCGGCCAGATGGTGCTCTCGGTCCAGGACCTGCGCGCCGAGGGCGCCATCGTGGAGCACGCGCTGTGCGTCATCGACCGCGAGGGCGGGGGCGGCGACGTCGTGGGGGCCGAGGGGATCGAGCTGCGGTCGCTCTTCACGATGAAAGACCTGGAGCCGTACCGCACCTCTTGACGAAGCGGCGCAGACTCGGTCGTGCGGGCTGCCGGCGCCGTGTGCCCTGGCCCCCTCTTTGTTCGCGCGGCTGACACCTTGCCCTTGGCCCGGGGCCGAGGGCAGCCGGGCCCCTCAACGGATCGGACTCCCGAAGCGGATGACGTTGCCGTCGGGGTCGGTGATGGACCCCTCCCGCCTGCCGTAGTCCTCATCTCGGAGACCGTCGACCTCGATACCGGACGCCCGCCACTCTGCGGCGACCCGGTCGGCGTCCTGACAGTGGATGTACAGCGCTCCGTGGCCGGGGACGGCCCCGCCTCGAGCTTGGGCCAAGTGGATGGTCAGATCCCGCTCCCGGTGCACAAAGGCGTAGGCGTCGTCGTGGAACGACGCCTCAAAGCCCGCCCGCTCGAACCACCCGACCGAGCGGGCGACGTCGGCCACGGTGAAGATCGGTTGGAACCCCCTGACCAGCCAGCTCCCGCTGATGAGCTCGAGTTGGCCGTCCCGCTGCGCGTTGAGGCCGCCCAGGCAGTCGTGGCAGATCGGCTGGTCGGGGTGCGAGCGGAGCCGGACCCACCAATCGACCGACGTCGAGCAGCACGTGCACACCTCGGCCATGCAGGCCCTCCTTCTCGGTGTCCTCTAGCGACGTCAGCATCATGGCCCCTCCGGCCTCACACGGGCCGCGCTGCCACCTGCATTTCGACAATGATTGTCAAAAAGGCGATCGGTCCCGCTAGGGTGCCCGGCGTGTCCGACTACACCATCCCCGAGCCGGAGCCCAAGGAGATCGACGAGCAGCTCTCCTTGGAGCTCAGCCACATGATCGACTTCAACGTCCTCCGCGGCCATCCCTCAGGCGAGGAGCGGTGCGACAACTGCCGCTACTACCTCGACGAGACCAAGGACCTCTCGTACTGCTGGCACCCGAAGGTGCGCATCCTCGTCGGCGGCGCCTGGTGGTGCCAGTGGTGGGAGGAGATCCCCGCCGACTGAGGGGCCGGGCCGCCACGGCCGGCATCCCTGATTTCGACAATCGTTGTCAAAAAGGTCGTCAGACCCGCTAGGGTGGCGCCGCGATGCAATCACCCGACGCGCTGACCGACCTGTTCCGGGCCAACGGTCGCAAGATCACGGCCCAGCGCCAGTGCATCTTCCGTGCCCTCGAGGGCGACCTCACCCACCCCTCGGCCGAGCGCGTCCACGAGAAGGTCCGGCGTGAGATGCCGAACGTCTCGCTCAAGACCGTCTACCAGACGCTCAACGACCTGGCCGAGCTCGGCGAGATCTCCCAGCTCGACGTCGGCACGGGCTCGGCCCGCTTCGACCCCAACGTCGAGGCGCCGCACCACCATCTGGTGTGCCGCACGTGTGGCAAGGTGCGGGACCTGACCGCCGACTTCCCCGGCCTCACCGTCTCCCGGCGCTCCGCCCAGGGCTTCGCCGTAGACAGCGCCGAGGTGGTCTTCCGCGGGTCGTGCGACGAGTGCCGGGCAGCGCAGGCGGCCGGGACGACGCCGCGTTCGCCGCAACGAGTTCGCAGTACCAGCTGAGCCACACCACAGATCCGAGAGAGAAAGGGACGTACCAGCCATGGCAGCACTGAAGGGGAGCAAGACCGAGGGCAACCTCAAGGAAGCGTTCGCCGGCGAGAGCCAGGCCAACCGCCGCTACCTGTACTTCGCCCAGAAGGCCGACGTCGAGGGCTACCCCGACGTCGCCGCCCTGTTCCGCTCCGTCGCCGAGGGCGAGACCGGCCACACGTTCGGCCACTTCGACTTCCTGCCGCGAGGTCGGCGACCCCGTCACGGGCGTGCCCGTCGGCGCCACGTCGGACAACCTCAAGTCGGCCATCGAGGGCGAGACGTACGAGTACACCGAGATGTACCCCGGCTTCGCCAAGACGGCCCGCGACGAGGGCTTCGAGGAGATCGCCGAGTGGCTCGAGACGCTGGCCCGGGCCGAGAAGTCGCACGCCGGGCGCTTCACGAAGGGCCTCGAGACACTCGACGCATGAACCTGCGGTCCGCGAGCTTGCGATGAGCGCGGGCCCGGTGGGAGTCACGCTGGCCGACGTCCTGGATCTGCGCGCCTACGAGCGCGTCCGCGACGACTACCGGGCCCGGATCATCGAGCTGAAGCGCGACCGCCGGGTCGCCGCTCGGGCCGATCATGACGCTCGTCTTCGAGTCGTTCGACACCGTGCGCTTCCAGGTCCAGGAGATGGCCCGGGCCGAGAAGATCATCAGCGACGAGGGACTCCAGGTCGAGCTCGACATCTACAACCGGTTGCTGCCGGGGCCGGGCGAGCTGTCGGCCACCCTCCTGATCGAGCTCACCAGCGAGGCCGAGCTGCGCGAGTGGCTGCCCAAGCTGGTGGGGATCGAGACGCAGGTGGGCGTGTCGATCGACGGCGACGTCGTGCGCAGCGTGCCCGAGGCTGAGCACGACGCCGCCCTCACCCGGGAGGAGGTCACCCCGGCGGTCCACTACCTCCGGTTTCCTTTCTCCGGGTCGCAGGTCGAGGCGTTCGCTTCGGCGGCTGAGGTGACCCTCGTCTCCGAGCACCCGCAGTACCCCGCCGGGACGGTCCTCGGGCCGGCGGTCCGAGAACAGCTGCTCGGCGACCTGCTCGGGACAACAAAGCCCCTACCCCTGGGCTGAGCAGGGACAATTCTGTGCGCCACTCTTTACAGGCGCACGATTCTTGAGCCATACTCTTCGTTCGCCGATTTTCGGAGCTGTTGCCTTCGGTCCCCGGACCGACAGGGCCTCCGACCTGGGCGAACGTCAATATCCGCCTTTCACCTGTGAGGAAGTGTTTCCGATGACCGCCACCCCGTGGCGCAAGCAATCCGCCTGCCGGGGCCTCGACGTCGAGGCCTTTTACCCGGTCACCGAGGACGAGGCCGACGCGGCCGAGGCCAAGGCTGTTTGCGCCGTCTGCCCGGTTCGCCAGCTGTGCCTCGAGCACGCTCTGGCCCATCGCGAGCGTGAGGGCATCTGGGGCGGCACGACCGAGCGGGAGCGCCGGCGGATCGTGCGACAGCGCCGCAAGTCGGCCTGAACCACCCCGGGGCGGGCCGGCGCAGCCGGCGACATCGCCGTTGTTAACATGCCGGGACCCTGGTGGGGCACCGTCGGGTCGACCGGGAGGGAGAGCTCTGTGTTCACCGTGAGGCGTCTGCTCGTCCTGGCATCGGTGTGTGCCCTCGGCGTGTCCGTCGCCGCTTGTGGCAATTCGGGCAACGGGTCCACCACCGGCACGACCGACCGCTCGGGCACGTCGGTGCCCAACAGCGTCCCTAACCAGGATTCGGTCCGCACCGACGTGACGATGACCACATGCGCGCCGGCCCACGGCGGGTGGTCGGCCGGCGGCACGATCAAGAACACGCTCGGGCACGACGCGACGTACCAGATCACCGTCTTCTTCACGAGCGCCCAGGCGTCGGACCTGGCCTACGGCGAGACGTCGACCACGGTGAACGCCAAGCAGAGCGGGCCGTGGACGGTCACCGCGACGTTCGACGCGCCCAGCACGGTGCGCTGCGTCCTGCGGGGCGTCGCCGCCAACTGAGCGGCGCACGCCGGGACGACGGTCACTTCGTCGACGACGCTTTCGCCTTCCCCTTCGCCGTGGTACTGGTCGTTGTGGGCACCGCTTGCGTCGACGCACCGAGCGTGCAGGGGTACGGGTTCCACGGCTCGGCTTGCGTGTTGGTGTAGACGTCACCCGGGATCGTCGAGGTCGTCGTGGTCCCGTTCACGACGTTCGGCGTGGTCGTGGTCGTTGTGGTCGTCGTGGCCGTGGCACCGGAGTTGCCGGAGTTGCCGGTGTTGCCGCTCGAGCCCGACGTGGCCCCCGTGCTCTGCACCTTGAGCGAGGTGCCGTCGATGAGGAGCTGGACGGTCGAGCCGGTCAGGCTCGAGTCCGGCACGAGCGTGACCGGGCCGGAGAGCTCCGCCGCCAGCGTCTGCGCCGACTGCGTGGCGTCGGGCCCATAGAGGATCTCCGAGCTCGATCCGGTGAGCGGGGTCGAGGCGTCGCCGATCTCGTTGATCGTGAAGCCGTCGATGGCCAGCGCGCCGGCGACCAGGTGCGCCACGCCGTTGGCGGTCGACGCGTTCAGCACGTCGACGTGCACCTGGCTGTGCGGGATCGTCGTCGTGGTCGTCGTCGTGACCGCGCCCTTGCCCTTCGCGGCGGCGACCGGCGTGGCGCTCGGGCTGGCGCCGATGGCGTTGAAGGCGGCGATCATGTTCTGCGCGTACGGCTGCGCCTCCTGCAGCACGTCGGCGCCGCCGTCGGTGACGAACGACGTCGTCGGCAGCGTCTCGGTCACGAGGTTGCTCCCTCGCCAGCCCGCGGAAGGTCGTGGCGATGTGGTACAGGTCGGCCTCGGTCAGGCCGTCGTCGATGGTCACGTTGCCCACCGTCGCCCCGATGAACGAGTTGATGGCCAGGGGGTTGGTGATCGACGAGTTGGCCTTCTGCAGCACGGCGCGGAAGAAGGCGTCCTGGCGCTGGATACGGCTGAAGTCCGACAGGCCGTCGTACTCCCACTCGCCCTGCGAGTTGATGTAGTAGAGGTGCCGGGAGCGCACTAGCTGCAGTGCGGTCACGCCGTTGACGACCTGGCAGCCCGTCTGCGTCACGTAGAGCCCGGTGTAGGCGTCCTTCACGGCGGTGGGGAAGTCCATCGTGATGCCGCCGAACGCGTTCACCATGGATGTGAAGCCGGGGAAGTTGACGTTTACGTAGTGATTGATCTGGATCCCGAGGTCCGTCTCGATCGTCTGGATCAGCAGGTCCGGCCCGGAGTCGTAGGCCGCGTTGATCCGGTTCATGCCCGAGATACCGCTGTCGTTGCCGGGGATGTGCACCCAAAGGTCGCGCGGGATCGACAGAACCGTCACGGTCTTGTTGGCCGGGTCGAAGCGGGCCACGATCGTCACGTCGCTGCGCTGGCCGCCGGCGTTGCCTTCGTTGCCGACTTCGCTGGACAGGGTCTGGTTGTCGCCGACGAAGGCCCGCGAGTCGGAGCCGACGATGAGGATGTTGAACGGCTGCATCGGGTCGGCCGACTGGGCGACGAGGTGCTTGGCGTGCATCTTCTTGATCTCGTCGTAGCGGTACTTGGCGTAGAAGTAGACGCCGCCTGCGCCGAGCGCCCCGATCAGGACGATGGCGGACAGCGCGTAGATGACGCGCCGGCGCCAACGGTGCTGTCGCTTGCGCTCCTTCTTGCGCGACTTGCGCAGCTCGGTCTGGAGGTCGGCGCGGGAGCGGGCCGTCCCTCGAGGATCTCGACCGCGTCGAGCGGAGCGTCTGGCTGTGCTTCGCTTTGTGCATCGGCCTCTGTGTCGGCCCGTGCATCGGGCGGCGCGTCGGGGTCCGCCGGGACGGCGAGCGGCGGTTCCGGGCGCGGCAGCCTCCTCCTCCGAGGGCGGCGTCGGCGCGGCGTCCGGACCCGGGTGCGGCGTCCTGTCCGAGAAGTCCGGTGAGATCTCCGGGGGTTCCGGAGTCTCGGGGGGATCGGGGTCGTCGGACGCCAAGAACCAGAAAATACCTGCCCGGGAGGTCAGATAGCCTGCGCCGGTGCATTTCGACCTCCCCGACGAACTGGCCGAGTTGCAGGCGTCGGTGCGCCGGCTGGCCCAGGACAAGGTCAAGCCCCGGGCCCGGGCGATCGACAAGGAGAGCGCCTACCCGGCGGACATCTTCGAGGCCTTCCGTGACGCCGGCCTGCTCGGGCTGTGCATCCCGCCCGAATACGGCGGCTCGGGGGCGGGGATCCTGGGCCTCGCGCTCGCCATCGAGGAGGTGGCGAAGTACTCCAATACGGCCGCCTTGATGCTCCTGCTCACCCGCCTGCCGACCGGGCCGGTGATGATCGCCGGCACCGAGGAACAGAAGAAGCAGTACCTGCCCGGCATCTGCGACGGGTCGCTGCGGGCCGCCTTCGGGCTGTCCGAGCCCCAGGCCGGCAGCGACGTGATGGGGATGCGGACACGGGCGGTGCCCGACACGGGCTCCGACGGCGGCTGGGTCCTCAACGGCACCAAGTGCTGGATGTCGGGCGTGCGCGAGGCGGACTGGTACACGGTCTTCGCCAAGACCTCCGAGCCCACCAGCCGGGCCCACGACTCGGTGACGGCGTTCATCGTCGAGCGGTCGTGGGACGGCGTCGACGTCGGGCGCACCGACCACAAGATGGGCGTGCGCGGCGTCGACACCGGCGAGCTGCTGCTGACCGACGTCCACGTCCCGGCCGAGAACGTGATCGGCGAGGTCGGCGGCTTCCGCCTGGCCATGCTCGGGCTCAACGCGATGCGCCCGATCGTCGCGGCCCGGGGCATCGGGCTGGCCGAGGGCGCGCTCATGTACGCCACCGAGTACGTGCAGCAGCGCGCCGCGTTCGGCAAGACGATCGCCGACTTCCAGGGGATCCAGTGGGAGATCGCCAAGTGTGCGGTCGACATCGAGGCGGCCCGCTTGCTGACGTACCGGGCCGCCGTGCTGGCCGACGAGGGCAAGTACACCAAGGAGTGGGTGCCCTACCTGTCCATGGCCAAGTACCACGCCACCGAGCTCGCCGTGCGGGCCTCGTCTCTCGCGGTGCAGCTGCTCGGCGCCGCGGGGTACATGGAGGACCACCCGACCGAGCAGTGGTATCGCGACGCCAAGCAGCTGACGATCGTGGAGGGGACGTCCCAGGTCCAGCTCGGGCTGATCGCGCGGGGGGTCCTGGACCGGGACCTGTGGTGGGACTAGAGGACGCAGAGTTCGCCGGCTGGCCGTCCGTGCTGGCCACGTTGTCGGCCCGTGAGGCGCTGAGCGGGGGCCAGGCCGAGGCCACGATCGCGCGTGATCTTCAACGGCGAGGCCACGCCCGCCCAGATCGGCGCCTTCCTCACGCTGCTGCACGCCAAGGGCGAGACCGCGGAGGAGGTCACGGGGCTGGCCCGGGCCATGGTCGACGCCGCGGTGCCGTGCCCGCTGGGCCTGCCCGACGACGCCGTCGTCGTCGACCTCGTCGGCACCGGTGGCGACCGCCTCGCCTCGATCAACGTCACCACGCTGGCCTCCTTCATCACGGCGGGCGCCGGCGTGTACGTGTGCAAGCACGGGAACCGCGCCGCGTCGTCGGCCGTCGGCACGGCCGATGTGCTCGAGGCGCTCGGCGTGGCGATCGAGTGCGGGCCCGAGGGTGTGGCGGCGTGCGTGCGTGCGGCCGGCATGGGCTTCTGCTTCGCCCAGCGCTTCCACCCGGCCATGCGCTTCGTCGGCCCGGTGCGCAAGGAGCTCGGCGTGCCGACGGTCTTCAACTATCTCGGGCCGCTCGCCAACCCCGCCCGCACCCGATACCAGCTCGTCGGCGTCTCTGACCCCGCCATGGGCCCCATCATGGCCGGCGTCTTCGGCGCCACCGGCAGCCGCCGCAGCTTCATCATCCACGCCGACGACGGCCTCGACGAGCTCAGCGTCACCTCCCCGGCCTCCGTGCTCGAGGTGCGCGCCACGGGCGCTGCGGCGGCGCTGCCGGGGGCGACTTCGAGCTCGATGAATGGCGGGTCGACCCGCGCGCCCTCGGCCTCGCGCCCGCCACGATGGCCGACCTCAAGGGCGGCGACGCCGCCTTCAACGCCAAGGTCATCCGCTCGGTCCTCGAGGGCGAGACGGGCGCCCGCCGCGACATCGGCGTCCTCAACGCCGCCGCCGCGCTCATGCTGGCCGGCCGGGTGGACGACCTCGTGGCGGGGCTTGCCCTCGCCGCCGAGGCGATCGACAGCGGGCGTGCGTTGGGCGTCCTCGACGCGCTCGTGGCGACGTCCCAGGCGTCGTCGTCGTCGTAGTCCCCGGGCGCCGGCGGCTGCGTGGCGTCTACGGCAGCAGCGCGGCGGCGCCGGCCGGGCTGATCCGCCAGGCCCGTCTCGGCGAGTGGGCCATCGGGTCCAACGCCGGCGAGTCCGCCAGGCACAGCGCGATGACGCACCCGCCGAACCCGCCGCCCGACATGCGCGCACCGAGCACGCCCGGCTGGTCCAGCAGCTCGACCACCAGCTCGTCGACGGCCGGCACCGAGACCTTGTAGTCGGTGGCCAGGCTCCGGTGGCCCTCGGTCATGATCGCCCCCAGCGCGACGAGGTTCCCGCGTGCGAGGAGCCGCTCGGCTTCGCGCACCCGGGCGCACTCGGTCACGACGTGGCGGGCCCGTCGCCGCAGCACCGGGTCGGTCAGCTCGCTCAGGTCCTCGAGCGTGCACAGCCCGAGCGGTCGGCCGAGCACCTGCGCCGCCCGCTCGCACTCGGCGCGCCGCGTGGCGTACGGCGAGTCGACCAGCAGTCGCGGCGACTCGCTGTGCACGATGACGAACGCGGCGTCCTTCGGGATCGCCACCTGGTGCGTCTCGAGCGTGTGGAAGTCGATGTGGAGCGCGTGCCCTTCCTGTGCGCCGGCGATGGCGAGCGGGTCGAGCAGCCCGACGTGCGAGCCGGCTTGGCGCTCGGCCTCCTGGCACGTCTTCGCCAGCACCATCGGGTCGTCGTCGTGGCCGAGCGCCAGCAGGAGCCCCACCGAGAACGCGGCGCTCGACGACAGGCCCGCGCCGACCGGCAGCGAGCTCGTCACGGTGACCGACCCCCCGACGTCGGTGTGTTGCAGCCGGAGCAACGCCGCCGCCAGCCGGCCGTGCTCGGGGACCGGGCGCCCGCCGGCGGTCGGCCCGCTGCCGACGGCGATCTCGACCGGCTCATCCGGGAACTGGTCGGAGTCGATCCCGACCAGGAAGCTGCCGGGCTTCGGCGTGTAGGTCACCTCGGTGGCCAGGTCGATGGCCATGGGGAGCGAGAGCCCGCCGTTGTAGTCGGTGTGATCGCCGATGAGGGTGACTCGTCCGGGCGCACGGGCCGTGGGCACGTCGTCCAGCTTGACCGCCACGGGCGGCCCGGGTCAGCATCCTGCGATGGTCGAGCGCACGCGAACTGGCCCGTTGAGCGGGCTCAAGATCATCGAGTTGGCCGGGATCGGTCCAGCTCCCTTCACCTGCATGATGCTGGCCGACGCCGGCGCCCAGGTCCTGCGCCTGGAGCGGGCGCCCGCCGGCGCCGTCGAGGCGGGGGAGGAGTTCGCCAAGTCGGGCCAGGGCTCGTACTGGGACCTCCTGAACCGCTCGCGGCCCTCGGTCGGCGTCGACCTCAAGAACCCCGACGCCCTCGAGCTCGTGCTCGAGCTCGTCGAGCAGGCCGACGGGCTGATCGAGGGGTTCCGCCCCGGCGTGGCCGAGCGTCTCGGCGTCGGCCCCGAGCAGTGCTTCGCCCGCAACAAGCGCCTCGTCTACGGCCGGATGACCGGCTGGGGCCAGGACGGGCCGATGGCTCCGATGGCGGGGCACGACATCGACTACATCGCCATCGGCGGCGCACTGTGGTCGATCGGCCGGGCCGACGAGGCGCCCGTCCCGCCGCTCAACCTCGTCGGCGACTTCGGCGGCGGCGGCATGCTGCTGGCCTTCGGCATGGTCGCCGCGCTGTTGGAGGCGGCCCGCTCGGGCGAGGGCCAGGTCGTCGACGCGGCCATGGTCGACGGCGCGGCGTCGCTGATGACGATGATCCACGCCTTCCACCAGCACGGGCTCTGGGGTGACGAGCGCGGCGCCAACATGCTCGACACCGGGGCGCCCTTCTACGAGGTCTACGAGACGTCCGACGGCAAGTGGATGGCGGTCGGGGGCATCGAGTCGCAGTTCTACGCCGAGCTGATCAAGCGCCTCGGGCTCGAGGGCGACTCGTCGTTCCCGCACCAGATGGCCCGCGACCAGTGGCCGGCGATGAAGGTGCGCTTCGCCGAGATCTTCAAGACCAAGACCCGCGACGAGTGGTCGGCGATCTTCGACGGCACCGACGCCTGCGTCGCGCCGGTCCTGGCGCCCTGGGAGGCGCATCTGCACCCGCACAACGTGGCGCGCTCGACCTTCGTCGAGGTCGGTGGCGCGGTGCAGCCGGCGCCGGCGCCGCGGTTTTCACGCACGCCGTCGTCGATCTCCTCGCCGCCGTCGCCTCCCGGCGCCGACACGGTCTCGGGGTTGGTCGAGTGGGGCGTCTCCGAGGACGCCGTGAAGAAGCTCCGCGAGTCGGGAGCGCTCAGCTAACTCTGCGGCACTCTTCTGGCGCTGTCCCGTGGGGCAGACGCCGATCCGAGGTCGTGACGTCTACCGGAAAGGCAATGGGCATTGTACGTCCGCGTCCGAAACGAATCCCGAGGCGCAGGGCACGCCTATGTCATGCCGTTGCAATGCTCCTTGACCAAACTGGGAGATGAGTGCAGGCTGGCGCTCGCGGTACGCAGGTCCGAAGACGATGTATGAGGACCTCCACGGGTCGCTGACCCGAGGAGACATGGGAGGCGACATGGGTCGAGTCGTTCGGTTTCTCACCGTTGCATGTGCGCTGGCGATTGGGGCGCTTCCTCTGGCCGTGTCGGGCGGGAGCGCGCAGGCTCGCCCTCACCGTGCCCGCCACCGTGTCGGCCTCTAATTGGACGACGATGCCGAACGCGCAGGGAACGCCGTCTACGGACGCCTACCTCGGCAGCGTGTCGTGCGTCACGTCCACGTTCTGCCTGGCCGTCGGTTCGAACAATCGTTCTCGGAGCCGATCTATTTCGCTGAGCAGTGGAACGGTTCGACGTGGACCCCGATCGCCCTGCCCACGCTGTCCGGTGCGATCAATCCGGAGCTCGACCAGGTCTCCTGCGTCACCACCAGCTTCTGTGTCGCGGTCGGGACTGGACGACGTCTCGAGCACGCAGCACGCCGCTGATCCTGCAGTGGACCGGCAGCGGGTTCGTCGTGGTGCAGGGCGCCAGCGCGCAGAGCTCCGCGACCACTCTCGGAGGGGTGTCGTGCCTCAACGCAGTCCCTTTGCTACGCCGCCGGCTCGACCGGGACCGACGCGAACCAGGCCTTCGTCGAGCAGTGGAACGGAACGACCTGGAGCGCCACGTCGCTCGCCTCCCGCGACCGGCGTCACGGAGGTGCAGGTCCTCGGCATGTCGTGCGGCACCACGTCCTCCTGCATGGTCGTTGGACAAGCGCTCGTTGGGACGACGACGTCGAACTACAGCGTGCAGCTGACCGGCGGGACCTGGTACGGCGCCAACACACCCACCCCGAGCGGTGTCAACGCCTCGATGCTCGAGAGCGTGTCGTGCGTCGGCACCGCGTTCTGCACGGCCGTCGGCGACATCGAGCCTGACCAGCGGGCCCGACCTTCGAGAATCTCATCGCGACGTGGAACGGCTCGTCGTGGACGATCCTCCCGCTCACTCCCGAGCACGCCGCCCACGTATGCCAACTTCTTCAGCGGGGTCAGCTGCTTCAGCGCCACGTCGTGCACCGCGGTCGGCGCGACGTGGACGAGCGTGCTGGGAGCCGACCATCTCGACGCAGGTGCTGAACTGGAACGGCCAGACCTGGACGTGGCCAATTCGCTCGAACGCGCCCGGTGCTTACCAGACGGCGTTCGAACGGGGTCGACTGCCTGACCAACTGGTCCTGTGTGGCGGTCGGAGCGGTCGAGCAGACCAGACATCCAGCTGTCGGCGCCTACGCCGCGAGCGCCCCCATCGCCCGCTCGGGCTACCGCTTCGTCGCCTCCGACGGCGGCATCTTCAACTACGGCGCCGGCGCGCCGTTCTTGGGCTCCATGGGCGGCCAGCACCTCAACGCCCCGATCGTGGGCATGGCGACGATGCCGGCCGGTGACGGCTACTACCTCGTCGCCGCCGACGGCGGCGTCTTCAACTTCGGCTCGGCGCCAGTTCTCGGCTCGGCGGGCTCGTTGCACCTCGTCAAGCCGATCGTCGGGCATGGCGGTCACCCCCGACGGTGGCGGTTACTGGCTCGTGGCGTCCGACGGCGGCATCTTCAGCTACGGCGACGCCCAGTTCTACGGCTCCATGGGCGGCCAGCCGCTCAACAAGCCGATCGTCGGCATGGCGGCGACCCCCAACGGCAACGGGTACTACCTGGTCGCCTCCGACGGCGGGCATCTTCACCTTCCCGACGGGGCCGGGTGGGCCCGCCGTTCTTGGGCTCGACCGGCGGTCGATGCACCCTGAACAAGCCGGTCGTCGGCATGGCCGTCACGTCGGCGGGCCAGTACTACCTGGTCGCCTCCGACGGCGGGATCTTCAGCTTCCCGAACGAGTCCGAGCGGCCCGCCGTTCTACGGCTCGACCGGGTCGATCGTGCTCAACAAGCCGGTGATCGGCATGACGATGACGGCCGGCGGCGGCGGCTACTACCTCGGGGCGGCGGACGGCGGGATCTTCAGCTTCCCGACTGGCGCCTGCGGGCCCGCCGTTCTACGGCTCACGCGGCGGCCAGCCGCTGAACGCGCCGATCGTGGGGATCTCGAGCTAGGGAGTCCTTGGCTCTCAATCGGGGCTGTGCCCGTCCTGCGACACCCCTTCGGCGGGACGGGCACGGCTCAGCTCCGAGCGCAGAGACCGATTGGCGCGCTCTCGCCCACGAGCACCCAAGAGTTGCGCTTGCTTCCGTAGGCCGCGGGCACGGTTCCATCTTTGGCCGGCGATGACATCGCGTGGCGGTGAGGCCCTCGTGACCCGTTAGACGCCGACGCGGGGAGCGTCGTCGTTCCGCTGTCTCGCAATGTCATGGCAATGCAACGGTGATGCAACTACCCTCCTGCACATTAGGGAGGTGGCGGGGCGTTCTCCCGCTCCGCCACCCGGACGCGATGCGGAGGTAACTGATGCGGGTGGCGGTGCGGTTCTTGACGGCTGGTTTTGCGGTGGCGCTGCTGGCGCTGCCGATGACACTTCTCGAGTCCGCTGGTGGAGGTGCAGTCACGCCCCATGGCCTGACCGCGCCGGCACAAGTCAGCGCGTCGAACTGGACGACCATGCCGAACACGATCACGACGCCGAGCTCGACGAGCCTTACCGGCAGCGTCTCGTGCGTCACGTCGACCTGGTGTATGGCCGTGGGGGGCGGCATCGTCGGGTCGGAGGTAGGCACCGCACAGCTCTGGAACGGTTCGACTTGGACGAACGTCCCGTTGCCGAACATCGCCGGTGCGACCTCGGTCACCTTCTACGGCATCGACTGCGTGACCACCTCCTTCTGCGTCGCCGGCGGTGCGCAGTCGGGGTCCACGTCGGTCGGCGAACCGCTGATTCTCGAATGGGTCAATGGGTCCTGGATCGTCGCGCAAGGGGTGGTGGGCGCACCGAATTCGGAGATCATCGGCGTTTCGTGCGCCAACGTGAACTTCTGCATGGCCGTCGGGGAGAGCGGCACCACGCCGGCAACTCCGTTCGTCGAGCAGTTGAACGGTGGCACCTGGACGGCGTCCACCCTCCCGCTGCCTTCGGGCGCCGCCGGGGGGATCCTCTACGGTGTGTCCTGCTCCGCCCCGACGTTCTGCATGACCGTCGGCCTGGACAGTGGCTCGCCCTCCCCCCAGCCACTCGGCTACCAGTGGAACGGCTCTTCGTGGACCGCCACGAACCTCCCGAGCTCGTCGGATCCCGAGGAGCTTCTCTCCGTCTCGTGCGCCGGGCTGAGCTTCTGTGCTGCCAGCGGCATCGATGACAATTCCGAGCACGGCATCGTCTTGATGTGGAACGGTTCTTCTTGGGGGCAGCCGACCGTCCCGAACCCCTCCGGCGAGAGTGCGCTGTACGGGATCAGCTGCTTCAGCGCCACGTCGTGCACCGCGGTCGGAGCCACGAATGGCGCTGGGGCCGAGGCTCTGACCTTCAACGGCCAGACCTGGAGCGCGGCAACGACCCCCGCTCCGTCGTCTGGAACCGCGATTCTCGTTTCGGTGAGCTGCCTCACCAATTGGGCCTGCGTCGCCGTCGGATCCAACACCACGGGCTCGGGCTTCCTGCCCTATGACATCTCTGCTCCCATCGCCCGCAACGGGTACCGCTTCGTGGCCTCCGACGGCGGGATCTTCAACTACGGACCGGGCGCGCCCTTCTTGGGCTCGATGGGAGGCCAGCACCTCAACGCCCCGATCGTGGGCATGGCGACGATGCCGGCCGGTGACGGTTACTACCTCGTGGCCTCCGACGGCGGCGTCTTCAACTTCGGCTCGGCGCAGTTCTACGGTTCGGCAGGGTCGTTGCACCTCGCCAAGCCCATCGTCGGGATGGCGGTTACCCCCGACGGTGGCGGGTACTGGCTCGTGGCGTCCGACGGCGGCATCTTCAGTTACGGCGACGCCCAGTTCTACGGCTCCATGGGCGGCAAGCCCCTGAACAAGCCGATCGTTGGCATGGCAGCGACCCCCAACGGCAACGGGTACTACCTCGTCGCTTCGGACGGCGGGATCTTCACCTTCCCGACCCAGGGCGGGCCGTCCTTCTTGGGCTCGACGGGGTCGATCACCCTGAACAAGCCCATCGTGGGGATGGCGGTCACCTCGGCCGGCCAGTACTACCTGGTCGCTTCGGACGGCGGGATCTTCTCCTTCCCGAACAATCCGAGCGGTCCTCCGTTCTACGGCTCGACCGGCTCGATCGCGCTCAACAAGCCGGTGATCGGCATGACGATGACGGCCGGCGGCGGCGGTTATTACCTCGGGGCCTCCGACGGCGGGATCTTCAGCTTCCCGACCGGCCCGAGCGGTCCCCCCTTCTACGGCTCACGCGGCGGCCAGCCGCTCAACGCGCCGATCGTGGGGATCTCGGGATAGGCACCCGCCGACGAGCGGATCTGAGCTGTGCCCGTCCTGCGACACCACTCGGCGGGACGGGCACAGGCTCAGCACGATCCGTAAGGATCGATCGGCGCGTCCGATCGGCCCATGAGCACCCAGGAGTTTGACGCTTCGTTCATGTAGGCCTGCGGACACGCGTCGGCGATGGCGATGAGGTGTTCGCCAGGACAGGCGCCCGGAACGTCGATGCACGTCATGCCCTGTTGGCCTTGGGCGTCGCCCGGGCACTCCAACGTGAAGCCGGGATAGGCGTACGCGGTCAGGTAGGCCAACGCGGCTCCGCAGCCCGACGCCGTGGCCTGACCCTCAGGCGGGACACCGGTTGCGGGTTGCACCGCGGGGGTCTCCACCGGTGGCGGCGGTGGCGCCGTCGTGGTGGTGGTCGTGACGGCTGGTGGTGGTGCGGGCGCGGCCTGCGCCACCGGTGCGGGCGCCACCGTCGTGGTTGTCGTGGTGGACGTCGTGGGTGGAGCGGTCGATGACGTGGTGGACGAGGTGGGTGCGTCCGTTCCTGGCGTGCTGGAGGTGGCGTGGAACCGGGCCGGTATCGATGCTGAGGCCGAGCGTGGCCGTGGGGCCGGCGTCCGGCCGAAATCGACGACAAGTACAGCGATGAGCACACAGCTTGTGACGAGAAGGATCGGCATCAGCCCGGCGGCGCGGGCGCGCGCGTGCCGGAGGGAAAGGCATAGGGAAGGGCTCCAGGGTCTGGGGAGTTCGAGCGGTCGCTCACATCTACCCATTTCGGTTTTCGCAAACCGCCAAGTTGCACAGACGCGGCAAATAACGACCCGTCCCTGGAGCGACCGAAACGGATCGGCGCCGAACCCCCGTTCACGGAACGCCTCTTGCGGGTTGCAGGCGCAGCCAACACGCGCTCCGAAAAAAATTTGCAGTCGTATATGGCGCGATGACGGCATGCCGGGTCAGCGCTATATGCGAACGGTCGGCGACCTCGCGCCTGTCTGATCGAATCCAGGCCTGTGCTTGGTCTGTATATGGCGCTCGAAAACGGGGCGGATCCAAGGGTCAGCGCAAATCCTTGGCGATCGGACAGGTTTCGATCGAAAGAAAGGGATGGCGCATGACCCCAAGGAAACTGAGTCCCGAGCAGGTCCGCGAGGTGCACAAGCTGCGCAGGCGGGGCTCACATTCGCTCAGATCGGTGCTCGCTACGGCTGCAGCTGGATCACCGTCTATCGCGTGGCGCCAGGTCGCAGGACACGGCGTGCGATCCGGACGCCCAGAGACGAGAACGAATCTGGCATCCGGGTCCGGGTCGTCTTGGCCTCGAGGAACGTGAGGAGATCGGACGGGGCCTGCGTCGCCGGGGAGAGCTTCAGCGCCATCGCAGCGCGGCTCGATCGCAGCGTCTCGACCATCTCGCGGGAAGTGGAGGCCAACGGCGGCCGCCGTCACTACCGGTGCGTGCGAGCCCACGTCCGCGCCTATAAGCGGGCGCGCCGGCCCAAGGCGGCCAAGCTCGACGATCCGCGCTTGTGCCAAGTCGTCACCGCAGTGGCTCACCGAGCTGTGGTCCCCCGACGAGATCGCCCAGCGGTTGCGCCAAGAGTTCCCCGACGATCCGATGATGTGGGTGAGCCACGAGACCATCTATCAGATCACTCTTCGTCCAAGGCCGAGGAGAACTACGCCGTGAGCTGCACAGATGCCTGCGCAGTGGGCGGGCCAAGCGCCGGCCCCAGGGTCGTGGCCCCCACGAGGGGGTCGGTCCTCGAACAAGGTCATGATCTCAGAGCGTCCCGCCGAGGCGAAGGACCGCGCCGTGCCCGGCCACTGGGAAGGCGACCTCATCATCGGCGCCCATGGCCGCTCGGCTGTCGGCACCCTCGTCGAGCGCTCCACCCGTTACGTGATGCTCTTGCACTTGGGCGAGGGCAAAGACGCCGAGAACGTCAAGGTGGCCATGACCAAGGCCATCGCCACGCTTGCCCGGACAGCTCTTGCGACTCCATCACCTGGGACCAGGGCGCGAGATGGCACGCCACGAGGACTTCCGCATCGACACGGGCGATCCAGATTTACTTCTGCGACCCCCACAGCCCCTGGCAACGCGGCTCGAACGAGAACACCAACGGCCTGCTCCGCCAATACATGCCCAAGGGCACCGACCTCTCGGTCCATAGCGCCGAGGACCTCAAGCGCTTCGCCGACAGCCTCAACAACCGTCCTCGCAAGACCCTCGGATACATGAAACCATCAGAGAAGCTCGCCGAGCTTTTTGCAGACACCCCTGAATTCGCCGCGGCCGACCTCACATATACGGACGCGAAAACTTGAGCGCGTATTTTTCAGGGGATCGGCGCCGCCGCCGATCAGGCTGGAGGCAGAAGCGGGCGGCCGGCAGCCCAAAGGAGGGCCAGCGGGGCGCCGGCGGGGATCGAGGTCAGAGGCGGACGATGGGGCAGGTGATGGTGCGGGTGATGCCCTCGATCTGCTGGATGTCGCGCACGACCATGCGGCCCAGGTCGTTCATGGAGGGGGCCTCGGCCCGGGCGATGACGTCGTAGGGGCCGGTCACGGCCTCCGACAAGGTGACGCCGTTGATCGTGCGGACCAGGTCGGCGACGTGGGCGGCCCGGCCGATGTCCGTCTGGATCAGGACGTACGCGTGGACGGTCACGGCACACCGTACATTGGCTCCGTGGCGATGTCCGCAAGGGTCGAGCAGTTCAAGGACATGGCGCGGCAGGCCCGCCGCGACCTGTTCGACCAGACGCATCCGATCGGCCGGCTGTCGTTGCTGCAATGCGCAATGCTCGGCGGGGGGACGCTGGTCACGATCTCGTTGGCGGGGTCGTTGTTCTTCTCCATCTCGCCGAATGCGGCCGACCACCAGGTGCTGCTGTACCTGCTGTTCACGCTGGCGCCCTTCGCCATCGTGTCGCCGTTGCTCGGGCCGCTGATCGACAAGAGCCGGGGCGCCCGGCGGGCGATGTGCGTCGTGGCCGCCGTGGGGCAGGCGGCGCTGTGCCCGCTGATGGCGATGCACATCCACGGGCTGTTGCTGTTCCCGCTGGCGTTCTTCGTCCTGGTGTTCCAGAAGCTGTATCTCGTGACGAAGGGCGCGTTGGTGCCCGAGATGGCCGGGCTGACGGCGCCTGACCCGAAGACCGGCGAGCAGCAGGGGTACGCGCCGCTCAACGCCCGCCTGACGTTGCTGGGCACGCTGGCGGGGTTCGCCGTGTCGGTGCCGGGCGTGATCATCTACAAGCTCGCGGGCTCGCCGGGCGTGCTCATCCTGGCGACGATCGTGTTCGTGGGAGCGGCGGTGGCGGCGGCGCGGTTGCCGGTGATCAGCGGGCGACGGGGGCGGAGCGGTCGTGGACCGATCAGGAGACACGGGTGCGCGAGTACGGCACGGCGGGGGAGGCACTGGCGCGCGAGCAGGACCTGATGCAGCTGCAGCCGATCGCGAACCCAGAGGTGATGTTGGGGCTGACGGCGATGTGCATCGTGCGCGGACTCACCGGGTTCATGACGTTCATGCTGGCGTTCGGCCTGCGCCGGATGCACGGGGTCGGCCTGTATTGGTACGGGTTGGTGTTGGCGGGCACGGGCGCGGGGGCGATCGTGGGGTTGGTGCTGGTCGCCCGGCTGCGCAAGCGGTTCAGCGAGCAACAGCTCTTGTTGGGCTCGTTGTGGCTGATCGCGGTGACGGCGGGCGGGCGTCGCGGTGTGGGGCACGCTGTTCGCCCAGGTCGTGCTGGCGTTCATGGTCGGGTTGTGCGGGGCGGTCGCCCAGCCGTCGTTCGACTCGATGACGCAGCGCCTGATCCCGTTGTCGGCGCAGGGACGCGCCTTCGCCCGCTTCGGGATGCGCCAGCAGCTGGTGTGGGTGGTGGGGTCGTTGATCCCGGTCATCATCTCGTTCTCGCTCCCGCAGGGGGACGCCGTCATGGCCGTGCTGGCGGCGCTGGGCGGGCTGTCCTACGTCTCGGGCCGGCGGGCGTCGCACGCGCACCGGGGCGGCCCGGGGGACGCGGGGGACGGACACGGGGGGATCCGTGACATCGGGCAACATCCGCGACGTGGGCGGGGAGTCGGCGAGCGGATAGCTACTCCTCTGGGCGCGCCAGAGACCGCGGGAGTCCGAACGACGGGAGCACACCGCTCTCGAAGCGCGTGGCGGCGCAGATTCGCTCTCCGGCGAGCGTGAGGACGAAGAGCCCGGCCCCGTGCCTGTTGCCGTTTGGATCTCGGACGTAGGCACCGAACGCCGGCTGGCCGTTGGCTCTGCGTCGGCAGGAGGGTGAACTGTCGGCCGGAACCGAAGATGCTGGCGAAGAGGCGGGAGGCCGGTTCGCGGCCTTCGTATTCGAAGGGCAGCGGCGGCATCGACACGAAGACGTCGTCGGTGAAGAGCGCAACCAGGGCGTCGACGTCCGAGGACTCGTAGGCCGCGACGAACTTGGCGACGATCGCGTCCTCCTCGGGCGATTCGGGTGCGGGTGCGGGTGCGTGCGTCCGGTCGCCTCCCGGCGGCAGCTTCGCCTCGAGGCTGGCGCGAGCCCGCTTGAGCGCGCTGTTGACGGAGTCGACCGTCGCATCGAGCATGGCGGCGACCTCGTCGGCGTGGAAGCCGAGCACGTCGCGCAGCACGAGCACGGCTAGCTGCCGGGGCGGAAGGAGCTGGAGGGCCGTCACGAACGCCAGTGAGATGGACTCGGTCTGCTCGTATCGGGCCTCGGGGCTCGGGATCGAGGCGACGACGTCCTCGAGGAGCGCATCGGGGTAGGGCTGGAGCCAGGGAACCTCGCCCAGCCGAGTCGGCTCCGGCGGCTCAACGCCGGGCACGTCCCACGCCTTGGCCTGTCGGCGGCCGGCGCGCGACGAGCGTTGAGGCAACGGTTGGTTGCGATCCGGTAGAGCCAGGTCCGCAGCGAGGCGCGCTCTTCGAAGCCGCCCAGACCTCGCCAGGCGGCGAGCAGCGAGTCCTGCAGAGCGTCCTCTGCGTTCTGGAAGGAGCCGAGCATCCGGTAGCAATGCACCTGGAGCTCGCGTGCGGAACGGCTGGACCAGCTCTTCGAACGCATCGCCGTCCCCCGTCCGTGCTCGCGTGATCAAGTCGATTGTTCCCACGTCGGACGGCTCCTTCCCGGACCTGCCGTGATCCCATTCTTGGCATCACCCGTACAGACACCGTGCTGAGCGCGAACTGGGCGGTCCGAGACCGCCCAGTTTCTGAGGGTCGCCGTGTCTGTACTCCGACGGTCACGAGACCGAAGGAAAAGGAGACCCGCAATGGGGAAGATTGTCATCACGACCAACATCTCGCTCGATGGGGTGGTGGAAGACCCTGACGGCCAGGAGGGATCCGCGCTCGGGGGCTGGTTCGGTGAGTTCGGCGGCAAGGACCTCGAGAGCTGGACCAAGGTCGAGACCGAGGAGGCCCTCGGGGCCGAGGCCCTCCTGCTCGGGCGGCGCAGCGACCATTGGTTCGCCAGCCGTTGGCTGTCGCGCCGCGGTGAGTGGGCGGACAAGTTGAACAGCATGCCCAAGTTCGTCGTGTCCTCCACGCTGAAGGAAGCGGAATGGTCGAACGCGAGGATCCTCAAGGGCGACGTGGTCGGAGAGGTCGCACGACTCAAGGAGGACATCGAAGGTGAGATCCTCGTGTACGCCAGCTACCAGCTGGTCCACACGCTGATCGACCATGACCTCGTCGACGAGTTGCGCCTCGTGATCTTCCCGGTCGTCCTCGGGGCCGGCGAGCGCCTCTTCGGAGCGACCAGCGACAAGAAGGCGCTCCGTCTCGTCGAGGCCAGCACGATCGGCGACGGCCTGACCTTCGTGACGTACGAGGTGGTGCAGGAACGGCTGACCAGTGGCCGGAGCGAGCGGCGCCGTGCGGGCGGGGGCAGCCTGCCTGTACGAGCGCGCAGCTCGCGTACGTTGACGGCCGTGATCTCGAGGTCGCCGTGGAAGTGGTGGAACGGCGGGCCCGGGCGGTAGTCCTGGGGGACGTCGTCGATGCTGTCGTAGTCGGCGACGTCGAAGACGATGGACGAACGGATGTTCTCTTCGACGTCGACGCCACGAGGCGCATCTCGGTGGCCGTGTCGAAGCAGTTGGCGATCGGCACGACCTCGTCGCGCAGTTGCTCGTAGCGTTCACGGGTGATGCGACCGATCAGCGTGTACTGGGCGCTGCTCGGTGAGTCCCCGACGAGACGGGCGATCATCGCGTGGTGCCGTCCGTCGTCGATGCAGTAGACGGTGTAGTCGTCCAGCTCGAGGCACTCGCGGATGCGATCGTGCCGGTCGTGGGCCGGCAGGAGGTGCCACTGGATGTGCCGGCGCTCCTTCATGGCCCACAGCGGCGCCGGCGGGATCGTGTGCTCGGGCTCGTCCTCATCGAGCGGCGTCGAGACGTCGTGCCCGACCAGGGGCTCGGGGGCGATGGTCAGGTCGGGGTCGATGATGATGTCGCCGGGCTTGGGTGGCCCGGACCCGGCCGGCGCGGCCTTGCCCCACTCGTCGTCCTGTCCGCTGCCCTGGCCCGTCAGTGTGCCCTCCGTGTTCCGGTGCGCGCCCGTCGCCCGTCGGTTCAGCCCTGGACCATACCGGGTGGTTCCTGCACGGCTCGGAATTCACTTCACCGTGGGCGGTTCACCCAAAGGCAACGGTCAAATGCACCGTGCCCGGCAGCTCCATCACCGTTCCGGCGGCAGGGGACTGATCGAGAATGGATCCGGCCGGCGCGGACGGCGTGGGGACCGACAGCACGGTGAACTTGAACCCGGCGCAGTACAGCGCGGTCTCGGCCTTCGTCATCGATTCGCCGACAACGTTCGGCACGGTCACGGTCGCGCCGGCCACGGCTCCTGGCGCGGAAGCGACGCCCGATCCTTCGCCGCAGTTGAAGGTTCTGCCGGTGGTTCCACCTTGGATTTCCACCCTGACGTACGGCCTCACCGTTGCCGTCGGGGTCGGCCCGGTCTCTCCGGAGGTGCCGACAAACAGAGCCGTGAGCCCGAGTCCGAGGACCAGGGCGGTGGCGGCAATGACCACGAGGTGAGATTTCCGCACTGGTTCCATTCTCGGTTATTTCCAATGCGGAGTCCCGTGGTCTCCGGGTCGAGGCGGTGACCCGGAGTTTCGGGTCACTTTTCGACTGCGACCAGCCATCAGCAGCCGGTAGCTCACCAGGCGAGCTCGTGCTCACCCTCCCAGAAGGTGCCGGTCGGGCCGTCCCGGTCGATGCTGGCCATGCGGACGATGACCTCGGCCCCGATCTCCACCGGCTGCCCGGCGTCGCTGAACGGGGTGAGCTCGGTCGCGGTGAAGCCGGGCTCGACGGCGTTGAACCTGATCCCGGGATACGTCTTGGCGTACTGCACGGTGAGCATCGAGACGGCGGCCTTGCTCGAGCCGTAGACGATGCTCGGGAAGTGGAACTGCCGCCGCTCCGGATTGGTGACGGCCCAGAACGAGCCGAGGGCGCTCGACACGTTGACGACGACGGGATTCTCGGACTGCTCGAGCAGCGGGAGGGCGGCCTGGGTCACCCGGATGACGCCGATGACGTTCGTGTCGAACACCTGCGAGGCGACCGGGCCGGTGACGTCGCCCCACGCACTGACGCCGGCGTTGTTGACCAGGACGTCGAGGTGACCCTCGCGCTCGGCGACAACCCCCAGCGCGGTCTCGACCGACGCATCGTTCGTCACGTCGAGCTGCACGAACCGGCCGCCGAGCGCCGCGGCCGCCGCCTCCCCACGCTCGCGGTCGCGGGCCCCGACGTAGACGGTGTGCCCCCGCTCGATCAGCTGGCGGGCGGTCTCGTAGCCGAGACCCTTGTTGGCTCCGGTGATGAGCGTGACGGTCATTCCTCGGTGCTCCTCACGTGACGATCGACTGACTGACCGTAGCGGTGGTCACCGGCCGCCGGACCGAGCGGCCCCGTGCGGCCCAGCCGGCTCAGTGCTCTTCGGAGGCGGCGATGATGCAGAACTCGTTGCCCTCGGGGTCGCGCAGCGCCACCCAGCGGACGCCGTCTTCTTCGTACGCACCGATCTCGGTGGCGCCGAGGTCCTCGACCCGCACGACCTCCGCCGTGAGGTCCTGCGCCACCAGGTCGGGGTGGCAGCGGTTCTTGGCCTGCTTCGGCTCGGGCACCTTGAGGAACGTCCAGGCCGGCTCCGTGCGGTCCGGCCCCACGAACCCGATGGAGGCGAACTCGGCGGTGGCGCCTTCCTCGTCGACGGGCTGGCCCAGGACCCCGGACCAGAACGTGGCGAGACGATGCGGGTCGGCGGCGTCGAACGTGACGGCCAGGAGTGACGAGGTCATGCGACCACGCTGCAGCCTCTCCGGCGGGAGAGTCAAGGGGTCAGCTGTTGCGTCGACGCGGGGTCGCGGCGCCGGCGCCCCGGTACGGCCCGTTCAGCCGAGGCGCTTCTCGAGCGTGTCGACCTGGTCGGAGAGGCGCCGGGGAGCCGGTCGCCGAACTTGGCGTAGTACTCCCGGATCAGCGGCACCTCGGCGCGCCACCCGTCGGCGTCGACCCGCAGCAGCTCCTCCATGTCGTCGACCGAGACGTCGAGGCCGTCGGTGTCGATGGCGTCGACGGTCGGGACCGAGCCGATCGGCGTGTCGACGCCGCCGCGGCCTTGTCGGCGACGCGCTCGAACACCCACTCGAGCACCCGCGAGTTCTCGCCGTAGCCCGGCCAGAGGAACTTGCCGTTCTCGTCCTTGCGGAACCAGTTGACGTAGAAGATCTTCGGCAGGACGTTGCGGTCCGGTGCTTCCGCGCCGATCCGCAGCCAGTGCGCGAAGTAGTCGGCCATGTTGTAGCCGCAGAACGGCAGCATGGCGAAGGGGTCGCGGCGCAGGTTGCCGACGGCACCGGCGGCGGCCGCCGTGGTCTCCGACGCCATGATCGAGCCGAGGAACACGCCGTGCTCCCAGTCGTGGGACTGGAAGACGAGCGGGACGACGCCGGCGCGGCGGCCACCGAAGAGGATGGCGCTGATCGGGACGCCCTTGGGGTCCTCCCACTCGGGCGCGATCGCCGGGTCCTGCGCGGCCGGCGTCGGTGAAGCGGGCGTTGGGGTGCGCGGCCGGCGTGTCCGACGCGGGCGTCCAGTCGTTGCCCTTCCAGTCGGTGAGGTGCGCCGGCTTCTCGTCGGTCATGCCCTCCCACCAGATGTCGCCGTCGTCGGTCAACGCGGTGTTCGTGAAGATGCAGTTGCCGTCGAGGGTGAGGATGGCGTTCGGGTTGGTGTGCATGTTGGTGCCCGGCGCCACGCCGAAGAAGCCGGCCTCGGGGTTGATGGCGTAGAGGCGCCCGTCGGCGCCGAACTTCATCCAGCAGATGTCGTCACCGACCGTCTCGACCTTCCAGCCGTCGATCGTCGGGATGAGCATGGCGAGGTTGGTCTTGCCGCACGCCGAGGGGAACGCGCCGGCGATGTAGCGCGTGTCGCCCTCGGGGGAGGTCAGCTTCAGGATGAGCATGTGCTCGGCCAGCCAGCCGTCGTCGCGCGCCATGACCGAGGCGATGCGCAGCGCGAAGCACTTCTTGCCGAGCAGCGCGTTGCCGCCGTAGCCCGAGCCGAAGCTGACGATCTCGCGGGTCTCGGGGAAGTGGACGATGTACTTGTTCTCGGCGTTGCACGGCCACGGCACGTCGGCCTGGCCGGCCTCGAGCGGCGCGCCGATGGAGTGCAGGCACGGCACGAACTCGCCGTCGTCGCCCAGGACCTCGAGGGCGCCGGTGCCCATGCGGGTCATGATGCGCATGGAGACGGCCACGTAGGCCGAGTCCGTCAGCTGCACGCCGATGTGGGCGATGTGCGAGCCGAGCGGGCCCATCGAGAAGGGGACGACGTACATGGTGCGGCCCTTCATGGCGCCCTCGAAGAGGCCGTTGAGGCTGCTCGCGCATCTCGGCGGGGTCACGCCAGTTGTTGGTCGGGCCCGGCGTCGATCTCCTTCTCGCGAGCAGATGAAGGTGCGGTCCTCGACCCGGGCCACGTCGCCGGGGTCGGAGTGCGCCCAGTAGCTGTTGGGCCGCTTGGCGTCGGACAGCTTGGTGAACGTCCCGGCGTCCACCAGTTCCTGGCAGAGGCGGTCGTACTCGTCGGCCGACCCGTCGCACCAGTAGATGCGGTCCGGGGTGGTCAGCTGCGCGACCTCGTCGACCCAGGCCAGGAGTCTTGCGTGCTTTGTAGGCGCCATTTCGGGGGAATCAGCTCCTTTGTCAGACTGCTTCCGACCGGCGGGGCCGGTTTCGGTGGGGTCCAATGCTAGGCATGTGCCGTGGGATCCCCCAAACCTCGGACGCACTGCGGATTCGTCGGTGAAGACGAATGTCCATTCTATTCGGGGGCGCCTCGGAAACGGAATTGAGCTGTTCGGCTTGCGAGACGACGCCGGCGTCATCTCCACGCCGGGGGGGAATCCCTGGTCGTGTCGGTCGACAGCGTGGTCGAGGGCGTGCACTTCGACCTCGTCGTTCTGTTCACCTTCCGACGTGGGTTGGAAGGCGCTGATGCAGGCGCTGAGCGACCTCGCGGCCATGGGTGCCGCGCCGCTCGGTGCGCTGATCGCACTCGGGGTGCCGGGGGATCGGGGGCCGGCCAACGGCGGCGGGGCAGCTGGCCCTCGGCGTGACCGACGGCGTGGCTGAGGCGTCGGCGGCGAGCGGCTGCCCGATCGTGGGCGGGGACGTGTCGTCGGCCGGGGAGCTCGTGGTGGCGGTGACGGTGCTCGGGACGGTTCGGCAGGGTCGCCGGTGCGCCCGTGTCGCGCTCGGGCGCCCGACCCGGTGACGTCGTGATGGTGACCGGCCCGTGCGGCGGCTCGGCGGCCGGGCTGCGCGAGCTGCGCGGCGGGGAGCCGGGTGCCGACGCCCGTCTGTCGTATCGCCGGCCGGTGGCCCGGCTCGCGTGAGGCGAGGTGGCCCGGGCGGCGGGGCGCACGCCATGATCGACGTCTCCGACGGGCTGGCGCTCGACCTGCACCGGTTGGCCGACGCGTCGGGCGTCGGGCTTCTAGCTCGAGGACGTGCCGGTGGCGGCGGGCGCCACCTTCGACGAAGCGCTCGGCGGCGGAGAGGACTACGAGCTCTTGCTGACCGTCGCCGAGGCCGACGTCGACGGTTGGAGGCCCAGCTTCGACGAGGCGGGGCTACGCGAGCCGGTCCGGCTCGGCCGGATCGTCGAGGACGCCGAGCTTCAGGGTCCTTGGGCACGAGCCCGCTCGAGCGCTTGGGGTGGCAGCACCGGTTGGGGTAGGCCGGCGACCGCCCCTGGGGCCGCTCCGCGCCGATCCGGCTCGAGCACCTCAGTCAGGGCCCTTCGACCCTGGACCCGCAGCAACCCACCTTGTTAGCGCTGAATGCAAGTGCAGTGGCGAGCACGGAGGTCCCCCAGTGGCGGTAGTTGTGATTGGCGCAGTTGTCTTCCTGGCCGGCGTGGGCTGTCTTCGGGTCACGCTCGGGCAGAGCGGCCAGGTCCGACGCCATGTCGGGTATCCGGCGGCGTCGCAGATCCACGCCGGACACGCGCTCCCAGCATCGACCCCGAGCTCGAGCACGTGTGCCCGCCGCCGCGCCCCGCCACTGCGGCCGCGGCCGAACCCCGACGCGCGAGCGCTACTACGCCGACGCGCCCCGCCCAACCGCGCCAAGGGACGGCCGATGGGCTGGTACTCGGTGAACGGGAACCATCGCGGACGAGCGCTACTGGGACGGCCGCACATGGACGGCCCGCCGCCAGAAGGTCTCCGGCGTGTGGTCCACGGTCCCGCTCGGCGGCCGACCTGACCGACTCGACCGAGCGCCACGGACGCGTGCAGGGGCAGGCCGGCGGCGCTCGGCCCGGCGCCTCAGCTGCCCGAGGTGCTCGATACCCCTTCGAGGTTCCGGCGGACCGGCTTCGTCACCTTGCCGGCCCGGATGCACGAGGTGCAGACGTGCGATGCGCTTGGGCGCGCCGTTCGACCACCGCCCGCACCCGTTGCACGTTGGGGTTCCACCGCCGCTTGGTGCGGCGGTGCGAGTGGCTGACGTTCATGCCAAAACCGGGCTTCTTGCCGCAGATGTCGCACACAGATGCCATTGGAGGTGAACCTTCCTGAGGAGGACCTATGAAGACCCGGCCGAGTGGCCGCAACCGGCCGCGGCCGGAGGCAGCTGGCCGTCAAGAACGGCCTAAAGGTTAGCATCACCTGCCATGACCCCCCCGGCGGCCCCGCCACCCTCGGCGGCCCCGCCACCCCCTCCGCCGAGCACCGACGCCCCGGCCGTCCTGGGCGCGGCTGACCTGCGTGCGGTCATGGGCGGCTACCGAGATGCCCTCCGGCTCCACCAGACCGACATCAACCGCCTGAACGTCTACCCGGTGCCCGACGGCGACACGGGCACCAACATGGCCCTCACCCTCGAGGCCGTCGTGGCCGAGCTCGCCACCGTCGAGGGGACCCCCGCCGACCTCCCCGAGGTCTGCAAGGCCATCGGCCACGGCTCCCTCATGGGCGCCCGGGGCAACTCCGGCGTGATCCTCTCCCAGCTCCTCCGCGGCATGGCGAGCGCATGAGCACCGCCGGCCCCGACGGCGTCGGCCCCGCGCTCCTCGTCGACGCCATCACCCACGCCGCCGAGCTCGCCCGCAAGGCCGTCGTCCGCCCCGTCGAGGGCACCATCCTCACCGTCGCCTCCGCCGCCGCCGAGGGCGCCACCCAGCGGCGCCAACTCCGCCTCCGGCCCGCCCCCGACCCTCCTCGCCGTCGTCGAGGGCGCCCGCACCGACGCCGCCGACGCGCTCGCCAAGACCCCCGAGCAGCTCCCCGTCCTCGCCCAGGCCGGCGTCGTCGACGCCGGCGGCGCGGGGTTCGTCCTCCTCCTCGATGCCTTCCTCCTCGTGCTCGACGGCCGCCCGCTTCCCGAACCCTCCGGAGTGGCGGCCCCCGACCTCTCCGCCCTGAACGGCCACCTCGTCCGGCGTCGTCGTCCGACGATCACGGCATCGACGAGCGACGGGCACAACGTCAGCGACCTGCGCTACGAGGTCATGTACATGCTCGCCGCGCCCGACGACTCCATCGAGGCGTTCAAGGAGGTCTGGGCGGGCATCGGCGACTCCATCGTCGTCGTCGGCGGCGACGGGCTGTGGAACTGCCACATCCACACGAACGACGTCGGCGCCGCCATCGAGGCCGCCCTCGACATAGCGGCCGCCCCGTCGCGCATCCGCGTCACCGACCTCGAGGAGCAGGTCGAAGAGGAGCGCTGGGTGCGCGAGAGCGTCGGCGCCCCCGGCGCCGGTCCGAGCACCGAGAGCTGCCGGCCCGCCGCCCACCACCGGCGTCGTCGCCGTCGTGTCGGGCGACGGCATCGGCCGCATCTTCCGCTCGCTCGGCGTGCACCACCTCGTCGTCGGCGGCCAGACGATGAACCCCGCCACCGCCGACCTGGTCAAGGCGGTCGAGGAGGTCGGCTCCGACCAGGTCGTGATCCTGCCGAACAACAAGAACATCCGCCCCGTGGCCGAACAGGTCGACGAGCTGAGCGACAAGACGGTCCACGTGGTCGGGACCGGCTCCATCGTGGAGGGCTTCGCCGCCCTCCTGGCCTACGACCCCGCGGCCGACCTCGAGACGAACGTCACCGCCATGACCGAGTCGGCCGCCCGTGTCGTCCCGGCCGAGGTGACCCGTGCCGTCCGCGACTCGATGACCGACGCCGGCGAGGTGCACGAGGGCGACTGGATCGGCATCTCCCGCGACGGCGTCGTCTCCATCGCCGACAACGTCGTCGTCTGCACCCGCCTGCTCCTCAGCCGCCTCCTCGACGAGACCCACGAGCTGGTGACGATCATCGAGGGGGAGGGCGCACGCGTGGCGGACACGAGGCGCATCGAGGAATGGCTGTCCGAGGAGTACCCCAACGTGGCACTCGAGGTACACAACGGCGGACAGCCGTTGTACCCGTACCTGCTCGGTATTGAGTAGTAGCGGCCGGACTCTGCGCGCCGCTGCGCGACGTCGAGGTCGACGCGGCTCCACGGGATGTCGGAGCGGCGCACCAAGATGCTGTCCGAGCTCGGCATCGACAACGTCCTCGACCTCATCACGACGTACCCGCGTCGCTACATCGACCGCACGCGCCAAGCCGACGTCTCCGACCTCGACGTCGGCGACGAGGCGGCCGTCCTCGCCGAGGTCCAGTCGGTGAGCTCCAGGCGTTCGCGCCAGGGTCGCGCCATGGTCGAGCTGACCGTGCGCGACGGCACCGGCCGCTTGCACATCGTGTTCTTCAACCAGCCGTGGCGGGCCAAGCAGCTCGAGGCGGGCACCGACGCCATCTTCTTCGGCAAGGTCACCGAGTACCGGGGGCGCCGCCAGATGGCCAACCCGGTCGTCGACGTGATCGCCGGCGCCACGGCCGAGCGGCGCACCCTGCGCATCCTCCCCGTGTACCCCGCCTCGGCGAAGGTCGGCCTCACGAGTTGGGAGATCGGCGCGTTCGTCGAGGAGGCGCTCGCGCGGGCCGGCGACTTCGCCGACCCGGTGCCCGAGGAGTTGCGAACCTCCCTCGACCTGTGGGGCCGCACCGAGTCCTTCGACGCCATCCACCGGCCCGAGTCCTTCGAGGCCAAGGACCGGGCCCACCGCCGCCTCGTCTTCGACGAGCTGTTCCGCCTCCAGCTGGCGCTCGTCCTGCGCCGGCGCGCCTTCGAGGTCAACGCCCGCGCCATGCGCCACGACGTCTCCCCCCGCGAGGTCACCGGCGGCGTCTCCGACACCCTCGTCGCCCGCTTCCTCTCCGGCCTGCCCTACGAGCTCACGACGGCGCAGCGCCGCGCCCTCGCGGTCATCGTCGCCGACATGGCCGGCCCCTTCCCCATGCACCGCCTGCTCCAGGGCGACGTCGGCTCGGGCAAGACCGTCGTCGCGGTGGCCGCGCTCCTCGCCGCCGTGCAGAGCGGCCACCAGGGCGCGCTGATGGTCCCGACCGAGGTGCTGGCCGAGCAGCACTTCACCGCCGTGCGCGCGCTCCTCGGTGACCTCGAGGGCCCGGGCGGCATGATCGGCGGCCTCGTCCGCGTCGAGCTCCTCACGAGCAAGGTCAAGGGCAAGGCCCGCACCGCCGTCCTCGACGGGCTCGCCTCCGGCGACATCGGCATCGTCGTGGGCACCCACGCGCTCCTCACCGAGGAGGTCACCTTCCACTCCCTCGGTTGTGTCGTGATCGACGAGCAGCACCGCTTCGGCGTGGAGCAGCGGGCCACGCTCCGGGCCAAGGGCGCCGACGGCGACCCGGACCTGCTCGTCATGACGGCGACGCCCATCCCGCGTACCGCCGCCATGGTCATCTTCGGCGACCTCGACCTGACGACGCTCGACGAGATGCCACCCGGCCGCATCCCGGTGACGACGGTCTGGTTGCCCGGCGACGGCGCCGCCGACGCGGCCTGGGACCGCGTGCGCACCGAGGTCGCGGACGGTCATCGCGCCTTCGTCGTGTGCCCGCTGGTCAGCGAGTCGCCCCGGGTCGAGGCGAAGTCCGCCACCGAGGAGTACGAGCGCCTCTCGGCGAACGAGCTCTCCGGTCTCCGCGTCGGGCTGATGCACGGACAGATGGCCACCGCAGCCCGCGAGGAGGTGATGGAGCGATTCCGCTCCGGCGAGGTCCAGGTGTTTGGTCGCGACGACGGTCATCGAAGTCGGCGTCGACGTCCCCGAGGCGACGGTGATGGTGATCGAGAGCGCCGACCGCTTCGGCATCGCGCAGCTGCACCAGCTCCGCGGCCGCGTCGGCCGAGGCCAGGACGCGAGCTGGTGTTACCTCTTCGGCGGCGAGGACGACAACGAACGCCTCACCGAGGTGGCGGCGTCGACCGACGGCTTCGCGCTGGCCGAGGCCGACCTGCGCATCCGCGGCGAAGGCACGCTGCTCGGCGCCCGCCAGAAGGGCCAGAGCGACCTGCGCCTGGCTTCGCTCAGCAACGAGGACGACATTGCGCTGCTCGGCGACGCCAAGCAGGTCGCCGAGTCGATCGTCGACGCCGACCCCCAGCTGGCGGAGCACGAGGACCTGAGCGACGAGGTCGGCCTTCTCCTCAGTGAGGACGAAGGCGAGTACCTCTTTAAGAGCTAGTCGACGTCGTGGTCGGCAGCGTCACCGTCGTGATTGTGGCGCCGGCCGGTAACTGGAAGAGCGAAGCCGCCGGCGACGACGAGTAGCTCGTGATCTCGAAGCTGGTGGAGTCGCCGGCGACGCCGACGTAGCCGAGCACCCCCTCGCTGGTCGTGCAGATGGTGCTCTTGCCCGCGACCCCGGATGCGACAAGGTCGATGCAGCTCATGTCGAACCCGTTGAGCGACATCGTCGACGTGCTGACCTTGTCCCCGGCGAAGCCTGCGGCGAGGGCGAGACCGCTGAGGAACTTCTCCCAGTGCCCCGGGGTGTAGAAGTCGATGACGGAGTTCTGACTCAAAGTGCTGTTGCCGGTGAGCTTGGCGCAGCTCCATTGGCCCGACGAGCTCTGTTGGCAGCCGTATTGACCCGACGAGTTCTGGACGAGGTGCACGGGCGCCGTGTCCCCGCTTCCACCCGTGGGCGTCAGCGTGAAGGCGACGTCGTCAGGCAATTGTGCGGCGTAGGTGACCGTGGCAGGAGCGCTGCCCGTGGTCGTGTAGTTCGCCTCGAAGGTCGTGGGCGCGGTGTTCAGCTTCGAGTTGAAACTGTCGACAACCGTTTTGTTGCCGTGGATGTCCTGGATCGCACCCTTGACCTTGTCGATGGTCGAACAGGCCGACAGGCCCAGGACGCCGACGGCAACCACCGCAAACACCGACAATCCACGAGACCAGGCCGGTGCCTTCAGTCGTCTTCGTGCGACTCGAGCATCCGTCACGTCTGCCTCCCCTCCGCTGGGACCACGGAGCGACGCCGTCGGTCCGAGCCTACGCCCCGGGCAACCCGAGTCGCAGGACGGGCATGGTGCCCCTGGAGGACCAGGATGTGGGGGGTGTCCTGTCACGAAGCTCAGAAAATGCGCCGAAAAATTCCGCGCCGATCTACGCGTTGTGGTTCAAACCCGAGACCAACCTTCGAACCTCTTCGTTCGAGGTGTGAACGAAGAGGTTCAAGACGTTTAGAAGTCTCGAACAGCCATGCAAGGCAAATAGAAAATCGAACGACCGTTCATTTTTCGTGCAGACCCCTCAGTCGCTCATGCGTCGCAAGCTCGATCGGCGACTGGCCACACTCGACGCGGGGAAATGGTGCGCCCCGGTAGGCGGGTGGCTCATAGCGGTCCGCCAGGCGCTCGGCATGTCGAGGTCGAATTGGCAGAGCGAATGGAGGTATCCGACGACCCGGGCGGGCCGGCTGGAGCGAGCCGAAGTCGAAGGATCGCTCCAGCTCTCGACCCTGCGCCGAGCCGCGGAGGCACTCAACTGCCGCCTCCTCTACGTCCTTGTGCCCGACGAGCCTCTCGAGGAGATGGTGTTCCGCCAGGCGTACCTCAAGGCGGCGGACGAGCTCGAAGTGCCGGCTTCGGCGGCGTTCGGACACGGAGGATCTCAACGCGGAAATCGAAGATGAGCTCGAGGCGCGCACTCTCCAGCTGGTCGACCGCCAGGGCTTGTGGCACGTAAAGGACTGCCGCCGGCGCCCACGGGTCGAGCGGGCCCGCCCACGCCGCAGCCGTAGGGTGGACCGATGCGGGTCATCGGAGGCCGGAGCCGCGGGCGACGGCTCCCGGCCAAGCTGCCCAAGTCCGTTCGGCCCACCTCGGACCGGGTGCGCGAGTCGATCTTCGACATCCTCGGCTCCCAGGGCGGCGTCGTGGACCTGCGGGTCGTCGACCTCTTCTGCGGCAGCGGCGCCCTCGGGCTCGAGGCGCTCTCCCGGGGCGCCGCCTCGGCGACGTTCGTCGACCTCGACCCCGAGCGCCCTCGTCGCCGTCCAACAGAACCTCGACGCCGTGGGCCTCGCCGACGCCGATGTCACCCTCGTGCGGGCGGCCCTCCCCGGATGGCTCCTCGGCCCCACCGCCGCCACCGCCACCACCACCACCGCCAGAAGCTTCGACCTCGCCCTGTGCGACCCGCCCTACGACTTCGCCGACTGGCCGGCGCTGCTCGAGGCCCTCGACGCCGAGACCGTCGTCACGGAATCGTCATCGCCCATCGCGCTGCCTGACACGTGGGTGGTCGCAAGAGAACGTCGGTACGGCGGTACGCTCATCACCGTGGCTCATCAGCGAGGCGACGCCGCTGCCGATATCCCCGGACACGAGGGCGTAGGCGGATGAAGGTCGGGCTCTTCCCGGGTTCGTTCGACCCGTTCCACAACGGGCACCTCGAGATCGTCGAGCGCGCCTCCAAGCTCTTCGACGAGGTCGTGGTCGCCGCCGTGCGCAACCCCCAAAAGGGCAACGACGCTCTTCGACCTCGAGGAGCGGGAGGACCTGCTCGAAGCAGGTCACGGCGCACCTCCCCAGCGTCCGGATCGTGTCGATGTCGACGCTGACCGTCTGGGTCGCCCGTGACGTCGGCGCGAACGCCATCATCCGCGGCCTGCGGGCCGTCTCGGACTTCGAGGCCGAGATGCAGATGGCGCAGATGAACAACCACCTCTCGGGCGTCGAGACGATCTTCATCCCGACGAGCGCCGAGTGGTCGTTCCTCGCCTCCAAGCTCGTGCGGGAGGTCTGGCGCTTCGGCGGCGACGTCTCGGCCTTCGTGCCCGAGCCGGTGGCCAAGGCGTTGGCCACCAGGTACAAGGAGGAAGGGGAGGAGCAGTGAGCGACCGCTTCCTCGAGGTCGACGAGGAACAGCCGGTCGAGGAGATCGGGATCGAGTCGATCCTCCATCAACTGCTCGACCTCATCCACGCCGCCAAGTCCATGCCGCTGTCCTCGTCGGTGATGGTGTCGCGCGACGAGGTCATCTCGCTCGTCCAGGCCGGCGTCGAGAGCCTGCCCGACGAGCTGCGCCAGGCGCGCTGGCTGCTCCGCGAGCGCGAGGAGTTCATGGCCGAGCGCGGCCGCGAGGCCGAGGCGCTGATGGACGAGGTCCGGGCGCAGGCCGAGCACATGGTCCAGCGCACCGAGATCGTCCGCCAAGCCAACGCCGTCGCCCAGCGCATCCTCGATGACGCCAACGAAGAGGCGCGCGCCCTGCGCCACCAGGCCGAGGACTTCGTCGACCAGAAGCTCGCCGGGATGGAGATCGTCCTCGACCGCCTCACCCGCACCGTCGTGGCCGGCCGGGCGAGGCTGGCCGCCCCCACCGTGGAGCCCACGGCCGAGGACCAACGTGTTGCAGCCGAAGAGGAAGGCGACGCCTTCTTCGACCAAGATCAATCGTGACGGAGGTGAGGTGTTGCCAGTGACCACCGCCGATCCCTTTGTGGTGCACGTCGGTCGGCTCCGCCGCCGCAGCGGCGAGCACGCCCATGAGATACGCCGAGGCGAGGTCGCCCAGGCCGGACCGATGCACGAGCAGGGCATCGACGAGGGCCGCAGCGTCGTGCCCGCCGGCGCCGAGGCCGAGATCGACGCCGAGCTGATCTCCTTCAACGGCGGGATCGAGGTCCAGGGCACCGTGCGGGCGCCCTGGGTCGGCACGTGCCGGCGTTGTGCCGAGCCGGTGACCGGCGAGCTCCTGATCCCGGTCCAGGAGCGCTTCACCGACCCCGAGGTGGCCATCCCGAGCGACGAGGACTTCTACCCGATCGACGTCGACGCCATCGACCTGGGGCCGCTCGTCCGCGACGCCGTCGTCCTCGAGCTGCCCATGGCGCCGCTCTGCAAGGACGACTGCGCCGGCCTCTGCCCGCAGTGCGGCGCCAACCGCAACGAAGGCGACTGCGGCTGCGTTGCCCCGAGGGACCCCCGGTGGGCTAACCTCGACGTGCTCCGGTAGCGCCTTCCCGGAGGGCTTGCACGCTCTGCGAGCGCCCCAGGTGTGCCGCAGGGCAGCACCCGGGAGCCGCCCCGAACCGATCGATCGTTGGAGTCCGTCCATGGCAGTCCCCAAGAAGAAGAAGTCCAAGGCCAAGGGCCACAGCCACCAGGCCGCGGCGTGGCGCCTGGGCCGGCCCCCGCGCAGCGTGTGCCCGCACTGCCAGGCCGCCAAGACCCCCCACGTGGTCTGCCCCAGCTGCGGCTGGTACAAGGGTCGCCAGGCCGTCGAGGTCGACTGACTTGAGCCGCCGGGGCGAGCGTCCGTCGCCCGAGGCACTGGCCAAGCTCCCCGTCGCCGTCGACGCCATGGGCGGCGACAAGGCCCCGGGCGAGATCGTCGAGGGCGCCAAGCGCGCCGCCACCGAGCACGGCATCGGCATCGTGCTGGTGGGCCCGCCCGAGCAGGTGGGCGACACCATGGGTCTCGACCTCGTGCCGTGCACCGAGGTCATCGCCATGGACGAGGACCCCGCCGGCGGCGTGCGCCGCAAGAAGGACTCCTCGCTCGTGCGCGCCGCCGAGCTCGTGCGCGACGGCAAGGCGTCCGCCATGGTCTCGGCCGGCAACACCGGGGCGACCATGGCCGCCGCCCTGCTGCGGATGGGCCGCCTGCCCAAGGTCGTGCGCCCGTGCATCGCCACGCCGCTGCCTCGGCTGGGCCGCACGCCCGCCGTGCTGGTCGACGCCGGCGCCAACGCCGAGTGCACGGCGGCCATGCTCGTCCAGTTCGCCCAGATGGGCGCCGCCTACGTGTCCGCCCGCTTCGGCACCGAGTCGCCCAGCGTGGGCCTGCTCTCCATCGGCGAGGAGCCGACCAAGGGCACGCCGCTGGTGAAGGAGACACATCACCTGCTGGCCGACGACGTCGCCGGCACCCGCGGGACCTTCGAGTTCGTCGGCAACCTCGAGGGCCGGGACCTGTTGCCGAGCCCGGCGGACGTGATCGTGACCGACGGCTTCACCGGCAACGTGACGCTCAAGACGCTCGAGGGCTCGCTGCGCTTCCTCTTCGACACGATGCTCGGCGTCTTCGGGACGAACGACGAGACCCGGGCCGCCGCCGACGCGCTGCTGCCGGTCCTCCTGCCGCTGGCCGCCCAGTTCGAGCCGGAGAACACCGGCGGCGCCCTGCTGCTCGGCACTGATGGCGTGTGCGTCATCAGCCACGGCTCCTCGAACGCGACCGCCATGATGAACGCGGTGCTCGTCGCCCATGAGTGCGCCACCCGGGGCCTGGTCGACCAGGTGGCGGCCGCCGTGCGGCCGCCCGCCGAGGGCGCCGAGACCGACTGAGGCCGGCGGGCCCGAGTCGGCGGGGGCCCCATCCGCATCCGCGCACCGTCTATTTCGGGGCCGGCGGCGCCGGCGGCGCCGGCTGAGGCGGCGGGAGGCGACCCCCCGGGGAGGGGGCCCGGCGGGGCAAAACGGGGCCGGCGGAGCCAAAAGCGAGCAATTCTGGGAAAATCGTGAATTCGCCGACCACCTGAAAGCCCAGGTCAACAGGGGTAAACCGGCAAGTTCACGCTCGTGACACGTACACTGGGCGGCGTGCCAGCTGAGACCCACACCAACCAGGGCCCCCTCGATCGGAACGGCGTGTTCGAGCTGATCAGGGACCAGCTGGCCGACATCTTGGAGACGGATCCGTCGTCGATCACCGAGGGCGCGTCGTTCGTGGAGGACCTCGATGCCGACTCGCTCGCCCTGATCGAGCTCGTGGAGGCGCTCGAGGAGGAGCTGGGGGAGCGCACCGTGGGCTTCCGCATCGATGACGAGGATCTCGAGGACCTGCGCACGGTCCGTGACGCCGTTGACTACGTCTACGCCAAGCTCGAGCAGGGATGACGCCGGGGCTGAGGGCGCGGCCGTGTTGGCCGCTCGGCTGGGCCACACCTTCGGCGACCTGAGCCTCCTCCAGCACGCCCTGGCGCACCGTTCGTGGTGCGGCGAGCAGGAGGGCGGCGCGCCGTCGAACGAACGCTTGGAGTTCCTGGGCGACGCCGTGCTGGGGCTCATCGTCGCCGGGTACTGCTACGAGCGGTATCCAGAGTTCGCCGAGGGGAAGCTGGCGAAGGTCCGTTCCGCCGTCGTCAACGCACGGGTGCTGGCCCAGGTCGCCGGTCGGTTGGGTGTGGGCGAGGTGCTGCTGCTCGGGCGGGGCGAGGAGGGCTCGGGCGGCCGGGAGAAGGCCTCCATCCTGGCGGACGCCTTCGAGGCGATCCTCGGTGCGATTTATCTGGACGCCGGGTGGGACGCCGCCCGGGGCCTCGTGCTCCGCGAGCTGGGCGACGCCATCGCCCGCGCCGGCGAGGAGCCCGACGACTTCGACCACAAGTCGCGCCTGCAGGAGAAGGCCGTCCGGGACGGCGACGGCACGCCGCGCTACGTCGTCGTCGGGACCGGGCCGGACCACGACCGGGCGTATACGGCCGAGGTCTTCTTGGGCGGGACGCTCTGGGGCACCGGCGAGGGGCGCTCCAAGAAGGACGCCGAGCAAGAGGCGGCGCGGGCGGCGTGGGAGGAGCTCAGCAATGCCTGAGTCGTTGCAGTCTGCGCTGTCTGCGCTGTCTGAGTCATGGAAGGTGTCCGATGCCTGAGCTGCCCGAGGTCGAGACGCTGCGCCAGGACCTGTCGCGCGAGGTGGTGGGGAAGAAGATCAAGGCCGTGGCGGTCGCCAACGGGCGCTCGGTGCGCCGGCACCCGTCGGCCAAGCACTTCCGGGCGCTGCTCGAGGGCCGCACGATCAAGACCGTCGGGCGCCTCGGCAAGTACCTGCTGCTGACGATGGACAACGGGGACACGCTCGTGGTGCATCTGGGGATGAGCGGGCAGCTGCTGCGGGTGAAGTCCGTCAAGGACCCCAAGCCCAAGCACACGCACGTCGTCATCACGTTCACCCAGGGCGGCGAGCTTCGCTACGTCGACCCCCGGACGTTCGGGGAGCTCTTCGTGTCGACGCCGCCCTTGAAGGCGGACGGCACGCCGCTGTCGCCGGTGTCGGGGACGGCGGGGGGCGACGGCGCCGCCATCCGCAAGGCGATCCCCGAGCTCTCGCACCTCGGCTTCGACCCGATCGAGGACTTGATGAGCTGGGACCGCTTCGGCGCTTTGTTGCACCAGCATCACGGCGGGATCAAGGCGCTGCTCATGGACCAGAGCTTCACCGCCGGCATCGGGAACCTGTACTCCGACGAGATGCTCTACCAGGCCGGGCCTGCGCTACGACCGGGCCGCCGACTCGCTGACGGCGACCGAGGTGCGGCGCCTGTACCGGGCGATCGTGGAGACGCTGGCGGATGCGATCAAGCACCGGGGCTCCTCGCTGGCGGACGAGCAGTACCGGGATTTGTTCGGGGAGATCGGCGACTTCCAGGGCTCCCACCAGGTCTACGACCGCGAGGGCCAGCCGTGCCGGCGCTGTCGCAACTCGATCGTGCGCGTGAAGGCCGGCGGGCGCTCGACGTTCTTCTGCGAGCACTGCCAGGTCTAGGCCGTCTTGTCGGGGCGGCCGGGCGCCGTCCGCCGGGACGGTTCCGGCGGGTCGGGGCCGGTGTCGCACGGCGGCGTCAACACGCATCGGAGCGCCCCGTTCTGAGCAGATAGGGTCGCTCGGAATGTTCCTGAAGTCGCTCAGCATGAAGGGGTTCAAGTCCTTCGCCGACCCCACGGTGCTGGAGTTCGAGCCCGGGATCACCGTCGTCGTCGGCCCCAACGGGAGCGGCAAGTCCAACGTCGTCGACGCCGTCACCTGGGTGTTGGGCGCCCAGGGGCCGCGGTCGTTGCGCTCGGCGAAGATGGAAGACGTCATCTTCGCCGGGACGTCGTCGCGGCCCCAGCTCGGGCGCGCCGAGGTGTCGCTCACGATCGACAACTCCTCGGGGAAATTGTCGGTGGACCTGGCCGAGGTCACGATCACCCGGACGCTGTTCCGCTCGGGCGAGAGCGAGTACGCCATCAACGGCGCGCCGTGCCGCTTGCTCGATATCCAGGAGCTCTTGTCGGACTCGGGCGTGGGTCGCCAGCAGCACATGATCATCGGGCAGGGCCAGCTCGACACGGTGTTGAACGCCCGGCCCGAGGACCGGCGGGCGATAATTGAAGAGGCGGCGGGGGTGTTGAAGCACCGGCGGCGCCGGGAACGGGCCGAGCGGCGGCTGGCGGCGACGGCCGAGAACCTGGAGCGGCTCGGCGACCTGGTCCGCGAGGTGCGGCGCCAGATCCGCCCGTTGGAGCGCCAGGCGGCGGCGGCCCGCTCGCACGATGCGGTCGCCTCCGAGCTCCTGACGGTGCGGCGTTTCTTGGCGGGGTCGGAGATGGCCGAGCTCACGGGGCGGCGCCAGGCGGCGGCGACGAACCTCGGGGTATGCCGCGAGGAGGAGCGCGAGCTGCACGCGGCGCTGGAGATGCTCGACGCCGAGGCGTCGTCGACGACGGCCGAGCTGTCGTCGCGCCGGGAGGAGGACCTGGCTGCTGCGCTGGGACGGGTCCAGGGGTTGGTCGAGCGGGCCCGTGGCCTGCAGGGTGTGCTGCGCGAGCGCGGCCGTGGCGTGCTGGCGGCGTTGGACGCGGCGTACGACGTCGACGTCGTCTCGACGCTCGAGGCGGAGGCGGCGCGGCTGGCGGGTGAGCTGCGGGTCGCCGAAGACGAAGCGGCGGCGGGGGGCGCGCCCGAGCGGGCCGAGATAGCGGCCGCTGTTGGCGGCGTTGGACGGCGAGTCCGGCGAGTTGCGGCAGCGGTGGGGGTCGGTGCTCGGCGATGAGGAGGCCGAGGAGGCCGACGCAGACCCCGAGCAGGCGATGGGCCGCCTGCGGGCCCGGCGTGAGGGGATCGCCCGTGCCGCGGAGCGCGAACAGCAGGATCTCGACGCGTTGGGCGCCCGGGTGGCGGGCCTCGAGCAGCGCCAGGCGAGCGCGGCGGTGCGCGCGGACCTGCTCGTGCGGAACTCGGAGGACCTCGACGTGGCCACGGCCGCGCTCGATGCCGCCCTGGCGGCGACCACGGAGGAGCTCGCCGTGGCGGCCCGTGCGGCCGAGGCGGCGCAGGCGGCGGCGGACGAGGCGTTGGACGCCCGTCACCGCAGCTCGGCCCGGGCGGAGGCGCTCGAGCGCGCGCTGTCCGAGCTCCAGGGTGCGGGCGGGCGGGAGCTCTTGCGCCACGTCGACGGCGTCGTGGGGTCGTTGGTCGACCTGGTCGAGATCGACTCCGGTTGGGAGGCCGCGTTCGAGGCCGCGGCCGGCGCGGGCGTCGCCGCGGTCGTCGTCGATGGGCGGCGTTCGGCCCAGGCCGCCTTGTCGACGCTGCGCGAGCGCGGCGTGACGGGCGCGGTGCTGGCGCCGCGGCAGAACGCCAACGGGCACACGGCGGTGGCGAGCGGCGACTCGTCGCTCCCGCCGGGCAGCAGCGCCCAGCCGGTGCGCCGGCACGTGAGGGCGCGTCAGGGCGGCGCCGTCGCCGAGTCCGTGCTCGACACGCTGGTCGGGCGTGCGGTGCGCGTCGACGGCTGGGAAGAGGCGATCGACCTGTCGCTGGCGCGTGAGGATCTCGTCGTCGTGACGCCCGAGGGCGACCGCTTCGCGGCCACGGGCTGGCGCGTGCGCTCGGGCGCCGGCGTGGTCACGAAGGCCGCGGTCGAAGAGGCGCAGGCGCGGGCGGCGGCCGCCGCCGCCGCCGCCGAGCTGGCCAAGGCGGCGCTGACCGAGGCGCGCATCGCGTCGTCCCGGGCGCGGGACGCGCGCACCGCGGCGGAGCGCGCGGCGGACCGCCATGGTGCCGCCATCGAGACGAAGCGCGCCGAGGTCGAGCGCGCCGCGGAGGAGCAGACCCGTCTCGTTGCGGAGTTGGACGAGGCCCGCACCGCCGTCTTCGACGCCCAGCAGCGGCTCGCCGAGGTCATGGCGGAGCAGGCCATGCTGGAGCGCGCGCTGCCCAACCTGACCGAGGCGCTCGACGCGTGGCGCGACCTGCAGGTGCGGCGCGACGAGGTCGTGGCGCGGCGCCAGGCGCTCGAGGTGCGCGTCGCCGGCGTCGCCGAGCGCCGGCGCGTCCTGGCCGAGCGCAACGCCGAGGTGGAGCGGCGCCTGGCCGGCCACGCCGAGGAGCGCGCGTCGGCGGCGGCCCGCCGGGAACGCCTCGAGGCCGAGGGCACGGCGCTGCGCCGCCTCGAGGCGGTCGTCGTCGACGAGCACGCCCGCCTCGACGCCATCTTCGGCGAACTGCGCCACGACTACCAGGACCAGGTCGACGCCGTGCGCGCCGGGGGCGAGCGGTTGGAGCAGTTGCGCCAGGACCGGCACACGACCGAGCAGCGTCTGGACGCCGTGCGGAACCGCACCCGTGCGTTGGACCTCGAGGCCAACGAGGTCGACCTGCGGACCGAGTCGCTGCGCGAGCACATCGCCCGCGACCTGGGCGCCCGCCCCGAGGAGCTCATCGGCCTGCCCGAGCCCGAGGCGCCGTCGAACACGACGCTGCCGCAGCACGCCGAGGAGCTCGAGCGCAAGCTCACCGCTCTGGGCCCCGTGAACCCGCTGGCGTTGGAGGAGCTGTCGCAGCTCGAGGAGCGCCACAAGGAGCTCGAGGCACAGGTCGACGACGTGCGAGGGGCGCGGCGCGAGCTGCACGAGGTCGTGCGCACGCTCGACCACGAGATCATGACGTCCTTCGCCGCCGCGGCCGCCGACGTCAACGAGCACTTCTCCACGCTGATCACGATGCTGTTCCCCGGCGGCACCGGACGCCTGTCGCTCGTCGAGCCCGACGACCTGTTGAACACCGGCGTCGAGATCGAAGTGCGGCCGGCGGGGCGCAACGTGCGGCGTGTCTCGCTGTTGTCGGGCGGCGAGCGCTCGATGGCCGCGTTGGCGTTCCTCTTCGCCGTCTTCCGCTCGCGGCCCTCGCCCTTCTACATGATGGACGAGGTCGAGGCCGCCCTCGATGACGTCAACCTCTCCCGCTTCCTGACCCTCGTCCACGAGTTCCGCGACGAGGCGCAGCTCCTCATCGTCTCGCACCAGAAGCGCACGATGGAGACGGGCGATGCCCTCTACGGCGTGACGATGGCGCCCGGCGGTTCCTCCCAGGTCGTCAGCCAGAAGGTCGAAAAGGACAAGGAGACGGCGTCGGCATGATCCTTGCCAGCGACGTCGGGACGTACATCATCATCGTCGTCGTGGTGGCCGTGTTGGGGATCGGCGCCGGGTCGGTTGGCTTCGTCCGCTCACGGCGGCGTGGCGGTGGTACCGCCGGGCCGTCTTCCTCCACGGCGCCTGCCGCGCCGACCAAGGCGCCGACACGCCCGCCGACCAAGCCGGCAGCCAAGCCGTCGGCGACGACGGCACCCGCGCCCGCACCCGCACCCGCGCCCGCACCCGCTGCACCTGCCGAGCCCGAAGTCGTCGAGCCCGAGGTTGTCGCAGCAGAGGTCGTCGAGGCGCCACCCTCGTACCGCAGCCGCCTCGGCGGCGTGCGCGGCCTGTTCGGCGGCGCCGTCGCGGCGATACGGGCCGGCCGCATCGACGCGGACACGTGGGACTCGCTCGAAGAGGCCCTCATCCGCGCCGACGTCGGCGTCAGCACGGCCGACGCGCTCCTGGCCGACCTGCGCGCCAAGGTCGAGTCCAAAGAGGTCCGGGGCGGCGACGACCTGCTCGCTGCGCTGGGCGACTCCATCCGCGACCTGCTCCAGACGGCCGAGAGCCGGGAGCTCCGCTTCGACGGCAAGGAGGGCGCACCCGACGTCTGGCTCATCGTCGGCGTGAACGGCGTCGGCAAGACGACGACCATCGGCAAGCTCGCCCGCCGTGAGTCTGCGGCCGGGCGCTCGGTCATTCTCGCCGCGGGCGACACGTTCCGCGCCGCGGCGGCGGACCAGCTCGCCATGTGGGCCGACCGCACCGGCACCGAGATCGTGCGCGGCGCCGAGGGTGGCGACCCCTCCGCCATCGTTTTCGACGCGGTGCAGCGCGCCGCGGCCCGGGGCAACGACCTCGTGCTGGCGGACACCGCCGGCCGGCTGCACACGAAGGTCAACCTGGTCGAGGAGCTCAAGAAGATCCGGCGCATCGCCGATCGTGACCCGGGCAACGTGACCGAGGTGCTGCTCGTGCTCGATGCCACCACGGGACAGAACGCGCTGGCCCAGGCGCGCCAGTTCACCGAAGCCGTCGACGTCACGGGCATCGTGTTGACCAAGCTCGACGGCACGGCCAAGGGCGGCATCGTCGTCGCCGTGCAGCGCGAGCTCGGCCTGCCGGTCAAGCTGGTCGGCCTGGGCGAGGGTCCCGACGACCTCGTGGACTTCGATCCCGACGAGTTCGTCGACGCACTGCTGGCCGGCGACTCGAGCGACTGAACGCAGCATCGAAGAAGCCGAACACCAACGGGAGGGAAGTCCGGTGACCGAGAAGCAGAAGCGGGTCCTGATCGTCGCCTTGATCATCCACGTGATCATGTTGAAGCTGACCTGGATCGACTTGAGTCGCCGCCCCGACGCCGCCGTCCGGGGCAAGAAGCGCATGTGGCGCCTCGCCTCGCTCCTCAACACGAGCGGCTCGGTGACCTACTGGCTGTTCGGGCGTCGTTCGGTCCCCGAGCTCGTTTTGGTCGAGGGCGGGGCCTGAGCGCGCGGTCGAGCGCGGCATGGCTTGACCGCTACGTCGAGGCGTGGCGGAGTCATCCCGAGGCCGGCGGCGAAGGTGGCGAGGATGCGTTGACTGCCCTCCTCGCCTTCATGAGCGACGATGTGCGCTACGAGGACGTGCCGACCGGCGCCGTCTTCTACGGTCATGACGGCATCCGGCAGATGGGTGCCGGCGCCCTCGAGATGGCGGCAGACATGAGCTTCGAGATCGGCCGGCGCGTTGCGGGCGAGGATTCCTACGCCTTCGAGACCGTGTGCCGCGGCGCGAACACTGGCGCCATCGGCCCGTTACCGGGGACCGGCGGTGCCTTCGTGCTCCCCGGCATTTCGATCGGCGAGGTCTCGGCGGATGGCCTCGTCACCTCGCAACGGGATTACTGGGATTTAGCTGGGCTTCTTGGGCAACTAGGGGTCGCATCGACTTAGGATTTTGGAGACCAGGAGGAAGCCCATGTACCTCGACCACGGCTTCATGACCTCCGTTCCCCAACGCCTCGCTCCGTCGTTGCGACGAATGTGTCGGACTGCGGCCGCCGTCGCTTCGGGGCTCTTCATGCTCTCGATCGGAGTGGCCGCCGCTGGTGCGGCAGGCACGTCGGGCCAGACGACGTTCACGTTCAGTGGCACCGTCAAGGGGACGCTGACCGCAGCAGACACGCCGTGCAGTGAGCAGATCGTCACGGCGAAAGGAGCCACGTTCATGCTGAACGGAATGCTCAAGGGTGCGCCGGCTACGCAATGGACACTTCAGCTCTACAACCCCAAGGCCGGAACTTCGAAGAAGTTCGGTCAAGAGAGCGGAAACGGCCCGAACGTCTCCCTGATCGGCACCGACTCCAACGGCAACCAAAACTGGAACTGGACGTCCGAGACCAAGAACGGATCGATCACGACGAGCAAGACCACCGGCAAAGTGAGCATCACGCTCGGGCCGTACAGCTCGTTCCGCGGCAAAGCCGGCAAGGGCCATGTCCACGTGACCGGGTCGTGGGGGTGCACCTCGTAGCTCGCCGCCCACCTGTTGAAATCAACCTCGCACGCAGATTTGGTTTTGCTTACGCGGGTGGACTCAATTTCTGGGCTTATTTCGTGAGGTAAAGCTGAATTTCGCGGGTTTTGCGGAGGTAAAAGTGGAATTTTGTGCCACTTATGAGAGGCCCCCGCCCTAGACGAAACGCGATCTGCGGGCGCGGCTGCTTTTAGGCCCAGCGCACCTGCACCGCGTCGCCGAACGCGTCCAGCACGGCCCGGTCGCCCTCGATCGACAACCGATCGCCCCGCCCGCGGTTCCACAGCGCCAGATACAGATCGCCGGCCGCCCCGCGCACAGTGCAGTCGGCCGCCCCAACGCCGGCCGCGGTCTTGACGCCCTCGGGCCCGATCGACAGCACCCACGCCGCGTCGTCGTCGACGCACCGGATCCCGAGCGTCACGACGTCCTCGGAACGCAGCCCGGTCGAGCGTCGCGGCACGAAGCACGTCAGGAGCTCGTCGACGCCGTCGGCGGCGAAGTCAGGCGTGAACGGCGACAGGACGGCTTCCGACCGCCCCGCGGTCAGCTCCGTGTCGACGCGGTGGATGGCGGTCTCGTGCGCCTGGCGCCGGCTCCACATGGCAAGCGGGGAGGGGGCCGGCAGGAACGTCCAGGTCTGCAGGTCTGGCGGCGCCGCGTCCAACGCCGCCACGAGCGCCAGATACCCGGCCTCGAACCAGTCGGACAGCTCCTCGTCGCCCGGCCAGCGCCCGACGATCTCGTCGAGGCTCTCCTTGCGCACCTCGGCGACCGGCTCGGCGACGTACGACGTGGCCCAACGCTGCACGCCGCCCACGTGGCGGATCAGGTCACGCGCCACCCATTCGGGACACGTGGGCACACGCATGACGGGCGCCACGGCACGCGTCGACGCGGTCATGCGGGCGCCCTCGTGCCGCAGCGTCTCGATGAACTGTGCGACCTCCACCGCCGACCAGCCTGTCAGCTCGAGCCGTGCGCAGCCCAGCCGAACCAAGCCCAGCCGAACCCCGCCGGGCCCACCCCGAGCTAGTTGATCTTCTGCAGGTCGATGACGAAGACGAGCGTGTCGTTGGCCGAGATCCCCGCACCCGGTGACTGGGCGCCGTAGCCGAGGCTGGCCGGGATGATCAGCTCACGGCGTCCGCCGACCTTCATGCCGACGACGCCCTCGTCCCAGCCCTTGATGACCTGGCCCTCGCCCAACGTGAACGTGAAGGGCTGGCTCGTCCACGACGACTGGATCACCTTGCCGCGACGAGTACGTGGCCAGCACGTACTGCACCGTCACCGAGTCGCCGTTCGCCGCCGCCTGGGCCGGTGCCCGTGATGAGGTCGGAGCTCTCGAGCGGGTGGGTGGCGTCCCCGACGGCACGGTCACCGTGGGCGCCTGGCCCGGCGGTGCCGGCCGGCGAGAGGTCGGCGGCCGGGATCGGCGCGATGGCGTTGAGCGGGCTGCCGGCCGGGGCGGTGACGGTCGTCGAGGCGGCCGGACGCCCGGTGCCCGCCGGCCGTCGTCGTGGTGTTCGAGCCGAGGGTTCGACGGGGACGAGCTGCAGGCGGAGAGCCCGAGGGCACCGGCCAGGACGATGGCGGTCACGAGCGCGCCGGAGCGCAGGGAAGGGGTTGGGCGCATGGCGACAAAAGGTAGCCGCCCGCCGCCCCGCCGAGGCCGCGCCGAGCCGCGCCCGAGGCCCGCCGACGCCCCGCCCGCCCACCGACCGAGGCAGCGCCACCACGGCGCCCCACTAACCTGAGACCTCATGTTCGACGCCCTGTCCGACCGCCTCGAGCGGATCTCGACCCGCCTGCAAGGGCAAGGGCCGCATCAGCGACGAGGACCTCGACGAGGCGCTGAAGCGAGATCCGCACGGCGCTCCTCGACGCCGACGTCGAGCTCGGCGTCACCCGGCGCTTCTCGACGGCATCCGCCTGCGCGTCAGCACCGAGGCGCTGTCGAAGAGCCTGACCCCCGGCCAGCAGGTCATCCGGGCGGTGCACGAGGAGCTGGTCAACGTCCTCGGCGGCGAGACGCTCAAGCTCACCTACGCCAGTCCCGCCCGCCCACCGTCGTGCTGATGGCCGGTCTCCAGGGCGCCGGCAAGACGACGAACTCGGCGAAGCTCGCGCTGTGGTGGAAGCAGCAGGGGCGCAACCCGCTGCTCGTCGGCGCCGACCTCCAGCGCCCCGCCGCGGTCGAGCAGCTCAGGGTCCTCGGCCAACAGGCCGGCGTCACCGTCTTCTCGGAGGCGAGCGACCCCGTCCGCGTCGCCAAGGCCGGCGTGGCCGAGGCGCAACGGCTCGGCCGCGACATCGTGCATCATCGACACGGCCGGCCGTCTCACGATCGACGCCGAGATGATGGACCAGATCAAGGACATCTCCGCCGCCACGCAGCCGCACTACACGTTCCTCGTGATCGACGCCATGATCGGACAGGACGCCGTCGCCACGGCGAAGGCGTTCCACGACGCACTCGAGCTCTCGCGGCGTCATCCTCACCAAGCTCGATGGCGACGCCCGTGGCGGCGCCGCCCTCTCCGTCAAGGGTGTCGTCGGCCGCCCGATCGCCTTCGCCTCGACCGGCGAGCGCCTCGCCGACTTCGACCTGTTCCACCCCGACCGCATGGCGGACCGGATCCTCGGCATGGGCGACGTCATGAGCCTGATCGAGCAGGCCGAGCGCACGATGGACACCGACGAGGTGGCGAAGAGCGCCAGCCGCCTCATGGCCGGGCAGTTCACGCTCGAGGACTTCCTCTCCCAACTCCGCCAGGTGAAGAAGATGGGCTCGCTCGGCGGCCTCATGCGCCTGATGCCCGGCATGAACAAGGACATGCGCGAGGCGGCGAACCAGATCGACGACGGCGAGGTCGCCAAGGTCGAGGCGATCGTCTGCTCGATGACGCCGGCCGAGCGCAACGACACCACGATGATGGACGGCTCCCGCCGCTCCCGGGTCGCCCGCGGCTCGGGCACCTCGGTGCAGGACGTCAACGCGCTCCTCAAGCAGTTCAAGGAGATGCAGAAGATGATGAAGGGGATGGCGTCGGGCAACATGCCCAACCTCCCCGGGATGCCGAACATGTCGGGGATGAGCGGCCGGGCCGCCAAGAAGCTCGCCCAAGGAGGCGGCCGGATTCGGTGGCGCCGGACAAGGCGCCGCCGGCGCCCCCGGCGGCGCGGACTTCGACATGCTGTCCCAGCTGATGGGCGACGGCTCGGGGGCCGAGCTCGCCGAGCTGACCAAGGGGTTCCCCGGCCTGGCCGACGGCGCCGCCCCCCGGCCCGTGGTCAGCGTCAACAAGGGGACCAAGAAGAAGAAGAAGGGCGGGCGGGTCACCCCGCCCAAGAACCGCTAGATCAGCCCCGCTCGGGCCCGGATCGGCCCGGTCCGGCCTCCGGGAGGGGTCCGGCGGCCCCGGGAGGCCACACACCTGTCCCATCTGGCAGAATGTTGGCTCGGGCGCGTCCGTCGACGCGCCGCCCCGGGATCCCTCGGACAGTGCAGGCTCGGGGCGGGCAACCCTCGCGGTGACCGCAAGTGGAAGGAATCAATTCGTGGCAGTGAAGCTCCGCCTCGTGCGGATGGGCAAGAAGAAGCAGCCGACCTACCGGGTCGTGGCCGCCGACAGCCGGTCGCCCCGTGACGGGCGGTTCCTCGAGATCCTCGGCACGTACGCCCCGCGGGGCGCCTCGACGGCCGAGCCCGACGCCGTCATCAAGATCGACAACGAGAAGGCCGTGAAGTGGCTCGTGAACGGGGCCCAGCCGACCGAGCGCGTCGAGCGCCTCCTCAAGAGCACCGGTGCCTGGGACGAGTTCTCGGCCGCCAAGGCGAAGTGAGGATCTCGTGACGGACTTGTACGAAGCGGGCGACATCAACCAGGTGGGCGGCAGCGGCGGTGGCGGCGGCGGCGGCGGCTCGGCGGATGACGAGATCGCCGACGACGACTTCGACGATGTGAACGACCTGGACGACGACGAGGGTGTCGACGACGGGGATGACGAGGTCGACGACGGCGACGAGATCGACGAGGTCGGCGTGGGCAACGAGCGCAGCGCCGTGGACGGGGGGACGTCGTTGGGGGTGCTGACGTATCTCGCCAAGTCGCTGTCCAACGACCCCGAGTCGGTCTCGATCGACACCGAGGAGCGCCGCAACGGTTTGCGTTTGAACCTGCACGTGGCGCCCGAGGACATGGGCCGGGTCATCGGCCGCCGGGGACGCACGGCCCAGGCCATCCGCACGCTGGTCAACGTGGCCGGCGCCAAGGACGGCATCCAGGCCAGCGTCGACATCGTCGACGACTGAATCGTCGACGACTGACGACTGACGTCTGACGTCTGACGACGGGCCCGGAGCCACGGACCTCCTCAAGATCGGTCGGGTCACCAAGGCCCACGGCCTGAAGGGCGAGGTCATCGTCCAGCTCTGGACCGACCAGACGCAGCGGTTGAGCCCGGGGGCGGTGTTTTCGACACCGTCGGGCCCGCTGCACGTCGAGGCGGCCCGCCCCTCGACCGGCGACCGCTGGATCGTCTGGTTCGAGGGGTCCACGGACCGCACCTCGGCCGAACGCCTGCAGGGACTGGAGCTTTCGGCCGAGGCGTTGGAGGTGCCCGGCACGCTGTGGGTGCACGAGCTCGTGGGCGCGGAGGTGCGCGACGCGTCTGGCGTTTCGGTCGGTCGGGTGGCGGCGGTCGAGGCGAACCCGGCGAGCGACCTGTTGGTGCTGGAGTCGGGGGCCCTGATCCCGCTGAACTTCGTGACGGGGCACGATGCGGCGGCCGGGACGGTCGACGTCGACATCCCCGAGGGGTTGCTCGAGTTGTGAGCTCTGGTGGGCGTGAGAGCTGTCGTGGCGTGAGAGCTGGCGTAGCGTGAGAGCCGGCGTGGCGTGAGGATCGACGTCTTCACGATCTTCCCCGACGTCGTCGCCGGCTACTGCCGCGCCTCGATCCTCGGTCGGGCGGTCGAGAGCGGGGCGCTCGACGTGCGGGTGCACGACCTGCGCCAGGGGGCCGAGGACGCGCGGCGCTCGGTCGACGACGCGCCCTTCGGCGGGGGCGCCGGCATGGTGCTCATGCCCGAGCCGCTGTTCCGCAGCGTCGAGTCGGTGCCCGACCTGCCCCGGCCGCTGTACCTGTTGACGCCCGGGGGGCGGCGCTTCGACCAGTCGGTGGCGGGCGAGCTGGCGGAGCTGGCCGACGGGCCCTCGGGCGGGTTCTCGCTGCTGTGCGGCCGCTACGAGGGGGTCGACCAGCGGGTGGCCGACCACCTGGTCGACGGGGAGCTGTCGGTGGGCGACTACGTGCTGGCGGGCGGGGAGCTGGGGGCGCTGGTGGTGATCGAGACGGTGGCCCGGCTGCGCCCCGACGTGCTGGGCAACGAGGACTCGGCGGCGGACGAGTCGTTCTCCGACGGGCTGCTCGAGTACCCCCAGTACACGCGGCCGGCCTCGTTCCGGGGCTGGGAGGTCCCCGCCGTGCTGCGGTCCGGCGATCACGGGGCGGTCGCCGCCTGGAGGCGGACCCAGGCCCTGCTGCGCACGGCGGCGCGGCGGCCCGACCTGCTGGAGCGCCTGGTCAGCGGCGTCGGGGCTGAGCGACGACGACGTGCGGGCCCTGGCCGAGCACGGCTACGATGTTCCGTCCGGCTCAGAGCGGATCGAACCGCACCCCACCGAGCCGGCGTGACCCGATTTCGAAGGAACGCCTGTCATGCACCCGACCGAAACGATCGACCGCGACAGCCTGCGCGACGACATCCCTGAATTCCGCCCCGGCGACACCGTCAAGGTGCACGTGAGGGTCGTGGAGGGGAATCGTGAGCGGGTGCAGGTCTTCCAGGGCGCCGTCATGCGCCGCCAGGGCGGCGGGGTGCAGGAGACCTTCACCGTGCGCAAGGTGTCGTTCGGGGTGGGGGTCGAGCGGACGTTCCCGGTGCACTCGCCGACGATCGCCAAGATCGAGGTCGTGACGCTGGGCGACGTGCGGCGGGCCAAGCTGTACTACCTGCGTGAGCGGCATGGGAAGGCGGCGAAGATCAAGGAGCGGCGGGTCGCTCGTGGGCCGGCGAAGGGCGCGGCTGGCGCTGCTGCTGGCGCCGACGTCGAGGTCGACGAGGTTGACGAGGTCGACGACGTCGATGCGCTCGACGGCGACGGGGTCGAGGCGCTCGACGACCTGACGCTCGAGGACGTGGCCGAGGCCGACGACGGGGACGAGGTCGAGGCGACGAGGCGGGCGACGGTGCTGCCGAGGAGGCCACCGACGAGTAGGGCCGGCGCCGCGTGAGCGAGGAGGACCTCGAGAGGTACGAGTCCGAGATCGAGCTCGGGCTGGTCCAGGAGTACCGGGCCGTCCTGCCGGTCTTCGCCTACGTGATCGAGACCGAGCGGCGTTTCTACCTGGCGAACGAGGTGTCGGTGAACGTGCGCGCCGACACGACGCCGGCCTGTATCGAGGTGGAGCTGCGCGACGCCTGGGTGTGGGACATGTACCGCCCGGCCCGGTTCGTGCCCGAGGTGCGGATCGTCACGTTCCGTGACGTGAACATCGAGCGGCTGCCCGAACAGGAGCTCTAAGCCGGCTCGTTTCGCCGACGAAGGCGAGGCGGCGGCCGACCGTTCTTCGGCATGAGCAACCGCCGGATCGCGTTGGGACATCGGGGCGAGGACATGGCCGCGGCGTGGTACGAGGACCACGGCTACGAGATCCTGGCCCGCAATTGGCGCTGCCACCTCGGTGAGATCGACATCCTCTGCGCCCAGGTCGACGGCGCCGGGTGCTCCGTGCTCGTCGTCTGCGAGGTGAAGGCCCGCACGTCGAACTCCCTCGGCAACCCCTTCGAGGCGGTGACGCACTCCAAGCAGCACCGGCTCCGGTGTCTGGCGACGGCGTACCTGTCTGAGCAGGACACCTACTACGACCACATCCGCTTCGACGTGGCCGGGGTCTCGGGGCGGGCTTTGCGGGTCGTCGAAAATGCGTTCTGATCGGCTGGCGGCGTATGGTCGGTCGCCATGGAGACCCTTCTCGTCGAGCGTAAGGACGGTGTCGTCACCGTCACGATGAACCGCCCCGAGCGCAAGAACGCGGCCAACGGCCGCATGCTCACGGAGCTGCGTGAGATCTTCACGGAGATCGAGGACAATCAGGACGACCGGGTGATGATCCTCACCGGTGCCGGCGGCGCGTTCTGTTCCGGGGCGGACCTGGGGGACAAGGAGGGGCCGACGAACGACCCGTCCCGCTCGGGCCTCTCTCGGATGCGCCGGCTGGGCGACGTGGCGCTGGCGCTGCACCACATCACGAAGCCGACGATCGCCAAGGTCGACGGCGTGGCCGTCGGGGCGGGGTTCTCCCTGGCGCTCGGGTGCGACCTCGTGGTCTGCACGGAGTTGGCCCGGCTCTCCATGATTTTTGCGAAGCGCGGCCTGTCGCTCGACAACGGCGCCTCGTGGCTGCTGCCGCGGCTGATCGGGATGGCCCGGGCCAAGGAGGTGGCGCTGTTCGGTGACATGTGGAGCGCCGAGGAGGCGCTGGCCATCGGCCTCGTGAACCGGGTGCTCCCGGTCGACCAGATCGACTCCTTCGTGGCCGATTGGGCGCGCCGACTCGCCGACGGGCCGCCGCTCGCGTTGTCCATGACCAAGTCGCTCCTGCACGCCTCGGCGAACGCCTCGATGGAGCAGGCGGTGGAGGACGAGGCCCGCTGCCAGGCCCTCAATTTCTCGACCACGGACACGAACGAGGCCCTGGCTGCGTTCACCGAGAAGCGGACGCCTATTTTCGTCGGCCGGTAATAGGGTGGATGGAGTGCTCAACGGCGTTCAGGGGATGATCGGGGATACAGCCCTGGTGACGAAGGCCATAGAGGGCGCGCACCACCCGGGACGGATCCGGGCGCGGGGTGAGGAGTGGCTCGCCATCCCTCTCGACCCCGACGCCAGTATCCCTGTCGGGACCGATGTCGTCGTCGCCGACGTCGAGCGAGGTCTGCTCGTCGTCTACGCCACCGACACTTAGAAGCTTTAGAAGAGAGGTATCCCATGATCGCATCGGCCGGAGATGTTGTAGCGATCGTCATTGTCGCCGCCCTGGCTGGGGTGGGGCTGTTCACGCTGTTCATGTCGCGCTTCGTCAAGATCGTCCAGCAGGGGAGCGTCGGCGTCGTCAAGCGACTCGGTGAGTTCAAGTCGGTCGACCAGCCCGGCCTGCACATCCTCACGCCGTTCATCGACCGGATGGAAAAGGTGGACGTCCGCGAGTTCCCGATGACGGGTGACCAGCAGGCGGTCATCACCAAGGACAACGTGTCCCTCCAGGTGAGCGCGACCATCTTCTGCCAGGTGATTGACGTCAGGTCCGCACTGTTCGAGATCAACGACTTCCAGTTGGCGGTCGACCAGCTCTCCCGGACCGCCCTGCGTGCGGTGTTCGGCGAGCTTTCTTTGGACCAGGCGCTGAGCGAGCGCGAGACGATCAACAGCCGCATGCAGGACCACATGGCGGACGCCACGGCGAAGTGGGGGGTGCGGCTGAATCGGATCGAGATTCTCGACATCACCCCGCCGTTGAACGTCGTCCAGGCGATGTCCGAGCAGAAGGAGGCCGAGCAGCACAAGCGCGCCGCCATTTTGAAGTCAGAGGGTGAGCAGCAGGCGGCCATCAACAGCGCCGGCGGCCGCAAGCAGGCAGCCGTCCTCGAGGCCGAGGGCGCCAAGCAATCGGCCATCCTGCGGGCCGAGGCGCAGATGAAGGTGCTCGAGCTGCAGGCCGAGGGCGAGAAGAAGGCGCTCGAGCTCCGCGGTGTGGGAGAGGCGGCGCGCCTGACCTCCATCGACACCGCCACCATCAACCCTCGCACGCTGGCCGTGCTGCAGTTGCGGGCGCTCCAGGACATCGCCTCTTCCGACAACGCCAAGGTGGTGGTGCCCTACGAGGCGACGAGCCTGATGGGTGCGGCCGAGGTCCTGTTGTCGACGTTGCGCAACGAAGACCTGGGCGGGGGCAGCAACGGCGCGACCCCGGAGGTCGTCGCCACGCCGGCCCGGCCGCCCAAGGACCCGCCGCCACGGAACTGACGCCCTTTGGGCGTGGCCCGGTGGCGAGCCGAGTCTCGAGTGCGCCGCCGCTCTGAAATGAGGCTGGGAGCAGCCGAAACATAGGCGGAAAAAAATTTTAGGGCCGTATATGGCCCGAAGGGCGTTGGTTCCTCGCGCCTGCATAGGAATTCGACCCCGTCCGACGCGCTTGTCGCTATATGCAGACTGACCAGAGTCGAAGTCGCCGGCGTATTTGAAGTGGGGCCCGGCCTGAACCTGCGGCTGTATATGTGGGCGTCGTGGCGGATTTGGGAGCCATATACACCCGAACTCGACGTCGCTGAGATGACATACACGACTCAAAAATTTTTCGTGATGAATTTTTCGCCGCCGACGACCGCACGCAGACCGACCGTTCGATCACATGATCGCTTCGGTTACCTCTGCAACCCTGAGTGGCGCCGCCGGTTGCGCCGTCTCGGTCGAAGTCCACATCTCCCACGGATTGCCCGGTTTCACGATCGTCGGCCTCCCCGATGCCGCGGTGCGAGAGGCCCGGGATCGGGTCCGGGCGGCTGTGCTGTCGAGCGGGCTGTCCTGGCCCGTCCATCGAGTCACGGTCAACCTGGCGCCTTCGGGCATCCGCAAGGCTGGCGCAGGCCTCGACTTACCAATCGCCGTCGGTTTGCTGACGGCGGCGGGTGACCTCCCTCCGGACTGCACCGAGGGACTGGGATTCTGCGGAGAACTCGGGCTGAACGGCTCGCTGCGTCATGTGCCAGGGATGATCGCCCTGGCCGACGCGTGTATGGCCGACGAACTCGTCCTCCCGATGTGCGACGTGGGCGAGGCTGTGCTGGTCAGAGAGTCCGGCGTCCATGGCGTCGCCACATTGGCGCAGTTGGTGTCTGTCTTGAGGCGACGGGCCCCGTGGCCAATGATCCCTGACATCGCCACCGAGGTGGTCCAGGCGCCCGGTCTGGACGTCGCGGACATTCGCGGTCAGCGAGTGGGTCGCCGTGCCCTCGAAGTTGCCGCTGCGGGTCGCCATCACTTGCTGCTGATCGGGCCACCTGGTTCCGGCAAGACGATGTTGGCCGAGCGTCTGCCGGGACTTCTGCCTGGGCTCACCAAGGACGAAGCGATGACGCTGTCTCGGATTTACTCGACGGCCGGCGCGTTGCTCCCGGAGGGTGCGCTGTTCGAACGGCCGCCGTTCCGAGCGCCCCATCACCAAGCCACGATCATTTCTCTCGTCGGCGGCGGGAGCGGGTCCCCGCGTCCGGGCGAGGCGAGCTTGGCAACCCATGGGGTGCTCTTCCTCGACGAGCTCGGAGAGTTTCCAGTCGCGGCTCTTGAATCGCTGCGCCAACCTTTGGAGGAGGGTGTGATCCGTGTGAACCGCGCCGCGGCAACGGTGGAGTTTCCCGCCTCGTTTCTCCTGGTCGCGGCCATGAATCCTTGCCCCTGTGGTGAAGGGGTCTACGAGGGGGCGTGCTCCTGTTCGGTGGTGACGCGTGCGCGCTACAGGAGGCGCATCTCCGCACCATTTCTTGATCGTTTCGACCTCGTGGTACCCGTGACCAGACCCACCGCAGAGGAGTTGTTGTCGAAGACGCCGGGGGAATCGACCGCAGACGTGGTTGCCCGCGTGACAATCGCCCGGGAACGTGCCGCGGCTCGAGACGGGCAGGAGACCATCCTCACAACCGAAGCCATTGATGTCCTGGCTGAGAAGCTACGCGAGGGCGCACTCAGCGCACGTGGGTTGAACAAAGTCAGGTCAGTGGCCCAAACGATCGCCGATCTGGCCGAGGCGGACGTTGTGTCGCACGATCACATCGCCGAAGCATTGTCGCTTCGCGCTGGACGGTCGGTGGTCGTCGCATGACTGAACAACTGCCTGACGAGGCTTACGCGATCGCAGTGGCACTCTTCCCCGACATCGGTCCTGCCCGGCTTCGCGAAGTGATGAGCCAGGGTCCGGCTCAAAGGGCGTGGGAGAAGCTGGCGAACCCCACCCCGCAAGCCCGAGCCGCAGTCGCGAAGTTGTGGCAGCGGCACTGCGACCTCGGAATCACCGTCCTGCTCCCAGACAGCTGTTGGTATCCGGAGCGACTCAGGGAGACACCCGAAGCTCCCGCCGTGTTGTTCTGTCGTGGTGATCCGAGGGCGCTGAGTGGCAGACCCACGGCGGCCCTCGTGGGCACGCGGGCTCCGACTCGGTACGGGATCGGCGTCGCCGCGCAACTTGGAGCGGAGCTGTCCGCTGTCGGGGTAAGCGTCGTCTCGGGGCTGGCCCTCGGCATTGACGGCGCGGCCCATGAAGGTGCCTGCGGAGCGGGAGCACCACCGATTGGTGTCGTTGCGGGCGGTCTCGATATTGCGTATCCCCGTCGTCACACCCGCCTCTGGGAACGTGTGATGGAGCACGGAGTAATCGTCTCCGAATCGCCCGCGGGGGCGAAGACCGAGAAGTGGCGGTTCCCGGTGCGCAATCGTCTGCTCGCAGCTTTGAGCGATGTGGTCGTCGTGGTCGAGAGCCGGCACGGTGGAGGGTCGAGGCATACCGTCAATGCGGCCATTGAGCTCGGGATCGACCTGGGGGCCGTACCGGGCTCCATACGGAGTGCGACATCCGAAGGACCCAACGCGATGTTGTCCGACGGCGCGTTTCCGGTCCGTGAAACGACGGACATCTTGCTGGCGCTCTCGCGAGCGGGGGCCGAGGTCGAGATACCGGCGGACGAAGAGAAGAGGCGTGAGTCGGTCGGTCCCGTGCCCGTCGGAGTGCAGGCGATCTACGACGCTCTCTCTCCCGACCCGACCTCGCTCGACGCCCTGGCCCGGCTCACCGGAATGGACTTTGCGACGCTCTGCGGGGGCTTGGAGCGGCTGGCGCAGGCCGGGTTGGCCCGGGCGGTCGGAGGCTGGTGGCAGCGGACCTGAGCCGCAGCCGCTGAGCTGGGACGACATGGGGAGGGGGGGTCGGGGGCCGTAACCTGCCTGGCCGTGGACGGGTGCTATTTGGAGGCCAAGGACGTGGCGGAGCTTCGTGCAGAGGCGGCCCGGGCGCAGCAGGAGGGCATGGGGGCCGTGCTGCTGGGTCAGGGGCCGCTCGGCGACCCCTTCGTCCTGCTGGCGGCCCTGAGCGACGCAGTGCCCGACGTGCTGTTGGGGGCGCAGGTCGTGCTGGGTGGTCCAGAGGGGCAGGAGCGGCACCCGGCGCTGTTGGCGCGGGAGGCGACGGGCTTGGACCTCGTCGACGGGGGGCGCACGGTGCTGTGCTTCGGGCCGCCGTTCGGCGAGGGGCTGGGCGAGGCGATCGAGTTGTGCAGGGCGATGTGGCGCGAGGGGACCGCGGTGAGCGACGGGCCCGCCTACCCGGTGCCGGGGGCGGTCAACCGGCCGATGCCGGCGAGCCCGCGGAGCCCGCTCATCGCGGTGGACCTGAGGGAGGCCGGCGCCCGGGAGGAGGCCGGCGGAGCGGCGGCGTCGGCTGACCTGATCGTGGTGCGCGGCGACGGCGGTGGGGCAACGTGCCGGCTGGAGGCGGTGGGGCGTCGGTGACGGACGTCGAGACGGCGCTCGCCGAGCGGGCGGAGGGGCGGGACGCGGGGCTGGGGGAGCGGGCCGTCACGGGGCGGCACCTGCCGGCGTTGAACGGGTTGCGGGGCCTGGCGGTGATCGGCGTGGTGGCGTACCACTTGCAGTTGGGGTGGGCGAAGGGCGGGTATCTGGGGGTCGACCTGTTCTTCGTGCTGTCGGGGTTCTTGATCACGACGTTGTTGCTCGAGGAGTGGGTGGGGTCGGGGCGGATCAGCCTGGCGGCGTTCTGGGGGCGGCGGGCCCGGCGGCTGTTGCCGGCGCTGTTCTTGGTCGTGGCGGCGCTGGCGGTGTATCTGGTGGCGAACGGGTTGTGGGGCGGGCCGGGCGCGAACGGGTTGGTCGACCTGTCGGGGCTGCGGGGGGACTCGATCGCCACGTTGCTGTACGTGAACAACTGGCACCTGATCTTCGCCCACCAGTCGTACTTCGCACAGTTCTCGACGCCGTCGCCGTTGCAGCACACGTGGTCGCTGGCGATCGAGGAGCAGTTCTATCTCGTGTGGCCGTTGGTGTTGTTGGCGCTGTTGCATCTCGCACGCCGGAATACCCGTGGATCGCGGGCGGCCCGAGCTCGCGCCTCGTGGATGTCGTCGGCGACGTGGGGGTGGCGGGGACCCGGGGTGGTCTTGTGCGTGGGGCTGGGGCTGGCGTCGAGCATCTTGATGGCGGCCTTGTTCACGCCGGGCGTCGATCCGTCGCGGGTCTACTACGGCACCGACACCCGGCTCTTCGACCTCATGGCGGGCGCGGCGATCGCGTTCGTCGCCGCGGCGCGCCCGCAGCCGAACGAGCGGGCCCGGCGCACGCTGCACGTGGTGGCGCCGTTGGCCGGCGTGGCGTTGCTCGTGTTCTGGGTGTTCGCCGGCACGTCGGGCGGGCTGCCGACGAACTTCATGTTCGAGGGCGGCTTCCTGGTGTGTGCCGCGCTGGCGGGCTTGGTCGTGGCGGACGCGCGGCTGATCGAGCCCGGTCGTCTGGGGCGCGGCCTGGCGTGGCGGCCGCTGCACTTCATCGGGACGATTAGCTACGGCATCTACCTGTGGCACTGGCCCGTGATCGTGTATATCAACGGGACGCGGACGGGGCTGTCGACGTGGCCGCTGGACGTGGTGCGGGTGGTCGTGACGCTGGCGCTGTCGACGGCGAGCTACTACCTGGTCGAGCGGCCCATCCGCCTGGCCCGGCTGCACGGGTGGGTGAAGTACTGGGGCGCGCCGCTGGCGGGGCTGGCGACGGCGGCGCTGATCGTGGTGGCGACGTTCCCGGCCGTGGCGGACCCCGCCGCCGTGGCGAGCACGACGCGCCTGCCGGCCTCGAGCGGGGGCACGGGCGCCGCGGCGCTGGCGGCCGTGCCGGGGGCGGGTGGGTTCGCCGGGCAGGCGCCGATCCACCTGGCCGTGACGCCGTCGCCGTCGAACCCCCTGCGGGTGATGATCCTGGGCGACTCCGTGATGCACGACGCGTCGTACGGGATCACCGCCGCGTTGGGCGCGACGGGCGAGGTCAGCGTCGCCACGCGCACGATCGACGGCTTCGGGCTGACGACGGCCACCAACTGGCCCACGTCGATCCCGAACCTGATCCGGGAGACCGGCGCACAGGTGATCGTCGCATCGTGGAGCTGGGACCAGTACGGACCGACCACCCCGAACGCGCTGCACGACCCCGTGGCCTACACGCGCCTGTTGCGCAGCGCGGTCGCCACGATGCTGACGCCGGGCAACGGCGTCGACGGCGTGATCTTCACCGAGTTCCCCCAGTCGGGGGAGATCCCGGCGTCCAACCCGGGCGACCAGGCGGCGTACAACACGGCGCGCACGGCGGGCGTGGTGGCGTGGAACAACATCGCCAAGAGCATGACGAAGGACTTCCCCGGGCGCGTCATGTACTTCCCGCTGGCGGACTCGATCCTGCTGCACGGCCGGTACTCGGCGTGGCTGCCGCCGGTGGGCGAGCCCCACGCCCCGTCCGCCGAGTGGACGCGGGTGCGCAAGCTCGACAGGGTCCACCTGTGCCCCGAGGGGAGCGCCCGTTACGCGTCGGCGCTCTTGGCGGACATGACGTCGGTCTTCTCTCTGCCGTCGGCGACGGGGGACTGGTCGCAGGGCGCCTGGACGTCAGACCCCGACTTCAACGACCCGCCGGGGGCGTGCCCGGACGACCACCCGCCGGGCTGAGCCCCGTCCCGGGGCCTGGTGCCGCGTGCCGGGTGCGGGCGTGCACGTCTCACGTCTGGCCTCTTCGTCGGAGCACGTGGGCCCGCGCCGGCTCCCGACGCACACCAGTGCCCGGGCGCGAAAACGGGCCGGCCACCGCCCGGCCGGCCCGTCTCGCTCTCGCTCCGAGGAGCGGGAGGTGTTACCCGGTTCCCGTTGATCCGAAGGCGATGGCGCCGTTGATGGGGGCGTTCAGCCTCAAGCCGCCGAGCGAGCCCTCAAACGGCGCGTCGCCGTAGGTGAAGACGCCACCGTCCGAGGCGAACTCCCAGTAGCCGTTGCCCGTCGAGGTGGCCTGGCCGAACACGACCGGCTTGTTCAGCGGGAACGTGACCTCGCCGAGGTTCGGGTTGGCGTCACCGAAGGCGGCGACCTGGCCGTTCATCTCGAACATGTAGTAGCCGTTGCCGTCGGGCGTGGTGGCCAGCGTCACGACGAAGTCGTCCACGTGGCCCGGGCCCTGCCCGATGGTGTTGGGGGCGTTGTTGAACGAGTACACGTCGCCGAGCGAGTCGACCAGCCAGTACCCGGCGTCGTCACCACTCGTGGTGGTGCCGAACGGGTACGTCGTGGCGCTCGAGATCGGCGCCGGCGGCGTGATGTGCTCGCCCGGCAGCGAGCCCTCGAAGAGGGCGTCGCCGAAGTCGAACACGCCACCGTCGGAAGCGAACATCCGGTAGCCGTTGCCGTCGGGCGTCGCCTCGGCGGCCACGATCGGGCCGTTGAGGTGCCGGCCCTCGGGGTCGAGCACACCGGGGACCGAGCCGTCGAAGTTCGCGTCACCGAAGGCGAACACGCCGCCGTCCGCGGCGAACAGCCAGTAGCCCTGGTGGTCCGGCGTGTCGGCCATGGCCACGATCGGCTGGTTGAGCGGCTTGCCGCCCATGGAGCCGTAGAACCGGGCGCCGCCGAAGGCGAAGACACCGCCGTCGCTGGCCGACATCCAGTAGCCGGGCGGGATGTAGGTGAAGTTCTCCGGCGAGCGGGCCGAGCCGCCGTTCGTCATCACGACGACGGGGACGGTGCCCTGTCCGGGCGGCTCGGTGACGGTCAACGTCGTGCAGTCCGGCGGACGTGGTGAGGATCGTCGCCGAGGCGTTGCCGAACATGACGCCGGTGGCGTTGCACAGGTTGGTGCCCTTGATGACGACGGTCTCGCCGCCCTGGGGCGGCCCACTCGTCGGGCTGATGCCCGAAACCGTCGGCGCCACCACGTAGGTGAAGGTGACGGGCGGGGTGTTGCTCGACGTCCCGCCGAGGTCGGACACGACCACCGGGACCGGGCCGGCGCCGTTGCCACCGAGGGGGCTGGGCGGCGTGACGGCCAGGATCTGGGTGGAGCTCGTGACGTTCACCTGCGGAGCCTTGGCGCCGCCGAAGGTGACCGTGACGTTCGGGTCACCCTGGGGGAAGTTGCTCCCGGTGATCGTCACGTCCGTGCCGCCCACGGTGGGGCCCTGGTTCGGGTTGATGCCGTTGGCGCTGACGACCGGGGTCCCCTCGAAGGTGAACTCTTCGGCCGCCGGCGCGGTGCCGCCCTGCGCGGTGATGCAGAGCACGGCGGGGCCGTCCGCGAAGGCCGGCGTCGTCACCTTGGCCTCGGTGTCACTGACCGCCGTGACGGCCGTGCCGGGCGTGAAGGAGCCGGCGCCGCAGGTCGTGAACTCAGAGGCCTGCGTGAAGGTCACGGCGGTGATACCGGTGAGGCCGGTGCCCGTCATGGTCACCACGGTGCCGCCGGTGTCGGGGCCGAAGGCCGGGTTGAGGCCGTTCACGCCGACGAAGGGGAGGCCGATGTAGAGGTACGTCTCGGTGTTCGACACCCCACCTTGGGTGGTGACGATCACGTTGACGTCGCCCGGGTTGCCCATGGGCGTGACCGCCGTGAGGGAGTCACCGTTGCCGGCGACCACGACGTCGGTCGCCTGGTTGCCGCTCAGCCCGCCGAAGAAGACGTCCGTCGTCCCGGTGGTGCCGAGGTTCGTGCCGGTGATCGTCACGGTCTGGCCGCCCGCGGTCGGGCCGCTGTCGGGGTTGATCCCGTTGAGCGCGATGGTCGGCGGCGGGATGTACGTGAACGTGACCGGCGGGCTGTTGTCCGACGTGCCGCCGGCGTCGGAGACGGTGACGTCGACCACCCCGGTGCCCGGCGGCGAGACCGCCGTGATCGTCGTCGTAGAAGTGACGACGACGTCGGTGGCCTGCGTCGAGCCGAAGAGGACCTCGGTCGTGGCGTCACTCGCAACGAAGTTGGTGCCCGTGATGGTGACGGGCGTGCCGCCGGCCTCGGGGCCCTGGTTCGGCACGATCCCGTTCACCGAGGCGATCGTCGGCGCCAGCTCGTAGGTGAACTGGTCACCCACCACGTCGGGACTGGTGCCGAGTGGCGTCGTGACCGTGACGTCGACGGTGCCCGTGCCAGGTGAGGCGAGCGGGCTGGCCGGCGAGAGTGACGGTGATGGACGTGTTGGAGGTGACGGTGATCTCGCCCGTCGGGACCGACGCGGTCCCGAAGTGGACGGCGGTCACGTTCGGGGTGCCGCTGAGCTCGAACCCGCTGCCGGTGATGGTGACGGTGGTGCCGCCCGCCACCGGGCCCGCCGTCGGGTGGATGCTCGTCACGACCGTGTTGAACGTCGCGTACGTGAACGTCACCGGCGGCGTGTTGCTCGATGTCCCTCCGACGTCCGACACCGTCACGTCCGTGGGTCCGGTGCCCGGGGCCGGGATGGGACTCGGCGGCGTCACCGCCGTGATCGTGGTCGAGTTGACCACCACGACATCGGTCGCATTGGCGCTCGTGCCGCCGGGGTTGGTGAACGTCACGGCGGTCGTCGTGTCGCCCGGGTTGAAGTTCGTCCCGGTGATCGTCACCGCCGTGCCGCCGGCGACCGGGCCCTGGTTGGGCACGATGCCGTTGACGCTCGCGATCGTCGGCGCGACCTCATAGGTAAAGGTGTTGCCCGCCGTCGGTGTCGTCGACCCGGGCCCGAATTGGTTGGAGACCTGAACGACGACCGGCGTATTCGAAGAGATGCCGGCGTCGGGCGGCGAGACCGCCGTGATCTCGGTGGGCGAGACGACGTCGACGTCGGTGGCCAGGCCCGCGTTGCCGAAGGTGACATGGGAGGTGGACTGCGAACCCGGTGCCCGTGATCGTCACGGGGGTGCCGCCGGCCGCCGGGCCGAAGTTCGGGGTGATGCTGTCGACCGCCGCCGGGGCCTCGATGTCGGGGCCGGTGGCCTGGCAGAAGGAGTGCGCCACGTTGATGACCGCGCCGTGGTCGAGCACGCCGAGCAGGGTGATCTGGAGGCCGATCACGTCGACGGAGGTGTCGCCCGCGTGGTTCACCGAGAGCGTCGGGTCCTGCGCGTTGAGCGTGAGGGTGATCAGGCCCGCCAGCGGGCCGAGCTGGGAGGCCGTGAGGCCGGTGTTGGGCGCGATCGGACCGGGGATGTTGATCGTCTGGCCGTCAATCGACAGACCGACGACCGTCGTCGACGCGGTCGAGCCGAGCGCGGAGGACGAACACTGCGTGTTGATGGCGTCGACGTTCAACAGTGGCGGTGCCACGCCGATCAACGACAGGCCGTTGAGACCCGCCAACCCCTCGGCACCGGCGGACGCGTTGATCGTCTCGGTGGCCTGACCGAAGTTGGTCGAGTTCGAATCGGCGTTGAGCGTGTTCGCGGTCAACAGCCCCGGAACGGCGACGGGCAACGTCGACGACACACCGTCCGCCTGTCCGGCGGCGCCGAGTTCGACCGACGGGATGGGACCCAGCAGGTTCCCACCGAGGAGTTTGACGTTGATGCCGTAGGCATTGGACGTACCGTTGTCCGGTGTTGCCGCGTTGGCGGCTGCGCCGAAGAGTGCGGTCGTCGCGGCGACCGTCGCGAGGACGAGGCCGACCATTGCAATCGAGTGCTTGACTCGAGTCCTCCGCATGCTTTGAGGTCCCTTTCAGACTGTTCCCATCCGGCGGCCTTACGCCGAGGATGGAAATACGAAACGAGGCGCTCTCAATGGCCTCGGAACTGCTGGGTGTTGCTGTCTCCGCCTCCCAAAAGGGAACCCCTGCGAGGGAAACACTGTTTGACCTGCTACCTCGCGCCCCTATTCGCCTTATTCGCCCAATCGGGCGAATGCGTTGGTCCCGCGCAATAGGAGGTGCGCCGCGAGAGACCACGGAGGCCGTTCGACATCGCCCCTGGTCAGAAATGGATTCGCTCGCCCGATACGACAGCCGCGTCGGCTCGGTCATCCGACGTGGCCGCCGGCCGGTTCACCGAGAATTGTCCGCGCCTAACGGAAAATTCACCCACCGCCGGCGAAGCGCGGTCCGGGCTCCGGCGTTCGGCACCGGTCCTAAGCTGAAATTCGTGACGAACACACGGGTGGAAAGCGACAGCATGGGGGAGATCGAGGTCCCCGCCGACCGCTATTGGGGTGCGCAGACGCAGCGGTCGTTGCACCACTTCGACATCGGCACCGAGACCATGCCGAAGCCGTTGATCCGCGCGTTCGGCATCTTGAAGGCCGCGTCGGCGTCGGTGAACCGCGACCTCGGCAAGCTCGACGACGCACTGGCCGGGCTCGTCGAACAGGCGGCGAGCGAGGTCGCGAAGGGTGCGCTCGACGACCAGTTCCCCCTGCACATCTGGCAGACCGGCAGCGGCACGCAGACCAACATGAACGCGAACGAGGTAATCTCGAACCGCGCCATCGAGCTCGCCGGCGGTGTGAAGGGCTCGAAGGAACCGATCCACCCCAACGACCACGTCAACATGTCGCAGTCGTCGAACGACACGTTCCCGACTGCGATGCACATCGCGGTGATCGAAGAGATCGTGCACCGCCTCCTCCCTTCCGTGACCGCGCTGCGCGACTCGTTGGCGGTGAAGTCCGAGGAGTACGCGGACGTCACCAAGATCGGTCGCACGCACCTCATGGACGCCGTACCGATCACTTTGGGCCAGGAATTCTCGGGCTACACGTCGCAGCTGACCGACGACATCGAGCGGATCGAACAGACGATGCCCAAGGTCTACGAGCTCGCCATCGGCGGCTCCGCCGTGGGCACCGGCCTCAACACCCATCCGGAGTTCGCCGAGCGTGTGGCAAAGGCAATTGCCGACGAGACCGGCCTCCCCTTCGTGACCGCGCCCAACAAGTTCGCCGCCCTGGCCGCGCACGACGCCCTCGTCTTCACGCACGCCGCCCTCAAGACCCTGGCCGTCTCGCTCATGAAGATCGCCGACGACATCCGCTGGATGGGCTCGGGGCCCCGCAGCGGCCTGGGCGAGCTGCAGCTGCCGGAGAACGAGCCGGGCTCGTCCATCATGCCGGGCAAGGTGAACCCGACGCAGAGCGAGGCCATGATCATGGTCGGCATCCAGGTGATCGGCAACGACGTCGCCGTGACGACGGCGGACAGCCGCGGCAACTTCGAGCTCAACGTCGCCAAGCCGGTCATCGCGTACAACGTGCTGCAGTCGATCGCGCTGTTGACCGATGCCTGCCGTGCGTTTCGTGAGTTCTGCGTGGAGGGCCTGAAGCCCGACCTGGAGCAGATCGACCGGCACCTGCGCAACTCGTTGATGCTCGTGACCGCGCTCAACCCGATCATCGGCTACGACAACGCGGCCAAGGCGGCCAAGAAGGCGCACAAGGAGCGCATCGGGCTGCGCGACGCCGTCATGGAGCTGGGGCTGCTGACGGGGGAGGAGTTCGACGCCGCGGTGCGGCCGGAGGACATGACGCACCCGTGAGCGAGCCCCCGCTTGCGCTCTCCGACGTCGACGCCGCGCTCGAGGGGCAGAGCCTGCGCTGGACGCGCCAGGGCGACGAGCTCATCGCAACGGTCAAGCTGCACGACTTCGGCGCCGCCCTCGAATTCGTGAACGCCGTCGGCGCCGCGGCGGAGGCGGCCAACCACCATCCGGACATCGACATCCGCTACAACAAGGTGCGCCTCGCCCTCACCACCCACGATTCGGGCGGCATCACGCTCCTCGACCTGGCCCTGGCGGACGTCATCGACCGGTTGCGGCCCGATGTCCGGGAGGGCGACAGCGGGCGAGAAGGCCGGCGGGAGCGCTTCGCGCTTGCGCCTAGAGCGAGCCGGAGCCGGCCGGAGCCGGAGCCCGCCGCCGGCTCGAGGAGCGCCGCCCGCAGCCCTGCCACGAGGTCGGGCCCCGCGCCGAGCCCCGCCACGTAGGCGTCGATCGAGCCGTAGGTGGCCCGCAGGTGGTCGAGCAGCGCCTCCATCTGCGCCGGCTCGGCCGAGAACACCCCCGAGATGTTCTCGATCGTCTCCCGGCTGTCGGGGTACTTCACGATGATCTTGGCCCGCAGGCGGGTCATGGCGGCGCCGCTCAGCGCGTAGTCGGCCACGACGGTCGGCTCGTCCACGCCGAGGAGCGACAGCAAGATGGCGGACAGGACGCCGGTGCGGTCCTTGCCGGCGGTGCAGTGGAAGACGGCGGGCAACGCGTCGGGCACGCGCCAGGATCGACAGCACCGAGACGAACGACGGCCCGGCGTCGCGGACCATGTCGAGATACTGCGTGCCGAGCAGCCCGGGTTGGCTTGTCGAACTCGTCGGCGTCGGGCAGCTGCTCGATGATCGGGAAGTGATGGAACGTCACCGGGTGTGCGTCGACGTCGTAGCGACCGCGCTCGAGCTCCTCGGCCGAGCGCAGGTCGATCACGGTGCGGATGCCGAGGGCGCGCATGGTCGAGAAGTCGGTCTCGGTCAGGTCGCCGAGGCCGTCGGCCCGGAACAGCGTCCGCCAGCGTGTGCGCCGCCCGTCCGCCGCCGCGTACCCGCCGAGGTCGCGGAAGTTCACCGCGCCCTCCAGCGGGATCAGGCGGTCCGGCGCCGGAGCCGGGCGCCGGCGCCTCGGCCGCCGTCACGAGACCGGCATGTCCCACATGGGGAACCAGCGGGACAGGTCCTGCTCCACCGGCAGGTCGGCGCCGACCATCGTGCGGATGCGCAGCTCCAGCTCGGTGTCGCGGCGCTCCTTGGAGGCGTCCACCGGTGCGAAGGGGTAGAAGGTGCCGCGCTTGAAGAGGTAGACGAGGCGGAACGGCTTGGCGTCGGCCGGCGCGTCCGGGCCGGGCACGAAGCCGAAGACCGAGCACAGCAACTGGGGGCTCCACCCGTTGTCCTTCAGCGTGGAGTTGGCCATGTGGATCTTGGTGACCAGCTCCTCGAAGTCGGTGTCCTCGAGCAGGATCCAGCCGTAGTCGAAGGTGTCGGTCGCGAGCGTGAAGTCCTGGCCCACCAGCTCGGCGATCTCCTTCTCCGCGTCGGCCACGGCCTGGCCCGGCGGCGGCTTCCAGCACACGCCGGCGTGGCCCGAGGAGACGAGCCCGCCGGCGCTCTGCAGCGTGAGCGCGGCGGTCGGCAGCGAGAACAGCGCGTCGAGGTTGGCCCGGACGGGCTTGGAGCGGCCGAGGATGGTGTCGAGGAGGCCCATGCTGCTCGCCGTTCTAGCGCCTCGGCGCCCGGGCGACCCGGGCGGATCGGCCGGCCGGGCCGTTCACCTTCTCGACACGGCACCGCACGGGCGAACGCAGTTCAGAGACGCCGGACGAAGACGAAGACGAAGGAGCCGGATCAGACCGTGCCGGGGGTGCCGGCCTGGCCGAGCTGCCGCTCGAGCTGCTCGAGCTGGGCGAGCCGACGCTCGAGCGTCGGGTGGGTGCGGAACAGGTTGCCGAAGCTGAACCCGCCCCCGCCGCCCTGGGTGGCGCCGTTGGCCACGGCCGGCGTGAAGAAGAAGGCGTTGAACGGCTCGGCGGCGCGCAGGTCCTTGGTCGGGATGCGGCCCATCTCGCCGCGTGATCTTCACCAGGGCGGAGGCCAGCAGAGACGGCCGCCCGATCAGGAGGGCGCCCGAGCGGTCGGCCGCCAGCTCGCGGTAGCGCGACAGCGCCATCGTCAGCAGGAAGGAGATGAAGTAGACGACGATCGAGACCAGCATGATCATCATCTCGATCAGCGCGACCTGGCCGCCGCCCTGGTTGTTGCCGCGGCCGCCCCCGCCGAAGATCTCCGAGTAGAACATCACCCGCGTCAGCAGGCCGGCCAGCATGCCGAGGCCGCTGGCGATGGTCATGACGGCCACGTCGCGGTGCGCCACGTGCGAGATCTCGTGCGACAGCACCGCCTCGACCTCGGGCTCGTCGAGCCGCCGCAGCAGACCGGTCGTGACGCACACCACCGCCGACTTCGGGCTCCGGCCGGTGGCGAACGTGTTGGGGATGTCGGTCGTGGCGATGGCCACCTTCGGCTTGGGCATGTCGGCCAAGGCGCACAGGCGGTCGACCACGCCGTGGAGCTGTGGCGCCTGCTCGGGCGTCACCTCCTTGGCGTGCATCGAGTACATGGCGATCTTGGCGCTGAACCAGTACTGCGCGAACAGCAGGACGAAGCCGATGACGAGCACCAGCACGAGGCTGTGTAACAGCGCGATCAGAATTGCGATGAACGCGCCGTACAGCACGACGAGGAAGAACCCCGTCAGGAGCATGCGGCGAGTGAGGCCCTTGTCGGCCGGAATATTGCGTGAGATTGCCATCAGGCGCTTTCTCCTCCAGAACCCCCGGATCCATTGCCCCCGGTTCCTGCTGCTTCAGGTGCCCCGGCTGCTCCTGAGTTCTCCGCCTCCGCCTCCGCCTCACCCGCACCAGCACCAGCACCAGCACCAGCACCCGCACCGGCGTCGGCCGACGGCAACGCCGCCGCCCCCGCACCGGGCCCGCCCGCCCCGAGCTCCGCCTTCATCGCCGCCAGCTCGTTGTCGACCTGGTTCGTCGACGACACCTTGTCGAGCTCCTTCTGGATGTCATCCACCGGTGTCGACAGGTCCTCCAGCGCCCCCGACGCCAGCAGCTCGTCGATGGCGCCCGCCCGCGCCTGCATCGAGGCGATCTTGTCCTGGGCCCGCTGCATCGTGGCCCCGGCGTCCGTCGTCGACTTCGAGATCCCCGACACCGCCTCGCCGACCTTGGTCTGGGCCTCGGCGGCGGTGTACGACGCCTTCATCGTCTCCTTCTGGGTGCGGAACCGCTCGACGCGGGTCTGCAACTCCTGGGACGTCTGGACGAGCTTCTGCTCCTGCTCGGTGATCTGGTCGTGCTGGGTCTTGAGGTCGGCCAGCTGCTCGCCCAGCGCCGCCCGCCTCGACAGCGCCTCGCGGGCCAGGTCCTCGTTGCCCTGCTGCAGCGCGGCCTTCGCCTGCGCCTGCAGCTTGTCGGCCTGCTTCTGGAGCCCCTGCGCCTGCAACTCGATCCGCTTCCGGGCCGTCGCCACGTCCGCCACGCCCCGCCGCACCTTCGTCAGCTGCTCGATCTGACGCTCGTAGGAGAGGTCGAGGGTGTCCCGGGGGTCTTCCATCTTGTCGAGGGCCTTGTTGGCCTTCCCCCGGAAGATGTCAAGAAAGCGCTGGAAGGTGCCTGCCATGACCTACGAGCATAAGGCCCAGGAGGGGAGGGGGGGCACCGGCAGGCGCCCGCCAGCGCCCGCCCAGCGCCCCGCTCGCCCCACGCCCGACCAGCCCCGCCGCACCCCCGCCACGGCCCGCCCGGGCCCGGGCAGCCGCCCTCAGGGCCACCGCTAACGTCGGCTGGGTGCCCGACCGCCTCTGCCTCCTGAGCGTCCACGCGCACCCCGACGACGAGGCCTCCAAGGGTGCGCCGACGGTCGCCAAGTACCACGCCGAGGGCGTGCACACCGTGTTGGTCACGGCCACCGGCGGCGAGGAGGGCGACATCCTCAACCCGGCCATGGACACCCCCGAGGTGCGGGCCGACATCGGGCGCGTCCGGCTCGCCGAGCTGAAGGCCGCGACCGACATCATCGGCTACGACGAGACCGTCCTCCTCGGCTACCGCGACTCGGGCATGCCCGACACCGACGCCAACAAGAACCCCGCCTCCTTCGCCCAGGCCCCCCTGGCCGAGGCGGTCGAGCGCCTCGTGACCGTCATCCGCCAGGAGCGGCCCCAGGTCGTCATCACCTACGGCGAGGACCACGCCGGCTACCCACATCCGGACCACATCAGGGTCCACGACATCTCTGTCCTTGCTTTCGACTCCGCCAGTGATCCGGACAGGTACCCGGAGGCCGGACCGCCGTTCGCCCCCGCGAAGCTCTACTACTCGGTGTGGGCCGCCTCGCGGTTCCGCGAGATCCACGCCAAGTTCGACGAGCTCGGCCTCAAGTCGCCCTTCGACGAGAAGTGGATGTCGCGGATCGCGCACGACGAGTCGTACACGACGACGATCGACATCTCCGGGTTCACCAAGATCCGGGCCGAGGCGCTCAAGGCGCACGCCACGCAGGTCGACCCCAACTCGAAGTTCTGGTTCGGCCTGCCCCCCGAGGTGATGGAGGACATCCACCCGACCGAGGAGTTCTATCTCGCCCGGAGCCGCATCGGGCCGACGACCGGCGTGACCGAGGACGACCTCTTCGCCGGGGTGCGCTGAGGCGCTGGGCCCTCAGGCCACCGGGCCGAGGAAGCTCCAGCTGATGACGCCGGCGCTTTGGAGGAGCACGAGCGTGATCGCGGCGGCCAGCACCCCCAGCAGCACCACGGTGACGACGGGCTTCCACCCGAGCTGGAATCTGACGACGCTTGCGCTCCGGGCGCGGGGCCCGTTGGCGTCGTTCGGCCCGTGATGGCGGGGCTGCGGCAGCCGGTGCGGGTGTGGGTGTGGGGGCCGGCGTCGGCGCGGGCGTTGCGACGGTCGGCGCGGCGGCTCGCCGCGGTTGCGGTTGCCGCTGCGACGTTGGGCTTGGCGACGACCGGGCCCGCCCCGTTTTGCGTACCGGTGGTGGGGTCCGCGCGTGATCTCTCGCATCAGGAGCTCGAGGTCGTCGAGCGACCAGCCGGGCACGACGAGCGGCGTGGTGGCGCCGCGGCCGCGCAGGGTCAGGAGCAGGTAGCCCTTCCGCTCCTCGATCTCCCATTCCGAGACGCGGTCCCACCCCAACTGCTGGACGGGACGGCCGGGGCGGCGCACCTCGATCCCCGTGGGGGAGAGCGCCAGCTCGAAGCGGTCCGTGCCGCCGCGCTTCTTCTGCCTCGAGAGGACCGAGACTCCCTGGATCGTGGTCGTCGCCGTGGCGGTCACCGGCTCAGCCGCTCGCCCGCGCCAGCTCGCGCAGGGGGCGGTATCCAATGAGCGTCGCACCCGCCTCGTCGAGGGAACGACGGATCCAGTCCTCTTTGCAGATCATCTCGTAGTCGTCCACGCGGCTGGTCCAGTCGTCGGTCGCCAGCGAGCGCAGCTCGGCGCTGTCGACGGCCGGGTGGAGCAGGTACTCCGTCACCCCCGGGCGCAGGGTCGCAAAGTCGCGCTCGAACGTCTGGCGCGAGCCGACCCCGCCGACGTAGCGGAAGTGGTCGGTGAAGACCGCGCCCGCCTCCGCCGCCACGGCGCGCGCCGGGAAGCCCATGTAGCGGTCGGTGGCGGGGCTCGACCATGCGCAGCGGCAGGCCGAACTCGATGGCCAGGTCGAGGTAGACGTCGAAGAACTCGGGTCGCAGCTGCAGCGTGCCCATGTGGGAGTCGAGGTGGCTGACGTCGAAGCCCCACAAGATCGCCCGCTCGATCTGGGCCCGGCACTCCCGCCGGACTTCGTCGAGGTCGGCGTGGTCCCACACGTCCTCGACGGTGCTCGGGAAACCCCCGTCGCCACCGAGCAGCGAGGGGGCGTGGGTGATCGGCCCCCACCGGTAGAGCTCGTACTCCGCGTTGAGCGTCAGGTGCACGCCGACGTCCTCGCCGCGGTAGCGGCTGGACGCCTCGCGGGCCCACGGGCACGGCACCATCAAGGTGGCGCTCGTGACGGTGCCCGTGGCGAGGCACTCGAACACCCCGACGTTGGCCGAGTGGCACGAGCCGAGGTCGTCGGCGTTGATGATGACGAGCTTGGCGTCGGCCGGGTAGCCGAGCCGCTGCGCCAGATTCCCCTCAGCCATCTTTGCCGTGCCCTGCTCCTCCGGACACGTCGGCGTCCTGGGCACGCGCGTCCGATGCGATCTCTTCCTGGAAGGCCTCCATTCTGCCAGCCAGGTCGGCGTCCTCGAGACCCAGGATGCGGACCGCCAGCAGCCCGGCGTTGCGGGCGCCGTTCACGGCCATCGTGGCCACGGGGACGCCCTTGGGCATCTGCACGATGGAGAGCAGGCTGTCGAGGCCGTCGAGCTGGGAGAGCGCGACCGGCACGCCGATGACGGGCAGCCTCGTCACCGACGCCAGCATCCCCGGCAGGTGCGCCGCTCCTCCCGCGCCGGCGATCAGCACGCGGAGACCGCGCCCGGCGGCCTCCTGGCCGAAGGCGAGCATGTCGCGGGGCGTGCGATGGGCCGAGACGACACGGACCTCGTGGGGCACGTCGAAGCGCTCGAGCATCTCGACGGCGCCCTGCATGACCGGGAGGTCGGAGGAGCTGCCCATCACGACGGCGACCAACGGCGTGGCACTCACGGTGTCGTCTCCTCGGATTCGTCCGGCACGCTCGAGCCCGTCGGGGACGGGCGTGCCGAGGGCCCGGGCCGCCGACCACGCCCGGGCACGCACCGACGCGGCGTCGTCGCCGAAGACCGTCACGTGCCCCAGTTTGCGTCCGGGCCGTGGCGCCTTGCCATACAGGTGCACGTGGGCGCCCTCGACGGCCAGCCCCGGGCGAGCAGGCGGAGCCGGGTCCTCGCCGGCGGGGCCGCCGAACACGTTGACGCTGGCGACCTGGGCGTGCTGGGGGGCGGTGGAGCCCAGGGGCAGGTCGAGGACGGCGCGGACGTGGTTCTCGAACTGTGACGTCACGGCCCCTCGATCGTCCAGTGCCCCGAGTTGTGCGGGCGTGTCGCCACCTCGTTGACCAGCAGGCGGCCCCTCGACCAGAAGAGCTCGACGGCCATGACGCCGACGGCGCCGGTGATCTCGGCCACCTTCTGTCCGAGCGCGGACGCCGCCTCGCCCACCTCGCGGGGCAGACGTCCGGGGACCAGGACCTCGCGGCAGACGCCGCCGACCTGCGCGGTCTCGACGGCGGGCCAGGCGGCCGACGCGCCCGAGGGGCGCCGGGCGACCATCACCGCCAGCTCGGCGTCGAGCGGGAGCGAGCTCCTCGACGACGACCCGGCCGTCGATGTGGGCCAGGACGTCCGCCGCCTCCGCCTCGTCGGCGACGGGCCAGACGCCCTTGCCGTCGTAGCCGCCGCGGGCGGCCTTGAGCATGAGCGGCCAGCCGTGCGCGGCGGCGAAGCGGGCCACGGCCGCGGGCGCGTCGGGTCCGTCGTCCACGACCTCGTACGCCGGCCCGGGCACGCCGGCGGCGTCGAGGACGGTGCGCATATGGGCCTTGTCGACGGCGAACTCGAGGGTCCGTCGCGCCGGGGCGCAGGACGTAGCCCTCCGCGCCGAGCCCGGCGACGAGGTCGAGGTCGACCTGCTCGTGGTCGAAGGTGACGACGGCGCAGCGCTCGACCAGCGCGCGGAGGTCGGCGGCGACGAACGGCGAGCCGATGAGGACCTCGGCGGCCACGGCGCTGGCGGCGTCGCCGGGCTGCTGGCGCCAGGACGGCCATCGACAACCCGAGCGCGCTCGGCGGCCTCGCCAGCCATGCGTGCCAGTTGTCCCGCCTCCGACGAACCCGATGTCGTGCGTGCTCAGGTCGCTCGCCCCCGTCCGGGGATTCGCATAGACAGGGGGCCTGACACACCGTCAATTTAGGTGAGGAGTTCGAGGACCATGGCCAACCCACTGCGCATCGGGGGCGGGCTCGACGTGGAGCAGCCGCTGCCCCGGATCGTGTCGAGCTGCAGCGCTTCGAGGAGGCGGGGTTCGCCCACGCCTTCGCCTCGCAGATCTTCGGGCCCGACGCCCTGACGCTGCTTGGCCGTGGCGGGGGCGCAGGTGCCCCGGATCGGGCTGGGCACGGGCGTGGTGCCGGTGTACCCACGGCACCCGATGATGCTGGCGCAGCAGGCGCTGACCGTGCAGGCGGCGACGGGGAACCGGCTGCTCCTGGGCATCGGGCTGTCGCACCAGGTGGTCGTCGAGGGCATGTGGGGGTTGTCGCTTCGACCGGCCGTTGGCGTACATGAGGGAGTACCTCGACGTCGCTCATGCCGATGTTGCACGGCGAGACGGTGTCGACGGCGGGGGAGCGGGTGACGACGAACGCGTTCTCGCCGGTGGGGATGAAGGAGGCGACGGCGCCGCCCGTGCTGGTGGCGGCGCTGGGCACGGCGATGCTGCGGCTGGCGGGCACGGTGGCGGACGGGACGATGACGTGGATGACGGGGGTCTCGACGGTTCGTGACCACATCGTGCCGACGATCGCTGCGGCGGCGGAGGAGGCGGGACGTCCGGCGCCGCCGCGTCGTCGTGGCGTTGCCGGTGGTGGTGACGTCGGACGTGGCGGGGGCGAAGGAGCGCATCGACAAGCTGACGGCGATCTATCCGACGTTGCCGTCGTACGAGGCGATGCTGGACAAGGAGGGGGCGGCGGGCGCGTCGGACATCGCCTTGGTCGGCGTCGGAGGCGACGGTGGTGGACGCGAGTCGGCGAGCTGGCGGCGGCGGGGGCGACGGACTTCGTGACGTCCGTCATCGGGGACGCCGGCGAGCGCGAGCGGACGTTTGCGTTGTTGAGCGAGCTGGCCCGGGCCTAAGGGCGGCAGCGGCCGGCCGAGCCGCCAGGCCGCTCAGCGTTCGAGCGTCGTGTGCTTGAACTCGTTGAGGTCGGGGACCGTCTCGAAGAGCTGCGATCACGCCCTCGATCGTGCGGCGGGCCAAGGCGGCGTCGCCGGCGGGGCCGGCTCATGAGGCGTACGAACACGGCCCGCTCGTCGACCACGAAGGTCGGGACGCCGAAGGCCGGACCAGTCGTTGACGGCCTGTTCGTGGGCCCGGCGGATCTCCTTGATCGGCGCACCGGACTCGATCTCGGCGATCACCTCGTCGCCCGGGACGCCGACGCCGTCGAGGACGCCGGCGACCACCTCGGGGACCCGCAGGTCGAGGCCCTCGTCGTGGCGCGCGGCGAAGAGGGCGACGTGCGCATCGAGGAAGCGGTCGGGGTACTGGTCGCGCACGACGACGCCCGCGGCGAGCGCCATCAGGTCCTTCGTCTTTTCGGGGTTGTCCCAGACCGGCGGGTCACCCTCCGCGACGTGGACCTGGCTCAGCGAGAACGGCAGGAACGTCGACCTCCCAGTCGGCCCCGTCGGCGAGCGCGACCGCGATGTGTTCGTGGGCGTTGCGGGCAAAGGGGCAGCGATAGTCCCAGTTCACGGCGAAAGACTTCATAACTGTTCGAACACGACCTCGTTGGCGTCCATTCCCCGGGCGTCCTGCGTGCGCCGCTTTGCCGCCCGCCGCCCGCCTTTGGCCCGCCGGCTCCCGGCCCGTGTGGGCAGGCGGCACCTGCCGGGACCCCGGCGTCACGAGGTTGACCAGGGGCCGGAGGCCGAGCCCGAGGACCGAGCCGATCGCTGCGCCGCCGATCACGTCGGTGGGGTGGTGCGCCTCGAGGTGCACCCGGCTCGCCGCGACCGCGGCGGCGAAGCCGACGTTCGCCGCCGTCTGCGTGTCCGAGTCGGCGAGGACGAAGGCGGTGCAGAAGGCGGCGAGCGTGTGCCCGCTCGGGAAGCTGCTGCTCGAGGGCGTCCGCACCGTGGCGGCGAGGTGGTCGTCGGGGCGCTCGCGCTCCACGGCCGTCTTGACCATGCGGCTCACGATGAGCGAGGAGAAGCCGGCCGTGGCGAGTGCGACCACGGCGCGGCGGCGGTCGGGGCCCCGCCGCCGGGCCTTGACGGCGGCGAGCGCGACCCAGATGAGGCCGTAGTCGGCCAGGTTCGACAGCGAGGGCGGCGGCGCGGTCGGCCTGCGGGTTGCCGCGCAGCGGCTCGAAGGCGGCATTCACCGCGTCGTCGATCGCGTTCATCTGGGCGTCGATCGTCGTCGTCGTCATCTGGGACATCTCAGGCGGCAGCGAACGCCGGGCAGGCGCTCTTGAAGTTGCAGTAGTCGCAGAGCGGCCCGACGTTGGGGCGGAAGTCCTCGGAGTCGCAGGCGCGCTCGATGGCCGTCCACACCGCAACCGCCCGCTTGCGCTGGCCACGGATCGTCTGCTCGCTCGCCACGGCCGTGATGGCCACCGGCTCGCGCAGGTAGAGCAGGCGGACCTCGGCCGGGGCCTGGCCGAGCATGCTCTCGCAGAGGAGCGCGTACGTCTGGACGCCGCCGAGGCTGCCCCGTTCGAACCGCTCGCTCGGCGTGCGGCCCGTCTTGTAGTCGACGACGATCAGCCGGCCGTCGGGCAGGACATCGAGCCGGTCGATGATGCCGCGCAGGCGCAGCCCGTCGAGTTTGGTCTCGACGCCCAGCTCGACGCCGACGGTGTTGGCGTGGGCGTCGTTCGGGTCCTCCAGGCGGAAGTAGTTCTCCACGAGGCGGTCGCGCGTCGCCGAGGAAGGCGGCGGCGGCCTCGTCGTTCAGCGCGAGCTCGACGACCTCCTTCGTCGTCCTGGAGGTCGTCCCAGGCCCGCTCCAGCTCGTGGGCCGCGACGGCCGGTGTCCGCTCGCCCGCCGGGTGGTGCCAGAACAGGCGCTCGAGCGCGGCGTGCACGAGCGTCCCCTTGACCGCCGGCTCCGAGGGTGGCTCCGGGCGGCGCTCGATCTGCGAGAAGCGAAAGGCCAGTGGGCAGCTCGTGAACGACGCTCACCTTCGACGGGGAGAGGGTCCGTGGGGGCTGCAACGCCATTTGGCCACACTACGGCCGGGCTGCGACCGCACTGGCCGATCCCGGGAGCGGGTAGAAAGAGGCCGCATGGCAGCGTCCCCGTGCACCCATGGCTGACCTCCGCCGTTCCACCCGCTGGGCCGGGCTGCGCCCCGGCGACCCGGTGCAGGTCGACGGCACGCGGCTGCGCGGGGCAGCGTGGGAGTTCGTCGCGCACGTGACCAACGGGGAGACCGGCGAGGCCTGGGTCGAGGTGGTGGGTGGCCGCACCGGCGACCGTTCCGTCCGCTCGTTCCGCCCGGACCAGCTCTACGCGCCCAAGGCTCGTCCGGGCCGGGACCCGTCGCTGGCCGAAGCTCCGGGGCTCCCGCTCGAGTGATCTCGGATCCCGTGATCCCCGTCCTCACGACCGACCGACTCGTCCTGCGTCCCTTCACGCTCGACGACCTGCCCGCCCTCGTCCCGATCCACGCCGATCCGTCGTTCTGGTGGTACCCGCTGCGGGCCGGCATGTCCGAGGAGCAGACGAAGGAGTTCCTGGTGCGGGTCATCGGGCGCTACGAGTCCGACGGGTTCGGCGTCGAGGCGCTCGAGGACCGGGCCAGCGGCGCGCTGATCGGGTGGGCCGGGTTGGCGGTGCCGCATTTCCTCCCCGAGATCCTCCCCGCCGTCGAGGTCGGCTGGCGCCTGGCCGAGCCGTGTCGTGGCCGGGGACTGGCCACCGAGGTGGGAGCGGCGGCGGTGCAGCTGGGGCTTCACCGAAGGCGGGCTCGATCGCATCGTGAGCATCTACGAGGCGGAGAACGTCCGCGTCGGGCCGGGTGATGGACCACCTCGGCTTCACGCTCGAGCGCACGACCTCGGGCACGCTCCGGGGGCGAGATGGTCCACGTGATGGAGCTGTCACGCGGAGCAGTGGGAGGTCGCGGCGGCGCGATGGGTGACATCGCGGAGCAGACGGCCGTGCGCGCCGGCCGGCGAGGGCCGCTACACCGCCGACGTGCACCAGGACTGGGAGATCTGGGGACCCTGCGGGGGCTACGTGGCGGCGATCGCGCTGCGCGCCGCCGGCGCCGAGAGCGGGTTGACCCGCCCGGCCAGCTTCTTCTGTCACTACCTGTCGGTTGCCGCGTTCGAGCCGGTCGACCTCTCGGTCACGACGTTGCGCTCGGGGCGAACGGTGCACTCGCAACGGGTCGAGATGACGCAGCAGGGCCGGCCGGTGCTCGACGCCATGGTGTGGTCGGTCGGCGACGTCGCCGGGTTGGAGCACGAGGACATGGATCCGCCCGACGTGCCGGGGCCGGGCGAGCTGCCGAACCGGGAAGAGGTCTGGCCGGACGAGGACAGCCGGCCCCGCTTCTCCTTCTGGGGGAACTTCGATCAGAGGATGATCGAGACGGTCGGCGGTCTGGCCCCCGACCGAACCTCTGCCGCCGACGTGGCAGACGTGGGTCCGCCCCCGGCCGACGTTCCACGTTCGACGACCCCTGGGTGGACGGTGCGCGTTCGTTGATCGTCCTCGACGTGGGCAGCTGGCCCGCCGGGTCGCGGCCGCACATGTACCAAGAGCCGCCGTTCATCGCGCCGAGCCTCGACCTCTACGCCGCCTTCCAGTACCCCGGCAACACGTCGGAATGGATCCTCCTCGACGCGCATTCCCCGGTGGCCCAAGGCGGGCTGCTCTCGTGGACCGGCCGGGTCTGGTCGACCGACCGCCGTCTGATCGCCAGCGGCGGAGGCCAGGCGGTGTTCCGACACACCTGATCAGAACCCCTCGGGTTCTGTGGTCGCCTCATTCGGTTGGGGGAGCGGTCTCCGAAAAATGGTCTCCGAATCCGCTGGAGGATTTTTATACGGTCTGCTCGGCATCTACTTCGCTGATTCCTAATGAATCTCTCCACATTCATGAGTCAGCGTCCCTATAGGCCCGGAAGGGCAGGCCGGTCATCCCTTCATATACGAGTTCGAAGGTTTTTCGGAGATCGTCACCGACAGTTCTCCCGCATGCACGAAATCCAGGCTTCGAACTTGCGACACCTCGATCAGCGGCTGGCCGAACTGGACCGTTACCTGCTGCCCCGACCGCCCTACGGATGGGTCCGCTCGCTGCGGCTGGCGATCGGGCTGAGCGGCTTCGAGCTCGGGACACGTCTGGGCGTGGGTCAGCCGCGCATCAGTCAGATCGAGCATGCAGAGATCAGTGGCTCGTTGCGAATGGGCACCCTCGATCGAGTCGCGGCCGCCATGCGATGCCAGCTGCGTTACGTGCTGATTCCGAAGGAGCCTCTCGAGCACTTGGCCCGTGAACAGGCGACGCTCGAGGAGTGGGGTTGGCGGCCCGTGCCAACGGGAACGCAACCGCAGATCCCAAGGGCGTAGCGCCCACTTCCCGGGCTCACGAAGAAAGGCCGTGAGCCAGCGGCGTCAGTCGACGGTGTACCCGTCCATCCGCGCCAAGATACGCAGCATCACCTCGTCGGCACCGGCACCGATGGAGTCGAGCCGCGTGTCGCGGAAGTAGCGCGAGGTCCAGTTCTCGTCCATGTAGCCCATGCCGCCGTAGAACTGCACGGCCCAGTCGGCGACCTCGCGCTGCAGGCGCGAGCCGAGCAGCTTGCCGATGGTGGCGTAGCGGGTCGCATCCTCGCCGCGCTGCACCGCTTCGGCCGTCGTGTGCGCGTAGTGCTTCAGCACGTCGTGGCGAGCCGCCAGCTCCGCCAGCGTGAACTGCAGGAACTGGTTGGCCAGCAAGGGCGCCCCGAAGGCCTGTCGCTCTCGCAGATACGACTTGGTCCGCTCGAGCGCCAGCTCAATCGAGCCCACCTGCTTGTAGAACGTCGTGAGCCGTTCGGCCTGGAACTGCACCATCTGCTGCTGGAAGCCGCGGCCGATCTCGCCGATGGTGTTCTCGACCGGCACCCGCACGTCGGTGAAGGAGAGCTCGGCGGTGTCGCTCGACCACATGCCCAGCTTCTCGAGCTTGCGCGAGACGACCAGCCCGTCGACGTCGGTCGGCACGATGATCAGCGACATGCCCCGTGCACCGTCGGCCTCGTCGGACGTGCGCGCCAGGAGACACAGCCAGTCGGCCTGGACGCCGTTGGTGATGAAGAGCTTCGAGCCGTTGATGACCCACTCGTCGCCGTCACGCACGGCCCGGGTCCGGATGCCGGCGACGTCGCTGCCGGCGTCGGGCTCGGTGACGGCGATCGAGGTGACGACGTCGCCGCGGATCGCCGGCTCCAAGAAGCGAGACTTCAGGGCGTCACTCCCGTAGCGGTGCAAGGCGGGGGTCGACATGGACATCTGGACGGCGATGGCCATCGGGACGCCGCCGCAGCTGATCCGGCCGAGCTCCTCGGCCGCAATGAGCGTGAAGGAGTGGTCGGCGCCCATGCCGCCGTACGCCTCGTCGTACTCCAGCCCGAACAGCCCGACGGCGCCCAGCTTGGGGAAGAGGTCGTGGGCGGGGAAGATCCGAGCCGCCTCCCACTCGTCGACGTGCGGCTCGATCTCTCGCTCGAACAGGTCCCGGAGCGTCTTGCGAAACAACTGATGCTCGTCGGATTCGATCACCGACGAGGGACGATACCACCGGCGTTTTTCGTTTCCGCCCGGCGGCTCAACCGAGCCTGATCCCACGCCGTCCGCACAACTTTCCCTCCGCCACAGCACGACTTTCCCGGCCCGGGACGGACACCCCCCTACACTGCATTACCGTGACGAATCCGTTGGTTGGCGTGCAGCACTACTTCGGCGTGCGCACCCTCACGCTCGATTCGCCCGAGAACCGCAACGCGCTCTCCGCCCGCCTTCTCGAAGAGCTGGATGCCGGCGTTGCGTGACGCGACGCGGGACCCCGAGGTACGCGCCGTCGTCCTCACCGGCGCGGGCACCGTGTTCTGCTCGGGCGCCGATCTCTCCGAGCGGGGCAGCCCCGCCACCAGCCGCATGCCCGACATCCTCACGACGATCGTCGAGAGCCCGACGCCCGTCATCGCCCGGGTCAACGGCCACGCGCGGGCCGGTGGCATCGGTCTCGTCGCGGCCTGCGACATGGCCGTCGCGCCCGAGTCGGCGACGTTCGCCTTCACCGAGGTCCGCGTCGGCGTGGCGCCGGCGATGATCATGGTGCCGGCGCTGCGCGTGATGGACCGCCGCTTCCTCGCCCGCGTGACGCTCACCGGCGAGCGCTTCGGCGCGCCGGAGGCGATGGCGGCCGGCCTCTCGAGCGCGGTCACGGCCGACGGCTTTGCGCTCGACGACTGGGTGGCCGACGAGACGACGGCCATCCGCCAGGGCGCGCCGGGCGCGATCAGCGCCACCAAGGGCCTGCTGCGCAACCTCCCCGACCTCGGGTGGCACGACGCCCTGACCGCGGCGGCGCAGCTCTCGGCCGACCTGTTCGGTGGCGCCGAGGCCGCCGAGGGCATGGACGCGTTCCTGGAGAAGCGGCGGCCCTCGTGGGACACGACCGAGTGAACGGCCACCACGGAGCACGCGATGAGCACGGCCCTGCGCACGCTGCTGACGACGTCCGACACCGAGTACCGCGCCAACGCCGACGCCATGCGCGCGCTGAGCGACGAGGTGCGCGTGCTGCACGACGGCGTTCTCGCCGGCGGCGGGCCGCAGTACGTCGAACGGCACCGGGCTCGCGGCAAGATGATGGTGCGCGAGCGCCTCGAGGCGCTCGTCGACCCCGGCACGCCGGTGCTCGAGCTCAGCCCGCTCGCCGGCTTGCACACGGACGATCCCGTCGGCGGCGGCGTGGTCGTCGCGCTGGCCGAAGTGGCGCACACGCAGTGCCTCGTCATCGCGAACGACCCGACCGTGCGCGGCGGCACCACGAGCCCGACCACGATCCGCAAGCTCCTGCGCGCCATGGACGTCGCCGAGGAGAACCGCCTCCCGCTTCTGCTCCTCGTCGAGTCCGGAGGGGCGGACCTGCCCCGCCAGGCCGACGTCTTCGTGCCGGGGGGCGAGCAGTTCCGCCGCCTGACGCAGCTCTCCGCGCTCGGCATCCCGACGATCTGCGTGGTGTTCGGCTCGTCGACCGCCGGCGGCGCCTACCTGCCGGGCATGAGCGACTACACCGTCATGATCGAGGGCCGCGCCCGTGTCTTCCTCGGTGGCCCCCCGCTGGTGAAGATGGCGATCGGCGAGGACGCCGACGAGGAGGAGCTGGGCGGCGCGCGTGATGCACGCCCGGACGTCGGGCCTGTCCGACTACCTCGCCCGCGACGAGGAGGACGCGCTGCGCATCGCCCGCGGGATCGTGGCGCACCTGCACTGGCAACGCCTCGGCCCGGGGCCCAGCGAGCCGGCGGACGAGCCGCTCTATCCGGCCGAGGAGCTGCTGGGCATCGCCTCGGTCGACGTGCGGGTGCCCTTCGACGTGCGCGAGATCCTGGCCCGCGTCGTCGACGGATCCCGCTTCGAGGAGTTCAAGGAGTTCTACGGCGCCGCAGCTGGTCTGTGGCTGGGCGTCCATCGGCGGCTACCCGATCGGGGTGCTGGCGAACAACGGCATCTTGTTCTCGCAGGAGGCGCAGAAGGGGGCGCAGTTCATCGCACTGTGCAACCGCACCGACACGCCCATCCTCTTCGTCCAGAACATCACCGGCTTCATGGTGGGCACGCGCTACGAGCAGGGCGGGATCATCAAGGACGGGGCCAAGCTGATCAACGCGGTGTCGAACTCGACCGTCCCGCACCTCACGCTCATGGTCGGCGCCAGCTACGGCGCCGGGAACTACGCCATGGCGGGGCGGGCCTACGACCCGCGCTTCGTCTTCACGTGGCCGAACCACCGGATCGCCGTGATGGGGCCCAAGCAGCTCGCCGGCGTCCTCTCGATCGTGCGCCGCAACGCCGCGCAGGCGGCGGGCCGGCCCTTCGACGAGGAGGCCGACGAGGAGCTGCGCCGGGCGACCGAGGAGCAGATCGAGGAGGAGTCGACCGCGCAGTTCGCCACGGGCCGGCTGTGGGACGACGGGATCATCGACCCCCGCGACACCCGGACCGTGTTGGCCATCGCGCTCACGGCGGTCCACTCCGCTGCGGTGAAGGGCACCGCCGTCTTCGGAGTGGTGCGGCACTGATGGCGATCCAACGCATCCTCGTGGCGAACCGGGGCGAGATCGCACGCCGCATCATCCGGGGCGCGCACGACGCCGGGTGCGAGGCCGTCGCGGTGTACGCCGCCGACGACGCGGCGAGCCCGTACGTCGGGGAGGCGGACGCCGCCGTGCTCCTCCCGGGCGCGTCGCTGGGGGAGACGTATCTCGATCCCGACGCGCTGGTCGGTGCGGCCCTCGCGTCGGGCGCCGACGCGCTCCATCCGGGCTACGGCTTCCTCTCGGAGAACCCGGCGCTGCCCGAGGCGTGCGCCCGGGCGGGCGTGGTGTGGATCGGGCCGCCGCCCGAGGCGATGCGCGTGATGGGGCACAAGGCCCGGGCCAAGGAGGTCGTCGCCGCGGCGGGCGTGCCCGGTGCTGCCGAGTGCGGTCGTGCCGGCGGGCGCCGGCGAAAAGGAGTTGGGCAAGCTGGCGGCGGGGGTCGGGTACCCGCTGCTCGTGAAGGCGTCGGCCGGCGGCGGTGGGCGGGGGATGCGTTTGGTCGAGGCGCCCGGCGAGCTGGCGGAGGCGGTGGCCGCGGCGCAGCGGGAGGCCGCGGCGGCGTTCGGGTCCGACGAGGTCTTCGTGGAGCGGTATCTGCCCGACCCCCGGCACGTCGAGGTGCAGATCGTCGGGGACAGCGAAGGGAACGTGCTGCACCTCTTCGATCGGGAGTGCTCGGTGCAGCGGCGGCACCAGAAGGTCGTCGAGGAGGCGCCCGCCGTGTTCGTGGCCGGGGAGACGAGGCGGGCGATGTGGGCGGCGGCGGTCGCGGCGGCGAGGGCGGTCGAGTACGTCGGCGTGGGGACCGTCGAGTATCTCGTCGACGGGAGCGGGTTCTGGTTCTTGGAGATGAACACGCGGCTGCAGGTCGAGCACGGCGTGACCGAGCTCGTGACCGGGCTCGACCTCGTGGGGCTGCAGATCGGCGTGGCGGCGGGGCGGCCGCTGCCGTTCGGGCAGGAGGCGGTGGCGACGGCGGGGCACGCGGTCGAGGTGCGGCTGTGCGCCGAGAGCCCGCGGGAGGGGTACCGGCCGACGCCGGGGACGGCGGAGTGGGTGCGGTGGCCGGAGGGGGCGGGGGTGCGGGTCGATGCCGGGATCGAGTCGGGCAGCGTGGTGAGCCCGGCGTACGACTCCTTGGTGGCGAAGCTGCTGGCGTGGGGCGAGGACCGGGGGGCGGCGGTCGGGCGGCTGGGGCGGGCGGTGCGAGGGGTGGAGCTCGACGGGCTGGAGACGAACCGGGAGCTGTTGGGGGCGGTGCTCGAGGACGGGGCGTTCGGGGTTGGGGCGATCGGCATTCAGTATCTCGAGGCGCGGCCCGACTTGCGGGACGCCGCGTTGGGTGACGACGTGCGCGAGCGGCACGCCGCGGCGGTGGGGTTCGCGCTGTTGGAGGCGCGCGCGCGGCGCGCAGCCTGGTGCCGGTTGCGGTGACGGCGGCGGGTTGGCGCAACGTCGGGCGCGCATTGCACGCGGACGAGCTGCGCGACGGGGCCGGGTCGGTGTGGGTGCGGGTGGCCACGACGGACGGGCCGGCGGAGGTGCGGGTCGGTGCTGAGGCTGAGGCTGGCGCTGGCGCTGAGGCTGGCGCTGGGGTTGGCGCCGGCAATGGGTGGCGTGTCGTGGGCACGGCGACGACGGTGGACGGCGTCGTCGACCTGGTCGGCGAGGACGGGCTGCGGCGCCGCTACGGCGTACGGGTGGGCGCGCACGCGGCGTTCGTCAACGGGCCCGAGGGCCAGTCGAGCTTCGTGCGGCGCACCGAGGACGACGTGGCCGAGCGCGGCGGCGTGGCCGGCGAGTGCCGGGCGCCGCTGCCCGGGGCCGTGACCAAGGTGCTCGTGAGCGTGGGCGACGTCGTCGCTGAGGGCGACGGGCTCGTCGTGCTCGAGGCCATGAAGATGGAGCACACGCTGCGGGCGCAGGGGGCGGGGACGGTGCGGGCCGTGCACGGCACACCGGGGCAACAGGTCGACGCCGGCGAGTTGCTGGTGGAGGTGGAGCCGGCGTGAGCGAGAGCGACGTGTTGCGCATCGCCAACTGCAGCGGCTTCTTCGGCGACCGGCTGTCGGCGGCGCGGGAGATGGTCGAGGGCGGGCCGATCGACGTGCTGACGGGGGACTGGTTGGCCGAGCTGACGATGTACATCTTGCACAAGACCCGCCAGCGCAGCGGTGGGTACGCGCGGACGTTCCTGCGCGAGCTCGAGGACGTGCTGCCGACGTGCATCGAGCGCGGGATCACCGTCGTGGCCAACGCAGGGGGGCTCGACCCCGAGGGCCTGGCTGGCGCGGTGCGCGAGCTGGCGCAGCGCCAGGGCGTGGCGGTGAAGGTGGCGTCGGTGTCGGGCGACGACATCACGGCGCGCCTGGCCTCGCTGCGGGCTTCGGGTGAGGGGTTCGTGAACCTCGACACCGGTGAGGCGCTCCCCGAGGGCGCCCCGGTGGTGACGGCCAACGCGTACCTGCCGGCCCGTCCGATCGCCGACGCCCTGGCCGCCGGCGCCCAGGTGGTCGTCACCGGGCGGGTGACCGACGCCGCCCTGGTCGTCGGGCCGGCGCTCCACGCCTTCGGGTGGGGCGACGAGGACCTCGACCAGGTCGCCGGCGCCGTGGTCGCCGGGCACGTGATCGAGTGCGGGGCGCAGTGCTGCGGGGGCAACTACGCGTTCTTCGAGGAGATCCCCGGGCCGCGAGCGGATCGGCTTCCCGATCGCCGAGCTGCACCCCGACGGCTCGTCGGTCATCACGAAGCACCCCGGCACCGGCGGCGCGGTGACCGTGGGGACGGTGACGGCGCAGCTGCTCTACGAGATCGGGAGCCCGCGCTACCTGAGCCCGGACGCGGTGGCGCGCTTCGACACGCTCGAGCTGACGCAGGACGGCACGGACCGGGTGCGCATCTCCGGCGTGCGCGGCGAGGCGCCGCCGGCGACGCTCAAGGTGACGGCCAACCTCGACGCCGGCTGGCGCAACTCCATGACGCTCGCGCTGACCGGCGCGCGGTCGGTCGAGAAGGCACGCTTCGCCGCCGACGCGGTGTGGGCGGGGATCCCGGGCGGCCGCGGCGCGCCTTCGCCGAGACGGCCGAGGACCTGACGCGGCGACCTGAGCGGCGGCGGGATGGCGTATCTGCGCCTGGCGGTGCGCGGCGACGACGAGGCCGGCCGTGGGGCGCGCCTTCTCCGGCGCCGTCGTCGAGACGAGCCTGTCGAGCTATCCCGGCACGTTCTTCACGTCGGCGCCCTCGAGCGCGCAGGGCGTGGCGCGCTACTGGCCGACGACCGTGGCGGCGTCGGCGGTGACGCCGCACGTCGAGTGCGAGGGGACGGTCGTGGCGCCGACGTCGGCGTCGGCGCCCCGCACGTCGTCGGCCGCTGCGTCCGAGCCCGTTACCGCCGCTCCATGACGACGGCCCGAACTCCGGCGGGGCCGTCGTGGCGCCGGGCGAGCTGACCCGGGTCCGCTCGGCGTGCTGCTCGGCGCCCGCTCGGGGGACAAGGGCGGCGACGCCAACGTCGGCGTCTGGGCCGACGAGGACGACGTCGCCAAGTGGCTGCTGGCGGACTTCACGACGGACGCCTTTCGGACGCTGCTGCCCGAGCTGGCCGAGTTCGACGTGGACCGGTACCCCCTGGCGAACCTGCGCGCCGTCAACTTCGTCGTGCACGGCGTCCTGGGCTGGGGCGTGGCGTCGAACCTGCGCTCGACACGCAGGCCAAGGGACTGGGCGAGCTCCTGCGGTCCCGCTTCGTCGACGTTCCCGCCGCGCTCGTCGCCTCCGGCAAGCCGGCACATCGCCTGGCCGAGCGGCGCCGCCTGAGCCAAAACCGCAGGCCGGCCCGGGTGCATCTGGCAGGATGACCGCCGTGGAGGTCGCCCGCCTGGTCGGCCTTGTCGCGGGCATCGTCATCGTGCTCGTCACGGCGTGGAACGTCTTCACGGCGCTCGTGCTGCCGCGCGTCACCTCGTCGCGCATCATGGCGGCGTCACCAGGATGATCAGCGGCCTGGTGCGCACCGCTCTCGCCCCGGCTCCCGACCTATGAGGTGCGCGACCGCGTGCTGTCCTTCGTCGGCCCGGCCTCCATGGTGACGCTGTTCGCTCTGTGGGTGGCTGCTCCTGATCTCTCGGGTTCGGGCTGATCATCTGGTGGAACGCCGGGCATCGACTTCGCCTCGGCCATCGGGATCGCCGGTTCGTCGGTCTTCACCCTGGGCATCGCCTCGACGCCGGGGGCCGGACCGCACACGCTCGAGATCCTGGCCGCCGGGATCGGGCTGCTCGTGATCGCGCTCGAGATCGCCTACCTGCCGGCGCTGTACAACGCCTTCGCCGCGCGGGAGACGGAGGTGACGTTGCTCGACGCCCGCGGGGGCTCGCCGGCGTGGGGACCCGAGATCCTGGCCCGGCACTTCTGGCTCGACACGATGGCCGAGCTGCCGCCGCTCTACGGCGACTGGGAGCGCTGGGCGTCCGCGGTGTCGGAGAGCCACTCGAACTACCCCGGACTGATCTGGTTCCGCTCTCCGGTCTCGCGGCGCAGCTGGCTGGTCGGCCTGGTGGCGATGATGGACTCGGCCGCGCTCTATCACGCCGTGAGTCCCGACCAGACGCCGCGCCAGGCCCGCCTGTGCCTCTCGATGGGCATCCGCTGCCTGCGCGCGATGGCGCGGGCCCTGAAGATCCCGTTCGACGACGATCCGCTGCCGACGACGGGCACCCGCCTGACGCGAGCGGAGTTCGACGACGGCCTTCGCCGCCTGACGGAGGTGCATTTCCCAATGGAGCGCGACGCCGACGAGGCGTGGCGCAACTTCCAGGGTTGGCGCGTCAACTACGAGCCCATCGTCGACGAGCTGACCCGGCTCGTCCTGCCGCCGCCCGCGCCGTGGTTCGTCCGCCGCCCCGAGCTCGGCGACGCCACCTGGCCGCTGATCAAGAACCGGACGCCCGAGCACCCGGAGGGGACGCTTCAGTTCGGCAAGAGCAAGACCTTCAACACGCCGTCGCGTCGGGAGTCGAACAGGTCGTAGGCCTCGGCGACGCGGCTGAGCTCCATGCGGTGCGTGAACGTGTCGCCCACGCTGCAGGCGCCCGGACTGGAGCAGCGGGACGAGCGACGACCACGTCCCCGGGATGGGAGCGAAGACCGCCCGCACCGTGAGGCTCTTCAGGAGGACGAGCGCCATCGGGAAGGGCATCGCCATCGACAGGTTGACGCCGACGATGGAGACGGTGCCGCCGCTGCGGGCCGACGGCCACGGCGTCGGCCACGGTGGCGTCGGCGCCGACCGCCTCGATCACCGAGTCGGCGCCGCGGCCGGCGGTCGCCTCCATGATCTGGAGGGAACCCGGCACGGTGCTGGCATCGATCGGCACCGCGCCGAGCCGCTCGGCCCGGGCCAGGCGCTCGGGCACCTGGTCGACGGCGAGGATGCGCGCCGGGCCGAAGAGGGCGGCGCACTGCAGCGCCATGATGCCGACCGGCCCGAGGCCGATCACGGCCACGGTGGCGCCGGGGGTGATGTCGGCGCGCAACGCGCCGACGATAGCCGGTCGGCAGGATGTCGGTCAGCAGCACCGCCTCCTCGTCGGCGATGCCCTCGGGGATGCGCAGCGCGAACTGGTCGGCGAACGGCACCGCCATCGCCTCGGCCTGGCCGCCCGGCAGGTCGGGGATCGTGCCGAAGGCGGCCGTCTTGTCGGCCAGGCACACGTTGGGCTGACCCGGCCAGGCAGGGCCCGCACACGCCGCACCCGATCACGCCGGAGACAAGGACGCGATCGCCGCGCGCGACGTTGCGCACCTGCGGGCCGACCTCGGCCACGGTCCCGATCGCCTCGTGGCCCAGGCGGATGCCGCTGCCGGTGGGCACGTCGTGGAACAGGTGGAGATCGGAACCGCAGATGGCGGTGCGCTCGATCGTGACGACGATGCCCTCGGGACCGGGCAACACGGGGTCGGGCACCGTCTCGAAGCTCACGTCGCGTGGTCCGTTCAGGACGGTGGCTCGCATGCCGGCACGCTACCGCGCAGGAGTAGGATGTTCTGGGCCAAAAATCGGATCCGACCCGGGCCCCGAGCGACCATTCTCACGAACATGTCGACGCACTCCCACCCCTCCACCATCGAGCTGCCCGAAGTCGCGGACGCCGACATCGACGCGTTCTTCGCCTACGAGGACCTCTGGGCGGTGATCGTGTGGAACGACGACGTGACCACGTTCCAGACGGTGATCCAGGCGTTCGTCGAGATCTTCGGCCACACGGTCGAGCGGGCCGACCAACTGGCCTGGACGATCCACCGCACCGGCAAGGCCGTGGCCGCCGTGCGGCCCAAGGACGAGGCCGAGGCGGCCGTCCATGCGCTGCACCAGCGCAAGATCCAGGCGACGATGGCCCGGGCGTGACGCCGGGCCCGGGCCCCGGCGCTCTCGACCGCTAGCTCTGCGCCAAGCGCGCCTGCAGGCGCTCCTTCACCTCGGGCCATTCCTCCGCCACGATGGAGAAGCGCGCCGAGGTGCGCACGGTGTCGTCGGCGCCGGGCCGGTCGCCGCGCAGGATCCCGTCGAGCTTCCCGCCGATGCGCTCGATGGCGGCCCAGGACCGCTTGTTGCGCACGTCGGTCTGCAGCGCCACCCGGTGCACCTCCCACACCTCGAAGGCGTGCGTCATCATCAGCAGCTTCGCCTCGGTGTTGACCGGCGTCCGCTGGGCCGACGAGGCCAGGAAGGTGAACCCGATGTCGACGACGTCGGGGACGCCCGCACGCTGGTGGCGGGCGCCGGGCGGCCAGTCCCAGAAGGAGACGGAGCAGAAGCGGGTCGAACCGACGACCCGGTCCGGCTCGCCCGGGCTCTGGGCTCGGCGCACGGTGGCGAAGGCGACCTGGTCGCCGTGGGCCACGTGCGCCAGTGCGTCGCGCACGTGCGCCAGCGTGTGCTCGGTGCCGTCGGGCACGTAGGTCCACTGGTAGTTGCCGCGGTCCTCGGCGGCCGCCGCCACGAGGCCGGGCACGTGGGACTCGGCGAGTGGCTCGAGCCGCACGTAGGTGCCCTCGAGCGTGAAGGGCTCAAGCACGCTCATCTCGGCTCGTCGTCCGCGTGCGGTTGCTCAGGCGTGGACGGCGGGCAGCGGTGCGTCCGCCGGGCCCGGCTGACCCGGCTGGCCGTCGGCGCCCTGCGGGGGCGCGCCCGGGATGATGAAGTCACGCTGGCGCACGAGCGCGAACCCGCACACGGCGCCGACGCCGGCGACGATGGCGGCGATGATCATCAGGTGGTTGATCGTGGTCGAGAACCCTTGGTGATATGCGTTGAGCAGCGCGTGCCTCGCCCCGGCGACCGGGATCTTCTGAGCCGCCGCCTGCACCTGCCCGGCCGAGAGGGCGGCGCTCAGCTGCGCACCGCCGCGGTGCAGCACGGCGACGCCGTCGGCCGTCTTGTTCAACGCGGCGGTCGTGTGCGCAATGATCTGCGTCTGGAACACCGCGCCCAGCACGGCGATCCCCGTGGCGATGCCCACCTGGCGGAACGTGTTGTTGGCGCCCGACGCCATGCCGCTGCGCTGTGGCTGGACGACGGAGATGGAGCCGCTGGCCAAGACGGGGTTGACGGTGCCGATGCCGAAGCCGCACACGATGAACCCGGGCAGCAGCACGGTCCACGCCGACGTCGGTGAGGTGTACGACATGAGCAGCAGTCCGATGGCGATGAGCAGCATGCCGCCGCCCAAGAGGTAGCGCGAGTGCACTCGCACGGTCAGGCGACCGGCGAAAGGTGCGACCGCGAAGGCGAGGAGCGTGAGCGGGAGGAACTTGATCCCTGCAGGCAAGGGGCCGAAGCCCAGGTCGTCCTGGATGTAGAGCGTCAGGTAGAGGAACATGGCGAAGATCGAGGCTGCGATCGTGAAGGCGACGACCGACACGCCGACGAAGGCGGGGATCCTGAACAGCCCGAGTTCGAGCATCGGATCGCCCGTGTGCGTCTCGTTGACGAAGAAGGCCACCATGAGGACCGCCGACGCGACCAGCAGGGCGATGATCGACGTGCTGCCCCAGCCGAGGTCGTTGCCGCGCACAAGCGCGAAGACAAGCGTGAAGAGGCTGCCCGAGAACGTGATGAACCCGATCCAGTCGACCCGGCGGGGCCGCGGGTCTTTGGAATGGGCGACCTTGGCGATCGTGATCATGATCGCGATCGCCCCGATCGGGACGTTGACGAAGAAGATCCACCGCCAGCCCCACGCGCTGGTGATGGCCCCACCCAACAACGGACCGATCGCCACGGCACCGCCGACGACGGCGCCGTAGATGCCGAACGCGGTGCCGCGGTCGCGTCCGGTGAATGCGGCGGCGATCAGCGCGAGCGACGTGGCGAACATGACGGCGCCGCCGACACCCTGCGCGGCGCGGCAGAGGTTGAGCATCAGCGGCGAGGTCGACAGGCCGCACAACAACGACGAGACCGAGAAGATGGCGAGCCCGCCGACGAAGACGTTGCGTCGCCCGTAGATGTCGCCCACGACGCCCGCCGTCAAGAGGAACGCGGCGAGCGTCAAGGAGTAGGCGTCGACGACCCACTGCAGGTCCGAGAAGCTCGAGTTGAGCGAGCGCTGGATGTCGGGCAGCGCCACGTTCACGACCGTGATGTCGAGCAGGAGCATGAACACCGCCGTGCAGACGGCGATCAGCGTCCACCATTTGCGATCGAGAGCAGCCATCCGCGGAGTGTACCGAGGTGTTGTTCCTGCTCGTACAATGTGACGTGATCGTCTCGTGATCGTCGGATCCAACCTCACCGTCGAGATCGGCGACCGCACCCTCCTCTCCGACGCATCCTTCGTGGTGGGGGAGGGGGAGAAGGTCGGCCTGGTGGGTCGCAACGGGACCGGGAAGTCGTCCTTCATCTCGGTGCTGGTCGGCGAGCCCGGCCCGCAGCTGCGCCACCGGGGCAACGTGCGGCTGCTCGGCTCCTTCGGCTACCTGCCCCAGGCCCCCGTGCCCGGCGGGCTGGGGCTCGAGCGCACCGGCTTCTCGCACATCCTCTCCGCCCGCGGCCTCGACGTGCTCGACGACGCCCTCGGAGCGGCGCGCCACGCCATGGGCGAGGACCCGTCGGAGGCGAACATCGAGCTGTTCACCGACCTGCAGGACAAGTTCCAGTCCAGCGGCGGCTACGAGGCGGAGTCGGTGATGGCGCGCCTGGCCGACGGGCTCGGGCTGCGCCAGGAGCTCCTGCTCGAGGACATCGACGAGCTGTCCGGTGGGCAGCGGCGTCGCGTCGACCTCGTCCGGGTGCTGTTCCAAGAGCCCGAGCTGATGATCCTCGACGAGCCGACGAACCACCTCGACCGCTCGGCCAAGCGCTGGCTGCTCGACGAGCTGGCGCGCTTCGGTGGCGCCCTCCTCGTCGTGAGCCACGACCTCAAGCTGCTCGACCACGCCATCACCAAGGTGCTGCACATCTCGAACCAACGGCTGACCGAGTGGAAGGGCAACTACTCGAAGTTCCAGGCGCAGCACGAGGCGGACCAGTCCCAGCGCGAGCGCTCTTCCGAGCTCGAAGGGCGGGAGATCAAACGACTGAGCGCGCTGGCCGACTCCATGCGGAAGAGCACGGAGACCCGGGCGCGCAAGGCCAAGGCGCTCGACAAGCGCGTCGAGCGGATGGAGTCCACCCGCACGCAGGTCGACAAGCGCGAGAAGGCGAGCAAGTTCAAGCTGCCCGTGCCCGCTCGGTCCGGGGCGGTCCCGCTCGAGGTGGCGAAGCTCGGCGTGCGCTACGGCAGCAACGAGGTGCTCTCGAACGTGAGCTTCCACGCCGGCCGCGGCGACCACATCGTGATCATCGGGCGCAACGGCGCCGGCAAGTCCTCACTGTTGCGGTGCCTGGCCGGCGTCCAGGACCCCTCCAACGGCGTGGTGGAGGTGGGTACGAACGTGGTGCTCGGCTACTTCGCACAGGAACACGAGCAGATCGACCCGGAGCTGTCCTCTCTGGCCAACGTGAGCGACGCCGTGTTGAGGCAGGAGCGGGAGCGGCGCGCCCTGCTCGGCTCGTTCGGCCTCCCGTCGAAGGCGGCCGACCAGCTACCGGCGACGCTCTCGGGCGGCGAGCGGGCCAAGCTCGGGCTCGCAATGTTGTCGGCGGGGGAGTCGAACGTGTTGCTGCTCGACGAGCCGACCAACAACCTCGACCCGTCGTCGATCGCCGCGGTCGGCGCGATGCTGGGCGCCTGGCCCGGCACGATCATCGCGGTGAGCCACGAGCGTGGCTTCGTCGAGGCGCTGCGCCCGACCTATTGCCTGCGCCTGCCCGAGGAGCGTTTCACGCACTGGCGTGAGGAGTATCTGGACGACGTGGAGATGCGGTAGGCCGCTGGGCCCTTCGGGGGACTCGTGCGTGCCGCAGCCCGGCCAAAAAAAGAGCCCCGCGAAAGTGTTCAAATCGCCTAGGCCGCGCGGCTCTCGGGTTCGTGCCAAAGCTCCACTCCGGCCTCATAATTCAACCGGATTCCACTCTGGGCTCAATTTCTGGTCGCAAAACATGAGGCGACCCACGTAGGCAAAATGAAACCTGGCGCGGGGGAGATCTATGAGTTGAGGTGATCATTTGTGGTTGGGGCCGCCCCCCGCCCCAACCACAAAACCAAACCGACAGACCCTCTACTTGATCCAGATCTGCGTCGGCCAGAGCACGCCCTCGTCGAAGGCGACGGCCTTGGACCCCTGCAACGTCGTGGGGTTGGCGAAGTTCTGCACCTTGGGGTTGGCGATGACGGCCCACGTGTCGCGCGCCAGCCACAGGTACGGGATGTCCTCGGCCAGATACTGGTTGACCTGCTGGTAGTCCTTGACCCGCGCCGCCTTGGCGTCCGTCGTCCGGCCGGCGATCAGCGCCGACTGGATACGGGGGTCGACGTTGCGCGCCATGTTCAGCGCCAGCGAGCCCGAGGCCAGCTGACTCGTGAACCAGACGTAGTTGAGGTCGGGGTCGACCGCGCCGAACTGCCGCCAGAGCGTGGCCTGGTAGGTGCCGGCGAGCGCGTTGTTGATGATCGTGGCCTGGGCGATGATGTTGATGCTGACGTGCATGCCGGCGGTCTGCCAGGCCTGCTGGAGGAACTGGGCCGCCGCCAGCGTCTCGGGGTCGCTGGTCGAAGCGAGGCTGAAGCTGATCGGCTTGCCCGTCTCCTGCGCGGCCTTCTTGATCAGCGACGCCGCGCCCGAGGGGTCGTACTTCGGGTAGGCCGTCGCCGTGTAGTACGGGCTCCCCTGAATGAACAGACCGTGCATCGGCGTGTTCACGCCCTTGTCGATCACCTTGACGTAGAGCTGCTGGTTGATCGACTTGGCCATCGCGGTCCGGACGTCGTGGTTGTTCAACGGCGCCGACGTCGTGTTCAACATGACGCACTGGACGGTCGGCTGGCCGAGCACCTGGCCGCTGTTGTCGTAGTACGCGTACTTCTTGTTGCCGCGGAACTCCAGCAGGCCGTCGGGGTCGTTCGTGTGGATCATGTCGACCGTGCCGGTCTCGAGCGCGTCGGCCCGCGACTGCGCGTTGATGATCGGCTTGAAGGTGATGGAGTCCAGGTACGGATAGCCCTTGCGCCAGTACTTGGGATTCCGGGTCGCCGTCATGTGACTGTTGGGGACCCAGTCGGAGAAGACGAACGGGCCGGTCCCGACCGGGTTCGAGGTGCCGCCGTTCGGCGCCGCCAGCATTGAGGGCGCCGCCACGTAACCGGTCTGCGCCTGGGCCAGGTAGTAGGGGAACGGCGCCCAGGAGTTCTTCATGGTGATCGTGACCGCCATCGGCCCGCTCACCGTCGCCCCCTGGATATTGGTGGCGAAGGCCGGCCCCGTCAGGATCGACGTCGCCTGCGCCTCGATGTTCTTGTACAGCGCCTCGCCGTTGAGCGGCGTCCCGTCGTGGAAGGCGATGCCGTTGCGCATCGTGATCGTGAACGACGTGAAGTCCTCGTTCGACGTGATCGACTCGGCCAGGAACGGCTGAACCTGGCCGGTGGACGTCACGATGGCGATCGGGTCGAAGACCGTGCGGCCGTAGAGGAAGCCGCCCTCGTCCCAGCGGGCCGTCGAGGGGTTGAAGCCGCTCTCCTCGGTGTCGATGCCCATGGTCAGCGAGCCGCCCATCTTCGGCTTGGCCGTGCTGATGCCGTTGAGGCCAGGGCCGTTGGTGGTGTTCGCACCAGCGACGCCGTCGGGCAACAACCCCGCCGCGACCGCCCCGGCCCCCAGCGCCAGCCCGCCTGCCAGCAACGCCCGCCGATCAAACGACTGCGCCATCGCAACCCCCCAAAGGTCTCGGTCTTCGTCTCGCTACGTCGAGTCGGCGGCCCCTCGGACGCCGTGGCTCGGCAGGTTACAACTCTGTGACTGATTTTGGGTGGCGGCAGGCACCACTCAGCCGGCTGACAGCATCCGCGCCCTCAGAGCTGGCAGAAATGCCGCCGCTAATGGCAACCTGAGACCGCAGACCGCCGTATCCCCTGTATCCCTCAGAAACCCTGAGACCCGAGAAACCCTGAGACCCCAAAAAACCCCTGAGACCCGAGAAACCCTGAGACCCGTGAGGAGTGCTCGAAAATGACGATCGCAGTCGGCGACCGCATCCCCGACGTGAAGGTGTTCACGTTCTCCGACAAAGGCCCCGAGGCCACGACGTCGGTGGACGTCCTGGGCCAGGGCAGAGTCGTGCTCTTCGGCGTGCCCGGCGCCTTCACCCCGACGTGCTCGGACCACCACCTGCCGGGCTTCGTCCTGCGGGCCGACGAGCTGCGGGCCAAGGGCGCCGAGAAGGTCGTGTGCGTCTCGGTGAACGACCCCTTCGTGATGGGTGCCTGGGGCCAGGACCAGAACGTCGGCGACACCGTCGTGATGCTCGCGGACGGCAACGCGGAGCTGGCCGAGGCGATGGGCCTGACCATGGACGGCAGCGGCTTCGGGCTCGGGGAGCGCGTCCAGCGCTTCGCCGCCATCATCGACGACGGCGTCGTCGAGTGGCTCGCCGTCGAGTCCGGGCCCGGCCTCAAGGCCAGTTCGGCCGAAGAGGTCCTCGCCGCACTCTGATCGAGCGCGGACCCCCGTCCCGGCGCGCACAACTCCACGCAGCACCCCCACGGCGGGCCGGGTGAGGAAATTCAGCGCGCCCCCGGCCCTCCGCGCACGACCCAGGACGCCACGCCCCCAATTGGCTGAGTCAAAAGGACCAATTGGGGCGCAGTAGTCCAAAAGGACCTAGATCCATGGCGCCCCCATCCGTCACCCTGATTGCGCACTGCGCACTCCGCTCACAACACCCGCACAACGGGCGGCGGTGCGCAGACGCAACGTGCACACGTGCACAAACCGAGGGGGAACGGAAATGGCGCAGGGGAGATTGCGCGGCTCACGGGCCGCGGCGCTCATGGCAGGGACACTGGCGGTGCTGGCCACGACGGCGCTCATGGTGGTGCCGGGCGCCGGCAGCACGGGCGTGGCCGCGGCCACGACCACACCCCCGACGTGCCAGGGCGCCACGCCGCTCGGCATGAGCGGGAATTGGAACTGCACGTTCGACGACGAGTTCAGCGGCACGTCGCTCAACACGAGCCTCTGGCAGCCACAGCTCACGGCCACCAGCGCCTACACGGCGGGCGCCGACTGCTACGTCAACAACCCGAACACCATCTCGGAGTCTGGCGGCTATCTCAACCTGTCGGCCGTCAAGGTTCCCGCCAACACGCCGTGCCTCGGCGCCTACAAGCCGATCTACCAGACCGGCATGGTCACGACGCGTTCGCTGTTCACCCAGACCTACGGCGCGTTCGAGGTCAACGCGAAGGTGCCGTCGACCACGATCCAGGGGATACAAGAGGTGTTCTGGCTCTACCCGCAGAACCTCACGTACGGCAAGTGGCCGGCGTCCGGCGAGATCGACTTCGCCCAGCTCTTCAGCAAGCTGCCGGGCTACGACGTCCCGGACGTCCACTACAACTACTCGTCGAGCGACTCGCACTCGTACGCCATCTGCAACATGAACCAGTCGCAGTTCAACACGTACGGCGTCCAATGGACGCCCACGACGCTCACGTTCTACGTGAACGGCGTCGACTGCGCGAGCGACACGTGGCTCAACGGGCCGGCTCCGTTCAACGAGCCGTTCATGATCGCCTTGACCGAGGCGCTCGGCCCCAACGGCAACGAGCCGACCTCGAGCACGCCGTTCCCGGACACGACCCAGATCGACTGGGTGCGGGCCTGGTCCTCGGCGTCCTGACGGCCCTAACGGTCCCGACGCTCCTGGTCCGCCGTTCTCAACATCATCCCCCCTCCCGAGAGAGGCGGCCCCGCCCTGGCCCCGGACCGGGGCTCGGGCGCCGGCCGTCCTCACGACGCGGGACCGCCTGAACAATCGCACGCTTGACACGCAACCAAATGGCTGCTTAAGTAAGACACGCAACCAAATGGTTGCGTAACTACGGAAGCGGACCACACGGAACCAAGACAAGCGGGACACAGCGCACCAGCGATGCGAGATATGGATGCGGTCTTCCGGGCCCTCAGCGACCCCGGCCGGCGCCGGCTCCTCGATCGGCTCAACGAGCGCAACGGGCTCACTCTCACCGAGCTCTGCGCCGACATGGGCATGACGAGGCAGTCGGTCTCCAAGCACCTCGACGTGCTCGAGACGGCCGGCCTCGTCACCACCCGTAAGCGGGGCAGGGAGAAGCTGCACTACCTCGACGCCGCCCCGATCACCGACATCGCCGACCGCTGGATCCACCACTACGACCGGACGCGGGCCGAGGCCCTGTCCGATCTCAAGACGGCACTGGAGGCCACCACCATGAGCACCACCGAGACCAACGACCCGACCACGGCCGCGGCCACGACCACCGACCCCCGCGACACGACGTTCGTCTACACGACGTATATCCACGCCACGCCCGAGAAGGTCTGGCAGGGCCTGACCGACCCGGCGTTCACCAAGCAGTACTGGCGCCACCCCACCGCGGGCGGCGTCGAGATGCGGACCGACTGGACGAAGGGCTCCACCTACGACGTCGCCTACGAGCAGACCGGCCTCGTCATCAGCCACCCCGACCAGGTGATCCTCGAGTCCGACCCGTACCGCCGCCTCGCCTACACCTGGCACACCTTCACGCCCGAATGGGCCGCCGCCCACGGCATCGACGACGAGCTGCGCGCCGCCTGGGCCGCCGAGCCCCGCTCCAAGGTCGCGTTCGACATCGAGGACGCCGGCCAAGGCGTCGTCAAGCTCACGTGCATGCACGACGGCTTCGCGCCCGGCAGCGCCGTGCTCCAGGGCGTCAGCGGCGGATGGCCGGCGGTGCTCTCTGCACTGAAGACGTTGTTGGAGACCGGGGAACTTCTTCCCTCTTCCTGAGCGGCGGGCTCCCTCGCTCCCTCCCGAACACCCGCTGGGTAGGCGGGCGTTGTGCCTGCGTTGTGTGCGGCAACCGAAACGCAACCTCGTTCCCACCTTGATCCAAGTACAGAGGTTTACGGTGGTCCGGCATCGGGCATTTCAGCGGCGCCGAATCCTGGCGTAAGGGATTTGTCGCCTCATCGGAACCCTGGCGGGCTCCGCTGTACCGGGACAGAGGAGGGAGAACCAAGATGCCGCCTCATAGGAGCGCGTGGTTTGCCGCGCCGCGTTCGTTGCCGAGTTTGGTGTGTAGCCGCACGCGGCCGCCGCTCTCGGCGCTCGCAGCTGCTGCGGCGCTCACGATGCTGATCGCCCTACCGGTGAGTCAATCGCTCAACGTTCCTCTCGCCTCGGCGGCTCCGTCGTGCAACGGGAACCCCGACGGCCTGAGTGGGAACTGGACGTGCACCTTCGACGACGAGTTCAACGGGACCTCGCTCAACACAAACCTGTGGTCGCCTGAGCTGACGGCGACCACTGGGTACGTGGCCGGGCGCGATTGCTACGTGAACAATCCGAACACGATCAGCGTCTCGGGCGGGTACCTCAATCTCTCGGTGGTGAAGGTGCCGACGTTCCGCTGCCGCGGGCTCGTACTACTCGCAGTACGAGGCGGGCATGGTGACGTCGTACGCGTTGTTTGACCAGACGTACGGTGCCTTTGAGGTTCGGGCCAAGATTCCTGCCGCCACCGTCAAAGGACTCCAAGAGGCCTTCTGGCTCTATCCCGAGAACCTCACGTACGGGAAGTGGCCGGCTTCCGGCGAGGTCGACTTCGGCCAGACCTACAGCCTGTACCCGGACCTCGACATCCCCAATGTCGTGTACTCGGAGTCGAAGGACGACCCCAACGCCACGTCCGACGACTGCACGATCAACCCGGCGCAGTTCAACACGTACGAGGTCGACTGGACGCCGACGACGATGACGATCCTCTACAACGGGAAGGTCTGCCTCAGCGACCCCTGGCTCCCCACCAAGGGTGATCCGGCGGGAGCGCCATTCAACGAGCCGTTCTACATGGCTCTCACTCAGGCGATGGGCATCGGGACCAATACGCCGACCTCCAAGACGCCGTTCCCGGACACGACGCAGATCGACTGGGCCCGGGCCTGGGAGCCGAGCTCCTAGGAGCGACCGACCGACAGCAGGTCGCCCTTTCCTTCCCAAACAGCCGTTTAATTGCGGTATCGATCGCCGGTTTTTCCATTCACAACGCAACAACAACGCTTTACTATTGATCCACCAGGGCGTTCAGGCGGCCGTTTCGGAGTTATCCGGGGTCACTCTCTGAACTCGCACCCGTGGCGGGGCTCTGTGCCGGGACAGAGGTGGGAGGACGCAATGTCGGTTCGTCGAAGGGCAGCGCACGCCGCGCCACGATGGTGGCGCCGCACGAGGGTGCCGCTCTCCGCACTCGCCGCTGCGGCCATCCTCACCACGATGATCGCCGTGCCACTGAGCCAGAACGTCGGTGCACCGGTGGCCTCGGCGCAGCCGTCGTGCAACGGGAACCCCGACGGCCTGAGCGGGAATTGGAACTGCACGTTCGACGACGAGTTCAACGGCACTTCCCTCAACACCCAGCTGTGGCAACCGATGTGGACGGCAACGAGCGCGTACGTGGCCGGCCCCGATTGCTATGTGGACATCCCCCAGACCATCTCGGTCTCGGGCGGATACCTCAATCTCTCGGTGGTGAAGGAGCCCCAGCCGTTCGACTGCGCCGACGGCTACTACTCCCAATACGCCGCGGGCATGGTCACGACGAAGGGACTGTTCGACCAGACGTACGGCGCGTTCGAGGTGCGGGCCAAACTGCCGAATCCAAACGGGGTTGGTCTCCAGGAGACCTTCTGGCTGTATCCCCAGAATCTCACCTACGGAGCCTGGCCTGCGTCGGGGGAGATCGACTTCGGCGAGTTCTACGGCGTCTACCCCAACAACGACATCCCTTACGTCATGTACTCGGAGTCGAAGAGCGATCCCCACGTCACGGCGTACAACTGCACCATCAACCCGACGCAGTTCAACACCTACGAGGCCGACTGGACCCCGTCGTCGATCACGATCCTCGACAACGGGAACGTCTGCCTGACTGACACATGGCTGCCCACCCCGGGTGACCCGGCAGGTGCACCCTTCAATCAGCCGTTCTTCCTGGCGCTCACCCAGGCGCTCGGCCTCGTGGGCTCCAATGCGGTGACCTCGAGCACGCCGTTCCCGGACACGACCCAAATCGACTGGGTCCGGGCCTGGGAGCCGGCCAGTTGATCGCCGCGGCGGGCCGAACTCGTTCGTCCGCCGGTCTCCATTCCAGCTGACCCCAGGAAAAGAAGGGGGTTGACCCCCTTGCATCTACCAGGGCATTCGTCGTAGGATACTGAGTATTCTACGCAGAAACGAGGATGTATGAGTGTCCGCCACGCCCTGTTGGCCCTGCTCAGCGAGGGTCCGAAGTACGGCCTCCAGTTGCGCCAGGAGTTCGAGGCTCGGACCGGTGAGGTCTGGCCGCTGAACGTGGGGCAGGTGTACACGACGCTCCAGCGCCTCGAGCGCGACGGGCTGGTGGAGTCCGACGACTCGGCGGAGGAAGGCCCGCAGAAGGGCTTCCATATCACCGAGGACGGGCAGGCGGAGCTGAGCGAGTGGCTGCGGACCCCGCCCGACTTCTCCTCGCCGCCTCGAGACGAGCTCGTCATCAAGGTCCTCGTGGCGATCCAGCTCCCGGGGGTGGACGTGCGGGAGGTGGTGCAAGTGCACCGCCGCTATCTGGTGGAGCTGATGCAGCAGTGGACTCGCCTGAAGGAAGACGAGTCCCGACTCGACATCAATTTCGCCCTGGTCGTCGACGCCGAGCTCTTCCGGCTCGACTCGCTGATCAGGTGGCTGGACACGGCCGACGGCCGTCTGAAGCGTGCATCTGCGGGCGTGGACGCGCCAGCTCCGCAGTCGTTCCCCCTCCCCAAGCCCCGGCGCAAGATGGGATCACGGTCATGAGCTATCTCGAACTGCGCGGCATCACCAAGGTCTACGGAGAAGACGCCGCCCAAGTCGTGGCGTTGGCGAACGTCGACCTCTCCGTCGACGCCGGCTCGCTGGTGGCCGTCATGGGCGCCAGCGGCTCGGGCAAGAGCACGCTGTTGACGATCGCCGGCAGCCTCGAAGACACCACGAACGGCGAGGTATTCATCGGTGGACGCCTGCTGTCGGCGATGTCGCGCAACGCCAAGGCGCAGCTGCGACGCCAATCCATCGGGTACGTGTTCCAGGACTACAACCTGCTCGCCGGGCTCAGCGCGGTCGAGAACGTCTCGTTGCCGCTCGAGCTCGACGGGGTCTCCGCCCGCAAGGCACAGGCGACGGCGATGGAGGCGATCGAGGACTTCGGGTTGAAGGACCGGGCGCTGCACTATCCAGACCAGCTCTCCGGCGGTGAGCGCCAGCGCGTCGCCATCGCCCGCGCCGTGGTGGGCGGGCGCCAGCTGCTCCTCGCCGACGAGCCTTCGGGCGCTTTGGACTCGACGAACGGTGAGGCCGTGATGCGCCTGATCCTCGCCGCGTGCCACCGCGGCATGGCGGCCATCGTCGTGACGCACGACGCGCAGCTGGCGTCGTGGGCCGACCGCGTCGTCTTCCTGCGCGACGGCCGCATCGTCGACCAGACGCTGCCGACCGAGAACCCCGAGACGTTCCTCGCCGAACTCCGACGGTCATGAGCGTCGACGTCCTCGAACGGCCGACGAGCGTGTCGGCCCCGCCGCCGAGCAGCGGCGGCGTCGCGGCCCGCCGGGCCATGATCCGGTGGGCATGGCGACTCTTCCGCCGCGAATGGCGCCAGCAGCTTCTGATCCTGCTGTTGATCGTCGTGGCGACCGCGGCCGTCGTCGTCGGCTCGGCCGTGGCGGTGAACACGCCGCCGCCGGCCAACGCGGGGTTCGGCACGGCGCACGACCTGGCGACGTTCAACCTCACGCCCAGCGGGGGCAAGGGCAGCGCGTCGGGCAAAAACACGCTGGCGTACGCCGAGGCGCAGATCGCCTCCCTCGAACAGCACTTCGGCGTGGTCCAGGTCATCGCCAACCAGAACCTCACGGTCCCCGGGTCGACGCAGACGTACGACCTGCGTTCCCAGGACCCACACGGCGCCTTCGGCGGGCCGATGTTGCAGCTGCTCTCGGGGCACTACCCGAGCGGGCCGAACGAGATCGCGCTCACGCCCGGCCTGGCGTCCGCGCTCAACCTGCACATCGGTGACACGTGGTCCCAGGGGGGCAAGACGGTCGTCGGCATCGTGCAGAACCCCCAGAGCCTCCTTGACGAGTTCGCCCTGGTGCCGCCGGGGCAGGTGACGGACCCGACGGAGGTGCAGGCGCTCTTCGACACCACGCCGTCGAACGGGAAGGACGTGCCGTTGTATGTGACGACGACCGGCGCGGGCAACAACAACGTCATCAACCCGTCGACGATCGTCCTGGCGCTGGCGACCGTCGGCATGCTCCTGATCGCCCTCGTGTCGATCGGCGGCTTCACCGTGCTGGCGCAGCGCCGCATGCGCTCGCTCGGGATGCTCGAGTCCATGGGGGCGACCGACCGCAACGTCCGGCTGGTGCTCGAGTCCAACGGCTTCCTCGTGGGCGCGGTCGGCGCCGTCGGGGGCTTCGCTGTGGGGTTGGTCGTGTGGCTGCTCTACCGCCCGACCAACGAGCAGGACGCGCACCACGTGATCGCGACGTTCGCGCTGCCGTGGAACGTGATCGTGCCGGCGATGATCCTCGCCGTGCTGGCGACGCTGTTTGCCGCCTCGTACCCGGCGCGCGCCATCACCCGGGTGCCGGTCGTGAGCGCCCTGGCCGGGCGGCCGGCGCCACCCCGCCAGATCCACCGCTCGTTCGTGCCCGGCATCGTGGCGCTCGTCCTCGGGTTCGTCTTCTTCTCGATCTCGGGCGCCGAGAGGCACGGCAACGGTGTGATCTGGCTGATCCCCGGGCTCATCGCGCTGGTGGTCGGGATCATCCTCGTGTCGCCGTTCTTCTTGGCCCTGTTGGCCCGGGTGAGCGGGCGGGCGCCCATCGCCATCCGGCTGCCGCTGCGCGACATGTCCCGGTACCGGGCCCGCTCCGGCTCGGCGCTCTCGGCGATCGCGCTGGGCATCATGATCGCCGTCATCGTCTGTGTCGTCGCCACCGCCCGCTATTCCAACGTCTTCGACTACGTCGGCCCGAACATGGCGTCGAACACGCTCAATGTGTACACCCCGCCGAGCGGAGAAGTGTGTCAGGGGACGCCGTCGGGACCACCGGTCTGCCAGCCGGCGCCGGCCGCGCCGAGCCTGTCGGCGCAGGAGGCGAGCGTGCAGGCGATCGCCGGCGCGGTCGGTGCCAAGTACGTCGTGCAGCTCCTCCAGCCGAACGTGAACCTGCAGAACCCGAGCGACAACGGCCGGCAGTGGGATGGGCCGATCTATGTGGCGACGCCGTCGCTGTTGCGGGCCTACGGCATCAACCCCTCGTCCATCCCCTCCAACGTGGACATCCTGAGCTCGCGGCCCGGGCTCGACGGCTCGGGCGTGCAGCTCACCTGGAGCGGCGACACCGGCAAGGGGGGCGGCAGCCCGCAGTACTTCGGTCCAGGTGGTGGTGGCGGCGGGTACAACGAGTGCACGCCCAACCAGTGCCTGGCGCACCCGGTCGTGCAGGAGGAGGGCCAACTGCCTCAGGGCACGTCGGCGCCGAACACCCTGATCACGGAGAGTGCCCTCCACCGGCTGGGTCTCACGGGCCAGAACGGGCTGGACGGCTGGATGCTCGTGTCGGACAGCACGATCACCCAGGCCCAGCTCACGAGCGCCAACTCGCTGGCCGCGTCGGGCGACCTGAGCATCGAGTCGAAGAACGACGCCCCGGCGTCGTCGGAGATCGTGAACTGGGCGACCGTGTTCGGCATCGCGCTGGCGCTCGGCGTCCTCGCCATGAGCGTGGGCCTGATCCGCAGCGAGACGGCGAGCGAGCTGCGGACGCTGACGGCCACCGGTGCGAGCTCGCGCACCCGGCGCAGTCTGACGGCGGTGACGGCGGGGGGACTGGCCTTCCTCGGCGCGCTCCTCGGGACGGTGGCCGCCTACGTCGGGCTCTTCGGCTGGTTCCGCTCGAACCCGCTCGAAGGGGGCGTCGGCGACATCATCCACCACGTCCCGTGGAACAACCTCTTCTTCATCTTGATCGCCATGCCCGCCGTGGCGATCCTCATCGGGTGGGTGCTGGCGGGGCGTGAGCCGCGCGGGATCGCCACCCGGCCGATGGAGTAACTCGCACTCGCATGACCATCCGCAGCGACACCGGCCCGGTGACGACCGAGACCCCCTCGCCGTCACCGGGCGCTGCGGTGGCCCAGGTGACCCAGCGCCGGCGTACGCGAACCCGTCTGGCGGTCCACATCCTGCTGCTGGCGACGTTCGCCGCCGCGCTCGCCACCGCAACGGCGATCACGGAGGGGTGGCCACACCTGGTGATCGGGTCGGCGTTCGTCGGCCTCGTGGTGGTGCACGTCGCCCAGCGCCGCCACACGGTGGCGCGGTTGGTCGGGAACCTGCCCCGGGTGCGCACGTGGGTGCGGCGGCGGGGCCGCTTGGCGTGGTCGGACGTTGTGTTGGCCCTCTTGACGCTCAACGTGCTGGTCTCGGGGACGTACGACCTGATCACGGGCAACCAGGTGATCCTCGACCCGCGCTCGGTGGGGATCCCGTTCCGCTCCATCGGGTGGCACGTGTCCGCCGCGCTGCTCTTGACCGCGTATCTCGTGGTCCACGTGGCGCGGCGCTGGGGCCGCATCGGTCGTTCGGTCATCCGCTGAGCGCGTTCCGGGCCGGGGTCGGCGCTGGAGCCGATCCGGCGCCTCAGGTCTCGGGAGTGACGGCGAAGCGCTCGGTGTAGAAGGCGAAGGCCCGCCGCAGTTCGTCGGGGTCGAGGTCGAACTGGGCCAGGTCGTAGTCGATCGTGCCGAACTTGCCCCGCGGGTGCGCGTCCATGAATCTGCGCATGGCGGCCCGGGAGTCGGGGCCGAAGGGTTGGGCCGCCAGGTCATACACCCGCGCCACCATGGCCAGATCATCGGCCATGAACTCGTCGAAGTGGACGTCGATGGTCTGAGCGGCCGGGAGGACGTCGCGCTGCGAGGCGCAGCTTTGCAGCATGAGCTCGAGGCGATCCGCCCAGAAGTGGCCGACACCGGCCACGTCCACGTGGTCACGGGTGAGGCGCATCGTGTAGGCCAGCATCGTCACCATCGACGTCGTCACCGAGACCGGGTCACGGTGGGTGACGACGAAGGTGGCGTCGGGGAACGTCTCGACGAGCACCGGGAACTGCTCGAGGTGCTGGGGGGACTTGAGGACCCAGCGGGTCCCGCCGCGCAGCCATTGGAGCACCTGGAGGACGCGCCGAAGATAGGCGTAGCTCGGGCGCTGGTCCCGGGCCCGGTAGGCGTCGCGCCACGTCGGCATCGGTGCGGTCGTCTCCAGCAACATGCTCGAGAAGTCGATCGCGAGGAGCTGGATCTCTTCGTGCGTGTGGTCGACGGTCATTTCGTGCATCCGGTTGAAGTACGGCATCGCCACGTCGAGGAACGACAGGGCCATGGCCGTCCGTTCCCGACGTGGGTCCGGCTCGCCTGGCGCGGGGAACTCGCTCTCCGCTAAGACCGGCTCGAGGCTCTCCCAGTAGGGCAGCGACCGCACGGCGGGGTCCGCCGAGATCAGGTTGTGCAGGTGGGTCGTGCCGGTGCGCGGCAGGCCGCAGATGACGATCGGGGCGCTGATCTCCTCGTCGAGGATCTCGGGGTGGCGGGCGATCAGGTCCTCGATGAGGAGGCGGTTTTTCAGCAGGCCGGCGATGAGCGTGTGTTGCTGGAAGATGCCGGCTGCGTTGAAGCCACCCTCGTCGGCCATGGTCCGGCACAGCAATTCGAGGCGCGGCACGAAGTCCTCCGAGCCGAATTCGTCGAGCCCTGTCTCGACGCGCGCGGCGTCCATCAGCGCAGCGGGGTCGAGCGTGAGTTGCGACCCGGCTTCCTTCATGAAGTCGAGGATGGCGCGGGCCTCCTCGCTGAACACAGGCTCGGCCAGGTCGTCGATCCGGACGGGAGGCGGGCGACCGGTCACAACGAGGCCACGGGCACGACCTCGACCCGCGGGTGCTCCGGCGTGTCGGAGGGGAGGAACCAGCGGAACCAGATGCGGCCGCTGCGGTGGCCGGCGGTCGAGACCCAGTTGGGGTGGTTGGGTCGTTGCGCGGCCACGACGATCGTCCACGAGCCGTCAGGCTCGTAGGCGACCTGCGCCCCGTTGATCGTCACGCGCTCGTAGTCGTAGTTGTACGTGTGCAGGAGGCGGTTCCACAGGCACATGTTCCAGAAGACGCAGTCGGGGGAGCGGCCCTTGATCACCAGCGCCTGGTCGTCGTCGAGTTCGAAGGCGCCCATGGCGTACGCGGCGTCGCCGGCCGCCCAGCCGAAGGTCGCCGTGGGCACGGGGTACGGCGGATCGATGACATTGGGCGTGGCGGGGGGCAAGGGCACGATGCCCGCCTGCTCGCGCACCCAGGTCGACATAGCCCGCAGGCGGCGGGCCAGGTCGGCGTCGTCCTGGCGGAACACCGCCGGCGCGTCGTCGGCCTCGATGTGCCAGACCGCCCGTCGCCCGCCGACGGGGTCCTCCAGGTAGTCGCGCGTGATCCCGGCCACCGCGTCGGTTTGGAGCTCGATCCAGGCCACGCCGGGCTCGTCGGGTCGTTGTGGTGACAGGACGATGTGGAAGGTGCCGTCCGGGCGAGGGGCGGCGTCGCGGCTGTTGACGGCGCCGACGATCCGTTCGGAGTACCGCCCGTCATCGGGGCCGCCGTAGACGGTCAGGGAGAGGTACACGGCGTCGCCGGGCTCGACGATCACCCGATAGGTCCGTGTGGGATCGATGGGGATGTAGCAGTAGTAGGCGTCGGCGTTGTCGCCGCCCCATTTCTTGTACGGGCCCACGATGTCGACGAAACGGGGACGCGCCGGGTCCGCCCAGAGGAAGACGTCGCCGGCCACCTGGAGGATCGACAACATCCACTTGTGCGCCTCGAGCAGGGTCGTTTCGTCGTCCTGGAGCTGTCCGACGAGCCGAGCGTGCGTCTCGGTGACCGTGCGCATCAACTCCCCGAACGCTGACTCGGTCTCGGTCGTCACAGTCCCCCTGGTCCTTCGGCGTGGCGGCGCCGATCATAGGGAGGCCACGGCGGGGGTGCGCACGGGAGGTTGCCGAAGCGGGCCACTCCGACCACACTTTCGACCGTGAATCCGAGTCGGCAGGTGAAGTCGACCGCCATTGCCGACTATGCCCTGCTGTCGGATCGGCACAGTGCGGCCTTGGTCAGCCTCCACGGATCCATCGACTGGCTGTGTTTCCCGCGGTTCGACAGCCCATCCGTCTTTGCCGGCTTGCTCGATCCCGGCGCCGGCTCGTGGTCGCTGCGCGCGGTCAACACCACAGCGGTAACTCGTCGCTACGTGGATCGCACCATGGTCGTGGAGACCACCTACCGGACGAAAACGGGAACCGTGGTCGTGTCCGACGCACTGGCCACGGGCGAAGGCAACCGCGGGCACGAGCTGGGCCGGGAGGCACCGCATGTGCTGCTGCGGCGGGCGTCGTGCAGCGAGGGCGAGGTCGAGCTCGAACTCGAGTACAGCCCGAGGCCCGAGTACGGCCTGGTGTCTCCCCTCTTGGAGGCTGTCGAGGGCGGACTTCTGGCCCACGGCGGCGCTGATGTCCTGATGCTGTCGAGCCCGGTCGCCCTACGACTGAAGGAATCGTCGGCGTCGGGTCGCTTCCCGCTCCGCCAAGGTGAAGAAGTGGGATTCGCCCTCCAGCATCGGACACAGGAGGACCCCGGGACCATCGGCGCCTGGTCACAGGACGACATCGCGGCGCGCTTCACCGACACGGTGTCGGCCTGGCAGTCGTGGTCGGAGTTGCATCAGGCCTACGTGGGCCCGTGGCAGGAGCTCGTTCACCAGAGCGGACGGGTGCTGCAAGCGCTCTCGTTCCAGCCGACCGGTGCCATCTGCGCCGCTGCCACGACCTCACTGCCTGAGGTCGTCGGAGGAGCTCGGAACTGGGACTACCGCTACGCCTGGGTCCGGGACGCATCCTTGACGATCCAGGCGTTGTGGGTGGCGGCGTGCCCCGACGAAGCGAACCAGTTCTTCAACTACGTGACGACCTCGGCGGCCGGATCACTCAAGTCGAGGGGCGATCTGCAAATCATGTTCGGCGTCGGCGGAGAGCGAGACCTCAGCGAACGGGAACTCGGGCACCTGGCGGGTTGGCGCAACTCCGCGCCGGTGCGGGTCGGCAACGACGCCTGGCGCCAGGCCCAGCTCGACGTCTACGGCGAGTTGCTGAGTGCGGTCTCTCGGCTCTCCGACCACGTCTTCGACCCGGTCGAGCAGCGGGTCGGGCCACTGGCCGACCAGACCAAATGGGGCGCCGACCCTGCGTTGACCCCGGCCACGACGCACTTCCTCGTGGAGTTGGCGGACGCCGCCGCGCAACGTTGGAAGGAGAAGGATCACGGCATCTGGGAACTACGCGGTGACCCGCGGGACTTCTTGCACTCGAAGCTCTTGTGCTGGGTCGCGCTCGACCGGGCCAGTGGTATGGCGGACCGTCTCGGTGCGACGTGCCGGGTCCCGGCTTGGACCCGCACCAAGGACGAAATTCGCGAGGCGATCTTGACCAGGGGATGGAGCGAGAAGATCGGCTCGTTCACCCAGACGTTCGACTCCGAGGACCTCGACGCCTCCAGCCTGATGGTGGCGCTCGTCGGGTTCCTCCCGCCCGACGACCCGATGGTGCTGGGCACGATCGAAGCGACCGCGGACCGTCTCACCGACGAGCGCGGCCTGGTCTACCGCTACCGGGCCGCGGACGGCCTCGACGGCCAAGAGGGCACGTTCTTGCTGTGCACCTTCTGGCTGGCCCAGGCTCTGGCGCTGGCCGGCCAAGTCGAGCGCGCCCACACTGTCTTCGAGCGGGCCGCAGCCTTCGTCAACGACGTCGGCTTGCTGGCCGAAGAGGTGGACGCCTCGAGCGGGGAGTTGCTGGGCAACTTTCCCCAGGCCTTCAGCCATATCGGCCTGGTCAACGCCGCCTGGGCGGTCTCGCAAGCCGAGGCCGCCGCGAGCACGCCGTGAGCACGAGCGGCTCGTACCATGCTCGCTGATATCTACAAGCCGGAGCTGTGGAACAGCTTCTTCATCATGGTGGGGGGCGGTGTCGCGGCGTTGACCGGTCTGGTCTTTGTCTCCCTCTCCATCGCGCTGTCGCAGAACCTCGAGGACATGACCAAGGATGCGACCCACAAATACCGGGCCATCAACACGTTGGCCGGACTGACCTCGATCTTCGTGACGTGCGGGCTGGTCCTGCTGCCGGGTCAGGATCACACGGCCGTCGGCACGGAACTGCTGGTGTTCGCGGTGGCCGGAGCGGGCATCTTCTTGTACGGCTTCCGCCAGGCGTTCAAGTTCGGGTCGAGGCCGAGCAAAGAGCGCCTGGTGATCGGGACCTGTCTCTACCTGGCGCAGGCAATCGGAGCCGTGGTCTTGCTCTCCGGCTCCATCTCGGGTCTCTACGTCGCCGCCATCGCCATGGTCCTGAACGTGGCGTTCATGATCTCGGCCGCATGGCTGCTCGTCGTCAGCGTGTACAGCTCGAGGTTGGCGAAGTAACGCGCGCTTAGCGGTGCGCAGAGGCCGATGCCCGCGTGCAACAGCGCCAGTTGAGAGAGCGGCCGACCAGGATCGAACTGGCATCATCAGCTTGGAAGGCTGAGGTTCTACCATTGAACTACGGCCGCGGATCAGGGGGCATTCTAAAGCCTCTACTCTCGACCCCGTGGACGCTCTCTTCGACCGGGTCGGCGGCGAGTCCTTCTTCGTGGACCTCGTCGACCGCTTCTATCTCGGCGTCGCCGGCGATCCGCTGCTCCGCCCGCTCTACCCCGACGACCTCGAGGAGTCGGCGCACCACTTGGCGCTCTTCCTCATGCAGTACTGGGGCGGCCCGTCGACCTACAACGAGACGCGCGGGCACCCGCGCCTGCGCATGCGCCACGCTCCGTTCGTCATCGGGCCGGCGGAGCGCGATGCCTGGTTGCGCCACATGGAGGCCGCGCTGTCCGGCCTGCATGCCGAGGGCCGGATCGGCGACGCCGACGCCGAGGAGCTGCGGGCCTACCTGGACATGGCAGCGCACCAGCTCGTCAACACGGCCTGAGTCCGGCGACTCCATCGGCCGACGCCGGTTGCTTTGAGTCTTTGAAGGACAACACGTGCAGCGTTTGGGCCGACCAGGTTACGGCTCGTCGCTGTGAGAGCATGGACATGAGGGCGGGGGGCCACACATGATTCCTAAAGGGTTCGCACGACGCGTTCTGGCGGTTACCGCGGTGGCATCGATAGGTGCGGTGGTCGTTCCGAGTACTGCCCTGGCGGGGCCCTCGTCCACTCATCGTGTCGGCGGCTGCACGGTGGTGGAGAGCCCGACCCAGGAGCACCACACCGACTGCCCTGGTGCGGACCTCACCCGCGCGAACCTCTCCAACGCAAAACTGTCCTTCGCGAACCTCTCCGGCGCCGAGCTCACTTACGCCGACCTCTCCGGCGCGGACCTTTCCAACGCGAACCTCACCGGGGCCAAGCTCACCTTCGCCAATATGATCGGCGCCAACCTCTCGCGCGCCGAGCTGGCTGAGGCATTCATGTACCAGGCCAAGGTCAACCGGGCCAACCTCTTCGACGTCCACTGGTACAGCACTCTGTGTCCAAGCGGCGCTTTCACCAAGCCGAAGGGCGCCCTTGAACGTTGCCCGCGCCTCGACCGGCCGACCGCACACGGATAGACCCCTCAGTCGGTGAAGACCGGGGTGCGCCCCTCCTTGCGGGCGGCCACGGATTCCTCGAAGTTGCGGGTGAGGCAACGGACGAAGAGCTGGGACGTCCCCTCGGCGTCCATGTGCGACTGGAAGCTCGCGGCGTCGAGGCTGTTCCAGAGCTGGCGCTTGGTGAGCTCGACGCCCGTCCGGCTCCAGCCGTTGATCCGGTCGGCCAGCGCGAAGCACGCCGGGAGGAGCTCCGGGGTCGGCACGACCTGTGACACGAGGCCGATGCGTTCGGCCTCGGTGGCGTCGATGTCGCGGCCGGTCAACATGATCTCGGTGGCGCGCGACTGTCCGACCGAGCGCGGCAACAGGTAGCTCAGGCCGAGCTCGGCCGCGGTGAGCCCGTTGTTGATGCCGGCGGCGCGGAAATAGGCGTCCTCGGAGGCGAGGCGGATGTCGGCCACGAGGGCGAGGCAGAAGCCGCCACCGATGGCGGCGCCGTTGACCGCCGCGATGACCGGCTGGTGCAGACGCCGGATCGTGGCCATCACGTCGTCGAGCATCTCCATGGAGCGCAGGGCGATGGTGGGCAGCGTCAGGCCGTCGATGTGCGGGATGGAGCCGGGGTTCTCGTGGTCCGCCCCGGAGCAGAAGCCACGGCCGGCGCCCGTGATCACGACCAGCCGTGTCGAGTTGTCCGACCCGAGTTCGCGCAGCGCGTCGCGGAAGGGGATCATGACGTCGAACGCCATGGCGTTCATCCGCTCGGGACGGTTGAGCGTGACCACGGCGACGCCGGGGTGCGGTCTCGTGACTTCGGTGAAGGACATGGACCGGCATCGTAGAGGGGGCGCCCGGTCTCCGGTCCCGCCTCTGCGTGTCGCTAGGAGGCTGCGGTGTGCGCTGCCGGTTGGTCGTGGGGCGGCTGGTGCGGAAAGGCGCTGCTGCTGCGGGTTCTCGGTCCGGGCCATCCAGCGCAGCCGGGCCGCCCGGGCGTCCCAGGAGTAGACGACTGCGGTCTTGGCGACGAGGTCGTCGAGGGCACGGCGCTCGCGTTGGTAGAGGATGCCGAGGAACCCGATGCCGAGCGTGGCGATGCACAGGGCGAGTCCGAGTGTGCGCACGGCGGCCTGACGCATGGTGATCCGGGCGCCCTCGACGGTCACCACTTGGAGCCCGAAGACCGCCATGCCGATGGTCCGTCCGCTCACGCCCCACTGGTACGTGAAGTAGAGGAACTCCCAGACCACGAGGATGACGAGGGCGAGTATCTGGTGGTTGGTCAGGTTGTAGGTGCGCCGCGTCACCAGGTGGAAGAAGGTGTCGAAGAGCGCGACGCCGATCGTGTAGAGGCCCCACGAGGCGCCGACGTCGGCGCCGAACGCGACGAGCCGGCTCACCGCGCCGGCGTAGTGGCCCTGCCGGCCGACGGTCAGCTCGGGGGAGGGGGCGGGCATCGTCATGACGCCGCCGTGGGGCGGGACGCAGAGGGGTGGTCCCACCGGCCAGTCGGCGATCTTCTTCCCGCGCCCGATCAGGCGGTTGGCCCAGCGCAGGGCGAAGTCGTCAAGGCCGACGCCTTGGGCACGGATCACGTCGAGGATCTCGGTGACGATGCCGGTCGTGGAGCGGGCGATGATCGAGCCGAGCTCGGTCTGCTCGACCAGGGCGTCGATGTCCATCCCCTCGATGATCTTGTTGATGTCGACGCGATCGATGATCTTCTGGATGTCGACGCGGTCGATGATCGCCTCGATGTCGACGCGCTCGACGATCTTGTCGACGTCGACCTTGTTGATGATGTCGTCGACGTCGACGCGTTGGACGACCTGGTTGATGTCGACTTTCTCGATGATCGAGTTGATGTCGATTGCGTCGATGATCATGGGCACGACGCGCTCCGCCAGCGACTGCGCCAGCTGCTCCATCCGCGAGCCGATCGGGTTCGGGCTCACCGGGGCAATGGGGAATGCGACATTCCCGTGATCTTCTCACCCTCACCGGTGCTGGGGAGGGACCGATCGGGTACGGTCGGAACCGTCGGAAGACCCGGGGCCTGAGCACAAGGAGCACGCACCATGGAGTTCGAGCGCTACGACGACGGCGTCCCCTCGTGGGTGGACATCAGCAGCCCCGACCTGGCGGGATCGAGGAAGTTCTACGCCGGGCTGTTCGGCTGGAACTGCCCTGAGGGGCCGCCCGAGGCGGGGGGCTATTCGGTCTGCGACATCGGGGGCAAGACGGTGGCCGGGATCGGGCCGCAGATGAACCCGGACTTCCCGCCGATGTGGATGACGTACGTCAACGTGGACGACGCGTCCGCCACGGCGGCCAAGGTGGCGCCGGCGGGCGGCACGGTGCTGGCCGAGCCGATGGACGTGATGGACGCCGGACGCATGGCGATCCTGGCCGACCCGCTCGGTGCCGTCATCGGGCTGTGGCAGCCGAACCAGCACATCGGTGCGCAGCTGGCGAACGAGACCAACACGTACGGCTGGAGCGAGCTGATCACCACCGACCTCGATACGTCGAAGGCGTTCTACGGGGCGGTCTTCGGGTGGGGCGCGGCGGACCAGGGCCCTCCGGGTGGGCCGCCGGCGTACACCGAGTGGAAGGTGGGCGACCGCTCCGTCGGCGGGATGATGCTGAAGAGCGCGGACATGCCGGCGGACATGCCGCCCAACTGGGGCGTCTACTTCATGACGGCCGACCTCGACGCCACGCTGGCCAAGGTCAAGGACCTCGGGGGCTCGTCGGTGTTCGGGCCCACCGAGATCGAGCCCGGGACCTTTGCCGTCATCGCCGACAACGTCGGCGCCTTCTTCAACGTCATGCAGCCCAAGGGCTGAGGGTCGGGTCGAGACCGGGGGATCGGGGTCGGGTCGCGTGGAACGACGTCGTCTGGGCCGCACGGGGCACGAGAGCAGCGTGGCGGTGTTGGGGGGCGCCGCCTGCTGGGCGGCGACGGTCGAGGAGGCGGGGGAGTGGCTCGGCGCCGCGATGGCCGCCGGGGTGAACCACCTCGACATCGCGCCGCAGTACGGCGCGGCGGAGTCGGTGGTGGGGCCGCACCTGGCGCGACCAGGAGGTGCGCGACGCGTTGTTCGTCGCCGGCAAGACGTTGCGGGCCAACCCCGACGGTGTGCAGGACCAGTTCGACAACACCCGCCGCCTGCTCAACGCCGAGGTGCTCGACCTGTACCAGGCCCACGCAGTGACCTCGGTGGAGGAGCTCGACCGGCGCTCGGCGGCGCTCGAGAAGATCGTGGCGTTGCGCGACGCGGGGCACACCCGGTTCGCCGGCATCACCGGCCACGACATGTCGGTGCCGCGGTCGCACCTCGAGGCGTTGCGCCGCTTCGACCTCGACACCGTGATGTTCCCCGTGTACCCCGCACTGTGGGGCCGGCCCGAGTACCGCGACGCGGCCGAGGAACTGTTGGAGCTGTGTGCGGCGCGCGACGTCGGCGTCATGGCGATCAAGGCGGTGGCGCACCGGCCGTGGGCCGATCACCGTCCGCTCAGCGAGGCCATCGCCGGCAGCGCCGAGACGGCTTCGCGCTGGGCGCATTCGTGGTACGAGCCGGCGGCCACGGATGCGGACATCGACCGGGGCGTCCACTTCGCGCTGTCGACGCCGGGGGTCCAGGCCTTCTGCACGCCGGGCGACATCGCGATGCTGCCGCGCGTGCTCGCTTCGGCCGAGCGGTACGAGCCGCTGTCGGAGTCGGCGCGGGCGGCTGCGATCGACGCCATGGCGAGCGAGGAGCTCATCTTCCCGATGCCCCGCTGAGTCGGTCGGCGGGCGGCGCGTCGTCTCGAGCCGGCCTCGTTCCTCCTGCCCGTTTCGCGGCCAGGGGACCTAGCGGCGATGTCGTCCGCCGTGTCGAGCGGGGTCGACGCGCCAGAGTGCCCTGTCGGCTCGGCGAACGCGGACGCGGGCACACGGTGCGGGAAGTGGACGGTCGAAGAGGTTGGCGCCGGTCACATTGACGTCGATGGCGTCGGCCGTCGCGAGCTCGGCGGGCCAGCGCTTGGCGCTGACGCGTTTGGCGTCGGTGAGCTCGACGCGGGCGCGGTTCGCCGAGGTGAGGTCGGCGCCGGAGAGATCGGCGTAGGTGAGCTCGGCGCCGGACAAGTTCGCGAAGGAGAGTTTTGCGCGGCCGAGATCCGCGTGTGCGCGGTTCGCACCGAGGGCCGTCGGTGCGGTGCTCTTGCGTTGGGCTCGCCTCGACCGTGCAGCCGTTGACTCGATGAGTGGGCGAGGGTCCCGCCAGGGCGACACTCGGAACGATCACTGCGCCTATCGGCGCCACTGCGGTCACCGCTAGAGCGCGTCGTGCGAACCGTTTCGGCATCATGTGTGGCCCCCGGCCGTCACGTCCATGCTCTCACAGAGATGAGCCGTAACCGGGTCGGCCGACACGTAACGCTCGTCCCCGCAATTGGCGTCTCCGAATTCAGCCCGCTTTGAGCGCAGCGATCATGCCGGCGAAGGCCTCGTCGTCGGCGGCGTCGGCCGGCGCCGTCACCATGAGGCCCTGACCCAGGCCGGCGAAGCGCTCGAGCAGGACGGCGGGCAACTCGTCGAAGCTGCCCGAGGACACGAGCGTGTCGAGGACCTCGTCGGAGAGGACGCCGCCCAGGTCGTCCCACTGGTCCCGCCTGATGAGGTCGCGCAGCCGGGGACCGAGGTCGTCCCAGCCGTAGAGCTCGAGCGTGGGTGCGTAGGCGGGCGTCGAGTACAAGAAGGCGAGCAGGCGGCGTTGGCGCTCGCGCTCCGTGGCGACGGCCTCGGGGGTCGCGCCGGTGATGACCGGGGCTCCCGATGACCGTCTCGAACCCGTCGGTCGTCAGGTCCCGCCCGGCGTGGCGTGCGCCTTCGGCCAAGGCCGGGAGGCAGGTCTCCTCGAGGTAGCGCGGGTTGGAGTTGGTCGGGTGGCTGACGAACCCCGCCGCCACCTCGCCGGCGAGGGCGCACGGCGCGGTGTTGCACGCCGCCCAGGTAGACCGGCGGCACGGCCGTCGCCGCGTCGGGCCCGGGGTTGAAGTAGGGCTGCAGGCGCGTGACCCGGTAGTGCTCGCTCTCGTACGCCGGCGGCGCGCCCGACACGAACGAGGCGAAGGCGGCGCGCACGGCGCCGACGTAGTCGCGCAGCCGGCCGATGGGGTCGTCGCCGAACGGGACGCCGTAGCGGTCCTCGATGTTCTGCCGGATCTGCGTGCCGAGGCCGAGCTGGAAACGGCCGCCGCTGAGCTTGGAGATGTCCCACGCGGCGTAGGCGAGCAGCGTCGGGCTGCGCGTGAAGGCGAGGGCCACGCTGGTGCGGATCGTGATGCGTTCGGTGTGCTCCGCCGCGAGCAGGGCGACCGCCATGGAGTCGTGCACCGTCTCGGCGACGTGCAGGCCGTCGTAGCCCAGCCGCTCGACGCGTTGGGCGTGCGCGACGACGTCGGTCAGGCTCAGGCGCGGGTCCATGCCCGCGTAGACCCTCACGCCGGAGTGGCGTCGAGCCCGGTGCTCTGGGCCCGGCCGCGGGCCATGATGTTCTCGCGCTCGGTGGCGAGGCGGGACTGGTCGAAGCGCTCCTGCATCCAGCGGCGCGACCAGTCCGACTCGGCCCGCCAGGCCGCCTCGCCGGCGAGCGCGCCGATGGCGTCGTACATGCGCCGGATCTCGCGGACGTTGTCGCGGGGGATCGACGCCACGCCGGCCGCGATCTCCCGGGTGCGCTCGAGCAGGCGCTCGTGCGGCACGACCTCGACGACCAGGCCCCAGGCCAGCGCGGTGGCGGCGTCGACGAAGTCGCCGGTGAAGCTCATGCGGCGGGCCCGGTCGATCCCGACCAGCTGGGGCAGGCGGACGGTCAGCCCCGCCCCGGGCATGGCCCCGACGCGGGCGTGGGTGTCGGCGAAGCGGGCCCGCTCCGAGGCGATGAGGAAGTCGCAGCCCAGCGCGATCTCGAGGCCGCCGGTGACGGTGGCGCCGTTGATGGCACCGATGACCGGCGTCTCGTGCGGCGGGAGGAAGCCGAGGTGGGCGATGGGCCCACTCTGGCGTTCCTGCTGGCCCTGGCGCGGCTCGGAGGCGAGCGACTTGAGGTCCACGCCGGCGCAGAACGCGGGGTCGGCGCCGGTCAGGATCATGCAGGCGACGTCGTCGCGGGCGTCGAGCTCGGAGACGGCTTCGTCGAGCTCGCGCGTCAGCTGGCCCGAGATGGCGTTGCGAGCCTCGGGACGGTTCAAGGTGATGGTCCCGATCTGGTCGGCGACTTCCACGAGTACGACGCTCAACGTTCCTCCCCTGAGTGGTGCAGTGGTGCCGCAACCGGCCGCTGCTCTACGTGTTGGTGTTGCTTTCGAGAGCCCCTGGTTCGAGTCCCTCGAAGGCGACGATCCGATCGATCGCCCCGGACTCGTCGAGCGAGCCGAAGGCCCAGCCTGACATGACGACTGCGCCCCGCTCCACTCGCTCCCAGGTGAAGCGGAAGTACCCGTGGTGCTGGTCGAGCACGCTGGTGCGGCGCAGCGCGGCCGGCCGGCGATCGGGACGTCGCAGCCGCTCGAACGCCTCACTGAGCCCGCCCGGCCCGTCGAAGACCGCGGAGGGGCTGACGTAGACGACGTCGGGTGCCACGTGCGCGGCCAGGGCAACCAGGCGGGCATCCGGGTCGACCATCACGACGGCGGTCATCAGATGGTCGACCCGCCGAGCTAGATCCTCGTCCCGATGGTCGCGGCGGAACACGGCCGCAGTTTCGCAGGCGACTCAGCCCGGGGCCCACTCCGTCCGCAGGAGGGCGAAACAGTCGGCGTCGCGCTGCTCGCCGTCGATCCGTTCCCAACCCTTCAGGGTCGCCTCGTGCCGGAACCCGGCGGCTGCGGCGGTGCGGGCCGAGGCGACGTTCCACGGCTCGACGAAGAGGTGCACGCGGGGGATGGCGAGCGTCTTCGAAGGCGAACGCCGTGAGGGTGCGCAGCGCGTGCGCAGCGAGCCCACGACCGCGGGCCGGGGCGACGAGCCAGTAGCCCACCGAGGCGCGTCCGCTCTCGATCTCGTGCAGCCACAGCCCGATCGACCCGATGGCGAGCTCCGGCGCGTGGGGCTCTCCGCGATGACGAACGAGTAGCCGTCGCCGTCGATGGCCCGCTGGTGCTGACGATCGATGAAGGCCCGTCCCGACTCGTCGCTGTAGGTGCGCGGGACCGAGGTGATCGACGGGATCAACGGGTCGGCCGACGCCGCGCACACGAGCCCGAGGTCCGCCTGGGCGTAAGGCCGCAGCACGACCTCCGGGGATGTGAGTCGCGGCACACGCAGCGGAGGTGACAGCGCCGTGACATCGAAGTCGGGGCGGTTGTCCGTCATCGCAAGGGAAAGTACCCCGGCACCTGGTGGTGCGCCGTGTCGAGATACCCCTTGGCTTCCGGGAGCCCACCGAAGCGGCCATGGCTCCAGCGCACCTCGATGTGACCGGTGATCTCGACGGTCTCCGATCGGGTGCGGTCTCGCACGACGGCGTGCCAACCGACCCGGGGCTGGCCGCCTCGTTGCGGCTCCAGGTCGATGGCCACGAGCTGGAACTGCTGCCGCCAGTCCCACGACGTGGCGATGCGGAGACGGAGCGAACGCTCTGACGACGAGCCAAGCACGAAGTAAGGGGCGCTGCCGATGCGCAAGAGGCGCCAGAGTAAGGCCTCGCCGGTGCCGCCAGACTTGTCCATGGAGGTCTCCCATCGGCGTACCGACGCGCGTGCCACGGCGTCCGACAGGTGGACGTAGAGATCTTTGACTCCGGTCGGCCACCCGGGCCGCAGCCATCGTCCCAGCGCCTCGCGCTGAGCACTCGTGAGGTCGACGGCCCGAGGCGGCAGCCCCTCCAGGGCGTCTGGGTCGACAACCCTGCCGTTCAACAGCTTTGGCGTGTCGGAATCTTCGGGAGCGACGCCTTGGCTCGGGGTGTCGTTCGCATCCGTCGCTTCGAGTCCCGGCAGCGCCGCCGAACCGGCGCGACCCGTCCGCGCGCACCGCGGAGCTGCGCGAGCGGGCCGGTGCCCTTCGGTACCGTCACCTCGATACACGGCCTCCCGACCGCCGCGTAGAGCGCCTGGTACTCGACCGGAGCCACTTCGGCGTACCAGTCGCCACCGCCGGCAGCACTCCACGGGTCGCCCTGCTGACCCCTGCTCTGGCCGGCGATCAGCAGGTGGTCGAACACGTGGGCAGGGGACACGTTGAACAGAGATGTCCGAGAGGTACTTACAGCTGACCAGGTAGACGTGGTCCACGCGCAGGTCGATCGGCGCGACCTCGTCGCCCGGAGCGCGTCCGGTGCCTTTCCACTCGACGACCAGGGGCAACCGCCCACGCAGTCCCTCGGCGGCTGCGAGGAAAGCCCGGCCGTTCTCCCACGCCGCGTGGAATTCCGCGTCGTAGAGGCCACCGGAGCGCAGCTGCGCCAGGTGCTCCCACCTCTCCGGCGAGAGGCTGTGCATGACGGACGAGCGGGAGCGGACCGATTCGTCGATGGAGTCCCAGCCCCAGCATGCCGAGGCCGGTCCCGAGCTCGGTCACGGTGGTCCGGTCGCTCGGCATTTCGCATTTTTCCATGGACCCGTTCCAATGCCGCCAAATGAGGCCCCCGTTGAGGTTTTCGAAAAACCTAGGACCTCGCCCTCAGGTCCCAAGCTAAAAAATCGACGTTGGACTCAACATTTCAACGAAATCCACTTTGGCCTCATACTTCCGCGCCGAAACCTGAGGCCTCTGCCAATGAAAAATCAAAAATGGAACAGAGGGTCGAATTGGAGACCAATTCAACTTCGTGAAACAGCGAAGTATCAGAGGAACCCGCCGACGTCGCCTCGATGAACGCTTAGCGGGACTCGACCACCAGATCGGTCAGCGTCCGGCGGTCGGATGGATCTCGACGATCCGCGACGCACTTGGGATGAGCCAACTGGAGTTGGCGTTCCGGCTCGGGGTCTGTCCGTCCCGAGTCTGTCAAATGGAACGAGCGGAGCTCGAGGGCTCCCTGCGCCTCGGTACCCTGCGCAACGCAGCCGCGGCGATGAACTGCGACCTGCTCTATGTCCTCGTGCCCCGCATGCCGCTGGACACGATGGTCAGGCAGCAGGCGGAGTTCCAAGCACGGGTGCAGATCGCGGCGGAGCAGGACGCCATCGAACGCGAGCGGGCACAGCGACGATCGCGACGCCAACAAAGTGACGAACGACGCACTCGAAGCTCGAACTGAGCGCATCGCAATCCTCGCCGACGAGCTCGCCGAGAGCCGTGGGCTGTGGACGCTACGCCTGCTCAGTCTCAGTCGGTGAACAGCGGCGTCAGCTGCAGCTCGAGCGGCCCGACGGCGGCGTCGGCGGCCAGATGCATGTCGGTGCTCTCGTACACGTCGACCGCCGTCCCGGTGCGGGCGATGAAGGCGAAGACGGCGTCGCCCCAGCGCTCCTCCCGCAACGCCCGGCGAAGCTCCTCGCGCTCGCCGGCCGGCAGGTCGTGCCCCGGCGTCTTGGCCACCAGCTGGCAGGCCAGCACCCAGTTGAGCGTGTCGATGTCTTGGGCCACGAAGACGCGCGGCGGGTCGTCGCGCACCACGGCGCAGGCGACGAGCGAGTTCACCGCCGCACGCTCAAGTTCACACCGACCCCGGCGCCAGGTCCTGCTCGGTCCCAGAACCCCGGCAGCGGCGCGCCACCCCGGCTCTTGGCGTAGGCCGCCAGCCAGCCGCTCCGCCCCGTCCGCCGACCGGAGGTCGACCACGTCGAAGATCCCGCCCTGGCCCCGGCGCCGCGCAGCGCGCGGTCGGCCTCGGTCCCCGCCCGGGGCACCTGCGTCGTGAGCACCACCAGCGGGCCGACGCCACCCGCCGCCATGACGTGGGCCCGCCCGAGGGTCCGCCACACCGTCTCGGACTTGGACATCCCGCCCCGATACGACGAGTTCGTCCCGGCCACGTCGAAGTACCAGGTGCGCCCGCCGGCCCCGACGGCCGTGTAGCTCACCGCCATGCCCGAGCCCGCGCAGCCGGCGGTTCGGCCGCACGTCGCGAAACCCGGCCGCCTCGATCGCCGCTGGGCGAGCGTCATGCCGCAGTCCCCTCATCGCCACGCCGGCGCCACCGCCTCCTCGCCCCAGCCAGGCCGCGCCAAAGCGATCTCCACGTACGCCGGGTCCAGGTCGTACCCCACGGCGTCACGCCCAGCGCGAGCCGCCGCGACCAGCGTCGACCCGGAGCCGCAGAACGGGTCGACGACCAGATCGCCTCGATACGTGTAGAGCTCCATCAGCCGCTGCGGCAGCTCGACGGGGAACGGGGCCGGGTGCTGGACGCGCACCGCGCTCTCCGGGGGGACGTCCCAGACGTCGAGCGTCAACGCCATGAAGTCGTCGGCGCCGACCGAGCTCTCGAAGCGGCAGGCCGTCGCGCTGGCGCTCCTTCGGTGACAGGGCCCGGCCGAAGCGGCCCTTGCTCGCCACCAGGACCCGCTCGGTCACGTCGCGCAACACCGGGTTGGCCGCCGAGCGGAACGAGCCCCAGGCGCACGAGCCGTTCGCCCCTTCGCCCTTCTGCCAGATGATCTCGCCCCTCGGCAACAGGTGGAGGTCGTCCTGCAGGATCGACATGACGTCCGCCGACAGGCTCCGATACGGCTTGCGTCCCAGGTTCGCCACGTTGACGGCGATGCGACCGCCCGGCTCGAGCACGCGCTTGCAGTCGGCGAAGACGTCGCGCAACAGCTCTAGGTACTCGATGTAGGACCCCGGCACGCCCTCGCGGTCGAGCTCCTCCTCGTACTGCTTGCCGGCGAAGTACGGCGGCGAGGTCACCACGAGCGCCACCGAGTTGTCGGCCACCGCGTCCATGTGACGGGCGTCGCCGCAGACACACGCCACGCCCGGCCTCGTGCGGCGTGACGTGCTCGTCGTCGCTCAGCTCGGGCGCCTCGAAGCGTGCGTAGAAGGCGTCGGCGACGTGCGACTCGCGGCGCCCGACGCCGAAATTCGAGGTGGAGGTCGCGGCGCGACGACGTGGCGGCATGGGCTGCTCCGAACGCTACCGGCCGGCCCGACGGGGCTAGGTGGGGGTCAGCGATCCAGGGATGTCCTCGGGTCGCTCGGCACGGGGCGCACGATACGGAAGGGGTGTGTCAGGCCCCGACACCCTCTCCGACCGGAGCCCGGCCCGCCGCCCGGATCCGGAACCAAGTGGCCTCCAGCCGAAACCGTGACCCCCTCCATCGGAGCCCCACCCGTGCCGCGACAGCGCTCGAATCGTCGGCGCCCGGCCCCGCCCCGCTCCCGTCCCCAGCCCCAGCCCGGCACCGGCCCCAGCCCCACGCCGACGCCGACGCCCCACCCGATGAAGTCCCCAACCCACAGCACCAGCACGACCACCCCCACCACCACAGCGACGACGACGAGCAACGCCTCGACGCCGCCGGCGCTCGAGCTCGACAGGTCCGAGGCGGGCAGAGCGCGGGAACCTTGTCGGCAAACGACCGACGACGACCGTCAGAGGCCCGTCCCCGGGAAGGCGCCCCATTGCGCGGCCGCCATCAGCTCGATCTGCGACGGCGACACGTTCCCCTCCGGTGTCGCCGCCACGATGAACGTGGCGAAGTCGCCGCGCCCGAGCGACACCGCGACGTCGGTCGAGCCGCCACGATCACGCCGTGCGCCAGATAGCCCTCGGCGCCCTTCGGCGACTTGACGGCGAACGTGCTCACGCGGCTTGCGCGCTGAGTGCGACCTTGAGGCCGTTCAGGAACGCGGTCGTCTGCGTGGCTCGGGGAACTTGACGACGAGGTCGGACAGGACGCCCTGCGTGCCGTCGTACGGACGGCTCCAACAGCGGAGGTACGCGCTGACCGAGCCCTTTTCGATCTCACTGATCACGTCGATGTCGGTCGTGTACGTGATGAGCGTCGTCGGTGCTCACCGGACCGTTGAACGCTCCGGGCGCCGCCTGCGTGAAGCCCGGCAATGCCGTTGTCAGCTCGACGTCACCCGGACCAGGGGGACTGGGGGACTGGAGGAGGTCCCGCCGCCTCGCTGGCCCTGGCGGACCCGGCGGACCCGGCGGCTCCGGCCGACCCCGGCGATCCGGCCGCCAAACCGCCGAACCCCCCACGCCAGCCATCACCGACAGCGCCGCCGCACAGAAGACGGCGCGCGCCGGAACAATGCACCGCCTCACCGCCCCCTGCCCCGAGCGCACCAAACAAGCGTAGGGTCGCCAAGACCCCCTCGCTGGTCATGGCCGGACCGACGGGGCGCCCGGGCGAGCCCTCTACATCTCGTAGACGACGAAGGACGTCGGCCGTGCGACCTGGTCGTAGAGGGAGCGGGCCCGGCCGTTGTACTGCTGGGTGTGCCAGTAGACGCCGGGACGCCCTCCGATCGGACGCCTGCTGCTTGATCGCCGCCAGCAGCGCCCGGCCGAGTCCTGGCCCCGCGCCGACGGCGCCACGAAGAGGTCCTCGAGGTAGCACTTGGGCTGCCGGGACCAGGTCGTCGCATGGATGACGCAGTTGGCCATCCCGACCGCCCGCCCCTCGTCGTCGACGGCCAGCAGCCCGAACATGCCGTCGCGGCCGGCGCAGAGCCGCTCGAAGGTGGCCCGGGTCGTCTCCTCGGAGAGCTCGGCTCGATAGAAGGCCAGGTATCCCGACCACAGCGCCAGCCAGCCGTCCCAGTCGTCGGCGCGGAGGTCTCTGATGGTGGTCACCCCGCCAGCTTCGCATCGGCCGCCGCGCCGGGGCCGGGGCGGGGTCCGCCGGAGCCCGGGGTCGGCCGGATCTTGACGGGATAAGGCCAGCGTGATCGCCTGGAGAGGGATGAACACCGGACAGCCCCTCGCCGCCGGGCGTCTATTACTGCGGAGGGTCAGGGGCCAACTCCCACCTGAACGCCGGCACGTATCAGAGCTGCCATCTCTACATGTCCGGAGCCTTCGCCCCGTGGGAGGTGGTCCTGACCGCGGTCCTCGCGGTCCTGGTGGTGGCGACCGCCGTCGTCTTCGTGCGACGACTGCGGCGGGCGTGATCGCGGTAGCCTTCCGGAAGTCTGACAGTTACGGAAGGATATCTAGATAAGCTTCATTTATGGCTGTGGTTGGCGAAGGGTCGGGGCGGGGGCGGGAGGTGCCGATCACGTGGAACGGCGCCCGGCTGCGGGCGTGGGTGCCCGCGCCGCTGGCCGGGCAGGGCTTCGAGCTCGGCAGCGTGCGGGCGGTGCGGCTGACCGAGCGGGCGGCGGGGGCGATCGAGGCGGCGGGGAACCGGCCGGCGCGCTTCGAGCCCGTGGCGATGCTGCTGCTGCGCTCCGAGGGGGTGGCGTCGTCGTACATCGAGGGGATCCGGACGCCGCTGGTCGACGTGGCCGCGGCGGAGATCGGCGGCGCGCTCTCCGACGCCGCCAGCTACGTCGCCGACAACCTGACGGCGGTCGTCGACGCGCTGCGCTCGGCGGGGGACGCGTTGACGCACGAGTTGCTGTGGTCGTGGCATCGAGCGCTGATGGAGCAGCGGGGCGGGCTGCCGCGGCATCTGGTCGGCGCGTATCGAGCGGAGCAGTCGTGGGTCGGCGGGACGTCGCCGCGGGACGCCGCGTTCGTGCCGCCGCCGCCGGAGCTGGTGCACGGGCTCATGGAGGATCTCGTGGCGTTCGCCAACGACGACGCGCTCGACCCGGTGACCCAGGCCGCCGTCCTGCACGCGCAGTTCGAGATCATCCATCCCTTCGGCGACGGCAACGGCCGCATCGGCCGCGTGCTGATCGGCTGGCTGCTGGCCCGGCGCCTCGGCGTGGCGCTGCCGCCGCCGGTGAGCGTGCTCATCGCGCGGGACCCCGGCGGGTATCTCGCCGGCCTCACGCTGTTCCGCCTGGGCCAGCTCGACCCGTGGGTGGAGTGGCTCGCCGCGCGCGCTCGAGCGCTCCAGCGACGCCGCGGCCGGGCTCATGTCGAGCTCGGAGACGCTGCTGGCGCAGTGGCGCGCCCGCCTCGACGGCGTGCGGGCCGACGCGGCGGCGTGGCGCGTGATCGAGATCCTGGCCGAGCGCCCCGTCGTCTCGGCGGCGCTGGTGGGGGAGCGGCTCGGGATCTCGGCGCGGGCGGGGCAGACCGCGCTCGTGACGCTG